>CACWNW010000006.1 GCA_902762305.1 Fibrobacter succinogenes | reverse complement strand
GTCCCGTTCGAGGGTGACGCCAATGATAGAATTTTCGGGGAGAATGTCAAGGGTTTTTCTCAAAAAAATTCAACTTTTTTTCATTTTTTTTGAAAAAACGGGTCTTAACCAGCATCCGCTACACCTTATTAACAATCTATTAACAATTATTTTTTGGAGCATTCCAGATTCGACGTCTAAAAAAGTCTTTTCGGCGAAATTTTCCCGTCTTTTTTTCTTTTTGACCCGAATCAAGATCCCGAAAAAAGCATTTCTTGCATCATGAAGAGGTGAAAAACCATTACAGCACCTCCATTTTGCACCTAATTCGCCTCAATAACATGCAACGACGACTACAAAGGCGACTTTTCATATAATGAAAAAGACATACACCCAATAATAAAGCAAAGAGCCGTGCCTTTATATAGCGACAACGCCTGGATAGACTAAAGCACCATATTCGAAAGCGACATATATGGAATGCAAACCGCGAAGGCCGGCGCATGTCCGTATTACACGATTTAGGACAAATTAACGAACATAAATCGCAGAGCTGCAGATAAAAGAAATGGACGGATAAACCGTCCACTGTTTCAAGAAAATTCGAAATGATTATTTCGCCTGCCGCAGCCTGAACGCCACGCACGCGATATCGACGGCACGGGGCAGGCTCATCTCGCGGCTCATTCCCTGCGGCAGGTTCCTGAACCCGACATTGCAAATTGTGTCGCAGAGTTTCTGCGCCGCACCCGCGATAGAATCGGCAGGCGAGTCGCCTTCGGTATTACTCGCGGCATTCTGGAGCATGTTCAGCAGCATGAATCCGGCACCGAGCCGCTGTTGCTTATCGACAAGCGTCACGAGGCGCGAAGTATCGGCCACAAGGAAACCTATCTGCAACAGCGTATCGCCCGCAAGCTTCACCTTCACCTGGCGCTCCACGGTAGATGCGGGCCGCACCGACTTCTGCAGGGGCTGCATGTAAGCGGCGAAGGGTCGCGCATTTATTTTTCCAGCTTCCGTGGATCCTATCAGGCCTTCGGCCTTCCAGGATGACATTGTGGACTTAGCGCATTCGGCCTTGTAGTTCGCCATGACAATTATGTTGTCTGCAATATCAAGATAGTCACCACAGGCGCCCGCGACAAGAATGAAGTTCATGCCCGCAGAGGCAAGTTCATGAATGCGGTCGGTCAGCGGGATAAGCGGTTCGCGCTCATCGCCCAGCAGCCTGCGCACGCGCACGTCGCGAATCAAGAAGTTTACCGCAGAAGAATCCTCGTCGATGAAGAACGTTTTGGCACCCGCCTCCATGGCCTCGAGCAGGTTCGCCGCCTCGCTCGTAGAACCCGAAGCCGACAGCGTATTGAAATCCTTCGTACTGATTCCGCCCGGCAAGTCGCGGACGAACATCGAAAGGTCGGTCCCGCGTACGCTGCGCCCGTCTTCTACGCCCACACGGAGCGCCGTCGCATCCACGACGATACCTTCGCGCCCGTCGCCCGGCACATGCGGGTACACTGCCCGCGTCAGGGCCTGCAACAGGGTGGATTTCCCGTGGAAGGCTCCACCCGTAATCACCGTAATCCCCTTCGGGATTCCCATACCGCGGATTTCGCGCCCGCAGGCATTCAAAGTCACCGCAAGTCCATCGGGGGCGTTAAACGGCACCGCATTCTCGAGCGGCATCTCGCTCAGGCCCGATGCACGCGGCAACACCGCCCCATCGGGAACGAACGCGCAAAGCCCGCGCCCGTCGAGCTGCTCCAGGATTTCCTTGCGTTCGGCAAGCACGCGGTAGTGTTCCTGCATCGCGGGCTCGTCCGCCTTGTTATAGTAGAGTCCCGCCGACACCAGGTCGGGCATGACCATCGTCAAAATTTCGGCAGCGGCTTCAGCCTGGATCTTGCGGCCATCGCCCGGGAGCCGCACCTGCAGGCACGCCCTGAGTTCGCCATTGTCTATCCAGAGGGAATTCCGCACCAGCATCTCGGGTCCAGCCGAATCGAACACGACCGCGGCATCCTTCCCGGAATACTTCTCCTGCACCAGGCCGCCGAGGCGGCGCAACAGAAAATCGCTCAGCGCAAGCCTGCGCTCGAATCCCGAGCTCCACTCCGGCGCATACCCGAGCGTGGCGAGCTTGGAACGCAGCAGCACTCTCGAAGGGGGCGCATACGGGTCGCCCTGCACATGGATGAACTCCAGTACAAAGTCACCAAAATCCCAGGGTTTGTCCGCGAGGGACTTGTAAAGGCCGTAATTTTTGCCATTCAGGGTGCGAATTTTCTGGTAAAGGGCTTTCATATATGGAAAAGTAGATATTAGTTTCCAAACTTTTGCACAAAAAAAAAGTAAATTCCGAAAAAACTTTATATTTTATATACAAACAAAAGGAGTAATCCATGAAGAAACTTTATATTTTCGCCCTTTTGGTGGCTTTCCTTGTCTCTGCCGCTGTCGCAGACGACGATCCACCTCCGCGCAACAAGCCCGCAACGGTCACCATTATCACTAATCCGCCTAACAGCGAAGTGTACCTCGGCGGCGAACTGCTCGGCAAGAGCCCCATCGAGAACATGCAGGTCAAGTCCGGTCGCCAGACCCTCATCGTCATCGACCAAGGCTACGAACTGGTGAACCAGCGCGTGAACGTTTGGCCGGGCAACGACAAGCGTAACACCTTCGACTACGGTACCAAGATCCCGAAGGGCCACATCGAAGTGACCACCAAGCCGGGCAAGTGCATCATCTACGTCGACGGCGAAAACTCCGACAAGACCGACGGTGCAGCGCTCACCATCCACAACCTGGATGCCGGCGACCACCTGGTGCGTGCCGAATGCTCCAACCGCAAGTCCGCCGAAATGCTCGTGACCGTGAAGGGCGAAGAGACCGTCAAGATCGAACTCGACGCTACTGTCGGCAAGAAGAAAAAGTAATCTTCAGCAGAACTTGAAAAGAAAGAGGCGCCACATGGCGCCTTTTTTGTATCCGCCCGTTGCGGAAGATATCCGCTATTCCACGCAGATGCGCTTGACCTGCTCCCGGAGTTCCCTGAGCTTGAGTTTCGCGATTCCCTTGCCCATCGCCTCGGCCTCGCTCTTCCCCACGCCCTTCGTAGGCGCCGAGAACTTGACGCGGTCGCCGCTCACCGAGACGGCCATGTCGAAAGACACCAGCTGGCCGAGCGAGCCCTTCGGGGTAGAGACAATCTCGGCATCGAGCTGCGGGTAGCGCGCATCCTTCCCGATATATATCGCGTTCTTCGCGAGTCCGCTTTCGAGCGCCTTGCAGGCATCGGCGTTCCCCCTGCAGTCCAGCCGCACGTTGCACGGCGTATGCCTGACGCTGTAGGCTACGGAGAATCCCTTCTCCAGGCCCGCCGCCTTCAAAATGTCCACCGGGAAATCCGGCACGAACGATACACTATGCTGCCCGGGCGAGGTATCGGCCCCCCGCAGGGTGAATACCGCAGACCCGTCGCCCTGCGTGCGGCGAGAATCGAGCCTCTTGCCCTCCTGTAGGGCCTTGAGCGGGAAATCCTTTACGCGCCCCCCGGCTTCGAGCACACTCACAACCAGGTCGTCGATGTAGTCGCCCTCGAGTGCGATATTCATGAGCGGGGCCCCGTGCAGGCGCGAAGCCTCCACCTTGAGGTTCCCGAGCCTCGATGCGATAAGCGACTTCAGGCCTTCGAGATCGTGCTCCAGGTTGTACGTCCTGTCGAGCGTGAACACCTCCGCAAGTTCCGCCTTCAGGTCGGCATAGGGCTGCAAAAGCTCCTGCGCGCCCGTGTAGCAGCGCACCGCCTCGTCGTAGCGGGAAGCCTTGAGCGCGGCGCGGCCGTCGGCCTCGAGCCTTGCAATCTTGTCCTTGATGTCGGCCATCTGCAGGCGGATGTTGTTCGTCATCTCGTCCACGTCGAGCGTCGCCAGCGCCCGGAAACGCCCGCCCTCCTTCGGGAGCGGCCGCACCGAAATCCACTTGACGTTCACGCGGGACGTGACACGCTTCTTCGAGGAATAAGACTGCGAGATGGTTTCCTTGCCGTCGGCCGTGACATCCGTAGTATTGAGCCTGTCATCGACAACCACGTCCGACGACACCTGCTTCGCGACTCCCGCGATAGCGGTATTGTTCGCCTGCTCCTGCGATACCCCGGACGATGCCGTATAGGTGATCACCTTGCCCGCAAAGGCAGCTACAGAAAAAGACAGTAGCAGAAAGGCGATCTTTTTGATGTTCATATCACTTCATTTCGATAAGGATCAGCTTCTTCGTGATGTTCAACTTCTTCACGTTCACCGAACCCTTCATCCCGCGGCGGATGTAGCTGTACACTTCCTGGGCGTCGCCGAACTTCGCCACGTCCGCAAACACGGTCACGTCGATAGTCTTCGCGGTCATCACGTTCACGTTAACGCGCTTGAACGCCTTCTTCAGGAGCTGGCTCACATCGTCCTGGATATCCTCGACGCGCTGCTCGTCGAAATCGCCCTGGAGCTTCATGACAACCTTGTACTGGGCCCCGTTCTTGCGGTCCATTTCCCAGTACCCCTTGATTTTCTTCTCGAGGCCCGGCATGGCGCGGCTGGCCGCCGCAAACACGGCTTCGGCGATATCCCCCTTGGATGCCCCGCTTGCCGCCGCCTGGCTTGTCTGGCTACCGAGAAGGCGCGCGGTCGCGGCCTCGTAGGCGCTCAGTTCGATAAGCACGATGCCGCCCTCGATGGAGGCGGAAAACTTGATGTAGATGTCGGCTCCGAGCGCAAGGCTCGCGAGGTACGAGAGGTCCTCTTCGCTCTCGGAGATATCGTGCTGCATCTGCACGACCTCGTTCAGGGCCTCCTGCCCCTCGAGGGACTTCACCTCGTACTGGCGCTGCGTAAGGAAACCGTTGATGGCCTCGGTAGCCCTGCGGTTGTTCGGATTGTTCTGGAATGCCTGCAGGTCGCTCTTGCCCTTGGTCTTCTGGGCGGGAACCACCAAAATCGTGGGTGCGCCGGGATTTACCTGCATCGTGGCCGGCTGGTTCCTTAAAACACTCCTCTGCACCTGCCTCGGCGCAGTGGCGGCAGCAAGCTCGTCAAAAGCCTCTGTCGAATTGCTGCGTGTATCTGCGGGGGGACCTGCGAAAGGTAGGCTTGACATCAAGCCCAAAAAGATGGTCATAAGTGCCAATTTTCGCATAAATCTTCCCTCAACAAACAGCGCACCGGGCTCCTTTGCGGGGAACCCATTTAAACTTTGATAATATATATTTTTTCGACGCCTTGTTACAAAAAAGTTTACACCGGGCCGATAAAGGCCGATTTTTCCGGACGAATTGTCATACAATTGCAAAAAAAGTCCTCATTTCCGGGATTTTTCGTAAAACGGAACATCCTTTTTCGGAAATTTTTATCTAGTTTCAAGGGTAAAAGTCACCATAGGAGTCTATATGAACTTCAAAGTCTTACTCGCTGCGAGCGCTCTCCTTGCTTCCCAGTCGTTTGCCATCATTGGCGTCGGCGCACACTACAGCCCGAATTTCGGGACCAAGATGAAAGGTTTCTCCGCCTCCCCCGACAGATTCAAGAACAGCGTCGACGTATCCGATCACGGCGAAGTCAAGCTGTGGCACGGTGGTTTTGACGGAACGATGCACGGTTTCGGTTTCAAGTTGTGGATCGATTTCCTCCCCAAGATTGACGTGGAAGCGACTTTCAACATCCAGTTCGGCTCCTACGACGCCTCCCTATTCGTCGCTAAGGATGCGCTAGCCGCCGCTACAGGCTCCGTGACAAATAATCCTGACGACTTCAAGCAAATTGACCTTGAAATCGAGTTGGGCGGTACCCCCTTCGGCAAGGCCAACCCGAAGTTCGTCCAGATGAACGGCGACCTCTCCATTACCTACCCGCTCACGTTCATCCCCATTATCCGCCCCTACATCGGCGGCGGCATCACCTACTACATGAACACCTTCATTCTGAACCAGAAGTTCACCAAGAAGGTCGTGGGCGACACCTACACCACAGCATTAAACGCCATTCAAGAAGAGGCTTCAAAGCAAGCAGAAGGTATTGCGAACGACCCATCCAAGTTGCTCGATCCTTCCTCCGTAGCTCTTCCCAGTGAAGACGAAATGGCTCAAAGAATTTCAGACGCTATGGTCGAAAACATTCAAGACGCGGCCCTCGAAGAAGGACTCAAGCAGAGCATCGGCGGCCACATCCTCGTGGGCGTGCGTGCAAAGCTGCCCATCATCCCCATTGCCGCATACGCCAACTTCAAGTACTACTTCGGCGGCGACTACCCTGAAGAAATCGACCCGGGCCACATGGCTGCGGAAGTCGGCGTAGGCTTCGCACTTTAACAGGAGTTATCCAGGAGTCAAGGAATAGAAAAGATGTCTCTTAACAACACCAGCAGCACAAGCATCCTCATTGTAGAAGACGAAATTGCAATCGCGGAAGGTCTCGTAGACCTGTGCGAACTTAACGGTTACCATGTGAAGCACGTTGCCGATGGCGAAAGCGGCCTTTCCGAGGCGCTCTCGAACCAGTACGGCCTTGTCCTCCTCGACGTCATGCTCCCCGGCATGAACGGCTTCGAGGTCTGCGACAAGATCCGCGAAAAGGACCGTAGCCTCCCCATCATCATCCTCTCGGCAAAGAATTCCGACGAAGATATCATCAACGGCCTCAAGTTCGGCGCCGACGACTACATCCCGAAGCCCTTCTCCGTGCCCATGCTGCTCGCCCGCATCGAGGCGGTGCTGCGCCGCAGCCGCCAGTCCCTCGAAAACGAAGGCAAGCTCGCTGCCGGCAACCTCCGCGTGAACTTCCGCGAATACTCGGGCACACGCGGCAAGGAAGAACTCGCGTTCACCCGCAAGGAAATCGAAATCCTCGAATACCTGTGGAACAACCGCGACCACGCCGTACCGCGTTCCGAGCTTCTCCGCGAAGTCTGGGGCTACGAAAACGCAGAATCCGTGGATACCCGCACCGTGGACATCCACATCACCAAGCTGCGCAAGAAAATCGAAGACGATCCCTCGCACCCGAAGCTGCTTGTTACCTTCCGTGGCGAAGGCTACCAGATGCGTTCTAGTCCCGAATGCTCAAAAACCGCGTAAAGAAACGGCTAGTTCTATTCTATACGACCATCTTCGTCGTAATCGCGCTGCCAGTCGCCTGGCTGCTTTATGACTCGTACCTGCGCATGCAGGACGACGCCAAGGCAGAATGGGCGATGCACGCGACGCAGGTGCTGAAGATGGCGAACAACCGTATCAAGGACGACCTCTCGATAGAGAACAAGAGGTCGTTTATGGAGTATCGTTTCATCAAGGTGGCCAAGACCATCTCGGCGGGCGAACAGCCCACGTACTCCGACCTCGCGCTCAACTTCCCCGTGACATCGTGCAACAGCGATTCCACGAAAATCGACTACTGCAGCCAGTATGCAGGGCTTGTCGGGCATTTCCAGATAGACCCGGACGGCGTGTTCAGCACCCCGTACCTGCCCGCGGGCGCGCTCGGCCAGGTGCAGCTCGAGAACAAGGAAATCCGCGAATCGTTCCAGAACAAGCTCAAGTTCATCGTGCGCGACATGGGCATCAAGAACAAGGGGACATCCTCCTCGCTGGATACCACCAAGAGTTCGAACGCCCTCGACCAGCTTGCCAACGAACTGGACCTCTCCAAGACCAAGAAGCGGAAGAAGCGCCTCCGCGTCGAAAGGACTTCGGAACAGGAGCAGTTCGCGTTCAACGTGGAATCCGCGAAGATGGACACCTCGGGCCTCTACAGGATATTCCCCTACGTGGGCACGATGGACATCGCTATCGAATCGTTCCAGGCCGAACTGAACCGGCAGTACATCGTGTTCTACAGGAACGTGCTGCGCGGCGAAGAGAACTTCGTGCAGGGGTTCGTCGTCGACCTGAAGGAATACCTCAGGAGCATCGTCGACCTGGAAATAAGCGACTACACCGACAAGGATAACCACCTCGCCCTGAGATTCAACGACAAGAACGGGACAATCATCGCATTCGGCATCGACACGCGCAACGCCATCAAGGTGTTCGAAGAAGACCTCACCGAGCCTTTGAACAACATAACGATGGAGATATTCGTCGACAAGTCGGTGCAGAAAATCGGAAGCGGAAAGGGGCAGATCGTAACCAACGGGCAGCTGCTGTTCCTTATCGGAAGCATCATGTTCCTGCTCCTCGGGGGCGGCCTCGTTTCCATCTACCGCCTCACGCAGAGCCAGCTCAACCTCGCCCAGAAGCGCCAGGACTTCATATCGGCGGTGAGTCACGAACTCAAGACCCCGCTCACCACCATCAAGATGCGCGCCGAGATCTTGCAGAGCAGCTACAACAAGATGGACGACGCGAAACGCATGAGGAGCTTCGACCAGATTGCCAGCGAGAGCGACCGCCTCACGCGACTCATCCAGAACGTGCTCGACCTCTCGAAGCTCGACGGCAACCGCTGGGTGGCGAACATCCGCAAGGACCGCCCGAAGGCCGTGCTCGACGACTTCGTGACCATGTACACCAAAAACATCGAGGATCACGGATTCTCGCTCACCGTATCGTGCGATACCGATATCGACAAGGTGCAGCTGATGATGGACCGCGACGCCGTGATGCAGATCCTCACGAACCTGGTGGACAACTCGCTCAAGTTCTCGAAGAACGCCGACTACAAGATGATCATCATCGAGCTCAAGGTAGATTTCGACCACGTGTACCTCGCCGTGCGCGACTACGGCCCGGGCATCCCACCTTCCGAAATGAAGAAGGTGTTCCAGGAATTCTACCGCGTGGAAAACGAGATGACCCGCACCACGAAGGGCACCGGCATCGGGCTTTCGATGGTGAAGAAGCTCTGCGCGCTTTCGAACATGCGTATCGAAATCGAGAACGCGAATCCGGGCCTGCGCACAAAAATCCATTTCCCGCCGCAGACCATCTAACCCTGCAAACGCAAATTTTTTATTTTAGGGTACGGCAGCGCACTAGCCGCTGCACGACTTTTCTAAGGACCAAACATGACGCAGGAAGATATCCTCCAGAACCCGGAACAATACGACCTTTCCATCGAGACTGTCGGGAAGGGAACGCTAAAATCGCCCATGAAGGGCATGCGGTTCGTATCCGACGAAGACCGGATAAGCCTCACCACCGACGTAAATCGCATTCAGGACTTTTACAAGAGGGGCATCGCAGTCCCCTCGCTCGAAGCGGCAGGCCCGCGCGAAACCATCTTCCACGACCCGGCATGGACACGTGCGGGCGTCGTCACCTGCGGCGGCCTCTGCCCCGGCCTCAACAACGTCATCAAGGGCCTCGTTCAGGTGCTGTGGTTCGACTACGGCGTAAGGAACATCTTCGGCATCCCCTACGGATACCGCGGGCTCAACCCGAGCTATGGGTACTCCCCCATCACGCTGAACCCCGACGTGGTCGACTCCATCCAGGAAGACGGCGGCACCATCCTCGGGAGCTCCCGCGGCATGCAGGACCCCTCCATCATGGTCGACACCCTCATGCGCCTCAACATCAACGTGCTGTTCTGCATCGGCGGTGACGGCACGCTGCGTGGGGCACACGCGATTGCCGAAGAAGTCAAGAAGCGAAGGCAGCCCATCTCGGTCATCGGCATCCCGAAGACAATCGACAACGACCTGAACCTCATCGACCGCACCTTCGGTTTCGAGACCGCGGTGCTCTCTGCGACCGACGTGATTACGAGCGCGCACAACGAGGCGAACGGCGCATTCAACGGGCTCGGACTCGTGAAGCTCATGGGCCGCGATTCTGGCTTTATCGCCGCCTACGCGGCCCTCGCCACGACCGTCGTGAACTTCTGCCTCATTCCCGAGGTCCCCTTCACGCTGGAAGGCCTGTTCAAGGCCCTCGAAAGCCGCTACGGCAGCGGCAAGACGCACGCCGTGATTGCGGTCGCCGAAGGCGCCGGCCAGGAACTCTTCAAGGACCAGGAAGAACGCCGCGACGCGAGCGGGAACATTTTGAAGAACGACATCGGCGAATTCCTTACCGAAAAGATCAAGGAGCACTTCGACAAGGTCGGCAAGGAAGTGAACATCAAGTATTTCGACCCGAGCTACATGGTGCGTAGCATCCCGGCGAAGGGCACCGACGCCATTTTCTGCTTCCAGCTCGCAGAAAGCGCAGTGCACGCGGGCATGGCCGGCAAGACGGACATGGTGGTGGGCAGCATGAACGAGCAGTTCAGCCACGTACCTATAGAATACGCCGTGAACGAACGCAAGAAAATCGACCCGAACGGGACGCTCTGGCACGCCGTTCTCGGTGCCACACGCCAGCAGGACTATTTTGCAGGCAAGGGCAAGGGCAACAAATAAATTAAAAACCGGAATTTTGTATTTTTAGAATATGCTGAAAAAAGAAGACAAGATACTCATCCGTACCGCCATGATGGAGTACCGCAATCTGCTGTTCAAGACGTTCCACGGCAAGGACGAAGAAAAGGACAGGATTGCACACGTCAACAGGTTCCTCCAGTCCTGGAAAGTGTAACGGAACGATGGGAATCGCATCAAGAATACTCGGAGCGGCCTTGATTACCGCATGCGCAGTTTTCGCCAACGAAGACCTGCGTTTCGCCGATTCGTGCTACACCGCCCGCGCAGAACGCGCTAAGGGCGACAAGGCCGACGCGCACAATGCGGCCCTCATGATCGAGGCCTACAAGAAGGCTACCGCCGACGCCGCGGTCGAAGAGGAAGCCACTGAAGGCTACGTGAAGAGCCTCTATTTCTCGTTCCGGTTCGTGCCCTTCGAAAAAAGCATGCGTTCGAAGAAGCTCGATTCCCTGAAGAATATCACCGAAGCCGCCTACATGAAGTTCCCGAAAAACCGGGAAATCTCGCATATCTACGCAACCGCGGTCTCGATGTGGGGCGCCGACAAGAACCCGCTGCAGGCGGTAAAGGACGGCGTCGCGAACAAGGTGCGCGATGTCGCCACCCAGACCGAAGACTGGCAGGTGCTCGGGCGTGCGCACCAGCTGCTGCCCTACGTGCCCCTGATTCTCACGTGGCCCGACAAGAACCTTGCAGACCAGTACCTGACACAGGCCCTGCAGCAAGACCCGAAAGACCTGTACAACTACTTCTTCCTTGCGGAACTGCGTTTTGACCAGAAGCGCTATGCCGACGCCCTCGACCTGATCGAACGCGGGCTTTCGCGCGGGATACGCACCAACTTCTTCATGGAAGACAAGCGCGGCCGCTGGCAGCTCAAGGAACTCAAGAAGAAAATCAACGCGAAGTTGGATAAGAAGTAGGCCCCGGCAATTCCAGGCCCATTTCTTGTATTCCCAGAATACGCGTTTGTATTCCAGAGTAACAATATTGGCTACATACAACATAATATTTGGTACTTTTTGTTAAAAAAAGTGCTTTTTTGTATTCTAAATAGTTGCACAGGTATTTTCGATTAGGTATTTTATTAGTATGAAGCCTATTACCGAATACACTGATTATCGAAAAGTCATCCAGGACTTTTTCGACGCAAAAAAGCGCACATCCGCTTTTACGTGGCGCGACTTTGCCAAATCGGCCGGATTTTCTTCGGCAGTCTTCCTCAAGTACGTTTGCGAAGGAAAAAAGAACATAAGCCGTGCAGGCGGGATATCCGTAGCCAAGGCCATGGGACTTTCCGGCTTTGACAACGCATATTTTCAGCTAATGGTCGCCTATGGCACGTCAAAGACCGACGAAGCTAAAAAAATCGCCTTCGAGGAGATGTGCGCCATGGCGAAGGAGCACAAGGTCAGGATTCTCGGCACCAACGAGTTTGAATACTACAAATCCTGGAAAAATTCCGTTATCCGAGAACTGGCCCCCGCAATGCCCGGCGCAAAGCCCTTTGAAATGGCCAAAGCCTGCAAGCCGACCATCTCCACCAACGACGTCGCCGATACCCTGGCCTTTTTGCAAAAGATGGGACTGCTGGAAAAGGATTACGACGGTTCGTACCGCCAGACCGACAAAGCCATCTCCATAAACATCACGGATGCGCTCCCTGTCGCCGCCAGGAACTTGCAGCGTCAAATGGGTATGTTCGCACTGGATGCCATCAGCCTGCCCCTCTCCGAAAGGGACATGTCCGGCATCACCATGGGAATCACCCGCCAAGGATACGACAAAATCGTTAAAGCACTGGATGAATTCCGTCAACAGGTCGCAGACATCGTTACAAATGACGGCGATACGGAACAGGTATACCGCCTGAACCTACAATTTTTCCCACTAACCGAGAGAGTCCGAGGAGGAAATTAATATGATCATTACTCTTACCCTATTTTTAACAGCCCTGCTATTCGTAGGTTGCTCCTCGTCCGACGACGTAGCGGGCGGAACCAGCATAGACAAGGGCATCGTAGCCATCGAGGCATGGAAAGTCGAAGGATTTTCCCAGAAGGGGCCCTTCATTACCGGCTCCACAGTAAATGTCCTAGAACTGGAGGAGAACTCGATGCTCCCGACAGGAAAAATATTCAAGTCATCCATCAAGAGTGACAAGGGCGACTTTGCCGTCTCGGGCACTGCGCTTGTCTCCCCGTACGCCTTGCTAGAAGTAAACGGCTACTACCGCAATGAAGTCACCGGGAAAAACTCATCAAACCCGTTGACTCTAAATGCCATCGTCGACCTCAGCAACCGCGAAAAAGCCAACGTCAACCTGCTTACCCACCTGGAATACGAACGTGTCATGCACCTCGTCTCCAACGGGAAATCCGTCTCGGAAGCCAAGGCCCAGGCCGACAGGGAAATCCTTGAAACCATGGCCATGAGCGAATCCGAAGACGCATTCGAAGACCTGGACATCTTCAAATCTGGCGACGAGAACGCAAAGCTTTTGGCCATAAGCATCCTACTCCAAGGCAACGAGGACGTAGCCGGATTCTCAGAACGTATCGCGAAGTTCACTACCGAATTCGCCCAGGAAGGCTCCTGGAACGATTCGATAACAAGAGCCGCCATTGCGGACTGGGCCTGCGAAAGAAAACAGCGCAACATGTATGCCATCATCAGGGAGAATATCCTCGGCTGGGGATACACTGATTCCCTGCCCGACTTCGAGAAGTACGTCAACCAGTTCTGGGCCGATAACTACGGGCTCGGCAAGTGCAGTGATTCCAACAAGGGCGACACCGCCCAAAACACGAACTCCTTGAGCACGCGGACAGGCGAAACATTTGCCTGCGACGGATCAAACTGGAAATCTACCGACATAAGCCTTTACAAGGGGGTATTCGGAACCCTGACAGACGAAAGGGACGGACAAACCTACAGGACTGTTAAAATCGGCGAACAAGTCTGGATGGCCGAAAATCTGAACTACAACTACCAAATCGGCAAGACACGTTCTTTTTGCTTCAATGGCGAAAAAAAATTTTGTGACTTGCTCGGTAGATGGTACACCTTTGCAGGAGCGGTTGATTCTGCCGGATTATTTAGTGATGGAGGCCTTAATTGTAGTATGGAGAATACTTGCGTCGACTCGATTTGTCCCTGTCACCTGAAAGAATCTTCACGAGGTGTCTGCCCCGAAGGCTGGCACATACCTTCGATAGGTGAATGGGAACAACTATTTACAGCTGTCGGCGGCAAAGACGTGGCAGAAACGGTATTGAGAACTGCAGATGGTATCGGCACGGACGACTATGGATTCAATATCATTCCTGAAGGATCTTTAAACAGCAGTGAATACAAGAATAATGCAATAGCCACGTTCTGGACATCCTCTTCGTCAACAAAAGTATACGGAACCCTACAAATTCCCCAAAGACGACCATATTATTTGATAACCCTAGACGGAATGTATTTCGAAGATTCTGATTTCACCCCAGATGCTCTTAGTTACGTCCGTTGCGTCATGGACTGATTTTTTACCTCTAAAACAAGGAATTTAAGGAAAGCTCCGATATGAAAAACCTCTTTATCTTATTCTTGATAGCCTTGATGTTTATAGGATGTTCCGAAAGCGGAACCAGCATGTCCCCTGGAGAATGGAAGATTCAAGGCGTCTCCCAGAAAGGGCCCTTTATTGCCGGCTCCATGGTATACATCATGGAACTGGACGAAAATACAATGCTTCAAACGGGAAGGATGTTCAAATCGACCATTAAAAGTGATAAAGGCGATTTCATCCTCGAGGATGACGCGCCCTACTCCAGATATGCCATGATAGAAGTAAACGGCTACTACCATAACGAAATAACTGGCAAGAAATCTTCAAGCCCCCTGACACTAAGGGCCGTTACCGATATCAGTCATCGTGAAAAAGTCAACGTCAACCTGCTCACCCACCTAGAATACGAACGCGTCATGCACCTCGTCTCCAACGGAAAATCAGTCATGGAAGCCAAGGCCCAAACAGACAGGGAAATCCTTTCCACGATGGCCATGAGCGAATCCGAGGATGCATTCGAAGACCTGGACATCTTCAAATCTGGCGACGGGAACGCAAAGCTCTTGGCCATAAGCATCCTGCTTCAAGGCGACGAGGATATCGCCGGCTTCACGGAACGCATCAACAAGTTATCCCTAGAACTGATCGAAAACGGATCCTGGAACGATTCCGTAACAAGGAACGCCATTGCGGAATGGGCCTTTGAAAAAGAACGGAACAATGAATCCGATTATGCCTATTTGGATCGTGAAGAGGACATCGAGAAGCAACGCTTTCCCAAGCGGAGTATTTCCGGAATCAGGAAAAACATTCTCGCATGGGGCTTTTCCGACTCCTTGCCCAACTTCGAAAAATATATCAATATGTTCTGGGCCGATAACTATGGGCTCGGCAAGTGCAGCAATTCCAACAAGGGCGACACCGCAATAAACGTGAATCCACTGAGTCCGTATGCGGGATTCAAGTTCGTCTGCGACGGAACCCTTTGGATTTTCACACACAAAGGGACAAGCAAATACAAAGGCGAATATGGGACCTTGACAGACAAAAGGGACGGACAAACCTACAAGACCGTCCAAATCGGTGAGCAGGTCTGGATGGCCGAAAACCTGAACTACGACTACCAAACAGAATTAACACATTCCATGTGCCACGAAAACAAGCAAGAAAACTGCGACGCTTACGGCAGGCTCTACACCTTCGCGGCGGCAGTCGATTCGGCCGGACTTTTCGGCGATGGAGGCCTCGGTTGTGGAGCTACCGGTTGGGAGGAAAATCCTGCAGGCAATCTGAAAGAATCTTCACGAGGCGTCTGCCCCGAAGGTTGGCACCTACCTTCGAAAGGCGAATGGGAGCAACTATTTGCAGTTGTCGGTGGCGAAATCAATGCGGCAAAAGTATTGAGAACGGCAGATGATTTCGGCACGGACGAATACGGGTTAAACATCCATAGCGCGGGAATGTTCATCTTCGGCTTTGGGTTTCATAGCAACCCCGGTTCTGGCAGTTCCTATTACTGGACATCCACACCCGCTAAAATGAAATTTTCGGACATGGAAGGTGCAGCAACCTACTTAAGATCAACCTATTTAGAATTTGAACCTCAAATGGTAGGATTTCAATCCAACGATATCGCATATGCACTTGCTGTCCGTTGCGTCATGGATTGACAACAGAAACGAAAGCTCTCTCTCTATAAAAAGGCGAACCGCATTAACGGATCGCCTTTTTAAATAAATATGTCTACCAGGTCTTAAACAGCTTGAACAGCGGTCAAGGCAATCGTGTAGACGATGTCTTCCACGAGTGCACCGCGGGAGAGGTCGTTCACCGGCTTCGCGAGGCCCTGGAGCATCGGGCCGATGGCGATAGTGCCGTGGGCACTGCGCTGCACGGCCTTGTAGCCGATGTTACCTGCAGAGAGGCTCGGGAACACGAACACGGTGGCCTTGCCGGCGACAGAGCTTCCCGGGGCCTTGAGGGAGCCCACGCTCGGGGTCGTAGCGGCATCGTACTGGAGCGGGCCATCCACGAGCATCTCGGGGCGGGCGGCCTTCACGATGGCGGTCGCTTCGCGCACGAGGTCGGCATCGGGGCCCTTGCCGCTGTTCATGGTGCTGTAGCTGAGCATCGCGACACGGCTGGGGAGTCCGAAGGCCTTGGCGGTATCATCGCACTGCATGGCGATACCCGCAAGTTCCTCGGCGGTCGGGTTCAGGTTGATGGCGCAGTCGCCGTAGATGTACGTCTGGCCGGGCATGCACATGAAGAACACGGAGCTCACGGACTTCACGCCCGGAGCGCACTTGATGACCTGCAGGGCAGGGCGCAGCGTATCGGCGGTAGAATGGATGGCGCCAGAAACGAGGCCGTCGACTTCGCCCATCTTGAGCATCATGGTACCCAACATCACGTTGTCGGCAAGGGCGGCGCGGGCCTGTTCTTCGGTCATGCCCTTGGACTTGCGGAGTTCCACGAGGGTGGGCACGTACTTTTCGGCAAGTTCGGCAGTCGGTTCGATGATTTCGATATCGGCGGGGAGATCCACGCCCTGTTCCTTCGCGACCTTGAAGATTTCGTCCTTCTTGCCGATGAGCACGGGCACCGCAATCCTGCGGTCGATTACGAGCTTCGCGGCCTGCACGGTACGCGGTTCGCTCCCTTCGGGGAGCACGATGCGCTTCTTGACCTTGGAAGCCTTGAGGAGCAGCCCTGCACGGAACATGGCCTGGCTGGTCTTGCGTTCGGCAGGCGGTTCGGCCAGGTCCTTCGCGAGGCACTTCGCGCACTTGAGCAGGCGCTTGGGGCAGAACAGGTCGGCATCTTCACTGTCGGAATAGATTTTCGCATCGAGCGCGGTAGCGAGGGAATCGTTGAACTTCTGGGCAACAGCGGCACTCATGCCCTGGGCACCGGTAACGACGACCGCATCGACAGCGGAAAAGTCATGCATCAGGAAATCGGCGGCAACCGTCTCCATGAGCACTGCCGTATTGCCCGACTTGATCTGGGCAGCGGCTGCGGCGCCGTTCACGCTCAGTTCGTAAGTCGCGCAGGTAAGCCCGGCGGCGGCAATTCCATCTTCAAGTTCCTTGAGGGTCGCGTCCATGTGATCAGAAACGACCAGGTATACACGGTTCATAAAAACTCCTTTTTAAACTTTACGCGATAAAAATAGGATATTTGGCGAGCAAAAAACATGCCCAGAAAACCGAAAAATCCGATACTTTTGGTTCCAAAGGAAAATTTTTACCAAAAAAGGGCAAAAGCGCCCCCTTTTTCGCACATTTTATTGCAGTGTAAAATATTATATAGTTGGCATTTGGGGTAAAAATAGGATATATTTACTATATCGCCCTAGGATTGGGTTTAGTTTAAAAGGAGCGAGTATTGTGTGGTACAAGTCTATCACTCGAGTTTTCCTGCTCACTTTAGCCATGGCAGTGTGCGCTAGCGCACAGTTTGGTCCGCGCGACAGGAGCTCTTCGTCAACTTCCGATGGCCCCGGAAGCGGCAGAACCGTTATCAGGTTCATGCCCTCTTGGTCTAATACCTCGGCCGTCATGATTGTCGGCGGTACCGAAACCATCATGACCGCAGTCAGGAACTACTGCGGCTGGTTCGAGGCAAGAACACAAAAACCAGCGGGAAATTTCTCCATCCGCTTCAAGCAGACCATCGGCAGCACTTACGTGGGCGCCGAAGGTAACGAGGAAGTCGTCGCAGGCGCACTTCCCATGATGAACGAAATCTCGCTCGACAGCGTCGCCGCCCTGAGCGACACCCTCTGGGTGCAGAGCTTCAAGAACGGCGAACCGGAAATCTTCGCGGAATACCCGGGTATCCTCGGGCCCTGCCCGACCCGCACCATTTCGGTGATGATGTTCGACTGGTTGCACGGCAACTTCGGTGACGGCGAATTCGAAAGAAGCGGAGGCGAGAAAATTTGGCTCGGAGGCAATAACGCCGCCAAGGATTCCATCCTCGACAACTACGCCTACCTCATCAGCAACGACTTCGGTAGTGGCGGCTGCCAGTCCACCGGAGGCAAAGCCATGCCAGGCATGGTGGAACCGCTACTTGGCGCAAACGGCGTGCCCAAACGCAACAGCTCGAACTTCCCCGCAGACTGTCACGGAACCGACTACCTCGACTATTGGTTCCTGCCCCTCGAAATTGGCGAAGATGCATCCGGCAAGAAGTACACGAACTCCACCTGCCGCGACCTCGAACTGGAACTCGACAAGGAAGGATACTGGTTCGGGCAGAAGAACAGCCAAAGCCCGGAAAGGGGCCTCTTCTTCCTGGATGACTTCCAATACCTCGACGAAGCGCAAACCGTTCCCAATATTTTCTATGACCGCCTGAACGGAAGCGGCGGTTACCACAATTTCGGCTTCACGATGAAGTTCCAGGCCAAGTTCGAATACGTCCGCGGCCAGAAATTCGAATTCAAGGGCGACGACGACGTGTGGGTGTTCATCAACAACAGGCTCGTCGTGGATATCGGTGGCCAGCACGCCGAAGTTAGCGGCGCCGTCGATCTCGACACCCTCGGGCTTACCGAAGGCAAGGAATATCCCTTCCACATCTTCTACGTGGAACGCCATACCAGTTCGTCGAACTTCATGATGCGCACCTCCATGGACCTGCACACCGATGCAAGCATCTTCCTCACGAACGACTCGCTCCAGACCGTCGCGACAGGCCAGCCCTGGGCAATCAAGAACTACGACGTGTGGCAGATTACTAAGGGCGACGCCCTCAGCTGCGACTTCGACGCCAACGAGCTTGCCCAGATCGATACCATCGAAGGCCCCTCCAACTACCGCCTGACCGGCGGAAACCTCGGCGAAGCGGGCGTACGTCTCGACTCCATCGGCCGCTGGTTCGAAGGCATCACCCTCGCCCCGAGCTGGGCAAGGTTCACCATCGATACAGCATCGATCGTCGAGAACAACGGCTTGGCGCCCGGGCACTACTACCTCGAAGTTTCCCTGAAGTCCGATCCCTCGCAGAAGACCGGCGTCTGGTTCACCATCCCGCCGTACAAGGTCCCGACGCTCGTGTTCGCAACCGAGAGGTGGCAGTCCCTGGGACCGCAGGTTTCGGGCGATACTCTCCAGATAGGCAAGTGGGCTTACGAGAAGTACAAGGTGCAGGTGATGTTCCTCGAAGATTGGGCGCAGGTGTCCATCTATAACCAGAACGTGACCCTGACATCGTCCGACCCGAAGATGCAGATCGTGGACGAGAACGGCAAGCCTATCGGCAAGGTGGCTCTCGATTCCAGCGGACGCGCGACATTCTATGTAATTGCCAACGCCCCTGTCTCGGGTGTCACCCTGCAAGCGAAGGGCACGGCATCTTCCGCATCGTCGTGGATTAACCTCGTATTCCAGGAACCGCCTATCCCGAGAATCTCGCTTGCGAAAATTTTCGACCGTAACGGCGACGGAAAGGGCGACAGCGTATTCATCCACTTCGACCGCAAGCTCGGTGGCGACAACAAGCTCGACTCCCTGCAGTTTGCGTTCGGTGAAGGATTCCCGATACAGTCGACCTACGACATCCACAGCAACCAGACCGACATCTCCATCGTCTCGAGCAAGACCTGCGAACCGAAGAAGCACTGCGGATTCAGCTCGCTTATCTTCACCGGCGGCAAGGAAGGCGTCTACAACGGTAGCGTGGATACATGGTTCACCTACAAGGAAGGCGGCAAGAGTTACCACTTCCACATTGCAGCCGACCCGCTTACAGACGGCGTGAACCCGATTGTGATGCAGGCAGTCAAGAGTATTACCAAGAACGGCCACGTGCTGAGCCTCTCGTTCAGCGAAGCCATTACCGATTCCACGAGGCAGTTCTTCAAGGACATGTTCAGGTACGTGTGCGTCCGCGCAGGCGCGGTCGTAGACCCCGAAAAGCCGATTGGCGCCGACAAGGGAGCATCCAACAGCAAGATGGACCTGCTGTTCACGATGACCACCGTCGATGCGGTAATCCCCTCCGTGGGCGACTCCGTGGGATTTGTACCTGGCGAAGGCGGAAGCTCCGTAAACGTGGCTCTCGACCTGAACAACAACAAGCCGCACAAGTACACGCCGATGGTGAGAATCTCCGGCCAGCAGGACATGCAGATTACCGGTACCGACGTGCGCCCGATTTCGGCTGATAACCCGATTATCGACACGGCAGGCACGACGTCGCCGTTCCTCATCCCGAATACCGATGTCGACGCGAAGCATGTAGCTGACTCCCTCGGCGTGCAGGGCCACCTCGTCGGGTTCGATGTCGCGGAACTCATCGCGACTCAGACCGCCGACGAAATTGCAAGCCTCGACGCGCTCATCTCGACGCTCCTGAATGCCGGCAAGGACGATACCACCTACACGGTAACCGAAATTACCGAAGAGGAATCGGCCGCCCAGCTCATCGCGCTGATCGAGTCCGGCACCATCACGGGCTTCACCGACGAAGCATACCAAGGCGTGCAGGACGGCTCCATAACCGCCGACAACTACAAGAAGAAACTGAAAGGCGACGACCTCGCCCTGTTCGAAGAATACGTACAGAGCGGTATCGAAGCAAGCCGCGACTCCACCATGAACATCACGCCCGCAGCCAACAAGGACGTGGGCAAGCTCTTCCAGGATATCATCGACGGGACCATCTCGGAGAAGGAACTGAAGAAGGCCGGTGTTAGCGAGGAAGTCATCGAGGCCATCAAGAAGGGAACCATCACGGCGAACAACATCGACCAGTTCCGCGACGGAACGCTCTCCCTCGTGAAGCCCGACGACGTGAAGCTCAAGTACGAAACGTTCTACTACACGCACCTCGGCAACTACGTGGGCGGCAGTTCCGGCACCATCCTGTGCTCCGACAAGGAAGTCTACGGCGAAGAAGGATGCCTCGTGAATACCGGTAACCTGTTCCTCGCCTGGAACATGCGTGCCGACGACGGGCGCCTCGCCGGTACGGGCGTCTACATCGCCCGCCTGCACATGAAGGTCATGGTCGGCAAGAAGACCGCCACCGACATCACGCGCGACCTGCTGTGGGGTGTACGCCGTGGCGGCAAGAACACGCTTGACCTGGGCGCAATCCTGAAGGATGGCGACAACAACAAGAAGAAGAAAAAGAACAGAAGATAAGTTTCTCTCTTTGGTAAGCAAAAGGGTCTGCGGTAATACCGCAGGCCCTTTTTAAATGCTTAGTGGCGTGCGCCCCGGGAGGCGCCCACCCGGCTTGAATTACACCGTACCGTAGAGTTCGGTCATGTCCTCGCCCGCCTTGTCGAGCATCCAGAACTGGTTCACGTATGCGCATTCGTCTTCGACGAGATTGATGCGCAGCCCGTGCTTGCTCTCGAGGTAGCGGTAGATGCGGCAGGAATCGGCGCACAAGGCGTCGACCATCGCGGTGCTCACCACCAGGGTGACTTCGCGAATCTTGCCCTTGTTGCGTGCGCGGCCCATCCAGCGGTCGATTTCGCCCATCGTGGATTCGAGCATCGCGATACGTCCGCCGCCCTGGCACACCGGGCAGATTTCCGTCTTCTCGGTCATCAGGTTCACGCGGACGCGCTTGCGGGTCACTTCCATCAGGCCGAACTTGCTAATCTGCGCGGGGCTGATAGGCGCCTTGTCGCGACGGATCGCCTTGCGGAATTCCTGGTACACGGAATCGCGGTCGGAATCAGCCGTCATCTCGATGAACTTGATAATGATGAGGCCGCCCACGTCGCGCATGCGGAGCTGCTTCGCGATTTCGCGACATGCCTCGATGTTCGTGTCGAGCGCCTGCCTGTTGCGGTCCTTGCCGCGGGGCTTGCCCATGTTCACGTCGATGGAAACGAGTGCTTCGGTCTGTTCGATTACGAGGTTCCCGCCGTTGAAGAGCGGGATGCGGCGCTGCAGGGAGCGCGCGTAGTCGTTCTCGATCTTGAAGTGCTCGAAGAGGCTCTCGTTGGAATTCCAGAGCTTCACCTTGTTGAGCTTGTCCGGAGAAAGCACCTTCAGGTAATCGCGCAGGGCGATGAATTCCTCGCGGTTGTCGATGTACACGAAGTCGGTGTTCTCGCCGAAGTATTCGCGCACCGTCTGTTCGATGGAATCGGATTCCTCGTAGATGCAGGTCTCGGCAGGCTGGTTCGCGAAGTTGAACTTCGTCTGTTCCCACTTGCTCTCGAGTTCGCGCATCTGCTTGCGGATTTCGAATTCAGATTCGTTCAGGCCGTTCGTGCGGACGATGTAGCCCACGTCGCGCCCCTTGAGGCGGCGGACGACCTTCTTGAACTCGCGGCGCTTGGCCGGGTCGCGTTCGCGCTTGGAGACGCCGATGAAGTTCGTTCCCGGCATGCAAACCAGGAAGCGGCCTGCAAAGCTCAGGTGCGTGGTAAGGCGGGCACCCTTGGTACTGATAGGTTCCTTGACCACCTGCACCATGATTTCCTGGCCTTCCTTAAGAATCTCGTCGATGGAAACTTCCTTGGAAGAACCGCCCTCGTCATCGTCGTCGCCGTATTCGCGACGCAGAAGTTCGTTACGGTCCATCGCATCGTCCTGATGCAGGAACCCGGCCTTCTCCATGCCGATATCGATAAAGGCAGCCTTGAGTGCGGGGAGCACCTTCTGCACCACACCCTTGTAGATGTTGCC
This sequence comes from Fibrobacter succinogenes, assembly GCA_902762305.1. Lineage (GTDB taxonomy): Bacteria > Fibrobacterota > Fibrobacteria > Fibrobacterales > Fibrobacteraceae > Fibrobacter > Fibrobacter succinogenes_I. The sequence continues at coordinate 86,688 of CACWNW010000006.1, read as the reverse complement.
GAGCACGCGGGTAGAGGACACGCTTTCCACGACCAGTTCCGCAAGTTCGCCGTCTTCCATGATGGCGATGCGCTTCTCGTAAGGAGTCTTGCTGATGAGGATTTCGCGCTTGCACTTGTTGCGGCTGCGTTCCCTGCCGCGCTTGGGGCGGGCAGATGTCGCCGGAGCGTCGGATTCCGCAAAGTTGTACAAATCCGTGATGTCTTCCTTATCGGCATTGAACATCCAGAACTGGTTCACGTGCGCGTGGTCGTCCTGCACGAGTTCGACCTTCATGCAGTGCTTGTCTTCGAGGTAATGCAGCATCCTTGCCCTGTCGCGGACGAGGACCTCCACCATCGGAGCGCTGAGCACGAGGGTCACGTTCTTCAGGTTGCCCTTCGCATGGGCGCGCGCCATCCAGCGGTCGATCATGCCGAGCGCGGATTCGAGCGTGGCGATGCGGCCACCGCCATGGCATACCGGGCAGGCCTTGGTCTTGCCGGAATCTTCGCGGACGCGCTTGCGGGTAATTTCCATGAGGCCGAACTGGCTAATGGGCGACGGAGTCACCGAGGCCTTGTCGCGGCGGGCGGCCTTGCAGAATTCCTGGTACACCGTCTCGCGGTCGGCATCGGTTTCCATGTCGATGAAGTCCACGATGACGAACCCGTCGATATCCCTGAGCCTAAGCTGCTTCGCGATTTCGCGGCAGGCGTCGATGTTCGTCTCGAGGATAATCTTGCTCTGGTCCTTGCCGTGCACCTTCGGTCCGGTGTTCACGTCGATAGAAAGGAGCGCCTCGGTCTGCTCGATCACGAGGTTCCCGCCGCGGGAAAGCGGCACCTGGCGCTGCAGGGAGCGCGCATAGTCGTTCTCTATCTTGAAATATTCGAAAAGGCTTTCGCTGCTGCTCCAGAGCTTCACCTTGTCCAGCATATCGGGAGCGACCTCACGCAGGTAGTCACGCAGCGTGAAGTACTCGTCGCGGTTGTCCACGTACACGTAGTCGGTGTTCTCGTTAAAGTATTCGCCGATGCAGCGGCCCGCAGCGTTGGATTCCTCGTAGATGCAGGCGCCCGGAGCGGCACTCGCGAAGTTTTCCTTGGCACGCGCCCACTTGGCCTCGAGGATGCGCATCTGCTGCTGCAGTTCCTCTTCGGTAGCGTGCATGCCATCGGTACGCACGATGTAGCCCACATCGCGAGCCTTGAGGCGGTTGACCATTCCCTTGACTTCGCGGCGGCGAGCCATATCATGCTCATTCTTGGACACGCCGATGAAGTTCGAATTCGGCATGCAGACCAGGAGGTTTCCCGGAATGAGCAGGTGCATCGTAAGGCCAGCGCCCTTGTTGCCTTCGGGTTCCCTGGTGACCTGCACCATGATTTCATCGCCCTCGCGGATCGCCTTTTCTATGGCAACTTCCGCACGGGCATCATCATCATCGTCGGACGAGCGTGAAAGGGAGGCGTTCCTGTCCACGACATCTTCCTGGCGGAGGACACCGTCGGTACCGAGACCCATATCCACATATGCGAGTTTCGCTGCCGGAACGACCTTCTTAACAACGCCCTTATAAATATTGCCGAGAATCGGATTGGAAGAAGCGCCATCGACTACGAGTTCCGCAAGTTCGCCATCTTCCATGATGGCATAGCGGGTTTCATAGGGCGTCTTGCTAATCAAAATTCCACGTTTGCACTTATTCGTCATTAACAGTCCTAAAAGTAGTGTAAAACCTGATTGAGATCAAAATCACCCAAAAACGGCAATTCCGGTGTGGAACGCCGTTTTTAAGTAGCATAAATATAATAAAAGACTTACGTCCGGTGAGACGAAACGACCGGAGAGGCCTCACCCAAGTCCGGCGCGAACGGTCAAGTCAGATGGCCGGGAGGGGTGCTGGCGCTGCTGCGGATGGCTTCCTGCTTGCGGGCGACAATCCGGTCGGCAATGGAGCGTACCTTCTCGGTAAGCCAGAGCCAGGACTGGCTCGCCTCCTGATAATCCGCTTCGCCGAACATCTGCACGCGGCCATCGCGACGCAGCATTTCCACCTGCCGGAAGGCCTTGACATCGCCCTTCGGGTACACCGCGAACGTGCTTCCGCCATTGTAGTTCAAGATGCTGAACGCCGGCACGTCGGACGGGCCGTCGGCGATGTAGACCATGTTCTCGAAGGGCACGCGCCTGCTTTCGCGGGCGATGGAGGAATTCACGTCGATCGTATCGGGATACCTGTTGCTCCCCTTGTTTATTTCGAAGAGGTAGCGGGTCTTGGACGTGTTGTCGAGGGCGCACGCGATTTGGGTGATTTCGCCGCCTGCCGCAGGGCATGCCGCCGGAGCACCGTCGAGGAACCCGGGCTGCAAGGCGTTCTCGATGAACTCGCAGCCGAAAATCCCGTCCACATGGGGCGCGATGGCGCTCCCGCGGATCGTTTCCGCAAACCCGGTACTGACAACGTAATGTTCCAGCCGGATGTCGAACGCCTTGTACTTCGGGTCTTCGGCAATGAGGTTCTTCACCCCGGCAAAGAAATCGGGAAGCCCGGGGTAGAACACGAGCTCCTTCCCGAATTCGCGCAACAGGCTGTTGTTCAGGCCCTTAAAGATGCCCGCCTTCACGTAGGTGAGGATATGGTTCAGGTAACACGTGTCGGAATTCACGGAAATGCCCTGTTCCGCATAGCGGGCCTTGAGCGCATTCACCTCTTTCCAGAACTTCGCGCCGTCGACACCGTAATGCCTGAAAAGCGGATCCTGCATGTACGAACTGATGAGCGTCTTGTCGCAGTCCCATACCATCGCGATGATGTTCTGTTCAAACGGCGCTTGCTTCATAATAAACCTCTCGTAACCCGCAATAAACTTTCTTAATCCTACAAGAAACTTCTCGTAACCCGCAACCTAATCATCCATCATCAATTATCAACCATCAATCATTTAGTAATGAAGTAGTCTTCGGGATTTACAGGTACGCCGTCCACGCGGATTTCGTAATGGAGGCCGATACCGGATTCGCGCCCGCTCTCGCTGATGGTGGCGATGGGGTCACCGCGGCGCACACGGTCGCCCTCGCGTACCAGCGAATGCCCGAGATGCGCATAGAACGTGCGGATTTTCGGAAAATGCGTTATCTTGATGGAAAGCCCGAAACCGCGATGCGCTCGAACCTCGCTCACGATGCCCGCACCCGTCGCGTACACGGTGTCGTCCACGTCGGCGACAAAGTCGATGCCGCGGTGAGGCAGTTCGATATCGGTGAAGGGGTCGCGAATCATCTCGAAACGGTTGCGCACGGCATGCCCGTTCTTGAGCGGGTGAATCACGGGAATAGCGGCGGCAATCGCGGAATCCTTCTCCACGCTATCCAGGAGCTTCTTGAAGGTCGTCTCGATTTCGCGAAGGCTCTTCCGAGAAGAAAGCGGCACGTATTCCTCGCCCGCGAAATCGTCGAGCGCAAAGCCAAGGCCGCTCAATTTCAGCGTGCTGTCGCGGAGCAGCTTGGTCTCTTCGGCCCTGAGGATGGATTCGTCGACCGTCTCGCGGATGGCCTTGATTTCCTTCTTGACAACCTTATTCTGGCGGTAGACCGATGCAACATCGTCATTTGATAAGTTGTCTATAATCTGAATGGGCGAAAACAGGATAAAACCTACAAGCGCGAGCAGTATGGCCACCGGAATGAGGATAAGGCGCAGGAGGGACACGCGGTAGGTCTTGCTACCGGACGTCCTATCGCCAAAGACATGTATTTCGATCTTACGCACGGGTTAAGGCTTCTCCCCGCCAATCTTACTTTCGAGGTCGGCAATCCGGCGCTGGGTCTCCTCGATTTCGCCAATGAGCTCCACGACGGAGGCGTCGTTCTTGATGGTACCCAGCAGGTCGCCCTGGACGGCCCTGTAGAGCTTCTGCCCGAGCGCCTGGAACCTGGTTTTCAAGCGGCCTTCTTCCGATGCCAGTTCAAGCCTTGCCAGTGCGGAGCCGGCAAGCCCCGCGGCAGCGCTTTTTATCTTGTTAAAAGGCGTTTCGTTCATAAATCCTACCTCGCTCGGCCCTAAAAAATAGTAGTTTTTCAGTGTAAAAAATCAATGGAGACATAACATGAGCCGAAGCGAACGCAGACGTGCAAAACAGAACGCTAAAAATTTCGTGCCAAAGAAAACGAATTCCATGAACAAGTGGGTCATAGTCGCTTTGGCGGTAATCGCAGTCGTATTCTTCGTGGGTACGACAATTATCCAGAGAGGTGCATAACATGAGGTTCGTGATAGACAAGACCACATTCCAGGATGTGCTTCAGGCGGCCATCAACGCCGTGCCCAACAAGTCCACCATCCAGATTCTCAACAACTTCGCACTCCGCCTCGAAGGAAACTTCCTCGAAGTGAGCGCCACCGACTTGAACCTCGGCATCAGGGCCCAGGTCGAAGTCCAGGGCGAACGCGACGGTTCGGTCGTCATCAACGCACGCAAGCTTCTCGAAATCGTGAAGAGCCTCGTGGATCCTAGCATCACCAATGTCACCATGGACGTCCAGGACTTCCTCGCCACCATCCAGTGGAGCGAGAGGGGTAAGGCCTCCATCACCGGTTTCGACGCCAGCGACTTCCCCCCGTTCCCCGAAGTTTCCGAAGGCGAAGCCCTCAACTTCGCGGCAAGCGAACTCGCATTCCTCGCCGAAAAGACCGCATTCGCCTGTTCGACCGACACCATCCGTCTGAACCTCAACGGCGTGTACCTCGAAGCCAAGGACGGCGTGATTTCCATGATCGCGACCGACGGCCACCGTCTGGGCCGCGCAGTCATCGAACAGGAAGGCGCAAACCTCACGAACGGCGCCATCATCCCGAAGAAGGCCCTGCAGCTCATCCTCCACATGGTCAAGCCCGACGCCACCGTCGAAGTGCGCACGTCCGCGACGCACATTCTCTTCAGCACCGGCACCACGCAGGTCATATCGAAGCTGTTCGAAGGCCCGTACCCGAACTACCGCGCCGTTATCCCGCAGAATTTCGAACGCACCGTGCAGCTCAACACGACTGAATTCCAGAACAAGATGCGCAGCGTGCTCGCCATGGCGAACGCCCGCACCCACAAGGTCCGCCTGCAGATTGACGGCAACACCATGGAACTCAGCGCAAGCGACCCGGATGTCGGCGGCGATTCCCGCGAAGCCATCGCGGTGACGCACAACGGCGAAGGCAACTTCAGCATTGGGTTCGACGGCCGCTACCTCACCGAAATCTTCAGCATGTGCAAGAGCGAAGAGACCATCATGAAGATGAACAACCCGATTGGCGCCTGCATCATCGAACCGGTGGGCGAGAACCTCGGGTTCAGCTTCCTCCTGATGCCGACGCACCTGAACGACGACTAAGGCTCGTTCGGTTGCAAATAAATTAAATTCGGGGCGTCGCGCGAGCACGCCCCTTTTTTCAACCCGCATTTCATTTTCTGTAAAAGCACATGGCAAACGCAATCCGCAAAAGAATCAGCAAGAAGATCACCAAGGCGCTCCACGACTTCAACCTGATTGAAGACGGCGACAAGGTGCTCGTTGCCGTTTCGGGCGGGAAGGATTCGAGCGTGCTCCTGATGGAACTCGCCGCCCGCATGGGGAAGTTCCTGCCGGACTGCGAAATCGGGGCGATACATATCCAGAGCGACTTCGCCGACAAGGCCCCGCGGGAATTCTTGCAACGGATGGCGGCGCAGTACCCGCAGATACCATTCTACTTCAAGGACGTGGCGGTGGAAGGCAGGCTCAAGGAAGGCCGTAGCCTCAACTGCTACTGGTGCAGCACGCAGCGCCGCACCGAGCTCATCAAGTTCGCCCGCGAAAACGGCTACAACAAGATTGCGCTCGGGCACCACATGGACGACATCGTGGAGACGCTTTTGATGAACATGCTGTACAAGGGAGAGTTCAGCGGCATGCCCCCGATGGTACCCTACGAGAAATACCCATGCAGCATCATCCGCCCGCTATGCTACTGCGAGGAGCACGAGATTATCGAATACGCAGAGGACGCGGGCATCCGCAAGTTCACCTGCACCTGCGAATTCTCGAAGGCATCCCACCGCAAGACCATCCGCGAAGAAATCAAGAGCCTCACCAAGGGGAATTCCACCCTGAAGGCGAACCTTTTCGAAAGCATGCGCAACATCCGCATGGATTATTTGCTATAGGCGCCCGCGGGAAGCCCGCGATTTTTATTACGTTTATTTTAAACAGCACTGCACGGAGGACCCATGGCACTGATGATTATCCAGCTCCTAATCGTACTTCTCGCGCTTTACGTGGGTTCCCGCTACGGGAGTCTCGCCCTCGGCGCGATTTCCGGAATCGGCCTCGCGATTCTCGTGCTCGGGTTCGGCATGCAGCCGGGCAAGCCCCCTACCGACGTCATCTACATCATCATCGCGGCAGTGACCTGCGCAGGCATCATGCAGGCATCGGGCGGCATGGATTGGCTTATCCAGATTGCGGAACGGCTCCTGCGCAAGCACCCGAACCACATCACGATCCTCGCGCCGCTCTGCACGTTCTTCCTCACGGTGCTCGTGGGTACCGGCCATGTGGTGTACACCCTGATGCCGATTATCTGCGACATCTCTCTCAAGAAGGGAATCCGTCCGGAACGCCCGTGCGCCGTAGCTTCGGTCGCCTCGCAGGTCGGCATTACATGTTCGCCCATCGCCGCGGCAGTCGCCTCGTTCGTCATCATCTCGAACAAGAACGGATTCGATATCAACAACCTGCAGGTCATCGCGATTACGATTCCCGCATGCATCTGCGGGCTCATGGCGGCCGCACTCATCTCGTACAGGCGCGGGCTCGACCTCGACAAGGATCCCGCATTCCAGGCGCGTCTCAAGGACCCGCAGATGAAGGAATACATGTACGGGAACACCGCCTCCGTGCTCGACAAGGAAGCCTCCAAAGAAGCGAAGCGTGCCGTGTATATCTTTATCGGAGCCCTCGCCGTCATCGTGCTGTTCTCGATATTGCAGATTGCGGGACACGATATCCGCCCCAAGTTCCCAACCGGGAAAGTAATCGACGGCGTCGCGGAAATCAAGCCGCTCGCCATGAACATCATCATCCAGATCGTGATGATTTCAGCGGCAGCGTTCATGATTATATTCTGCAAGGCGAACCCCAAGAAGGCTGTGTCGGGCGCCGTGTGGCAAAGCGGCATGGTGGCAGTCGTCGCCATCTACGGAATCGCGTGGCTTGCCGACACCTACTTCGCGAACTACATGGACGTGATGCAGGGCGGCCTCAAAGACATCGTGCAGCATTACCCGTGGGCCATCGCATTCGCGTTCTTCGCGGTGAGCGTGCTCATCAACTCGCAGGGCGCGGTAGTGGTCGCGATGGTGCCGCTCGCCTACAGCCTCGGAATCGAGGGCCCGGTGCTCCTGGGCGTGCTGCCGAGCGTGTACGGGTACTTCTTCATCCCGAACTACCCCTCCGATATCGCGACCGTGAACTTCGACCGTTCGGGTACCACCGTCATCGGCAAATACCTGCTGAACCACAGCTTCATGCTGCCGGGCCTTACGAGCGTCATCGTCTCGACTATCGTCGGAACGCTGCTCGTGAAAATTTTCTACTAGAAGCATTCCACGCGCTTGCCGCGACTGTCATCGTTTGTATTACAACGTTTATTCATTTGGGCGATAAATTTTTACCCCCAAGTGATATGTTGTACAAAAACAACTCTATACATTCAAAATAAAGTATATTATCCATAAACATGTCATGAGTTTTAAAAAAGGAAACCCTATGAAACCCATTTATAAAATAGGCTGCATTTTGGGGATGCTTATCGTCGTCACATCCGTAAATGCTAATCTAATTCCCCTGACAGCAGAAATTAGAAATGAGCAGCCCTACTCTCTAGACAACAACACAATAAGAATAAGAGTATTCAACCACAGCATGGACACACTAAAGGAATTATCCTTTTGTTACAGATTCCATGCAAACAAGGAATTTATTTTTGAACATGACTGGTATTTGCCTAATTTGAATTATAAGATTGATACACTAACAGACACTACGTATCAAATCCATTTTTGGCTAAAACAAAATGCTTCCGTAGCTCCGAATAAATATTTCCCAAACAAATCTGGTATCGTATTTGGTTTGCATTATCGGTATTGGTTCCCATGGGAACATCAACTGGATTATTCCTTTTCTTCTAATCCGTCATTTGAAAATACTGAAAAATTATTTCTGTCCATGACAAACGAATGCTACGATGAAACGGTGGTGATTGACACTGCGAGAATCAAGATTCTTGGATACGACAAGGACGGAAACGGCGTAAGAGACGACCTGGATTCTTTGATTGACGCAAACATTCCCGATAATCCTGAAAAGAGGGCAGCATATCGTTACTTGGCTCAAGCTATACAAAATCAATGGACTGCTTTCTACGAAAATCCGCAAATGACGTATGAAGAATTATTGCCGTATGAAATCTACGCTTCATTAGGAGCAACTCTTGTGGATGAAGTAAACGCAGAATCTAGTTTAAATTGGGATGTTTTCGAAGCACAAATCCACAATACAATGGATCGAATTTTATTTGATGATAAAATTGATCGAGTTTTCGTTGGCCAATTTTTACCCGTAGCCGTAGGCCGAACAAAACGATATCCAAACGAAGTCGCTTCAGGTCGAAAAGTTTATAGCGAAATTTTGAAACTGGAGAGAATGAAGTGATGAAGAACTTATTAACAATTATCATTTTCTTTAATTTTTTTGTCTCTCACTCATGGAGTTATGAAAATACATGTCAAATAATCGACTTGAAGGGGTCAATCATTTATAACGGCACATGCCAATACCCCGAAAACGAAATTATCGTCAATACAAATCTTTCTTTTAATGGCACTTTTATTTTAAAAAATGTCCATCAAGGAACACAACGTTTAATTCAAATAAAAAACAACAAGATTCATCTTTTAAGTGCAAAAAAATCAGATTCTTTATCACACGCAAATAATGCACATCAAAATACAAATTTCATTCCCAAAGTTTTAAAAAAAGACGGCAACATTTCTAATGAATATTATCTTAAAACAAATTTTTTCGCAATAAATGGCATTGGATATAAATACCGAAGAGATGCCTACAAAAATTTCGGCACACTATTTTCCTATATTGAAAATGAAATATCCCAGCAATTTCCTCAAGATACAATCTCTACAGAATTGATATTCAATAAAACATCTTTCAACATATATACGGATGTAATCCAGTCCATACTGCTTAAAGCCGAAGAATTAGAAATAAGAGGAAAAATCTTGGCTGATATTGGCTATTTGCTCTTTTTGCCTTCAAGTTATATCATAGATAAATTATTGAATTGGATGACGGATGGTGAATATGAAACCAAAGTCAAGGAATTTACAGAATATAGAGACAATATAATTATGGAGACTATCCCCATCATTGGAGAAAACACAGCAACTAAATCCAAATTAAGAAACGCCTTAGCAGAATCCGCAAACAACAAATCCCGTGCTATCGTTCTTGGTCATTCACAAGGAGGTATGTACACTTATGAAGCTTTTAACTCGTTCCCAGATTTAGACAAATCACATTTTTATTCGCTAAACATAGCTGTTCCAACAGATAAAAATCCCAATTGGTTTCTGGGAAATGAAAAAGACTGGGTTCTCAATACATTTAGAATTCCTTTAATAAACGACATTCCTGAAGGTGAACCAAATAGTTCAGATGATGGGTGCGATTTTGGCGGCGAAAGCGGACATTACCATGAATGGCTGAAGTCATATTATAATCCCCATTTGCTTAGTTATGCAAAAATAAACGATGCAATTACAAACGCCTTCAGAACTGTTCCATACTGGGAAAAGATATTCAATACGGTCACATACCAATTGTTGTGGTATTACAGTGCAGCAGAATCAACTATAGACATCGCCAAAGCAGACGGCTCTTGGGTTACACTCGGCACTTACGTCGGTTATGACATCATTGATCCATCGACAAAAACAATTTCGAATATTATGATTCAGGATGGATATCCTGTACTACGAGTAAAATCCAAACTTTGGGACACTTGGTGGGGACCATACACATCTACAGATTATGATTATACCCCCTTTAAAATAGAAACAATTGATGGCAACACCTTGACCTATTTAATGTCGGACGCATGGAGCGTCAGCTCCTATGATGACGCCAAATTCAAACTCACGCTAGTCATACAATAACACTGCCACTAAAAGCATTCCACGCGCTTGCCGCGACTGTCATCGTTTGTATTACAATACTTATTCATACTCATTGGTCATTCGACGTATTTCATAAATAGACTGCTTATGAAACCTTTCTACAAAATATGTTGTATTCTAGGATTACTCGCTGTCGCCATATTTGCAGATAGTTGCGATAATGAAACAGCGGAAGCCGATTCTGAGAGAATCAAGATTCTTGGATACGACAAGGACGGAAACGGCGTAAGAGACGACCTGGATTCTTTGATTGACGCAAACATTCCCGATAGTCCTGAAAAGAGGGCAGCATATCGTTACTTGGCTCAAGCTATACAAAATCAATGGACTGCTTTCTACGAAAATCCGCAAATGAGTTATGAAGAATTATTGCCTTATCAGGTTCTAATATCTTTAGGAGTATCATTGATTAACAAAACGGGTGTTGCATCGACGATGGATTTTAGTTGGTTTTATGCGAATGTGCTCAATACAAAAGACAGGATTATGTACGAAGCTAGAATAGATGATGTTTTTGCAGGGAAAATCCTTCCTGTCGCTGTGATGAAAAAAAAACAATACTCTAACATTGTTTCGAATGGCTTAGAAATATATGAGAGCATTTTGACGCAAGAGAAAATCAAATAAAAAAAGAGCTCTTCTAAGGATTTTTATCTTAATACTAAATTACTTGCGACAACTGGAATAGTCAGCTTATGAAACCTTTCTACAAAATATGTTGTATTCTAGGATTACTCGCTGTCGCCATATTTGCAGATAGTTGCGATAATGAAACAGCGGAAGCCGATTCCGAGAGAATCAAGATTCTTGGGATTGATAAGGACGGAAACGGCGTAAGAGACGACTTAGATTCTTTGATTGATGCAAAAATTCCCGACAGTCCTGAAAAAAGGGCGGCATATCGTTACTTGGCTCAAGCAATACAAAACCAATGGACCGCTTTCTTCGAGAACCCGCAAATGAATTATGAAGCGATGCGACTGTACGCAGTTTTCACAGCGTTAGGAATCGAACTTATCGCAGAATCGAATGCAGAATCTAGCCTCGATTTCAGCCTTTTTGAAGCCCGTTTGCTTAATACAATGGAAAGAATTATGTTCGATGACAAAATAGACAGAATTTTTACCGGGAATTATTTGCCAGTCGCTGTAAAATCAGATAAGCAATATGCTAATTTAGTTGCCAAGGGAATGAGCACTTATAACGAAATTTTGAAACTGGAGAGAATGAAATAATGAAGAAAATTACAACCATTCTCAGAATGACGCCAGTTTCAAGCTCACACTAAAAGCATTCCACGCGCTTGCCGCTGGCTATGGCCCGCTCGTATATGGGTTGTAGCGAGCTGCCCTCTTTCTTGGACCAGAACACCAGACTGTTCGATGCCATGTCGGCAAGGTGGCGGCAGTAACGCGCCGTCGCATAACTGTGGTGTTCGCAATTGAAGCAACTGACGACAAGCAGCTGCTTTTTTCGCACCGCCTCCTTGAAAAAATGGGGCAGTCTTTCGGGAAGGGCGCATCCGAGGAACCAGATGGCTGAACCGCCGCGGCTCAGGACAAAGTAAAGAATCTCGCATTCCGCCTTGGAGTGGAATGTGCCCACGATGCACTTCCGCTGTTTTCCCTTCTGCATCGCCCACTGCTCACGGATAATGTCGATTGCGGGGTCCGTGTCACGCGACGCGAACACGCCAATGCGCGCCCGCGATTCCGTCAGCAACTTCGTGTTTCCGAGGGTCCTCATACCCACCATCTCGATTTCGTTCATTTTTTACTCCTTGTATTCCGGGACTTACCGCCCGAAGGTGTATCGCCACATAAAAAAAGACCGCCGCCGCGCAAACGCGGACATGCAGTCTTATAATACGGTGCCGGAACTCCCGGCTGTACCACCCAATATACAAAAAAGTCTATCGCGGAGCCATTACTGCGCAGCCGAAACGCAGCGCACCGAACGGAAGTCACCCTTGGGGAAGGCGTTCATGCTCGCAGCCTTGCTGGAGAAATCGAGGAACAGGTAATATGCGAGATCATCGGGCGTCGTAGTCGAGCTCCAGAAGTAGGCGTAACCGCCAATGCCGTCGTAGGCACCGCCAGCAAGTGCGCCGCCATCGCCTTCATAAACGGCGCCGCGGTAGCCTGCAGGGAGTGCATCAAAGCCGAGCGCATCGGAGCCGTTCCCCTTCTTGAACCACCCGCCGGTGGACTTTAGTTTTTCGCCCGCAGTTGCCGAGCCGCCGGCCTCCGCGATGAGCGATGCAAAGTCCGCGCTATCCGGAAGCTGCCAGCCTTCGGGGCATGCCGCGCGCGCATCGTCCCAAGTGTAGAGCCGCCCGTATTCGGAACACTTGCGGCTGTCGCCCTCGGGGCACACGCTCCCCGCGGTTGCGAAATTCAGGTTCTCCGCAAACCAGGTCCGTTCCCCGATTTTCACTATGTCATAGCTCTGGCCGTCACGCGGGTCAGTGAACGATTCGGAGCAGGCGGCAAACAGCACCGATGTAATAATGCAAGACAGGTATAAAATACGACGCATACTACTCCTTCACGAATTCATCGAGTTGCCAGACATTCCTAACCATGCCGGCGTCTTCGCCACACAGCATCTCGCTGCCCTTTACCAGTTTCGAGAAATCGAACATCGTTCTCTGCTCGCCAGGCATCAACTTTATCGGCTTATCAAACCCCTTGACATATTCGTACCTGCCGGGCTCCGGAGAGAAAAGCACCTGACATTCCACGGGCTCGGGCAGCTTCACGTTCGAACGCACCAGATTGCTATCCGGCAAAAACCCGAGCGTAAAGTAGTCATCGCGAGTCCACTTTTCCATTTCGTTAAAAAGTGCAAGCATCCCCGGAGAATCAAAGAAGTAGCCACCCGCGACCCTTGCGCTCCTGCACCTCCCGCCCTTTTTGTAAATCAAACCTTCCATGTTCGAATCCACCAGGATGTAATTGGATTTTTCGACCTTCGTCGTCTCGGGAGTAAATGTTTCCATCTTGTCCATCATCGTCAGGAACATCGCCGTATCCGCAACAGAATCCACCACCACCTTTTTCCATCTCGTGGCGTAGTTACCGCCCTTCATGCTCGAGTAATCCCTCCAATAGCCGATCGTACGACGTACAAACCACGCCGAATCGCGCGGAACACGCTCTAGCCTTACGGAATATTCCGTCGTGCCGAACCCGCTCCCCTCCATGGAATACTCGATAAAATCGCCGCCCGAACACGAGGCAGTAACCGCCTCGCGGATAAACTCGTCCTTGTCCGACGACTGTACCCCTGAATAATTCGTGATGAGGTGCAACAGGTTTTCAAAGCTCGCCACCACCAGCACAGAGTCCGGCCGGGACTTCGGAGGCTGCGGAACCTTTTCCTTCTTGACAGTAGCGGGCTCGCTGCCGGCACAGCACAGCAGGAGCATCGCGAAAAAAGGCACGAGAAGGAAGCGAAAACCCATACACTGAAAATACTTCTTTTTGCAAAACGCGTCAATGCGGATAACGCCTGTTTCCTGCAAGAACCAGAAATTGTGTTTTCGGAGCATATAAAATGCGCGGCAGGTTGTATATTTACTTTGGAAACATTCAACACCCTTTAACCGACCAAAAGGCGGTATTTATGCTGATGGAAAAGATTGCATCCCCCGCAGATGTGAAAAAGATGGACACGGAAAGCCTGAAGGCGCTCGCGGCAGAAATCCGCACGGCGCTTTTGAACAAGATTTCCAAATGCGGTGGTCATTTGGCTCCGAACCTCGGATTCGTGGAGCCGACCATCGCACTGCACTATGTTTTTGAATCGCCCAAGGACAAGATTGTCTACGACGTCAGCCACCAGAGCTACACGCACAAGATTCTCACGGGCCGTGCCGATGCATTCCTGAATCCGGAAAAGTACTGGAGCGTCACGGGCTACACCGAACCTTGCGAAAGCGAACACGACCATTTTATGATCGGCCATACATCGACATCGGTAAGTCTCGCCCTCGGACTTGCAACTGCCCGCGACATCAAGGGCGAAAAGGGCAACGTAATTGCCGTAATCGGTGACGGTTCCCTAAGCGGCGGCGAAGCGTTCGAAGGCCTCGACAATGCGGGCGAATACGCAACGAATTTTATCGTGGTGGTGAACGACAACGAAATGTCCATCGCCGAAAACCACGGCGGCCTTTACGGGAGCCTCGCGGAACTCCGCGCCACGCAGGGCAAGAGCGAAAACAATTACTTCAAGAGCCTCGGATTCGATTACCTGTATGTAGAACAAGGTAACGACATCGAATCGCTCATCGCCGCATTCAAGCAAGTGAAAGATTCCACAAAGCCCGTGGTCGTGCACATCCACACGCTCAAGGGCAAGGGCTACAGCTTCGCCGAAAACGCGAAGGAAGGTTTCCACTGGACGGCACCTTTTGATATTCCGAGTGGCGTAGTGGATTGGGGCAGCGGCGAATCGTACGGAGGCATCCTCGGCGACTACCTGATGAAGAAAATCAAAGCCGACCCGAAAGTCGTCGTAATCCATTCCGCGGTGCCTGCGGGCATCGGGTTCTTTGCCGAGCAGCGCAAGGAAGCGGGCAAGCAGTTCATCGACGTGGGCATCGCCGAAGAGCATGCGGTAGCACTCGCATCTGGCCTCGCGAAAGGCGGCGCCAAACCCATCTATAGCACGCACGGCACGTTCATCCAGCGCACCTACGACCAACTTTCGCAGGACCTCTGCGCAAACAACAACCCGGCAACGATTCTCGTGACCATGTCAGGCGCCGACGGCATGAACGACACCACGCACCTCTGCATTTTCGACATCGCGATGATGAGCAACATCCCGAACCTGGTTTACCTCTGCCCCACCTGCGTGGAAGAAGCCATTGCCATGATGGATTACGCGATTGACCAGACGGAACACCCGATGGCCATCCGCATCCCGAACGGAGTCGCGCATAGGAATGTCGCGTTCGACAAGGATTACTCCAAGCTGAACACATTCAAGGTCGACAAGCGCGGAAGCAAGGTGGCATTGATAGGCCTCGGCAGCTACTATGCGCTCGCCGAAGAAGCCGCGGCAGAACTTGCAAAGTCGGGAATCGACGCGACGATTGTCAACCCGCGTTTTGCGACAGGTGTCGATAATGAGTTGCTCGAAGGATTGTGCACCGACCACCAGGTAGTCGTAACCCTCGAAAACGGCGTCATCGACGGCGGCTTCGGCGAAAAGATCGCCCGCTTCTACGGCAACACAAGCATGCGCGTACTCGTGAAGGGCCTCAAGAAGGAATTCTACGACAAGGTCCCCTACGGCGAATTGATGGAAAGGAACCGCCTCACGCCCAAGCACATTGCGGAAGATGTGATGGCGGTGGTGAGATAGGGTGGGCCAATAAAAAAAACTCCCCGAGCGCTAAGGCCGGGGAGGGGGATTAACAACTAATTCGCAATAAATATTTGTCAATTCCATCTTCTAAGGTAGTAAAGTCATTCGGATCCAATCCTAAAACATCACGCATGTGATTAGGGTTCCCCAAGAATTGCTGGACATCGTAGTTGCGAGCCTCTTTTTTCAAAACAGAAAACTGCATCTGTTTCTTCCGCAATATGTCAATTATATCTGTAATCTTATTTTCTCTACCTGGCAGGATATGAATTGTTTCCTTTTTAATCTTGCCAACTTCTAGAAATTCCATGCACCTTATAATCGATCTAACGGCATCGTCAATGAATGTGAAGTCAATAATCTGCGTCCCACCTTCAAGTGTCAGTTTTCCACCTTGCAAAGCAGTTTGAACGAATTTAGGAACGACTCGTTTGGGAATGTCGTAGGTATTGCCGTAGACATTTGAGAATCGCAAAATGCAATAGTTTTCGAACATTGTTTTTACGACGCGTTCACCTTCCAGCTTGTAAAAGCCATAAATATTGAGCGGGAGCAAATCAGCATTTTCGGAAACAGGAAAGAATTTCTGTTCACCGTAAACTTCGCGGCTGCTTCCAAAAATAAACCAGGTGCTTTTATTTTCAGCAGCTGCGGTCGCGATGTATTTGGTCCCGCTGTAATTTGTATCGATGCAGTTTTTCTTGTCGTTTTCTGCATCTTCGACACGGCTCACTGCAGCCAGATGAACAATTCCATCAAACCGGTTCTTCCGAACATAGGATTGCACTAACTCCTTATTGCGGATATCTAGTTGCTCGTAGTGAATATGTTGTTTGAGTATGTTAGCATTTGATGGAAAGGGCTTTATGTCTATGCCATAAAGCTCGGCTTCACAATTCTGCTCGATAAGGGCTTCTAAAAGAGACCTTCCAATAAAGCCCAGCGCTCCAGTTACCAAAATCTTCTTGTTTTTCAAATGCATAAAATAGTGCACCCACCCTCGGCAATTATTTTTTTCGTCCAATCAAAACTCGTTACAAGCGCAAATCCATTATAGAACGGTTCAATGTTCAGATAGCGCTCAGAATAAAGCTCATTCCCGTCAATATCGGAATGGAACCAGCCTTTTTCATCGCGGGCAGGGGCGATGTTTTTGTGGAAAACGCCCAAATCAAGGAATCCTTTGCCATTTAAGAATTGTCCATCGGCCTTGACATGGCGCCACATACCGTCGGCGCACTTTACGCAGGCAATGCCGTCTCTAAAATCACCCGCGTAAAGAAACGTATCCGTGTATATTCGACTTCCATTTGAATCAATGTGGAAGTAAGACCCTTCTTTGTCCCGAACGGGGCAGATATTTTCCTGGAAATTTCCGCACCAGACATAGCGCTCGCTGTAAAGAGGCTTGCCTGCAGTATCAATATGGAAACATCCTTCTTTTGATGTTACAGCCGCAAGGCCACAATAGAATCCAAAGGTTCGTTCATAGCGGTCCGAATAAAGTTCAGAGCCATCAACGGTAATATGATACCAACCCGACTCGTCTTCTACGGGAGCGAGCCCTGGCTCATGGAATTTCAAGATCGACTTGAAATTTTTGAAAACGGGAGAACCGTGATAATAGAATTGTTTTTCTTCTTGATTATCTTTTATCTCTTTCCAATTCATTTTTAAACCCTTAAAAGTTGATAATAATTCCATCTAAAAAATGAATCCAGTTTTCTTTAGAATAAGTATATATTTCGTTAGCAAATGCAAAATGCGCAATAAGTGCATCGTGGGTCACAAAAAGAGTGACTCCATTTTTTGAGGTCTTTGCGTTAATCCATTGCATAGCTACACTTTTAAGCGACTCAACCGACGCTATACCGGGAATCTCCTCGCATTGAGAAAAACGCTCAAAGACTCCGCTGCATCCATAATCAAGATATGCTTTACCAGCAATGTCTGCATTAACGATGTGAAAACCGGGAGCTCCAAGTTGAGCCTCTTGAGTGAGTTGGACGTCATGCTGTTTTGCGGCAAGGCCTTTTTTGATATATTCAGCCGTTTGAACGCAACGACCAATCGGACTACAATATATATGCGCAATCTTGAGGTCAGAAATCTTTTTGCCAAAAGAAATCGAATCCTTGATTCCATTTTCAGATAATCGTATTTCAGTTCCGAAAGAGCCTGAAGGAATTTCGCCGCGTTCTCCATGTCTCAGCAAGACAGCTACTCTTTTAGAGTTAATATTATCGATATTGTGTAAGTGCTCTATTAGACTAAGCATTAAATACCTTCTTTGCGTTCGCATCTCATGTTGCATTTTTTGCAGTTTTCGCTATCGCCCCAGTTGTTGATGAAATCGCAGTAGTGTTTTCCGTTCCACATTCCCAAGGGCGACAAATCCTTGACATTCCCAAAATCGCCAAACGTCTTGCGGACTTCCGAGGGGCAACAACAGATTTGGTACGAGCCGTCGTATTCAACCCATAGTTCCTTTCCCAGGAACTGGCAGAATGTGTTGTCGTTGTTTAAGGTCGGCTTTGTTAGGTCAACGGGGTTAAAATTTACGAGCTTGACCTTGTCGCCCGCAATTTTGTGGCACTCTTCACAGGCTTGATTCCAGAGGGCAGCATTTTCTGGTGTTCTGAGCATTTCGCAATCCAGAGCATCCGATGTCTTCCAGAGGTGGTGCCCTTTAACGCGGTTGACGCCATGCTCAATTGCCCAAGCAATGATATTCTTGAGTTCATCCAAGTTAGACTTCATGAACGTGCATTGCAATGTGACTGTTGCCTTAGAACCAGTTTCATCTCGCATCTGGATGAATCGTTCGATATTATGGAGTTGCTTTTGCGTGTTTGCCCCGCACATGATACTTTCGTTGATTTCGGGGTTTATCCCGTTCAAGCTGAACTTGACATCCGAAATGATATTGGCCAGTTTAGGGCCCCAATATTCAACATCATTCACTGGGAAGGTTCCGTTAGTCGTTAGGTTCATCTTGACATTGAGATCTTTACACAAGTCAACGAGTTCTTCGAAACGGGGATACAGCAATGGCTCGCCCATGGTGGAGGGGATGATCTCTTTTAGGCCATGGTGGACAAGCCTTCCGATTATCCTCTTGACGACTTCAAAATCCAAATCCGGACGGCGAGACTCTTTTAGCCTGTGCCTATTCGCTTCTGAGAATGTGTCGCACATTTTACAGCGCAGATTGCACTTGTCGGGATTCGTGATAAATGTAATGCGCTGCGGGCAAGGGCGATGCGGATACACGATGTTCTGCTTCTTTACTTCGTTATACTTTTGCATGCATAGAGCCGCATCATCTTCTATCGAAACGACCTTTTCAATCGGCTTGACAAGGTTCAGCAGCATTTCAGGATGATTGACAAGATCCTGCATCTTGTTGCGGAGGTCTTCGGCATCACCGAGCTTGAAAGTGAATCCGTCTACACCATCATGGACAAGTTCGGCCATCCCGCCTTTGTCGCTTACCAATACAGGAAGTTCAACGCTTTGAGCTTCTTGTATAACAAGCGGGGCGTTTTCAAGCCAAATGGACGGACACACCAGAACATCCAAAGAATCCAAGACGCTTTGCAGTTTATTGTTATGATACGAGCCCTTGAACTGAATTCGGTCGCTAGAATACCGTTCCTTCAGCCTTTTGCCGTAATCGCTTTCGTAATCGCCGTAAATGAGCAGTTTGGCGTTTCCTTCCACCTTACTAAACGCTTCACAAAGAAGGTGAACTCCCTTGGTGTGGATAATCCTGCCGGTAAAACCAAATGTGATTTCGGGATGTAGCTCCTTGGGATGCTTGGCTAGTTTCGAGACGTTGAACCCATATTTGGCATAAACGATTTTACGCTGGTCAACGCCCATGTCTACAAAGAAGTTCTCAAGCGTATGCGACGGTGCGAAAAAAACATCAATGCAGTCTAGGGTTTGGCGGATATGCTCATCGCGTTCCTCGATGAGTCTAGAGTCAAAGTCATCCTGTTGGTAATGGAATGCAGCACACTTTGTGCATTGGGCTACATTAGGCAGGGGGCATATCTCCCTATTCTGCGGGTTAATGAGTTGCCCGCGATGGCAGAACATCCAGAAATCATGGATAGTGAAGAAAACAGGAAGGCCGAATTCTCTTTTGGCGATGATGGGAATCTGTGTGGAAAGATGCGACAGGTGACCGATGTGAACGACATCGGGATTGACCTTTTTTACATATTCGCGGAACGCGTCGTCAATTTTAGGATTCAAATATTTGTCGTAAAAGGTGGCTGGCGTCGGTTCGTAATTGTTGATTTTACGAATATGTACGCTCTCTTCAATGGTGTCAAAGAATTGGTGCAAAGGGATGCTTTTATCCTCAATGCGATGGAATACGAAAACGTCGTTTGTTTTCGCCACTTCACGAGCAAGATTGTATGTATAAACCTCGGAACCAGCCATGTAGTATGGAGGGTAGCCGTGGATAACGAGTAAAATTCTCATGATGTACCGAGTTTGTGAATAATAGACAAATATGTTGCTTTTAATATACTTTTGAACAATCTCTGTTAATAATTTGCATTTGTAAAACAAAATTTATCGAAGCGTTATCCCGAGGTTCAGGCCTCGCAACGTTCCAAAATTTGCCAATTCCAGTCTGGCGGTGCGTGGCCCCGGGAGAGGGGAACTAAGCCGTTAGTGGCTAATCCCATGGTTCCTTGTGGGTCAAATGGAATCCGCCGCCATCCGGACATTCGTATATATACAACTGTCCCGCTCCTTTTGACTCGCGTTTGCGTTTTGCCTTTTCTGCATCATCGCGAGACAAATAAAGATCCTTATGCCTTCCTAGGCTATCTTCACAGTAGCACGCATTATGTAAGACGTTGATGCGCGATGCCGTTGGCGCCAAATGCCAACAGCCACAACGTTCGCAACGATAAGGGTATAGCGAATACCCATTTTGATGTTGATAGTCCGCAGATCGCTGTGCTTCCGCCTCTGTATCATAAACAGAAAGCGGAGTATTGTTGGTTTTAGAAAAGCAAGTTGTTGATTTCATATTTTTAATCCTTTTTTTGAAAAACTGGTATCCTCTAAATGTATTATCAAACAAGACAAAAAAGGGCGAATCTCTTAAAAGTGACACGCCTTTGTTTTGCGAGAATTTAAAATACAGTTATTTTTTTCAACTTCTCAAAATACGCCTAAAAATTGCGAGAAGTTTCATGATCGAGTACTACTGTTCTGACATTTCCTTTTGCGCGTAAAATAATTTTATAATTGCCCAAAACACAAATAATACTGTTAATACATTCAAATCGATATCATCATATGTAATAAGGGATAGATTTTTTTCATGTTCTAGATACCAACGAGTATTAGCTATGAACTCAGCCATGGTAAAACCCGCATATTCAACATCATCTTTATCAGAATCATCGTTCAATTCTTCTTCGTTTGAAAACAATTCTGTTTCACTAATAAAAGCTATCCATAAATAAAAAGTATTGAATGTTTTTGGATTCTTTTTTAACAAAGAAGCAAACTTGGGGTTAGAAAAATCAATTTTATCTAATATGGAATCCTTAGATTTTACTCTTTCCCAAGCATCTATAACAGGCGCATATGGGTCTTGCTCCTTGCCTTGAATGATTTCCCTAGATTTTTCTCTTAATTTCTCTAGAAATGTTTTACCTTTGATGCTGGCAAGCATTTCAGGATAGCTAAGCAATTTTTTGCCCCATTTTTTTGTTTTTCGTTTCTTTTTTTCAAGAGTAAAAGCATCAAAAGACTCTAAAATAGCGGGATCTTGTAGTGTTTCTATTTGCTTTAAAAATCTATCCGATAGTCCTCTTTTCTTCCCAAAAATGAAATCATAACTATAAAAATGAATGCCGTAGAATCTCGCTAAAAGCCATATATTATCCAGCGGTTTCCTACTTGTTTCGCTTGGCGGCTTTCCAAACACCGCACTTATGCAAGCTATTTTTAAATAAACAACCATCTCTTCATTTTTTAAATATTCTGGATTAAAAAAACTCTTTGTCCTATGAAAAAAAGAGTCATCTCTAGGAATTATTTCTTTCAATGCATTACGAAGTTCTTCTGGAATCTCATCATGTTTAGGAGAAATACATTCATCCGAAAAGGACAATTCTTCACTTTTACATAGAAATAAAAATCCCTTTATCAAATGTTCTTGTTTTCTTGATTCTAATAGTTGCCATAATCTTGCAATAGACCAAGCAAAATTAAATTCATCAGCAATGACTGCATATTCCTCATTACCTGTTATATTCCATTCGATATCGTTTGTTAAGATTAACTGACGCGAATCTTTTGTGAAATTTTTCACAAATTGTGTAACGGATTTATCTCTGCTATTATAAACTTGACGAAGATTTTCAAGATAATTCTTTGCCAAATTTCTAGTTCCTTCAGCGATACTTGTATTTCCTTCCCCAAAATATTCAAAAGCAAAGTGCAATGCGTTATGCGGATTCGGTCTTCTTTGAATACAATAATACCAGTGGCTTAAAAATCTTTGATGCAGATGAAAAACTTTAAATAATCTATCCTGAGCTTTAACAGCAGCTTCTATATAATGTTGACAATCTTGATCCAATAATGAATGTTTGGATTCTTTATAATTATCGTTATTTATTTCTACCATTTGATTTTCAATATATTCCGCCATCGCCAAAACCTCTTTTTATCTAAATATAATTTTTTCGAAAAAAAACTCAAAATCGACTTTAATGAGCAATTTCACCGATTAGATAAAAAAGAATGGCCAAAAATGGGCCACTCCCTCGTTTTTTTCATATACCCCCTAACATGGACACGGAAAAGAAAATAGCCCTGATTATCGACTGCGACAACGCCAAGGCGGACGCCATCTACGGCATCATGGAAGAACTCTCCAAGTTCGGGGAAACGAGCATCCGTAGGGCCTACGGCAACTGGAAGGGGAGCAACCCCTGGGAAGAGGTTCTGCATCCGTTCGCGATTCAGCCGATACAGCAGTTTCCCTATACGAAGGGGAAGAACGCGACCGATCTCGCGATGACTATCGACGTGATGGAACTCCTGTTCACGGAGAGCATCGACATTTTCGCTATCGTGAGCAGTGATTCAGATTTCACGCCGCTCGCCATGAAGCTCAGGGCCAAGTCAAAACAGGTAATCGGGTTCGGTGAAGAAAAGACGCCGCAGCCGTTCATTGATTCGTGCAATTCCTTCATATACATCGACAAGTTCAAGAAGCCGACCGAATCGGACGAGGCAACGAACAACATCGAACCGCTCGACCGCAACAAACTGCGCGGCAACGCAAAAATCATGAACGCCATCCGCAAGGCAATCAGCGAGGAAGCCGACGAAGCGGGCTGGGCAATCGCATCCAAGATTTCACAGCAGATCAACCGTCAGATTTCGCTGAGCCCCAAGAACTTCGGCTATGCCAAGTGGCCTGCCCTTATCCGTGCCACGGAGTACTTCGAAGAAGGAAAGAATTCCAAGGGGCAACAGGTTTTCCGCATTAAGAAGAAATAACGCTATTTTTCACAAAAGCGGAACAGCGATTGCCACGGGTTCTACTAACCCTCGCAATGACACGCGAGGAGAGAGCAGCAGAACCGCTTGCGGGTTCTATCGCCGAGCCGAAGCAGTCATGCGCTCTGTGCAATGACGCGAAACGCACTGCACTTTAAATCGCAAATTATATATATTCCCCACTATGCGCGTCACGAATAAATTCATACTCGTTTTCCTTTTCGCCCTGGCCGTCGCCAGCACCGTCCATGGCGAAGACGAGATGTATTTCCACGACAACGAGAGCAACGTGGGCATGACCATTTTCCGTTGTGGCAAGGTGTACATGGCCTACCCGGACAGCCAAAAAAAGTGGGAGCGCCTGCACTTGGCACCTCGCGGCCTCGACCTGAACGACGGGAAATTCGCCTATGCAGTCACAGACATCGTCAGGGCTTACGGAGGGTTCGCCGGCTTAACGGGCGAACTGCACGTCTTAAGGGTCAATGAATCGCAGCCCGTCTCCTTCGAAGACATGCTAAGCAGCGGCAAAATCGATGCCTACGACACGACGCAATACAGGTTCTGGGGACTCCGCGTTCTAAAAACGAAAAACGGGGCGTATCTCGCCTTCAACGACAATTACAAGGGAAACTACCGGCTGTATAAGGACGGGAA
This sequence comes from Fibrobacter succinogenes, assembly GCA_902762305.1. Taxonomy (GTDB): domain Bacteria; phylum Fibrobacterota; class Fibrobacteria; order Fibrobacterales; family Fibrobacteraceae; genus Fibrobacter; species Fibrobacter succinogenes_I. The sequence continues at coordinate 62,833 of CACWNW010000006.1, read as the reverse complement.
TTTTGTAGGGGCGTACAAAACGACTTTCGACCTCAAGAGGGCGGCGGGACTAGGCTTTCTGAAGGACCAATCCGTAACGCTGGAAGATAACGGAGGCGATGAATTCTATGTTTTCCGGCTCGGAAAAACCTACATCGCACAGGCTCGCAACCGCTACTCCGGATTCAGCAAGTGGGCCCCGATGCTCAACAGGAATCTGGGAAACGAGCCCGAGTTCTTTTCCCTACAAGACGGAGAGGTCGCGGAATTCAAAACACGCGCATTCAAGGTGAACGGCGGGAAAAAGAAATTCAACAACATCCCGATGTTCACCGATTCAGTCGAGCATTTCAAAAAACTTTCGTACGACGTATTCATCCGTCACTTCCACATGAATCACTGGGAAGAAGGTACACCCCAAGATGAGGCGGAATTCCGGCAATACTATGACAACGGCAATCAATTCCTGATTCTTTATCTGGACAAGAAATATTGGGTCTACCGCGAAATTCTCGCAGAAAAGAAACGCGCATTTGTCGGGAAGTTCCGCAAGGCCTCCGATGTCGACAAGGCCCTGAGGCGGCGGTAGAACGCACAAATACATAGCATTTTCAAATTTCTGTCAAGACATTCCCTTCATTTTTCGGTTCTTTCTGGAACAAAAAAAAGTTTTTGGTACGTTTTCGGAGCATCAAACGGCATATCCGTTTTTTGTATATTATTACCCATCTTATCCAGTAATTCTGTTGGATAACAACAAAAAAATCACTTTTTAAGGGTAGAAGAATGCTCTCTCCGAATTCAACCGCATCTTTGCCTAAGTTGTTCAAGCTCGGGACTCTCGCGTGCCTGCCGGCGTTCCTTTTCGCGCTTGACGCATGTTCGAACTCCCAGCCATACGAAGATTACGAAAATGCGGAGAATGCGGTCAAAAACTTCCTGTTCATGAAGTCGTCCGGAAAAACCGCGGTATTGGGCACGGATCTCAGTAGCGCAAAAGCGAATGAACGGCCCGAAATGACGGTCAAGTTCACCTACAACTTCTACATCCAAAGAAACGAAGTCACATGCGCAGAATTCAACAAGCTGCTCTCGTCCCCAAAACTTGACTGCACGGGCGATATCCCTGCGACCAACGTGACGTTCTACGATGCAGCCCTGTATGCAAACGCCCTGAGCAAGAGCCACAACCGCGACACGGTCTATACCTATACCAGCATTTCGCGCAACAACACGGGCCACTGCAACGGGCTGGAAGGTTTCGCGTTCCACCCCGAGTCCAACGGATTCAGGCTCCCCACCGAAGCGGAATGGACGTTCGTCGCAAAGTCTTCCTGGAACCTGAAGCAGACGTGGAGTGCCGAAAATTCCGGCTACACGCTGCACGAGGTATGCAGCAAGGGCCAGGGAAAATCGACCGTCTGCGATATTCTGGGCAACGCGATGGAATGGGTGAACGACTGGCTCGGCGAATTCAAGGACACCACGCTCACGAACTTTATCGGGCCCGCCAACAGCGGAAGAAGAGACGAACGCATCGTAAAAGGCGGGAGTTTCCGGACGAACGCCGACAACATCAATCTTTTCTCCCGCGGCGACGTCTATACGATTTCGTCCAACACCAGGGCGAATTACGTGGGCTTCCGACTTGCGTACGGAGAAATCCCCGACGCCGAATCGATGGATGAATCGTCCAACACGGCAAAAGGCATCTCTTCTTACATCAGCCCCATAAAACTCCGCTCCGCCACCAACAGCTACAGTTCCAAGCTCGTTTTCCGCAACGACATCACCGGCAATCTCGCCTTTATCGACTATACAGGAGAGACGGAAGGCTTGACCGAAATTGTGGATACAATCGATTCGTACCATCCCGACATTTCTCCCGACGGCGAGTATGTCGCCTTCTGCACCAAGTTCGAAGGCTTCAAAGGACAATCCTCGCTCTATGTGCGGAAACTCGACAAGACCGGATCCGGATTGACGAAGCTGGATGTGGAAAGCGCCGCGATCCCCCGTTGGAACGTGATTGACAACGACACCGTCATTGTTTACGTGACGGACGCCGGCAACAACACGGAAGAAGCCGATTTTAAGAGCGGTTCCACCTGGATGGTGAAATTCGAGAACGGGAAATTCGGGACCCCCAAGAAACTTTTTGACGGCGCATACCACGATGGCGTCGCCAACGACCTCTCTTTCGCCATTTCGGGCTCTCAAAAGTTCCGCATCCGAACCGCTCCAAAATCATCGACTGTTCGTGACAGCAAATCCGTAGACACCATCTGGTTCAACGACAGGCAGATTTGCAACGTGAGCCTTTCCAAGGACGACAACCAGAATATATCGTTCCTCGACTTTGGCGGGACTACCGGCTACACTCCCGAAGACAAGCAGGTTACGCTCACCCACGAACGAATCATCATTGTTGACAAGAATGGAAAGTTCCAAAAAAGCATAAGCGCGCCCAAAGGCTACACGTTCGACCATGCCGAATGGACGAACAGCAACCAGATTGTCGCCACGCTCGCCACGGCGAACAGCTTCCACGAAAAAATCGTCCTCGTCACGATGAACGAGGAAAAAGGGATTGTCGAACTCGTCGAGGGCGAAGAACTATGGCACCCCTGCCTCTGGGTCAAGCACATGGACGAATCATTCCAAGTGGATCTCGACAGCATAGGACTCTACAACACCCCGAACACGCCCCCCGAAGCGGAAATCATGCAGGTGAAAATGGACCTGTTCTGGGAATACCGCGACAGCATGGAAATCGTCATCATAGGTTCCTCCAGGTCGTTTGCCGGAATTGACCCGTGGCTCTTGACTCCTCTTGCGGTCAACCTGGCGTATTCGCGCCAATGCCTGGTCGGCACACGCTATTTCCTGGAAAACTACATCATACCGATGTCGAAGAATCTCAAGCAAATCATCCTGACGCTCGATTACGACAGGCTCTATGTCAGAGACGAAAACTTCCACGATATTTTCGACGGAATCCCGGGTTATATCTACGACGAGCACCACAATTTCTGGCATGATGGCGCTCCAAAGAACATGCTCGAACTCTCCAAGAGCGCCATGCCGCCCGACGGGGATACATATGACAGATACTCGTACCATCGCGGATTGGTTTACGACAAAACCGCCGGATGGGGAGCCGATTATCCCAGCGTGGACTACCTCCCGAATTGGTTCAAGAATGACCGTGCGCCGTACTTCTTCAACTATGATATTTTGGAAAATATCATCAGGCTCGCGCAGGAATATGAAATCACAGTCGTTGGAGTCGTTTTCCCGCAATCGCCGAACTACATCAAAAATATGGGCGTCTACGGCAGGTACGGTTTGAGCCTGGACGATGCGAAAGTCATTCAGAAAGACATCACTGCGCTGACAAAAAAATACCCGAACTTCTTCGTCCTAGATGAATACAACAACGGTGACAACGATTATCAATTTGAAGAATTTGCGAATGCGGACCACCTGAACATCGAAGGCGCAAAGAAACTCACCGAGCGGCTCGACAAGTTCCTGTCCAAGATTTCCTCCGACACCAAATAGGAAATAAGATTCTTCACCGCGTCAAGCCATTGCCCGAAAACAAGTATATTTCAGGTATGGCAATCTCGCGGCACACATTCCGACATGCACTCCCCGCGCTCCTGTGCGGGGCGTTTTCGCTTGCCGCCGGGCCACTCGCTAGCGCAGTTCATGCCACAGGATCAAACGTCGCTGGTGTCGCGGGAACAAGTGTCGCAGGAATCGCGGGCGTATTCGATGCCGGATGGTCGACCGCCTACTACCCGCAGGATTCCATCACGCACATGCACCAGAGGCTTCACGCGCTCGGGATGGACGAAGTCGTATTGCAGTATGCCGCCGTCGAGGCGACCCACCTGTATTACCCTTCGCAACTAGATTTTCTGCAAAACACGCAATACAAGAACAACGAGCTTTTCCCAAAGAGCATCGAGGCGGCAAAAACCGCAGGCACCAGAATCTGGCTCGGGCTCTACTACAATGGCGAGAACTGGTACACCCCGCCGACTGCCGAGCAGCTCGACACGCTCGCATCAAGGAACCTGAAGGTACTCGAAGAAATCCATTCGCTATACGGGAGCGAGGCCGTTGTCGAGGGCGTGTACATCCCGCAGGAGATTGCGCGCTACTACTGGAACGACCTGCGCGATGACGCAACTCCGGAAATGCTCACGGAACATTTTCTGAAGCCGGTCACCGAAGCCACTCAGGCAAAGGGCTGGAAGGTGATGGCGGCCCCGTTCTACAACCAGAATCTGGAAACGCCCGAGAAGTTGCAGTCGTTTTTCGAGAAACTCTTTGCCGCGGGATTCAAGCCCGACATTATCGCCGTGCAGGACGGCGTGGGTGCAAGCGATGCAGGCAAGCCGCATGCCGAAACCGCGACTGTGGGCAGCTACGAACGCGCGGTGGCTGAGGCCTGCAAGCAATACGGGATAGAATTCTGGGTGGACATGGAACTGTTCCGCACCGACGATTCGCATGCGCTCGCAGACAGCGCAAGAATCTCAGCACAGCTCGATACCGCATACGCCGCAGGCGCCATAAAAGTCATCGGCTACGATTTGGCCGTCCTCGGGAACGCGGGCCTCGATTCCCTCGAAAAGTGGAAACTGGAATCAAGCGTAGAGCCGACAACCGAAATTGCACCCACCCGCGAAAATCGCCGAGCATCCAATGCCCGCAACGAAAAATCGCAAAAACGAAAGTTGTTCCTGAACTGGCACATACAAAATAAGCGCGTATTGGACGAGAATCCGCAATACTTCAAGGCGAACGGCGCGAACGTTAAGCATAATTAACGCCCCCGAATCGCAAAAGACTTCAACGAGTACGGCAACTTCGCGGCAGATTTCGAATTTTTCGTGAGCGGAGGCACCCCCTATTTCCTGGTCGGCATCCAAGGCTACACCAGTGAACCGCATGCTGAATTTTCTGTTGTAGACTGCTGGACCTTTGATGATGCCGACAATTGTCGCAGCCAAGTTCCGCCACCCCGGCATGTACCTGCTCAAACAGGGAACATCTATCAGGGGCGTTACCGTAGAATAGCGGTAAATTCAGGCACGATTTCTACGATACTAGAATAAATATGATATTGAAAAATTGGTTTGCCAGTGGAATTTATCAGAATAGGGCGTATAATAGACTGTTTCACCAGCGCTAAACTGAATATGGTTTAGCAAAGTGTAAGTCGCACCAACGTATTGCGAAAATAAAAATGGAAGGAAAAAATTTATATCATAATCGTGGTTTGTAGTAGGGACATCTTCCAAATAAACCTCATTCTTAAGGAACCAAGGCTGATACCATCCTGTCGAGAAATTCAGTGACAAAAACTCGGAAACAAAGAAACTTGAATATGTATACACACCCAAATTAACATTATCGTTTGAATGCTCTTCTTGAAAATCTCCTATTGTTTCTGACATACATCCATCAATAGAACATGGAGTATATATATATTGGCCGGAATAGCGTACTTTATCCCTGGAATAACCAAATCGCAAACCAAATCCATATTCTCCATGCAAACCATTTATTCCCACAAACAAAATTCCAGAAGGATAGGGTTCCAAAACCAAACGTCCTCCCCATCCAAAATACCATTTTTTAAAAAAGACATCTAGTGATCCACTAAACGGCGTCCCTAGTATAGCATATTTAATACACCCATTTTTTTGGGGAAAACCATCCTTTTCAATATCTTTTAAAGGGAGTAATTCCTTGTCCTCAATACTATATGAGAGCGTTCCCCGAATATATATTTCATCTGGATAAATATAAGTACCCGGTCCCCAAAATGGTTTGGGGAGATTGACGTCAAAAGAACCATCTTTTATATTAGCTGTATATGAGGTGCATCCATGCAATAGCATAGACAGCGATAAAAGAATTACGCACAGCCAAATTGAACTTACTTTTATCCCCAACAAATTCACAATAAAAATATATTAAAAATTTATCCTTTCAAGGTAAGTATCTGCACGTCCATCAGGAGCGTTACCGTAGAAAAGCGGTAAATCAGGTAAGATTCTTCCACCTGAAGAACAGCGCCTTCAGTTTCTGGAGATAAAGTTTGCTTTCTTCGACATCGATGAAGAACGTAGCGACACACACCACAAGGTGCGTACTGAAAACCACTCTTACGACAGCATTGGCAACGTAATACGCGCCAAACATGTTTGCACGAACAAATTCAAAATGAGTCCACAAGAGCCAGGCAAGCGAACATACCGCGAAAGCCTTCAGGACCAGCGTGTTGTTCTTGGCAAGGGCAATAACGCCTACCACAATAGATGCAGTCATCATGACCACGACAGGCACGGAATGATCGTACCCGATATGCACCAGGAAGCCAAATCCACCTACCAAGAAGACAACGGCGCAGAACCGGAGCAGGCCCAGATTCACGCGGCTCCCTTCCAGAATCTTCATTCGCCCCACAAACAACGAAGCGACATAGACCACCATCATTATATTTATAAAATGGTCGGCAAGGTTTCGCAGCAAGAACCCGACACCCGGCGAAAATTGAAGACCCAAATACACACGTACGTAATTTATACCGCCGACAATATTCACTATTATCATGATTAGGGAAAAGACCATCAGGAGTTTCGCGCTCTTCTTTACAAACACGATTATCCCGATGATAGCGGTAACGATACTTATAAGAATCATCGGAGCGATGTCCGCAAAGGACTCTCCCTCGTCGAACCCCTTCATAATAACCTGTAGCAAAAGTCCCGCGAGCCCTTTCAGCGCATTCACGGAAATCAGGATGGCAATTACTCTAAGCAATGCGAGATTCATAACTCCCCTATTTCGTTAAATATCTCTCCAAATCCGGGAATGTGTCGGATGAAAAGAAAACCATTCGGCACCTGGTCAGCAACCAGCCTGCCCATCCCTTTTTAACGTTATTCAATCCTGATATTTTAAAAATTTCCTGTTTGATTGTAATGCTATTACCAAACAAAAAGGTAATCCGCACAAGTTCATCTTTAAGAAATTCAACTTTCTGTGGAGCTATGTGAAGAGCAAGAAAGCAATAATAAAGCAAGAACACTTCCTTGAAAACCCACATAAAATTGATGGAATCGTAAGCACCTGATTGCACCACGACAACAATGGATTTTACAAGCCAATAAGCACCAAAAAGGAATAATGCCACCGATCCCCAAGTCACACTTTTGCGCTCAGCTTTATACACTTTATTTTCTTCCATTCAATTACCTCGTTCTAAAAATAAAAAAACGGCCCGGACTTTTTTCCGGGTCGCGTTTATATATTCGGGTCTGGATCCTTCGCGGCTTCGCCGTTCAGGATGACGTCGTGGGTATTACTTCACGAAAGCGGCGTAGATGGCCTTGATGGCCTTCTCGGTATCGGCTTCGTCAACACCGGTGATGATGTTGATCTGCGAAGAACCCTGGTCGATGATGCGGACGTTCACCTTGTTCTCGGCGAGAGCGGTAAACAGCTTCGCGGCAACACCGATCTTGTTCGTCATGCCGTGACCCACGGTAGCGATGAGGGCGATACCCGGGAACACCTTGATACGGTCGGGGCGCATCTGCTGCGTGATGTCTTCGAGAACCACGTCCTGCACGGCGTCGAGGGCCTTGGAATCCACGACAATGCTCATGGAGTCGATAGCGCTCGGGCACAGTTCGTAAGAAAGGCCTTCGCTTTCGAGCACGGCGAGCACGCGGCGGCCGAAACCGACTTCCTTGTTCATCATGGACTTCTCGATGTAGATCATGGAGAAGCCCTTGCGGCCGGCAACGCCCGTAATCGGGAGCTTCGCTTCTTCCGGAGTGGGGCCGATGATGGTGCCAGCGTCTTCGGGGCGGTTCGTGTTGCGGATGTTGATAGGAATCTTCTTCGCGCGGCACGGGGCGATGGATTCGTCGTGGAGCACAGAAGCACCGGAGTAGGCGAGTTCGCGGATTTCGCGGTAGCTCACGTATTCGATGGGCAGCGGATTTTCGACGATGCGCGGGTCTGCCATGAGCATGCCCGAGACGTCGGTCCAGTTCTCGTACTTGGCGGCATCGATGCCGTTGGCAAGGATTGCGCCCGTAATGTCGGAGCCGCCACGGCTGAAGGTCTTGACTTCGCCACGGAGGTTGCTACCATAGAAGCCCGGCAGCACGTAGAGTTGGTTTTCGTCGGACAAGGTCTTCGCGATGTCTTCGTAGGTCTTCGGCGTAATGCGGTACTTGTCGTCGAAGGTAATCAGCGGGAAGGTATCGACGAAGTTTGCGCCCAGGTACTTGGCCATGAGGCGTGCGCACAGGAACTCGCCACGGCTTACGAGGAAGTCCGTGCTGACGGATTCGGGGTGGTTCTTCAGCTTGTCCTCGAGGCTGTCGAGATCTTCGGTCAGCTTGTCTTCGAGACCGAGATCCTTGCAGATTTCGTCATAACGCTGACGGATCAGGTTCCACGGGGTCGAAAAGTCGAGGCCCTTGGAGGCGAGGTCGTAGGTGCTGTAGAGGAGGTCGGTAAGCTTCGTCTCTTTGGGATTGCGCTTGCCGGGGGCGGAAACGACAATGACCTTGCGGTTCTTGTCGGATTCAACGATGGCCTTGATCTTCTTGAACTGGCCGGCATCGGCGACAGAGCTGCCGCCGAACTTGCATACGATTCTTTGACTCATTTTTTCCTTTCGGGCCACCAAACCTCTCGGCTTCGAGCGCAACCGCTTTCCTCACGGTCGTCGTGCCCAAGCCTACCCATCTGGCCAGCCACTTGGTTTTTGTGTCTATGTCTGCGACGGCATTTTACCGCCGCGCGGCACATATATAGAAAAATATGCCCCCAATGTCTAGGTTTTGGTCCGTTCAAGGCCCCAAATCGGCATTTCGTCGCAAAAACGCACATTTGCACACCGCACACCCCAAAAAAATGATATATTCCCGTACAAACAAATTAAGAAGGTTCCTAAAAAGGAGAAAATATGAAACGCTTCCTAACCACCGCCGCGGTATCCGCAATGCTCTTTACCGCCTGCGGCGACGACACATCCTCCAACGCAGGTAACGGGTCCAGCAGGCCCACAGGGGACGATGTCTTTTCAAGAACCGGCACACTATACGTCAACGAGTCGGAACATATCCTGGCGATAGCGCTCGAGAACTACGAAACCCAAATGTGTGTCGTAGAAGAGGACAACTACACCTGGAAAACCGTACACATCAACAACGAACCGGATTCCATGATGTACGAATTCCGTGGCGACACGCTGCTACTCTACGACATTTACCATGGCCTTCCCGATACGGATTACGGCGAGATGCTGGTCGGCGGCACCGCGGGCAACCTCTACGGCACGTGGACCTTCACCGGATGCGAATATGACAAGGAAGAAGACGAAACCGAATGCTATGAAAAGAACCTGCAGTACTTCCTCCGCACAATAACCTTCTCCAAGGGGAAGGCCGAAATCAACTACAAGGTATACTTCGATCGTTACGTAGAAGACCACGGCGACTTCATGAATTCCTACTTCATGAGCCAACTCTTCAACACCCTCGGCGGCAACTATCCCGAAATCTACTTAGATGAAATCTGGTACATGGAAGCCTCGAGCGTGCAAGCCACAGCACAAAAAATCGGCGCAGTATTTACATCGAAGACCAAGTCGAACGCCACCTTCGAACTGGGCGGCAAGACATATACCGTCAACGTAAAACATATGGACATGAGCCTGAACCGCGAAGGCTATTTTATCGCAAACGAGAACAAGGAAATCCAGGTGGAAGTGAGCGACGGCATAACAACCTGTACGGGCGAGTACATCTCCCACTACATGAACGCCGACTACTGCAAGGCAGAATACAAGGACAACCTCCGCATGGATGAATGGGAAGACTCCAACCTCGGGACATTTATCGCGGCAGAGAAGTACCGCAGCAACAACGAAGATGATTTCGAGCAGTGCATCACGGGTATCGCATACAAGAAGTACGACCCCCTCGATGGATACACCTACGCCAAAGCCGCAAAGACTCTCGCGAAAAAAGGCGACAACGCAAGCGACCGCGAATCCCGCCGCGAAAAATCTCTCCGCAAGTGGGCGAAATACGCGAGATAAGCATTATCAAACGAGAAGCAGCATACCCTAACGAAGGAGGCCTCCGGGCCTCCTTTTTGTTGCCCATACATTTTGTAAAAATTAAATCCTGACCATAAATTGACTCAAAAAGTGCAAAAAATAGCGTTTTTTGCACCCTCCTCATTTGTAGATTCCATCATTACGCAAATCAACAAACGTTTAGGAGGAATAATCATGAAATATTTCTTGGCCGCAACTTTTGCGGCATCTGCAATGCTTTTTTGTGCCTGCGGGGATGACAGTTCGTCAAACGCCACGGGCAACAACGAAAATGCCGCCATCTCCATTTCAACCGAAGGAACCTACAGCATAGACAAAAAGAAAAAAATGCTGGTCATGACCCCGAACGATTCCATAAGCGCATGCTTCATGGAAAATGGCGGGCTTTCTTGGGAAACCCTTGCGCCGGAAGACTACCAGGATAGCATTGAATATGAACTGGCCGGGGACACGCTGATACTTTTCAACGGCAGAGATGGGATGACAGGGGAAGTCTATGTAGGCAGCAACAAGGGCAAAATCGAAGGCACATGGACCTTTACCGGCTGTGATTACAACAGAAACAAAAAACAGGCCAACTGCGACAGCCCCTATAATATTATTGTCTGGACATTCTCCAACGGAAAATTCAAAAAGAAATCCGACATTTTCTTAGACAAGATCCTTGACAACTTGAATGCGAAAGACTTCACAAATAGTGCCACCACATACGAACTGTATCGCATTTTGACAGGCGATAACGATTACACTTATCCGTTTTACGTGAATATATTTGATCTCGCAAAAGACGATATTCCTTCACATGCAGATATAATCGATCGATACAATGTCAAAATCATTGAATCAACAAAAAAGAGCCAAACATTTGCAATAGACGAAATAACCTACACATTTAAAATCAACAACACGACAAAAGGCGTAACAGAAGATGGACGTGTTGAGGCGGAGACCGGCCTAGAAGTATCTCGAGATTCAATCACCTGCGTCTATCACTATACACAAAAAGCCGTCAACAAAGGTCTATGTACCAACGACATCCGGCCAAAAGCCGGAGAATACATAGGCAGCTTCGCGCCGGACTCCTGGAAAAAAAAGACCCGATTTCAACCATTGGACTATTACATGCTCGACAACCATAATGCTTTTATCAGATGCCTTGAAAGCATTGATATAAAACACTAATCAACCTTCCTTTGTAAAAATTAGAGTACGAATGTAAAAAAGCAGGGGCCCCGAGGCATAAAACGGCTGCGAAATCGTTTTAAGGTTAGGAGACCCCTATGAAAGATCCGAAAAAACTGTTACAGATTGCGGCAAACTCGTCCGTCACCGTCCTCATCCAGGGAGAATCGGGGGCCGGCAAGGAGGTCGCCGCCCGCTACATACACGACCATAGCCCGCGCAGGTTCGGCCCGTTTATCGCCCTCAACTGCGGGGCGCTCGCGCAGAACCTCATCGAAAGTACGCTCGAAGGCTCGGTCAAGGGCGCATTCACGGGCGCCTACACCGACCAGAAGGGAATCGTGCGCGCCGCGAACGGGGGCACGCTTTTCCTCGACGAAATCGGGGAACTCCCGCTCGACGCCCAGAGCAAGTTCCTGCGCATACTGCAAGAGAAGGCGGTGCTACCCGTGGGCTCGTCGAAAAGCATTCCCGTCGACTTCCGGCTGATATGCGCCACGAACCGCGACCTCAAAAAGGAAATAGCCGCAAAGCGCTTCCGCGAAGACCTGTTCTTCCGGCTGAACGTGTTCCCGGTATTCATCCCTCCGTTGCGCGACCGGAGCGACTTCGACGACATCGCCACGGACATCTGGAGCGGGATATGCGAAAACGCGCGACGCACGCATTTCGACCCGCCCAAGGGCAGGCTCTCGCTCGACGAGATCGATTCGCTCAAGCAGTTCAAATGGCCCGGCAACGTGCGCCAGCTGAAGAACGTGCTGCAGCGCTATGCGCTCCTGAAATCGCACGGCATCCATATCAGGGAAGTCCTCTGCGAAGAATACGCGGCAACCGCCGTGAACGAAGAAAGCATCGTCCAGAAACGGATGAGCGGCGAGAACCTGTGGACAAAAAAACGCGCCAACGCGCCCGAATGGATGGTCATCAAGGAAGCGCTCGAATCATGCGACTGGAACAAGAGCCGCGCAGCGCACAAGCTGGGAATCAGCCGCGGAAGCATCACGTACCAGATACAGAAGCACTCGACGTGCTAGGAGGGCGCTAAAAGCGGAGGCCGAGGCCCAAATAGTGGTTGCCGTCACCAACCGACGGGCGCGGCGAATAACCATAATCGAACACGATCCTGCCGAAGGAGAACCCGAGGCCGGCACTGAAGCCGTCTTCGGTATGCGGGCGCAACGCATAGCCTGCGCGGAACAGGAGGAATTCCTGGTAGGCGATTTCGGTACCGAAGCGCCATTCGGGATCGTCCATGTCGGCACGGCGGTAGATATCGGCGGAGAGGTGGACTTCCCAGAGGCTCTCGAGGTTGAAAATGCGCGCGATGGGGACGATGCCCGTAATGCCCGCCTGCAAAGCCAGCGGGGCGGATTCATGCGCATGGTCGTACTCGCTTTCGGTCACATACCCGAAATTCGTGACAGTCGCACCGAAGGAAATATACTGCAAGACGCGGTAGATGACGCCACCATCAGCAAGGATTGCGATATTCGATTCATCGTCGATAGTCTGGTACGCGAAACGCGCAGTGAGCGACCACCCAAACGCCTTGCCGCGATTGCCGAAACCGGCCTGGGCGGCCCATGAATAAGCCCCGTATTCAGCGGCAAGCTCGCCGTTCTCGTCACGACCCTCGATGTTGTCGTACCCGAGATATTCGAGCCCGAGCGAAAGCCCGTAGCCCTCGCCCAGCGGAAGCCCGTAATAGACCGAGACAAAGTTATCGGCACCCGCGCCGCCGAACACAATCTGGTTCAGCCCGAATTCGGCGGACTGCATGCGCGTGACGGCCAGGGGGTTGCGCGTGACCTCGGATACACGGGCAGGGTCCGCGACTCCGGCACCCGAAAGCGCGGCTCCGCGCGGGGAAGACTGCATGGTAAGGAACTGCATGGTAACCCCGCCGAGACCCGTATTCCAATAGCGTCCGCTTGCCGAAAAAGCGACAGCACACATGAGTAGCGCAAAAAGCAGGGTTCTCTTCAACATACAGACAACAAAATACAAAAAAAACAATGCGACAGTCCACCACACCACCGCAAACCAAGGCTCCATTCTATGCCATAACGCCAATCACGCCTCCACCCGCGTTCCCTTGAAATGCGAACTGCATTTTTCTATCATTGCGGGCAGACAGAAACAAAATAAATCTACGGCACAAATCCGGACTAGCTGAAAGGCAGCGACGATGACCCCGGTAAGTGGCGCCACATAATAGGAAGGTCCTATGACTCTAATGATCCTCAAGATGATCGGATGCCTCGCGCTCCTCATGTTCGGCATGAAAACGATGAGCGAAGGCTTGCAAAAACTCACCGGCGGACACCTCCGCGCAGTCCTTGGCACCATGACCAAGCACCGAGCGGGCGGACTCCTGACAGGTACGTTCGTTACCGCCGCCGTGCAGTCCTCGACTGCAACCACCGTCATGACAGTTAGTTTCGTTAATGCTGGTCTGCTTACACTTAAGCAGGCCATTCCTGTTATTATGGGTGCAAATATCGGAACGACGGCCACGGCGTGGATCATGTCAATATTCGGATTCCAGTTCAACATGAGCAGTTTCGTGTGGCCGTTCTTCGGGCTCGCCATCGCGCTCTCGTATGTGCGCAAGAACAGCGTGAAGAGTTTTGCCGAGTTCATATTCGGTTTCTCCTTCATGTTCCTCGGCCTCACGACGCTCCGCGAAAATGCGGTGGCGATGGACCTCTCGCACAACCAGGCGGTCATCAACTTCTTCGCGACCTGCGGCAACTGGGGTATGCTCTCCACACTCCTGTTCCTGCTCCTGGGCGGCATACTCACGATGTGCGTGCAATCCTCAGCGGCCATCATGGCGATTACGTTGCTCCTCTGCAGCAGCGGCGTGCTCCCGATTTACCAGGGTATCGCACTCGTGATGGGCGAAAACATCGGTACCACGGTCACCTCGAACCTCGCGGCACTTTCGGCAAGCACGCAGGCAAGGCGCGCGGCTCTGGCCCACATGCTCTTCAACGTGTTCGGCGTGGTGTGGGTGCTCATCATATTCCACCCGTTCGTGAACATGGTCTGCCACTTCGTAGGGTTCGACCCGAACTTCGTGCCGCAAACCGAAGAGGAAATCGCCCGTGCGGGCGTCCGCGTGACCTACGCCCTCTCCGGGTTCCACACGGCATTCAACCTGTGCAACGTGGCACTCCTCATCTGGTTCATCAAGCCGATGGAAAAACTCATCTGCAGGATTATCAAGGAAAAGGAAGACCCCGAAGATTTCAGCATCAAGTTCATCAGCGGCGGCCTCATGAGCACCGCGGAACTCTCGCTGTTCGAAGCCCGCAAGGAAATCAACCTGTTCGCCGAACGCACGCTCAAGATGTTCCGCTTTGTGCCCGACCTCCTCAAGCTGAAGGACGAAGCCGCATTCGCAAAGCTCTTCACCCGCATCGAGAAGTACGAAGGCATCAGCGACAAGCTGGAAATGGAAATCGGCGATTATTTGAACAAAGTAAGCGAAGGCCACCTGAGCCCCGAAAGTAAGACCAAGCTGCAGTGCATGCTCAAGGAAATTTCGGAAATCGAGAGTATCGGCGACGCATGCTACAACATGGCCCGCGTCTTGAATCGCAAGTTCAGGTGCGGCGAGGACTACACCGAAGAGCAATACAGCCGCATCGAAGGCATGATGAAGTTCTGCGACCAGATGCTCTCCCAGATGCTCCTGGTTGTCGAGAACAAGCCCGATGCCGACCCGAAGGCAGTCCAGGCGCTCGAATTCGAAATCAACGATTACCGCAAGATGCTCAAGGAACTGAACGTGAACGACCTGAACGCGCAGCGTTACAGCTACCAGATGGGCGTGCACTACATGGACCTGATAAACGACTGCGAAAAGCTCGGCGACTACGTGGTGAACGTGGTCGAAGCGCACGTGAACCACAGGCTCTCGAAATAAGCCTGCCACGCCGGAAACACGGGCCTACTTCAAGGCGCGCAAAACTTTTTTCTGCTCGTCGGTGATGCGGTAACTCTCGCACGCCTTCTGGATAGTCTTGGCGTGAATCCACGGCGAGAGCTTGCGGTTCTTTACGTAAGGGAACGCGCTATCCCACTGCTTGGCGAGCGCCGTCGCGAAGTACCAGGCAATGACCATCTGCACGTAGTAGCGGTCCGTGGGGCGCGCTGCATTTATCGAGGACTTTGCGGCACCGGTATCAGAATCGTCAAACAGGTTCTCGTCTATTGCGGCGACCATTTCCAGGTGTTTCTTGTCAAAGCGCTCGTCCAGGAAAAAGTTCATGAGCATGTTCACGCCGAAACGCACCGTATAAGGCTTGCTCGACTTGAGCCACGCTTTGATGCGGGCCAAAAAGCGGGCCTCGTCCTTAAGCAATGCCTTCGGGGACTTGCCGTCGCAAACCGCCCAGTTGTTTATGTAAGGCAAGAACTGTTCGATACGGCGCAGGCACTCGTCCGCATCCTTGATCTTTTCGACCGCAAGGAGGTGCACCTGGTTCTCTTCGAAATACTTGTGCGGCAGCTTGTCCAAAAAATTCGCAACATCCTTCGGCATAGTTTTTGCCGCCGACTTCCCTACCGCCGACTTCGCACCCGCCGCGCATTTCGCCGCAGAATCCATGAACTCCTTCGCGATTTTACGCATCACGGGGACGCGCACGCCGATAATCGACTTCTTGTCGATATTCGGCAAAAGCGATGCGTGAAAATCGCGGTACTTCAGGTCCTGATTTTCGAGGAGGCTCTTGACAAGTTCTGCGTGGGTCATTTCTTTGTCCGGCTATCCTTCGAGAAGGTAACACGAATTTTTATAGAATGTACGATTTCCTGTGCGCGTTCGCCCTCTACTACCACGTAGTGGAGCCGCGGAAACATCCATCCGTAATAAAGGACTGTCTTGACCTCTTGCAAGAAATCCCTGTAAACAGGGTGTTCCGTGTCCATATCGACCTTGACGACACGGCCTTCTTCACCGAAAGTAAGTTCGGCATCCACAGTCACATCCTGCCCTTCCTTATAATGGCGGTAAAAAGCCCTTTCAAGTCGCCAGCCGCATGTAGACTTGACATTATCGGCCAGTCCCGCTTTATAAAACTTCACTGGCAAATTTTCCTTAAGCGACTTGCCTTCTTTAATAGCAAATGAGTCTACAATTACTTTGACATCCAGTTTCGGGATAGACTTTTCGTGTGCGAATTCCGCGGACTCGCCTTCAGTGGAAATTTTCCGCTCCTTGAAGAACGCCTCCATGCGGTCCCTGTTTTTCCATGCGCCCGCGCCCTGGATTCCCTGCATCGCCCCAATGGAGGCCGAATCGGGAATCACTTCTGGATTCAGCTTTGCAAAATAGGACAAATGCTCTATCAATTCGCCTTTCCGATAAAGGTTGACTGATACAGAAGGCTTAACGCCATCAAAAAGCACCTGGACTCCAAAAACATCTTCCAAGTATTCTTCCTCGTAATCGGCAACCATGGCAAATTTTTCGATTTCGGCGCGGTCGTGTGTCGCATAAACAAGGCCATTCCTGTCATAGAAATTCATCGAATCCGAAATGGCGAGAGCTTCCTGCAACCGGAGCGGCTTTCCCGGAATGTATTCCAGCGTGCCCGAAAGTTTATTCATGTTGCACCAGCCACAGTGGGAACGCAGGGCATACCCCCTGGAGGCCTTCAGCATTCCCGTTGCCGTATCCACCTGGATGCCGACAAATCCCGTGGTAAGCTTCAGGGGAATTTCGCGGCCGAGGTAATCCCATTTTATGTCAAACGACGAGATGACCTTTGGCAGTTGCTCGAACTCGATACCACCATTCCATTCCGTACGTCTCTTGAATTCAGAGTTTTCATCGTTAAAGAGGTACGGATAGAACTTCGTCAGCCAGCCGCTAAACAGCTCGTTTCCGCAACCCTCCTGTTCCGGTATCTTGAAGATGCGCTGCCAGAATTCCACACCGGATTTCCCGTCAAACGCATTTGCAAATTCGTCGAGAATCGGGTTCAACTGTTCCGACCACCATTCCATATCGAGCCGCGATGCAAGCTTGTTGAAGGCCTCCTTCAGTAATAGCCAGTCCTGCCTAGTCCCCTCAATCTTTATCCGAGAAATACCGCAGAGCGTGTACACCGAGTAGGAATAGTATTCAGAAGCGACCGACAGGACCATAGCACGGGAAATATTGTAGTCAGTGGGACTCGTGGTCGAAAATTTCGTCCGCAGGGGTTCCGCGGTTTCGGCGGGAATTTTTTGCTGCAATTCGTCAAATAGGGCCGTGATGACACCGGACCATTCCCCGTGCGAAGATTCCAGCGTCAGCCAGTTCGCAGAAACCTTGATGCTGGTATCTGCACCCGGACCCACAAAGCGGTCCTTCAAGGCGTCGCGATTGCTCTTTACATGCAGCCGGAAACCGTCCAGAAGCATGAGCCAGACATCATCCGGACTAATTTCCATGGGGTAGTGCCTGGCATACGCCAATGCAACCATGTCCGCAAAAGTAGGGCTTTCCGAATGTCCCTTGACAAAGGGGCTTATGGAATCGGAATAGGCATAAAAAATCTTCGTCGCATTTATCTTTTTCTGATTTCTGCCGTTAAAATACTCTACGAACCCGCCCTGCTCCACAGGGACAGTCTCTTCGCGAAATACACTATCGTGAACGCTCGTATCGACAACCGTTACATACGCACTTGTATCGCGAATAAAAGCCTCGGCCTGCGAAGCCGGCTTTTTATGCAGGACAGTCGCATTTTCGGACTTGCAGGAAATCAAGGCACAAGCAGCAAGTGCCAACAACGAGTATTTATAAACAACGCCCATATACGAAAATATATGAACAAAACCAGCTATACGGAATGCGGGATGACGTAAATTTTTTATTCCGTTTTCGCGGGAGCGCTATTTCCTGGCTCCGCGTTCGCCTGATCTTTCGGCTTGATGCGCGCCGACATGAAACTCAAAACCAGGTTCTGCCATACCACATAGCACGTAGGGGCAAGCGCCACGACGGGGCCCGCGTACAGGGTCGCAATCCAGATGACGAGCGTGGTATTCTTTTGGCCCATGCTCTGCGAGCCCTCGATAGGGCGGCGGTTCCTTTCGGCAAACCACCCGAGGGCAAAAAGCAATATGCAAAGCACCAGCGAGATGCCCGCCATCATCGGGAGCTTGCCGCTGTTCCACAAGTCCATGAACCCCATCTCGCGTATGTCGTAGCTCGCCTTCGCCAAAATCACGAATACCGAGAAAGTCCACACGAACATCGTGTACTTCTGGTATTTCGCGGCGCGGTCGGCAAGTTCCGGGTAAAAAGCGCGGAGCCCGAGCGCGAATGCCAGAGGAATGCTGATGATGGGCTGAATGGTGTTGAAAATCTTCATCGAGATGTCGCTCAGGCTCGCATCGGTGCCGGTGAGGTAACCGAACACAATCGGGATGGAAAAGCATGCGATGAGGTTTCCGCTCAGGAATATCTTGAGGGCAAGCGACGCCGAACCACCGAGCATCTTGGCCATCGCGGGGGCGGCATTTGCCGGCGGGCAGAGCGCGATGATGGCGCCACCGAGCAGCACTTCGCGCGGGAGGTCGAACAACTTAACAAAACCCGCGAGGGCGGCAACGAGCAGAAGGCTCACCGCGAGCGCGCGGATTTCTATCTTGAAGGTATAGCCGTGCGTTTGCGGGGGGATTTTCGTCACGAAAGTCAAAAACATCATGGTGCCGATCAAGAACGGCATCATGGGCGAAAGCACGTGCGCCTGCGGAATCAAGATTCCGAGGACAATCGCTATCGGCATGAGAATGGCACGCATGTTCTTCATAACGCGCCCAAATCTAGAAATTACTATCTTTCTCCCCATGTTGAAATCGAAGTACCAGGCCTTCTCGGACACAACCTCCGAGAACGTCTTCAAGCCGAAGAAGCAGGCGAACCCGATTACCCTGGTGGTTCTCGGCTACCTGCTGCTCATCGCCGTTGGTGCAGTCCTTCTCCGCCTGCCGGTATCTACGCACGAACCCATCGACTTTTTGCAGGCTCTCTTCACGGCTACATCCGCCGTCTGCGTCACCGGGCTCTCGGTCATCGATATCAGCAGCACGTTCACGAATTTCGGCGACTGGGTGCTCATCATCCTCATGCAGCTGGGCGGTCTCGGTATCATGACGGTTTCTACGGTGCTCATTCTGCTCGCGGGCATGCACCCGGGCTTCAACCACCAGTCGGTACTCCTTTCGGACTTCACGCAGGAAGGTAACGTCGACGCGAAGCGCATCCTCATGGCGGTGCTCCCCTTCACGTTCATCCTCGAGGCCATCGGCGGCGTATTCTACTTCACGCAGTTCTCGGGCATGGAACTCTATGACCGCCTATTCTGCTCACTGTTCCAAGCGGTAAGTTCATTCTGCAACGTCGGGTTCACGCTTTTCCCCGATTCGCTCGTGCAGTTCCAGCTGAACCCGGTCATGAACATCACGACCTGCATCCTCGCGCTGGCGGGCGGATTCGGCTTCCTCGCCATCACCGAACTGCAGTACGCCTTCGACTTCAAGCACCGCAAGTTCCGCAAGATTTCGCTCCACACCCGCATCGCGACGTTCTGCACGTTCGTCATCATCTTGGTCAGCATCGTCGCCTTCACTATAACCGAATGGAGCAACACGCTCGACGGACTCAGCATCTTCGACAAGTTCCAGACGACGTTCTTCATGGCGTTCACGAGCCGTACGGCGGGCCTCAACACCGTCGATGTACCAGCCCTGTGCGCAAGCTCCCTGTTCTTCTTCGCCATCATCATGTTCATCGGGGCTAACCCCGGAAGCTGCGGCGGCGGCATCAAGGTCACCACGGCGGCGGTTATCGGGCTGCTCGGGTTCAACCGCCTGCTCGGTCGCGAAAAGACCCAGGTCATGGGCCGCACCATTCCCGAAACCACGGTCGACAAGGCGGTGCGAATCTTCGTGGTCGCCATCGTCGTGATAGCGCTCGCCACGATGGTCCTCCTCATCACCGAAATCCCGGCCGGCACCGGGTTCAACGAGAACGGCACCCCCTTCCTCAAGATCCTGTTCGAAGTCATAAGCGCCTACAGCACCTGCGGGCTCTCGATGGGACTTACGGGCGAACTGTCCACGGTGGGCAAGATTGTCATCTGCTGCGTGATGTTCATCGGCCGTATGGGACCGCTGTTCCTCATCTCCGCCGTCGCAGGCCAGGTCAAGAACACCACCTGGTTCGCCGAAGAAGACATCATGGTCGGCTAGGCCGCTTCTCCACATAGTGGATAACAGCAACTAGGCAACAAGTTGCCAAGTTTTGTATAGCGGCAGTTACTAGTTCTGAGTTCCGAGTTACTAGTTACTAGTAACTTTTAGGCAATAAACATCTCTAGACCTTAATTTCTAGTAACTAGCAACTATTAACTAATAACTGCACCGCAGGTGCCTAGTAACTATTAACTACATTTAAAAGCATGGCATCCAAGCAATACATCATTATCGGTCTCGGCAACTCCGCCATCTTCCTCGCCCGTCACCTGACGAGCCTCGGGCACGACGTGCTCGTGGTGGATAACCATCCCGAAAAGGTGCAGGACATCTCGAGCACCGTATCGCAGGCCATGGTCGCCGACTCTACCCGCAAGAAGCAGCTCGCGAGCATCCCGCTCCAGAAGGCGGACTCCGTCATCGTCTGTATCGGCGAGAACCTGGAGGCGAGCCTCCTCACCGTGCTGAACTTGAAGGAACTGGGCGTGAAGCACATCATCGCGAAGTCCAGCAGCGCCGCTCACTCGAGCATCCTCGAGAAGCTCGGCGTCTCGGACATCTTCCACCCAGAACGCGACTCGGCCATCGCGCTTGCCGAACGCCTGAACCGCCCGAACATGCTCGACTTTCTGCCGTTCATGGAAGGCTTCAGCATCGTGGAAGTCGTATGCCCCAAGGAGTTCCTCGGGAAGACGCTTAAGGACCTGAACATCACCCACAAGTACGGCGTGCAGGTCATCGCCATCCGCGACCCGCAGGAACCGACCCCCAAGATCGGTAACCTCGCCGACATCGTTCTCCAGGAAGACGACGTGCTGTTCCTCATCGGCCCGAACAACGCGCTCGACAAGTTCAAGAGCTAAGCGGAGCCTTTGTCCCACAAGCCTTAAGCCCCGCAGGCCAGGACCGAGCGTAAGTTAGTTTATATGTAATAAACCCTCGGTTGCAGCCGGGGGCTTTACTTTTCATTAACTTATTATGTATCTTAGACTTAGGAGCGAGGTCCGACCTAGAATACCGGTTGAGGCGCAGCCTTTTCCTTGCCCTTTTTCTGGACCGCGGTTTCTTTCATGAGCGTACGGTGTTCCACGTAGCCGAGCACGAAATACTTGCCACTCTTCTTGATGACAGCAGTGAAGGCGTTCAAGAGCTTCACGCCATACCATTCCTGGTAATTGTTCCGGCCTTCAACCAGATTCATCTCGTTGACCATAGGGTCCTGCGCAGCCTTGCCGTACTTGAGCGTAAACTGTTCGGACATGTATTCGGCAGCCTCGATGGCCTTGAACTTGCGGGAATCCTCTACCTTGCCGGTACGGATCTCGAAAGCGTAAAACTTGTCATTCGCGTTGAAGATGAAAGACACCTGCACCGGCAGTTCTCCGAACCTGAACATGGGAAGCACAACACGTTCGCCTTTGCCCATCTGTCCGTAGGGCTCGTAGCCCATCTTCATCACCTCTTCGATGACGGTCTCGCGGGAGGAACCAAAAGGTATCCCAGCGAACTCCAGTTCGTTATTGCGCTGAGCAAGCACTTCCACAGAAAGCGCAAGAATCAGCAACAGAACGATGTTAGCAAACTTAGACACTAGGAATCTCCTAAAACCTATGTAAAAGATAATAAACTTTTGGCATATAGTCATGCTTTCGCCGGCATTTTTAGTTCATTATCTATATTTTGTGACATGGCTAGCACATTTGGCAAAATTTTTTCCGTTACCACCTGGGGCGAATCCCACGGACCGGCCGTAGGCGCGGTTCTGGACGGCTGCCCCGCAGGCCTCCCCCTCAGCGAAGAAGACATCCAGGTCCTGCTGGATAGAAGGCGCCCCGGCCAGAACAAGACGACCACCGCCCGCAACGAAAAGGACAAGGTGCGCATCCTGAGCGGCGTATTCGAAGGCAAGACGACGGGCACGCCAATCTCGTTCGCCGTTTTCAACGAGGACCAGCATAGCGGAGACTATGCCGAGATTGCGAAGTGGTACCGTCCGGGACATGCCGACCTGTGCTACGACATGAAGTATGGATTCCGGGACTACCGTGGTGGCGGAAGGAGTTCCGCACGCGAGACCATCGGCCGCGTATGCGCCGGAGCCGTGGCCATGAAGTTGCTTTCCCAGGTGGCAGGCACCGAGTTTATCGCCTGGGTGGATTCCGTCGGCCAGGTGGACTGCCCGGCAATCGACGCGGGCTCGCTCACGCACGAAGCGGTAGAGGCCTCCCCCGTGCGCTGCCCCGACGCTACGGCAAGCGCCAAGATGGAAACCGAAATTCTCGACGCGAAGAAGAACGGCGACAGCGTGGGCGGAACGGTGAAGCTCATTGTCCGCAACGTGCCCGCGGCACTCGGCGAACCCGTATTCGACAGGCTCGACGCGCTGCTCGCACAGGCGATGCTCAGCATCCCGGCATGCAAGGGTTTTGAAATCGGGAGCGGCTTCGCTGCAGCGAGAATGCGCGGCAGCGAGCACAACGACGAAATTTATTTTGAAGACGGCAAGTTCCGCACCCGCACAAACAACGCGGGCGGAAGCGTCGGCGGAATCAGCAACGGCGCCGATATCGAATGCAGGCTCGCGTTCAAGCCGACGGCGACGATTTCGCAGTCGCAGAAGACGGCCAGCAGGGATGGCGAAAACGGCGAGCTCGCCGCCAAGGGTCGCCACGACCCTTGCGTCGCCGTCCGCGCACCCGTAATTGTCGAGAGTATGGCGGCGCTCGTGCTCGCAGACCTCTACCTGCAGCAAAAGCGCAACTGCCTAGGATAGGCATACCAGTGGACACACTCGCCTTGCTCCGCAAGGCTGCGGTGTGACGAAGGGCAACGAAAGCTATGTTTCGGGTTATGATCCGTCCATTGTTACGCATTGTTGCGCGCTGTTACCATGTTGCATATAAACTGCACCACCGCTTATGCTTGCGACCGGGCAAACCGCTGGCACACGCGCAGCTCGTCGTAGTCGGAAGCTACCTCGCGGGCGGTGCGGGCAAGACCCCGTTTGTCGCATGGCTCACGCAGTTCATTCTCGCGCAACACTCTCCCGCGCAGTCCGTTCCAGAACTTTCCGGCCATGAAAATCCCGAAGGCAGGGGCGGCGCCGAAGCAAGCCAAACACGCAGACCGAGAATCGCCATCCTGTGCCACAGCAAGGCGAAAGACGAAGCGCAAATGCTGCGCCAGAAATTCGCGGGCACGCCGCAGGTATGCGTATATACTACGGGCAACCGCTACAAGACGGCACACGAACTCGACAGTGAATTCGACTACATCATTTGCGACGACGGGTTCGAAGACACGCGGCTCGCGGGCGCTACGACTATCCGGCTCGACTGGGGCGAACCTCCCGCCGGCCTAAACGACCTGCTGCCCGCAGGCAGATGCAGGAGCCTGCCCGCCGACCACGAAAAGCCCGCACTCGCCCTCGCATGCGGCACAGACATCCGCTTCGAAATCGAGCGCATCGCCAACTGCGAAGGCGCCCCTGTAGAACCCTCCGCAAGTTCCCCCGCAAAGGCAAACTGCACAGCGGTCGCCATCTGCGGCATCGGCGATGCGGAGCGCTTCACTCGCGACCTCGAGGCCTTCGGGTGCCACCCGGGAAGCACCATCCGCCGGCCCGACCACGACCGCAATTTTGAACAAACTATCAAAAAAGTCCTAGCCCGAAAAGTCCCCGTCATTATCACAGAAAAAGACGCCGCACGCCTCCCCCGCGACATGCGGGAAAATCCCGGCATATACGTGGCAGTCCAGCTCGTAACGGTCTCCGGAGCTGCGACGGAATCCGTCGCACGCGCGCTCTCCTAGTCCAGGCACACCTCACTAGAGGGCCAATTTTGTGCTTTAGAACAAACTGGAACAAAAAATTCCGATTTTTGTAACTATTTGGAGATAAACAATATTATATTTTTGTTATCTAAGTGTTATCTAGAGAAGAAGGACGTAAAATGACTTTAAGAGAGCGCATCGCCAAACTGATGGACGAACTCGCGGCCGGCATCCCGGAACGCGAATACTGCATCCAACTTTCTTTCCTCACGATGATCATTGGCGAGCCGTTCTACATCTATGGCCGCTCCGGATCGGGCAAGGCCATCGTCCTCGACAGGCTAATCGCTGCATTCAAGAACGCGAAATCACTCAAGATCGGCCGACGCCAGCAGGAAGTCCCCACAAAGCTGAGCGACTACGACATCGTCGTGTTCCTGAGCTACGACCCGAGCAACGAGAACATGAAGAACTGGGTGCAGATAGCCCTCCAGGACCGCGGGCGTACCCCGCTTATCGTTTCTGGCGATGTGCGCCCCGAAGAAGCGCTCACCCGCGGCGACATCATAGACAAGCTCGCCCTGACCGTATCGCTGCCCGACAGCATTTCTCCCGAGAGCCTGTGCGAGCTGCTCACCGCGCAAAACGACGTGACCGCGACAAACATCGACCCCACGCTCACCATCACCAAGGAAGAATACGAAAAGTGGGACGAGGATTTCCGGAAGGTCGCCTTCTCGCAGGATTCCCTCACCATGATTGGCAAGCTCGCGGACCTCTGCGACAAGAACAACATCTACGTCTCCATCAAAAAATGGCTCGTGCTGAGCAAGCTCGCGAAAGCCGCGGCATTCTTCAACGGGCGCACCGAGACGAGCCTCTTGGACACCTCGTTCCTCGGCACCGCGATATGGGGCCGCTCGGTTTCGAACAACGTACTCATCGAAGGCTACAAGAAAATCGCTGTCGAAATCCTGCTGAAGGACATCCCCGACACCCTCGCCGAACGCTACGACGCCGACGACCTGCTACGCAGAATCAAGCGCATCCTGTTCACCACCAACAACAGCTACGACACGCGCGAATATGCGGGCGAAGCCTGCGTTTCGTACAAAATAAATATAGCCGGTGAAACCACCCCGATTTATGTACCGCTCCGCTATATCGAAACGGACGAAGACTTCAACCCGTACAACGAATTACGCCAGATTGAAAACCGCATCCGCTGCAACTTCCACAATACCACAAGCTGCAGCGTCGCCATTGATTCCTCCATCAAGGGAGTCGGCCTCCGCACGAACGCCATCAGGACGAATGCCCCCACGTTCAAGTCCGGAAAATTCGAAGACTACGCGACACTCCCGACGTACATCCTGATAGAGAACGACCCCAATGTCATCGCCCAGAAAAAGGTCGAAGCCGAAGAAATCCGCAAGGAAATCAACGATGTGATGTGCAAGGAATCGAACCACCTGACGCGCCTGCGCGACATCTACCGCGACCTGAAGAAGAACAAGGACGAACTGTTCTGCAACCAGCAGCTATTCAATGAAATCCTGAACCAGATTAAGGATATCTTCGATACCACCGCGAACATCATCGGGAAAATCAAGGAAGCCCACGAGATGCTCTCGGGCAAGAAGACGCAGGCCTAGATAGCGTCGATACTGTCGGGAATCTCGTTACGGAGCACGAGCAGGATAGCGTTCTGCCCGACAATCACGTATTTTTCACCATTGATTTCGATTTCGGTACCGCTCGCCTGCAGGTAGAGCGCCTCGTCGCCTTCGCGCACCTGGAGGGGCACGTAATTCACCTGTTCGTTGTTTTCGCCCGTAAAGATGGAATCCGGATCGCGCGCCACCGGAATGGGATACCCCGGGCCCACACGCATCACGAGGCCCGTATGCACGGCATCGTGGTCCTTGACGCTCGGAGGCAGGTACAGCCCGCTACCCGTGCGGTTCGAGGCCTCGAGGGGCTTTATCAAGATACGATCGCCAATTACAACTACATTCTTAAGGGAATCCATCATGCCCCATAAAATAGAATTTATATTGCTCCTGTGGTCCTCACGATTCTTACAACGTTCTGGCTCTGCATAGCAGCCTGCATCCTTGCCCTGGGCATCAGGACAAAGAAGGGCCGCATGATGTCCAAGACGCTCTGGCGCAGCACCAAAGTCCGCATAGCGCTAGTGCTCCCGCCGGTCGTTATCGCGATTATCGCCATCGTGTTCTTTTTTCAGCCGAAAGTCCAGCCGGAGCAAATCGAGCCGGGAATCATATTCCGCGACTACTCGCGCACGCTCGTCGAGGGGCTTGCCAAACAGGGCGCCATAACCATCGACCCGGCATGCGAACTGGACGAGCCGCGGCCTGAACTCGCCTACATGCTCCCTGCGCTCGTGGGAGTCTACCGCGATATCGTCAAGAAGCCCACTACCGCGAGGCTCGTGCAGCTCGACGACACGCTCCGGCTATCGTTCGACGGTTACAAGCAGTTCAAGAACCGCACCATAAATATCATCAAGGGCGCAAAGAAGAAGCTCGGGCCCCGCTACACCTTCGACATGGAAAGCCAGGGCGAGACACACACGCTCGTCGTCACCTACAAGGGAGAAGCCTGGCGCAACGAGCAACTGTGCGCACTGCCCGCCACCGAGGCGGGAATCCGCGAAAGCACCGACGCCGCCCTCCTCATGTCGATCACGCGGCACATCTCCGACTTCGACTTCAACTACGAAGGCAGCAAACGCGAAAGGGGCCTGCTCGCGCTCGATACGGGCGAAGGCCTGGAGCAGATGTTCATCGGGGCGCGGAGGCTCCGCATGGCGCTCGATACCGCGCAGAACACGGAAGACGCAGTCGCCGCATTCTACCCCATACACGACATGCAGACCATGCACAGCGAGTGGCGCAAGAGCCCGCTCAAGAGCAGCTGGGTACGCGAAGTCCTGAAGGACGTCCAGTACTACAGGGCCAACGGGATGAAGTAAATTGCTCCGGGCCGTCCTTTCACACCGCACCATCGGAATCCTCCTGGGCATCGCCGCGTTCACGACCTTCACGGCGATGGGCTATATCGAGGCGGCCATCCCCTTCGGCATCGCCTTTGCCCTCATCGGCCTCAAGGAAATCGATACCACCCCGCGAAAAAACACCGTCTACACTTTCATCTGGTTTTTCATCGCCTGCTTCCTTTCTACCCAGGTCTCGCAGTGCTTCGCCGATACGCATATCGGGCTCGTCATCATTGCGCACTGGAGGAACTTTGTCGCAGAACTCCTGATGCTCGCGACTTTCCCGCTGCTCCTGCTTGCCATCACGCTGAAACCGAGGCTTTCCTTTGCCATAGGCGTCATCCCGTTTTTACTCCTTTCCCTCGCGAACTACTACATATTCAGCTTCCGCGGGAACGAGCTCACCCCCATGGACTTCCTGGCCATCGGAATCGCGAAGAACGTCGCCAGCAACTACGATTTCGGCTGGACATTCAACCCCACCTGCGGGCTTTTCTCGTACCTGATCATCTTGCACATGGGCTTCTGCCTCAAGCCCGCGCAAATCAACAAGAAGAAACTCGTGCGCATCGTTTCGGCAATCCTGTGCATCGCGGCAGCAGGCATTTCCATCGCGCGGCTCCCCTCCGTCTACGTGATGAGCTGGGAAAAAATGGGCTCGACCCACAACGGGTTCCTGGTCAACTTCTTCGCGCAGATTGTCACCACCCTCAAGCAGACGCCGGAAGGATACTCCTACGAGATTACGAAAAAAATCGCCGAGCGCTACGCCGCACATCCCACCGACTCTGCCGCCGGCACAGTTCCCGCCAGCACAACTTCCGCCGATTCTACACGCGCCGACTCCGCTTCCACAGATTCCGCCGCGGAGCTCCCCTCCATCATCGTCATCATGGATGAAGCCTACGCCGACATCGGCACCCTGAATCCGGAATTCGGCGATACGCTCCTTTACAAGAAACTCCACAAGAACACCGTCAAGGGGCTCGCGCTTTCGTCCGTCTATGGCGGCGGCACGGCCAACTCCGAATACGAATTCCTGACGGGCAATTCCATGGCGTTCTTCAACCACGGCATTTCCGTCTACCAGATGTACATCAAGTCGCCCGCCTACTCCATGGCGGCCCACCTCAAAGGGCTCGGCTACGAAACCATCGCCACGCACCCCTTCCATAGGCAAGGCTGGTCCAGGGATGCCATCTGGCCGCTTCTCGGTTTCGAAACCACGACCTTCCTCGAAGACTACCCGCAAAAGAAAAAGCTCCGCGACTACGTGAGCGACCAGGAGATGTTCGAATACATCATCGACAAGTTCGAGCACAAGAAAAAGCCGCTGTTCCTTTACGGCGTCACCATGCAGAACCATAGCGGGTACCTTCCCGACGAAAACAGCCAGAAACTCCAAGTTCCGCTGGAGCGTTACCCGGGATATCCCGATGCGGAACTCTACACGGGCCTCATCCGCGAATCCGACAAGGCCCTGAAATACCTGCTGCACTATTTCGAACAAGTTAACGAGAAAGTCGTCATCGTATTCTATGGCGACCACTTCCCGGGGCTGAACAAAGGATTCTACAAGGAAGTCTACGGCAAGGAATTCGCGACCCTGAAGGAACGCCAGAAGTTGTACAAAGTTCCCTTCTTCGTGTGGACAAACTACGAATCAAAATCCATAGACGTCCCCCTGACAAGCCTCAACTACCTGAGCAACTATGTGTACAAGGTCGCAGGCATCGAGTTCCCGGCCTACAACAAGTTCCTGGGCGATATGCAAGGGCAAATCCCCGCTATGAATTCCTGGGGATTCTATTCCACGGCACATCACAAGTTCCTGAACTACAACTACGCCGACGGCAAAGAAAAAGAAATGCTGCAGGAATACAGAATCCTGCAGCACAATTCCATCTTCGACAACAAGCGGAACAAAGTGTTCTTCTAGGCGCTTACGCGCCGTTCGAATTACACCTTGTCGAGGGCCTGCGTGAGGTCGGCGATGATGTCTTCGACGTTCTCGATACCCACGCTGAAGCGGATCAGGTCCGGAGCAACGCCTGCTTCGATGAGCTGTTCGTCGCTGAGCTGACGGTGCGTGTGGCTTGCCGGGTGCAGCACGCAGCTGCGGGCGTCGGCCACGTGGGTCACGATGCAAATCATCTTGAGGCTGTCCATGAACTGGATGGACTTTTCACGACCGCCCTTGATGCCGAACGTAAGGACGCCGCACGGGAGGCCGCCCTTGAACTGCTTCTGAGCGAGTTCGTAGTACTTGTCACCTTCGAGGCCAGCGTAGTTGACCCAAGCCACCTTCGGGTGGTTCTTGAGGAACTTGGCGCAGGCGAGAGCGTTTTCGCAGTGGCGCGGCATGCGGAGGTGAAGCGTTTCGAGACCAACGTTCAGGAGGAACGCATTCTGCGGAGACTGGATGGAACCGAAGTCGCGCATGAGCTGTGCGGTAGCCTTCGTAATGAAAGCGCCCTTGCCGAAAGCCTTCGTGTAGGCGAGGCCGTGGTAGCTCGGATCCGGTTCGGTGAGGCCCTTGAAACGGTCGTGGTTTGCTTCCCAATCGAAGTTACCGCTATCGACGATGCAGCCACCGACTGCCATGGCGTGACCGTCCATGTACTTGGTCGTGGAGTGGGTCACGATGTCAACGCCGAATTCAATCGGGCGGCAGAGAATCGGAGTCGGAAACGTGTTGTCCACAATCATCGGGACGCCGTGCTTGTGGGCGATGTCAGCGAAGCGCTTGAGGTCCAAGACCTTGCCGGCCGGGTTGGCGACCGTTTCGCCGAAGAGGCACTTGGTGTTCGGGCGGAAGGCCTTCTCGATTTCTTCGTCGCTCGCGTCCTGGTCCACGAACGTGCATTCGATGCCGAGCTTCTTCATCGTGACGGAGAAGAGGTTGCTCGTGCCGCCGTAAATGGCACTCGTGCTAATGAAGTGGTCGCCAGCTTCGCAGATGTTGAAGACGGCGTAGAAGTTCGCAGCCTGACCGGAGCTCGTAAGCATCGCGGCGACACCACCTTCGAGCGCGGCAATCTTGTTCGCGACAGCGTCGTTGGTCGGGTTCTGCAGACGCGTGTAGAAGTAGCCGGAAGCCTTCAAGTCGAACAGGTCCGCCATATCGTTGGTGGTTTCGTACTTGAAAGTGGTGCTCTGGTAGATGGGGAGAACGCGCGGTTCGCCGTTCTTCGGCTGCCAACCGCCCTGGATGCAAAGAGTTTCGATCTTGGACATTTTTGCCTCTTGTTAAATTCAAAACCAAATATAAATAGTAGGCGACACGGGGTCGCCCAGCCTATTTCTTTGATAGGCAAATATAGAAAAAGGCTATATCTTGTCAATGCGCTTATGCAGATATTCGCATAAACATTCGCAATGTTTGTTTTTCTCGATCGCGTTTTGTATATTGCATTCAGCACCAGAAACGGTGGTATTAGTTGATTGCATTCCGCGCAAGCGGGGCGGTCTTTTTTTTGTTCTAAAATAAAAAATAGAGCGCAAAATGACAGAGATTGCAAGCAAACACTTGCATATACTTGCAGACAGAGGTATATTTAATGGCATGAGTACCGTTGCAAAGAACTTCCGAATCGATTCCGAACTCAACGACCAGGCAACCAAGCTCCTGGAGGGGCTGGGCCTATCCATGTCGCAGGCGGTTTCCATGTTCCTGAGGCAGGTCGTGCTGCACCGCGGGCTCCCCTTCAAGGTGGAGTATCCGCAGTATTCCAAGGAGCTGATGGAGGCGATTGAGGAAGCAAAACAACTGGAAGCCAATCCGAACACCAAGCGCTACACGGACATGGACGAAATGTGGGCGGATCTCGATAAATGATTTACGAAGTTATTTGGACCAACAAATTCAAGAAGTTCTATAAACTTTGTAAAAAGCGAGGACTTCCGATACAAGAACTCAAGGATGTTGTCGAGAAACTCCGCAAGGACGAAACGCTTGACGAAAAATTCCATGACCACGAATTGTCTGGACAATTCAGCGGTACACGGGAACTGCATATCAGACCAAACTGGTTGCTATGCTACCGAAAAAATCAAGGCATCCTCACATTGACATTGGTAGATACGGGAACGCATGCCGATATTTTCGGCATGTGAGTACACCATCCTTTTTTTCTATCTTTATATTTGTTACAAAAAAGGGGATTTACTGATGCCATCTGAAAATGCGATTATCGAGAGAGCCGAGACTTACCTTAGAAAACTTTCTTGCGGAGTGAACCCGCTGACCGGCGAGCTTTTGCCCGAAGGGGACGCCTGCAAGCAGGAACGGATCAGCAAGTGCCTCGCTTACGTGGCATCGCTTTTGCAGAAGCAGTTGGACCACAGCGACATTGCCGGGCAAGACAGCACCCAGGCCGCGACTACTGCGAAGGTCGGCAAACCCGAAAAATCCGAAAAGGCCGAGAAGAAAGCAGCCAAGGCGCAGATGGTCCCGCTCGCAATCGACAGCGAGATGCTTTCGCGCTACCGCTTCTTCGACTATCCCGTATCCATTTCCCGCATGGTGCGCAACATCAACGAGCTGCTCCCGCGCGACGTGTACATGAACCACCTGCTCTATGCCGACGTAGCGAACTTCCTCGTGCAGGAAGGCATCCTTTCGAGGCAGGCCACCGAAGACGGGAAGGAAGCGAACCTCCCGACGCCTCACGGAGAAAGCTTCGGCTTCGAGAAGACGGAAGGCGACATCCGCGGGCACCACAACGTGTTCACGCAGTGCTGGCAGAAGGCCCAGCAGTACATCCTGGACAACATCCAGAAATGCGTCGCACTTGCAAA
This sequence comes from Fibrobacter succinogenes, assembly GCA_902762305.1. Lineage (GTDB taxonomy): Bacteria > Fibrobacterota > Fibrobacteria > Fibrobacterales > Fibrobacteraceae > Fibrobacter > Fibrobacter succinogenes_I. Next base: position 30,644 of record CACWNW010000006.1, on the reverse strand, counting down.
CGAGCGATTCGCGAACAGGAACGAGAAGGCCTCCGGCGCAGACGAACAAGAAGGCGAAAAGCCCGCGCGCCAGGAACGCCCGAAGTTCCACCTGACCGCCGAACAGATTGCGAACTACCCCACCGACGTGACCCCCGTGCCCGTAAGCGAAATCGCGAGGCGCCTGAACGCGCTTATCGATCCGGCATCGAACATGGAGCGCATTTACTACAAGGTAATCCGTGACTGGTACGCCAAAGAAGGCTACCTCGAAATGCGCAAGCTCAACGACGGCAAGGTCGCATTCCTCCCCACCGCGAAGGGCGATGGCGCAGGCCTCATGGTAGAATCCAGGACCGGAATCGACGGCAACCTCTTCGATGTTGTCGTCTACGACACGAATGCCCAGAAAATATTCCTAGACCACCTGCTGGCAACACCTGAATGAGCCTGCCCGTAACCACAAGCCGGCAGGGCGGCGCCCTCTGGCATATCCTCGCCATCACGACGATTGCGTTCTGGGGAACGAGCTTCGTGAGCACGAAGGTGTTGCTGAATCACGGTTTCAGCGCGGTACAGATTTTCACGCTGCGGTTCGCGGTCACCTACCTGATACTCCTCGCGGCTTCGCACAGCAGGTTCCGCTGCGAAAACTGGAAGCACGAACTCATCATGTTCATCTGCGGCATCACCGGATGCACGCTCTACTTCTGGACGGAGAACACGGCGCTCTCGCTTTCTCCGTCGAGCAACGTCGCCCTCATCGTCTGCACGAACCCGCTGCTCATCATGATTCTCGGCGGACTCATCTACAAGAGCGAGCGGCTCAGCAAGCGCCAGGTTCTCGGGTGCCTGATTACGTTTGTCGGGATGGTACTCGTGGTCCTGAACGGCAAGTTCATATTGCAGCTTTCGCCCGCAGGCGACCTCCTCGCCTGTTGCGCCGGGCTCATGTGGGCGGCATACTCGCTCATCGTCAAACAGCTGAACGGCAAGTACAACACGCTCTTTATCACGCGCAGGATGTTCTTTTACGGGACGCTCACGTCTATCCCCGCGCTGTTCGTCGAGGCGGGCGGCAACACATCGAAGGCGCTCGATATCCCGTGGCAGAATTTCATGGAACCGGTCGTCGCGCTCAACTTCCTGTGCCTTACGGTATTCTCGTCGCTGTTCGGCTATCTTGTCTGGAACAAGGTGCTAAAACAGCTCGGCACGGTACTCGCGAGCAACTACGGCTACGCCCTCCCCATGGTAACGATGATTACCGCGGTCATCGCACTCGGTGAACGCATCACGCCCGTCGCCATCGCGGGTGCAGCCGCGATTATCGCGGGAATGGTCCTGGCCGAATTCCGGCGAAAATAATCCCGTCAGTTTTTCTGCTTGGCTTCCAGGGCCTCGACGCGGGCCAGCAATTCGGCGCATAGCGTTTCCAGGCGCGAAATCCGCTGGTCGTGTTCGGTATCCTTCATGCGCTGGCGGCGCAGTTCCGAATCCTGTTCCTCGTTCTTCGAGTCGACGGAATTCAGCCGGAAATCGTGTTCCGCATCTTTCGCCACCTGAGCCTTGAGCTTGAATTCCTGCTCATGCCCCTTGCTGTAGAGCGCATCTATGCGGGTATCGTGCTCGTCGTCCTTTTTTGCCTGCAGGTCCAGACGCGCATCATGTTCCTTGTCCTTGCGCTGCAATTCACGAAAGCGTTCTTCTTCCAGACTCATGATAACCTCACATTGCAGCGGGTGCAAACTGCACTTTTCGCGTGTTAATTAGCTTGTACGCAACGCACGGAATAGGCGAAGTATCCGCGCATTATCGATTCCTTGTCCAACTCATACTGCTTCGAGAGAATCCATGCGTAATAGTTCATATTACTTTCACCCCAGAAGTAGGCCTTGGTACCTTCACCGTCGTACTGTCCGGTCTTGGCGCGGTAACCTCCCGCGCGGGCGGCAAACCCGATGAGGTTCATGGGCACGGGGTCTATCATGGGATTGATTTCCCAGGTTTCCTCATCTTCAAGGATAGACCTCAGGTCGTTCGACCATTCGGATTCCGCGGTATTGCGCAGTTCCATCCAGTCGTCTGCAGTCGGAATGCGCCAGCCTTCGGGGCATGCCTTCACGGCATCGGATTCCTGGTAGAGGCGGCCATACTTCGTGCAGTTCGCAGGAGTGTCGTCGTAGCAGAAGCTGGAATCCGTCGCAAAGTTCAAGTTCTCAGCCATCCATGTCTTGCCGCCGATAACGACGGTCTTGTAGCTCTTGCCGTCGCGGGAATCCAGGAGCGTGCCGTATTCTGCAGAAGTTCCGCTACTGGACACGCCTGTCTCGCCGCCACTCGATTTCGGCGTGACGGCAGATGAACTGGATTCGGGAACGTCGCTTACGCAAGGAGCCATGTCGGTCTCGATAAGCGCATCACCGACGCACTTGTAGAAAATCTGCAAGTCGTAATCGTATATCGTCTTGCTGTTCGGGCAAGAAATCGATTTACGCTCCATATTGCGCACGGTAATGTTCGCCATACCTTCCTTGAAACATTCGGCACTGCTGGAATTCGGGCGCGTAACGTTCGCGCTGCTGGAGCTGAGCGTTGTGCCCGCATCGCTAGAAAGCGGGTCCACCAAAGAAGACGACTGCGGGTCAGCAATGTCGCCGGAACTTGCAGGCACGGGATCGTTTTGCGGGCCGCTGGAACTGTCGTCACATGCGACAAGTGCAATCCCGAAGGCAAGTGCCACAGTGGCTGTAGAAAACTTCTTGAAATTCATTTGTTTCTCCTTCTTATTTTACAGTCTTGATAACCTTTCTTGGGGCTATCGTGAAAATAATTTTCTTTTTGTCCTTTTTCAATTCTTCCATAAAATCTGGAGGTATATTACCAAAAAAGAAGCCATGCTGAAGGTATATATTATAATCCATAATTGTCGCATACAACTCGTTTAGTTTGTATGTATAATTCTTCGTCTTCACCATCGTACCATCCACAAACTCATTATTCACACTCATTCTATCTAGTCGGAAGCCGGAGTCATACAAGAACCCTACAACATCACCACCATAGCCTATTAAATACACGGAAGTCCCTTCATGGCGAAGAACTACACCATCGTACTTTTTTTCGTATTTTACCTGACATCCCTTTTGGCAAACTTCTATCCGTTCACCCTTGTAATAGAACGAATACAAATCCGACTGTTCTGCATGGACAAACAGACAGAACAGCAAGATGAAAAAAATATCCTTCTTCAAATTACGCATTTTCAAAGCTGCGAACTAAATTTCTGTAAAGCGGTCGACGACGGTGCCGTCGGCGAGCGTCACCTTGCTTTCGAAATCTTCGCGGGCGCGTACCCAGAGCGTTCCCTTCGGATGGTCGGGCGTCTCGTATTCGCTGCGATAAACGACAAGCGGTTCCACCGACTCGCAATCCAGAGCGTTCGACTCGACGACGGTATAGACCATCGACTCCTTTTTATAGTGGCGGTACCTGTGACCGTTTATTGCCTTCGACACCTTACTTCTCCAGGAACTTTATCAACTCCGGCATGATCGCGGTAGCGTCCTTTACACCGAGGTCGTAGAGGCGCGCGAGCTTGGACTTGTCCTTCTCGAGGCGCGCGACATTCAACTGCGCACTGGGGCGGATTCGGAACGTAGTCCCGCGCTTGCACCATTCGTCAAGCGTTTTCAAACACTGGTTGTAACGGATATGGCGGTTCTTCGAGGCCTCGACAAACTTCGGATACTTGCGATAGATTAGCCTGAACAGGGGAATCAGCGAATTCGGTCCCTTGACATAACCCTCGGGGCGCGTCACGATGACGACCTGTTTTTCGAAGCCCTTCTTCGCCATAATTTCGAACGGGATGCTGTCGGCGGTACCGCCGTCCACAAGCTTCATGCCGTCGACTTCCACGATATGGCTCAGCAGCGGGAGCGATGCCGAGGCACGGATCCTGTCCATGCCTTCGGGCGTGTCAAGTTCGCGGGTCAGCAAGTAGGCGCCCTCGCCCGTTTCCAGATTCGTTGCAGTGGCATAGAAATCGGACTGAGCGGCGTTCTCACGGAACTTCTCGAAATCGAACGGGTCGATAACGTAGGGAATCTGCCTGTAACAGTAATCGACTTCAAAGAAATCGCCGGTGCGGATGAGGTTGCCCCATCCCATGTAGCGCTTGCTCGCCGAATGGATAACGTCGACACGCCTGTTCCTATCGCGCTGTTCGGAGAGGTAGTTGCACAGGTGCGTGGCGCCCGCCGACGTTCCGGCATAGCCGCCGAACTTGAGTCCATTATCGAGCATCACGTCGAGCACGCCCGACAGGTAGGCACCGAGCATTCCGCCACCTTCAAGTACGAGGGCCACATTCTTGTACATCGTCATCGGGCATTCTCCATAAGCCATTGAAAATCTTCCGGATGCTCCACGAACTTTTCGGGATGCAGCTTGTGCTTCGCGAAAAATTCATCGCGTGTCATCCAGACGAAACTGTCGACTTCGCCGGGCTGCGGTACGAGAGAGCGGGCCTCTTCATCGCTAAGCGTCACCCTGTACACGTCGTAATACTCGTTATCGATGTAGGAGCCGCCGTTAAGTACGCACGCGTACTTGACCTCGAATAGGTATTCGAGGTCGCGCGGACTCTTCTTGACGCCCAGTTCCTCGCGCAGTTCGCGCACGGCGGCGTTGATGCTCGTATCGCCGGCAGAAATATGCCCCGCGCAGCTCGTGTCCAAAAGGCCGGGATTGTTTTCCTTCACGCGGGCCCGCAGCTGGAACAGTATTTTCCCTTCGCTGTTGAACGCCCATACGTGAATGGTGCGGTGCCACAGGCCTTCCGCATGCACGCGCGTGCGCCCGCAGGAATAGCCCGCAGGGGTGCCGTCAGGATTCAGAATGTCAATTTGTTCTTCTGCCATATGGTATAAAATAATAAAAACCCAAGCGAAGACGCAAACCGGAAATCAGCTATTCAGGATTGATTTCCACGATCACACTCGCTCCCTTCCAAGTTTCAGGGCATTTGTTGTCGTCGCGCTCGACCATCATCTTGACAAGAAGCGGCCTTTCTTCCCAATAGCCATAATAATTAGTCCCGTAAACGGTGTCGCCGCGCTTGATATCGACGGTATGCTGGCAAAGCGTTCCCTTTCTATGGCCATAGATACACCTGTCGGTCTGGCGGCAAACGAGAACGTTATCCACATAGAAGTCGTATTCCCCGCCGTCTTCCGCCTCAAGGATTACATCCTGGGTGTCGGAATAATCGTATAGCAACAAGGCACAGCCGCCGAGGTTGAACACCGCCGCCAAAAGGACAAACACCACAAAATATTTCGCAATAGACTTTTTCATAATAAACTCGCATCGCTTTGTTCTACTAATATAAGCTTTCGGGATGCAGAAAGAACGCCGCTAATCGGCCAATAAAGTAGTCCGTCGGACAAAACAGTATCAGGGACTTCCACAGGTTTGCTATAATTCTAGCCATGGCATTCAGCGAAACCAATATCGAAAGGCTCTTAGAACAGGGAGAATCCGCCGGAGTGTTCAGCAAGGCGGTCGCGGGGTTCATTCTGCCCGATGGCACGACGCACATCGTAACCCACAACACGCCCGCAGATACGGTTTTCGACATCGCGAGCCTCACGAAGGTCTGCCCCACGTCGACGCTTGCGCTCTGCTACATACTCGAAGGCAAACTGCACCTTGACGACAGGGTGGCGGAATTCATTCCCGAGTTGCAGACCAACTACCGCGACGATATCCGCGTGTTCCACCTGCTCACGCACAGCCTCGATTACCGCGTGCCCATGAAGACGCTGCGCACGCTCCCGCCCGAAGGCATCCTGAATGCACTGTTTACATACAAATTCGCAAAGGCGCCCGGAGCAGATTTCAATTACGGGAATCCGGCAAGCGTGCTGCTCGGCATGATACTGCACCGGCTTACGGGCAAGGACCTGCAACAGCAGGGCCGCGAGCGGTTCTTCGAGCCGCTCGGCATGACGCGTAGCGGCTGGGACCCGCTGACCCGCGAGTGGAACACAATCCCGAAGGGCGAAATCTGCCCGACGGAAGTATGCGAGTTCCGCGGGCGCGAGATTTGCGGTGAAATCCACGACGAAAGCGCGTGGGTATTGCGGAAGCTATTCCCGGTAGGCAGCGCCGGCATGTTCAGCTGCGTGCCCGACCTGCTCAAATTCGTGAAGATGGTCATGAACGACGGTGTTGCTTGTGGCCCGGATGGCAAAGAAATTCGGGTCGCGCCCGCGGGTATCCTCGACATGGTGAGCCGGAATGCGTTCACGCGCGAAGATGCCGCAAAGTTCATGCCGGCTTGCAATTCGGCGGCGGGTTCAACAGGCGCGGCATGCGACTCTCCGGCGGGCAGTTTTAATGCAGGCATTTTGCCGGCAGGGGATGCCGCGGGCACGAATCCTGCGGGTGCGGCGAACGGCGCCTGCACAGCCCTCGGCTGGGAACTTGCGCAGAGCAAGTTCATGGGGTCGCGCGTGTCGCCCCGCACGTTCGGGAAGACGGGATTCACGGGGGCGAGCATCGTCGCCGACCCCACCGCCGGCGCCGCCGCAGTCCTGCTTTCCAACTTCACCTACCCGCACCGGGAAGCGAACGCCGACCGCATCCATGCATTCCGCGCCTCGCTCGCCGACGCATTCTTCGGCGCAGTTTAAGGTTTGCAGCGAAACTGCAATCGCATTCCCGGCGCAGTTTAAGTTTTGCAAAAAGCATTGCACCGCAACGAGGGAAAAAACGCATTTCTGACGCGGTTTAATTTCCGCGACAAGCCTGCAACCGCGTTTCGAGCGCATTTCCGATGCATTTTCACGCCGCAATGAAGGCTAATTCGCATTTTTGGCTGACTAAAATGCAGTTTTCCGCTTTTTGGTCCGCCAGAAATTAGTTTGTACGCACAAAAACAGTCGCTTCGCAGGCGATAGCGGCAGACCAAAACCTCATTTTCGCGGAAATAGTCAGCCATCTCGAGGCAAATACGCCTCCCGACGCCCGCAACCGCCCCTATTTTCGCTTACTTTATCCATAATTTGGCAGACCAAATTCCCGATTTTGCCATTTTAGTCAGCCATTTTCGCGAAATCGCACCCGAAAATACCCCGATTGCCCCGAAAAACAAGAAATCCCGGCGCAATGCCGGGACTTAATACTCCGAGAAAGACAGGCTAGCCGCCAACGTCGCGCATTTATGTCAGCGCTTCGGCGACCTTCACATGCATTAGTGGCCAGCGGCCCTCTTCTGCATCTCCTTGCGCTGCGCTTCGGCGAAGAGGCGCGCCATTTCCATGCGGTTGTTTTCCTGTTCCTTCTTCTTGGTCTCTTCCTTGCAGTTCACGCACTTGGTCGCGGTCGGCACCGCCAAGAGACGCGCCTTCGGAATAAGCTGCTTGCAAACCTTGCAGATACCGAACGTACCGTTGCGGATGCGCTGGAGCGCTTCTTCCAGGTACACGAGGTACTTGCCTTCGCGGGCGGCAAGCGAGAACGTAGTCTCGAGCGTGTTATAGTCCGTCGCGGAGTCCGCACTGTCGGAATCGCCACCGTCGCCAGACTGGCTCTTCTGTCCCTGGAATGCGTTCGCCCTTTCCGATTCGCTCTGCGCCGTCACCAGCTGCCGACGCTTTTCGACAAGCATCTCCTCGAAAAACTTCAAGTCTGCATCGCTCATTTTCACGGGTTTTTTATCACTCATGGCACACTCCTTTGTAGAGTCGGTTTAACACGTCATACGCGGAAAATTATCTTTTTTTAACAGAAAAAGGTAAACTTTTTTTAAAAAATATCAATATTTAACCGCAAGCCACTTTTCTTGACGTCCCGAATCAGGGCATCGATGTCATTTGCGAACTTTTCGAGCTTGCCTGTAAGCCCGCCCCGGCCCGAAGCGATGAGCCCGACGGTATTGTCGCCGGAATCCAAGCGGGCAACCAGGGAATCCGAGCCGGCCTTGAGCTCCTTAACTTCCGCGATCAAGGTATCCACATGCGCAAGCAGCGCCGAGGCCTTCTCCACGGTCAGGGACCCGCTGGCAGCCGCCTCGTTGATTCCGGCGCGCGCCTTCTCGAGCGTCGCCTCGCCCTTGTCGAACACCGCGAGTGCCTGTTCGCGCACATCCGACGCGAGCCTGCTGCCGGCATTCACAATCCTCTGGCTCTTCTTCGCGATTCGGTCCAGCCTCTTGCCCGAGCTGCCAATCGTGACGGAGTCCTTGAGAGCAGTCAGCGTGCCCTTCATCTCGTCCAGGTCCGCGATCGCCTTGGAAAGCACATCGCCCAAGCCCGAAAGCCCGTCGTCGAACGACCCGTATACCGTATCGCCGTCAGCGATCCAGTCCTGGTCTTCCGCGGTAAGGACGCACATCTCGCGCTCGCCCATGAGGCCCGCATTGATGAGCCTGAACTGCGAATGCCTCGAGATCTTCGCCTCGGCAAGGACCTCCACCGTAACGAATACGGCATCGTCCGTGAGTTCGACCGCAAGGATCTTTCCCCGCTCGATCCCGCGCACAATCACGCGGTTCCCGGGCGAAAGCGTACCGATGGTCTGGTAGCTCACCACGAACCTGTAGCGTGCATGGTAAGGGCTCGACGGGTGGAAGAAGTACCAAGCGAAACAACAGCCCGCAACCAATATCATGAACACGATAAAGGGGAATAAATTGTTCTGTATGGTCTTCTTCAACTGCATCGCTGGGAAAGATAGTATTTAGCGCCGTCTACTCATAAAGCGACCAGTGCTCGATATCCATTTCTAACAGGTCGTCGCTGTACTCGCCCTTCGCCTTCGCCTTGATTTTCTTCATGAGGCCCTCATTGAAGTCGCGGGCCACGTTCTGGCCGTTCATCTTCATGAGCGCGTTCATCGCAATCACTTCGAGAATCACCGTGAGGTTCTTTCCGGGCGCCACCGGGATGACAATCTTCGGGATGCGCACCCCCATCACGACTTCTTCGAGCTCGTTGAGGCCGGTACGCTCGTAACGCACGTCGCGCTGCCAGGGCTGGAGTTCCACGATGACTTCGATCTTCTTCACCTTGCGGATGGCATGGATACCGAACATCGAACGGATATCGAGGATGCCCACGCCGCGGATTTCCATGTGGTGGCGGATAAGCGGGTCGGGGCGCCCGATGATGGCGTTACCCACGTGGCTGATGTGGACAACGTCGTCGGCAACCATGCGGTGGCCGCTCTCGACGAGGTCGAGCACGCATTCGGACTTGCCCACGTTGCTGTCGCCCACAAAAAGCATGCCTATACCGTAGACATCCACGAGGCTCCCGTGGATAATGGAATGCGGCGCGAAGAACTCCTCGAGAATCCTCTGCGCAATCTTGTTGAACTCGTAAGTATGCAGCGTCGTCGAGAACAGCGGGATATGCAGCTTCTCGCACATATCCTTGAGTTCGGCGTGCGGCATCTGGGCATGCGTCACTACCCACATCGGGGCGCGGAACCCGGAAAGCGAATCGAAAACCTTCTTGCGGCCCTCGGGCCCGAGGCTTTCGAGGTAATTCCATTCGGTATGGCCCACGACCTGGATCTGCTTGTAGCTGTACACCTTGGTATAGCCCGCCATGGCAAGCCCCGGACGGTGGATACCGCTTTCGGCGATATTCGTGTCGAGGTCTGTCTCGGGCGTATGGAGCGCAAGCTGCAGGTCCTTGCCGTAGTGACCAAAAAAGTCCCGCACCGGGAGCTTCTCCCGATGCAGGATCTTGATATCTTTCAATCTGGATTCGGACACGGCTTATGTCAGGTTGGAAATAGGCTGTGCGCGGTGGTCGTTCTGCTTATCGTTGGCCTTCTTGAGCTGCACCTTCACGCGTTCCAGGGCGACATCGACCGCCTTGCCCATGTTGTCCTCATCGGCAGAGGCGACGACCACGGAACCGGTGATGTTGACGCTGATTTCGCAGTGACGCTGGTGTTCGACTTCGTGGTCAAGGATTACGGAGGCGTTAGTGATGTTCGGGTAGAACTTTGCCAATTTGTCCATTTCTTCCTGAATACGGTCCTGGAGACCGGCAGATGCATTAAAGTGGCGAGCAGAAAACTGAATATCCATATGATACCTCCGTATAATTAAGATGGCATTTAGCGGGCATTTCGCCTCGCATTAAGAGTATATACATCTTTTTTTTGGAAAAAACCAATTGAAAACAAGTTTTTTTCGAATAAAATCATCCTAATTGGAATAAAAAAGCCCCAAAAAAGGGGGTTTTTGGCCTAAAATCGTCCAAACGGGGCAATTTAGAGGGCCTTGCGCTGGCGGGCGGGCAAGATCTTGAGGCGTTCCTCGCGGTACTTGGCCACCGTACGGCGGGCAACCTGGATACCCTCGGCCGCAAGCGCATCGGCGATGGCCTGGTCCGAGAGGGGCTTCTTCTTGTCTTCGGCGTCCACGAGGTTCCTTATCGCCTCGAGGATCCGGGCCGAGCCGACGATATCGTCCCCGCCTTCGAAATCCTCAGGAGCGCTCACGGCGGTGGCGGCACCCGCGGGCGCGTCGGGGCGCGGAGCCACGGCAGGTGCGGCCGGGCGCTTGCCGGACTGGCGCACGCCCGAAGTGAAGAACTGCTTGAGCTCGTAAATACCGAAGGGAGTCTCCACGTACTTGCCGTTGGTGACGCGGCTGACCGTAGAGAGGTCGCGCTTTACTTCGTCTGCAATGTCCTGCAGCACCATGGGCTTGAGGAACGAAGGCCCGTTCTTGAAGAACGCCGGCTGCCGCTTCACGATGGCGCGCATCACCTGCTCCATGGTCGAGAAGCGGTTGTTCGCGGCGTTGATGAACTCTTCCGCCTTCCGCTTGTTGTTCTGGATATACTCGCGCGTCTCCTTGTCGAGCTTCATGTTGCCATTCAGCATGTCGGTATAATACTTGTTCACGCGCAGCCGGCGCACCTTGTTGCGGGATTCCTGCGTGCACTCTACCTCGATGCGACCCTTCTTGATTTCGACCTTCAGGTCGACATGCTTTACCTGCGTGGGAGCGTACGATATCTGCCTACCCGGGTGCGGAGTGAGCCTCGAGAGCACCGCCACGGCCTGCTGCACCGCCGAAGACGGGACAGACATCGCCTTCGCGATTTTGCCGTACCTGAGCTCGATAAGGTCGTCGAAATGATACTCGAGGATTTCCCTGGTAAGCGTCGGGAAATCGTCGATGGCTTCCGCCTGGATGAGGAAGCATTCCTGCATGTTGCGGGCGCCGATTCCGCGCGGCGTAAAACTGCGGAGCACATGCAGCGCCTCGGCCACAGGAAGGCTCGCATTCTCGAGCGAAACCTCGTAGCGGATAATGTGTTCGATTTCGACCACCAGCGGGTCTTCGCCCGGGTCGGAGGCCATCTTCATCATCACGTCGTCGGGAGCCGCCTGCAGGTAGCCGTTCTCGTCGAGACTGTCGATAAGGTACTGTATGAGCGCGCGGAAATGCGATTCGGTGCAGCCAGCCTCTTCGAGCTGGCGGAGCAGAATCGGGGTCCCGTTCCAGTCGCGCAGCTGGTCACGCAAATTATCCTGCAGGCTCTTGTCGCGGTCCTTCTGCGGGCGGTCCCACTCGTCGGCCACATCCTTCGACGGGGCGTTCAAATCCTTGAGCGGGGCATCGTCATCGAACAGCCCGTCCGAAAGCCTGCGCTCCATATCGGAATTCGTCGTGTTCTCCAGGATGTCGTAATCATGGTCCGCAGTATCCTCGAGCGTACCGGACTCGAACTCCACCTCGTGCAGGGTATCATCGTCGGAATCGGACTCCCCGGCACCTTCGTCGACGGAAGGCTCCTCGGGCGATTCGTCCTCGAGTTCCAGGAGCGGGTTCACCGCGAGCTCCTCGTTGATGGCCATGTCCAGTTCCTGGGCCGTCTTCTGCAAGATAGCTGCGGACTGCAGCATCTGCGGCGAGATGTTCTGTTCCAGGCGCTGGGACTGCCCCAGTTGCATACCCATGTTCATAATATGCCCCTAGTCCAGCCTGAAACTGTCACCCAGGTAGATGCGACGAGCTTCTGGATCGTTCGCGAGGTATTCCGAAGAACCCTCGGTAAGTACCTGGCTCTTGTACATGATATAGGCGCGGTCGGTAATCGAGAGCGTCTCGCGCACGTTGTGGTCGGTAATGAGGATGCCCATGCCCCTTTCCTTGAGGCCCGAGATGATGGACTGGATGTCCGCCACCGCAATCGGGTCGATACCCGCAAAGGGTTCGTCGAGCAGCAGGAACGACGGATCGCTCGCGAGCGCACGCGCGATTTCGAGGCGTCTGCGTTCACCGCCCGAGCAGCTCATGGATTTCGTCTTGCGGATATGCGTAATCTTGAATTCCTCGAGCAGCTGCTCCAGGCGCATCTTGCGCTCGCGACGCTTGAGCCCCTGCGTCTCCAAGATGGCCATTATGTTGTCTTCAACAGAGAGCTTGCGGAAGATGGAAGCCTCCTGCGGGAGGTAACCCACGCCGAGACGCGCACGCCTGTACATGGGCTTGTCCGTCATCTCGATGTCGTCGAGGAAGATGTGGCCCGAATCGGGGCGCACCATGCCCACGATCATGTAGAACGAAGTCGTCTTGCCGGCGCCATTGGGGCCGAGCAGCCCGACGATTTCGCCCTGCGACACGCTGATGGAAACATCGCTCACCACCTGGCGGCCGCCATAGACCTTGCGCAGTTTATCTGTACGGATTGTGCTTACCAGACTCTTCATGGTTTCTTTTCCTCCGTTTTGACTTCTTCCTTGCCCTTCAGATTATGGGCGCGCCTTCTCTGTCTCCTGTGAGAACGGGGCGACATTTCCTTGCCATCGCCCTTGCCCAAGTTCGCGCGGCCCAGCGAATCGGAAACAGCCGTCTTTCCGCTTGCAGCAGCGAGGGAATCCAGACGCGCTCTTTCCTTCGCAGCCTTGTTGCGCTGTTCTTTCTCGAGGTCCACATAGCGACCGCTCGCCATGGTACCGCGACCGAGCAGCCGGAGCGTCTTGACCGCATTCTTGAGCGGGTCGAAAACGATATTGATGGTATCGCCCGCGGCTTCGTTCTTGCCCGATACGGTGCGGTCCCTCTTCACGTAGAAGTAGGTACTCTGCGCCTTGCCCGAGACAACCGCGTGGTCCATCTTGCCCTTCTTGAAATACAAATCGAGGCGGTTCCCGTCCATGAGGTTCCTGTAGTCAGGAAGGTCCGTCTCATAAAAGAATCCCTTCGCGTTCAGGTTCACGTACAGGCGTTCAATCTTGCTGTCCTTGAATTCGCAATAGAGCGTATCGCCGAAGGCCTCCGTCACGTTCCCGGGGGCGTTCTTCTTCGGGTCTTCTTTCGATATGCCATGCGCGTTCCTTATCACGAGCGCAGACTTCAGAGTCTTCTTCGCCTCGTCGATAACGAGGAAGATGGAATCGCCCGTGAGGTGGTAGTTCTTCATGTCGAATGTCGGGTTTCCCTTCATCGAAAGCCAGCTGTTCGCACGGTCGAAGTAGCCCGTGTCGCAAGTGACTACCATGTCCTTCTCGGTAACCTTCACATCCTTGTACGCTTCGGCATAGGAAAACTTCTTGTTGTAGATAATCTTCTTGGCCTCGATGGTGAGCGTATCGACCGTATTGTCCTTGTGCTTCTCGTACTGGTACAGCTTGGGCTTCTGCGGCATCGTCAAGATTTCGTTTTCGCGGTCGTATTCCAGATAGTCGCCCGTAAACTTGTACGAACTCGCGGAATCGCCCGCAACGACATTCCCGTTCGCGATGGCAATGTTCTGCTTTTTGCGGTAGGTGCCGTTTTCGGCCTGGATAAAGCCCGACGGGTGCGTAAACAAGAAACCACCGCTGCACTGCACCACTTCGGCATCCTTGTTCCAGGTGGCATGCTGAGTGCGGAACCGGACGCTATCGTGCACGAACAGCACGCGACCATGCAACAGCAGGTTGCCGCGCTTGCGGGCGACCGCGAGGCTGTCCGCATGCTTCATGATAAGCGGGGACGTCTGCGCGAAGGCTGCCCCCGAAAATGCGAGCATAAGCACGAGAAGAACCGCGAGCATACGCGGGCAAGAACACCGCCGCATCATTCGCGCCTCTTTGCGCGCGGGCGCGATTCAGATGCAGGCTCATTCTGCGAAGCTTCCGAGGCACTACTCTCAAGCATATCGTCATCGAGCTTGCCTTCCCTTCTCAAAGCCCGTCGTCTCTTTCTCTCCTGACGCCGACGTTCAAGTTCCTCGGGGTCTTCCAGACCGGGAACATCTTTATCGATATTCTTCCCGTTCGCTCCCTGCGAAGGTGCGTTTTTCGCGGCTCCGTTCGGCGCCGGGGCGGGAGCCTTGTTCTGCAAAGGCTGCGCGGCCGGAGCAGGTTGAACCGCAGACGTGGGCGGCCTGTGCGGGACGGGCGCCGGTGCCGGCTCGGGCTTCTTCTCGAGTTCCTCCGCCTGCTTCTTGTCTTCTTCCTTCATGCGCTTCGCCGCATCCTGGAATATGCCCGTCACGTTCGAGAGAATACGCCAGTTGTCCATGCGCGCATCGCTCACGAATCCCTTGCCCTGCAGCACGTCGCCATCTTCGGAGACGACGCGCACGTAACTGTCGGTATGCACCTTGTCGTCGCGCTTGTTCCACATGAGCGAATCCGCGCGTACCGACGCCCCCTTCGGGGTCAATGCATACACATGCCCGTAGGCATACACATAAGTGAACTTCATGTCCATGCGGCCCGAGTCCGCACGCAGGAACGCGACGCGCTCGCCGACGGAATCGTAGATATCCACCAGCACCGGACGCATGAACGAAAGGATGTCCTTGTCGTAGCAGTCCAGGAGCGTGGTATCGGTAAACAGCATCTGCGGGCGCTCCACGTGAATCCAGGGCTTCTCTTCCTCGATTTCCTCGCAACCGGCAAGCAGAGCCGCACATAAAGCCAAAAGCACGACAGCGGAACGCGGTCCGGGCACACCCCGGAACAACACGCCTCCCATTATGCACTGCAAAAATCGTGCCATGCTTACAAATTACAAATAAAAAAGGGTAAGAATTGCGTAATTTGGGGGAATTCGGGGATTTTTCGCCCACAAATGCATATATTAATACCATGATTAATTTCTTTCTACAAATTTTTGGAGACTTGAAACTTACTTCATCCCTTTTTATGTTCTCCTTGACTTTAGGCATTCCTTGTCTTTTTGGTTTTCTATGCTCAGTTTTTTACCGACATTTTAAATTCAAGCTTCTGTGGATTACGCTTTGGTCCACAATTCTGTGCACTTTTATCGGAGCCTGCGTTTATTTCACAAACGGAGCGATCAACTCTAACCCGCCAAACAGTAACATAGCTCATCTAACAATAATTGCATTCAGCCTAATTATATTACTTCACGTAGCATGTTTATTTTATAGCAAATTTTTCCGGATAAAAAAGATTTTCCACTGGTTATTCGTCTTGCTGATTCCCATAGCCTCATTTTTTATTATGGCATTTTGGATGTGGAATGCAGCAAAAGAACCCTGGGGTTCAATTGCTGAATCACCCCTGCAAAGTGCAGACCTTGAAAACACATCGGACGCAGAATACGAAATAGAGTATTCATTTATCGAAAAAGGCTGGCATGAATTCAGCACAGTAATTTTCCGCAAGCAGAATTCCGATATTACATATCGTACCATATACAGCATGTGCGACGACTTCGCCTATAAAGGCGATTCCATTTACGATGATTTCGTCCTAAGAAGGAGCGATTATGCAGGAGACACCAGCCAATGGAACAATCTAGATGATAAAAGAATTTCCATCGTGGAGGAATTGAAAAGAAAAATCGAAGAATATGAAATCGAATATTCTTGGGTAAACAGCAGTTCTTTTCCATACACTATTTTATACGGTGACCCAGTCATCGTTTCGTTGAAAAATTTTAAAAGCCGAACTCGCAAAGAACTTGTTCTAAAAAATTCTTCGGAAGCAGGTGTCCACAAAGCCATCGCCATAGAAAAACTCATGCGCAAAGCATGGCCTGCACGCGAAGCATTCACAAAGCTTACGGAAGAAGAAGTAATACAAAACTGCTGGGAAGCCCAAAAGAATCAACCCCATCCCCGTTTCAAAGAATTTATCCTCTAAGCAGCAAAGCTGCAATCGGCTATTAGGAACAGGTCCGATTATTTTTAGTTTCCTCAAAAAAGATGACCCCGGCACAAAGGCCGGGGTGACGCTTTAACAAGAATTTACTGGATCCTTCGACTTCACGCCTTCGGCGTTACGCTCAGGATGACGAACATGTGTGCCGTCAGGATGACGAAGGTGCGAAGGTCAAGATGACACTATAAAAAAGGCGACCCCGGCACAGTGGCCGGGGTGACATTGTAAAGGGGATTCCCGCTCGGTGGCGGGAATGACAATGCTAATCAGCCTTCGCGGCCGAGCATGAAGGCCTTCTTGTTGCCTTCGTGGAACTTTTCGGCGAAGAGCTTGTTCAGGGCAACTTCCCACTGCTCGAAGCTTGCCGAGCATCGCGACGTTCAGGGCCTTCACGTTCTCGAGCTTCGAGACATCGATGTCCGCCGGAGTGAGGAGCACGCCGCCCTGCTTGAGGAAGGCTTCGTTCACCACGACCTGCGTCTCGTCGAATACCACCAGGTAGTCGGCTTCGCCCGTCGGGATCATCGGGGACTGGACTTCTTCGCCCTTTGCAAAGCGAACGTCACTAGCGATGGAACCGCCACGCTGGCTCATGCCGTGCACTTCGGCCTTCTTCACGTCGTAACCCTGTTCGAACACGAGTTCCGCCATCACGTCGCTCGCCTTGATAACGCCTGTGCCACCGAGGCCGGCAAATTTCACGTTAACTACGCTCATAAAAACTTCTCCTTAAAAGTTGCCGTTCTTCTTTGCAGCGGCTTCGGACTCGGCGAGAGCCTTTTCAGCCTTTTCCTTGTTGGCCTTGTCCCAGGCGAGGATGCTCTTGAGAGCGAGGATGCAGGGGCTCTTTGCCACGATGAGCGTGAGCTCGTCCTTCTCGAGGGCTTCCTTCACGAGTTCCTTGAACTTCTCGGGTTCCTTGACCTGGTTCACTTCGTACACGTTGTCGAAACCGGCAGTCTTCGCGATGGCGCCGTAGTCCAGCTTGTAGGCCGGGCTGTGGTCCAGATGGCGGCCCGTACCCGGGTGTTCCTGCTGGCCAGTCATGGCAGTGATGCTGTTGTCGAGAATGACGACCACATGGCCGGTGTCGGGGCGGTTGTAGCCCGCTTCCACGAGGCCCGTGATGCCGCTGTGAACAAACGTGGAGTCGCCAATCACGGAGACGACCTTCTTGGCCTGTTCGCGCGGGAGCACGTTGCGGAGACCGATACCCATGCCGATAGCGGCACCCATGTCAATCATGTAGTCCATCGCGCTGATGGGCGGGAGGGCTGCCAGCGTGTAGCAGCCGATGTCGCCAGAGACGATGCAGTCGAGTTCCTTGAGGACTGCGAACGAGCTGCGGTGCGGGCAGCCCGGGCAGAGCATAGGCGGCTTGCCCTTCACCGGAACCGGGTCCGGATTGCGATCGCCAGCGATAATGCGGCGCACGCGGTTCACGTCGAGTTCGCCGAAGCGGAAAATCGGGTCGAACTTGCTTTCGCACTGGATGCCCGCGGCCTTGATGTTCTCGGCGAGCCACGGGTCGTTTTCTTCGATGACGAGCAGGCGCTTGCCCTCGAACTTCTTCGCGAAATCCTTGATGAGCTGCATCGGCAGCGGGTAGGTCATGCCGAGCTTGAGGATGCTCGCTTCCGGGGCGGCTTCACGCACGTGGTGGTAGCTGATGCCGCTCGTGATAATGCCCATGTCGGCGCTGCGCATTTCCACCTTGTTCGGGCCTTCCGCGAGAAGCCGGGCACCATCACGTGGCCGGCGATATTGCGTTCGAAGTTCGGCACCATCGCCGGGAGTTCTTCCTTCGGGACCACGATGGACTTGGAGTGGTCCACGCGGGTCGTCATGCGGAGAATGACCGGAATCTTGAACTTTTCGCTCGTCTGCACCGCTATGCGGAAGAAGTCGTAGGCTTCCTGGGAGTTGCTGGGCTCGAACATCGGGCAAACGGATGCCTTCGCATGGTTGCGGGTATCCTGTTCGTTCTGGGAGCTGCCCTGACCCGGGTCGTCGGCAACGATCCACACCATGGCACCGTCCACGCCCGTGTAGGTCGCGGTGTAGAGCACGTCGCTAGCCACGTTGAGGCCGACCATCTTCATGGTGACCACGCTGCGGGCATGGCCAAAGGCTGCACCCAGGGCCACTTCGGCGGCGACCTTCTCGTTCGGGGCCCACTGGGCATACCCGCCGAGTTCAGAATAATCCTCGAGGATTTCGGTAGAGGGGGTACCTGGGTAACCCGCGGCAAACTGCACGTTGCAGTGGCGCATGGAAAGCGAGATGGCCTCGTTTCCCGAAATCAGCATCTTTTTCGCATTCGGATCAAAAGCTGGCATAGCGTTCCTTTTCTTGTGTCAAATGGTTTTTAAGGCATGGCCTTAAACGCCCGCAAATATAGAAAAAAGGCCAACAACAAGAAGTGGAACCCGTCGCCATACAGCACGAGTTCCACGCAAAAATCAATGCAAGAATCCACCCCGTAACGGGGGAAGCACTATTTACCCGCCTTCACATGCTCGAGTTCGTCCTCGAGCTTCTTGGTCTGGGCGTTGTTCGCGTCGATGATGTTCTTGAGGTTCTCGATTTCGACTTCCTTGTCCGAAAGCTTGTCCTCGAGATCCTTCACCTTGGCCTCGGACTCGTGCTTCTCTTCGTTGGTCTTGCTCAGCTGGGCGAGCAGGCTGTCGGTGGAGCTGCGGAGCTTTTCGGCGGTCTCCTCGGCATCCTTCACGGCAGAATTATCGGAATCGTCGCAACCGCAGCAAGAACAGAACTTGCCGGGGAACTTCTTGTTGAGGGCATATGCCGCCACCACACCGAGGGCAAGGCCCGTAAGGAAACTGCTAGTCTTCATAAAAAACTCCTTGGTTGTACTGGCTTAATATATAAAAAAACAGGGAAAAACAAAAATCCCCCGGATTTCTCCGGGGGACCTTTGCAGCGGGAAGAGCGAGATTCGAACTCGCGATAGGATTAAGTCCTATACGTCCTTAGCAGGGACGCGCCTTCGGCCAACTCGGCCATCTTCCCATCTTGGGGACACTAATTTTACTTAATTTTGGCTTTTTTTTCAAGGGGTCGACAGCAAAAAATGCTAAATTCAAGCATATAAACAGACTCTGCGCAACCCGCAGGGCCCTTTTGGTGATTTTTATGGCAAACGCAAAAAGAAAACAAACGAAATCGGCCCCGACTCCCTTTCCGATAAAAGTTCTCAAGATATTGGCGGCTTTTGCGCTGGTCGGCATCATCTGCTGCATCCCCGCGTACATTTTCGTATTCAAGATCCTCCCCGAACGCGACCCCGACAACCAGTTCAACCGCGACACCATCCTGCAGGTGCTCTCCGGCGAGACCCGCGTGTACTACAACGACGGCAACGAACTGCTCGGAGCATTCTTCGACGCCAACCACCGCCTGTACGTGCCCTACGGCGACATCCCGAAGGACATCGTTAACGCGCTTATCGCCGCCGAAGACGCGGGCTACTGGAACCACAACGGGTTCAGCATGCAGGGATTCCTCCGCGCGATGCTCGCAAACATCAAGAGCGGTCACATGCGCCAGGGCGGTTCCACGCTCACGCAGCAGACGGCCAAGAACGTGCTCGGGCGCGAAGAAAGGAGCATCAAGGCGAAGTGGAAGGAACTCATCAACGCGCTGCGCCTCGAAAAGCACTTCAGCAAGGAAGACATCCTGGAATTCTACCTGAACCAGTTCCACGTATCGGGAACGGGCAAGGGCGTGGCCATCGCGGCCCAGTACTTCTTCGACAAGGAACTCAAGGACCTCTCGCTCGCCGAATGCGCATTCATCGCAGGCTCGGTGAAGGGCCCGTTCAACTACGACCCGTTCATCCAGCGCACCGAGGAACGCAAGGAAAAGGCGCTCAAGCGCGGCGAAGAACGCCTGCGCTACGTGCTCGGCCGCATGGTCGATGAAGGCTATATCGACCAGGAACAGATGAACGACGCGCTTTCCGAACCGCTGCACTTCAAGCACGGCAACTTCCGCTTCAGCGTGTCGACGACGCTCGAAAGGATTGACGAGAAGCTCTCCAGCGAATTCTACCAGAAGCTCTTCGAACAGCACGACATCAGCGACTGGCGCAAGGCCCAGCTCGAAATCGTGACCACCCTCGACGCGAGGAGCCAGGACGCAGCCAAGCGCGCCCTCCAGAACAACATCAGCAACCTCCAGATGCAGCTCGGCGGGTTCGTGCTCCCGAAGGCGCAGTACGCGAACAAGGCGGTGAGCGCCCGCAAGGGAGACTACCTCTACGGCGCGGTCGACACGGTAATCCACGGCGAGAAGGGCGAACTCAAGGCGCTGCGCCTCTCCTTCGGGCAACTGAAGGGCGAAGTGGGCGAAAAGTCGCTCAAGGAATTCGGCAAGCAGGTCGGCAAGGACCCCGCCGCCGTACTCGGGAACCAGATGAAGAAGGGCGCCATCCTCCTGGTGAGCATCCTCGACGAGAAAAAGGTGAACGGGTTCATCCCGTGCAAAATCGAGACGGAACCCGTACTCCAGGGCGGTCTCGTGGCCATAAGGAACGGCAAGGTCGTCGCATCGCAGGGCGGCTTCCACAATACGGACTTCGACCGCAGCTTCAAGGCGCTCCGCCAGCTCGGTTCCAGCTGGAAGCCCATCCTTTACGCACTCGCGCTCAAGCACAAGTGGAACTACATGAACATCCTCGAGAACGACTTCAACGTGTTCCAGCACGTGAACCAGTTCTACTACCCGCGACCGGACCACAAGAACAAGGGCGACCTCGTGAGCATCGCGTGGGCGGCGACGCGTTCCGAAAACATCGCGAGCATCTGGCTTTTGGACCACCTGCTCGACAAGCTCTCGCAGGAAGAATTCAATTCCGTCGCGCAGGAGAACGGGTTCGCCCGCAACCCCGACGAAGACAGCAAGGCGTATTTCGAGAGGCTGCGCGACAAGTTCGGGCTCACCATGAAAGAAGGCGTGAAACGCGAAATCGAGTTCACGAAGGCGCAGTACGCACTCGCCGCGCAATACGAGTCCGAAGAGAAGTACGAGCGCGCCATCGACGTGCTGGACCTGCGCGTCGGTACCTACAACGACATCGCGATGAAGCAGGCGAAAAAGGACGAGAAGACGCGCATGTTCGTCGGGCACAACTTCAAGAACTACTCCGACATCCTCCACAAGCGCGAAGTGCAGGAACTCGACCCTGACCTCTCCGAAGCGCTCCCGCCGCTCGATTCGGTGAAACTGTTCCGCAACTTCACGCTGGGCGACGTGAAACGCCTCACCGTGATGATGGCGCAGGTCGACCCCGAAAGCGACTACCTCGACGCGGCCCACCTGCGCTACTGGCCGGATTTCCGCCGCTCGCTCGCCATGGCGGAATACGCGAGGTTCGCCCACGAAATCGGCATCAACCAGAAACTGCAGAAAGTGTTCAGCATGCCGCTCGGCGTGAACGAGATTACGCTCGCCGAAATCAGCACCGCCTACCAGTCCATCCTCACGGGCAAGGTATTCAAGTGCAAGGACGGCGAATGGAACGAACCGTGCTTCATCAAGGAAATCAAGAAGGACGGACAGTCGATATTCAAGAACAGCGTGGAATCGAAGGTGATTCTCGATTCGCTCATCACCTCGCAGATGGGCGCCATGCTGCGCTCCGTGTTCGTGAACGGTACCGCCCGCAGCCAGGTAAACGCGCTCACCGTAGTCAGTTCCGACAAGGGAACCAGCCTGCGCTACCCGGCTCTCGGCAAGACGGGTACCACCAACGACTACAGGAACGTAGCATTCCTGGGCGCCATCCCGACGTACGTCTCCGAAAAGGAAGGCATCGCGCTCGATTCCGTGGTGGCCATCGGAAGCTACGTGGGCTTCGACAACAACAAGCCACTCCGTTCGGGCAGGACCCGCATAGCGGGCGCCTCGGGCGGCCTGCCGCAATGGGCCGCATTCGCGAAGGAAGAAATCGAAATCCTCGGGACTCCGGAATACATCGACTTCTTCGACATCTCGATGCTCGCCGAGGGCGAAGTTCCGCTCCACCTCGCAAACGAACGCGGGCAGATAACCGTCGACCCGATGTCGGGTTTCTACATCGCGGACGCATCGCAGGGAAGGCCGTTGCCGTATATCGAAGTACCGGGTTTCGTGCCCCCGCAGGTGCAGGAGAAGGCCGCCGAAACGATTGCAGCCGAAGGCATCATGACGAGCATGCCCATTCCGGACATTGCGCACGGCACGCTTGACAACGGCAGCGCACCCGCGGCCCAGGCAGGCGAAACCGCAGGAACGCCGGCAGCAGAGGCAGCACCCGCAGGCGGCGAGAACACGACGGAGCAGGCGGGCACAGCAGGCGCAATGCCGCAGCAGAACGCAGCGCCTACCGCAGAATCCGCGCCGGCGACCGCGCAGGCCACAGAACAACCCGCAACCGCACAGCCCGCAACCCAGCCGGCAGCACCGGCAAGCGCACCGAAGGCAGCCGCAATGCCCAAGGACGACGACTGGGATCTGCCCGCCGGAATGGACGGCGGCGCATTCGTGCCCATCGAAGCGGAATAAAAAATGTGAAATGTAAAATGTGAGATGTGAGATGAGAACAAGATTTTTTGGAAAGGCACTCCTGATGGCGACAGCATCATTCATGCTTGCCGCCTGTGCAGGGAACGCGCCCTGCCCCGCAACCGACGTGCAGCCCGTGAACGGCACGCAAGCCCTCTTGAAAGACACCACGATCGATGCCGGGCAAACCGCAGCGCAGAACGCCACAACGCCGGCGACAAATCCGGAAGCGGGACCCGCTGCAACGCAACCGCAGGCAACCCCCTCCGACGCAGGCCAGACGGCGGCATTCGACTCCCAGGCACTCGATTCCTACCGCCTGAACACGCCCGACAACATCCCCGTCGACACATTACCGCAAGCGAAAGAGCAGCCGGCAGCCGCAAGCAAGCAAGCGCCCGACCCGTACACCGCTTTCCCAGCACTCGCCGCGCAGGTGTTCGCGCATGCCGACACGCTGTTCGCCTCCGGACTCACGGATTCCGCAAGCGCCTACCTCGAACGTTTCCGCATCATCAAGCCGCTCTGGAGCACGTGGGAATCCCGCGTCGATTCCCTGCTGAACATGCTCGGCAAGTCCCGCGCCGAAAAAATCAAGGCATTCGAACCGCTGGTGCTGCAGATACAGAACATGAACCGCGCACAGGCCGCCTACAGCCTCGTCGCCGAGACCGCCGACAGCCTCATCGCGCTCGCCCCAGGCGATTCGCTCACCCGATGGGCTCAGCAGCAGAAGGCGACCGCCTACAAGAATACGCTCGTGAAAGCGAAGAAGGATTACGCATCCGTGAAGTCGCTCGCCGATGACCACGCGCAATTCGCCGAAGCACAGAAGAAGGCGGCCGAGCTGCAGATGCGCTACCGCGATTTCGAAAATGAGCTGCACATCCAGGCGCTCATCGACTACATCGCAGGCCTCGCCGCCGCCAACGATTCCGAAGCGGCAAAGTACTGGGAGTCCCACGACCCGGCCGAAGCGCTCGCCAAAATCGACGACCTCATAAAGGCGGGCAAGTACGCCGAGGCCAAGAAAATCCTGAACAAGCTCAAGGCGAGCAAGCTCCGCAAGGAAGCGAACGCGAAGTACCAGGAACTCGCGAACACGTTCTGCAACGCGCAGCGCAAGACCACGTCGCAGCTGTTCTCGAAGGCGCAAAAGCAGAAGGACGACGCCAAGAAGAAGAAACTGCTCCAAGACGCCATCGCGCCCCTCGAGAAGTGCCTCAACGAATACCCCGAAAATAGCCAGAGGCAGAAGGTCATCGACAACAAGCAGTTCCTCGAGAAGGAACTCGCCAAATGATAGACGCACCCTGGTGGGACTACGCGCAGTATCCCGCTTTCTTCGTACTCGGCGCCATCGTAAGCCTCATCAACAGCATCGCGGGCGGCGGCTCCACGCTTAGCCTGCCCATCATGATATTCCTCGGCATGCCCGCGACCGTCGCGAACGGCACCAACCGAATTGGGCTCATCATCGGGAACTGCAGCAGCGCCTTCAACCTGATGAAGCACGGCTACCTGAACAAGAAGATATTCCTGCAGCTGCTCATTCCCACCATCGTAGGCACGGGAATCGGCGTCTGCTTCCTGGTGCATATCGGCGACAAGATGTTCCAGGCAATCCTCGCGGTCGTCATCTGCGTCGTCGTCGTGATGAGCAACCTGCGCAAGGACATCCTCGGCAAACCGCCCGCGACACCTCCCGAAAAGCTCACCTGGAAAGGCGCCATCGGGTTCGCATGCATTTCCATATACGGCTGCATCGTGCAGGTGGGCGTCGGATTCGTGCAGATTTTCGCCCTCACGCGATACACCGGGCTCGACGCCATCCGCGTGAACGCGCTCAAGAACGCGCTAACCAACGTGTTTCTGATTGTCAGCACTACGGCGCTCGGCATCGCAGGCAAAATCGACTGGCCCATCGCCATCGTGATGGCCGCGGGAGCATGGCTCGGCGGCTACTGCGGAAGCTTTTTACAGCGCAAAAAAGGCAACAAATTCATCCAGCATTTCGTGAGCGCATGTAGCATCGCGATGGCAATCTACCTGATTATCGACCTCATCGTCGGGTAAACGCAGACGGTTTCAAAAGAGATTCTTGCCATGAAAATCAAATATGCCAACAAATAAAGTCGAGTCTAGGGACTCAATATAATATCAGACCACAGCAAAAAAGGCTCCGAAGGGAGCCTCTTTAAATTTGAAATTAACCGCGAACGGTCTTTGTGAGCAACAAACGCCTCGTATTAACGAGGCGTGGTTGCGAGAGTGAGCGCCTACCGGAGTAATTTAAAACCAGAACTAAGCGCGAACGGTCTCATTAAAAGAACACAGGCGGCCAACGCGGGTTCTTCGAGGACATATCAATCTTGTAGAAGTCCTTTTCGAAGCGGCCATCGTCCATGCCGTACATCTGCATCACGTGGCGAGCAATCCACTTGCCGAGCTTGAGCACGGTGAGCTTCTTGCGCAGACGACCCTGGCAGTCACGGTTCATGATGTCCGGGAGCGTGGAAGTCGTGAGGATTTCGTCGATAGCCGGGCTGTTAAGCTTTTCGCGGGCTTCGGCACTGGTGTGGAAGTGCGTCACACCGAAGCACACGCGGTTCGGGTTGCCCTTCTTGATGTGTTCGCAGCACTGCACAATCGTCGTGCCGGTACGCACCATGTCGTCGAACACAATCACGTCCTTGCCTTCGATTTCCTCGATGCTGATGTCAGAGAGTTCCGGGTTGAAGGTCATGCTGATTTCGCGTTCGCCGGTACGGACCTTGTCCATCACCACGCGCTTGCACTCGGGGAGCTGCAGGGCGTCGAACACGGCGTTCATGAACGGGCGGGCGCCCTTGTCCGGAGAGACAATCACGAGGTTGTTGCCATCCTTGCCGGTCTGCACAAAATTGCTGCTCTTGATGTAGTGAGCGTAAACGTCGGTCGGGATGAGGTTGTGGAAGTGACCTTCGAAAATTTCGTTGAAGAGGTTCTGCACCTTGATGCTGTGGTTATGCACCGTCACCACGGCGTCGACACCGGACTTCTTGAGGAGTTCGGCGTAAAGGAGGCTCGTGAAGGCCTGGCCGTCGAACTTCTTCAAGTCGATATCCGAGCGGTCCTTCTCGAGGGGGCCGATGCGGTGCGGACCGCGGTCCTGGGCGCTGTAGAACAGGTCGGGTTCAACGAGCACCACCTGCTCAGCACCGTTGTCCTTGGCGGCGCGGGCCAGAATGCAGTTGCGCATGGCGTAGTCGTTACGGCTGCGTTCGTGGTTCGAGACGGAGCAGATGAGGACGATCTTGCCCTCAAGGCGCCTGCCGATATGCTCCATGTCGGCCACATCCAGCATGTAGCGGGGGCAGAATTCGGAGTTGGCGAAGGTCTTCAGGGAGACCACGTCGGAAATGTCTTCACGGAGGCCGATGTACTGGGCCATGTCGATGGCGAACGGGTCATCGGTGAAGTTGCCGGTCACGATAAAACGATCTGACATAATTGCGCCTTGATTTGGGGGTTGAATTTTATGACCCCAAATATAGTCAGTTTCCACGCGGGTTTCAACGACTTTCTTTAATGTTTTTTTACAAATGGCGCACAACAAAATGCAATAGCCACATTTCGGTATCGCTCCCGACTCGTACGGGAGGGCCCCAGCTGTCTACCCCGCTGGAAACGAGCCACCTGACGGAATCCAGTTCGCCGAACCCGTAGGCGAGCGACCAGACCCAGTCGATAATGACGGTTCCCGGGAAGAACTGGCCGGCGTGCGTATGGCCCGAAAGCGCGAAATCCGGCAAACGGCCCGAAAAACCGCTGTCCTCGGGCCCGGAAACGCCCTTCGGCTGATGGTCCATGAGCAGCCAGGGAAGCGCGCTCCCGGCAACAGCGAGCTTGGAGAGCGGCATGCGGTCCATGTCCAGGGCACGCGCCTTCTGCACATCCATGCGCCCGGTGATGCAGGCGACTTCCGTACACACGGTAGAATCTTCCAAGAACACCCAGCCGCTGCGCCGCAAAAAGCCAGCGATGTCGCCACCGGCGCGTTCCGTATAAACCTCGTGATTGCCACCGACAGCAAAGGCCCCGATGCGGGCGGCCGAAGCGAACTTTGCGAACAGCGTATCGTAGCCCTGGTTCACCAGCACGGAATCGTGGATATCGGCGAAATCGCCACCGAAAAGTATCAGGTCGGGCT
Organism: Fibrobacter succinogenes; assembly: GCA_902762305.1. Classification (GTDB taxonomy): domain Bacteria; phylum Fibrobacterota; class Fibrobacteria; order Fibrobacterales; family Fibrobacteraceae; genus Fibrobacter; species Fibrobacter succinogenes_I. The sequence goes on along the minus strand of CACWNW010000006.1, from coordinate 3,745 downwards.
TTATGCTGTCGGCCTCGTGCAACATGCGTTCCACCTTATCGCGACGGGAGAGCGGGTCCAGATGGAGGTCGCTGAAAAACAGCGCGGTAAAATTGCGGGCACGCGGCGCAGCAGGAACTGCGGAATCAAGAGTCGCAGAATCAATCGCGACAGAATCGGAGAGTGCAGTATCGTGAGATGCAGTACCGAGAGGCGCCACCGCAGGCTGCGCAAGTTCCAGCTCGACCGTCGCCTCGCGCAAAACGTACTCCGCATTGTGGAAATACCCCACAAGGCACATTGCACCCGAAATCAAAAAGGATGCGGCAAGCAATACGCGGGCGGCGACGACACGCGTACGCAGCACCATGGGCCTGCGCACGGCAACGCGCCGGCACAGCCTGAAAATCCACCAGCCGGTATAGAGGAGCAGCGACTCGCACAGCCATACCGAAAGGAACGCCTGCCCGACGCACGCCCAGTACATGTCGCGCAGAACAAAGCACACCGGCAACAGCACGACGAGCACGCCAGCCAGAATGCTACCCCTGTTCCCGGGAGCCACCTGCCGCAAGTTCACGAACAGGAACAGCACCCCGAAAATGAGGATGAAAATGAAAATCATCAAAGCCTCGACTTCACGAGCTGAAGCAGATCCGCGAAGACCGCCTCAGGTGCACGGTCCGCATCGATGGCCGAAACGCAGTCCGGGTATTCGCGGGCCGCGGCCAGGTACCCCTGGCGCACCCGTTCGAAAAAGTCCGCCTTCTCCTGCTCGAGCCGATCGGGTGCCTCGCCCCGCTTCGCGGTGCGCGCGCGGCCCCGCTGCACGTCGATGTCGAGCACCACCGTGAGCTCCGGGAAACATCCCCCGCAGGTAATCTCCGTCAGGCGCTGCACCATGTCGGCGCCGAGCCCGCGGGCGTATCCCTGGTAGGCATACGTGCTCCAGGCAAACCTGTCGGCAATCACCACCTTCCCCGCATCAAGCGCAGGCTGGATTATCTCATGGATAACCTGGGCGCGGGCCGCATTGTACAGCAGGAGTTCCGTCTTGTCGCCCATGACGCCCTTGAACGCCGGGTCCAGCAGCAGCGCGCGGACTCCTTCCGAAATCTTCGCTCCGCCCGGTTCCCTGAGTTTCACCACGGAATAGCCTTCCGCCTCGAGGGCGGCAACGAGCATGTCTATCTGGGTCGTCTTTCCCGACCCGTCGATGCCTTCCAGGGTAAAAAAACGTTTTGCCGTAACCATGGAAACAAATATGCAAAATCTTGACAAAAGGATGCGGCACCCGCAGGCGAACCGAATACCAAAAAAGGCCTTCGGGGAGAGCCCCAAAGGCCTAGCTTCTATCATGGATTATGTTTGGATTATTCAGCGAACAGGGCCGTAGAGAGGTAACGGTCGCCGGTATCCGGGAGGAGCGCGACGATGGTCTTGCCCTTGTTTTCCGGACGCTTGGCGAGTTCCTTGGCGGCCCAGAGGGCTGCACCGGAAGAGATACCCACCAGCACGCCTTCCTTCTTGCCGATTTCGCGGCCGGCTTCGAAAGCAGCCTCGTTCTCGACAGCGATGATTTCGTCGTAGACCTTGGTATTGAGCGTATCAGGAACGAAGCCCGCGCCGATACCCTGAATCTTGTGGGAACCTGCGGTACCCTTGCTGAGCACCGGGGAGCTTGCCGGTTCAACAGCCACGACCTTCACGTTCGGGTTCTTTTCCTTGAGGTATTCGCCTACACCGGAAACAGTACCGCCCGTACCGACACCGGCCACGAAGATGTCGACCTTGCCGTCGGTGTCTTCCCAGATTTCGGGACCCGTAGTCGCCTTGTGGGCAGCCGGGTTGGCCGGGTTCACGAACTGGCCCGGGATGAAGCTGTTCGGGATTTCCTTAGCGAGCTCGTCGGCCTTGGCGATGGCGCCCTTCATGCCCTTCGCACCTTCGGTGAGCACGAGTTCGGCACCGTAGGCCTTCATCAGCTGGCGGCGTTCCACGCTCATGGTTTCGGGCATCACGATGATGATGCGGTAACCGCGGGCAGCGGCCACAGAGGCAAGGCCGATGCCAGTGTTACCGGAAGTCGGTTCGATAATGACAGCGCCCTTCTTGAGCTTGCCGCTCTTTTCGGCGTCATCGAGCATCGCCTTCGCGATACGGTCCTTCACGGAACCGGCGGGGTTGAAGTATTCGAGCTTCGCGAGGATCGTGGCACCGAGACCTTTCTCGATGTGGGTGAGTTCGAGAAGCGGGGTATGACCAATGAGCTGGTCGGCAGAGGTATAGATTCTAGACATATAGGAGTCCTTTTTTATTTGTTTAACAATTCTTCATTTACAGGGCGAGAGCCAATATTTCCTTGATGGCGGCAGCATCCAGCGGCACATAGTGCCCGACACTGCCGTTTCTCGTGGCACGTGCAGCCATCGCATCAAAGTCGGCATCGCCAATGTCAAGGTCTGCAAGCTTTGTCGCAAGCCCAAGCTTCTTAAAGAAATCGGAAAGCTTTTCAGACAAAATAAAAGCACGTTCGGTTTCGCTATAGTTATATGAATCCACGCCGAAAACCCTGCTCGCAAGGAGCGCAAGCCTCCAGGGTTTACGCACGGCCATGTACTTCGTCCAGGCAACCGTCACCACGGCCATACCTTCGCCGTGAGTGATGTTGTACTGCGCCGAAAGTTCATGTTCAATGCGGTGGGAGCCCCAGTCGGCACGGCGCCCCGCATCCAGGAATCCGCCATGGGCCACGCTCGCGAGCCACTGGATTTCGCCACGGGCGTTCACATCCTTCTGGTCTTTCAGCAGCTTGTCCGCATTCACGAACAACGCACGAATCGCACCCTCGATCAGGTAATCCGTGGTGTCGGAATACTTCTCGTCCGAGAAATAGCGTTCCAGCAAGTGCGAAAGCACATCCGCAATCCCCACGAAAGTCTGGTATGCCGGCAGGCCCACCGTGTATTTCGGGTTCATGATGGCGAACTTCGGGATAATGCGGTCATCCTCGAAGCCGAGCTTCCATTCACCGCTCGAAAGGATTGCCGCGTTCGAAGTCTCGGAACCGCTCGAAGCCGTCGTCGCAATCACACCAATAGGCAAGACCTGCTTGGGCGAGACGCCTTTTTCAAAGAAGTCCCACACGTCGCCTTCGTAAGGAATACCGAGCGACACAGCCTTCGCCGTATCGATGGAACTTCCACCGCCCACAGCGAGCACAAAGTCCACCCCGTTTTCCTTGCCCTGCTTCACGAGTTCGCGCACCAGGTCAATGGAGGGGTTCGGCACCACGTTCCCGTTCTCGGAGAAACGGATGCCGAGTTCCGCCACGGCTTCTGTGATGACGGAGTAAATTCCCAGGCTCTTGATAAAATCGCCGCTGTACACAAGCAGGAGCGACTTCACACCGTATGCGGCCAGGAGCGACTTCAGTTTCTTTTCGCTCTGTTCGCCGAATACGATTTTCGCCGGGTTATAGTATTCGAAGTCTATCATTGCATTCTCCGTACAAAAAAACATCATCCTTAGCCTTGAAGCCGAGGGCGATAGGGCGAAGGATCCAGACCCGCGGTTATTTCCTAATGGTGAAAATACCGCTGGGCAGGATGCTTCCTGGCCTACGGCCCGTCAGCATGACGACAAAGGATTGTTTCTTTAGATTGCCGCGAAGCCGTTTTCGAGGTCAGCGATAATGTCTTCGTAGTGTTCCGTACCGATAGACACGCGGATCGTTGCCGGGGTAATTTCGGCTGCGGCCAATTCT
>CACWNW010000005.1 GCA_902762305.1 Fibrobacter succinogenes | reverse complement strand
AAGGAGAACGAGCTGAAACGGGAACAGGAAAAGGACGGAAATATAGCCTAGATCTGATGTTGGAACAAACTATTTTTGCGAAAAACCCTTGACACTACCGAAAAAAGCGGCACAACAATAGGCGAAAACATTGAACAAAATAACATCAATTCAAGTGTATCCTTCTCAATGAAAAGAAATGAAACAAAAGATGAGAAAATAAAACACATTAGAAACACTATAATCATATTTGACTTTATATATATAGCAAACCCTAACAAAACAAGAGCTTCAACAGAAGCAATTATGCCGAATAGAACATCTTTCTTTTTCATAAATTTTTCTTAAAAATATTCTCTTCTTTTAGTCTAGTTGTCAGCTACCCATTTTTAGGACTGGTTTAAAGTATACAAAATTACCCGGTTCTCATCAACCGATACTCCATTGGAGCGAGGTTGCTTAAGGAGTCATAAGTCCTTGCGAAAACATAATTTTCTTAGAACAAATTTCATTTCTTCTTGGAAATTAGTGAATCAAAGTCTTCCTCCTCTTTAGGCTCCTCTTTACCAGAAAGAATTTCATCAAATGTTCGTTCCCGTTTCTTTTTCTCTATTAAATTCATGGGAATTATCGTAATTTCAGGAGATATTGCAATAGCAGAACAAAACATCCAAAATAAAAAAGCCATTCCCCAACGACAATGCGTAAATCTTTCTCCGTAAACGTAAGGAACCAACAACGCAAAAATAATCGCACACAACAAAGCTATCAAAAGTCTTATTATGAATTTTTTCTTCTTCATTTATTTCGTTCCTCTATTTTGATTTCACTTTTTCTTTGATGAAAAAAAAGTGTAAATCCCCGCTAGGTTCATTTTCTCTTTGTACTATATTGGCCCCATTCACACAAAAAACTTGCGTTTCTTCAATCATCCAATTTCCAGGGAATTTTTTCGTAAGCCATTCCTTATATTTCTCGCGAAACGGAACCAACTTGTACACAAAATAACACAGGGAATCACAAATTTTAGGATTTTCTTGGAGATTCCCGTCTGTTATAGGACAGTAATATCGATCAACGAGACCTAATCGATAATGGATCGAATCACCCTCATCTCGTTTAAATTTTTCGATATACTTTAAAACAGAATCGGCATCTACATAGTCAGGGCAATACACGCCATTTACAACTTTATATTCAAGTTCTTTGTTATTCTTTTCACCTTGTCCAAAAGCAAGGCAAAAAGAAGAAAGCAACAATAAAAAAAGCAACTTTTTATTCATTAGAATAGAATTCCATTTTTTATGTTGTAACAAGCCGTAGAATTATTCACATCAATCCACGCATTTTTCCATATAGGAAGGCCATCTATTTCTGCATTGTAATAATAGTCATAATCAACAAGAACAAAATTTAAAGAATCTATTTCTGCAACTTCAGCCTTTGAATTCCATTTTTCTATACAATAACTAAAGGCATCCTCTGAAATACTACGCACAACATAAACAAAGGAATCTTCTTCAACACTGCAATAGTTTGAATTATCACAATGATTTTTTCGTCCAGATGTATTAAAGATCTTTTTCGCAATATCTTTATCTAACCGGCAAGGATAAGGAACAGGGACGTCGCCATCCGAACAAAGAGGGCTTTGACTCTGTTTTGGATGAGTAAAACAAGAACAGAGAATCAAGCATAGTGAAAGAATTAAATGCTTTGAAATCCTCATATAACTGACGACATTCATTAAGAAAGGCTTGCTTTCTATTCCGCCCAGTGGTTTCCGTTGTAGTTCTTGGCGGTGTCGGCGTCCATGCCGATTTGACGCACAAGGTCTTCCATGCTAGCAAACTTCTGTTCCGGGCGCAAATAGGCCATCAGGTCGAGCACCAAGTGCTGCCCGTAGATATCCTCGCTGAAATCGAGAAGGTAGGCCTCGATAGCCATCTGGTGGAGTCCGGGCGCAGAGGGCTGCACGCCGATATTCACCACGGCGCGGCAAATGCGGCCATCCGCAAGCCTCGCGGACGCCACGTACACGCCGGTTTTCGGCAAGAACTTGTACTGTTCCACCTGCAGGTTCGCGGTCGGGAACCCGATGGTATGCCCGAGGCGCTTGCCCACGACTACGGTTCCGGAGAGGCGGTAGGGGCGCCCGAGATATGTCTGCGCGCGGGAAACGTCGCCGTTCAATAGCGCGTTACGCACGGCGGAAGAACTCACGCGCTCGCCCTTGTGCAGCACGATGGAAAGCATCTGCGTGCTGAGTTCCGGGAACGCGGCGGTAATCGTCTCGTAGTTGCCCTTGCCGCCCGCGCCAAAGCAGTGGTCGTGCCCGAAGAACATGGAGCACACGCCGCGCTTCTCGATGAGTTCCTTACGGACAAATTCATCGAACGGGAGTCTTGCGACTTCGGGCGTAAACGGCAGCACCAGGAAGTCGAGCCCGAGGCTCTCGATGAACTCGCGCTTTTCTTCGGTGGTGGTGAGGAGCAGCGGGTCGCCGGGGCCGCGCAGCACATAGTTGGAATGGGGTTCGAAGGTGATGACGGTCGGAGTCCAGCCGTTCACTTCGGCGACGGCCTTGAGCGTGCGGAAAAGCGCCTGGTGCCCCAGGTGGCACCCGTCAAAATTACCCATCGTCACGGCTCTTTTCTGTTTCTCGTTCACCGACATTCTCTTTTCCATTCTTACCTGCAGTCATTCTGGAGGACCTTTGGTCCGATAGAATCCATGGACTCTATCGTTCGCCTACCGGCTCGCTCCAGAGTGACAAAAACTTACTCATCCTCACCTAAATATATCTTCGGGCAGATACGGCCCGGCTCATAGCGGCACACGCTCAGCACATTGCCATTTGAATCGGCAGCAAATACGAGCCTTTCGCAATCGTCACCGCGGCCCTGCTGCTTTTCGGCGCCTTCCACAGGCTCATGCCACGGGACCCAATTGCCCTTGCGGATAACGGCCATCTGGTCAGCATCGAGTTTCAGGACCGGGAAGTCGAGCACCTGCTCCACAGGCTTGAGGTGTTCGCGCGTCAGGTCTTCCCCGCGAACGGCGGATTCCACGGAAACCTTCCCGATGCGGTGGCGGCGAATCTGCGAGACGCACCCGCAGGTCCCGAGAGCGCGGGCAATGTCGCGCCCGAGCGCACGCACGTAGGTACCCTTGCTGCACACGCACTCGATATCGAACGTCGCGAATTCCTTGCCGGAGCAGCCTTCAGTCACACCGCCCTCGCCCACGACCTTGAGCGATTCGATGTGGATGCGGCGCGGTTTCAGTTCGAAATCCCTTCCGCGTTCGGCCAAGTCGCTTGCACGACGGCCATCAATTTTCACCGCGCAATAGCGGGGCGGAACCTGATCGATGTCGCCCGTAAACTGCGGGAGAATTGCTTCGAGGGCGGCGCGGTCTATTGCTTGGATCCTATCTCCACAAAGAGGATAACTGCCACTAAGGGACTCTGTCCCAAGTGTCGTATAGCCTTCGGCTCCAGGATGACAAGACTCATCCTGTTCCACGACATCCCCGTCCCATTCGAGCGTATCGGTCTCGTAGCCCAAATGCAGGCGGAACGTGTAGCACTTGTCCTTCGCTTCCACGTAAGGCAACAGGCGCGTCGCGCGTCCCGTAGCCGCAATAATCAGGCCCGACGCCCGCAGGTCGAGCGTTCCGGCATGCCCCACACGCTTAGTAGAAAAGACCCTTTTCAACGGGAAAAGGGCCTTAAACGATGTTTCGCCTGCGACTTTGTCCAACAGGATGAATCCCGAGGGAGCCAACTAGAGTTCCCCTTTCTGCTTCAGCTCGGCGAGGATCTCCTCGATGTGCATCGCATGTTCCAGGTTTTCATCCAGTACAAAGTTCAGTTCGGGAATCTTGCGAATCTTGAGCGCCTTGCCAAGAACCCCGCGGATATAACCGGCGGAATTGTTGAGGCCTATCAGGGAATCGCGCTTTTCCTTGTCCGAACCCATCACCGACACGAGAACCTTCGCATAGCTCAGGTCTTCGGTAATCGTCACGCGGGTAATGCTCGCAAGGCTGCTCACGCGAGGATCCTTGAGCCCCTTCTGCAAGAGCTTTCCGATCTCTTCGCGGAACTGTTCACCCAGTCTGTCTGTCCTACGACTCATTAGACTCCTCGGCGGCCTTCTTAGCCTTCTCTTCGGCTTCTTCGCGGGCGACATCCTTCAGAGTACGTGCAACCTTGACTTCCTTGAAGAAGATAAGGCTGTCGCCTTCCTTGATATCGTCGTAGCCCTTGAGGCCGATACCGCATTCGAAACCGCGTACGACGGACTTCACGTCGTCCTTCATGCGCTTGAGCGACTGAACCACGGTAGTACCGAGTTCCACGCCGTTGCGGTACACGCGAACGTGAGAGGTACGGTCGACTTCGCCGTCGGTAACCATACAGCCGGCAATGAGGCCAATCTTCGGAATTTTGAACACCTGGCGGATTTCGGCTTCGCCGGAGAGTTCCTCGCGCATGATCGGCTTGAGGAGGCCTTCCACAGCGTTCGTGATGTCTTCGATGCAGTCGTAAATCACGCGGTAGTTGCGGATTTCGATACCTTCCTTCTGCGCCATTTCGCGGATGGAGAGCGAAGGCATCAGGTGGAACGAAATGATAATCGCTTGTGCGGTCGTCGCGAGGAGGATATCGGATTCCGTAATGGTACCCACACCCTTGCGGATGATGTTGACGCGCACTTCCTTGTTGGTAAGCTTTTCGAGAGAGGCGGCAAGAGCTTCGGCAGAACCACCCACGTCGGCCTTGACGATGAGGTTGAGTTCGGAAAGTTTGCCTTCCTTCCTATCGTTAAACGTATCTTCCAGGGTCTTGACGTTACGGGAGCGCAGGTCGCGTTCGCGGGCAGCCATGCGGCGCTTGCTCGCGATTTCGCGTGCGGTCTTTTCGTCGTCGACCACGATGAGGTCGTCACCAGCCTGCGGCGTACCGTCGAAACCGAGCACCTGGCAGGGGCTGGAAGGCGGCACGGCCTTGAGCTGTTCACCACGTTCGTTGAACATGGCGCGCACCTTACCGGCGTAGATACCGCACACAAACGGGTCACCCACATGGAGCGTACCGTTCTGCACGAGGATCGTGGCCATGGAGCCCTTGCCCACGTCGAGCTTGGATTCCACCACGGCACCGCGAGCATGAGCGTCCGGATTCGCCTTGAGTTCCTGAACTTCGGCTTCGAGGGCGAGCGTTTCCAAAAGCTGGTCCATGCCCTGGCCCGTACGTGCGGAAACTTCCACGCAGCTCGTCTGGCCGCCCCACTGTTCCACTTCCACGCCGCGTTCGGCAAGCTGGGAGCGGATCTTGTCGGGGTTCGCCGTCGGAAGGTCAATCTTCGTGATGGCAACAACCATCGGGACCTTCTCGCGCTTGGCAAGTTCAATACATTCGACCGTCTGGGGCATCACCATGGAGTCGGCAGCCACCACGAGCACGATAACGTCGGTAACCTGCGAACCGCGGGCACGCATGGCGCTGAACGCTTCGTGACCCGGAGTATCGAGGAACGTCACCTTGCCCTGCGCCGTCGTCACTTCGTAAGCACCGATGTGCTGCGTAATGCCGCCCGATTCGCCGGACACCACATGAGTCTTGCGGATCCAGTCGAGGAGAGAGGTCTTACCATGGTCAACGTGGCCCATCACGGTCACCACCGGATGACGCGGCTTCATGTTTTCCTGGGATTCCTCTTCCACGCCGAGAGCTTCTTCCTCGTATTCTTCCATCAGCTGGGCTTCGTAGCCGAATTCGTCGGCGAGAATCTGGATGGTCTCGAAATCGAGGCGGGCGTTGATGGTCACCATCATGCCCATTTCCATGCACTTCGCAATCACGCGGGCAGGCATCTGGTCCATAAGACCGGCGAGTTCACCCACAGTGATGAAGTCGGACGTCTTGAGAATCTTCTTCTCTTCGCCCGTAGAATTGTCGTTGTGTTCCTTGCGGTAAACCTTCTTGACAGGCTTCTTGGAAAGGTCAGCCATAACGCGGGAAACGTTCTGGCGAACCATTTCCTGCTGCTGTTCCTTCTGCTGCTCCTGGCGGTCACGACCATTGGCGCGACGGTTCTTGTCGTTACCGTGACGGCCGTTCTGGCCCTTAGCCGCATTGCCGCCCTTGCCCGCATTCTGCGAACCCATTCCGGATGCGCTAGCGTTGAAGGCTTCCTGCATGGAACCGCTGGAGAATCCACCGCTGCGGCCAGTGTAGCCGCCGCGGGAGCTGCTTGCTCCCCCGCCCTGGCCAGGCCTACGCTGACCATTGCCGCGGTTGTCACCTGCACCACCAGTACGCGGGCCAAACGAACCCGTGTAGCCCTGGGCATTGCCCTGGCCGCGGGCGCCCGGTCCACCGGGGCGGCGGTTGTTACCGCGGGCGTTGCCAGCCTGCTGCTGGGACTTCGCGATACGCGCGAGGATTGCTGCATCGGGCTTGAACACCTGCGCCTTCATCGGCGGCTGTTTAAGTTCTGTATTCGCGGTCATCATCGTCGGCTGCGGAGCAGGCGACGGTGCGGGAGCCGCGGGCTTCGGGGCGGGAGCTTCTTCCGCCTTCGGTGCCGGAGTCTTGACTTCGGGAGCGGCCGGCGCTGCAACAGGCTCAGGGGCAGCTGCGGGCTTCTCGGAAATCTTGGGTTCGGCGGGAGCCTCCACGGGCTTTTCGACCTTGACCGGTTCGGGCTTCTTCACCTCGACCGGAGCGGCGGGCGCTGCCGGTGCAGGGACGACTGCCGGAGCAGCCGGTGCCTCGACCTTCGCGGCAGGTGCGGCAGGAGCTGCAGGTGCAGCGGCTGGAGCAGCGGGAGCGGCGGGAGCGGCAGGAGCGGCAGCCTTCGGGGCAGCGGCCTTCGGAGCGGCCGGCTTCTTCACCGTCGAGCGCTTGAGGCTCACCTTCACGCCGTTCTTGGTCGTGGTCGATGTCGTGGACTTGGGTTTTTCGGCGGGAGCCGCGGCAGCATCCGAAGAAGTAGACTTCTTCAGGTTCTTGGCGCGGGCTTCCTGCTTTTTCTTTTCTTCGGCGACGGCAGCCTCGATCTTCTCGAATTCGGAGACATTCACCTTCGACACCTGCGTCAAAACCTTGACACCGTTATCGCGCAGAAGCTTCATCACGAAATCGCTCTTGACCCCGTGTTCCTTCGCCCAATCGATTGGTTTAATCTGTTCTTCTATACTCATTCAATAGCCTGTTAAAAAATCCCTTTTCTTGAAGAAAGAACCTAGTTGCTTTCTTCCTGTTTTTCGGCATCACCAAAGAGCGCTTCGGCCTTCTGCGCTGCACTGCGGCGGAGTTCCTGCGGGCGCGGAGCCAAGACCTGGGCCTTCGCTTCGTCATCCTTCTCGGACCATTCCTTCTCGCCGAACACGTCGAGGTCGCGTTCCACCAGCTGGGAAGCGAGCTTCACGTTCTGGCCGTTCTTGCCGATAGCCTGAGCGAGATTGTCGTCATTGATGACAACCACCACGCGGCGCGTACCCGGAACTTCGGAGAGCTTCACGACATTCGCCGGAGAAAGCGCACGGGTAATGAACACGTCGAGGTTTTCGTTCCAGTGGACGATATCGATACGTTCGTTGCCGAGTTCGCGGACAATCGTCTGCACGCGGGCACCCTTCATACCGACGCATGCGCCGACCGGGTCGATCTTCTCGTCGCGGGAGTACACGGCAATCTTTGCGCGGTAACCCGGTTCGCGGGCAACGCCCTTGATTTCGACGGAACCTTCGTAGATTTCGGGAACTTCCTGGCGGAAGAGTTCCTTGAGGAATTCGCCACTTGCGCGGGACAGGATAACCTGGGCGCCGTTCTTTGCGGATTCTTCCACTCGGGCGATGACAGCCTTCACGGACTGGCCCTGCACGAGGCGTTCGTGACCAATCTGTTCGCGGGGCGGAATCATGGCTTCGGTCTGCTTGCCCAAAGAAACAATCACGTTGCGGCCTTCGAGGCGGAGCACTTCACCGCTGATCATCGTGCCGATACGGCCACGGTAGGTGTTCATGATTTTCAGGCGTTCCGCATCGCGGATCTGCTGGGTCAAAAGCTGCTTGGCGGTCTGGATGGCCTGGCGACCGAAGGACGTGGTCGGCACTTCCATTTCGAGGAAGTCGCCCGGCTGTGCATCTTCGTTGTATTCCTGAGCTTCAGCAACGAGCATGTAGCCTTCGTCCATCTCTTCGACTTCTTCGGCAGTCATGTTCGGGTCGTAGTCCGGATAGTCATCAACGACTTCAACGCGCAGGAACACATGGATGTCGTTCGTTTCCTTGTCGATATCCACTTCGATTTTCTTGTCGATGTGCAAATACTTGCGAGCGGCAGAAATCAGGGCCTGCTTGAGGGCACCCTCGATGATTTCGTCGTCCATGTTCTTGGCTTCCATCACTTCCTTGAGCACTTCAACCAAATTAACCTTGGGTTCGTTCTTTTTAGCCATTTTAGACCTTCCTATTATATTTGTACATCCACTTTCGCGACCAGCACCTCGGAGCGGGGCACGACAACGTCACCGGCATTTCCCTTGAGGGTGATCGTCAAATTCTCTTCGTCCGCAGCCTTGAGCTTCCCGGTGATGGGTTTCCCGGTACTGCGCGTCACGCGCACGAACCGCCCGATGTTGCGGTTAAAATCGGCAACCGACTTGAGGGGGCGGTCTAACCCCGGCGACGACACCTCGAGCGTGTAGGCACCTTCGATAATATCCGGATCGAGGTCCAGCGCGTCGGAAAGGTGGCGGCTTACATTGGAGCAATCGTCAATCGTAACGCCTTCGGGCTTGTCAATGTATAAGCGGAGCGTCTTACGCTTCCCGGCACGGAACATGTCCTGTTCCACCAACGTCACGCCCACAGCCTCACATGCCTCGGCGATAAGCGTATCCAACTTCTGGTTAACCAAATAGACCTCGTATAATAAACGGCGTTCGTATACGGCCCCGAAATCTGCTCATTTAAGCCGAAATCGGGTCCACGAACGTCAAGACACACCAAATAGAGAAATTTTTTCGCCCCTAGGCAACCAAAAAAGCCCGAAATGAGGGCTTTTGGGGAAATTTTCTATATTAAAAGCATGGCTTACGTACTTCTGATAATTGCATCCCTCATCGGCATCGCCGTCTCCGTATTCTACCTGCGCAAGAACATCATCCGCATACGCGAAAAGAACAAGAACGAACCGAAGGCGTACAAGCGAGCCTCGAACTACATCCTCACCGGACTCTGGTACGGCTACCTGCTCGTATTCTTCGTAGGCCTCACCGTCAATAACCTGGGGAACTGGTAAGCACAGTTCCTAGTTCCAAGTTCTGAGTTACTAGTAAAGCCTTAATCTAGAAGCCTCTTGATAATAGAAATTCTAGTCACTAGCAACTAGTAACCGCGTTAGCTTCCAGCCAGCGTTCGTAAAGGAACAAGGCTATCAGATTCTTGCCGTCCACGAACTTGTGGGCGGCTTCTTCGTAGGGGAGCACTTCCGTGCGTATCCACTCGTTCTCGTCGACATACGTCTGGTTCTTTCCGTTCATGGCGGCGAGCTGTTCGCGGGTCACATCGCGCTCTATTGCATACAAACGAATCCGCTCGTCCAAGAGCCCGCAGCTGCCGGCAAAACCGGGAGTCGAGCCCTTCCACCAGAACTCGGTAAGGTCGATCAGTTCCGACTCGTCGGCGACAATCTGCGCTTCCTCTTCGAGTTCCGAGAGCGCCACCTTGCGGTAGTCGCCGCTCCAGTCGAGAATTCCGGCAGGTATCTCGAGGGACGTCGTCTCGGAGATGGCCAAGCGGGGCTGGCGCACGAGCAGCAGGTACTTTTCGCCTTCGCAGCGCAGCACCACAAGCACACCCACGGCGTTCCCGCGCAGCACCACAATCCCGTTGACCGGGCGACCGTCGGGAAGTGTCGCCGTTGCAGACAACTTAATAAATAGTGGCCTATGGACTTTCCGCAAGAAATCGACAGACGCAAAGTGAACTTTCTGCACCTTGAATCTGGACTTTACCGCCGTAAGCCAATCGCAAAAAAAGTTGCAATCCAGAATGACCTGATAATCGTCTGCCGCAATCTCGGGAGCAAACGTAAATTCGACACCATCAACAAGCATGTGAAAACCTCGCCAATACTACTTTACGACCGTCGCCTTGGACTTCCAGATTCCGTAAAGGGAATCGACATCCAAGGTATCGGGGAAAAAGCGCATACGCTGGATATCGTAAACGAACAGATCCTTCTTTGTCGAAGGCCCGCAAGACGTCTCGCTCTCGTCGGGGACCATGAGTTCGCGCACTATGGTAAACTTTTTGCCCAAGACAAGCGACCCGAAGGAGATGGAGTTCACCGAAGCGCATTCGGGAATCTTCTCCACATAGTAGAGGCTCGTGTGCCACACCGTATCGGCGCGTTCCTGCACGCCGTCCAAAGAGGCGGAATCATTCACCCAGCGGGAGCTCACGCAGTACACGGAATCACCGATAGCGCAGGCCTTGCGCATGGGCACAAGCGCCGTATCATTCAGGTTCCAAGAAGACGGGAACAGCGTATCGTTCACCACCGAATCGCACATGTCGACGCGCAATTCGCAATCCGACTTCATCGGCCGCCAATAGAACACGCGGGGCGTAATGCTATCCAGCACCCTCAAAATCGAGGGAGAATCCTTCGTGCGCAGCGGGAGCGCATGCACAGAATCGAAAAGGGAATCCACAAAGATGTTGAACGTATCGAGTTCAAAGTTCCCGCGGCGCAGGAGTATGGAATCGAGCAGCGAGCCCTCGTCGTTGCGCACCAAAATACGCGAAGCTCCTTCCATGTCGTCGTCATCGAAGACAAGCGCGAGAACCGTATCCGGATGGTAGTACGGCGCAGGGCAATCCTCCCCATCGTATTCGAGGACTACCGTGGGCGAAAGCACAAGCGATTCCCCGTCCCTGCTCTTCTCGACCTCAATTTCCTTGAGGGCGCAATTGGCAAAAGTCCAGAGTTCCCCCATCTTCAAAAAGAGCGTATCGGAAGCAAGATGAATGCGCGCACCGGAATCAAGTTCCGCCTGGCGGAAAAATCCCTTGCCCGTAAAGTAGTCGTCGCCCGACGAAAGCGGGAGCACGCCATCGTCGCCCTGCGTACATGCGGTTACGCAGAAAGACAGCGCAACAAGCGCCATGAGGAGGACTACTATTGGATTTCTATTCGACACAAACTCTCCGAAAATGCTAAAGCTTTATCTGCTTTACGAATTTAGCAATTTCGGCACTGTCAAGCGGATGCGTCTGCGCGTAGAGATCGGCCCAGCGCACAAAGAAACCGTTCTGCCGCACGGTGAGGAAGAACTCCGCGCTGTCCCGCGGAGCGAGGCGCCCGACAGTAGAATTCATGTCGAGGTATTCGCCAACGATGAAGGGAACCGTATCGGCGGGGTTCACCGGATACATGCCCGACATGCGCGAAGTGATGTTGTTCCCGTGATCGAGTTCCACGAAATGCCCCAAGGAATCCCTTCCCGTAGAGAGCACGTAGCCCGGAAGAATCGGATGGATGGGAGCCTCGCCTATACCGAGCATGGCATCCATCGTCAGCATCGATTCCTTGCCTTCGAAGTCGAAATCTCCGGTGATGGTGACCGCCGACCAGTCGAGTGGCTGCCTGGGGCAAATTCCCGGATAGCGACAACCGTTATCAAGGCTCACCCAGTAGTAGAGCGAATCCTGGCCCATCACATGGACGTACGTATAAACTAACGAATCTTCACGCTGGACAAGGATGGCGTTCGAAAAATCATCGCGCGGAGCAATCCAATGGAGCTTGGAATGCGGGGACTTCGCCTGCGATGCGACATACCGCAAAAAATCGTTCGGCAAGAAGAATACGGAATCACCGACAACCCACGAGCACTGCCCGAGCTCGCCCTTCAGCTCGAACGGCGTACCGCGCATCGACTCGCACTTCGACTTCCAGTCGTTCACCACCACTTCCTCGTTTTCCGGGAGTGGGAGCATGTTCACCAGTTTCTCGGCAAAGCCGAGCTTTATGAAAAGGAAAAAGGAAAGGCACAGCAAGAAAATCCGGACAACCGGATAGTTTCGCCGTTTGGACTTGTACTTCTTTTTGCAGCGATGTTCCGAAAAACCTTCTGCCATCCGTCAGATTACATCAGGAAATAGGCGGCGACTCCGCCAAGCACCAGAAGGATAAGGATAATGAAGAAAACCGTCTTGCCCGAGGAGGATTCTTCCTCGAAGGGCATGTTCATCCCCTTCGCGGCAAGCTTCTTCTCGTCCTTCACGACAGCATTGAAACTCTTGGTAAAGCGGCGGTTGTGGCCCGTACGGCGTTCGGCCCTCAGATCGGTTTCTGTCATGGAGCCGTTCTGCGAAGCGACCGGAGATGGTTCCGGCTCTGCCGGAGCGGCAGGTGCAGGTTCCTGTGCAGAAGAATCCGCCGGACCGCGGCTATGCAGAGAGAAGGACATCATCTCGGCTTCGAACGAAAATACCTTGAGCGAACGGTCAAGGCCGGCCTTCCTGAGGCCATCGACTATGCTCGGACTGTTGCTGAGAAGGGCAAGCATACCGCCCTTACTCGAAAGTTCGCTCTGGAACTGGACAAAGGCATTGTAGGCGTCGCTATAGACGAAATCAAGCCCCGTCAGGTCGACCGCCACGAACTTATCATCGGGATTGTCATCGATCAACTTGCGAACGTCCTTCTTGAACTGCTCTGCGTCAAACGCCCCAATCGGATTGAGCGGTGCGGACAACAAGTCAAAAATGCCAACTTCGCGATAGTTCTTCAATTGCGTCATATGCAGAAATATAAACTAAAAAACAGGGGATGTGTAAAAATTCGCTCGAAAATTGTTAAAATCAGGCAACATTTTGCTACTCTTCCCACTGTATTCCACCGGAGGAACGCGTTTCGAAGACCTCTTCAGAAGTCTCCTCCACGACCGGAGCAGCCGGAGCGTTCTCCTGCGGGGCCGGTTCATCCTCGGCCTGCACTTCGGGTTCTTCCGCCTCCGCACCGAGAAGCGTGGTCGGGGCCGCAGCCGCGGGCCTTACCGGTTCGGGCCTGGGCGCATGCGAGAACAGGTACGGGCTAACACTTATGCTCACGCGGTGCACCGGCGAAAGCACCGGGTGCGATTCAAACGCATAGTCGACCCGCAGGAACTTCGCGATAACAAGACCCGCACCCGCGGTAAAGCTCCGGAACGTCGTGAAGCTCGACAGGCCCGCACGCAGGCTGAGCCCGAAATCGAAAGAAAACTCGATACCGCCGCGGCCACCCGAGAGCCAATCCAGCGGATTTCTCCAGAGTGGATCGCCACGTGATTCGTCGGTCTCGAACCCGAGGTCGCGCGCCTCGTGCCTGAACACGCCTGCACTCTGCCAGTAGAGCCCGAGCTTCCCGTAGAGGTAGCGGATGTCCAGACCATAGCTCGCCGCAAGGAAGAGGTCCGGGGCGGAATACTCGAACTCGCCCGAATCCCATTTCGTGGCAGAGGAGGTCCAGCCCTTCAGGAGGCCCGAAACATAGAGGTCATCCATGATGCGGTAACGCAAGCCGACATCGCCACGGAAACCGAAACCGGACTGGTCCATGTCGCGGTATAGCAAGTGGAACCCTACACCCAGTTCGAACCTTTCAAAAATACGGCGGCCCCATGTAGCCGAAAGCATCCAGTCTGCAATCGAGAGCGTTTCGTAGTCGCTCCCCTCGGGCAAGGCATCGCCCTCGCGAATGTAAGGAATGTCGTCGGCGCCAAAACGTGCAAACGAAATGCCGAGCCCCTGGTCCAAGCCAAGCGGGACAGTCACCGACGCATAATCGTACCGCGTGTCCTCGAAATACTCCGTATGCGAGAAACTCGCCCACATGTAGCGCACATTGGAAAGCTGGTACGGGTTGGAAACGAGCCCAAGGTAATCGCCATCAATCGCCATCGTAGCAGAACCGAGCGCGGCAGAGCGTGCCCCCGGTTCAATATCGAGAGAGGCGTTCGCGCCCGCCACACGGTCGACGGCCAGAACTGGCGCCGATACCAACGCCACCATGCCGACAAACATTTCAAAAAAACTCGCGATTCTCATATTCTGCCCATAAAATAGATTTTTCACCATTTCGAGACCAACCCAAAGAGCCCTTCTCGCACATTTCGGGACAATTCGGCATGTTTTCGCAAGCGCATCTCACGAACAAGCCGAGCGCATGTCGCATGCAGGGCTGGCAAAGCGGGTAAAGCCGGTGCCCTGCGACCTAGCGCCACCAGCCGTTTATTAAATTACGCAGCATGAACCTTCCGGAATACATCGAGCAGTTCCTGCAGTACATCGCGGAGAGGCGACGCTTTTCGCCGCGTACGGTGGATACCTACCGCAAGTCGCTCGTGAAGTTCCTCGAGCACCTGGGCGGCGCGCCCTCCCCCGCAACCAATGCAGATGCCGGAAATGCGCCGGCACTTTCCGCATTCTCCGAGATGAACGTGAAAGGATTCGTGTGGGACTTGAAGATGAAGCAGAAACTCGCCCCCACGAGCATCTGCGAGCACCTCGCCGCTCTAAAGAGTTTCGGCAAGTACCTCATCAAGAGTAAGACACTCGAGAAGAATCCCGCCGAGAACGTGCCCATGCCCAAGCGCCCCAAACGGCTCGTGAACGTACTCGGGCAAAAGGACCTCGCCGAAGAAAAGTTTCCGGAGCTGCCCGACCCTCCGACGCTACAGCAGGTGCGTGCACGCATACTGCTCGAACTCATCTACGGCTCGGGGCTGCGCATCTCGGAATGCCAGAGCCTCACGTGGGACCGCATAGACACAAGCGCAAAGCTCGTGCGCGTGCTCGGCAAGGGCAACAAGGAGCGCATCGTACCGCTCACCGAAAGCTTCATCGAGCGCATCGCGACATTCAAGCAGATGGAAGTTGAAGCGGGCCACCTGCCCACCGCGACAGGCTACGTATTCCTAAGCGAAGACGGCAAGCCATTCGGGCTTCGCACGCTCCGGAACGACATCCACGACCTGCTGCGCGAAATCGGCTGGGAAGGCAAGGCGTCCCCGCATGTGCTGCGGCACAGCTTCGCCACGCACCTGCTCGAAAACGGCGCCGAAATCATGAGCGTGAAGGAGATGCTCGGGCATTCGAACATCTCCACCACTCAAGTCTACACGCATGTAAATGCAGAACGCCTGCGCGCCGCCTTCAAGAAGACACACCCGCGGGCATAACACCTGCGGGCACAAATTCCCACAAAAAAAATCCCGCAGGCAAATTCCCGCGGGCTTATTTTTTTAGAAGAAGCTTCCCTTGATGCCGACAGCGATAGTCCACTGCTGCATAATGTCTCCCCAGTCGGGCGCATTCCATTCGCGCATCGGAGAATCATCGTATTCGTTTTTCGGGTCAGCCGCATTCGCCTTGTCGTGGATGGGCACGGAGAACGCGAGGAACACCGGGAAATCCGCATTCGAGAATTCGATACCGTAGGCAATCGCCAGCGACCAAGCCTGATGATCGGGGTCGGGGCGCGGGTCATACGTCCCCGCTTTCTCGGAACTGATCCATGCGACACCGAGAGGTACGGAGAAGTTCAGGCCTAGGCTCTGCACGATTCCCGGACGGCCGCGGTAGCCGTAAGCGACGGATGCACTCACAGAAGGCGGAGTGAAGGCGCCCAAATCGTTTTCGCCATAAGGCTTGAAACTGTATTCGAAGCGTTTGCCATCGTGTTCAATATTCTTCCAGTAAGTGTCGTTGAATTCGTTCTCGCCCGAAATCAGGTGCATCGCGAACGGATGCGTGTAACTCAGGCTATACAGCCAGATTCCCTTATCCGTATCGCGGCTGTAATCCCAGCCTAGCGTGAGGGAATAAAGGCCGGAGCCCTTCTGGAAACTCGACGGCAGAATTTCCTGGCCCGCATCCGTACCGCGCTTGATGTCGTACTGGCCGGTAGGTATCGTGAGGGATGCCGAAAGCGATGCTGCGCCACCACTGCCGATGGTCTTGCTGAAGTCAAACGAAATATCGCCGAGCCCGCCGGTACTGCGATCGGTCGGGGACTGGTTACTGCGGTACTGCACTTCGCCCTGATGCGAAACGAACGGGATGGAGACGCCCAGCTTGGTAGACCACGTAGGCTTCACCGAGAAATGCGGAGTAAGCGTCAAGGCCGAAAAGTTCTGGCCCGAATTGAACTTGGTAAACACTTCCGTCTCGAGGTAGCCACCCGAAACGCCCTGGCCAATCCATTTGATGCCATCGCCGGAACCGCCTCCGGAACCGCCGGCACCGCAACCGCCGATGGACTCCCACGGAGTCGATGTTTCCACGGGAGATTCAAAACCCGCAAAGAAGGAGAGTGCCGCAACGGCGGCAAGGGCACAACACTTTGTCAAGACTTTTCTTTTCATGTCGCGCCTCACGGAAGTTTAAGCAGGAATGCAGGGTTAGTACCAGTCGCAAGGAACTTCCCATCCGGAGACCGGCCTCCCGTCATGGGAATCGGAGCGATTTCACGCGCGGCGCCAATCCATTCGAAAGCGAGGTCGCTCGTCGGGGCATCCGGAGTCAAACGGAGTTCACGCATCACCGTGCGCCCAGCAGAACCATCTTGCACGCTCTCATTCGCCAAGTCAGCTTTGTTGAGCATCTGCGAGTTCGACGGGAATTCGGCCCACAGCACAAACAGGCGCCCCTTAAATTCAAACCAGTGCGGCTGAGCCGGATCCGACATCATGCCTGCCGTCCGTTCAATCTTGATCGGGGTCGAATTCTCCGAGAGTTCCTGAATATAGGCTTCCCAAGTCTTCGGGTTGTCATAAACGTTATAGACGACAAAGTTTCCGTCCGGAGAAATAAGCGGGCTATCGATTCGCCAGTTGCTGCGGCCAGACGGCTTCTTCAGCTTTTTCGCCTTCTTCAAGCCACCGTTTGCAAAGTCGACAAAAACAATTTCATCATCATCGGAAACATAAGTCAGGCGAACCTTGTCTGTACCGAAGAATCCCTCCACAGTCGAATCCGAAGCGGAGGTGTCAGGAGTCGCCGATTCATCGACCCACAGGTGCGGGGTCGCTTCTTCGCTGATATCCTTGTCGAAGAACCAGAACTTCTTCTGGTCTGCCATGCGCACCGCGAATATCTTGTAATCCAGGGCGCCACCGCAATTCAGCTTACCGTCCTTGAAGGCGTTGCCACGGAGAGCCACAATGAAGCCGCCATGCGTACTCCATTCCGGGTCCTGGAACTGGCACTCATCCTTGCCGACCATCATGTACCATTTCACGTTGCCCGCGGTATCGCTCACGGTAAGGCGGTCGTGCTGTTTCACGTGCTTGGTCGTGTAGGCGGAATCAGGAGCGTTTACATGCAGCGTACCGCCAAAATTCAACCAGAGCATCGACGCCGGGTATTTTTCCGCATCCTGACTCACCGAGGGGTTGCAAGTCTGCTCCATGCCGTTGACATGGAACATCTTTCCAATCTTGGAAGACTGGCCAGACACAGCCGACTCGCCAGAATCCTCGGCCTCGAACGGCTCCGGGGAATAGCACGCGGCAAGCGCGAGCATCGCAATCAACAATCCAAATAGTTTCTTCATCTACAGCGTAACCTTTACCTTTTCGCGCATGGCCATAACCTGCGCCTTGGCTTCTTCCACGGTGTTGCGGCGGGCAAGCAGCACGCCCAGACGGCGGTGGCCCTTGAGCTCAGGCTTGCCGAACAGGCGGAGCGCCGTATCCGGTTCAGCGAGAACTTCTTCGAGGCCGCCAAATTTCATGTGGTCGGAGTTGCCATCCACCACGATAGCCTTCGAGGCACTCGGGCCGTGGAACGCGATGTTCGGGATGGGCAGGCCGAGAATAGCGCGCGCATGCAGAGCAAATTCGGAAAGGTCCTGGCTGATAAGCGTTACCATGCCGGTATCGTGCGGGCGCGGGGAAACTTCGCTGAACAGCACCTCGTCCTTGCACACGAAGAGTTCCACGCCAAAGATGCCACGACCACCCAAAGCGTCTGTCACCTTCTTCGCGATCACCTTCGCCTGTTCCAGCAGTTCCGGCTTCATCGGCTGCGGCTGCCAGGATTCCTGGTAGTCACCGCCCACCTGGTGGTGGCCGATCGGTTCCAGGAAGCTCGTACCCGCCACATGACGCACCGTGAGCAAGGTAATTTCGTAATCGAACGGCACAAAACCTTCGACAATCACGCGGCTAGCGTGGCCCGTACGGCCTTCGTGCTGCGAGATGTCCCAGGACTTCTGCACATCGGCTTCGGTCTTGATGACGCTCTGGCCATGGCCCGAAGAGCTCATCACCGGCTTCACCACGCACGGAATGCCGATTTCCTTGACCGCGGCCTTGAAATCTTCAAAATTGTCGGCGAAGCGGTACGGGCTCGTCTTGATGCCGAGTTCCTCGGCGGCAAGGCGGCGGATACCTTCGCGGTTCATGGTAAGCTTGGTGGCCTTCGCGGTCGGGATGACGGTAAAGCCTTCCTTCTCCATCTCGACAAGCGTATCGGTGGCAATCGCCTCGACCTCGGGAACGATGTAGTCGGGCTTCTCGAGTTCAATCACGCGGCGGAGTTCGGCACCGTCGAGCATGTTGATGACGTGGCTACGATGAGCCACCTGCATGCCAGGGGCGTTGGCGTAACGATCCACGGCGATGACTTCGACGCCGAGACGCATCATCTCGATGATGACTTCCTTGCCGAGTTCGCCAGCTCCGCAAAACAGCACCCTTGTGGCGCTAGAACTTAGAGGTGTACCGATTTCTGCCATACAAAACTCCTTGATTTAGGAATAATATAGGAATAGACAAGAGGCAAAATACAAAAGCCGGAAGGAAAAAAGAAAGAAAGAGTACCTTTTCGGCGGGTCAGGCGATTTTCCACCAGGAAAAACTAGAACTTCACGTCGACAGGACTGAAGTTGAACTTGATGCCGGAACGCAGCCATCCGTCGACACCGTCATTGTCGTTTTCGTGCGCGAGGTTTTCGTACCTGCGAAGGCCACCACCCAGATAGAAACTGAACCAGCCGTTCACCTTCATGCGGTAGAGCCCGTCTACCAGATACTGCGCCTCTTCCACGCCGGAGGGGGAATTTTCGCTACCCGCGAGCGCAACATTGTAATCGGTGTACATTTCCTTGTCGCCCTGGCGGAGCCAGGCGAATGTCAGCGAAAGCGAATGCCTGCCATATTGCCAGCCGAAATCGAACCACATGTCGAGAGCATCTGCACCACGACGGTAGCCAATCGAATAATCCACGAAATAGGCGTCGGCATAATCGGAGTCTTCCTGTGCACGGAAGTTACTGCGGTAGTTGCGGCGGCTCGTGTACTTGAGGAGCGGAAGCCTGCTGTTGTTGGCCACCGGGTCGGTACGCACCACGTCGAGTCTCCAGCTGAACTTGCCCATATCGCGCATCTGCATCTCGTGATAGTAGCCGACAAGGTAGTTGATGACGGAACGGCTCGTGCCAAAATTGTCATCCTCGCCCACCGGGCTATTGATGTCTTCCATGTTCACCTGACCGTAGAACCGCGCCCCGTTCGAAGTCTTGTAGCCCAGTTCCACGGAAGTCGCCGCGGAGGTGTAACCGTTGGCATAGTTGTCGTGCCAGTAGATGAAGGGGCTTATGGAGCGGAACTCGGGCGCCTTGCCGCCTATCATGCTCTGCTCAGCCACGTATATCCAGAACTTGTCTGTCTCGATGCCGAAGCGGTGGAATACGAACGTCTTGACATTGTCGTCGTAGACGCGGTTACGCTGGTTTGCCACCTGGTTGCCGGGATCCGTGCATTTCTGCGCATACGCCTCGGTACCAACGGGCGGGCAACCGTTTTCGCCACGCATATCGCCGTAGAGCCAAGCATTGAGGGAACTGAACAAGAAATCGTAACGGAATATGCTCGGCGCAAATTTCCAGTAGAGGCCGTCGTGGTACGGAGCGCCACCCACGAGGATATCATTCTTCGAAACCTTCAGTTCGTCAACCGCAAAGCGGCCGAACTGCACGTAACCCACGGGATTTTCCCAAACGGCATAAGCATTGTTCGGCACGTTGATATCGAGTTCGCTCGGCTTGTACGTGAAATTCTTGTGCAGGTCATCCTGGTACCAGGCTTCGAGATCGCGCCGGAGAGGCAGGTCCAGCAATACGTGGAAATCCTTGTAGGCAGCGCGGAAACTGAGCGTGAAGAAGGGCGACACGTGTTCCTCGTAACTGCGGGCGTTTTCGAGCGGGATTTGCAGGCCGCGCCAGTTGGACCCGTACCAGTCGGCGGTATCCACCGCGAAATAGGACTCCGTCGGACCGCCGTTAAACCCGAAATCGGCATCGGCGCCAATCTGGAAATAGCCGTTCTTGCCTGACTCCGGATGAGCCGGAGCCGCATTGCACAAGACCGCCATAGACAGCATGCAAAAGCCAAGGATGTAACCGCAGGACTTCATGCCAAGTAAAATAGTAAATAAAAAAAGAAAAAATGCGAGCAGAACGCCTATATACCGAGCGGACGCCCGTGAGCCACAAGCGGCACGGCGCAAGCGTGCCGTGGTGGCGAGAGTGAGCGCATACCGGAGGTATCTATCCACAGACGTAGCGCGAGCGGTCACACCATAAGCGACAAAGCCACAGGCGTTAAGCCGTGGCGGTCGCGAGAGCGAGTGCATACCGGAGGTATCTTTCCTCAGACTTAGCGCGAGCGGTATTCCGTAAGCGGCAAGCGCCTAGTATTAACCAGGCGCGGACGCGAGAGCGAGCGAGATTTCGGAGGTTCTGTCCCCGAGACGACGAGCAAGCGATATACCCGTGAGCCACAAGCGGCATGGCGCAAGCGTGCCGTGGTGGCGAGAGTGAGCGCATACCGGAGGAATCTTTCCTCAGACGTAGCACGAACGGTCGCATCGTGAGCCACAAGCGGCACGGTGCAAGCGTGCCGTGGTGGCGAGAGTGAGTGCATACCTGAGGTATCTATCCACAGACGTAGCGCGAACGGTATACAAAAGGACTACCCAGGCAGGGAGACCCAGGTAGTCCCTTGTTGTTGTGGTGAGTGCGCTAGAGAGGCGCACCCTGTGTGTGTTATTGTTGATCCCGTAAACGGGAAGACTTGCTAAAACACGTCGCTTCCGCGGAGGAATGCCGGCACGTCGTAGTCAACGCCACGGCTCCTGAGAGCGCAAGCTTCGTGGGCACCCGTAACTGCAGCAGGGATGCTCTTTTCGGCCATCGTGTTGCGGATGAACGTCGGAGTGTCGAGCGACGGTTCTTCCTGCATCGGAGCAGACTTTTCAGAAACCGTGTTCATGATATCCATGTCGGCAACAGGAGAGAATTCCTGGGTTTCCGGAAGCGATGCGTTCGGAGTTCCGAGAATCACTTCTTCTGCAGGAGCCGTCGCCGAGAATCCGGGGGCGGCAAAAGCCGAAGAAGAGCCCTGCACGGCGCCATGCTGCGTGAACACGGACTGCGGTGCGGCAGGAGCTTCGGGCCTTACGGCAGGCATGGGAACTGTCTGCGCGAGGGCGACAAAGTTGAGCGACGTCGGACGCGGAGTAGCGGCGACGGGCTGCGGCTGTATCGGGGCAGCCTGCGGTGCGGGCGCTGCCGGAGCGCCGAGGGAATTCACGAGGTCACTTGCGCGGGGTGCTGCCGGAGCAGTGTAAGTCTGCTGCATCGGGGCAACCTGAGCCTGGGGCACCTGCTGGTAGCCGGTATTGCCACAGCCGGTAGCGATGATGGTGATGCACACCTTGTCGCCGAGTTCCGGGAGCAGGATATCGCCCATGATGATGTTCGGGTCGTTCTTGTCGCTGACCGCTTCGTGGATGTGTTCCATCGCCTCGTTGTATTCGAGCATGGAGAAGTTTTCGCCATGGGAAACGTTCACGAGCACGCCAGTAGCGCCATCCACGTTGATGTCTTCGAGAAGCGGAGAAGAAAGGGCCATGTCGGTAGCGCGGATGCCGCGGCCTTCGCCTTCGGCGATACCGGTACCCATGAGGGCAGAGCCGCCGTTGGTCATCACGGTCTTGATGTCGGCAAAGTCGACGTGGATGAGGCCATGACGGAACATGATGTCGCAGATGCTGCGCACGGCATTGCCGAGGATTTCGTCGGTGAGCTTGAAGGCACCATCAAGAGTGAGCGCCTTGTCGGTGTTCTGCACGACGTTCATGAGCTTCTCGTTGTCCACCACAATCATGGTGTCCACGGAAGTGCGGAGGTTCGCGATACCTTCAGAAGCGAGAGTGCCGCGACGCTTGCCTTCGAACTTGAACGGCTTGGTGACGACTGCAACCGTGAGGATACCCATTTCGCGGGCGACATTACCCACGACAGGAGCAGCACCCGTACCGGTTCCACCGCCCATGCCCGCGGTAATGAAGATCATGTCGGCGCCCTTCATGGCTTCCTTGATTTCCTCGATATTCTCTTCGGCGGCCTTGCGACCGACTTCGGGCTTCATGCCTGCACCGAGAGCCTTCGTGAGCTTCTTGCCAATCTGGATCTTGTGATCGGCAAGGCTCAGTTCGAGAGCCTTCGCGTCGGTATTGACGGCGTAGTATTCCACGCCTTCGATGTTCATGCCAACCATGCGGTTCACCGTGTTTCCGCCGGCACCGCCGACGCCAAACACTTTCACCTTGGCGTTGTTGAGGATGGATTCATCCATTTCGATATGGGTCGCCCCGTTTATGAATTCACTCATGGTTTATCTCCCTGTATTTGATTTTGAGTGTCTGTTTTTGTTAAAAGTATGTGCGAACAAGATCCTTGAGCCATTGGAGGCCCTTCTTGACGGAGACCGTAAGCTGTTTCCCCGTCTCGTACTTCTTGTTTTCGTTGCGCTGGCGCGCAGCATAATGCAAAAGACCGATGCCTGTCGCGTACGAAGGCTTGCGGAATGCGTCCTGGATTCCGCTCACACCCTTCGGGCGCCCAATACGGACCGGCTTCTCAAACACCTTCTCGGCAACCTCGTCGATACCGTCAAGGGCGCAGCACCCACCGGTAAGCACGATGCCGCCGTTGATGAGCCCGACAATCCCGTGTTTCTCGAGGTCCTTCTTCAGGAGCTTGAAGATTTCTTCGACGCGGGCGGTAATCACGCGAGCAAGCAGGTTGCGCGAGCACAGGACATCGCCGCGTTCACCGACACCGGGAACCGGGAACGTCTCGTCCGCATTCAGGTTAGTAATCTTGCATGTACCATATTTCTTCTTGATTTCTTCGGCCTTCGAAAGCGAAATAGGCACCTTGAGGCACTTGCTGATATCGCTCGTGATGCTGTTGCCCGCGATATCGAGCGACGCGGTATAGCGCAGCGATTCGCCCACGAAAACGGCGACATCGGCAGTTCCCGCACCCACATCGACAAGGGCGACGCCCAGTTCCTTTTCATCGGCGGTAAGCACGGCGTATGCGGCAGCAAGAGGTTCCCAGACAAACTCGACGGTATGCAGGCCGGCGCTACGCACGCACTTGTCCAGGTTCTGGATGGCGCTCGGGCGTGAGGTGACCACCTGAACTTCCACACCGAGGCGGCGTCCGTTGAGCCCCTTCGGATTCCTGATACCCGTCTGGTCGTCGAGAGTGTATTCGCCCGGGAACACGTGGATAATCTGGCCCGCGGACTCGGGAATGGTACTCGCCTGGTCCTTCACCATTTCAATATCCTGGCTGCGGACTTCGCCGGTCGGGAGCGTAATCAGCCCCTTGTAATTAACGGCGGAAACATGCATTCCCGCAATGCCCACGTACACATCGTGGACATCCACTCCGGTAATAGATTCGACTGTCTGTGCGGCCTGCTTCAGCATTTCGACCACATGGTCGAATTCGTCGGCATTGGTCAGCGGGAAATCACCGCATTCCAGCACGCGCACGGACTCTCCATTCGCCACTCCCGCGAACAGATTGATTTTTGAGGCACCGATATCCAACCCGAATATCAGATCTTCTTTCCTTATTTCATTTTTAGGTTCATCCATTGACACACCTCTTGTCGAAATTCCTTACATAAGCGAAACCGGCATATCGCAAATCAACTTCTCCAGCGCAACGCAAATCCTGCGGGAAACCCACCTTCACCATGTCGTACAGGGTGAACAAATCTCCATTCCATCCCGTCGCCGGGTAGAGCACGTGGAATTCCACGTCCCTGAAAATAACCTCGAAAGCTTTGTCCTTCTGCGACCAGCCAATCTGCGAAACGAGCGCGTACTGGTTCGGGTCCGCCTTCTTCATCTCGGCGAGGAACCTGCAGATGGGCTTGATTTCTGTCATCGATTCGCGTTCCACAATAGGCAGGCGGAGCGCTGTCGATGTCGAAAGCGGGAGCGGCACTCCCCTTTCGGAATACACGGTTGCCTTACCGCCATCGAAGAAGGAGGCCACCGCCTTCGATTCCTCGAGCACTATAGACATCGAAGACGGGAAATGCTTCTTGACCTGCACCGAACGGATTAGCGGAACCTGGATGAGCATCTTCTCTATAGAATCCGGGTAAACTTCGGACATGAGCATGCCCGGTTCCACCTGTGCGTTCTGGATGACATCTTCCCACGAAAGCATGCGGTTCCCTTCGATATCGATATAGCGCAGGTGACGCAGTTCCAGCGGGTTGAAGCGCTGCACATAGAACCGGTTCGTCCAGAGAGCAACCCCGGCAACAATCAAGAGGACGCAAAGAATCCAGCCACGACGCCTGAACCAGCGGAAAGCACCCTGGGCACGGCGCCTAATCTTCTGCGCACGGGCCTGCTTCCGCTTGCCTTCGTTGTAGCCTATACGGCGTCCCAAGAATGTCGTCTTGGATTCGGTCAAACGCATTCCTCCAGGATTCGGGTCCCAAGCTTGTAGATGTTGCCCGCGCCCATCAAGACGACCACGTCATTCTCGCGGAGTTCCGCCTTGAGAATCGGGAGCAGGTTCATCTGGTCGCCCACGAACCGCGCATTGCGGTGACCGCGGTCGCTTGCGCTATTCGCCACAAGCGCCCCGGTGACGCCCTCGATCGGGCGTTCGCGGGCTGCATAAATGTCGGTCACGAGAAGCACGTCGCAGTTGGCGAAAGCCATACCGAAGGCTTCGTGCTGGTCACGCGTACGGGAATAAAGGTGCGGCTGGAACGCGACGACAATGCGCTTGTCCGGGAAGGCCTCGCGGAACCCGAGAAGCGTCGCGGTCGATTCCGTCGGGTGGTGCGCGTAATCGTTGAACACCATCACGCCGTTCTTCTCGCCCATGAATTCGAAGCGGCGGGTAACACCCTGGAACGCGGCGCATGCCTTGCGTGCGATATCGGCAGAAATGCCTTCCTCGATAGCGAGCGCCACCGCGGCAGTCGCGTTGAGCACGTTATGGCGGCCCGGAATCTGCAACCTAAATTCACCGAGATTCTCGCCATCGTTCAAAATTTCAAATACGGGATATCCCTTTTCAAAACGCAGGTTGTCCACGCGGTACTTGGCCTGGCGGCTGAAGCCGTAGGTAATCACCGGCTTGCGCACGCGCGAAAGGATTGCCTGCACGTTCGGGTCGTCAAGGCACAAAATCGCCTGCCCGTAGAACGGGATCTTGTTCACGAACTGCACGAACGCATCCTTGATTTCCTCGATATTCTCGTAGGTGTCCAGGTGATCGGCATCGATATTCGTGACGATGGCCGAAGACGGCATCATCGAAAGGAAGCTGCGGTCGAACTCGTCGCTCTCGGCAATCAGGTAATCACCCTTGCCCACCTTGGCGCCAGAGCCCTTGCCCTTCACGACACCGCCCACGATGATAGTCGGGTCGAGGCCGGCCTGTTCCCAGATTTCGCCGACAATGGAAGTCGTCGTGGTCTTGCCGTGCGTACCGCAAATCGAAAGCGTGTACTTCATGCGCATGAGCTCGCCGAGCATCTCGGCGCGGCGGATAACCGGAATACGGCGATTGCGCGCCTCGACCAGTTCGGGATTGTCGTGCGGCACTGCAGAGGAATAGACGACCAGGTCGGCGCTTTCCACATTCTTCGCCTCGTGTTTCGGCGCAATCTTGATGCCCAAGCCCTTGAGGTAATCGATAACCGGACTCTCGCCCGTATCGGAACCGCTCACCTCGAAGCCGTTCACATGCAACACTTCCGCGATGCCCGACATTCCGGCACCACCGATGCCCACAAAGTGCAGGCGACGGACTCGTTTACAATCATTAATCTGCATTAGAGATTTTCCTTTTCCAAAATGGCCTGCGCAATCTGGTCCGCAGCATCGGGCATTCCGAGGCCCTTCGCGGCAGAAGCCATCGCGCTCAAGCGAGGTTCATCGGCCAAAAGCTGTTCCACCTTGTTCCACAGATCGTTCGGGTCGCTATCCAGTTCGACCAGGGCCGCACCCGCCTTCTCGACCACGCGGGCATTGTGTTCCTGGTGGTTCGCAGTCGCATGCGGGAACGGAAGCAGAATCGAGGGTTTGCCGAAGGCGAGAATCTCGGCAAGTGCCGAAGCGCCTGCACGGCTGATAATCAAATCGGCATACTTCATGTAGGCATAGATACCGTCGAGAAACCCGCGGATAGCGACATTCGGCACATTTCCGACACGCTGGGAAATGGCTTCCACGTTCTTCACGCCCACCTGCCACACGACGCTCACGTCATCACGGGCAGCAATCTGCTTGATGCTTTCCTCGATTTTCGCGTTGATACCAGCGGCTCCCTGCGAACCGCCCACGATAAACACGGCCTTCTTGCCTTCCGCAAATTCGGCAGGGCGGGCAAGCGAATCGCCATCGGGCAGTTTGCGCACCGGGTTACCGAACACCATGCACCTCCCTGCGGGGAAAAACTTCGCCGCCGCCTCGGAGGTCACGAAAATCGTCTTCGCGTAACGAGAACCGAACTTGTTCGCAACGCCGGCCACAGCATTCTGTTCCTGCAGGTAGACGGGTATCCCGAACGAACCCGCAGCAAGCACAATCGGGAGCGAAACGTAACCGCCGGTAGCGACGACCACGTCGGGGTTCACCTTCTTCACCACGCTCTTCGCGCGCACCAGCGACTTCGAGAGCTTGAAGGGGAGCGCCAAGTTCTTGAGGAACGGCCCACGGTGCAGCGGTTCCGCCGTAATGTATTCATAAGGCCAGTTGGCAGCCACAAGGCGTTCTTCCATGGAGTCCTTACGGCCGGCAAACGTAATGTCTGTCACGCCCATTTTCTTGAGACTTTCGGCGATAGCTACCGCCGGGAAAATGTGGCCACCGGTGCCACCGCATACAAACAGGAACTTTTTCATGTTTCAGTCCTCGCAATATCAAATCCACCAAACGTATAGACGTTCGTGCGGTCTCCGCCCGAATACGCCTCGTCAATCTTCTTTCCGGTACCCGCCTTCGAGATGTTCAGCAAGATGCCAATGAACAGTCCGGAAATAATCAGGTTCGTGCCACCGAAGCTCAAGAAGGGCAGCGGCTGCCCCGTAGTCGGGCCAAGCCCCGTACTCACGCAGACGTGCACGATGAAATTCAAGAAAAGCGAAATAGTCAGCGCCACCGAGAGGCACTTGCCGAATCGCGTCGGGCAGTTCCTCGCGATTTCGAAACCCTGGTAGAAAATAACCGCAAATATGCCGAGAACGGCAGCCGTTCCCACGAAACCGAATTCCTCGCCAATAACGCTGTAGACCACGTCCTTGTGCGCCTCGGGCAGGTACCCGAACTTCACGGACCCGTTTCCGACACCCGCACCGAAGAATCCTCCGTTCCCGAGAGCCTCCAGCGAGCGCTCGACCTGTTCGACGCCGTTCTTGTGCTCATCCGGATTGAAGAACGCACCGATACGGTTCGCCACATGGAAGCCCTTCTCGGAGAACGCCGATTTCAAAACGAGACCCAAGATGCCAACGGCCCCATAGACACCGAACCCAGCAGCGACATACTTGAGCCTAGCCCCAGCAACGAACAGCATCGACAGCATGATTCCGCAGAACATGATGAGCATGGAGTAGTTCGGCTGCGCCACAAGCAAGGCGGAAACGATAACCAGCGGAACAGCAGGTTGTTTGAGGCTGCACCTGATGGACTTGATATCGGCTCCGGCATCGGACACCTTGGTCGCAATCATCAGGATAAAACCGAGCTTCATGATTTCGGAAGGCTGTATGCCCAGAATCCAGCGGTTTGCACCCTTCACGGCAGCAGACGGATGAATCCAGCCCTTGAGAATAGCAGCAAACGTAAGCGCACAACCCAAGAAGAAGATGATGCGGGAACTCTTCTTCCAGATGGAATAATCGACACGGGCGCCGAAGAACATGGCGACAAGGCATGCGACCACCTTGGTACAATGCTGCACCAGATAGTACTCCGGAGACCTGCCGTCAAGCACCGCACGCGGCGAAGTCGCCGTGTACACGACAAATATGCCGAACACTATCAACAGCATCGTTGACAGCATCAGCAATTTGTTTACGCCTGTCGCCTGGGTGTTACTCATAATTCCTAATCTCTGCTATTTCACCTTCGCGGGAGTGAAGTTCATGAGGGCATCCACCACCTGCTCCATTTTCATTCCGCGGCTGCCCTTCACCAGGAGCACGTCGCCTTCAGAAACGACGTCGCCCAGGAACTCGATGGCATCTTTCACGGTATCGAAATGGAACGCATGCGCCATGCCGCGTTCTTCCGCACCCTTGATAAATTCCTTCGCCTGTTCGCCCACGGCAAGCAGGAGGTCAAAGTTCATTTCGGGAACGAGCCTGCCGATTTCCCTGTGCAAATCCTTGCTCGCCACACCGAGTTCGAGCATGTCGCCGAGCACCGCGATGCGGCTGCCCTGCACGTTCATGTTCCCGATGGTCTGGAGCGCCATGCGGGTAGAAGACGGGTTCGCGTTGTAGCAGTCCGAAACAATCTTGAAGCCGTTGCCCTTGCGGATTTCCATGCGCATGTTGGTCGCGCGGAAGGACTTGAGCGCCTTCGCGATATCGGCCTTCGGGACACGGAACGCGGTACCCACGGCAATGGCCGCGAGCGCGTTGTAAAGGTTATGGATTCCCGGGACACCCAGTTCGAAATGCGTACGGCCAACGTAGAAATCGGCACAGGCGTTCGCGTTCCAGGTAAGCTTTTCGGGCTTCACCATCCCGCGACGCACACCGAAGGTCACCACCTTCATGTTCTTCGTCGAACGGACCTTGCAGAGGTGAGCATCGTCAGCATTCACGATAAGCGTCCCGCCGGCCTTGAGGCCATCCTTGATGGTAATCTTCTCGTTGAACACGCCGTCCAGATTCTTGAGGCGTTCCAGGTGGCTTGCGCCGATATTGGTAATCACGGCAACATCGGGTTCGGTCGCAAGCGAAAGCGGACGGATCTCGTCAGGGCCGCTCGTGCCCATCTCGACGACTGCAGCCTCGTGGCTGTGCTTCAGCTGGAAAAGCGTCATCGGGACACCGATGTGGTTGTTGAAGTTTCCCTGCGTCGCATGGGTGTTGAACTTCATCGAGAGTACGGCCTTCGTCATCTCCTTGGTAGTCGTCTTGCCGTTGCTGCCGGTAATGGCGACCTTCTTCAACTTGAAAAGGCGCTGGTAGCCCTTGGCGAGTTTCAGGAGAGCCTTGGTGGTATCGTCCACCGGGGCGTACATCTTGATGGCATTCTGTTCAACAGATTCCTGGTTCACTACACTCATCAGTGCACCATCCTTTTCCATTTGAGAAACAAACTTGTGCGCATCGAAACGTGCGCCCTTGATAGGCCAGAACACCACGCCCTTGGCCTTTTCGCGTGAATCCAGGCACAGATTCACCTTGCGTTTGAGAGTGCGGGCCGGGACGCCCACCGGGGCCGTCTCCAGAATGTCCAGCATCTCCTGAACTGTCAAATCGAGTTTCAGCATTCTTCCATTGCCTTCACCGCCTCTTCGCGGTCGTCAAAATGATGTTTCGTCTTGCCGACTATCTGGTAGTCTTCGTGACCCTTGCCGGCAATCACGAGCCAGTCGCCGTCCTTCAGGGCAGCGCATGCCTTGCGAATTGCCTCGGCACGGTCGGCAACAACGACAAACTTGTCCGTACTCATGCCCGCGCGCACGTCCTCGATGATGGCAAGCGGGTCTTCGGTTCGCGGGTTATCCGAGGTGAGCCATGCCGTATCGGCTATCGTCTCGGCGATATGGCCCATAATCGGCCGCTTGGTGCGGTCACGGTCACCGCCGCAACCGAACACCGTCGAAAGCTTCCCACGGCAGAGCTTGCGGGCCGTCGTAAGCACGCGCTCCAGAGCGTCGGGCGTATGCGCGTAATCGACGACCACATGCTTTCCGTCCCTGTTCCAGACCTTCTCGAAACGGCCGGGCACACGCACGCTCGCAAGCGCAGCACGCATCGAGAGTTCCGGTACCTGGAGCGCATTCGCCCAGGCGAGCACGAGCAGCACGTTATCCACATTGAAGTCGCCGCACAAGGGCGTCTCGAACTTTTCCTTCGCAACCATCGGGAGCGTAAACTCGAGCCCGTTTTCGGTATTGACGACGCTTCCCTCGGGCTTCACGAAGGCCTTCGCATTGCCGAGCCTCGACACGGCTACCACGTTGCGGCCAGCCGCCTTCAGCTCATCGTAAATCTTTTCGCCATGAGCATCGTCGATATTCACCACGGCCACGCCGTCCTCGGCAAGGTACTTCGTGAACAGGAGTTTCTTCGCCTCGAAATAGGCCTCCATCGTCTTGTGATAATCGAGATGGTCCTGCGTGAGGTTGCTGAACAGCGCGCTCCTGAACGAAATTCCGGCAACGCGCCCTTGATGCAGGGAATGGCTGGAAGTTTCCATCACGAGGTCGGTGCAACCCGCCGCCACCGCCTTCGCCGCAAAGGCAAAGAGGTCCAGAAGGCCCGGAGTCGTGAGCGTCGCCGGCACCGACGAATCGCCAATCTTGTTCTTGATGGTCCCGAGGAGCGCAGTCTTCCTGCCCGCAGATTCGAGCATCGCGTTCATGAGGAAAGCACTGGTCGTCTTCCCGTTGGTCCCGGTAACCGCATGGCACTTGAGTTTCGAGAACGGATCCTTGTAGAAGAGCTTCGCCGCTTCCAGGCGGGCGGCCTTCACGTCGGCCACCTGAATCCACTTGGAGGCAAGCCCTTCGGGAGCCGCCTGCTCGCTCACTACCGCGACTGCGCCCGAGGCGACCGCGTTGCGGGCGAATTCCTCGTAGCCTTCCGCAGGCATCGAGAAGAACAGGTCCTGCGCCTTCACGCGGCGGGAGTCATCGCAAAGTCCCTTCACATCCAAATTGCGCATTAATCCTTCAGATACCATTAGCCTCTCTCCTTAAGCGTAAGCTTGCACGTCGTTCCCTTCTGGAGCAATTCCTCGGGCTGGGGCGACTGCGCCACAACGCGGCCCTTGCCTTCATATTCGACATTCACGCGAATATTGCCCATGATTTCCATCGCGTCGCGCAAAGAAAGTCCCTTCAGGTCGGGCATCTTCGATGCCACCATCTCGCCGAGGGAAAGCACAACGCCCGATTCCCCCGTCACATCCAGGTTCTGCGAAACCACGCGGACGCCGGCACCCGTGAAAGCCACCTTGCAGCCCTTATCCGAAGCGAGCTTCTTGGCAGCATCCACCGTGAGTCCCATAAAGTCCACATCGCAGGCATTGCTCGTCTTCACCTGCGCAAGGTTGTACGAAGGCGGCGAAATTTCCGGATGGTAGTAGATACCTTCCATAATGCGGCGGAAAATCGGGCCCGCGGTAAGGCCGCCCACGTGCTTGCCCTGCGGGTCGTCTACCAGCACAAGGCATACATAGCGCGTATTCTCGACAGGCGCAAGCCCGATGAACGAAGCCACCTGATGGTCGCGGTCGTATTTCTGCGTTTCCTGGTTGAACTTCTCGGCAGTACCCGTCTTGCCTCCGAAGAACACGTCGGGGAGCTTCTTCGAAACGACCTTCTTCGCCGTACCGCTGTTCACCACGCGGAACAGCATGGAACGGATTGTCGCCGCCGTACTTTCCGAAATCACGCGGCGCACTTCCGTAGGCTTGTTCTTCTCGACCACATTCCCGTTGGCATCGAGCCATTCACGTACAATCATCGGTTCCATCAGCACGCCGCCATTCGCGACCGCCGCATAGGCCATCGCCATCTGGATTGGCGTAACAGAAATAGCATGGCCAAAGCCCATAGTCTTGAGCGTACGGTCATCGCGCGTAAGCTCGTAGGGCATGAGCAGGCGGCCCTTCTCTTCGCCCTGGAAATATTCCGAAGTCGGCATGCCGAAGCCGAAATTGCGCGCCATAAAGTAGAGCTTCTCCGCGCCGACTTCCGCGGCAATTTTCGCAAACACGATGTTCGAAGACTGCACCATCGCTTCCGACATGTCCATGTCGCCGTAGACGTGCGTATCGCAAATCTTCTCGGATTTCGGGTTCCATGTCCAGCAGCGCCCTTCGTTCTCGAACACGCGCGTCGGGGAGACAATCTTGTTCTCGAGGGCGGCAGCCGCGGTAATCACCTTGAACGTGGAACCCGGTTCGTACGAGAGCGAAACGATTTCATTTTTCGACATGCGACCCACGCCCTGCGTCTTTGAATTCGGGTCAAACGTCGGGTAGCTCGCCATGGCAAGAATTTCGCCTGTATAGGGTTCGACAACGACAGCGCTCGCGCTCTTCGCCTCGAACTCGTTCACGCCATCCTTCAGCGCCTTCTCCACAATCTCCTGCATGTTGCCGTCAATCGTCAGCACAAGATTCAAGCCGGGTTCGGCCTTCGCCACCTCGCGGGTACGCGCATAGATTTCGCGTTTCACGAACACCTTTACCTTTTTCACCGAGTCGCCCTCGGTCGCAGTGACGGTTTCGACCGCCTGGCCGTCGACACCCACGCGGATTCCGGTAATGCCGCTCAGCTTCGTGTCGAAAGTCCTCTCGAGGCCCATATTCCCGTGGCCGTTGAAGTCGACCTTGCCTACCACCTGGCTTGCAAGCTGCCCATGCAGGAATATGCGGCTATAATCAATCTTGTTGGTCGTATCCCTGAAGTTATCCGCAAGCACCACGCCGTTCCTGTCCATGATGCGGCCGCGGTCGGCATAGACATTGCGCGTACTCGTCACCATGTTCTTGGCCTTGGTCTGGTACACTTCGCGGTTCAGCACCTGGATGCTGAAGGTCTGCCACAGGAGCACACCGACAAGGCTCATCACGAGCCACTTGAGGAAGGCGAGCGGTTCTATCTTGATCTTACCATTCATAAGACCCTCCCTCGCCCTTGATCTTCACGGGAACCGCGTTCAGCCCGAGTCCGGTCTGTTCGGCATAGCCGCGCAAGTGTTCCAAAGTGGACAGTTGGTTTATCTTCAGTTCCAGCCGCATCAGGTCGCTTTCCAGGAACACCACCTCGTTGGTGAGCTTGGTGTACTTGGAATAAAGGCTGTTGATACGGTTCTGCAGGTACAGAGGAGTCATGAGCCCCGAAACGACCGCGACAACGGCAAGCAGGACGATTACGACAATCGACCTGTTTGTCTTCGGCAGTGGTATCTTCTCGCTTACGCTCATACTCGTTCGTAAACCCTCAGTTTCGCAGAGCGCGCCCTGCTGTTCTTCGCAATTTCTTCGCCAGTCGGCAGAATCGGCTTGCGGTTGACCTTTCTTAACTTCTGGTGGTTCCCGCCGCACATGCATACGGGCAGGTTCTCGGGACAGATGCATGCCTTCTCGAATTCGGCAGCAGTCTCCTTGACGCAGCGGTCTTCCACGGAATGGTAGCTCATCACCACCAGGCGGCCGCCCACCTTGAGGCAATCCACCGCAGCGCGCAGGCTGTCTTCAATCTCTTTCAGTTCCCCGTTCACTTCCATGCGGATAGCCTGAAACACGCGGGCCAGGAGGCCATTCACCTCGCGCCGCTTGTCCGGGAAAACGGATTCCACCACAGATTTCACATCGTTCGGGAGTATAGCGCGGTCCTGCCTCTTGATATCCGCAGCCATTTCGACAAGGCGGGTAGCAAGCTTGAACGCCCGGTCCATATCCGCATTCTTGCGCAGTGCGGCAGCAAGCGTATCGGCATCCACGTTGCACATCCAAGCCTGCGCAGAGACCCCTTCCCGGCGATCCATGCGCAGGTCGAGCGGGTTATTGCCAACGAAGGTAAACCCGCGTTCAGAATCATCAACCTGGTGGCTGCTGATTCCAAGATCATACAGAATACCATCCAGCGTATCGGCGGGAATTTCGTTTTTCAGTTCGCCAAAGCGCACCGGATGCACAATGAACTTCGGGGCTACTCCTGCAAGGCGCTTTGTCGCATAGGCCACGGCTTCTTCGTCACGGTCGAAGGCATGGAGCGTCCCCGAGGAATTTAATTTGTTTGCAATTGCGTAGGAATGTCCGCCACCACCAAGGGTGCAGTCCGCATAGGTGCCGTCAGCCTTGATGTTCAAGGCATCCAGGCATTCCTGGAGCATTACGGGAGCATGGTAGAAAGCGCTTTCGTCAACGATTGACATCGCCACCCTCCGTCAAGCTCTCTCCATAGAACGCGGCATCGAATGCAGCAATATCTTCACTTGTCTGCAAACCATACTTTTCGTTAAAACGTTCAGGATTCCATAGTTCGAGAGTTTTTCCGCTAGCTTGTACGTAAAGGACTTCGCCCCTTAGACCAGCATACTCCAACAATGCCTTGGGAAGTAAAATGCGGTTCTGACCATCCAACTCCACCACAGTGGGGTGCAGGCCTCTCCGAACTAGGTCGGCTTGACGGCGGTCGGACCTCGTGTCCAGGTCCGCCATGAACTTCTCGTATTCAGGTACAGTAAAGAACCTCAGGGTCTGATCGGGGCCTCGTGTGACCACGAACTCGTTCCCATCGGTTCCCAACAGCTGACGACGGAATTCCCTGGGGAAGGAAGTCCTTCCCTTTCCATCGATAGCCGTCTGGGCCTGACCTATGAAAGACGTAAAGTTCATACTAATTTTTGACACATTTTACCACAACAGTATCAAATCTACCCACTTTCTACCACCTTGGCAAGAGATAAGCCCAATTTTCACACTCGAAGCATACAAAAAACATACTTCGACCCCTAGTCTGGCCTTGTTTTGGTGAACATTAGTTCACTTATTTACATCATACACTAATATAAAAGCACCCATATGAAACGTTTCGGACATCAATTCGACTGAAAAAACCATATTCCAGAGAGATTCATCACACGATTTTCCCATTAATCGGCATTTCAGGGGCGCTCATCTTTTTTTCATGTTTTGGAAGAGTTTTTCAATAATTTGTTTGTTATATTATTGACATGCGTAAATACAAACTTATACTTCTCTCTCTTGCCACCGCCGCTTTCGCTAACGTGAATGACGGCACAACAGAAACTCCTGTAGCTGAGGCTCCGGCACAAGTCGAAGCAACGGCTCAACCTGCAGCACCGGCAGCAGCCGAAGCTCCCGCCCCTGCCGCAACAGAAACCCAGGTCCAGGAACAGCCTCAGGCTTCAGCGCCCATTATTATTATTCCGGCACAGAAGCCCGCACCTGAACCCGTCCAAGCCGAGGCCACAGAACCTGCCCCCGCACCCACGGCAGTCCTGATCCAGGAAAAGCCCTTGGTCGTAAAGCCGGCCAAGTCCCCCAATCGCGGCGCTTTCTTCTTCAGCACGAACTTCGGTGTCCGCTATATGAGACTCGCATACCAGTCTCTCGACGATATCGAAAGTCTCAGTAAGGATAACGCCACCACCAGCAAATTCAGTGGTTTCGGTCCTGATCTCGGCCTCAAGATCGGTGGCGTCATCGCCGGCCGTCTCGCCATGTACTTCACCATGGAATTCGCCACGCTCGATGGTACATTCGAGGCCACCAACGTGAAGCTCAATTATAACGAGCCCAGCAAAGACGTGGAATTCAATACGGACGCAATCCGCTTCACGTTGGGCGGCGGCACCGCGCTCTTCTTGAGCTCCGACACGGCCAGCGCCCTCTACGGAACATTCGTTGGCGTTTCGGCCAGCCTGTTTGTTGGAGAAGCCGGCAAGATTAACCCCGATAACGAAGAACTCGAAATCGACGAAACCGGTCTCGCCTTCGCTATGGAAATCGGAAAAGTCTGGCGCCTGAGCGAAAACTGGAACGCCGGTATCGTGGCCAAGGGTTCTCTCGACGGCACCGTCCGCGATGGTACGAGCGGCAACAATACCGACTGCTTCACCATCGGCCTCAGCCTGGTTGCACTCCGCAGGTAAGATTTCCGCCCCCCATCATCGGGGCAAGTCAAAACTTTAGCGACCGAGCAGCATGCAGTTTTCGCATGCTGCTCCTTTTTTTGTGCGGTCACCGAAACGGCGTTCCGGATTCGGGCAACGTTCTTCCGTACCGTCGGGAAGAATCCAGATTTCATCCTTGAAAAAGTCGCAGGGGCCCTCGCCCGAGGCAATTTTACGAACAGGCATGGCGCCGGCGGTATCAGCCCCGAAAAAGAGGCTGCCTTCGCAACGCACCCGCGGGTACTGCGCCTGCAGCGACTCCAACTCCCGGCGGATTTCGTTTGCAACAGGGCCCGAGATTCCGTATTCCCCGCGGAGGCGCTCCCCCGCCGAAATAAACACCGGCAGGTTCCACTTGATGCGCGCGATACCGACAGTTTCCGCCCAGCGCAGAATTTCCGGAACGCTACGCAGAATTTTTTTTTGCACAGTCACCTGAAGCGAGACGGTCGCGACCCGCGCGCTGTTATCACTTTTCTGCAAATCGCCCGCGAGGGCAAGCAACTTTTCCACGTTGGCGCGCCAGCAACCGAAGGATAATCCCGGCATCATCTCGTCGAAGGCCGAGCCATCGAAACCCATGCAGCTCACCTTGATGTCGCTGCAGGCAAGGAGCAGCCGCTCCATCCCTGCAGCCGTGCCCCATATTCCGGGGAAGCTACCGTTTGTCGTGAGGTTCAGCGGGATGTCCACTGCCCCGCAAAAATCGAGCAGCTCGGAAAATTTTGAATAAAGTAACGGCTCCCCCATCGTGCTCGGGATGACCTCGCGAAGCCCGCTCTCCGCATATTTTTCGATAGCGGCCTTCGCGACTTCGAGAGGCATCTCGCCCATCCCGAAAGGCCTTCCCCGCTGGTTCAAGAAACACAACGGGCAGCGCAGGTTGCACTTGTCCGGATTCGTGAGGAGCGTAAGCCGGCGCATCGCACAGATACCGCGGGTGTAGTCCTAGCCTTCCCGCGTCTCCCGCAAATACTTGATGGCAGCAAGGCCCGCAATCGCGCCCTCGCCTACGGCGACGGCCACCTGCAACGTGCCTCCGGTACAGTCACCCGCGGCAAACAGCCCGGGAACCGTCGTCATGAAGTTCTTGTCGAGCACCACGTCACCATTCTCGAATGCAGCACCCGCCTTGCGGGCAAGGTCCATCGCGCTTGCGCTCCCGAGGGCGACGAACAGCCCGTCGAGCTTTATCTCGGATTCGTCCATGAACACGGCTCCGGCAAGCTGGCCTTCGCCAAGCAGCGTCTTGAGCGGGCGCCTGTCGATCTTTACCGTCTCCGGGAATTCCGCCGTGACTTCGGCCCCGTTGGTAAGGAGCGTCACGCTGCCCGCGACATTCAGGAGTTCCTTGCATTCGTGGAGGGCATATTCGCCCGCGCCGAGCACCGCGACATCCTTCCCGCGGTAGAAGAAGGCATCGCAGATTGCGCAGTAGCTCACCCCGTGGCCTTCCAGTTCGGCCATCTTCGGGAGCGGTTGCTTTTTGCGGGCAGAACCCGTCGCCATGATGCAGGCGCGACCGCGATATTCGCCCGAGAGGCCGGTCGCCACGAACATCTTGCCGTCAAAGTACAGGTCCGTCACCTCGTCGTCGACGATTTGCGCCCCGAGGCGTGCGGCCTGAGCCTTCCCTACGGCAAAAAGATCCGACCCGCTCAGCGGGCGTTCCAGGCCATAGTAATTCTCTATCATGTGCGCCTTTTCGAGCGCCCCGGAATCCTTGCCTACCAGCACGACGTCCAATCCGGACCTCAATGCGTACAAGCTAGCCGACACACCTGCCGGCCCATAACCGATAATAATTACATCTGACATAAGAACCTCCATTCCAAAAATACGAAAAAAATTTATTTTAGTGTATATACAAAAGGACTATAACCATGGATTGCAAAAAGCCACGCGACATGTTCGTCGAAGCAGGCTACGGCCCGAACTTCGCCGACCAGTTAATCCAGAATGCATTCAGCAAACTTTTTGAAGGCGACCCCATCGACGAGCGGGTCTGCTTCGACGCCTCCGACGACATGGCCTACATCATCGATATCGGGCACGACGACATCCGTTCCGAGGGCATGAGCTACGGCATGTTCATCGCAGCCCTCACCGGCCACGACAAGCTGTTCCAGAAACTGTGGAACTTCGCAAAGAAATACCTGAGGAACAACGAAGGCCCGCACAAGGGATACTTCTCCTGGCAAGTATCCACCACCGACTTCTCGATGATGGACCCGGGGGCCGCCCCCGACGGCGAAGAATACATCGCCGCAGCCCTCCTCATCGCCGCAAGGGAATTCAAGCGCGACGACTACAAGCAAGAAGCCATCGAACTCATCAACTGCATCAAGAATAAGCCGTTCAACGAGCTCGTGGGCCCGATGATCGACCCAACAACAAAGCTCGTCAAGTTCTCGCCCGTGCTCGGCAACGACTTTACCGACCCGAGCTACCACACCATCGCCTTCTACCGCGCATTCGCAGAGGCTACCGGCGACAACGAATGGCTCGAAATCGCAAAGAAAAGTATTGAATACCTGAAAAAGGCCGCGCACCCGGTCACCGGGCTCTGCGGAGACTACTCCGAATACGACGGCACCCCGAAGGCCATGCCCTGGTTCCCCGAAAGCAACTGCTTCAGTGGCGATGCATGGCGCGTGGCGCTCAACCTGAGCCTCGACTATGCACTCAACCGCGGTGACGAAAGCGAAAGGGAAATCTGTACACGCCTGCTGAACTTCTTCGAAAGCCGCAGGCCCTACCTTTCGGACTATGCGACAGACGGCAGCCCCTACCCGCGCCAGGGCCGCAACGCGACTCCCGGAATCATCGCGATGAACGCCGCCGCCACACAAGTACTTCCGAGTGAAGACCCGCTCATCAGGCCCTTCGTCAAGGACCTCGCGGCACTCTCCGTACCGTTCCGCTTCTGGCGCTACTACGACGGAATGCTCTACATCATCGGATTACTGGCAACAGCCGGCAAGATTATCATCTAATAAATGGAGGACCTATGCAAAAGAGAACCACCACTACACTTCTCGCCATGATGGCAGCCTTCGCCCTCACCGCCTGCGAGGACATCCGCGTGCAGGAATTCCCCGACGGCTCGGTGCGCATGGAAACAACCTACGTCAAAGACAAGAAGCAGGGACTCGAAAAGGAGTACTACAACAACGGTACGCTCAAGCGCGAGACCAACTACAACGAAGACCGCAAGGAAGGCGTTCAAAAGGAATACTACGACGACGGCACGCTCCAGGCCGAAACACCCTACGCCGATGGCTACATCGAGGGTGAAGTCTCCAAGTACCACAAGAACGGCAAGCTCGCTTCCAAGGCCAAGTACCAGAAGAACAAGCAGATTGAATTCGGCGAAGTGTTCGACCCCGATGGAAGCCCCGCCACCGATGGCAGCTACAAGGACCCGCGCGACGGATACGCCTACCAGTGGATTCGCATCGGCACGCAGCTCTGGACGGCCGAAAACATGAACTTCGGTACCTATGAAGGTTCCGTGTGCAACCAGTGCAACCACTGGGGCCGCCTCTACAATTTCGAGAATGCGAAGAAGGCCTGCCTCGAAGGTTTCCACATGCCCACCAAGGATGAATGGAAGACGCTCCTCACCTTCGCCGAAGCAACCGGCAAGGTCGGCACCGTGCTCAAGGCCGGTTTCGGCTGGGATCCCATCAAGGAAGGCGGAAACGACTACGGCAACGGCAAGGATGAACTCGGATTCGGCGTGAAGGCCGGCGGCGCCCACTTCGCGAAGAGCGACGTCCCGCTGAAGGAACGCAAGTTCGAAGATGCCGGCAAGAAAGCCTACCTCTGGACAGCCGAAGGCGAAGTCCTCGTGTTCTACCACGACAAGGACATCGCGAAGTTCGAGAAGTTCAATCCCGAATTCGGTGCCAGCCTCCGCTGCCTGAAGGACTAGGCAACAAACCTTTCAAACAGACGAAAATCGCCCCGACTAAACCGGAGCGATTTTTTTTCTAACACTAGCAATCGCTTTCGTGAACGGAAAAGGCTCGTATCAACGAGCCTTTGCAGTGAGAGCGAGTGAGTAACCGGAGGTTTCATCACCCGAAACGACGAACAAGCGGTCGCTTACGTTATGTACTCAGCGTTGATCTTCACGTAGCCGTAGCTCAAGTCGCAGGTAAACGCGCTTGCGGATGCCTGCCCGATGTTGAGCACGAGCGTTACTTTGTATTCACGCTGGCGAACAACGGCATGGAGTGCCGCCGTCTGGGCTTCGTCGAGCTGGATGGGGCGACCGCCTTCC
Source organism: Fibrobacter succinogenes (assembly GCA_902762305.1). Lineage (GTDB taxonomy): Bacteria > Fibrobacterota > Fibrobacteria > Fibrobacterales > Fibrobacteraceae > Fibrobacter > Fibrobacter succinogenes_I. Next base: position 156,069 of record CACWNW010000005.1, on the reverse strand, counting down.
AAGACCTTCACGTCGCCGAAGTACAGGTCGGTGTGTTCGGCCACCATGTTGCAGCCGCTGGAACCCGCGCTGCTGAGGATGCGGCCCCAGTTCGGGTCTTCACCGAACATAGCGCACTTCGCGAGGTTGCTGGTACCGATGAAGCGCGCCATGCGGAGGGCTTCTTCGTGGCTTTCGGCCTTCTCGATGCGCAGTTCGATAAGCTTGGTGGCGCCTTCGCCATCACGCACGATGTCCTTCGCGAGACTCTGCATAATGAGCATCAGCGCCGCACGGAATTCTCCCTGCTCGGTAAGGCTCAGGTCTTCGTAGCGAAGCCCGCTCATGCCGTTGGCCAGCAAGATGCACGTGTCGTTCGTGCTCGTGTCGCCATCGACGGTAATCGCATTGAAGGAATCCGCGATGTCGGCGCGGAATTCGGCGAAGAAGTCGATGGGGAGCGAAATGTCGGTCGTAATGAAGGCAAGCATGGTCGCCATGTTCGGGTGGATCATGCCCGAGCCCTTGCAGGCGCCGCCAATCGTCACCACGCCCTTCTCGGTGTGGATTTCAACGGCATGGCTCTTGAGGGCAAGGTCGGTCGTGAGGATGGCGCGGCCGAATTCCTCGGAAGCATCGGCATGCAGCTTCTCGACGAGTTTCGGAATGCCCGCCTCGATCTTGTCCATCGGCATCAGGTGGCCAATCACGCCCGTGCTGCAGACGAGCACGCTCTTCGGGGTAAGGCCCAGAGCCTCTTCGGTAAGGGTCGCCATGCGTTCGGCATCCTTGTAGCCCTGTTCGCCGGTACAGGCGTTAGCGTTGCCGCTGTTCACCACGACCGCGGTCGCGAAGTGGGCGTGTTCAAGTGCAGCCTTGTCGTACAATACCGGGGCGGCCTTCACCTTGTTGGTGGTAAAAACGGCGAAGCAGCGCGCAGCCTTCTCGCTCCTGAGGAGCGCCATGTCGGCGTTGCCGCTAGCCTTGATGCCAGCGCAAATTCCAGAAGCAGTGAACCCCTTGGGGGAACATACGCCACCCTTATCCAGCAGATTGTACATACTATCTCCTAAAAAGATGTTCTTTCGCGATTAATGGCCCGCGAAGCCTCGTTAAAATTTGTACTTTGTAGAGCATGGAAAAGATCAAGTTTACACAGGAAGCTTTCGACAAGCTCGTCAAAGACCTTGAAAATTTAAAAAATGTGGAACGTCCGCGCGTATTGCAAGAACTGGTTGATGCCCGTGCACAGGGCGATTTGAGCGAAAACGCCGAATACCATGCCGCTAAGGAACGCCTCTCCTCGATCGACAATATCGAGATGCCGAGGCTCCAGGACCAGATTGCCCGTGCCGAAGTCGTCGCGTTCGACCCGAACTGCGATACCATCAAGTTCGGTGCAAAGGTGACGCTCCTCAACGCGAAGACCAAGAAGAATGTCGTTTACCAGCTGGTGAGCCCCGAAGAAGCGGACGCTCTCAACGGCAAGATCAGCTTCAAGAGCCCCATCGGCGCCGCCCTCATGGGCAAGAAGAAGGGCGAGACCATCGAGGTCACGACCCCGAGAGGCATCAACAAGTTCGAAATTCTCGACATCAACTAAGTCGAAACGCCCCCAATGATAACCGCAATCATCGGCGAAGACCAGTTCACTAAGGACAAGTGCATCGAGCGCTTCCTCGAAGACGCCCTCGGCGACCTCAAGGACGACCCGATGTCGCGCCAGATACTGTTCGCTACGGATTCGAACATTCCGTCCATCGCGGATGCGGTCATCACCGCCTGCGACTCGGTCTCGATGTTCGCGCCGGAACAGGTCGTGGTCGTCCGCAAGTGCGAGGCGCTCAAGGCCGACGATTCCAAGAGTCTCGCCAAGTGGATGAGCCACGGGCCCAACTGCAAGCTCCTGCTGGAATTCAGCAAGCTCGACGCCCGCGGGGAACTCTTCAAGGCGATCAAGGCCGCGGGTACCATCGAGAAGTACGACGTCCCCAAGCAGTACAAGATGGCCGAATGGATTGCATCCGCCATCCCGACGCACTTCAAGAAGGCAATTGATTCGGACGCCTGCCAGTACCTGGCCGAGGCGCTCGGCACCGACACGAAGCTCGTGTGCGAGGAAGTCGAGAAGGTGCTGCTGTACGCCCCCGACTGCAAGAAGATTACAGGTGAACTCGTGCGCACCATGGTGGTGCCGCAACGCGAGATGGTCTCGTTCGAGATAAACGATTCCTTCGGGATGCGCGACGCGAAAACGTATGCCCGCATGCTGAACGAAATGCTCAACAACGGCGTGAACGCCATCCAGATTGTGGGTTCGCTCTACCGCTACGCGGTCGACCTGATGAACTTCTCGGCACTGCTCGCCAAGGGCATGACCCCGAAAGACGCTGCGGCCACCCTGGGCAAGAACGACTTCATCTTCAACGTGAAGGGCAAGGCTCCCGAATGCGCACGCCGCTGGGGCAAGCCTCTGCTCTGCAGGGTCATCCGCCGCCTCGCCGACCTCGACTACGAAATCAAGAGCGGCCTGTGCAGCACCAGGATGTCGCAGGAACTCGCCCTCGCCGCCCTCGTAGTGCGCTAGGCGTTTTTCACAATACCTTCAATTTCAGCGCGGCTCAAGTACGCCCGCTCGTTTAAGGCTCTCGCTATTTCGCAGAGCTGTTTTTGGCATGCCATCAGGATGTTGTAGTCCTGCTCGACCACGTTCGTCTCGGCCAGCTGGAAGTAGTAGCATGCGGCCTGGAACCGCTGGTAGTCCGCATCGCTCTTGTAGAGTTCCATCGGCAAGTCCTTCATGACGGTATCGAGGTCGCACTTGAACTCGTGACGTATCAGGAATTCCGCCAGGTGGCCCGCCATCGCGATGTGCGCATCACCTTCGAGTTCGCTACCCGCGATATGCGTAATGCCCGGGCGTTCCTTCGACCGATCCATCTTCACGTAATCGAGCGGGCGCTTGAACAGGAACGCCACCAGGGCGTGTCCCGCCTCGTGATTGCACAACTTCCGGAATTCCTCTTCCCCGAAGAACTCCACCAAAGACTCACGCGTCAAAACCTGTTCCGGCATATTGCAATAATCCTTTTAAAATTCCTTTCGCGCATAATGTAAAAAGAGCCCCGCAGGGCTCTTCTAAAGTTCTCGCTTGTCGCTTAGTTCCACTCGTCCTGGACTTCTTCGGAAGGCTCCGGTGCGGCGGGCGTTTCTACGGCAGGTTCCTCGGCAGGGGTCTCCTCAGCCGGGAAACTTTCCTCGGCACTTTCCGGTTCGGCGGCAGGAGCGCTCTGAGCAGCAGGCTGTGCAGCCGGGGCGCTCTGGGCAGCGGGCTTTTCCACCTTCTGCGCCTGCGGGGCGGCAGCGCCCTGCGTTTCGCTGGAAGGTTCAGAAAGTTCCACATTGCCGATGTAGTTGCGGATAATGCGCGGAGTCACGAAAATCACGAGGTCCTTCTTGACCACGGAATGACGCGTATACTTGAAGAGGTTACCGAAGAACGGGATATCCTTGAGGAACGGGATGCCGCTTTCGGATTCCTGGGTCTCGTTGCGGGTCAGGCCGCCGATAATCACGGTCTCGCCATCGGCCACCACGACCTTCGTCTTGGCTTCCTGGGTACTGATCACGATTTCGCCCTTGGAGTCGTAATCGTAGGAGTTGTTTTCCGGATGCAGGTCAAGCAAGATGCGGTTGTCGCCCGAAACGTGCGGGGTCACCGTCAGCTTGATACCCGTCTCGACGAGCTGCGTAGAAGATTCACCGCTGTCGTCAATCACGCGGATGGAAACCTTGTCACCCATGAACACCTGGGCTTCGGTATTGTCGAGGGTCGAAACCTGCGGAGAAGCAAGCACTTCGGTAGAAGCGTCGCCCATGAGGCTCGAGACGGCGAGCTTCAGGTTGTTGTCGAAGAGGCTTGTGGTAATCGTCGTCGCGGCATTGCTTACAGCAGGAGTCGTACCGTTGTTCGGGAAAGATGTAATCATGGCACCGTTACGGCTAGCTCCAGACTCGCTGCCGAATTCGCCGGAAGCAGCTCCCGGAGTCATGGCCACGTTGTTGCCAAGCATGGCGCTCCAGTCCACACCAAGTTCGCGGGCGCGCTGGCTGTTCACCACCACGAGCTTCGCGGTAATCATGATCTGGAGGGTTTCCACGTCGAGTTCGGTAAGTGCATTTTCCATCTGCTCGATTTTCGCATCGGTATCGTAGACAATGATGGAGTTCGTACGTTCCACGACGGTAATCTTGCCGCGGCCGCTCTTCATGCTTTCGAGCACCTTAACGAGTTCATCGGCCTTCGCATGATGAATCTGGAAGTTCTTACGGACGAGCGGCGCATTTTCTTCTTGCTGCTTCTCCTCGTCGGCCATCTTCTTCTGCTTCGCCTGGTAGGTACTCTGGCGCTGCACCACAATGTACTTGTCCTGGATGACCCAGGTGAGGTCGTTGATTTCGCAGATAATGTCGAGAGTCTCCTGCCAAGTCTTCTTGGTGACCTTGAGGCTCATCTTGCCCTTAACATCGGGAGCAAGCAAGATATCCACACCAGCGACAATAGAAACGGAACGGAACACGGCACTGAAGTCGGTATCCACAAACGAGAAGTCATATAGCTTCTTGTTCGGTTCGATCGAACCCGAAGCGGGGGCTGCCCAGACAGAGGTGAGGCCTGCAACGAGTAACAGGACTGCGAGAATGTTTATCAGCTTTTTCACTTTTGACCCCCAAATTTATCGGGAAGACCCATGGAGTAGCGACGGCTCACGCCAAATTCCTGGATAAGGAAGAGCACGTCTGTTTGTGTGATTTTAAGAACTTTTCCGTTGAGAATCTTGTCGCCTTCCTTGAGCGTGTAGGAGATGGACGGATTCTTGGATTCTACGAGGATTGCCATCGGGACATCGGATTCCCAGATGATACCGACAAGTTCGACCTGGTCGATATTGATACCTTCTTCCACCAGACCCTTGATTTCGACGAACGGGTCACGGCGGCCGAACGAACTGTAAGTCACGCGGTCGTCGTAGAGGCCATCGAGCTGGCTTCCGGCAACTTCACCGCCATCGGCAACGACTTCACCCCTTTCCTTGTCGACCTGTTTGAGGCGTTCCGTCTGTACGGCGGAGAGTTCGTCCATGTAGCTCACGGCGCGCTTGTTCACGAAGCCGATATGGCTCCCGTGCTGCACCTTGCAGTAAAGGCCCTTCACGTCGAGGCTCACGAGGCGATCCCCGAAGGTGAGGCGCTTCAGCACCTGCGCGTTGTCGTTGGGAGCGGCAAAAAGTTCGATTTCGTCGGCGACCACGATAAGTTCACGCACAATCGGGCGGAGGTGGAACGTCTGCGCTCCAGAAACAATCTTCTTGCTGTCCTTGTCAAACTTGTTCACGAAGGTCTCGAAGTTCGGTTTCTCTTCGGAAGCCCTCATCCAGTCACGTACGAAAATTCCATCCGGGTGCGCGGACCAGAAAAGGAAACCGTCCTTCTTGATGGTCTTCTCGGCGGCCTGCAGAATCAGGGCGCCTTCCTGCACCACGATAACAGGCTTCGCGTTCGGCTGCAGCTGGATCTTGAGGCCGTTTGCACCCCAGGTCACATGCTTCACGAGCGAACCCGCGCCAATCTTGAACACGGGGGACTTCTGCGGGCCGGCAAGCCCGACCGTAATGGTAGACGCCTTGTCCGGGCCGATTACGTGCTGCAGTTCGATTGCCGTCGTAGCGACAAGGCGGAACTGTTCCATGCCGGAACCGACGAGCACAGTCATTTCTTTCAAGTTCGGGAGGAGCGCCGAAATCTTGCCGCCTTCCAGGATAGCCTTGTCCAGGTTCTTCTGTTCTTCGGCGATGCGCTTCTCTTCTTCCTTGGCGGCCTTCTCTGCGGCCTTCTTCTCTTCGAGGGCACGCTTTTCGGCGGCCTTCTTCTCGGCGGCTTCGCGCTTGCGTTCTTCGAGCGCAGCCTTTTCGGCAGCCTTCTTTTCTTCGGCGAGGCGTTTCTTCTCTTCGAGCGCGGCCTTCTCGGCGGCCTTCTTGTCGAGCGCAGCCTGCTTTTTGTTTTCAAGCGCAGCCTTCTCGGCAGCCTTCTCTGCGGCCTTCTTCTTGTCGGCAAACAGCTTGGAAAGCGTCCAGGACTTGCCGCCCTTGCTCGCGAGCTTCAGCATGAAGTCAGACTTGTTGAGCGCGATAGCGTTCTTGTCGGTAGTAATTGCAGAACCGACAATCAAATCGATTTTCAGGAATTCGGCACCGCGGTAGGGTTCCTTGTACACACTCATCGACTTCACAAAACTACTTGTCGCATCGATTTCGAAATGGCCTTCACCGAGCGCAAAAGACGTAGCGGAGAACCCGAGCGAGAGCTTGTGGGACTTCGCATCGAACTTCTGGTAGAACGAGGGCAGATCCTTGTCCGAAGCAAACTTGAACGTGAGCGCACAGCCCTTCGCACCGCAATCAAGGGACATGTCCTTAATCTGGGCTGCATTGACGGCCACCGCAACGAACAGGAACAAAACTATTAATTTGTTCTTCATCATTTGGCAACCTTCTTGGATGTATAGGTGGTCAGGTTAAACGACACCGACACCGTGATAGGCGTCCAGCCGTGGGTTTCGGCCTTCTGGAGTTCGGCAGCGATGCCCGAGTACCGGTTGAGTCTCAAGTTCGTAATGGCCGTCGGGTAATTGAAGTTCGCAATTTCGGCGAACAGGTAACCCAGCATGTGGTAGCCGGAGTTGACCGCGATAGAATAGCGGTTCTCGATATAGTGTTCCTTCTCGGAAGAGCCTTCCGGGTTGAACTTCTGGATCTGCACGCCCGAACTGCGGAGCACGGCGTAGAGATCCTGCAGGCGCAGGGGGACCTTCTCCTCTTCGGGGAACATTTCCTTGAGTTTCTCGAAGTCCTTCTCAGCCTGAACGAGCTGCAGTTCAAGTTCGGCGATACGGTGCTTCTTCGCCTCGATCTTGTCGAGTTCCGCCTGCGCAGACTTGAGTTCGCTTTCAAGCCCTTTGCTCTCAGCGTCAAACGGGACCCACATGTAGTCGTACATGTAGTAGCCCATCGCCAGAATCAGCACGGCTATGACAATCGCGTATATATTCTTCTTGTCTTTAAAATCGAAATTTCCCATACTAGCCATCCCCCAAGTCCTGCTTCAGGACAACCTTGATGGTGAAGCTGTACGCCTCTTCGCCATCGACCTTCGTAGTAGAAATGGTCAACAGCGAAACCTTCTCTATACTGACCTGCTTCTCGAGTTTGACCATGTATTCGGCCACCTCGGAAAAGTCGAAGGTCATGCCCTTCATTTCCAGGTTGTCTTCGGACACCTGGTTCAAACTCGTGAGCCACATGTTGGGCGGCAGCACCGACGAGACATTCTCGAAGAGCACGACCCAGCGCTTCTTGCTCACCTGGATGCTCTTGAGCGCGTTAATCTTCGTATTGACGACAGCCTGCTTCTGCTCCAGTTCGCCAATCTTGGTGAGCAACGGGCGATCGCGTTCGACTTCGGCCTTGACGCGGTTTACATCGTTCTGGAGGTCCGTGATTTTTTCCTCCATCTGTATGTGGGCATACAAGAATCCGATAATCGCGACAATCAGCGCCACCGTGGGCCAAATAATGCGACGGTCCGTAACCCACGACAGGTCCTTCTTGACCTTTCGATATTCCGGAGGCAAAAGGTTTATCGAAATGCAAATATCGCGTTTCGACTTCTTCGGCGAATTCTTCGCCTTGGCCTTTTCCTTTGTCTTTGTTTTCTTATCAGCCATTAGTCAAACTTCCTCATTGCAAGCCCAAGCGCTGGCGCAAGGATGTTAGAAAGAGCAAGGGACACGCCCGATTCGCCCACCACGCTCGAATCACATTCAACGTAACGGAACGGGTTGACCGTATCGGTTTCGATGCCGGAACGTTCGGCAATGAATTCCTTCAATCCCTTAATGGAGGCACCGCCGCCGCCAAGCAGAATCTTGTCGAGCGGTTCGGAATCTTCCGAAGAAGAGTAGTAGCGCAAGCCGAAATCCACCTGGGCCATGATGTCTTCGAACGCAATCTGCATAGCCTGTTCGACTTCGGCCTCGGCATACCCGTCCACAATGCCCAAATCGCCCGTCTCGAAAATCTCGTGGCACTTCGCGGCGTCGATCCCGAGGGTATCGTTCAGCTTGGCGATGATAATGTCAATCGCACCGCCGGTCATGGCACGCATGGAATGGAACTTGCCCGCCTGGATGAACCCGATGCTCATCTTCTTTTCACCGATGTTGATGACGGCGGTAGTCTGCTTGAGGTCTTCTTCGGAGGCCGTCGCCGTATAGGCGTTCAAGAGGCCGAAAATATCGACGTCCATCGCGGTAAGCTTGAGCCCCTTGATGGTAAAGAACTGCGCCCAGGAATCGAGCAGGGCGTTCTTCGCCGCCACCACGTTAGCCTTCACGTCGTCGCCCTCGCGGGATTCGATTTCAAAGTCGATAACGTTGTCCTGGTCGTCGAAAGGCGGACGGGACTGCGCGGTCTGGAGGATAATTGCCGACTCGTTGCCGTTTTTCGGGACCTTCACGCTGATCCTGTCGACCAGCACGCCGCCCGCACCGGCACAGCAGTTCACGCAGGCGACAATGTCCGTATTGCTATCGCGAGTATGCCTCATCATCATCTTGGTGAGGGCCTCGTTCAAAAGTTCGTAACCGTCCTTTTCCTTCTTGCCGTCGGGGCCGGTAACGGGTTCGCCATCGCGGCGCTGGATTTCACCATTGATAATGGCGCCGTCGGGCACTGGTTCCGTATCAATCTCGACGACAACCTTGCCACCGCGACTGTTATGGTAAACCTTCACGTATTTGATGCTGTAATGGCCAACATCTATGCCGATAGTCTCGCGCTCACCGCGAATTCGAGCTAACAAATCAAGTGCCAAAGTATAACTCCGATCGGAAACTGTACTACCTTAATTCTACCTTTATAAAAGAGAAATGTCAAGCGGAAAATGCACCTAAGTCATTGAAAATTAACTAGTTAGCGTATTTTTTGCGGTTTCATTGGCCTTTTTTTTCTTGTTGACCTCGAATATGTACTGCAGAACACGTTCCTGGGTCCACCCGAAGGCGCCGCTGAACGAGGCTGTCGTGGAGAAATATTCGGGGAAATCGGGGTTTTTATGGCCCAAATTGCGCAAAATCTCAATTTCCACGTCTTCGGGACCGAAGCTCGGGAGATCGAACTTGATACGGATGTGCAACCCGCTTTCGCATTCTATCGGCAGCCCGATGAGGATACCGCCGGCAGAAAGGTCGTACAGCACACCTTGGCAGGTGCTGCCGTCCGCAAAGACGGCTTCGACCGGGAAATTCACGACTTCACGCAGCCAACGGCGCAGCTGCTGCTTGTCGAGCTGCTGGGAATGGCGAAGGACCAGCCGTCCAGGTTCACTCGCAAAAACGCGCACGTTCGTGGAATAGACCGCATCCTCAGGACGGGTCCAGCGGACGCGCACATCCTTGCCCACATAGGCGCTACCGGGGCCGAAGCTGTCGTCGTAGGAAACCTTCCAAATCTTTTCCTTCTGCGAAATGATTTCGGAATGTTTTAATTTACTTACACCGTCCAGGAGCAGGTCGACCCTGTTCCCGATATTGAACTGGCGCGTACTCACGATTACGGTGAGCGGATTCGACGCATCGAACCCGAGCTTCTGGCGCAGGCGCGATACCGCATCGAGAGTCTCGTCGCGAATCGTGTCGACAACGCGCATTTCGTAAAAGTCAAAGACCGCGGCCTCGAACAGGTGCGAAGAATTGAGAACAGCGTCCTTGTTCTCGAACTTGGAAGCACGGACCAGTTTCTCGAGGGTCCTGATTTCCTTAGGAGTCAAGTCGTAAAGCGCCACCTTCGTGTCGAATTCCTTTGTCCCGAACATTTCTTCGTGCTCGCGACGGTAATTCGACCGATGTATTTCGACCAGGACTACAAGCAGCAGTCCCAGCAGAATAAGGCCGACGATCCACGCTAACTGATAAGGCAGTATCACGGGCTACACCTCGGTCCACACCCCGTTGATATAGGAGGCGACAATGGAAGACGGCAGTTCCTTGCCGAGGAGCGGAGTATTGCGGGTCTTGCCCGCGAACATGGCGGGAACGACCTTCGTCGGGCGGTCCTGGTCGAGGAGGACTAGGCTCGCCTGTCCACCCTTGCGGAGAGCCGCAGGTTCCACGCCCGCAAGCTGTGCTGGGGCGGTGGAAAGCAGTTCCACCGCGCGTGCGGCGCCGAGCCGCCCGCTGAGCGGTTTCCAGATGGCCCCGAGCGCGACTTCCAAAGAAACCGCTCCCGGCACCGCATCCTCGAAGTTCACTTCCTTGTCCTGCCTGAGCACCGGGTCGTGGTTCACGCTAATCGCTTTCACGGTTTCCGATTCGAGCCCCTTCCACAAGGCCTCGCGGTCTTCAGCGGAACGGAACGGCATGGGCACATTGCAATGCGAATCAAGGTCGAACAGGCAACTATCGTCCAGGAGCAGGTGGTAGATATCCACATCGCATGTGACATCGACGCCCTGGGCGCGCGCGGTCTCGACGAGCTTAAGCGTCTCGCCACAGCTAACTTGTTTAAAATGCACCGGAACCTTGAGGAAGCGTGCCATTTCGAGAATCCTGAAGGCGGCGATAGTTTCTGCGATACGCGGAATGCCCTTCATGCCGAGCGTGTCGGAATAGCAGCCCTCGTGCACGAGCCCGTGGTGGCGCAGCGAATCGTCGAGCGGCATGAAGAAGAAGCGCTTGCCCGTCATGGAACCGTATTCCATCGCAAGGCGCAAGAAGCGCGTGCGGGAAGCGTCCTGGTTGCCGTCGCCGAAGCCGACGGCGCCGCCCTGCGCAAGTTCCATCATCTCGGCCAAATCTTTGCACTGGTAACCCATGCTGAAGGCGCCGAGGAACGCGAACTCGAGACCGGACTTCGAAGCCAGCTGCTGCATCGCGGTGAGCTTCTGCGAATCGTCAATCGGGTTCGCGGAGCTTTCGTAAAGCCCGCCGAAGAACCCGCCGCGGCGCATGGCACTCACGCCATCCTTGAACGTGTAGATGTCGTCACGCAGGGGTTCCTTAAAATCGAGACCGAGGCCGAAGAGCGCGGGGAGCGCAAGCGCGCCCTTCGCGTCGAATTCGGGTGTACCTTCGGGAGCGCTGTCGGCCCACTTTCCATCGACAAGGCACATTTTCGTCGGTTCACCGAACTTCCCGTCCACGAACGGGCGAACGTTGTTCAAAACCATATTAGGCATTTGCACGGCCTCCAGCCAAAAGGTAAAGCACGGCCATACGCACGGCCACTCCGTTTGTCACCTGGTTCAAGATGACGGAATTCTCGCCATCGGCGATTTCGCTATCGAGTTCGACACCGCGGTTGATGGGACCCGGATGCATAATGAGCACCTTGTCCTTCGCGCATTCCAGCAGCTCGTGGGTGATGCCGAAGGTGTTGCGGTATTCGCGCATGCTGGGCAAAAGAGCATCGTCCATGCGTTCTTTTTGCAGGCGGAGCGCGATAATGGCGTCGGCGTTCTTCACGGCCTTCTTCACGTCGGATTCCCACGTTACCTTGTCCATAAGTTCGGTATTGCGCGGGACCAGGGTGCTCGGTCCGCAGAGCGTCACGTGCGCACCCATCGTCGTCATGCCCCAGAGGTTACTGCGGGCCACGCGGCTGTGGCGGATATCGCCCACGATGGTCACGTTCTTGCCTTCGAGGGTTCCAAGTTTTTCTTCGATAGTGAGCATGTCGAGCAGCGCCTGCGTGGGGTGCTCGTGCGCACCGTCGCCCGCGTTCACGATAATCGCGTCGCTGTTGTCGGCGAGGAACTTCGGGACTCCCGTCCCCTTGTGGCGAACGACCACGATGTCGATCTTCATCGCCTCGATGTTACGGAGCGTATCGACGAGCGTTTCGCCCTTCTTCACACTGGAGTTGGAACTCGTGAAGTTCACCGTATCGGCGGAGAGTCGCTTCTCGGCGAGTTCGAAGCTAGTGCGGGTGCGGGTGCTGTTCTCGAAGAACAGGTTCACGACCGTCATGCCGCGCAGGCTCGGGACCTTCTTCACGGGGCGTTCCAGAATTTCACGGAACTGTTTTGCATTGTCGAGAATCAGGCGGATATCGTGCTTGGATACTCCGCGCAGCCCGAACAGGTGTTTAATCTCAAGGGCGCTCAAGCTAAGCCTCCACTTCTACGAGGTAAACTGAATTTTCGTTGTCAATAGGTTCTATCATCACGCGTACTTCCTGGTTCTGCGCGGTCTCTACCGTGAGGCCCACGCAGTCCGGCGCAATCGGGAGTTCGCGGTGCCCGCGGTCCACCAGCACGCAGAGGCGGATGGCGGCAGGGCGACCGAGGTCGAGGATGGCCTGCATGGCGGCACGAACCGAGCGGCCCGTGTAGAGCACGTCGTCGACGAGGATGACCGTCTTGCCCTCGACAGTCGCGGGCATCTCGGTGAAGCGCATCTCGGTGGAAGCCGTCTTCTTGCGGTAGTGGAAATCGTCGCGGTAGAATGTCGCGTCGAGGCAGCCCATCTCGATAGGCTTGCCGAACTTCTGCGAAAGCCTTTCGGTCAGTTTCTTTGCCAGCGGAATACCGCGGCTCGCCATGCCGAGAACAATCAGGTTCTCGGCGGAAGGATGCATTTTCGCAATTTTCGCGGCCATTTCATCGAGAGCGAACTCCATGGCCTGTGCGGAAAGCAGTTCCTGAATACGTTTGCAGTTGTCTTTCATATCTTCTCGCGGCTACGCCGCAGTTAATAGTTACTAGTTCCTAGTTACTAGTAACTGCCACGAAGTGGCCTCGGTAACTCTGAACTAAGAACTCCTTTTTTGTTTAATCTAGCATTTTTTGCGATTTTTCGCCATAGGGCGTTTTTAATAGCCCATGATATTTGTATATATGTCCCAAGAAACCCAACATCCGGATTCCCGGGCGGAATCCGGCCTTTACAGGAGATTTTTATGTTCAACCAGCTCGACAAACCGCAGGCAGGCGAAACCATCGCCATCATGAAAACCAACCACGGTACCATGAAGCTCCGCCTCTTCGAAGAACGCGTGGGCGAATGCGCCACGAACTTCATCGAACTCGCCAAGCAGGGCAAGTACGACGGCGCCCCCTTCCACCGCATCATCAGCGGGTTCATGATCCAGGGCGGCGACTTCACCCGCAGGAACGGTACCGGCGGACACTCCGCCAAGGGCCCGGGCACCACCATCGGCGACAAGTACGACCCGTGCCTCACCCACATGCGCGGCGCCCTCAGCTGGGCAAAGACCGCCATGCCGAACTCCATCGGCAGCCAGTTCTTCATTGTCCACGGCGACGACGTCCACTTCCTGGACCACCCCGCCAACGGCGGCCCGGCCGACGGTTACTCCGTGTTCGGCCAGCTCTACGAAGGCTTTGACGTGCTCGACGAAATCGCAAACGTAAAGACGGACCGCCGCGACGCCCCCTACGAAGACGTGATTATCGAGTCCGTGACCATCGAGAAGGCGTAATTAGTTATTGGTTATTGGTCATTAGTTATTAGTCATTAGTTCTGCAATTTGGGTCTTCGGCCCCTTTTTCTAGAGCCAGTGACCATTGACTAATGACCAGTGACCTTTTTTTATATTTTTTTTCAAAATTTCCCTTGACACGCCCATTTTTTATTCTATATTTGGTGCACCTTTCGGGGTTATAGCTCAGTTGGTAGAGCGCCTGCATGGCATGCAGGAGGTCAGGAGTTCGACTCTCCTTAGCTCCACGAAAAAGACTCGCTAAAAAGCGGGTCTTTTTTTATGCCCGTTCGACAGGTGTTTCGGCAGAACAAACTTCGTGCTGCTGTAAGATTTTTGTATTTTTAACGCATGAAGAAGAATTCAAACAAACTCATCGGTACCGCTGGGAGCGCGTTACTGTTTGCCCTGTTAGCGGGCACGACCACCTTCGCAGAAGAATGCAACGAAGTTACCATGGACGCCTTCGCCTACGAGGACTGCCTCGCAGCGAAGGGAATCACGCCCAGCGCGGGAGCAGCCACGGCAAAAGAAAGCAACACGGAACAGACCGGCAGTAAGCCGTTCTCGTACAGCCCATTCGGGCGCGACGCCTACCTCACATCGAGTTTCGGCGAGAACCGCGGCACGCGATACCACCTGGGTATCGACTATTCCACACAAATGGAAGAAGGCTGGGTCGTCTACGCCCCCGAAGACGGCGTGATAAGCGAAGTGAAGACATCGCCCTTCGGCTACGGCAAGGTTCTCTTCTTCAAGGGCGCAAGCGGCAAGACGTGGGTATTCGCCCACCAGAGCAGTTTCAGCCCCGCCGTAGATGAAATCGTATACAAAAAAATGTACGACAGCAAGAAGAACGACATCTCGATTTCACCGAAAGTTTCGTTCAAGAAAGGCGACACGCTCTCGTTCGCCGGTAGTACGGGAATCGGCAACCCGCACCTGCACCTCGAAGTCCGCACCGCCGACAACAAGGCGCTCTCCCCCTGCGGCGAAGGCGCGCTCTGCCTGGACACCATCGCCCCGCAGGTCGTCGCGGCGGCGGCCCTGTACAAGGACGATGTCGCGTTCACCTCCACGGAAGCGCTCGACAAGAAATGCGTCGTCACGCCCATCAAGAACAATTTCCAGAACGACGCCCCCGTGCATGTCGCCTTCAAGATCGTGGACTACAGCCGCGAACCCAAGGAAAACCCGATGTCCATCCGGAGGCTCGAACTCTTCCGTTACGACGAGAAAATCTACAGCAAGGTGCAGGATACCATCCCGATGTCGAAGCAGCTCAGGATTCGCGACGAGCTGCTATGGGCCGAAGAGGCAGATACCGCGGGCGACTGGCATTTCATAAACGCCAAGTTGCCGCCCCAGTCCGAATACCGGCTTGAAGTGGAAGACTACGCGGGAAACATCACCACGAAGAAGTTCTCCCTGCATTCGCACTGCAAGGGCAACGCCGACTTCCCGAAACAGCATTTCCAGACGACACCGCTCATCACCTACCTCTCCAGGCCGGCGCTCGACC
Source organism: Fibrobacter succinogenes (assembly GCA_902762305.1). Taxonomy (GTDB): domain Bacteria; phylum Fibrobacterota; class Fibrobacteria; order Fibrobacterales; family Fibrobacteraceae; genus Fibrobacter; species Fibrobacter succinogenes_I. Next base: position 141,012 of record CACWNW010000005.1, on the reverse strand, counting down.
TTACCCGCTGCGATTCCGGCTACACGTTCGCGGCCCGCGCCAAGGACGGGCAGACGCTCAGCGCGAACCTCTGCAAGGTATTCGGCCACAAGCTCACTTTCCTGGGCAAGATTGCCGAAACATTCCCCGCCGCCGAGAAAATCATCTACGGCACGGGCAACGAAGAGAAGACCATCTACATGACAGTACTCCGTCCGGGAGCCTCGTCGGCCAGCTGGACCGTCGCGGACGAAGACTTCGAGATTTCGCAGAAGGTGTCCGGGATGGCGGTAAAGACGAACGACGGCACCCCGGTGCTCGCCTTCACAAGGAACATCACCGACAGCCTGAACTTCTACGAGTTCCACCCGAAGGGACTGCAGTTCAGCGGCAAATGGGAAGTCTGCATAGACGCGCAGACGGCGAAAGCTCCGCTCTACTGGCTCGGCGAGACGAGCCGCAACTGGTTCATCTTCAGCAAGCAGACCAGCGGCAAGAAGCGCTGCGCGAACACGAACGAGCTCCGCGACATCGCATCGATTGACAACCGCGACGTACCGACGCTCGGGTTCCCCTACTGGGACAACGCCATCATCGGAGGCGTCCACCAGCCGGCACTCAAGATTCCCCTGCTGTTCAAGTACAACGGGGTCGAAAACGGGAACGCCATCACGGTGAAGGCCGGCAAGAAATGGATTGCCGCCGAATACGATTCCGAACCGCGCGAAATCATCCTGGAAGGCGAAAGGCTCCCCGACGAGGGCGAGAACATCACCATCCAGATCGAAGACGAAGCCAAGCACAAGGCGAGCTACACCATCCCCGTTCCGGGCATGTAGCCGCATTCTATTTTATTGAAACTGTTACAGGTCGCCGTAGCGTACCAGCTTACGGCCGCTGCTCAGGGCAATGCGCACGAGGTCGCGCACCTGGTCGTCGCGCTCGGGGAAATCCACCGGGTGCAGCGCGATACGCGGAGTGCCGAAGGGCGCATCCAGCATCAGCTCGCCGAACTTGAACGCGGGCTTCACCAGGAATTCGGGTACTCCCGCAAAGCTCGCGACCGGCGAAGCGTAGCGCCTGCCGCCCACGGTCGTGAGCGAGAAACGGTCTTCGTAGAGCATCTTCATGCGGCGCACCTGCAAGGGCAGGAACTTGTTGCTGTACCATGTCGGAGGCACAAACGCCGCGGGCTTGAGGCCAACATCCGGCGTACCCTCGAACAGGGCGTTCCAGGCCTCGATACCGGCATCGAGCAGGCGGCCGGATTCATACTCGCTGAGCCCGGCGAATTCCGCCTCCCTGTGGGTCACGGTCATGCCGAAAAGTCCCATGTAGCTGCGGCCCTGGCTGAATTCAGCCTTGTGCTTGTAGCCGTGGAGCGACAGTTCGAACCCCTCCGCCTTGAGTTCGGCGAGGGCGGAGCGGAACGCCGCGACAGATTCGGCGGACGCCCCTTCGGTATCGGGAATCACGAGGATGCAGAACGGCGCACCCGCCAGGGCCCTGAGGTCCCGCAGGTACGGCAACACCTTCCGGAAATTCCAGACACTAAAATCGTGAAAACAGAGAAGGAATTTGCGAGCCATACGATGAATATAGTTAATAGTTCCTAGTTATCGGTTATCGGTCACCGGTTATTAGTCGTTTGTTCCTATTATAACATGGATTATTCCAACAACAAACGATTACCGGCCTTTGGTCAAAGCCCCATTATTCTATCTTTCCCGTCATGCTTGAATCCATCATCTTGGGCCTGTTGCAGGGCCTCGCCGAATTCCTCCCCATTTCCAGCTCCGGCCACCTCGTCCTCGGGAAAGAACTCCTGGGCGTGAACGAAGCGGGCATGTTCTTCGACATCATGCTCCACGCCGGCACGCTGCTTTCCATCTTCGTCGTGTTCCGCAAGAAGATTGTGGACATCATCGTGGGAAGCATCCACCGCGACCCCGTGCAGCTCAAGGAAGCGGGCTATATCGTACTCGCGAGCATCCCGACGGCGATTATCGGCATCGGATTCAAGAAGCCTCTCGAGAGCCTGTTCGAAAACCCGCGCGCCGTATGCGTCGCCCTGCTCGTGACCGCCACCCTGCTTTTCGCAAGCCAGTGGGGCCGTACCGGCAGCAAGCACCCTGAAGTCGAAGGCGTCAAGATGAACTGGTGGCGCGCGCTCCTCACAGGGACCATCCAGGGTATCGCCTGCATCCCGGGCATCAGCCGCAGCGGCTCGACCATCAGCGGCATGATCTTCATGGGCGTGAACCGCAAGTACGCCGGCGAATTCAGTTTCCTCATGAGCATCCCCGCAGTCGGGGGCGCTGCACTCCTCGACTGCATCAAGTGGGCGAAGTGCCAGGGCATGACTCCCGAAAAAGCGCTGCTCGACCCGGAAAAGGCACTGAAATGCGTCGATGCGGGCAACTTCAGCCCCGAACTCCTGGCAGGCATGCTCGTCGCATTCGTCGCGGGCATCTTCGCGCTCGTGTGGCTCATGAACTTCGTACAGAAGGGAAAGTTCCACTACTTCTCGTACTACCTGTGGGTCGCCGGCATCCTCGGCCTGATCTTCATCTAGCCTTTATTCCACGACCTGTCTAGAACAGCGTCTTCAGGCCGAAACCGATGACGCCGTCAAGGTAGTTTTCGCCGTTCCGCAGCGCATAGTACAGGTTGACGCTCCAGTTGCCGCGGTACTGCGTGAAGCCGATGCCGTAGTTCTGTTCGCGGGCCCAGCCGTGGCCCGGTGCAAGCCTGCGGTATAGTCCGGGCTGATAGAACGCCTCGACGCTCAGGTCGTAGCCGTACTGCCAGAGGATGGCAAGTTCCGAAAGGCCGTAGCTGCGGCTGCGGAGCGTGCGGTAATGCATTCCCCTGAAGTTTTCGGGACCACCCAAGGCGAAATAGTCCTTGCGCGCAAGCGAAGCACCCGTCGGGAAGATTCCTCCGGCCATGCCCGTGAAGCGGCTGATGAAGTTGCCGTACAGCGGGAAGTACGCAAGGACGCTAGCGGAGGCCCCGAGGTAATTGTCGAGCGAATCGGGACGGGCCATCTTCCATGTGGCCGTGGCGTTCAGGCGCCAGCCCCTGCGCGGAAGCACAAACCTGTCCAGCGACACGTACGAAATCTCGAATGTGGAATGCTTGTCGTCTTCGCTCATGCCGAAAAACACGCCTATGCTGAAATCGAACCCGATATCGCGCGTGACGCCCACCTCGCCTACGATGGTCCTCTCCACGACTTCGCCCGAAGTGGAATCGGATTCCAGCGAATCGCCGGCGGCATCCCCATCGACAGTCTCCTCGTCGAAGTTTCCGCGCACGACGACATTCCACGCGGAACCCAGGACCCACGGTTCCTTGTAATAGCCCGTGAGGTGGCGCGAAGATTCTCCCGTAAAGCCCTCGAGCTGCAAATCGCGCGCCGTCCCCGCGATATTGTAGAGGCTCACGTCCAGCCTGCCTTCCCAGATATTCTCGTCGCTCGAATAGGTAAGGACGCCTTCCGCCGTAGAGATGTTCGCCTTGCGCATGCTGAACACGGGGAATATCCTGTTGCGCGAGGGATCGCGGTACAGGCGCGCGGGAGCAGTCTTCTCGAAGTAGCCCATGCGGGCAAGCCTGCGTTCGCTGCGTTCCAGATCCGTGAGCGAGACGGGCTTTCCATCCTCGATGCCCGAGAGTTTCGCGAACACCTCGCGTTTCGTCCCTGCGGAATCGGCATTTTCGGGCGGGGCCCACACGTAAAGCGCTCCCCGCACCATCTCAAGTTCGAGCACATGCCTTTCGCCTGCCGGCTGGAGCGTTCCCGAAGCATGCGCCGCGACGAATCCCTGGTCCTCGTAGTAGCGGACAAGATTGTCGGCAACGCCTTTCCACGCATCGCAGGGGGCGCCCAGCGCATCGTTCATCTGCGAATCGTCGAATCCGGAATGTTCGCCTCTCCATGCGATGCTGTCGACGGTGCATACGCCCACGCCCTCCGCCAGCGCGAAGGAGACAAAGAGCAATATGTACAACACCAATCGATTCATCTTCTTTAAACTACAAATCCTTCTGGTCTGGATCCTTCGACTCCGCAACTATGTTGCGGCGCTCAGGATGACACACTCTACATTCCTCATCACTCATCTCACATTCCACATTCATACCTAGATTGCCTCGTCGCTACGCTCCTCGCAATGACGCCGCAAACCGCATTCCACATCACACCACACATCAGAACACCGCCCTCGCTTCTGTCGAAAGTTTCTGGAAGATATTCTCCTCGGCATCGCCGAAGCGCAATATGTAATGCAGCCCGAAGGAAATGCTCTGGTTCACAGTAAACGAGAGGGAGGTTTCCAGGCGGAACGTAGTCCCGTCGCTGTAGCCCGACATCATCTGGTACGGCACCACATCGTCGCCGGTCTCCACCTGAACCGCCGAGAATCGCACATACCCGTCGAAGCGTTTCTGCTTCTTGTACCCCAGACGCAGGTAGGCCTCCCAGAGGTAGGCGTCGAATTCGCGGCCCGCAGCCTCCTCGCCCGAGCCATAGCGGAACCGTCCGCCAGGTTCTACGCTGAAGGATTCCAGGAAGTTCAGGCGGTACCTGCCCGCGACACTCCTGATGCTCCATTCCAGGTCCTGGAGCGCCTGCAGTTCCACATCTTCCATGAAGGCTTCCGCACCCACGTAGTGATTCTCGTTGAACCTGTAGGCGCCCACGAGTTCGTGATGGAAGAGCGACTCGTAGTACTCGATAGAAGAGAGCTTCTTGTCGAACGAGGCGGAGGGCCTGTAGGCAAGAGTCGCGCCCGAGGGGTGCGTCCATTCCACATTACCCGTCCACGAGACCGTGCCCGAGGATACTTCGCGAAGTCCGGAAGGAAGCACCTTCGGGACATACAGTTTCTTGCCCGTAGTGTCCTCGGAAACAGCGCTGAATGTACCGGAAAGCTTGATATCGCGGAGGATACCGCGGTCTATGCCGAAGGTCTTGCCCGGGCTCCATTCCAGATTCGCGCTAAAGGACGCATTCGAAGCGAGCACCGCCCCGACGGAATCGTTTCGCCCCATTCCCTCGTAGACGAAATCGCCGTTGTCCACACCCTCGATAAACGCACCGGTCAGGCTATCGTAACGCACGTCGCCCGTGCCCTTCGCCACCGCCTTGTAGATGGCGGTATAGGTCTGTTCCTCGGTGAGCCCCAGTTTATACGCGACATTCCCGTGAATCCCGATGCGTTCGTTGCCGAAGCGCGCATTCAAATCGCCCGCCCAGCTATCCTCATCACCCGATTCAGTCAGGTCCCGATGCGTATACTGCAAAAAGTGCGTAAGGTCGACACCCTTCAAGTGGATCTCGGCAGACTGGCTCCACTTGAACTGCCTCAACGAATCAATCCAGTCATCTTTCAGGGAACCCCCGGTATTGCCGCCACGGCCTGCATACGAATCTCCCCCATGGCTCACGTCCAGGATTCCAAAGGACTCGTACACGTTCCAGGAATTTTCCGAAAGCTTCACGCCGAAATCCGTACGTATAGAGAGTTCCCCGTCGTCAAGAGCCGCGCTGTCGCGCTCGGTATAACGTACATCCGACTCGATAAATCCCTGGACAAAACCGTGCGTCTTTTTTGCATTGGCATAACCCTGAAACCTTTCGCGGGCAACATCCATCTGGCTCTGCACATGCACGAGCGCGAAATCGAACTGGCTACCATTCTGCGCAACCTTTGTCACGCCCGCTTTCACGCGCGAGGAATTCCAGCGTTCATCGTCTCCCTGACGGTAGCCCCACGAGAGGTTGCCGGACCATCCTGGCCCCAGGCGCAAGCGCATTGCGAACTCATCATGCCTAAAGCTGCCGTTTGCAAGCAGCGCGCTGTCCAAATCCCACTCGTCCTTTAACCTGTACGAATTCCAGTCGTCGTCACCGCCCTTGAAACCCGAAATATCGAACCCCTCCTGGACATAGTTGCCATATGCAGAAAAGGCCACCGGGAAACGCTTCATCGCCGACGAGGAATCGGATGTCAGGAACCAGCGGAAAGCATGACCTTCGGGGCCTCCGATATCATCGGAAACGGTATTGGAATCACGCCTCGAAAACGCCAGCTCCAAGTCGGCATAGTAGCGATTGTGCAGTTGCGTGCGCAACCTGGCCCCGGCCATATCGACCCTGGACGGGCGCAAAAGTGAACCAAGCGTATCGTCACGGACAAATTCACTGCCGTCATCGCGCTTGAGCATCGCATAGTCGTCGTCGGTCCACAAGCCCTTCTTGAGGCGGTCCACGTCGTTTTCCAGCCTGAATCCCGATACATCCAAATAGAGGTTCGGATGGCGGTACTTGCCCGCGGCCGCATAGAGGCTCATTACGTTGTCATCATCGTAGGCATCGTACTCCACGCGAATTTCGTCTTCGGAGCCCGGCATGCGCAGCCCCTTGAAATTCAGCAGGCCACCGGCGTAATTGACTTCATAGTCCTTGCCGCGTACAAGCTTCTCGCCGTTTATCCATACGGATTCCGAATTCGGGACGACCGAGATATATTCGCCTTCGCCACTCAAGGCGTAGCCTTCGCGCTGGCCGTTCACCCCCGCAAACGTACGCACGGTGCGGTTCACCTCGTCGGTACCTACGGCGGCCCGAATATCAGAATAGTTTGTCCTAAATCCAACCATACCGCCGAGCGAGGTCCGTTCCAGCGAGAAAAGTCCCAAGTCGGCATCCTGCCAGAGGAAGTCGCCAAGATGGAGCATCCAGTGCCGGGATGTCGCCTTGAAATAGACCTGGTCCACCTCCTGGAGCGTCGCTGTCGTCTGGTCGCCCGCGCGCCTATCCACATCGCTCAGCAACGCATCTATCACAATGCTGTCGCCCACGGTTCCCTGGATCGAAAGCTTGAGCTGCTGGTCGACCTGCGTGTCGCCATCGCCCACAGTCACCTGCATGGTCTTGTAGCCATGCGTCTCGAGGCGGTTCTCTACATGCGCCGTATCGGCAGGGACGGCAGCATCCGCCTTATGCGAAAGGATATCCGGATTCCATACCGGGAGAGAATCAATATCGAGAGAAAAGGCCCTCCCGACCATAAGGGCGCCTACGCACAGCAAACGCCTCATCGGGACTACCTATTGGATTCGATGCGGAACTGCCGGCTCGACAGGAGCTTACGCCCCGCAACAAGGTCAACGCTCCACTCGCCCGGCTTGAGCAGCTTCGGCGCAATCTCCGTGTGACACACGCCAATTCCGGACTGCGAAGATTCCTTGTCTTCGATGCCCTTGTGGTATTCCGCTGCCTTTATAACGCAGCGCACTGTCTGTATGGTGTCTGTACCCCAGTACCATATGTGCAACAGCGTGTCAGAAGAATAACGCACCGGGTTCGATATCGTGGAGTAGAAATAAAGTCTCGTATTTTCTTCGAATACTGTATCGACACCGAAGGGAGTACCACGTACCACATCGCGGCACACTACACTCTGCGAGGGAGAAAGTTCGGCACCGGAAAAACTCTGCAAGGAAGCATCGTCCATCCAGAAACTGACGATTCGGTGTCCAAAAAACACAAGGAAGACAAACACCACAACGATGGTCGTCTTCCTCAAATTGCGAAGTGGCGGAATGCCGGCCACGGGAAACCCCTGTTACCTGAGTTTACTTGTGTTCTGGGTGAATGCGGGAACGGCATCCACCAACTTTTCGACAAGCAATCGGTTGAAGTCGTCGATGCGGTTCGGGAGCCTGGAGCCCGGGAACACCTGCACCAGCAGGAGCGCCTCGTCCACGGGGGAAATGTAGATGGAACGCTTCTCGCCCGCATAGGAGACGGACTGGAAGTTCTCGCCACCAAGCATCATGCCCACCTGGCGAGCAGAGTCGAACGATGCCGTGCTGAGGACGGCGAGCGGTGTGGCGTCGATACCGAGAGTACCGACTTCGGCAATAATGGAACCGTCACGGTGGCAAAGGACAATGTAGTCAGCCTTGACGCTAGCCTGGTAAGCAAGCATCAACCGGCGAACCTTTCCCACATCATCTGAAAAAATCGTAAAGTCGCTCATTCAAACCTGCTATAGACTTTAAATCCGTTAATTACTTCTTAGGTACGTACGGACGCAGTTCAATTTCGTCATCCGAGACATCGGCGTTGCCCCGATCCACGGACCTACCGAAGGTCGGCATACGCGGCGGCTGCGGAGTCGCACGCGGACGTCCAAAGGGAGAAGATACCGGTTTCTGGAACGGACTGGCACCACCGGATGCCATTCCGCCGACAGGGGGCTTTGCTGCAAAGGAGGGCATCTTGAACGGAGTCGCCGCTGCAGGCGCTGCTGCAGGAGCGGCAGGCTGCGCAGGAGCTGCGGGCGCCGCCGCCTGGGAAACAGAAACACCTTCCTTGGTGAGGCTCACGTCGTGCACGCCGGTGTTGTTCACGCTTTCGGCGGCCTTGCGCAGGAACCCTTGCTTCACGTTGAACTTTTCAATCACCAGCATGGCGATGGTCTTGAGCGTCGTGACGACACCCTTGCCGTTATGCGCCGTAGCCGGGAAGAACGGGACATTGCGGAGGTTGAGTTCCGCATTCATCTCGTCGAGGGTAAAAACGTTTTCCATGTCGCGCTTGTTGTACTGGAGCACGAAGGGCATGTCGTCCAGGTCCATGCCGTAATCCTGCAAATTCTGGCGCAGGTTCTGGAGGCTCTCCAGGTTTTCGGCCTGGCGGGAGCGCTGCGAGTCGGCCACAAAGACAATACCATCCACACCGCGGAGCACAAGCTTACGCGTACTGTTGTAATAGACCTGACCGGGAACCGTATAAAGTTGAAAACGAGTCTTGAAACCCTTGATATCGCCAAGATTGAGAGGAAGGAAGTCGAAAAACAGAGTACGGTCGCCTTCGGTAGCAAGCGACACCATGTCCGTGCGCTTGTCCTGGGGCATCTTCTGGTGGATCACCTGCAGGTTCGTGGTCTTACCACTAAGACCCGGCCCGTAATAGACCACCTTACAACTGATTTCGCGTGTTGCAAAATTGATTGAAGACATCACTAATCCTTGATACTTGCGATTAATCTAGTAAATTATTTGCGTATCTGTATGTGAGTCAACGCAAACAGGGCCTCCAATGTGTTCAAGGCCACGCTAGACGCATTCTTCAAAAACAGAAAATACCGATGCACGGAAGTGCACCGGTTTTAAGACCGATTCAAGCCTTGTTCCGCCCGATTAGGCGAAACCGTTGACGAGCTTTGCGACCTTAGCCTTGTAGTTGGCAGCGCGGTTGGCATTGAAGCCAGCGCGGCTCTTGTTGGCAGCAACGTCGAGAAGACGGAAAAGCTTCGGCATTTCGGCAAGGGCAGCATCCTTGGTGGTGGCCGTACGGATGACCTTGAGGCTTGCGCGAATTTCGGCGCGGGCTGCACGGTTCATGGCATTGGCCTTTTCGGCCTGACGCAAACGCTTTTTGCAAGATTGATGTTGAGGCACCTTAAATCTCCGGGTAAAACCTACTTATAAATTTTTGTAGGGACAAAGATAGTAAACAATGGAAATTTGTCAAGTCCCTATATTTGGTCAAAATTGCTAAATTTAAGGCATTATGATGCCTTTCGTGAACATTACAGGGCAGCGGGACGCCTACCGCGAGGAACTTCTGGCCGCAGAACGCGACGTTTTGGACAGCGGATGCTACATCGGCGGGCCAGAAGTCAAGGCCCTGGAGGCGGAACTTGCGGATTTTTGCAATTCAAGCAGTTCGGACGCCGGAAAGAAAGGCTTTTGGGGTGGAAAGGAAAGCCTTTTTACGGGAAAAGACCGCACGGAACCCAAAACCAGCGCCATAACGTGCGCAAGCGGCACCGACGCCCTCACCATCGCGCTCATGGCCCTCGGGCTCAAACCGGGGGACGAGGTCATAGTCCCCGACTTCACCTTCATCGCACCGGCAGAGTGCGTGGCATTCCTGGGCGGCATACCGCGGTTCGCCGACATCGACCCCGAGACGCTGCTGATTGACCCAGAAAGCGTGAAGGCGCTGATTGGCCCCAAGACGCGCGGGATTATCGGCGTGGACCTGTTCGGGCAGTGCGCGCCATTTGCGCATCTGACCGAAACAACGCTATGGGAAATCGCCGTCGCGAACGACTTGTGGCTTCTGGAAGATGCGGCCCAGGCATTCGGTGCGAAGTACGACATCGGAGTGCCGCCATATTCGGATATCATAACGAGCCGCGCCTGCACCCTCGCCACCATTTCCATCACTAGTTTCTACCCGAGCAAGCCGCTGGGCTGCTACGGGGACGGCGGCGCCATCTTTACCCATGATGCATCGCTTGCCGAGAAGGTTCGCATGCTCGCGAACCACGGGAGCAAGGATCGCTACCTGCACGAGACCGTGGGCCTGAACAGCAGGCTCGACGCCCTGCAGGCAGCCATCTTGCGGGTCAAGCTCCGCCACTTCGAGGACGAACTGAAGGTGCGCCGCGAGAACGCCCGCAAGTACGATGAATTTTTCGCAGAATACAACGCGAGAGTCGATGCGGGTGCCGGTGCTTCTGCGGGCCTCCGCGTTTCTGCCGGTGCAAGAATCGTGCCGCAGTACATCGGGGAAAACTGCACGAGTACCTACGCGCAATATACGGTGCTGGCAGATGACCGCGAAGCCTTTATCAAGAAACTGGATGCCGCGGGAATCCCGCACTGCATCCACTACCCGCAACCGCTGCACGAACAGCCCTGCTTCAGGGACCTCGCGCAAGGCTGCGAGAACAAGAACGCCATCGAAGCGAGCAAGAAGGCCGTGAGCCTCCCCGTCTGCGCCTTTACCGATGTAGACTTTATCATTGACAAACTGAGGGCCGCCCTATGAAGAACACCGACCTGATTCCCGAAATCGCGAACGACATGACCCCGCGCAAGGTGAGGGATTCGCAGACGGAGACGCACGCCATCGTGCATCCGGACAACACGAACGCGCTCCACAACGCCTTCGGCGGGTACCTGATGGGACTCATGGACGTGGCCGCCTGCGTAGTCGCGTTCAACCATGCGGGCCGCAAGGTGAACACCATCTCCATCGACGGGGTGCGGTTCTTCCGCCCGGCAACGCTCGGGACAATCCTCAACATCCACGCGAGCCTGAACCGCGCGTTCAACACCTCGATGGAAATCGGCCTCAAGATTACCGAGACCGACCCAGTAAACAAGCAGGAACAGCCCATCGCGCACGGCTACTTCACGTTCGTCGCCATCGGCGAAGACGGCCGCCCTACCGCGGTCGCCCCAGTAGAGCCCGAAACCGCCGAAGAAAAGCGCCGCTACGAGCAGGCGCTTGTCCGCCGCGAAGCAAGAATAGCGCTTGCGGGTAAACTTAAATAACACCCTCCAGTCCACAAGAATCGGGTCTGGATCCTTCCCCTTACAGGGTCAGGATGACGTTCTGCCCCTTCCCATTTCTAAAATTGTGCCATGCGCGGACCCCAAAAAGACGTCAAAGACCGCTCCCTGATAAGCCTCTCCTGGCCGCTTATCCTCACGTTCGCCGTGGGCATGATCCAGCCCATGATGGACAGCTGGTTCCTCTCGCGCACTTCCGAAACCGCAGCCGCCGGCGTCGGCGCCATGCTCCCCATCCTCGGGGCGCTCTTTACCGCGCTCCACGCCTTCGCGCAGTCCGGCGCAAGCATCGTCTCGCAGTACATCGGCGCCAAGCAGAACAGCCATGCAAGCAGCACGCAGACGATGGTCCTCTTCGGGAGCATCTTGCTCGGGGTGGCCCTCACGCTCGTCATCTTCCCGCTTTCAGGGCATATCCCGCAATGGATGGGCCTCACCGAAGAACCCGCGAAATACGCGATGATGTTCCTGAGCGTCGTCTCGTTCGGGTTCGCCTTCCGCGCATTGCAGACCATCCTCACCGCCCTCATCGCTACGCACGGCCTTACCGTATGGAACCTCGTGGGCAACACGCTCACCATCGCAAGCAACGCCGCGCTGAACGTCGTCTTTTTGGAAGGACTCTTCGGGCTCCCCAAGATGGGCGTATACGGCGTGGCCCTCGCCACCGCGCTCTCGTGGCTGATATCTTCGTGCATTTTGTGGATGGTGCTCAAGTTCAAGGTAAAGCACCAGAGCAGGGCCCGCGACTGGAAGCGCTCCCGTATCCTCCTCCCCGACTGGATCCGCATCGGCCTCCCCGCCGCCGCTGAACCCATCAGCTTCCAGCTTTTCCAGGTGTTCATCACCGCGATGGTCGTGTACGTAGGCACCACCGCGATGACCGCCCGCGTGTTTGCGGGCAACTTCGCGGCCCTTTCCGTGATTCTCGGGGTCGGCCTCGGCAGCGGAAACCAGATTCTCGTGGCGCACCTCGTGGGCGCGCACGACTTTGTGATGGCGAACCGCCGCGTTTACCAGACGCTTGCCGTGGGCATCACAAGCGGACTCTTGCTCTCGATAATCGTCGCACTCTTGGGCGAGCACCTGCTACGGCTCTACACCGACAATCCGGAAGTGCTCAGGCTCGGGAAGATATGCCTCTGGTGCGACGTGGCCGTGCAGCCGTTCAAGGCGGTGAACTTCATTCTCACCACGTCGCTACGTGCCGCAGGCGATTCCAAGTTCCCCGCTATTGTCGGGAGTGGCATGATGTGGACACTCGGGCTTGCGACTTCGCTTATCCTCGCGTTTGTCGTGGGACTAGGCCTTCCCGGCCTCTGGCTCGGCATGGCAAGCGACGAATTCTACCGCTCGTTTGCCAACATCTGGCGCTGGCGCAGCGGCCGCTGGAAAAGCAAGGCCGTGGTTTAGTCCTGGATGCAACGGACCGGGAACCCGTCGACCTTATAGATGCAGCCCAAGTACGCATAGTCGCCGGATCCCAAGTCCATGTGGTACGCGTAGCTGTTACCGTTCTCCGTAGAACTCCAGAAGTCCGGGTCGCTACCCTCGCCGAAGTAATCCCCATCTTCATTCCTGTAACCAGTAGGGAGCGCCGAGAACCCGAAATCATCCGTACCGTTGTCACTACTATTCCTTCCGGACATAGACTTGAGCACATTGCCAGCGGTCGATTGTCCACCGACAGCATTGATCAAAGTTTTCCATTCCGTTGTGTCCGGCAGGTGCCAACCACTAGGGCAAGCGGATGACGCAGCACCCCACATGTAAAGACGGCCGTACTTTTCACAATACTCGGCAGAATCATTGTAGCAAAAACTAGAGTCCGTTCTGAAGTTGAGATTCTCTGCCATCCACCACTGGTCACCAATTTTCACTGTCTTGTAAGCCTGACCATCGCGCACATCCACCAACTTGACATACTCGCAGTTGTCTTCCGACTTTGTTTTGCACGGAGTCGCCAAAGTGACCGAACTGCTGCTAGACACACTTGTCTCGCTATCGCTCGACAGCGGTGTGACGCTGGAACTCGACTGCGGTGTAACGCTGGAAGAAGATTTCGCCGAACTGCTGCTGAATTGCGCAGTTTGCCCAGGAACATCGTCCTTGACGCAACGGACTGAGACAGGAGCATCTATATTGTCATAGGAAACTGTCGTCGACACAGCATCCCTTTGGTTACACAAGAACACATCATACGCGGAAAGGTTCCCGCGATGCATAGAACTCCAGAAATACGCGTCTTCGCCTTCGTCGTAATACCCATCGTCACCCAAAAGGCCTGCAGGGAGCGCCGAGAACCCAAAATCATCCGTGCCGCCGCCTTTTTCACCTTTGTAATCATACCAACCAGACATGGACTTGAGTTTTTTTCCAGCGATTTCTCTACCGCCAACCGCGGCAAACAAGGTCGCCCATTCCGTTGTGTCCGGCAGGTGCCAACCATTAGGGCATATCCCGCGCACGGGATAAATCGGCGAGCAATCCTTCCCAAAACGGCCACAACCCTTGCCGTTCATGCTCCATGTCCCTGCACTATCCATTGCATCACCCCAAGCATAAAGGCGCCCGTACTTGACGCAATTGGTATCTCCATAACTGAAGCAAAAGTTACTTCCAGTTTCGTAGTTCAAGTTCTCCGCCATCCACCACTGGTCACCGATCTTTACCGTCTTGTATTTTTTGCCATCGCGGTCATCAGTTAATTCGCCGTATTCGCAGTTGTCTTCTGTCTCTGTTTTGCAGGGCGTTGCCAAAGTGACCGAACTCGACGAAGACTCTGCCGAACTGCTGCTCGACTTTGCGCTGGAAGATGACTCCGCCGAACTGCTACTGGACACGCTCGACGACAACCCGTCATCGCAGTCCTCGCACACGCTCGACGACGACCTGTCCGAAGGCCGCGTCGCAAAATCGCTATGATCATCGCTACATGCGACAAAGAGTGCCGCACACGCAAAAACACCAAACCCAAAGGAACGCATATTTCCCCCTATTATCTGCGCTAAATATAACATCTTACGTTTCCGCAATGTAAAAAGCATGCGTAAACAAAGTTTTTCGGCTCATTTTGCCCCCTTTTTCCGTTTTAAGGATAGAGGCCGCCCCAAAGACTCTTAAAATTCTACCCGCTTGACATATACACGCGAAATAGGTATATTACATGATACAAAGTTTTGCAGACAGAGAAACCAAACTCATTTACAACCAGGAGTTTTCGCGACGATTACCTAATACAATCCAAAAAGTCGCTTTGAGAAAGTTGATGATGATAGACAACGCCAAATCATTGAATGATTTACGCGTTCCACCAAACAACCGATTAGAGTCACTGCATGGCGATAGAGAAGGGCAGTATTCCATCCGGATTAACGACCAATGGCGTATTTGTTTCACGATGAACGACGGGCAATTTTACAACGTTGAAATTGTTGATTACCACTAGGAGAACGTTATGAGAAAGCATATCAAGACACCGACAATCGGAGAAATTCTGAACGAAGAATTTTTCATACCCATGGGGCTCTCCGCCTACAAGGTCGCCCAGGCAATCAACGTTCCCGTTTCCAGGATTCAGGATATCCTTCACGACCGCAGGCGAATTACCGTTGATACATCCTTGAGGCTCGCCAAGTTTCTTGGCGTATCCGACGACTATTTCATCTCCCTACAAGACGACATCGACATTCGAAATCTCAAGACAGAGCTTTCGGAAGAACTTGACGAAATAAAGCCTTTTGCTGTTGCGTAACTAAGGGTCTTCAGAGCCCCTCACTGCAGGTCTTGGCGCTACTGCGTAGCGCAGATACTGCGCCTCGGAAATGGTCGCTCAAGTAAACTTGGCGACCGCTTCACTCGGCTTGTTAATCCTTGACGCAACGGACAGACATCGCATAGTACTTGCCGAGGAGGCGCACTTCCGCTTTGCCGTGGTTGTGGGAAAAGCACATGCTGTACGAATAGTAGCTATCGTTCTCCGTAGAACTCCAGAAGTTCGCAGAATAGCCCTCTCCAGAGAAATTTCCATCGTTGAACCTGTCGCCAACCGGAAGTGCCGAGAACCCGAAAGCATCCGTACTGTTGCCACGGCTATTCCAACCGGACGTAGACTTGAGCATCTTGCCCGCCGTCAAAGAGTCGCCAACTGCGGTCACCAATGTTTCCCATTCCGCCCTACTAGGCAAGTGCCACCCGCTCGGGCATACTCCCTGAATATCTTCTGACGGCAACGAGCAACTTTTTTCATAGCCACATTCGCTCTCCGACTCGCCAACTGCAGCAGCCCACTTATAAAGCCTTCCGTACTTAACGCAACTGCTTTCCTTGTTGTCGAAGCAGAAACTGGAGTCAGTTTTGAAGTTGAGGTTTTCTGCCATCCACACCTGGTCACCAATCTTTACGGTCCTGTATGTCTGACCATCGCGATCGTCCGCCAATTCACCATATTCGCAGCTGTCTTCCGTTTCGGTCTTGCAACCTATTTTTGGACCAGAAGGCGAACCATCCGAAGGACGTGTCGCAAAACCACCATCGTCATCGCCACAGGCGGCAATCAGAGCCGCACAAAGAAGCGCAATGGATCCTATAAGTCGCCTACGGCTCCTTCCAGGATGACAGTTTAAGAATATTCCCATCCAGGGAGACAATCTAGAGAATAAATTGGCCATATTTCCTCCTTAAAACTACTCCTTGACGCAACGAACCGAGATTGCCGATTCCTTTGATGTATAGTCCAAGCTACCACTTTCAGCGTTATATTTTAAATGTAACGTATAAGCGTGTTTATCACTGCGATTCGAGATACTCCAAAAACGCCCGAAAAAACCTACTTGATAGTAATCACCAGTGAGATCCTTCCAGCCAGCAGGACGTCCGGAAAATCCATAAGAGTCCAAACCGTTTCCTTCGTCCTCTGCACTATTCCAGCCAGCAAAAGACTTAAGTGCATTTCCAGCCAAGGAATCTCCACCCACGGCAGCAAGCAAGGTGTCGAAATCCTCCCTTGTCGGCAAGCGCCAGCCCGTGGGGCAGGCATCCCGCGCACGCTCCCAGGTGTATAGGCGACCATATTCTTCGCAGTATTCCGCGGAATCGTTGTAGCAATAACTATTTACCCCTTCGTAGTTCAAGTTTTCTGCCATCCACCACTGGTCACCAATTTTCACCGTCTTGTAAGCCTGACCATCGCGATCGTCTACCAATTCGCCGTATTCGCAGTTGTCTTCCGACTTTGTTTTGCACGGAGTCGTCAATGAGACCGAGCTGCTGGACACGCTTGTCTCGCTATCGCTCGACTGCGGTGTAACGCTGGACGATGACTCATCGGTGCAGTTCTCGCACACGCTGGACGACGAATCGCCCGAAGGCGGGGTCACAATATCGCTATCGTCATCGCTACACGCGGTAAGAACAAGAAACAGGCAAGCGATTGCCGCAATCGACACGTTCCCTAGCAGCAACCTAGAGAATAAATTCTTCATATATCCTCCATAAAACACCAATATACATAAAACATAAAAAAAACACCCTCTTTTTTCACATTGGGGCATATAAATTCAGCTATGTCAAGCAATTTATATGCCCCTTCGCATGAAAAACCGCAGCCCAATGCACCGTGTGGCACCTTGGGGGCATATAAAACAGGACGGCAAGCGGGATTTATACGCCCCCAAATCGCAAAAGCGTCCATAAAATTACATACAACATAACAAACGGACGTATAAAAAAGAACTTTTCAATCAATTTATACGCCCCGAAACAAAAAAAGACCATTTTATGCCCTTCCAGAACGTTTAAAGGAAACCCTGTGAGCCACAAGCGCCTCGTATCAACGAAGCGTGGTGGCAAAAGTGAGCGCAGACCGGAGCGCAAAACAGAAACTTAGCGCGAACGGTCGTTTAAGTGATTAACAATCACAAGGGCTTCCTCCCGCAGCTCATTCCCCACATGCGACAAAAGCAATAAGCTATTTTCTGCCGGAGCAACCGCTACTTTTTGGCGGAGGAGCACACCCCGCTAAGAGAGCACTGGAACGAAGTGATTGCGCGAGCGTGCGGGGCGTGCCCGAAGCCAACATAATTAACCTCCAACAATAAAAATTGCTAAATTTGGGCGCATGCCGTTCTACCCTAACGAAGTCATTCAGCAGCTCAAGAGCCAAGCGGACATTTCGCTTGTGATCCAGCAGTTCTTGCCGCTGAAGCGCACGGGTACGAACCGCTACGTGGGCGTATGCCCCTTCCACGACGACCATTCCCCCTCCATGACCGTGAACCCGACGCTCGGCATCTACAAGTGCTTTGCCTGCGGTGCCGGCGGGGACGTGTTCAAGTTCGTGCAGGAGCACGAGAAAATCGACTTCAATGGCGCGGTGGAATGGGTCGCGAACTTCGTAGGATTCGACCTCCCGAAATTCACGTCGAAGGAAAACGCCGAGGTCACCGAAGAACGCGCCATGGTCCGCAAGCTGAACGAACTCGCCTGCGAATGGTTCGAGCAGCAACTCACGCTCAGCCCCAAGGCGCTCGAGTACCTCGCCAAGCGGGGCGTCAGCGAGAAGACGCGCAAGGAATTCCACATCGGTTACGCCCCCGACGGCCGTGAAGGCTTTATCGCCTATGCCGCGAAGAACGGCTTTTCGCCCCGCGACTGCGTGAAGGCGGGCCTGGCCACCGAAAAGAAGAACGGGGGCATCGCCGACAAGTTCCGCGACCGCCTGATGATCGCCATCCAGAACCAATCGGGAATCGTCGTCGCATTCGGCGGGCGCGATCTGGCCCCGAAACAAGAAGGCTTCGAGCGCCCCAAGTACATGAACAGCCCGGACACGGCGCTGTACAACAAGAGCGAAATTCTTTTCGGCCTGAACCACAGCCGCGCCGCCATCTCCAAGGAAAACGCGGTCATCATCGTCGAAGGCTACTTCGACCTCATTAGCCTTTACCAGGGTGGCGTACAGAACGTCGTCGCCGCATCGGGCACCGCCCTTACCGAAATCCACGCGAGCATCCTCGCCCGCTATGCGAAAACCGCCTACCTCGTATTCGACGGCGATGCCGCCGGCCGCAAGGCCACGCGCCGCACCCTCGAAATCGTACTCCCCAAAGGTATCGTCCCGAGAGTTTTTGCGCTCTCGCGCCCCGACGGCACCAAGATAGACCCCGACAACTTCGTGAACGAGCAGGGAGCAGACGCCTTCCGCGAGCAGTTGAAAGACGCCGAAGACTGGCTCAGCTACCTTTCCAACAATTCGGACCTGCAGAGCATCGAGGCCCGCGCCTCGTTTGTCACCTACGTCAAGTCCATCGTCAAGAGCATCCAGGACAGCGAACTGCGCAACCAGTACGTGAAGCTCATCTCGGAACGTTTCAGCACCACCCGCTCGCTGGAAGGCATACAGAGCATCAAGCCGCAGAGGGCGCCCAAGGCTCCCGCGCCCCAACCGCAGCCTGATCCGGAATTTGCGGAATACGGCGATATGCCCCAGGTGCAGCAGGAACCCGAGCGCGTCCCGTGGGAAATCCTCTCCCCCATCGAAATCCGGTTCGCGAACCTGCTCGTGAGCAACCCCACCCTGATGGACCGCGCCTGCGAATATTTCGACGTGGAACTTGCCGCCAGCGGGATACAGTTCTTCGAATCCTCCCTCATCGAGGAATTCGTGAACACGATTATCGCAAACTACAGCGAAACCGGATATTTCTCCCCGAAGGTCCTGTACGAGCAGCTCTCCCCAGTGCTGCAGCAGTTCATGGAAAACCTGCCCGAAGAATCGTGGACACCCCCGAAGGAAATCATCGAGCTCTACGAAAGCCTCATGGTGCTCACCTTCAGGCTGTGCGACCGTTTCCGCAAGACAATCGCGCTCGACACGCCCGAAGGCGTCCAGAAGCGCATGGACCTGAACAAATTCATGCAGAACATGGAAAAACTCGACAGACAGTACAAGGAAGGCCGACTCTCCATCGACACGCTCGCCGACCAAGTCATATCGAGCAAGAAAGCGTTTATACCCATCCTAGCCGCCACACAAGGATAAAAACATGTTATCAATAAAGAACCTGAAAGCAAGTATCGAAGACGGGACACAAATCCTCAAGGGAATCAATCTCGAAGTGAAACCCGGCGAAGTCCATGCCATCATGGGCCCGAACGGCTCGGGCAAAAGCACCCTTTCGAAGGTCATCATGGGCCACCCCGCCTACAAGGTGGACGAAGGCTCCGTGGAACTCGACGGCAAGAACCTGCTCGAAATGGAAATCAGCGAACGCGCGAACTCCGGGCTGTTCATCAGCACGCAGTACCCGACCGAAATCCCGGGCGTGAACAACGTGGAATTCCTGAAGATGGCGCTCAACAGCAAGCGCGCCTACCTCGGGCTCCCTGAAATCGGCGACGAAGAATTCAAGAAACTCATCGACGAGAAGATGGAACTGCTCGAGATGGACGAACGCTACCGCGACCGCGGCGTGAACGAAGGCTACTCCGGCGGCGAAAAGAAGCGCAACGAAATCCTCCAGATGGCAATTCTCGACCCGAAAGTGAGCTTCTTGGACGAAACAGATTCCGGTCTCGACATCGACGCGCTCCGCATCGTCGCAAACGGCATCAACCACATCATGGCACCAGAGAAGGCGGTCATCCTCGTGACGCACTACCAGAGGCTCCTAGACTACATCAAGCCCACCTACGTGCACGTGCTGCGCCACGGGAAGATTATCCTTTCCGGCGGGCCCGAACTCGCCCTGAAGCTCGAAGAACAGGGTTACGACTGGATCGAGGAGAAGTAATGGACGCACTCTCCCGCATAAAGCAACTCGGAATGCCCCGTCGTAACGACGAACTGTGGACATTCTTCCCCGTAGCAAAGGTCCTTGCACCGGAATTCCCCGACGCATGTGCCTGCGAAGAAGACTTTTCGAAAGAAAACGACTTCGCAGCCCTTTTGCCGATTGCCTGCAACGCGCGGACGCTTGAAAGGACCATCGCCGATAACGAAAGCGAAATGGCGCTCCTCAAGTGCAACAACGACTTCGGGCGCACCGTACTGAACATCGGCAAGAACGCGAAGGCAAGTTTCGAAATTCTCGACAACAAGGTCTTGCACTCCGTATCGGCCGAGCGATTCGACATCCATGTGGGCGAAGGCGCCGACGTGGAAATCTTCTTCGCGAACCCCGCGAACGACCTCCCGCTCCAGTTCCGCCACTTCACCATTGAACAGGCGGCCGGTTCCAGCGTGCGCTTCTCGAGCATCGAACGCGGGAACGGCATTTCGCGCGTGAGCCTCGACTGCCACCTGCGCGGGGCCGGAGCCCATTTCGAAATCCGCACCCTGAATATCCTCGCCGGGACCTCTGAAAGCCACCACAGGCTGCACATCTACCACGATTCGCCCGAAACGACAAGCGTGCAGTTCTCGCGCAACCTGCTCGACGGCAATTCCCGCGCAAGCTACGACGGCAGCGTCGTCGTGGGGGACGGCTGCACCAAGGCCAACTCCAGCCAGCTCGTGAACACCATCCTCCTTTCGGAAGACAGCGCCGTCTCCGTGAAGCCGGTGCTCAAGATCTACCACGACGACGTGGAATGCACTCACGGCAACACGGTAGGCGAACTCGATGCAGAACAGATGTTCTACCTGGTGAGCCGCGGAATCCCTCCGGAAAAAGCGAAAATGATGCTCATTTCGAGTTTCGCGCGCGAGCTCTTCTACCCGCTGCCGGACTCCCCCGCCAAGAAGCGCCTGCTACAGGTGCTGGAATAAAAAGAAACTCGCACAAATTAAAAAGGAACGGCACACAGGCCGTTCCTTTTTTTGGGGGGGCTTGATTGAGAGTTTCTAATTAAAATTAGTCAGAAGGAATAAGGTCACGCCCATGAAGGCGACCATGAAGTGCGTAATGACGATCGGCTTGGAAAATTCCTTGATGATTTTGTTTTTCATTTTTCAATCCCTTTCCTTTACATCCGTAATATAGACTAATACGACCCGTTTTCAAAGTAAGGAGAATCACAATGCGACGAGGCTCACTTAAAAAAGAAACTCGCACAAATTAAAAAGGAACGGCACACAGGCCGTTCCTTTTTGGGGGGTCTTGATTGAGAGTTTCTAAGTAAAATTAGTCAGAAGGAACAAGGTCACGCCCATGAAGGCGACCATGAAGTTGGCGAAGAACGTGGTGGAGGCGAGGTCTTTCATAATTTGAGCTTTCATCCAGATTCCCTTTTGTTTTTGATCGTAACTCTAATATAGAATGGAAAAAATCTAATTACAAGTAACGGGAATCACACTGAGACTGGGCTCACAAACATCTATTCGTAAAAAGGGCGGAACGAGACAAATCCCCCCGAAAAATACGTGAATGTCACAAAAAAAACAGAAAAGTTATTTCTCTTCTATCTTGACAATGGGCTCATCCATCATTTTTTCGGCAATAACTTCAGGCGTCTCCTCGGCGACAGCGGCGTTGGATTCTTCCGGCATCCACGGCCTATCGAGGCTCTTTTCCCAAGAAACTGTCGGAGCGGACTGCTGTTCGTGAGCGAAGTCGACCACCGGCAGTCCGAGCAGTTCACGAGCACGGTTCAGGGCAGCATCGATGTTGCCGAGAGCGTTCTCTTCGCCGAGCTGCTTCAAAACACCGGCACGGGTAAGCGCCACCACGGGCTGCGCATGCACGCCACTGAGCAAGAGCTGCGTTCCTTCGCGCTTGCAGCGGCCAAGCAGATCTTCAATCATCTGGATACCGGCAGCATCGATACTCGAGACGCTACGCATGCGCAAGATGAGAATCTTCGGCTTGTCCGAGATGCGGGCCATCGTATCCTTGAACTTGTCGACCGCACCAAAGAACAGCGAGCCGGCGAGTTCGTACACCACAACGCCCTTCGGCACCTGGCGGCTGAGCTCGTTGTGGGCGGCTTCCTCGTCGTCTTCCTTGAGGGCTTCCGTCACCGTTTCCATCTCAGATACATCGCTCATGCGCTTGATGAACAGCACCGCGGCCAGCAAAACGCCCACTTCGATAGCGACCGTAAGGTCGATAATCACCGTGAGGAAGAAGGCCACGAGCATCACAATCACGTCGCTCTTGGGGGCCTTGAACATCTTGATAAAACTGCGGTAGCCGCACATGTTGAACGCCACCTGGAAAAGTACTGCCGCAAGCGCCGCCATCGGGATCATTTCGGCATACTTGCCGAGCACGAGCATGATGAGCAGAAGGACAACCGCATGCACCAAGCCCGAAACCGGGCTCACCGCGCCGTTACGGATGTTCGTCGCCGTACGGGCAATGGCACCCGTAGCCGGAATGCCGCCAAAAATCGGGGAAAGGATATTCGCCACGCCCTGGCCGAAAAGTTCAGTATTGGAGCGGTGCTTGGTACTAGTCATACCGTCGGCAACGACCGCAGAAAGCAGGGACTCGATGGCTCCGAGGATGGCAATCGTAAGTGCCGGCTGGAACACCTTCTGCATCATCTCTATGCTGATGTTGGGCAGGTGCGGCATCGGGAAACCGGTCGGGATGTGGTTTTTCATGCCGATGGTCACCACGCCGTGGCCCGTCACCGGGTCGTCCCAGCCAAGGACCTTCACCAGGACCGTCGCGACGATAATCGCAATCAGGGAGCCGGGCACCTTCGTGGTAATCTTCGGCCACAGGATGCAGACGGCGAGCGCCACGAGGCCCACAATCACGGCATATATATTAACAGTATCGAAAGAAGTAGCGTAAAGCTTGATCTTGCCGATGGCATCGGCGGGATCCTTGGCCAAGAAACGCAGCCCGAAGAAGTTCGGGACCTGGCCAAGCGCGATAATGATGGCGATACCGGCGGTAAAGCCCACGGTCACCGGGTAGGGGATGAACTTGATGATGGCACCGAGCTTCGCGATGCCGAAAATGATGAGCAAAATGCCCGCAAGGAGCGTCGCCGAGGCAAGACCGTCGTAGCCGTACTGGCTCACGATGCCATAGACAATCACGATGAAGGCGCCCGTGGGGCCGCCAATCTGGAAGCGGGAACCGCCCAGGAGGGAAATCGTGAAGCCGGCGATAATCGCAGTGTAGAGACCCTGTTCCGGACCCACGCCCGAGGCGATGGCGAACGCGATGGCCAGGGGAAGCGCAAGGATACCCACGATGAGGCCCGACATGAGGTCGCTCACGAAGTTCTTCTTGGTATAGCCCCTGCGCAGAGCCCTCACGGATTCCGGGGTGACTGTCGCTTTGACACCCGAAAGGAAGTTCTTGAAGGATTCCTTGGCGTGAATATTGGTCATCTTGCACTCCGGTCTGAGAGAGAACGGCGCCAAATTTAGAAAAATTTACAATTCCCGTTAAGGGTGAAAATCAAAAAAATAATTTCTACATTTCCCGCCGAAATGAGGATACCGTCACAGCTAGCCATCATCTTTGCCATCTGCCTTGCAGGCGAGTTCCTGCACCGTATCGTGGGCGTCCCCCTCCCGGGGAACATCATCGGCATGGTCCTGCTGCTCATTCTCCTCTGCCTCAAGGTGCTCAAACCCGAGCAGATTTCGGGAGTCTCGGGATTCTTCCTGAACCACCTCGCGCTGTTTTTCTTGCCGCCGAGCATCGCCATCATGGCCGTAGGCGACGACATCCTCGCGAAATGGCCCCTGCTGCTTGTGCTCTGCATCACATTTACCCTCGTGACCATCGCCGCAGGCGGACTCACCACGCAGTTCCTCATCCGCCTCCAGGAGAAGCGCGAAGGCACGGCCCGCAATAACGGAGGCAAGGAATGAACGAACTCGTCAACACGCCCCTGTTCGGCATCCTCCTCACGCTCGTCGCCTTCGAAATAGGCGTCCTCGTAAGCAAGAAGTGGAAACTCGCCATACTAAACCCCATCCTCATCGCGAACGTGCTCATCGTGGGGTTCCTGCTTACGACCGGCATCAGCCTCGAAAGCTACAACATCGGCGGAAACTATATCTCGGTGCTGCTCTCCCCCGCCACCGTCGTGCTCGCCGTCCCGCTATATAGGCAAATCTCCAAGCTCAAGCAGTTCTGGAAACCCATCCTCGCGGGCATCGCCATCGGGAGCCTCACCTCCATCGCATGCGTCATCTTCTTCTCCAAACTGTTCGGCCTCGGCCGCACGCTCATGCTCTCGCTGCTGCCCAAGTCCATAACGATTCCCATGGGTTCCGTCGTCTCCGAGCAAATCGGGGGCATACCCTCCGTCACCATCATCGCCATCACGGTCACGGGAATCACGGGAGCCGTCGCGGCACCCGTCGTATGCAGGTTCTGCCGCATCAAGAACAGGGTCGCCCAGGGAATCGCCATCGGTACGGCAAGCCATGCGCTCGGGACCACCAAGGCCATGGAAATGGGCGAAGTGCAGGGAGCGATGAGCAGCCTTTCCATCGGGCTTGCCGGGCTATTCACTGCAATCGTCGCTCCGATAATCGTAACGTGGTTCTAACGGTTCGCCCTTAAGCGGTTGTTCTTTCCCTAGCGATCTCGGCCTGCAACTTGAGGATTTTTTTTTCGGAGAATTTAGAAACTCGCATAACGATATCGACGGAAACACCTTCAGCAAGCATTGCCTTGACCATATCTTCTTGGCCCTGCAAGTAAGATCCCTGTTTCTCGTAGAGTATGTTCGTCATGCCGTCAACCTCGTTCAGAAGTGTTTCATCGGTATACTCTTCTAAAGATACATCTTTCACAAAGTCCTTGTCAAGCAGTTTCTTCAGCTTTTCTTCGGGGATTTCCTTTTCCTCGAGAACATCGCGAAAAATTCGCAACATTTCGGCCTTGTCAGACAGTTCACGCTCTTCCGGCGGAGTGCGGTCTTCTATGGCAAAGAACTTCTCGATTTCGATCAGGTAAATATCCATTTTTTCATAATACATGTGACGATTGCGAACTAGTTGCGCATGGTGCACGTAGGTACCCCGTTCCATCGGAAAATGGTTCTCTGTCAGGATTGTCGTTCAGCACGCCGGGATTCTCCGGGACGCCAAGCGTAAACTCCGTGATGGCATTCTTACCTTCCAAGCCAAGCATAGCGTTGAGGAACTTTACTGTTCGTTCAGACTTTGCCGCGTTCGCCATGAGCATCTTGAAAATGCCATCGCTGAAGGGATACACGTTTTTATAGATTTTGCGGTATTCTGCCAGTCGCTCCGGATGCTCCTTCACATCCTTGGCCATGGCGACAAATTCACTACGGTTCATTACGACTCCTTAATGGCTTGGTTGTTTGCATTTCCCAAGCCCTATATTTGCAAGAACCATGCCAAAAGTAAAGTGCCGTTTCCATGCGAAAAAACGGCACTTAAAAATTTTCTATCAGGTGATTAATCGCTTAAATCACTGATTTATCTACTTTAATCATTTCTCGAGGGCGTTCCCCGGCTCTGCCGGGTCGGGCTATACTCGCCTTGCCCTGCAAGGCTCACCGAGCCTCGCTAAGCGAGTCTCGGCACTAACGTGTGACTATCCCTAACGCAAGTCCATTTAATTCATTTCATCACTTCTTGCACATATGCAATAAATTTGCCTATTGACCAAATATCTTGCCGGCGCTCTTCGGGAAATGTTTTTTTGTATGGTTCAGGGACAACTAGCCGAACTTTTTCAGCATGCATTTCATCCAACTGCGCAACAGAAACACCCTGTTGAAGAGTACATAAATATTTATAGTCGTCTTTCAATCGATTCGCTTCATTGAGGACTTGGCGCCATCGATCTTTGCAAGTTGTCTTTGCAGCAAGTGAAATCAATTTATTTGTAGGATACGTCAAATCATGATATGCTTTTTTTGAAGGGAAAATAAAATCAGGTTTTTTGTTACCCTCAGTCACAACCTGTTCTTCATATTGCAAATGATTCCCATCAAAAAGAGCCGCCAAATGGTGTTCAAGACTTTTCCCTGCACGACTTTTTCTCCGGTTCAAGACCTGGTTCGCCATATCCACAAATTCATCCACCGAAGGGAATCCCCTTGACACGACATCCCCATAACGAGAATATTCGACCGCTTTGAAAATATTGTACTCCATGTCTGTCCAATCCAATATTTTCTTATCTGGATTAGTCAATATCATAGCACGAGATGAAGCCGTTTTATCACAAATATCTCTTGCTACAGCAGACATTGTAATTGAGTCGGGAAAGTCAATTCCTTTTTCATCTATTTTCTGAATGAATGCATTTATTAGGTCGTTATCATTTGGTGGCTTATCACCATTTATCAAGCGATTCGTCTCATTCGGAGAAAGTCCAAATGCATCCAAAAACTGGTTTATTTCATCATCTGTATTCAAGGCAAAAGCTTGATAATTATCTTCGTCACATTGCGTTAAAACAAATAATGAACCTGTATACTCGGCTCTAAAAAAAGGAGTGTGCGTAATTCTATATTCGTTTTTACTTCCGTAATAGACGATCCGAACATCGTTAGATAAATATTCTTCGTCAAAATGCCAATAGACTGAGACAAAACGATCTTTGGTGATTCCTTTTATGCCAGGAGAATCAAATAAAATTGATGAACTATTCTTGGGCATGTAAATTCCGGATTGATGACTCTGTTCCGGGTCTGTATCGTTGGCAGATAAAAACTTGCAAAAAGTCCTTTGTCCCAATGTAGCAACCTTTATGGCGTCTGAAGCATTATTTTGCATGTTGTGACAGCTCCTTGGCAATAAGTTTTGCGACATTCGCCATCAACGGGACTACTACAGAATTTCCAAATTGTTTATAGGCTTGACCATCAGAAACCGTTATCTTGAAAGTGTCGGGAAACCCTTGAAGTCTAGCACATTCACGAGGAGTCAACCTTCTCGGATTCTTGTTTCTTTGTGCGATGAGTATTTCGGACCCGTCTTTGTAGTATCTTGCGCTCAGCGTTCTTGAAACTCCATTCAACGGGGCTATTCCGTAACCGAAACCATTTCCAGCTGCTTTGTGTTTTGCTGCATATGCTTGTAGATAACTCCATAATTTATCTGAAAGAGTGTATTTTGGGTCAGGTTTATTTTCAAGAATGTCTTTGATGACCGGTTTAGGCTCTACAGGCGTTATATCGAATTTGAAATCAATCGGTTCCTTGAACTTTTTTCGGTCAAAACCGACAATAAGAATGCGTTCTCGATGTTGCGGGACAAAATTCTGCCCGTCAAGAACCTTGTAGAAAATGTCGTAATCCAGTTCGTCCAATGATTCTTGAATCACCTTAAATGTGTTGCCCTTGTCATGACTGCAAAGGTTTTTGACATTTTCAAGCATAAATGCTTTGGGGCGCTTCGCCTTGATAATGCGACAAACATCGAAAAATAACGTTCCCTGCGTTTTATCTTCAAATCCAGTTGCGCGGCCAAGGCTATTCTTTTTAGATACACCCGCAATCGAAAAAGGTTGACACGGAAATCCAGCAACAAGAACATCATGATCTGGAATGGTATTGGCATCAACTTTGGTGATGTCCCCGTCAGGCATGTCTCCAAAATTATCGAAATATGTCTTTTGGCTAAACTTGTTCCACTCGTTTGTATAAACGCATTTCCCTCCGGCGGATTCAAACGCTATTCGCATTCCGCCAATACCCGCAAACAAGTCGATAAAGGTGAACTTGCCGCACTTGGAACCTTTTGCCATCGTGTTGCTCCATGCTGAAAGTGAACGAGTTCACTCTCGTTGGAGCTAAAAGCACGACGATTTCAATACAATACAAAGACCCGCAATCCCAAGCGGATACAATACGCCCAGGACACAATACACCCATGGCATTCATGGGTTAATGCGAGTAATTGTCTTATTCTTTATGTATGAAAGTGTCGAAGTTTCAGGCAGAGAACAAGAGCAAAACTCAGCGAGCATTCACTCCTGTTCCTGCACAAAGACCATACTTTTTTCTGAAAAAAAGGCGTGGAGTTGAATGCATCTATCTACCTGAGGCCTTCGACTGCCCTACACAAATAAACGCAAACAACTCACGCCCCAAAAGGCCGCTTACATTCAGGCAAATTGTAAAAACAATAAGCCATATAGCAAAACGATGCGGCAAACCGAAGTCTGTCGCAGACGTGAGCGTTTGTCTTATTCTCTGTGTTTGAAATTGTCGAAGTTTCAGGTAGAGAACAAGAGCAAAAACTCTATTTTCAATGGATAATATAGATTATTCCCTTATCAAAACATGTCTTTTTGCAAAAAAGAGCCTACTTTGCCAGCATTTTGGGTGGGTGGGCGGGGTAAGCCAGGCGTTGCGGGCTGGCGACTGAAGCCCGCAGTGGGGGGGCGCAGAAGACTCGGCCGGGTGGAGCCGAGGCTGTAGCGCAGGGGGATACCTCCCCCGCCACTAGACCATGCATTTTCCCAAAATTTGCTATAATTACTTTATCATGAAAAAATCAATTATTTTTCTCGTAATTCTGTTCCTGTCGGCTACATTCTGCTTTGCGGATGAGCCTCCCACCATAATGGAAGAGCAACCTTCCCAAGTCATCGATACCAGCATGAAGGCGGCAGGCTCAAAATGGCCCAGGGCGGCATTTTTGCTGCATGCAGGCCTTATCGATATCGGCCTTGGCGCAAAGATCCGCTTTTCACACGCAAACGGCATCTACATGACCATCGACCTGAGATACCAGATTTTCCAATTTCAATATATCCGCATTCCGGTCTTGGTCTATTTTGGCGGAAACCACGTACACTTCATCACAGGCCATACAATACTGAACGCAGTCAATGCCCCCATAGATTACGTGTCGGTTGAACTTGCAGTTGGCCTCAACATCGACTTTGGCAAGCACTGGGGTATAGATATCTTGTGGTTCAACCCGACTACCCAGGAGGCTTACGACTACGTAGGGCCTTCCCTACTGCTCGATGTCCGTTTCGTGTTTTAGACCGCGCGGTCCCAGGGCAATCTATCGCCCGACCAGGACTTCGCAGAGCAGCGTTTCTTTCTCGGGGAAACGGCACGCCTTTTTAAGGTCTTCCTCGCAGAAGAACGGTTCGCGGCGAGCGAACTTGCCGAGCCCGCGGGCCGATTCGCGCAGCATTTCCGCAACGTATCCCGCGTTCATGTTCAGGTAGCGGTAGGCTCGTTCACCAAGCATCTTGCAGGCTTCTTCCAGGTCGGCGGAGAACAGCACGGCGAAGGACACGTTCCCTACAGATTCTTTATCCAGGTGGCATTTCGCGAACTTATCGCGGTCCCTGAAATTCGTACGCAGGTAGAGCGTCTTCTTGAGCGGCAAGTAGCGGTAAAGCCCCGGGTACACGAGCTGCACGTCGAAACTCACCACCCAGATTTTCAGGAGCCCCGCACCGAAGGAATTGAGGTTGCAGATTTCCATCCAGCGCAGCACCGTCGAGAAATCGTCGAGCGACGCCTTCCAGGGCTTGAAGTTGCGGAAACTCACCGCGCCGGGCCCGAGAAACTCGTACTCGCGGAAGAAGTACTCGTTCGGGAACTTGAGCGGCGTAAGCGGGAACTCCTCGCCATCGACAGGCTGGTTCACCACGCGGCACACCTTCATGCAGCGAGAAAGGTCGGTAATGCATTCCACACGATTCTGCATAAAGAACCGCGCCATGTAGCGGCTGCCACTCCCCGCAGTTTCGGGGAGTTCGCTGCGATTGCTATAGGCGAATTCGGATACGGTCTCGTACTTCTTGAGCGACTTGGGCATTATGCAGAGCGCCGCCAGCGGCACCTCCGAAGGCGAAAGCCCGAGTGCCACGGCAACGTCGTCGTCCACGAATGCGCTGAACGGGATGGCCGTGCCCCCGAGCGACCTTGCGAGAATGGAGACAAGCCCCGCGTAGCTGCCCGCGTCGATTTGCAGTTCACGATACGCGGCCTCCTTGTAGCGCCACACCACGCGGTCAAAAATTCCCGTAAAGAACAGCGTGATGTTCGCCCCGCGGATATAATCGCCCGTCGGGAATGCGGCACACAGCCTCTCGATATTCGCACGGCGCGCCTTCGCACTGGTTGATGAGCCAGTCGAACCGCCTGCAGGCAGGGCGACCAGTTCGCCCGAAGCGCTATCAAAATAATATAGTCCGTCGGGAATGCGTTCACCCTGCAAAAGCGCATACACGCCGATGGACCTGAGGGCGTCGGCGCACACGTCGTTCTTGAGTTGCGAAAATACGCGGTTCAGCATCGAGGACGGAGTGCCGACCAGCGAAAATAGGTCTCCATCTACAGGCGCCGCATGATTTTCGGCGATGGAATAACGTTTCGCGCCCGCATAGCTCTTGTCGGGCGGCACGCGCTGTTCCCAGTGCAACGTCACCGGGTCCCCGGCAGACCGCGGGGAATAGCGCACAGATTCATGGTATGCGATGGAAAAAAAAGGCACTGGCGCAAAATATACTCACTTTTATCCCGTTTTCGGGCTGTCATCACACTTTTTTGTCAATTTTTGGCCTGCGAATATCGTCCGGGTGCAAAACACTTGATACAGTTTGGCACATTCACATTCAATCGTCCGTAATTCCACCATTCCAAAAGCGTATATTAAGTTCGTAAAACAACAAGCGAGGCCATCATGTCTTTCAAGAAACTCATTACACTTTTGACAGCAAGCATCATCGCCCTGTCCATCACTGCCTGCGGCGATTCCGAATCCGGCTTACGCCCCATCGACGAAGCCAACGACACCACCTCCAGCGAAACCATCGTCGAGCCGAGTTCCTCGTCCGTCGCGGACACCTCCGCCAAAATCCCGCCCGTCACTGGAACGGGCCTGCTCATCGACGACCTCGAAGACGGTGACGGCAGCACGCTCATTGAATCGGGCTGGTACACTTACGACGATCACGACAACGGCGGTGCATCCGTTATCACGACCCCGAACGTAACAGAGAAGGGCGACCCGCTCCCCACGGCAACAGACAACGGTTCCCAGTACGCATTTACCGTCAACTACACGCTCGACAAGGGCGATTACGCCTACGACCCGTACGTGGGCTGGGGCCTTCTCGTTCCCGATGCCATTGACTGCAGCCGCTTTGGCGGTATCAGCTACTGGTACAAGGGCGGCAAGCACGAAATCCACGTGGAAACCACCGACGTGACGGACTACGACGTGCATCTCGCAACCGTGCCCGCATCCCGTGAATGGAAGCAGGTGTCCATCCGCTTCAAGGACCTGACCCAGGGCGGCTGGGGTGAAGAAGTCGCATTCGATCCTTTCCACATCAGGGCCGTCAGCTTCCAGGCGAAGGGCGACAAGGTAACCGACTCCCTCTCGATTGACAATCTCTACTTCCAGGACACGAGTGAAGTCGAGAAGGACAAACCCGACATGACAATCATGGACCCGATCATCCCCACGGTGGTAATCCCCGAAGATCTCACCATCAGCAGTCCGCTCCAGGAAAAGGCGATGAAGTACCTCAACAAGGGCATCAACATCACCAACTGGCTTGAAGAAAACAAGGCTTACTTCAAGGGCAAATTCAAGTTCGACGAGAGCGACGTGAAGCTCATGGCCGAAAACGGAATCAAGTCGCTGCGCTTCCCCATCGACCTCGACAGCTACGCCACCAACCGCGATGAATTCGTAGCCGACTCTACCGACACCGTCGAACTCAAGTTCGACGACGAGAACCTGTTCGCCGTGCTCGACTCCTTCGTGGAATGGACCGGCAAGCACGAAATGTCGTTCGTCATCGACTACCACGAGTACGACAACAGCTATAACGCAAAGAGCGCGAAGGACCCGAGATACGCCAAGATGATGGCGAACGTATGGAAGCACGTGGCGGCTCACTACGCAAGCAACGAGCGCGAAGACATCTTCTACGAACTCCTGAACGAGCCCGACATGACAAACGGCGCCGTAAAATCCCCAGCCTGGCACGCAGCCGCCCAGGAAGACGTAGACTCCATCCGCACAGTCGATACAAAGCACACCATCATCTTTGGCGATGCGGAATGGTACTCCATCTCGGTACTTTCGAAGAGCGAACCGTTGAATGACGACAACGTCATCTACGCCATCCATACCTACGAACCATTCGTATTCACGCACCAGAGCGCCAGCTGGGCCGAGACCAAGACCATCAAGAACCTCATGTTCCCCTATGACAAGGAAAAATGGTCCGAATACAGCGCGGACTTCGGCATAACCAAGAGCACCCCATCGCACATCAAGAACGCCGTCAAGAACTACAACAAGAACGGCAACATGGAAGCCATCCTCAAGAGCGTCATCCCGGCAAAGAAATGGGCCATAGAACACAATGTCCCGGTGATTATCAACGAGTTCGGCGCATACAACCTGAAGACCGACAAGCAGTCCGTGCTGAACTACATGTCCGCCATGAGGACTATCAGCGACACGCTCCAGATTCCGCTCACGCACTGGGGCTACACCGGCGGCTTCGCCCTGTTCGATTCCGAAGACGGCGTGAAGGGCACCAAGCTCATCGAAGGCATGAAGGAAGCCTACGGCCTGTAAAGATTCTAGTCAAGTACTCCTCCTAAACAAAAGGCTGTGCGGAAAACCGCGCAGCTTTTTTTGACATATGCAGAATTTACTAGCGTCTTAACGACTCTTCCTGCTCGCGGAGTTTCTTGTAGCCGGGGCTTTCAAGCGGGAGAATGGCCGGGTCTAGTTTCAGAGGCTTGTATCCCTTGAGATCCTTTGGGTTGGTGCGGACTGTCAAGGAAAAAACAGGCTCGTTCAAAAGAAAAACAATTTCATAGACCGATTCATTACAAGCATCATCACATCCCATTTTCCTTTTTATTTTTTTCTCTAAATTTTTTTTGCTATACGAATCGACTTTTGAATGTTTTATTCCATTCCCTGCTACAAGCAAGGAATCCCCATAATAAAACAATTTAAGCAAGCCCTCTTTAACAACGAATGCATTCGGGCGTTTAAAAAAATCATCAAATAAAAATTCAAGTTCATTTAGCCCGTCGTACAGATAATGACTCCGAGATTCCAAAGAATATAGGCATTCAGCATTAACAATTTGATTCAAACTGTCCAAATAGACTCTCTCGCCTTCCTTTCCACCAGAACCTATACATAAAGGGTTTTTCACATTTCCATCAGAAAGCCCCTCTACATCTAATTTCAGATCTTCAACACCAATGTTCCAGTCTTTTCTAACATGTAGAGAGTTCATTTTTGTTTGTACTTCCCCCCACTCCCAATACACATTCAACGTAGTCATCTCCGAAACGAATACATTTCTACGTCCATTTAAATACGGTTCGTTATCATACAATACGTGCGGTTCGTGGTAACAGCCAACAAACAAAAAAAACATTACAATATTCAATCTTTTCATGGGCATTCCTTTATTTTTATAGTAAAAGGTGGATTCGCCAAAAGATTCAGCAATTCATCAAAAACATTCAAAGGCGGGGTCAAAGACATTCCTTTCTCACGAAAATCCTTAAATTGGAAATACTCGACTGAATCTCCCAGTCGATAAAAGCCGGAATAATAAACTTTACCCACTAGAGACATACGCGTTCGATGACAATGCTCCGTGCTACATGGGGCTTGAGGTCTTATATCAGGAATTATTGCCAACGGATTTTTTGACAAGAACGATTGTACATCAAAATCAGTAGGGACCATATGATGGCATTTTTTCTGCGCAGAACCGTCTAAATTGTTTTTACGTTCATCTAAATAAGCTTCAGGATGCAACCATCGCAAATTTTGCTGGCGAGGATATTGAAAGATATAAACCTTACGGTCGAGGTCCAAATAAAAAAGTCGTATAAGCGAGTCTTCATCAATGAACATATACAGCCCTTGTTTTCCCCAGTCAATTGATGGGTTTCTAAAAAAAGAATCCATTAATTTTTTTTGCCAAGCCACCCACAAGGAATCTGTTTTACTGTTGTCAAAGCCGTAAAACCAATCTTGGCCAGCAAAAGCCGATGCAACACAGAAGAAGAAGACAAAAGCCAATTTTATGTATTTCATTGCAAGCCTTCGTTAAAAAAGACACCGCCTTCCCAACTCTTACATTCTTTTATTATTTCGTAGACATTATTAAAGTTATTCCACCGACAGTCAGAAAACCCGTCTACCATAATTTCTTTCAACGAATCGTAGAGGCTGATATAATCTTTGAAAAAAACTGATTTTCCAAGTTTGAAGTTATTAGAAGATGGCATATGAAAGAAGGCCCTCGTCCCCACGCTATCAACAGAAACAATATGAAGATAACCAAACTGTCGCAAGCCATAACGCCCCTCAACGGACATCATTTTTGTTGCAAAAAATTTCTCAGAAAGATTCAAAACATCAACCGAAAATGTCTTTACGGCCATACATTTTCTTTTAATCTCTTCCTGATGCCTTCTATTTACATTCAAAACACAATCCCTCCATTTTTGTGTTCCAGGACCGGCAGATTCGGGCACTTGGGGAACATAAATCACCCAAGCAGCATTCGCCCCCCTTGGCAAAAAAACGAAAGCGAAGTCCGCATTTGCATGATAAAAACTTTCCTCCAAATTTTCGTTTTCAAAAAAAATGTATAAACCAGGGACATCCAAACTTATTTTTATTCTATGAACATTTTCCAATCGTTGCAAATACGCATCAACATTTTGGTATTCTGATTTTGACGAAACAACAAATCCATTGTCTTCTTTCGCAGAAACACCTACAAAAAAAACACATAATAAAACCAATAAACTCATACGGAGCATATCAAAACCCTCTACCCATAATACCCATGAACAATCGACCTCGACATCAAAGATTCCGCCATATATCGTTTCTCAGATTCCACACGGAATGAATATAAATTATTTACCGAACTAGAATGATATAAAAGACATCCATTTGCGGGAATGTCTGGACTTGTACGCTTTTTGGACAATGTCGAACTCGAATATGGTTTCTTTACCGTCTTTCGTGACAACAATTTTGAGATGGCTTGAGGGTTCGGGCATTCTTCTTTTTACAATAATTGCCAAATAAGCATTGACAGAAACGGGCATACTTAGATTATACACATTCGCTGAATCTATATATACGCAAAACCATTTGTAATACATCTCCTGTAATGTATCATCGACAAAATCATACCACCTATAATTCAAATAATAATCAACATCACGATATTTTTCGACGGCATCGACATCCACCGATTTTTCGATGGTATAGAAGCAGTCGCTCCCACAAATTGGACAACAATTCCAGAAGAACAGACAAAGGATTAGGCATGCAATTTTTTTCATAACCGAAAACCCATCCAAGAATCATATCTAAAAAGTCAAGCCTTTCACAAAATGAATATAAATAATTCTTTTCAAGTTAGCACACGAAAGCTATCTTGACAAAGCTTCTTCATACTCGCGGAGTTTCTTGTAGCGGGGAAGAAACATGCGTCTTACCGAAGAGGATTATAAATTAATCTTCCCGGATTAACGATTATTCTTCGTCCCAGTATCTCTGGGTATTTATTTTTCCAATATCGATTGTATTGGCTACATTCACGGACTATCTTTTCTCTATTTCCAAAATTTTCCCAGTGACAAGCGCGAAAATCCTGTTTAATAAATGCGGTCATTTCATTGTAGAACTCTATATATTCTGGATAGCGGGGATCATTTTTCAAGTCATCATCAATGCATTCGGGTTTATCCATGTCAAAATAGTGATATTTTTCGCCGTCATAAAAAAACATGTCTAATCCAGGGATGCAATCACAACCAGGATGTATGCTCGTAATTGAAGGTTTTCCATCAATCAAAAAAGATTTCATTTTTTCAATCAACACTTGCGGCATTCGTACTTTTTTTCTACACAAATCATAAACCGTCGATATTCGTTCCTTTATATTTCGCTCCATGCAATTTTCAAACGACCATTGCGTTTCATCAAGATCTCCATTATCAATGGAGTAAATCATATAAATTTCAGCTTCAGTGCTATCAATAGGTAAAGAAAGAATATGTCCTTTATGGACAACATAAAAAACCCTTTCTTTGTTTTCCCATTCTAAATCTTCTTTATTAAAGCGCAAATTAAACATATCTTCATAAGATCGATAAATATCAAAACCCGTTGATTTGACAAATTCAGAACAAATTTTTTTTACCGGGGTTTCTTCTAGTTTGGGCCTGTCGCCATAACATCCCCAAAAAAGGAAACAAGACAACAAGGCGATTATTTTTACAAAATACATATCAATACCCTCTGCCCATAATACACATGAACAATCGACCTCGACATCAAAGATTCCGCCATATATCGTTTCTCAGATTCCACACAGAATGAATATAAATTATTTACCGAACTAGAATGATATAAAAGACATCCATTTGCGGGAATGTCTGGACTTGTACGCTTTTTGGACGATATCAAATTCAAACACAGTCTCTTTCCCGTCTTTCGTGACAACAATCTTGAGGCGACTTGAGGGTTCAGGCATTCTTTTGTCAATAAATATGCCCAGCATTCCCTTAACAGCAGTTAATGTATCTATAAGTGACGAATCTAACTTCTCTATTTCGCCTTCATGCGTAATATAAGCATCGACAGAGACAGGCATACTAAGGTTATAAGCGTTCACTGAATCTATATACAAACAGAACCCATCATAATAGTGTTCTTGAAGCGTATCATCAACAAAGTCGTACGCTCCAAAGTTCAAACGATAGTGAACATCACGATACTTTCCAACAGCATCGACATCCACCGATTTTTCGATGGTATAGAAGCAGTCGCTATTGCAGATAGGGCAACAGTTCCAGAAGAACAGACAAAGGATTAGGCATCCAATTTTTTTCATAAACTTTTTCATCATAGCCTATTACGCTGAAAGATTGTCACATTCTCAACAACTCACCAAGGATAAAATACCTCTTTTTTTTACGTTCTTGATTCACCTTAAAATCAAAGGCAAAGACCGATCCATCTTTCTTTTCAAATTTAAATTCTACTTCATATGACTGAATAGATGGCGTTAGAACAGTGATAAAAAAATTCCCTTTTCTGATTGATGACGGTTCAAACTTTATTTTTTTCAGTTCTATTTCTGAATAATTTAGTCCATTTTTCAGCGTCACTATCATTTTCACATTCTCTCCTTGTTCATCTACAAGAGAGATGTATTCGGCCGAAACTTCTTCTTCTACTTCCTTAGGTAAATATATTCCATATTCATCATTATTCTCTATTTCCATTATGAAAAATCTATGATATGGAACAACAGAATCCCCAACCTCTTCTTGAGTATAAGGATAATCCGCCATACAAAATACTTTTTTTTCATCACATCCTTCTACAGTATAATCCACCCGCATTTCGCTGTAAAAGCAGGACGTCAAAAGAAACATAGACAAGATAAGAACGCTTTTTTTAAATCTGTGCACAGAATGAATATAAATTATTCGCTCTAGAATTGCAAATAACCGAGTCCCTCAGCGGAGGAATAAGGCATCTGTTCAAAACGATATAAGAGACATCCATTTTCGGGAATGTCTGGACTTGTACGCTTTTTGAACGATATCAAATTCAAACACAGTCTCTTTCCCGTCTTTCGTGACAACAATTTTAAGACGGCTAGATGGTTCAGGCATTCTTTTATTAACAATAAAAATCCCCAACATTCCTTTTACGACCTTCCTATATTGAACCAAGGACGAATCAATCTTCTCTATTTCACCTTCGTGTGTAATATAAGCATCAACAGAGACTGGCATGCTGAGATTATATACATTCAGAGAATCTATATATAAACGGAAAATTTCATAATAACGTTCCTGAAGGGTATCATCAACAAAATCGTAAGACCCTCCAGTAATATCATAATGTACATCACGATACTTTCCAACAGCATCGACATCCACCGATTTTTCGATGGTATAGAAGCAGTCGCTCCCACAAATCGGACAACAATTCCAGAGGAACAGACAGAGAAACAAGCATGCAAGTTTTTTCATAATAAATCCCTATGGATTCGGGAACCATTCATCCATCATTGCCCACGCAGACGGAATTATGAACCAACCATACAAGAAATTAAATATGCCAGCACCCCGGCCCATCCACATCTTGTCATTTTTTTCAGGATTGTGGAATTTGCTGGCCCAAGCAGGATAAGGACCAACATCTAAATTCTTATCAAGAGCCTCCTTTTCAAATTGCTCTTTATCTTTGAAATTCGTCTGATTGTCATTCCTGTTCGCATGATCGTACATGAAGTAGTCGCCAAAAATACCAAGGGTGGGAATGCTCAGGCCGACATATTTTTGTTTTTTTCCCAAATTTTTTAACTTATAATACAATTGCTCCTGGAAGCCCAAGCTGCGACCGTCCCTTTCCGACACTTCCGCATGCACCCCGGCAAGCGTAGCCCGGCGCCGGTCTCGCCGCCGAAAGCGGCAATACGATGGCATTTATCTTCTTTTCTCTGATTGTACACAGAATGAATATAAATTATTTACCGAACTAGAACAATATAAAAGACATCCATTTGCAGGAATGTCTGGACTTGTACGCTTTTTGGACGATATCAAATTCGAACACAGTCTCTTTCCCGTCTTTCGTGACAACAATCTTGAGGCGACTTGAGGGTTCGGGCATTCTTTTGTCAATAAAATCAGTATTCCCAGCGGCATTCTTCAAAGTTGCTGTGAAATATAGAATAGAACTGCTCGTACAGGTAAATGTACTCGTCGATGATTTTATTCTTTTTCATTTCGTTGTCAATACAGCCCGGCGGGACCATTCGGATAATTTTTCTCTCACTTTTTTCTTGAGAAAGGATATAGAAGTCATCGCTGCATTGCTCCCCTCTTTTTGAATAAAAAATTCCAAGACTTGATTTTTGTAAAGAAAGTCTATTTTCATCAAAAAACTTCTTTATAAGAATAGCCACACTATCTGAAATCTGTTTTATTCCATAACATCTGTCATAAATATTCCTTTTATTTTTCCATATGGCTTTTTCTAAGCACTCGCGGCATTTTCCCATACTGGGTCCATCCTCACACTGATATGGAGGTATATAAATTATCTTCATTTTTTTTGAATTCACAGGAATATACGCAGAATAACTCCCATCACCCAAAATTTCCGTTTGAGAGACTCTCCATTTCCCCATCTCCAAATAAAAACCATCCTGATTAACATCTAGCAGAGTTTCTCCAAAAAAATTCGTCATTTGTTCTTTAAAATATTTTAGATCATTATAATATTCGCCTTTCTCTAATTCCGTCTTAACATTCTCTCCTGTTGCGAAGACGACTTTTTCCTTGGCGAAGGAACTTATCGTAACAATAATCAAAAAAAACATTAATTTCCTGACAATCATTTTGTCCCTCCTAGTTCGAGAACCAGTATCCAATCATATCCAAGAAGAAAGAAAGCATTCATAATAATGTTCCTGAAGGGTATCATCAACAAAATCAAATCTTTGAGTATTTAAAAGATAGTGAACATCACGATACTTTTCAACGGCATCGACATCCGCCGATTTTTCAATGGTGTAAAAGCGGTGGCTATTGCAGATCGGACAACAATTCCAGAAGAACAGACAAAGGATTAGGCATGCAAGTTTTTTCATCTTTTCCAACTCATCATGGATATTTAGTACTGTTTGGGACCACTGAGCCATTTTGCCGTCAACTTTGTGGGTTTTCGGGGCTGAATTTCCTACATTTATAGAACGATGATTTTTGATGCGAAAAAGATTTTATGTTGTGCCACGGCACTCCTCGCGGTAGCCGCAAACGCTGCCGGTTTTTACGGCAACCAGAGCGATATCAAGTGGAAGACCGCCGATACGAAGCATTTCCAGTTCATTTACCCGCAGGAATATACGGAGCATGCATCCGTGCTCTCGTCGTATGCCGAAGCAGTCTACGATTCCGTCGTGGGCCGCTACAAGAAGGACCTGCCGGGTCGCGTGAACGCGGTGCTCAACAATGCACTCTACAGCAACGGTAGCGCCGTCCCGAGCGAAAACGCGGTGAACCTCTGGCTCACCAACTGGGATTTCAAGGTCCGCAGTAGCCACGGCTGGCTCGCCGACGTCATCACGCACGAATTCAGCCACCTGGTAAGCATCGAGAACGGCAGCAAGATCCTCCCGAACATCTACGGGCTGCAAATCGGCTACACCGACTACTACAACGAACGCATCACGAGCGACTTCACGACCTTCATCCCCTTCACGCTGCAACCGCTCTGGTTCGCCGAGGGCACGGCGCAGTTCGAATCCGCCCGCATGGGGTTCGACGCCTGGGACACCCACCGCGACATGCTGCTGCGCGTCGCCGCCCTCAACGATTCGCTCCTCCCGCTCGAATACATGCACAACTTCTCCGACAACTCGCTATTCGCCGAACTCGGCCCCTACACGCAAGGGTTCGCTCTCGTGCGCTACATAGCGAAGCATTACGGAGAAAACGCCATCCCGAAAATTTGGACGGAACTTTCGCGCCCGTACAGGGTCACGCTCGACGGCGCCCTCAAGAAAGCCATCGGCATCAGCGAAAAGGAACTCTACGCAGCCTGGAAAAAGGAAATCACCGAAGCCTACAAGGCGCAGAAGGACTCTCTCGGCACGCTCGTCGAAGGCAAGAAGTTAACCACGGACGCCTTCTGGCAGGACTTCCCCGTAGTCGCGGGCGACCACCTGTACGGCGTTTCCAACTTCGGCGGGCCATGGTTCGACGGCGCGGTTTTCAAGATGCCGCTCACGCCGGACAGCACGGCAAAGGATGCTCCCGCAGACACGGCCGCCAACAAAATTGACGGCATCGAAATCGGCCAGATATCTATCGAGGAAGAAACCGACGAAGATTCCACCATCAATATCGGCGACTACGCGAAGAGCGGGTTCCGCGCGAAGAAGCCCTGGTTCGACAAGGGCATCGACGTGTACAACGCTCCGGAGAAAGGCCCCATCCTCGCCTACGTGACATTCCAGAACCGCGACAAGGACGGGCACGCCCATTTCGATATCGCGGTGAGCGACACGAACAAGAACAAGCTCACGCTGACCTACCTCATCGACGCGGTCTACCCCGCATTCAACAGGCAGGGAACCGAAGTCGTCTTCGTGCGCCGCGAGCCCCACAGCACGCGCTTCGTCCTGAGCAAGGTTCCCTTTACCGCGAACTTCGACGAATACACCTCCGAAGACCCGATCGACATCTTCGTGCCCGACGCGAAATACCGGTACTACAACATATACAGCCCGAAGTACAGTCCCGACGGCATGCGAATCGCCTTCAGCTTCTTCGACGACGTGCACCGCGGCATCGCCGTCATCGACTCGGACGGCAAAAACAT
The DNA here is from genome assembly GCA_902762305.1 of Fibrobacter succinogenes. GTDB lineage: Bacteria > Fibrobacterota > Fibrobacteria > Fibrobacterales > Fibrobacteraceae > Fibrobacter > Fibrobacter succinogenes_I. The sequence continues at coordinate 99,344 of CACWNW010000005.1, read as the reverse complement.
GAAAATCCTGAGTTCCGAGAACTTTGACGAACGCGACGTAAACTGGATAGACGACAACAGGATTGTTTTCGCAAGCAACAGGAACGGCATTTTCAACCTCATCGAGAAGGACCTCGCCACCGGGGCCGAACGCGCACTCACGAACGTCATCGGCGGCGCATTCACGCCGGTTCTCGCGGGCGACACGATGTACTACACACAGTACGACAAGGACGGATTCTCGCTCTACAAGCTCCCGTACGCAACAGTCGCGATGGTAAACGACACGACGGTGAACATCTCCCGGCGGGACAGCACCATCCAGGTCGCCGACACCGTATGGAACAACTGCGCAGATTCCAGCACAACCGCGGACTCTATCGCCGCCACGCAAATCCAGAATGACAGCGCCCAGGCCAACGCGGCCGCGAACTGCACGTCCGGACCGGTCGTCACCATGCGCGATTCCGTCATCAAGATTCTCGATACGACCTACACCATCACGCAGAAGCCCGCCACCAACGAAATCGTACTCAAGGGCTCGCCCATCCCGCGCATCGAAAAGCATATCGAACTCGAGGAACGTGAATTCGCCGGCACCGAGCAGAACTACAAGCCCATCCCGACGGTCCCGCTGTTCATCCCAATTCTCTCCTTCAGCGAGAACGCGCCCGACCTCACCGTGTTCGGCGAAGGCCAGCTCAAGGCGAAGGCGGGCCTCGCGATGATCCTCTCCGACCCGCTCAAGAAGAACACCATCCAGCTGGGACTCCTCCTGGAACTCGGGCAGGGCTTCGACTACATCAACACCGACGGCCTCAACCCGAAACAGGAAAAGGAATTCTTCGTCGCGTGGGAAAACCACAGCACGCCCATCGACTTCGCGCTCAGCTACACATACGCAAACTACACGAGCAAGGACACAGTCCGTTACGAAGACGTTCGCACCAAAGAAGACAGCATTGGCGTAAACCACTACGCGGTCCCCATGCAGGCAATCACGGGAGCTGCGGGCTACAGCCTATTCAAGTCGAGCGACACCCTGCAACTCGCACTCGGTTACGACTGGGCAAATTTCGACCTTTACAAAGACAAATTCGCATGGACCTACCATAAGCGCTTCAGCGCGATGGCCATGTTCGGAATTTATGGCGACGAGGAGGGCGAAGACGGCACGGGAATCAGCGGACAGGGCAACGGCTTCACGGTCTACTACCAGTACTCGAACAGCAACCTCTACCGCCCGGGGACATTCGCCGAAAGTTTCTATGTCACCGAAAGCGGCTCCATCAAGCCCAAGTACAGGAACTTCAACATCAACGAGTTCGGCATCAACCTCTACGGGAGCCTGCAGAGCCCGCTCACCGGCGCACGCCTCGCCGCAGGCGGAAAAATCGCCGGCATATTCAACTGGAGCACCGACGCGAAAGAGGACACGCTCGATTCGTACTACTACAGCCCAGTGATGCTGGAAGGCTACCCCTACCTGCGCAGCTCCGAGAGCTACACGCGTGCAGGCACCAAGACCGCCATGGCGGAACTCCACTACCTCTTCCCCGTCTACGACGACTGGCGCAAGGGATTCTGGATTTTCGAGACGCGCGGGTTCTACGTGGATGCGTTCGCACAGATCGGAGCCGCCTGGAACAGCAAGTGGTTCGACACGGACAAGTTCACCGACCACGACTTCTGGGACCGTTCCGTGGGCCTTAGCTTCAGGTGGAGCAACAAGATATTCTACAGCATCCCGCTCGACATCTCGCTCACGTTCGCGCGTGCCCTGAGCCGCATCGGCGACGAGAACGGGAGGAGCGGAAGCTGGAAGCCCTCGCCCATCGACATCCCGATCTTGCCGGATGTGGCATCGCCCACGCGAATCAAGTTCGCCATCGGCATGGGATTCACCAACAGCTGGCAATAGTGCCGTACCCATCCGGGTGCAGCCTCAAATTTCAGGAAACATTTCTGGAGACATGCCGCGGAACAAAACCGCGGCTTTCTTATTACCTGTCGGCGGCAAAGGCGCGGAGTTTTTCCCATGCATCGGGCGTGCGCGAAAGCACGCAGTCTTCGAGCAGGCAGCACAGCCTGTACGGAATTTCCTCGTATGCAGGGAAATCGTTCTCATCCGAGACGACAAAATCCACCCCGCTCTTTTTCGCATGGTGGAGGAACACGGAATACAGGCCCGCCTTGATTTCCTCGTCATCGAAATCCAGACCGAGCATCGCGGTATCGCCCAACACATGGGCATAGGGCAGATTCGCCTTCACGTAGCGGCACACCTTGAAAAGCAGGTTCACGGAATCGCCCGTGGGCGACAAGCCATCATCAAATTTCACGTTCGGTTCGAATACAATATCTTCGGCGAGGAAGTTCAACTTGCCCACCAGCAGGCGGTACATGCGCTCGACAATCTCGCTCCCGCGTTCGAATGTATCGGCGGTGCCCTTCTCGTCTTCGGCGAAGCACACGGCGGCAAACCCGCGCTTGCGGATTTCGGCTGCCTTCGACAAGAAGGCCTCTTCGCCATCGGCGAGGCTGATGGAACGCGCGATTCCCTTGCCCTGCACGCTTTCCATGCCGGCAAGCAAAGTATCCCATTTCGACGACTGCACCATAACGGGGCACATCGCCTGGCCCGCATCCGCGATATCGCTGTCGCCATCGAGGTTCACCGACAATATCTGCGCACTGCCATTCCCGCCAATCATCACGCAGGGCCCTTCGTGCGAAACGTCCATCGGGTCGAGCCCGCTCAGGAGCATGTTGTAGCGGCGTGCCGGGACACGACGCGCGCGGCTCCCCTTCAGGGCCTTCACAATGAAGCGCACCGTCTCTGGGCCAGTCCCGCGACTCCCGCCAATAACGCTCACGAGCCCGCCATCGGAGTAGCGCCAAATCCTTTTCGCGCATTCCTTGGCAAGTTCGCTATCGTGCTGTTCAATCTTTTGCAGGTCGACGCTTTCCATCACGCTCATGCGCACTGGCGCGGAACCCATGTCCTTCAGGTACGGGAATACGTCCTGCGCCTCGCCGGCACCCTCGAACCCGATGCAGAAAACCGGGAAACTACTCACGCTATACCACAGCGCCTCGGTGGTCTGTCCGGCAAGCAAGCGTCCGCCGCATTCCGAAACCAGGCCCGAAACCATTATCGGGACAAGTTCGGAGCGTTCGTTGCAGACCTTGTCTATCGCATACAGTGCGGCCTTCACGTTCAACGCGTCGTTCACGCCGTCCAGGAGCAAGATATCGGCGCCTCCGTCCAGAAGCCCGCGCGCCTGTTCCCCGAAGACATCCACCAGCTCGTGGAACCCGGCAGAACTTCCCGTTCCTACAGGCCCCATGCAGCCGGCGACAAACTTGCGCTCGACGACCTGCCCGAGCTTTCCCGTACGGCAGTTCCGGACATCGTCATCATATTCCGCCAGCGCCTCGCAGGCGACTGCAGCGCCCGCCTTCGCGATATCGTAGGCCATGTCCTCCAACCGGAACGGCTTCTGGCCGAACGCATTCGCGTTGCTGGTGTTCGTGCGGATAATATCCGCCCCCGCCTCCAGGTAGGCCCTGTGGACCTTCTTCACGCGGTCCGGCGCCGTGACGCAAAGGACGGCTTCGTCTCCCGAAAGGTCGACCGGATGATTCGCAAACATCTTCCCACGGAAATCCTTCTCCTTGGGCATCTGGAGCATAAGCTGCGAACCGAAGTTCCCGTCCATGACGAGAATGCGTCCGTTGCACGCGCGTGCGAAATCCTGGTAGGCCTGGGAAAGATTCACGGCAACCTACCTCTTTCTGGAACTCGAGACCTCACCGGGAAGCAGTTGTCCTGGGCTCGTGCGCTGTGCATCCCTGCCCCTGAAATTCGGACTGCTCTGCTGGACTTGCGCCTTCTTCACCTCGGCCTGCACCTCCATCAGGTGCGTTTCCCAGGTCCTCATGGCGTCGTCAAGTTCCCCGCGTGCCTGGAGCATAAGCTCGCGCAGCTGTATCAGTTCTTGCATCTGCTCGCGCTTCATAATCCAGAGTTCTTCTTCTTCGGGCATTCGCTCGATATTGAATAGCAAGTTCAGGTAACGTTCCTCGGCTTCCTTGTAGGCCTTGTACGTTTCCTTGTACATCAGGTATCGGTCGTCCACCATCGTCTGCTGGGGAGACGGGTGCGAAGTACAGCCCGTTAGAATCGCAACGAAGGCGACAACGGTAAAGGCAAAAATGTTGCGGACAGGAACTCGCATAGGCTATTCCTTTTCCGCGCGCTTGATGTTGTAGAGGCGTTCGTGGGTGATATGGCTTACGAAGGTCGCCGTATCGTTGGTCACGGGATTCACCATGGTGTGCTTGCCCACCTTCACTTCGCGTTCCTGGCAGGGCACGCCCATCTCGGGGTCCATCATCACCTCGTATTCGGTATCATATTCGGCCTTGTGACCCTTGGTGTATGCCATGAACTTCTCGGGCACAATCTTGCTGTTCACGTGCTGCTCCCAGATGTAGTACGGGAAGCTTTCCGTCTCGTGCAGGTAGATCTTGTAATCCAGACAATGACGGTGGTCGCGGTTCTCGAACCCGCGGGTCACCACGGAATCGATCTTGATGAGTGCAAAATTCAGGCGTCCCTGGTCCTTGAGCATCTGCGTGATGTTCGCCTTCACGGGGACGGTTCCCGTAAGCAGGTGGTCCATTTCCCAGCGGTGCTTCTCGAGGCGCCTCAGGTGCGGCTTGTAATCCGGGTTCAGGAGCTGCTTGCGCCAGCGCTCGGGCATCGGAATATGCGCGAGCAGCGTGTCGTAGCCATCATCGAGCCCTTCAACAGCAATCACGTCGCGGTCAATTGCCGCAAGGTCCACTTCCTTCACGCGCCAGGCAAGTTCCGAGGGCATGAAGTTCTTGAGGTAGCCGCGGGAATTGTTCACCCTGTAATAACGCTTCACCTTGGTCGTATCGCCCGATGTCGAATAGTTCAAGTCCACATAGGCGGCGGTAATCGTGCCCATCTGCTCTTCACCCTTCAGGTCTATTGTCGCAAAGTAACTTTCGGTATAGACCTCCACGTCCACAGGCTCGGAAAGCTTGTAGTTGACAGTAACCTCGGATTCCCCGCAACCGGCAAGGAAAGCGACGGGCAGAAGGCCTAAAACACCGATAATTTTTCTATAAAGCATGTATATCCTGTAGAAAGTTGAAATTCAGAATTGGGCACAAGCGTGAGCTAGATTTTGTTCTTCACGAGCGTAATCTCTTTCACGGCAAGGAGGCGGTCACCCGAGGTAGCCTCGATGACAATCTGGCCGGGCGACCTATGACGGGTAAGCTCGGCAGCGGTCATGAGCCCCCCGCGCTTGGAGTGGCCCTGGAGCGTATAGACGCTCACCTTTTCGTTGACTTTGGTCTCGTAGTGCCAAATTTCCCTCCCCTTGTTCTTTTCCGTCCCTTCGTAGAACGCGATCTTGAGCGTCGGGAAGTCGAAACCCGTACCGTAGCGGAACTGGAGAATCATCGGGTTGATGAGCTGGAATTCGCTAGTCGTGTCGGCAACCAGCTGCAACGCCGGATTCCATTCGCGGCCACACACGATATGCGGGTCTTCGGTGGAGCAGGACGAGAAAAATGCCCCCATGGCAATCACCAAGAGAAGGGCGATTTTTTTAAATTTGTTCATTTTAAGCCTCCCTGGAAAAATACCTAATTAACAAATTAGCAAAATCCCCCCAAAATGCTATATCCAATGTGCAGTTTTTACATTTTATGGCGCTTTTAGCGCCATATTACGCCCTTAACGGGCCAAAACAAGCATCATTTCGAGGTGGGGAGTCTGCGGATAGAAGGCAAAAGCCTCCGCACGGCCGATTTTGAAGCCTTTTTCGGCAAGGAGGGCGGTATCGCGGGCAAGCGTGACCGGGTGGCAAGACACGTAAATCAGGCGGTTTACCGACGACGCGGCTATGGCGTCAAGCGCCTCTTTCGGGAGGCCGGTACGCGGCGGGTCCACGATGAGCGTCGCGGGGATATCCACCACGTTGTGCGCGAGCCATTCCTCGGCCGGGGCGGACACATTTTCGATTTTTCCGTTTACTGCGCCGACCGTCGTTTCGCTCGACACAGACAAATTAACTTTCGCATGCTGCAGGCATTTTTCTTCGCGTTCCACGGTCGTCACGCGCTTAAACTTGTCCATGAGCATCGCGGCGAAGAACCCTACCCCGCTAAAGAGGTCGATGAGCCAGCTGTCGCTTGCTTCACCGCTTGCAAGGCCATCGTCCACGGCATCGCGCACGGACTTCACCAGCGCGGGCAACAGCGCGAGGTTGCTCTGGAAGAACACGCTCGCATCGGCCTCGATTTTCTTGCCGCAGATTTCGGCGACGCTCACCGCATTCTCGCTGAACTCGCGGGCAAGCATTCCCTCGTAGTAGTACGAGATTTCACCCACGCCATTATCGAAGAGGTTCACTTCCATCTCGCGGCCAGGGCGGAACTTGCCCGCAAAAATATCGCGGGCCCTGCCCTGCAAGAACTCGTTCAGTGCGGGCGTCAGGACGGGACAGTTCTTGAACAGCGCTACGCTGTTGCTCTCCTGCTTGCGGAACCCGAAACGCACAATCGGCTTATCGCCGACCTGGTCGCAAACCACGACGACACGGGCCCGGTTGCGGTACCCCCACGCAGGGCCCGTATGCACCTTAAAGCTTTCGGGCAGTTCTATGCGGGCGATGCGCCGGAAGTTCTCGCGTTCGACCTGCGCCAGGTATTCCGCCTGCTTCTCGCTATCCAGGTGCTGCAAACTGCACCCGCCGCACTTGCCGTAAAGCGGGCAGCGCGCTTCCACACGATCGGGATTTGCACCCTCCAGGACTTCCACGACATGCCCGCGGGCAAAATCCTTCTTCGTGAACGTCACCGCCACCTTGCAGAGTTCGCCCGGCAACGCACCCGCAACAAAGCACACTCGACCATCGGGCAGGCGTGCCATACCTTCGCCGCCCTGCACCATCTTCTCGATGCGGACTTCGAACACCTCGCGGGGGGACTTTGAAATAGCATGTCGCTTGGGGGTCGGCCTGCGCGGCTTCCCTGGCTTGTAAAAATTGCGGGACATCGGGCTTAAAAATAGAAAAACTGCGAGTACGGCACCCAAAACCCTCGAAATCCGACCTATTCAAGTCCAAAATCAGAAAAGAACTTCTCCCACGGCCACTTTTCTTATATATTTATTACATAACGAAGGGAGAAATAAAATGAAGCACTCACTCTACACAGCATTTGCATGCGCAGCGTTCCTTGTCGCCTGCGGCGATGATGACTCGTTCACCCCAAAAGTCCCCGAACTGCCCGGCGAAGTGGCCGACATGGACGAACTCAAAGAGTTCGAGTGCAGCGGCGACATCATTGGCGAAAAAATCTACGTGAAAGACCAAAAAGCGGACTACGAATGCGATGGCGACCACTGGTTCGAGGCCATCGATACGGGCAAGTCGAGCTCGTCTTCCAAGAAAACATCTTCAAGCAGCTCAAAGAAGCCTTCTTCCTCAAGCGTCACACCGAAGTCGAGCTCTAGCGAGACAAGTGTGTCCAGCTCCACAAAGTCGAGCAGCTCCGCGAAGTCATCGTCCAGCGCGAAGTCCTCTTCTAGCGTCACACCGAAGTCGAGCGATAGCGAGACAAGCATGTCCAGCAGCAGCCAGGCTTTTATCCCGGACTGGGAAGACGGAGACGACGGCGAAATACGGAGGGACAATTCAACGGGAATTGCCTTCAAGTACGATGCGGAATTAGACCAATGGGTGACGGCCCAAATCGGTGACACGACCCTTAACCTGCAGGGCTGCACGACTAGGCGCGAAGGCGAAATACACTACGTCACATCGCGTAAAATGTACTTTATCTGTAAAAATCTAGTCTGGAATCACGCGTCACATTTAGTCGTCGACACTTACGGAATAAAATGCACCGAAGCAGAAATCGGTACGTTCATCACCGGGGCCGAGATTGATACCAACAGGTATTACTGCGCGGCTAGCGGCTGGGTTAGCGTGAAGGGCGAATGGGACTGGGATGTGCCCAAGGAAGCCCGGCAGAATCAGGATACCAATTACGGGACAATGACGGACGAGCGCGACGGCCAGGTCTACAAGACGGTAAAAATCGGCGAGCAAGTCTGGATGGCGGAAAACCTCAACTACGCCGACAGCGCCAAAACCCCAAGCCTAAAAGGCAGGTCGTGGTGTTATGGCAACGACAGTACGAAATGCCTCGTGACGGGGCGTCTGTATACTTGGACGGCGGCAATTGATTCGGTAGCGCTGGCGAACGATGCCGACAACCCGCTGGTATGCGGGCTTGAAGTAAATTGCCACCTCAACATAAAGCAAGTGCAGGGAATATGCCCTGAAGGTTGGCACCTGCCTACCCAAGCAGATTTCGAAACCCTATTTGAAGCCATTGGCGGCACCAAAACTGCGGGAACAATCCTGAAGACTACGACAGGCTGGTATTACAATTACCATGACGGGAATGGCACGGATGACTACGGGTTTTCCGGCCTGCCAGCAGGCGAGAGAGACCATGAGGGGAAATTTAGCGAAGGCGGCCGGCGAACATGTTTCTGGAGTTCCGTCGTGTACAATAACGATCCCAATTACCGCAGTGCGCTGTGCATGTACTTAGATTACACAGAAAAGAAAACGGACCTACGGAATCCATACAAGCACAGTGGGCACAGCGTCCGCTGCGTAAAGAATTAGCGCTTTCTGCCCGCGGCAACGGCACTTTGTCGGCAAAACACGCCCGCTATCCTCTTAATGGTCGAAAGCGGGCATTTTTTGGTGTTTTTTTCTATATTTCGCCGTATTACATGACGACCATACTCCTGCCAGATACGCTCACGGCGGCAAACAGCAAAGAGCTGCTGAGGAATTGCACAAAGCAACTCCGTAGTGGCGCGCTGTGCCTTGATGGGAGTAACCTCGCGAGCATGGACTACAGCGGCGATGCGTTTTTCGCGCTCCTGGCGGAACTTTCCGAGAAGACGGGCCACACGCTTACCCTCGCCCACTTCAACGCCGACATCAAGGCGCACCTTTCGGCACTCCGCAAGATGGAACCGCCCGCAAGGCCCGCGAAGGGTACGAACAACATCCTCGAAATGCTCGGTGGCATCGGGTTCGCCGTGCTGAAGGAATCCTTCGAGGTCCTGACGCTCCTGTTCATGTCCATCTACTGGACCATCTTCGGACCGTTCGACAAGGGCAAGATCCATTTCGGCGGTGTCGCCAAGCAGATGTTCAAGCTCGGGAGCGAAGCCATGGGAATATGCTTCCTGATGGTCGCCCTCATCTGCCTCACGATGGCGCTCCAGAGTTCCATCATGCTGAACGCTGTAGGCGGCGGCTCCTACCTCGCCTCGGGCCTCGGCTTCCTCATTTTCGCAGAAATCGGCCCGCTCCTCACGACCATCATCCTCGCAGGCCGTTCCGGCAGTGCCGTCGCCGCCGAAATCGCGAACATGAGCGTCTGTGAAGAAGTCAAGGCCATCAAGTCGATGGCCATCCCTCCGGTGCAGTACCTGGTGGTGCCGCGCTTTATCGCCATGAGCATCGCGACCCCCATTCTCTCGTTCTGCGCCTCCATTTTCGGGTGCTTCTCGGGGTTCCTCATCGCGTATTTCTTCTGCGACATTTCGTTTTCCAACTACATGATGGGCATCCGTGACGGCATTGCCCCCATCACGTTCTTAAAGAGCAGCATCAAGGCGCTCGTCTTCGGCTGGATAGTGACGCTCATCGCCTGCAACAAGGGCCTGAACGCACACGGCGGTGCCGAAGCCGTGGGTAAGGCAACCACATCGAGCGTGGTCGCCGCAATTTGCTGCATCGTGCTCGCCGACACCCTTTTCGCCTTCATATTCTACTAGGAGTAATTATGGAAGATATTCTCAAAGTAGACCACCTGAAGGCAAGCTACGGACGCGAGTCCATTCTGAAGGATATTTCCTTCGGCGTAAAGCGTGGCGAAATCCGCATGGTGCTCGGGAGTTCGGGTTGCGGCAAGTCGACACTCCTGAACAACATCCTGAAGTTCATCAAGTCCGACGCGGGCACTATCACCTACTTCGGCAAGACCTTCGGCGCGAAGGAAGGCCTCGACAGCGAGACCCGCATGCGCACGGGAGTGCTCTTCCAGAGCGGAGCCCTCATTGCGGACTTGACCATCGCCGAGAACGCGATGCTCCCGCTAAAGCGCAGCATGCCCTACATGCCCAAGAGCCAGATGGAAGCCATCGTGGCCGACCGCTTGGAGAAGGTACACCTGCTGCACGCCTTCCACAAGTACCCAGGCGAAATTTCGGGCGGCATGAAAAAGCGCGCGGCCCTCGCCCGCGCCATCGCGCTCAAGCCGGAACTGCTCTTCTGCGACGAGCCTTCTACGGGCCTCGACCCGGTGACGGCACGCTCCCTCGACGAACTCCTGCTCGAGCTGCGCGACACGCTCAAGGTATCGATGGTCATCGTGAGCCACGAACTCGAGAGCATCAAGATTATCTGCGACCGTTTTGTGTACCTGAAAGACGGTTACGTGCTCAAGGACGCCACGCTGCAAGAAGGCATGGAGTCCGAAGACCCCACATTACGCCACTTTTTCAACCGTCAGTGCCCCAAGGAAGAATACTCCGAAGGACTCTACCACTTTAATTTTATAGATTGATTCGGAGAAACGATGGAAACCACCCGATCCGAAAGAATTAAACTTGGCGCGTTCATGCTGTTCTGCGGCGTGCTTATTTGCGTGTTCCTCGGCTACGTGCTCAAGCGCTACCTGAGCGAACAGTACGACAACTACTACACCATATTCAGCACCTCGGTGAACGGCCTCTTTGTAGACGCGAAAGTCAAGCTGAACGGTATCGACGTCGGTAGCGTTACGCGCATTACGATTAACGAAGAAAACCTGAACGAAGTCGTGGTCGCCTTCAAGGTCACGCACGGAACGCCTATCAAGATCGGCACCCGCGCGGGCATGACGGCGGGCATGAACCTCACCGGCGAAAAGCAGGTGGTGCTCTCGGGCGGCTCTTTCTCGGAACCGAACGTCCCCGAAGGCGGGCTCGTGCCGGCGGAAGTTTCGCACTTTGACCACATCACGAACCAGGCGGGCAATATCGTCGCGCACGTGGATTCCGTCCTCGTGAACGTCAACACGCTGCTCTCTGCAGAGAATGCAGAAAACCTGAGCCAGGCCATCAAGAACTTTGAGGAAGTGACGGCGAACCTGAAGCGCGTCACCCAGGGCATGGCAAGGCCCATAGAAAACATCTCGAAAACCGCCGAATCGATGCACCGCGTGATGGGTGAAATCGAAGAAGCGAAGATTGCCGCAAAGGCGGGCGAAGACCTCGACATTTTGAAGGAAAAGCTCGACGCCATCGACACGAAGGCGATGAACGAGAACCTCACGAAGGCGATGGAATCCATCAGCCAGCTCTCGAAACGGCTCGACGGCATGGTCTACAAGAACCAGGACCAAGTGGGCGAAGCCATCGTGGAACTGAACACCGTGCTCGAGAATCTCGAGGAATTCAGCCAGAAAATCAAGAACAACCCCTCCGCGCTCATCCGCGAACCCGCGAAGACCCGCCGCAAATAAGAGGTAGAACATGCGCAAAGTTTTTAAGATTCTATCGACATTGTCACCCTGGAGCCGTCAGGCGATAGGGTCCAAAGCCTTCGCGGGGATGACAATTGCGGGAACACTCCTTGTCCTCGCTGCAATGACGCTTACCGCATGCTTCGGCGGGAGCACGAGCGAACCCACCCGCTACTACACGCTCGCCGTCGAAAATATCGACATGCCGAGCGCAGGCAATGCCAGCGGCCGCCTGCAGGTGCGCAAGTTCACCATCGAGAACGCCTACCAGCGCAACAACATCGTCTACCGCGAATCCGCCTACGACTTCATGTTCTACGACCTGGACCTGTGGGCATCTCGCCCCGAGCAGATGGTAGCACAGGTCGCTGCCGAATACCTCGAAAAGAGCGGAATTTTCCAGGCAGTCGATACCCGTGCCTCGGGCAAGCCCGAACTGGAACTCCTCGGGCACATCGACGCCATCGAAGAAATTGACGAAGGCTCCTCGCAGTACGCACGCCTTTCCATCAAGCTCACGCTCCAGAAACCCGACAGCGACGCCCCCCTCTGGGAAAAGCGTTTTGACGAAAGGCAGTCCGTGAGCAGCCGCGAGCCGCGCCTTGTTGCAGAGGCCATCTCGAAGCTCCTCGGCAAGTACATGGAAGAGGCTATCGCGGCAATTCCGCAAGCCCTGCAGGCAGCGCAATAGCGTTTTTTCCTGTGATTTCACTCAAAAAAGCATCGGTCTATTCCACTTTGTAATAATCCCGTAGATTGCCCGTTTCGGCATACATATATATCTTTACAATAAACTCATTTTTTTGTGGAGATAATGTTATGCAGAAAAGCGCGATTTCCATAATGAAAAAAATGGCCGTCCTGCTCCTGACCGCAGGCATCGGCTTCTCCATGGCAGGCTGGGACGGAAAGTCCAAGGAAAAGCCCGACACCACGGTTATCGACCAGAAGACCTTCTACCTCATCAAGAACGAGGCGAACCTCGCCTGGTTCGCCGACACCGTGAACCGCACCGCGGGCAAGAGCACGCTCAACGCGAAACTCACCGCATCCCTGAGCATGAGGCACAAGCTGTTCGTGCCCATCGCCGCCGGCAAGGGCGACACGCAGTTCGGAGGCATATTCGACGGCGACGGCTTCACCATATCGGACCTCTACATCGATGCAGCCAAGATTGGCGAAATCGAGAACCCCAACTGCGAAAAGAGCAAGGCAAATTGTAACGCCCAGAACGTCGCCTTCATCGCGGTCCTCGGCGGGGGCACGGTCAAAAACCTGGTACTCGAAAACGTCGACATCACCGCCTCCACGAACGCGGGCGACATCCTGAGCAAGGAGCAGCCGATTACGGTCGGCAGCGTCGTCGCCTGGCAGACATCCGGCACCATCGAGGGCTGCTTCGCCACAGGCAACATACAGACTAGCGGCAAGGGGAACGTCGTAGGCGGCATTGTCGGCAACATGAAGGGCGGCACCATCAAGAACAACCTGAGCACCGTAAGCATACACGTGAGCGGCGACGAATCGTACGTAGGCGGCGCCGTGGGCGTCATCCGCGGGAGCGCTACCCTGCAGTCGGTTGCCTACGACGGCAACAGCCTCGTCAACAACGGGAACGGCGCCATCGGAGGCGTGATAGGCTACCTTGAAAACGGTACGGCGACCGTATCGCATACCTACTTCGACACCGACATCGTCGAAGACGGCATCGGCCTCACCGCCAAGGATTCCGGGAAAGTGGAACTCAAGGGTTCCACCTCCGGCAAGAAGGATTTGAACAGCTCCGAAGTCGTCTGCGGGCTCAACAACGGCAACCTAGACGAGAGCACATGCCCCGACGGCATCTGGAACCAGGGCGCCACGCACATTTCGCTCAACAAGACCTCGCTCAACGAGAACGGGAAAATAGTCTACCAGATTACCTTCGACGCGAACAAGGGCGTATTCTCCAAGAGCGCGAAGACAAGCAAGCTGCTCGAAGCGGGCGAAGCGATTACGGCAACCGAAATCACCGAACCCGTACGCGGCGACACCGTTTTCGCGGGCTGGGCGCTCACCGCAGACGCCGAATCGCCGGCAGCAAGCCTCGGGATTGCCGCAAAGGCCACGACCGTCTACGCCGTATGGAAAAAAATGTTCAAGATAACCTTCGACGCTAACGGCGGGGCGTTCCTCAATGAAGCCGGAGAAACCGTAACCGGGAACGCTTCGAAAATCGTCGCCGAAAACGCAGAAATCAACATGGAAGGCATCCGCATAGGCACGACTTACGGGATCGACGAGACCACCTTCTACTTTGTCGGCTGGGCCACCGAAGCGGACGCCGAAGAGCCGCTGGAATCGCTCGGGACAGCAACCGGCAACGCCACCTTCTATGCGCTCTGGCGCGAAGAAGTGACCTACACCGTGACATTCGACGCGGGCATCGGCGGGTATTCCGTCGCATTCGTAAAGGAAGACGGCAAGGCGGTAAAGCCCGACGATCCCAAAGCCGAAGGCTACACGTTCGGAGGCTGGTTCAATGGCGAAACATCATACGACTTCGACGAGGTCGTCACCAAGGACCTGACGCTCACCTCCCAGTGGAAGCCGGTCGAATACAAGATCACCTACGAACTCGGCGAGGGCAAGAACCACAAGGACAATCCGGCGACCTACACCGTCGAGACCGCGACCATCGCGCTTGGCGCCCCCGCAAAAGAAGGCTACTCCTTCGACGGCTGGTTCTACGACAACAAATACACCGACAGGGCGACCCAGATTACGAAGGGCTCTATCGGTGACATGACGCTGTACGCCAAGTGGGAAATAGAGACCTTCACGGTTACCTACATGGCGGGCCGCTACGGGAAGGGAATCGTCGCCGCAGACACGAAGGAATACGGATTCGAGATCAACCTGAGCAAGAAAACCTACACCCGCGAAGGCTACAAGCAGACCGGATGGTCCACGACCGACGGCGGCAAGCTAGCATACAAGCTCGGCGAGAAATACGACAAGAACGAAGGGCTCGCCCTGTTCCCCTACTGGGAAGAAGACCCGGACGCCATCAGGGGTAGCACCGTCGCGGCAAGCCCGAAATTCGGGACTACCGCACGCGGGAGGACGCTCGAAATCTACGGCATCGCCCCGGGAACAAGCCTCACCGTGTTCGACATGAACGGGCGCGCCATCCACCGGGCGCTCGCGCCATCCGCAGGTCTCTCCGTCGCCATCGCGAACCCCGGCATCTATATCGTGAAGGCAGGCCGGAACACGGCACGGGTCGAGATAAAATAAGGCATCCGCAAGCCCTTCTACGAGCTGCGGGCCAACTAGGCCATTTTCAGTATAAAATCAACGGCGTGTTCCAGGTCTTCGACCTGGCGCGCGTGTACCTGCGCGTAACGCCTGGGTGCACGAGCCGCATATTCGGCATAAATTTTAGAATCAAGCAGTTGCACCAGGCGATTCTTGATTTCGCTTACGGAATACGGGTCAAAGTACAGCACCGCATCGCCGCAGACTTCAGGAACCGAAGTCGTGCCGCTCGCCGCCACGGGTACGCCATAGCGCATGGACTGTACCGGCGGGTAACCGAAGCCCTCGTTCAGGCTCGGGAACACAAACGCGTACGCATTCTGGTGCAAAAATTCCAGTTCCTTGCTTTCTACATAGCCGAGAAGCACAAAGCGTTCTTTATGCTTGAGGTGGCGCAGGTAGGCACGCGCATTCGTCGCCCCGGTAATCACCATCTTCATGTCGAGCGACTTGCCCTGCGATTCATACATGCCCACCAGTTCGTCGAACGCGCGGGCGGCGCGCAGATTGTTCTTTTCCCAGCGGGCTCCGCTCGTGAGCAAGAAGTACTTTTTCGCGACAACTCCCGGCGGCAAGAACCCCTGCGGTTCGTATTCCGTCATCGGGCTATAGAACACGGGAATTTCCAGATTCAGGAGTTCCGGGAAGAACGCCTTGATGGAGGCTCGGCTGTGCTCGCTCACCGTAATCGTACGGGCCTTGCCTTCGGCCATGCGCTTGGCCAGATCCTGGTACTTGGGCTTGTAGAAATACTTCTTCCAGCTTTCGCGGTAACGCACCAGCGCCTCGAGCTTCTGCCCGAGCTTTTTGGCAAAGCCGACGCCCGCCCAGCTGTACTGCATCTCGAGCGCTCGCACGCCATGCCAAGTGAACACGAAATCCTTCACGTCAATCGCCCATTTCTTTTCGAGCGAATAGAGCGGCGTGTAGAAGGTGTCAATCTGGTTTGCATCGATGATTTCCTGCGGGGTCTGCACGCTGATATCGAACAGCGGGATACCTTTCTGCTTGCAGGCATCGAGAATCGCCGGATCCAGGTACTTGCGGCTATCGTAAGCACAAGAGAATCTTGCGCCACGCTTCACCAGCGCCCAGAAAATCACCTCGCCGTAACTGCCACCGCCGTGAAATTTGGCGCTATGGATGGGCTGTACCGCGACCAGATTGAAAAGCAGGTTCATCCTTACCTCCCCAGGACTTTTCCGATAACCCTCAGGGGGAACACGAGGAAAGGCATCTTCTTGTAAATCCAGGCAAGCGACTTCGCGAAGGCGTAGCTGCGGATGATGTAGGCACCGACGGCTCCCACCTTGCGGGTCTGGAACTCGAACGCTTCCTTGGCGTGGGCAATCACGTCGTCGTAGTATTCGTTGATGGTAATGCTCTTGTCGGCATTGACCGTCACCGGAAGGTTTTTCAGGTTCGTGTAGAAATCCTTGCGCAAAATCTTCGGCAGGAACAGGTCCATGCTTGCAGGCACCTTGCGGCCACGGGTATCGATGATGCGCGAGCCGAAGAAATGCAGTACCTTCGCCGTCGGCAAGAAGCGGTTACCGTAGGCCAGCTGGCAGTTCCAACCACCGGGCATCTTCTTGGTAATGTAGCCGAACTTGAAGTTCGTCTCGGCAAGACTTGCCATATCGTACGGAAAGTTCTTGGACACGCAATAGAGCCAGAGTTCGTGCCAGGTCTCGAAGAACTTGCGGGCTTCGGGAGTATCTGCGGCATACATCACTCCCCCATTGAAAATCTCGTCGTTCAGAATCGGCGAGAAGCCCATCATCTTCGCGTTGTTCAGCACCTTCTTGCGGTTGATGGCCTTCGAGAGGTTCGTGTGGAAATCGAGCACCGCATAGATGCCGCCCTTCCATTCCTCGGGAATCGAGAGGTCACCCACAATCGCGATGTCGGAATCCATGTACAGGAAGTCGCCATCGACCACGTTACGCATGACCGTCTTGAGGTAGCGCGAACGCAACATCGGCGTGAATTTCTCGTCGAGCGTCAGCACCTTGAGTTCATCGACGGCATCCTTGAGGACCGCACGCGGGCCGGTGAGCGTCGCTGCAGTCTTGTCGTCGGTAAGGAGCGTCACGAAGGCGCCCGGGTTATGCACCCTGAGGGAAGCTATGGCCACGAGCGTCTGCTCGCAGAAGAAATCCTTCGGGGAACTAGTCAGGACAAAAAGGTACTTGATCATACGTTTTCTCCACCTTCTTCTATCCACCATGCATTGAAATCGTGCGTAATGCGCTTTTCTTCGGGCGGGAGCTTCATATAGTCGCCATACATCCGCTTGAGCAAATAATCGTAATTGGCAAAACTAGTATACTCGCGGTTTTCGAACTGGAATACCGCCTGCGGGAGCAGCATTTCCTTATCCAGGATGGTATCGACGCGTGTATCGAAGAAAAGGCTCGTCACGTATTTGGACTTGCGGATATCGTAACGGCGGTGAAACCATTCCACAAAGCGGCAGAAACGCTTGCGCCCGATGACAGTGGCAAGGATCCAGAAGAACCGCTTGTAAATAAGATTCCATGTACTCAGAGTCTTCGAGGAGAAATCGGTATCCATGGCCAGGCAGATAACCCTAAACAAGGCCGCAATCCGCGTATAGATGCCGGCGAAGAATTTCGAAGACGGAAGCCCGTCGTACGGGAAAACATCCACCCAGAGGCCTCCGGCGGCCTTGTGCCGATCCATCTTAATGGCGGTCCTGCGGTCGCACACCTTCGCAAACGGGCAAAAATAGTCGTCGCGAGTATCGTCAACAACTTCCAGCCATTCCGCCTTCTTGACATTCTTGTCCTTCAGGAGGGCCATGAGCTTGTCATAGTCATCGCGCATGACAATAAGATCCAGGTCGTCATCCCAGGGGATAAACCCCTTGTGGCGCACGGCACCCAGAAGCGTGCCACAGGCAATGTAATAGCGGAGTCCGTTCTCCTTGCAAATACGCGCAATCTCATCCGTGATGCTCATCAGGACTTCGCGCGCTTCATCTCGAGAAATCTTTTTCATTTCGGTTCCTTTGTCCGTGCCGTATCCTTGTCCGCCTCAAGCTTTTTCTTCTGGATTAACCAGTACACTCCCAACAGCGCAAGAATCACGACATAGACGATAGCCTTTGTCAGCAAGCCCAGATCCGGGAATTTCGTATTGATGACGATATAGAACGCCACCAGCCCGAAAATCCATACGATTTGCGAAATCAACTTCGAGGAATAAGGCCGAAGCCCCATCTTGAAGAGGTAAACGTTATTGCTGATAATGGCGACCAGGTTGTAGCTCAGCATCGAAAGCGCGGCGCCCACAAGCCCGAATGCGGGAATCAGGAAATACCCCGAGACAAGCGCCACCGCAAGCGAAATCACATCCATAATCAGGGAATAGAGGCTCTTGCCCATACCGTTGAGCACCACGATGGACATGCCCCCGAAACCCGCCACCAGGTGGACCAGGAGCAAGAGGCCAAGCGTTTCCGGCTGCACGATGAAGTCCTTGCCTGCGATGCCCAGAATCTGGTCCGGGAACAGCACGATAAAGAACCCGATGAGCAGCTGGATGAATGTCACCATGAACACGCAATAGCTGTAGACGGGCTTGAGATCGGTATGGAGGCGGTCCTTGTCCATGCCCGCGACAACGGGAGTGAGAATCGGGGTGAACCCCACGCGGATAGTCTGGAGCGCATTGGAAATCGTGACCATGATGCCATAGGCGCCCGCCTTTTCGGGACCGAGGAAGAGCATGACCATCCAGAGGCTAGAACGCGTCAGGAACGAAGACACGAACTCCCCGAAACCAAGGGGCAGAGAATATTTCAGGAGGGCGCCAGAGACCGTCTTTCCCGGACGGAGAGGCATTTCGGGGAACTGCCGGCGCACCAGCACGAAATGCACGCAGAAGCCAACGACCTGCCCGGCGAGAAGGCCGAGCGGAAGGGCGTGCGGGACATTCAAGAAATAGAGCGCGATGGACACCGCCGGAGCAAGCGTCACCGTCAAGAAGGAATTCACGAACACCGCGTTCTGCGGGCGGCGATTGCCCTCGGATGCCGTACTGAACACATACGTGCCGACATAGAACAGGAGCGAAATCCCGTACCAAGGCAATTCCTTGGATATGTACGACGTAAAGGAACCGACAAAAATAACCGCCGTACAGAAGAGCGCGATGGCTGCCGAAATCCAGAACGATTCCATGATGCCGTCGTGCGAAGCGCGCCCCGAAAGCTTGTTCTGCGGCAGATACCAGTACAGGCCCTTGTCGAGCCCGAGCGTCGCCGAATGCGCGATGGTCAGGAGAAGCGTCTGGGAAGAAACGAACATACCGAATTCGGCAGCACCGAAAATACGTGCCATCACGAATGTCAGGAGCGGGCCACAAACCTTGAGGATTGTCCCCACGACATTCACAATCATTGCTTTCTTCAAGTATTTACTATCAGTCTCTAAATTTCCCATGATTTCCAAAATATAGATTATTCCCCCTGAGCACTCCACCAAAACACGTTTTTTCCCCGATGAATTAACTATATTGTACGACAACACGACAAGGAGTCTGAATGTACTACGTAAATCCCATCATCAAGAGTTTTTTCCGCACGAACCAGCCCGAAGGACGCGGCAAATACGTGAGACTCGACCAGAACGAAAACCCGGATGGGATACCGCAATGGCTCTTTGACAAGGCGATGGCGAAAGTCACGCCGGAATACCTTTCCATCTACCCCGAAGAATCCAAGCTCACCGAAGAATACGCGAAGGTCATCGGCCTCACTGCAGAAAACATCGCGCTCACCGACGGTAGCGTCGTCGCGATGGGTTACGCCATCAAGGTGTTCGGCGAACCGGGCAAGGACCTCATCTGCGTCACCCCGACGTTCGGCATGTACAAGGTCTACGCCGACATGCAGGGCATGAACACGAAGTTCGTTCACTACGAAAGCGACTACACGTTCGACATCAACAAACTGCTCGCCGAAATCAACGAGAACACGAGCCTCGTTTCCATCGTGAACCCGAACATGCCTATCGGCAACGCCTACACCATGGACGAAATCCGCAAGGTTCTCGACAAGGCTAAGGCAAACAACGCACTCGTCATCGTCGACGAGGCATACTACCTGTTCCACAAGGAAACTGCGCTCCCGCTCCTGAAGGAATACGACAACCTGGTCATCCTCCGCACCTTCTCGAAGATGCTCTCCATGCCGGGACTCCGCGTGGGCGTCGTGATTTCGAGCGCCGAGAACGCGCAGTACATCCGCAACTACAAGCCGCACTACACGGTGAACGCGGTGGCCCTCGCCGTCGCCGAAGAGATGGTCGCGAACTACGACCGCGTCGTCAAGGAACTCACCGACAAGTTCGAGGCCGGCAAGAAGTGCCTGCTCGAAGCCCTCGACAAGACCGGATATTCCTATATCCCGACGGAAGGATGCTTCATCTGCATCACGCCGAAGCACAGGACCGCCGAGTACATCACCGATGAACTCAAGAACCGCGGCATCCTCATCTTCTGCGGCAAGGGCGATTCCGCAGGGTTCCTGCGCGTCACCATCTGGGACAAGAAATACATGGAAATGTTCATGAAGGAACTCGTCCAGATCGACGTTCCCGAAGGAGTATAGCATGAAGCACATCGCCATCATCCTCGCAGGCGGAGTCGGGAAACGCATGGGCGGCGCAATGCCCAAGCAGTTCCTCTCCTTGAACGACAAGCCCGTCATCGTCTACACGCTCGAGAACTTCCAGAGGAACGAGAACGTCGACGGAATCGTCGTCGTGTGCGTAGAAGACTGGATCGAGCACCTGAAGGAAATCCTCGACGAATACAAGATTACCAAGGTGAAATGGGTTGTCGCCGGTGGCGACACCTCGCACGATTCCACGAGGAACGGCATATTCTTCTTGCGCGACAAGCTCGAGGATGGTGACCAGGTCATCATCCACGATGCCGCCCGCCCGATCCTCCCGCAGGCCGCCATCAACGAGATGTTGCGCATCTCGCACGAAAAAGGCAACGCCTCGCTCGCCATCCCCTGCCACGAGACGGTGCTCTTCACCGATGACGGCAAGAGCGGCGACAAGGAACTCGACCGCAGCTCCATCATGCGCGTGCAGACCCCGCAGGCCTACAACTACAAGTTCATCCGCGAACTCTACGAGCAGGCCGAAAAGGACGACAAGCACGACTTCATCTACGCAGACCTCGTCGCCATCTACTACGGCAAGCGCATATATTTTTCCAAGGGCTTCACGAACAACATCAAGATTACCCGCAAGGAGGACATCCCCCTCTGCAAGTCCCTGATGAAATTCAGCGAAGAAGACCTGTTCAATTCGTAATACCAGGAGTCAAGAAATGTTCAAGACTATCGCCATCGGCTGCGACCACGCCGCAGTAGAATACAAGGACAAGCTCAGCGCCATCCTCAAGGAGCAGGGCTACAACGTCCTCAACATGGGCACCGATTCCACCGAATCCTGCGACTACCCCATCTACGCCAACAAGGTGTGCGACAAGGTGGTCTCGAAAGAAGCCGACTGCGGCATCCTCATCTGCGGTACGGGCATCGGCATGAGCATGGCAGCAAACAAGAGGAAGGGCATCCGCGCGGCAGTCTGCGGCGACCTCAAGTCGAGCGAATTCACCAGGCTCCACAACAACGCGAACGTGCTCTGCATGGGCGCACGCATCATCCCCTTCGAACTCTGCGAGCAGATTACGAAGAAATTCCTCGAAACCGAATTCATGGGCGGCAAGCACAAGGTCCGCATCGACATGTTCGAACCCGCCGAATAACACGGCCCAAGGAATCCCGTCTTGGCGGGATTCCTTCCAAATCACACATTTTTACATCCTTTACGCATTTTTTTTACTAAATTAATTGATGTATGGTACAGTTTAGTCAAACGTCCTGGCAAGAATTTTCGCTTCCCAATGTCTTGGAAACGCTTCAGTATGCGCCCCTGAATTTGACTATCGGCAAGAATCCGCTGCTCCATTACATCTTCCCGAAGGAACTCGAAGCTGGAGCCACGATCAAGTACCAGCTCCAGTACGGCTTCAAGGTCATCCGCTGGACCGGCATCATCAGTTCGGTAAAGGACAACAGCATTACAGTCCGTCTCGACCAGGGTCCCTTCCGCGGATTCACAGCCAACCACAAGTTTGTATCCGAAGGGCACATGACCGCCTGCTACGACGAGCTCTCGTTCCAGGGCTTCACGACGGTCCCCGAAGAAACTTTTGCGGAAATTGTCTCGAACGCGAACCTCGTGTACGGAATATTCGCCCGCAAAGCCGCACGTGACGTTTACCTCGCTGTAGAATCCCGCAAGAAGACGCAGTCATTCGATGCGCTCGATATCGGAGCCACCGCCGGCTAGCGACAACGGGAATTTCCCATGTACAAGAACTTGAGACAGGCCCTGCTGGATCTGGAAAAGGCGGGGATGCTTAAACGCGTCCACGAAGAAGTAGACCCGCACCTGCAGATGGCTGAAATTGCTCGGCAGGCGTTCGACCGCAATGGCCCTGCACTCCTTTTCGAGAAGGTGAAGGGTTGCCGTTTCCAGGCCGTTTGCAACATATTCGGCACCCGCGAACGCATGGATTTCCTGTTCCGCGACACCCTGAGGAGCACGCAGACCGCAGTGCAATTCAAGTCGAACCCAGTAGAATTCTTCAGGCACGCGACCCCCGCATCGCTATTCCGGGCGGCAAAAGCGGGCCTCCGCGCGCTCCCGAAGCACTCGGGCAGCCTCCGGGACTTCGAGGAATGCACGCTGGCCGACCTCCCGCAAATCGTAGGCTGGCCCGAAGACGGCGGCGCCTTCGTGACGCTCCCGCAGGTAGCATCGCGCCCAGGCGAGCATGCAGGCATACTGCAGACGAACCTGGGCATGTACCGCGTGCAGATCTCCGGCAACGACTATGCGGCAGACGAATGCGGGTTGCACTACCAGATAAAGCGGGACATCGCGCGCCACCACCAGAAGGCAATCGAAGAAGGCCGCCCGCTCAAGGTGAGCGTGTTCATCGGCGGACCGCCCGCCCATACCGTAGCCGCAGTGATGCCCATGCCCGAGGACCTTTCGGAACTGACGTTTGCCGGCATGCTCAGCGGGCGCCGGTTCCGCTATTTCGAGCACGATGGTTACCTTGTCTCTAGCGATGCCGAATTTTGTATTTTAGGCGAGATGGCTCCAGACCTGAAACCAGAAGGCCCCTTCGGCGACCATGTGGGATATTACTCCGGTAAGCACCCCTTCCCCTACATGCGCGTAAAGAAGGTGCTCTGCAAGAAGAACGCCATCTACCCGTTCACATCCGTAGGGCGCCCCCCGAAAGAAGACACCCTCTTCGGGGAATTCATACACGATATTACGAAGCCGATGGTACCCGCATCCATCCCGGGGGTACACGCGGTTCACGCGGTCGACGCCGCCGGAGTGCACCCGCTCTGCCTCGCCATCGCGAGCGAGCGGTTCGTGCCTTATGCAAGGCCCGAAGACCGTGAACCGATGGAACTCCTGAAGACAGCGAACGCGCTGCTCGGGTTCAACCAGGTCTCGCTTTCCAAGTACCTGCTGCTCGCCGCGAAGGAAGATGCCAGCGGGTCACTGGATGTCCGCGACATTCCCGCTTTCTTTGCGCACATGCTGGAACGCATCGACTTCGCACGCGACCTGCATTTCCAGACATCCACGACCATCGATACGCTCGACTATACGGGAACAAGCCTGAATCACGGTTCCAAACTCGTCATCGCCGCCGCCGGATTAAAGCGCCGCAAACTCAGGAACGACAACGCAGACCTCCCGAGCCTCGGGCTCCCCGCAGGTTTTACGAACCCGAAAATCGCCATGAAGGGCGTACTCGCGGTGCAGTGGGATGCCTGCGGCAAATCGCCCGCCCCCACCGACATCACGCCGTTGCTCGATGCGCTTGCGAAGTGGGAATTCCGCGAAAACTACCCGTGGGTCAGCATCGTGGACGACACCTCCACCATCGACGGCAGCACCCCAAGGGGCCTCGACGATTTTCTCTGGATGACATTCACCCGTTCCGACCCCGCACAAGATGCCTACGGGCCGGGCGCACATTTCGTAGACAAGCACTGGTCCATCCAGGCTCCCCTCGTAATAGACGCGCGCATCAAGCCGCGCCACCAAAAACCGCTCTGCGTTCCCGAAAATATCATCGGCAGCGCAAGCAAAATTCTCGATAACGCAGGTATTCCCTTAAGGAGGAGGAATGCGCACTAGTTTTTGCATTTTTTCATTGACCACATTGTTTTTACTTTCGGGTACTGCGACCGCACAAAAATGCGGCCTGGAAATCGCCCACCAGAACAGGATAAAGGCAGCCGCCGACCCCAAGGGATACGCAGCCAAGCGCATTAATTTCGCCAGGAGCAATGAGTACTGCGAACCCGAAGCCTACTACGATTCCGTATACTCCCGCGAAACTGAGCATTTCCAGATTTTCTACACCCTCGGCAACAACCCGCACGCCACGTTTCCTGAATTCATCGATTCGCTTGCCGTCGCACTCGAAGACGCCTACAACTTCCACACGAAAACCATGGGCATGCGTACCCCGATAGGCCTCGACAGCACAAGCCATTACATGATGCATGTCAAGAAGGGGCTCTACCCAGTCGAAGTCGCCGAAATAGACTTCCTACGCGATCCCTTGCGCGTTCTCGGTTCAGCACAATGCAACGGCTGTTACGGGATAACCTATCCCGACCTCGAAGACTTCCACAAGTCGGCCATAATCATCGACAACGATTTCAAATTTGTGCCTGAACTTTCACAAACAACGTCGTACATCGAAAAAGACGGAAAGACCTGCTCCTATCCCGTTTCCTCTGAGACCCAATACAACAAAGCTCACGGTTTTTCGTACGGCGACAATTGGGCAAAAGGCATCCGCATCACGGCTTTCCACGAACTCTACCACAGTATACAGCTGCGCTATATCAGTCTGTTCGAACACTGGACATACTGGATTGAGCCCTCCGCCACCGCAAACGAAGAAATCGGCGTCCCTAGCGTAGACGACTATTTCGTCTACATATCCTCTTTCTTTTCGGATTTGGTTCGAGACCCGATCTATTCATTGAGGTCGAAAGGAGGCCCCTACGGTTTAAACGTCCTGTACTTGTACCTCTACAAGAACGTCGACAAGCATTTCGACAGGGAAATCTGGGAGAACTTCGAAAAATCGCCCGACATGGAATTCCACAACAACCTCGAAAAGGTACTCAAAAAACGCGACCTTTCTGCCGATTCAGTATTCCACGATTTCGCAACACGCCTCGCCTTTTCAGGAGAAAATACCAAGACCGTCGACAAGAAACTCTGGATATGGGAAGATCAACCGCGATGGAGCGCTCCCGTGGTAAAATCAGGACTCTACTACAACTCCTACGGCAAGGAAAGCCCATTCTATTCCGGCAAGGATAGTTACAACGATAACAGATTCGAACCGGACACCGCCCTATACTCTATCCGCTACTACGTAAACGGTGAACCAAATCTTGAATACTTCAGGGGGAACGCCTCCGCACTCATTTTCAAGGGCAACAAGACTGAAATCCGCAAGATTGCCAATACAGGTACAATTGACGCCATCAACAAGGAATCATTCACGGCCGATTCCATCATGTGGGTATTCAGCCGCTTCGCCACACCTAAACACATTCCCGAAGTCCTCAAGGATTCAACGCTGCGCGCATACCCGGTCCCCTGGCGCGGATCCGGCCCGCTGTGCTTCACACCGCTTCCCGACACAAAGAACTTCATCGAGATCCGCTCGGGCCGTGGCGAACTCATAATGCGCGAGCAGTACACCAAGACGACGCACTGCATCAGCGAAGATCAAATCAAGGGCAAGCTGAAGCCGGGCGTATACCGCTTCCGCGTCGGCTCAAGCGGGAAACTGCAGAAGTTCATGGTGGTGTACTAGAGCTGCAAAGATTATAAAGCGCCCTCGAAGCAAAACATTATATAAAGGAGATCCCCACCTTGGTGGCCACGCGCACTAGACGATGAATCGTCAAGTGCTGTCCGCCCGCTCAAGGCGGGGATGACAACATTGCGGGTTAAAGCATCTCCCCAATCCAGGGGAAGAGATTATTTTGCTTTTCAAGCCTGTCAAGCAGCGTCGTGTCGGGCTTCTGGCCACCCTCTGCAAGCCCTGCCATCGCAGAGGCGTATAGAGCACACACGTTTTCGTAATGTCCGTTCAGCCGCGACTTCGCGTAATCTGCCGCGGACTTGTTGTGGATCATGAACGCCCAGTCCGAAGCCTGGAACAGCAAGAGTTCGCGGGCCATCTGCGCGTAGAACCTGCGGAAGAGTTGGGACTGCGCCGTCTTGCCCTTCTTTTCGTTGGCATCGAGCGCCGCCTTGAAACTGTCCATCATCCCGCGCATGCGGAAGAACAGCGGGTATTCCCAGCACACCTCGTCGTTCATCCAGACTTCGCCAAAGCCGCCTTCGCCCCACGACGAGAATGCAGGGCAGTGCACGCCGGCGTCGCACGAGGAATGCATCGTCGATTCGAGCGAAGCCATCTCCACCGTATTGGAACTGGCGGCGCGCTCGAACAACTTCTCGATAAACGAGGGACCTTCGAACCACCAGTGTCCGAAAAGTTCCGCATCGTAGGGGCACAGGATGGAGACCTTGTTGCCCTCCATCTTCGGGAGGAGTTCGGTGACAGTCGCCTCGCGATTCGCGATAAAGAGCCTCGCGTGGTCTTCGGCCAGGCGGAGCGCGTTCCACGGGCGGTAAACCAGCTTGTCCTCGCTACCCGTAATGCGGTAGTACTTGAGGCCCGTCTCGATGGGGGTCGAGCCCGCCATGAAGTAGTCTCCCAAGTAGTCGGGTTCCCGCTCGTAAGCGATATCCTTGAAGAACTCGCGGTACTCGGGGTGCCCCGGGTAGCCCGTCTTGCGGCTCCATACTTCCATGGAACTGCTCTGTTCGCGGCCCATGCAATAAAGCCCCGCAGGGGTCTTTATTGGCGCAAATACTCCGTATTTGGGCGCGGGCTTTGCCAAAAGCACGCCATGGGTCTCGAGGAAAAAGTATTCAAACCCGAATTCGGCCAGAATGGAATCGAGCCCCACGAAATACCCGCATTCGGGGAGCCATAGCCCGCGGGGCCTGAACCCGAAGGCCTTCTCGAACGCCTTCACGGTCACGCCGAGCTGCAGGCGAATCGCAGGCACGTCGGACTGGTACGCAGGCAAGAACGGGTGCGTCCCCACGCACGTGAGGAGCGTAAGCTTGCCGCAATCCGAAAGCCTCTTCAGCGAAGGCACAATCTCGCAATTGCAGATGCGTTCCCAGTAGTCGATAAGCGAGCGCTGCCTGCGGGCATAGAAATCGATTACGGGAAGTCGTTCCGGGTCGGCCGCAAAGCGCACGCGTTCCTTCTCGAGCAGGCGCTCCTGCATGTGCAGGTGGCGCGTAAACTTCTCGAGCAGGAGCCTGTCGGTCAGCATCGCAAGCAGCGCCGAAGACACGCTCAGGTTGAGCGTCCCGGGTATTCCCTTCTCCTCGAGCCGGAAAAGCATCTGGACAACCGGCAGGTACGTCTCCGCCATAGCCTCGAAAAACCAGTTCTCTTCCAAGAACCGGTCGTATTCGGGTTCGCGCACAAAAGGCAGGTGCGCATGCAACAGCAGGTGTATCTTACCGGGCGCGGACAATTTGCCCTCGAGGTCTATCGAGCAGGCACGCCTACTCGGTGCGCTTCACGACGATGGGGACAATCGTTGTCGGGAAATCGCCATCCTTGTCGGTCGCGAACACCGGGATAATCTTCGTAGAATCCGGCAGGTCTTCTTCGAAACTGAAGGTGCCGTCCGGGTTCAGCGGGAACGGTTCGCCGCGCACCTGCAGGTGGGCGTCGGGGCGCGTTCCGCCGTAGACGATCAGGCGGGTTTTCACCCACAAGAAGAAATCCTTCCCGTAGTTCACGGAATCCTTCGGGAGTTCGAGCTTGTTGCTCTTGAGGGCCGCACTCGAAAGCGCGCCCGAGAACATGGAGCCCGAAGAGCTGGAGAGCGATTCGAGCCAGTTCTTGGCCGACATGCTCGAAAGGCCCGAGCTGCCGAAACCGCCCATGGCGGCACCACCGAGGGAAGCACGCACGAACACGTCGTCGACGTTCACTTCGGAACCATTCGGGGTGTAGGCCTGCACCGGCGCGGATTCGACCAGCGGCATAAAGTTATTGCCCTCGGCAAAGCCGAGCACGGCCACCGTATTGTCGGTCGCCTTGTTTTCCACATACCAGCTGCGTGCATCGGCAGGCACCACCACGTCGTGGAACTTGCGCTTCTTGGCACGCTTCACGGTGAGGTCGCCCGAAACGTCGAACAGGCGGAGCACCAGCTTGCTCTTGCCCTTCTTGGCATTCTTGATGCGGTCTTCGGAAACATCCCAGAAAGCCTGCATCCAGTTCGGGTCCTTCTGCATAAGCACGAGGTATTCCGGGTCGAACGTCTGCGCCATGCTGGCAGTCTTCGTCACCGGCTTTGCGGCAGCCTTCGCGGCAGTCACCTTTTCGACGGTCTTCTTCACCGCGGCAACCTTTTTGGCCACGGTCTTGGCAGCAACCTTCACTTTCACATCGGTCTGTTCCGATGCCTTCGGGGCGGACTTGGCCACAGCTTTAGCCGGAGCCTTGGCCGGGGCCTTCACGGCCTTTGCCGCAGGTTTGACAGCAGACTTCACTGAAGCCTTCGCAGCCGACTTCACGGTTTCCTCGACAGCCTTCACGGCCTTCGCAGGCTTCTCCGCCGCAGTCTTGGCCTTCTTCGCGACGGTCTTCACCGCAGACTTCACTGCGGTCTTGATCTTGGAGGTCGTTTCCTTCACGGCCTTCTCCACCTTCTTGGTGGTGTTCGTCTTCTCTGTTTTTTTCGTAGCCATTTCTAGCCTCCTGCAATAAAAAAACTATCGACGGGACTGACCCCAGCTGCCTATGCCCATCAGGCCCAGGCGAATGCCGAAGAACACCTCTTCCCAGTTGCCCTCGGATTCCGAGAAGCGCTTGCCGCCCTGGAACGCCAAGTCGAGGGAAATGCCCTTGCGGCCAAGCGGGAACCCGGCACCGACGGAGCCGCCCACTTCGTAGACATCAGCGATATACCAGTTCTTGAACCATGCACCCGCGCGGTAGGTAATCCTGTCCGGGAGCGGGTCGTAGTAGAGGGTGCTTCCGTCACGCTGGTAGCCGATGGATGCGACAAAGTCATCCTGCGTCTCGGTCTTGCTCCTCATGTCGTAGCTGCGGCCGACGTTTTCCACGTCCTCATCCCAGTTGCGCCACTGCAAGTCCATCATCACGTTGTGGCGCTTGGCCAAGCGGTAATTCACGCCCGTAGCGAACATCGCCGGCACCTTCACCCTGCGGTTGACATGGCTCGGCACGAGCGTATCGAGTTCCGAGAAGCGGAAGTTGTATTCGAGCTTGTTGAGGAGCGTATAGCCCGTTGTGTACGAGAAATAGAACGAGGACTGGCGCCCGCGGTACTGCACCGAGCCGGAGTAGTAAGCCGGGTGGTGGTCGATTTCCCAGGAGCCTTCCACGTAGTCCGTCAATTCGGCATTGTTCGTCGCCCAGACATCCTCGTCGGCAATTCCCTCGTTATTCGGGCCGAGCGTAAGGCTACGCACCATGCTGCCCATCACGATATGCACAGAAGCACCGAGGGCGATGTTGCGGAGGTACGGGAGCCTAACGGCGTAAGTCGGGACAATCTCGTAGACGCTACCCTTGTACTCGATACGCGCATCGGCATGGGTCAGAGTATCCGAGACGCTTTCGCGGATAGAAGATGCATAGTGCTGCCACAGCGAAATGCCGAACGCGCCGAAATCGCCCATCGGGAACGACAGGTTGAACGAAGGCAATGAGATGTTCTTCGTGAAGTAGCTATCACTACCCGACTCGATAGCATACATGTCCATGAGGAAGTTCAGGTTGAACACGACCTTAGAATCGAAAGCCATGCGTGCCGGGTTCACCACGGAAAGGCCTTCCGCCTCGCCCGTCTTGGCACCGCCCGCGAAACCGCGACCTGCGGCAGCGGCAGAACCGCCCACAATCTGTTCCTCGCCCAGAGCATCAACACCAATCATGGAAGCCGACGCAATGGCGGCACAACAAAGAATCAAACCTAAAAACTTTTTCATTCTTCACCTCCGCGCTTGGTAGCAAGCCAGAGTTTGAGCTTGGCAGGCTGGCTGAACGTCTTGCCGAAATCGTAGCGGGCATAGTCGAAATGCTTGAAGAACACATAGACCGAATCGCCATCCGCCGTCTTGTAATCCGCATAGAGCGAATCCTTGTCCTGCAGAACCGGATAGCCGAGACGCGTCATAATCTTCAGATTGCGCCCGTTCCGCGCCTGGTTGATGAGGTCGCGCACGCCGTAGGTCACCTGCAGCGAAAGCGAATCACCGTCGTAGAACACCATGTTCGGGTGGCCCGATTCGGCCACAAGCTTGCGGTTCACCTTGTACATTTCCATGCGGCGGATTTCTTCGCCGAGGCTGTCGATGAACGAACCCACGACAACCTGGATGGGCAGTCCCAGTTCGTTGTAGCCCTCGGAATCGTCACGAACCATATCGAGCTGCGCAAGAACGACCGCCTGGCGCACGTCGTTGCCGTCGCCCTCGTCATACGGGAAGGCGTCGCCATAGAAATCGGAAAGCGCTTCGAGAATTTTTTCCATCGGGTATTCCACCACAAGGGAATCAGTCACGCCGGCATGCACCACAAGGCAGTCTCCGCAGGAATCGTTGTAGGTAACAACGTCGCTCATGCGGAACGGCGGGAACTTCTTGATGTTCGTATCCGAAATCGAACGCATACGGAATTCAGGCATGAAGGTGGTATCCGGCCCGAAGAATCGGTAGACGCGCTTGGCTTCGGGAGCGGAGAGGCGCAGCTGGAGGTGGCATGCGGGCCCGGCCTTCTTCATGTCCTCGACAAAAGCCGAAGGCAGGTCGATTATCACCAGGGAATCCTTAGCACCGATGGAGAGCTCGTAAGTGGTGTCCGCAGAATTGTCTGCCTTCCATTCCTTGAGTTCTTCGAGCCAGTCGGAAACCGAAACCTTGCCAACGCTATCGATGAACGACTTCTTTTTCCCGTTGTCGATAATCCATTCGACCTTCAGGTCGAGCGTTTCCTCGTACGGGAAAGAATCCTTGGGGAAGCACTTGGCGCCGTAGTACGAATCGTCCAGGACCAGCGCAACGAATGCGGCAGCCGAGTCCGCATCCTTCATCTCGGCAAAGAACGAGGAATCGATGAACGCGAAATCGAATACGATATCGTGCGTCAAGCCCGCCTGCGTACCGAAGACGGCCCTCGTTGTAGCGGAGAATACCGTATTGCCGGCATAGACCTTCGCGGACACGGGAGTAAGGTCTTCTACAGTGAGCATCTGGACCTTGTAACTATCGGGCAGGCCCTGGTCGCCAAGCCAGCTGCTCAGGCCAGAATCGCCAGAATCGAAAAGACAGGCCGTAAGCAGAGCAGCACAAAGCCCAAATAAAACTAAAAATGCGATGTTTTTCTTCTTCACTCGGAACTCCGAATCGTGTTGAACATTTTTCGGTCAAAATATAAAAAAAACGCCCTGTTTTCGCCCAATTTTACAAAAAAATTACCATTCAACGCCCCTCGCCAACCCCCTCAAAAATTTATATTAAACAAAGTAGGAGAAATAAAATGAAATTACGTATTCGCCTAGGCAAGTTTTTACTCTCAGTAACCGCTTTTTTCTGGACCAGCTGCACCGATAATGCAGAGCCCCTTTACGGCTGTTCTTTCGATGACACGCCCGGCAGTTTCGAAGCTCTCGAATCATCCTCTTCAGCCCCAATCGAAGAGACATCCAGCAGTTCCGAGGCGACATCAAGCGAGACACTCGAATCGTCCTCCTCGATTCCGGCCGAAAACCTCTCCAACAGCAGTGCCGAGCAGTACAAGTTCGCCCGCGACACGAGCGTGACCTGCACCTCTACACAAGTCATCTACAATGAATGCGTTTACATAGGCTCTAATAGCAATAAGCCCAAGACCTGCCTTCCTCTAAATGCAGATTTAAAGAACAACACAACACGTTCCATCGAAGAATTGGCAGAAATAGAAGACGACCTAGAAAATTGCGTCGACTACTTTGACGAACCCGTTTACGGGGTTCCTCCCTGCATGAACCAAATGAAAGTCCGCTTTGATTACAAGTGTTCCGACGGCAATACCTATACAGGTTTAAAGGTGAAGGACGGGTTACTTTATACAGAATACGAGTACTACCGTTTATTCAATAGCAGCTCCAGCGAGGCATCCAGCAGCTCAGCCGCCCCGTCCCCGCTTTGCCAAAAGACGGATTTCGTGGAAAAGAACGATGTCGCCAACAACTGTATAAATGAAAAACTGGACAGCCTCTCCACGGCAGGCGAAACGGTTTCCGACAGTCTGAAAACATGCCTGGAAAAATCAAACGGTTGGAGCTCCGGAGAATACGCGAAGACCCAGATTTGCGATGGCGACACGATCGTAAACCCGCGTTACCAGGCAAAACTGGACTCCATCCGCGAAGAAGTCGACAAGGCCCTCGAGAACTGCAAAGCAGCCGAAGTCCCTGCCGATAGTGCAAAAACCCCAGCGGACAGCACCGTGACGCCGATAGACACCGCCGCGACATCACAGGAAAAGCGCTATATAAGCACTTTTCCTCACATCCCTAGTAACTAGGAACTAGGAACTCGTAACTCCATTTACTATATTTGCCCTCGTAAAATCAAGAGGACATTATGGCCCAATTCAATGCGCATTTCAGGAACATCAACGGGGACGATACCTACCCGCTGACCGACGTCATTTACCGCAGCAAGGTGGACGGCAGCCTGCTCGAAGTCGAGCACGACCGCACAGCACTTGCCAGCAAGAGCCCCGACGAATGGAAGAAGCTCTTCGCCGAACGCCGCATGAGCTTCGAACCCGCCGATATGAGCGGTATCTGGAGCAAGCGCGAAATGGTGCTCCCCGACATGCCCATCGAAGACATCGTGACCATGCGCGAAGGCTGGAGTCCGCTCTTTGACGCCGCTCCGCTCGCCAAGGAACTGGGCATCAAGAGCCTCAAGGTGAAGCTTTGCGGCAACTCCCACACGGGTAGCTTCAAGGACCTCGGCATGACGGTTCTCGTGAGCCAGGTGAACCACATCATCAAGAAGGGCATCCACCCGATCGATGCCGTGGCCTGCGCCTCTACCGGCGACACCTCCGCAGCCTTGAGCGCTTACTGCGCGAAGGCCGGCATCCCGAGCATCGTGTTCCTGCCCGCCGGCAAGACGAGCGTTGCCCAGCTGATCCAGCCGATTAGCAACGGCAGCATCGTGCTCGCCCTCGACACCGACTTCGACGGATGCATGAAGATCGTGCAGCAGGTCACCGCCGACAACCGCATCTACCTCGCCAACTCCATGAACAGCCTCCGCGTAGAAGGCCAGAAGACAATTTCTCCGGAAATCTGCCAGGAAATGGGCTGGAAGGTGCCCGACACCGTGATTATCCCGGGCGGCAACCTCGGCAACGTGAGTGCTCTCGCGAAGGGTTTCGAAGATTGCAAGGCCATGGGCCTCATCGACCGCATTCCTCGCATCATCGTGGCCCAGGCCGAAAACGCGAACCCGTTCGCCAAGGCCTACGAACGCGGCTTCGACAAGCTTGAGCCCATGCAGGCCAAGAAGACGCTCGCCAGCGCCATCCAGATCGGTAATCCGGTCAGCTACCCGAAGGCCGTGCGCGCCATCCAGAAGACGAACGGCATGGTCGTAAGTGTCACCGAAGAAGAACTCGCCAACGCTGCCCACCGCGGCGACCGCATCGGTCTCTACTGCTGCCCGCATACGGGTGTTGCTCTTGGCGCCCTCGAGAAGCTCGTTGCCGCAGGCAAGATCGACAAGGAAGAAAACGTTGTGGTCATCAGCACGGCACACGGCCTCAAGTTCACCGAATTCAAGGTCGGCTACCACGAAAAGAAGCTCGAGAACATAGCCTCCAAGTTCGCGAACCCCGTGTTCAAGGCTCCGGCAGACCTTGGCGCTGTCATGGACATCTTGAAGAAAGAGATGGCTGAAAGAAGGCGTTAATAAGCCGTCATCCTGACGCCAACGGCGGAAGGATCCAGCCCCGAATTATCGTGAGCAAAAAGCCCCTCGTATCAACGAGGGGCTTTTTGTGTGCCTCCGCCACTAGCATGTTATAGACAACTTATTTCCCACATACGTTACAAGCCTTCTATACCATAAAAAACAAGCTGACAACTCGTACATATAATTTTACACAACGTCGTTCTTAATCTATTATAAATTAATTTCCACATTGTCTTAATAACAAAACAATGTATTATAGAGGTAAAAATGAACAACAAAACAAAAACAATTGCAGCATTGCTTTCGCTAACATGTTCGGCAATGGCAGCTGTAACTCTAAGCGAGAATGGCGCAACAGAAGCGTACGTTCCGTTTGTTAAAGAAAACGTAGCCCCAGCCGCATCTTTCCATGAGGACAACGCATACGCATACGCTCCGGCTACCGTATACCACAACGGTTATTTTCACCAATTCTACTGTTCAACAGGCAACGTAACGGACAGATACTATGCTCCAGCCTCGCAATCGAACCTAGTAAATTCATTGGACGTTATCCGCTACAGATATTCAAAAAACGGTTCAGACTGGTCAAGCCCAACTATTGCTCTTTCGGCTTCGTATGCAACCAAAGAAAATCGCGCTTGTGATCCCGCAATCGTATACGACGAAAGGGATAAATACTGGTATTTATTCTACCAGGGTGCGATAAACAACTATGGCGGCGCCATATACGTTTCTCGTTCAAAAAACATAAAGGGCCCATACGAAAAGTATACCCATAGCGGCTGGCTGCGAATAGGCGGCGAGGCAGCACCCATTCTCCAGAAGTGGACCGGGCGAACTGCCACAAATCCCGCCGGATACGGAATTGGGCAAATCTCCATTGTAAGACAAGGTGGCAAATTCCATGTTTGGTTCAACCATATGATGAGAGACGACTTTGTCGTATACAACAGTTCAAACCAACCGATACAATACGCCAGGAGATACCATATCGCCGTGGAGAATATTCTCGATTTGAGAAATGTGAATATGGGCAACTTCTACAACGACCCCACAGATCCAAGAGTCGATTTTGTCACGCACATCCAAAAGGACACCGTCTATAACAACCAAAACGAAGTTATCCATGAATTCCCTGCCTATTCAGATAAATGGCATCTCACCGATTTCGGAGAAGTACGCTGGAATGCTAACGCAGGCAGATTTGAAATGTGGCTACCGGATAAGAACTTCGACTACATGATGCGCATTCAAAAATATTATTCAACCAACGGATACCAATGGAATAAGGACAATTCCTATAACGTAGCACATCAAGACAACTACATGAGTTGGATTAACAATATAGGCGTCTCCGGTGACAAATTTGGCCGTATCATTAATGACCGTTACCTGTTATCGTTCAGCGCTCCAAGAAATTCGGGAACATATGATAACAACTGGCTCAATAACAATGGTTATATGGCACATGATCCAGAAACAGGAATAGACTATGTCTCGTTGCAGAGAGGCATTTGGCCGATGTGGGAAATACTAAACGGAGCCAACTGGGTACAGCACAACATCAATTACAGCAACGAAAATACATTCAATGTCAATACCACCAATCGTTTGCGGTTCTTTGTCGGAGACTTTGACGGCGATGGAATTGATGAACTCGGAGCTGTAGAAGAATTGCGGACAAAAAATTTCAAATGGTACATAGGCTCTAGTAAAAGTTCTAATGGCCGCAGCCCCATTTGGGGGGAAACACTATTCTCTAGAGACGGTTATCCCTCGTATCAAATCATAACAGGAGATTACGATGGCGATGGCAAGACGGATTTCGGCGTCGTGGCGTTTAAGAACAATAAAAGTTATTGGAATATTCATTCCAGCATAACTGGCAACGCAGGGGTCCAATACATTCCTGCCAATTTCATGGTGTCTGAAATATCACCGACCTTTACCATACTAAGCGGCGATTACAATGGCGATGGTAAGGCAGACTTGGCCGCATTCCAGACGAGCACAAAGAAATGGTACATGCGCTCCAGCATTGATGGAACATTCATGAATCTAAACGACTTGACATATTATGGTCTCACAGGCACCGGCACCGGTTTTGTAGAAACCACTATTAATTCCAACTACCTCAAGCCCATAGTCGGTGATTTCGATGGAGACCATATCACAGACTTTGCTCTCGCCGATTCTGTTGTGGACGCTTGGTACATCCGCTCTAGTTTTAGCAGGCATCGCCTAGAAACTGGAATTTATAACGGATGCAGAGTTTACAACTGGCCCCTTTATTTGCCCTACAACGTAAATTCCTCCTGCGAACAGCAGCATGCGAATATGGATCATTCAAGCTACCAATTCTTGGCAGGCGATTTTGATGGAGACGGCATTGACGACAAACTGATTGTCCATAGGACATCCGGTGCCGCAAAAGCCATTATGAGTAGGGGCGGTTACCACAATTTCAACATAGCTTTCAGCAACGTAGGCCTCTATGGTTCCGATCCCCTGCAGTTCCTCGTAGGCGACTTCGATGGCAATGGATATTCGGATTTCTGCGTTGTTAATACGGCAACTCGCAAGTATTATATCAAGTTCTTCTCATCAAACGGCGCTTCCATTACGACTTCCAACAGTAAATCTAGGACGGTCAAGTACGTAGATTTCTCTACTACGTACCCTTTGAGCAAGAAGGCTGTCAAGCCCGCCAAGCCCGAAATCGCACAGGAAAAGGCCATGCCGAGTTTCGAAGCATACGTTCAAGACCAGAAGCTTGTCGTAAGCAACACTCTCGCCGGCCAGAAGGTGGTTCTATTCGACTTGCGCGGCAAGGAAATCAGCCACAAGGTATCGAATGGACTGGACATGACCTTCGACATTCCCAACAAGGGCATGTACATCGTCCGCTCCGGTGACTCCTTCCGCAAGATTTCTATCAAGTAGTCTTCTTAAGGCATTAAACCACAAAGCTCCGCGCGGTTGCGCGGAGCTTTTCTCATATCCTTACCCCCTGGCCTACGGCCTTGCTCGAGGGTGGCATAAACGGTTATTTTTTCTTCTTGCGGCGGACGCCCCACTTATCCTTGATTTCTTCCTCGATCTTCTTCTTCTCGTAACGGACGACCATCTTGAACTGGACGCTATACACGCCGGTACCCACGAAGCGACCGCGATGGTCCTTGAAGTTCCAGTTCACGAACAGCTTCTTGTCCGAAACAAGGCAGTTGCCGCCGAACTTCGGGCTGTTACAGGGCACGAGGATGGTCGTGTCGTTCACGTACTGGCCCAGGTGATCGTAGTAGTTCACCACGAACGTGATGAACACCTTCTCCGGGTCGAGCGAATCGAGCACAGTCGGGTCTACCGTACCGTCGGCAGAAATCTGCGCGCGGTCGAGGAGTTGCGGCACGAAGCGTTCACCCAGCTGCACCAGCTGTCCGAGCGCTCCCTCCTTCTCCATGTCTTCCTTGGTCGTAGAACCGTCCATGTAGCGCAGGTTCACGGAACTCAAGGTGCGCAGCACTTCGTCTTCGCCGTCGAAGGTACCCATGTTGGTAGCCTCGACAAGGTGGTTCAAGAGGCCAGCAATCACGACCGGACTCGGCTTTTCGCCGGCGACGTTGCCGAAGTTATCCTGGATGACGCTCTTCGCGCCCTTCACCACCATGAGCGAGTCGCCCGGGAGGATAGTGGAGACGCTGCCGTCGATGATGAGCTTCGCGCTCAGGCCATCGGCAGCCCAGTCGATTCCCTTCGGGTTGATATCGATGGTGTCCTTGCCGTGGATGTAGCTGAAGAAGTCGTTGCCCTTCAGATCCTTGTACTTGATGACTTCGGAGAAGTACACGATGAGGGTGTCAGCCTTGTTCCCGTAGCTCAGGGTAACGCCAGCGACCACCGGCGACATCTTGTCGACAATCGGTGCAGGCTCTTCGCTCACGAACGTCTGGCCGAGCACATCGTAGTAACTGAATATGGTCGCATTCGGCAGGGACTCGCTGATGCTCGTCACGCCCTTGGCAAGCGGGGTCGTCGAATGCACTTCCCACACGAGCCTCGTGGAATCCTTGCCGTCGAACTTCATGTCGGAGGGCTGGGCCTGCAGCTGGATAAGCATGCCGCGTTCGCTGTACCACGGGAACGTCGCATATATCATATCCTTTTCCTTGCCGCTCAGCGCTTCGCTGAACACGGTAACCGCATGGTCAAGCACGCCATCGCCGTCTTCGTCCCTGTACTCGACTTCGACTACAGAAGGCAGGCGGTCAACGACGGTCACCGGCACTTCGCGTTCGTATTCATCGGAGGTCACGTAGCGGAGGTTGCTGAACTGCACCTGCGGGTGCAGCGAGACGCTGTCGCGCTTGTTGCCCTTGAGCTTCATGTCGGTGCCCACGAGGATAATCATGTTCCTGGTCGGCATGTACACGTTGGATATCTGGTCAAGGTCGAAGCCGTAGCGCTTGGCATCTTGCTTGAGCATCACGAGCAGTTCGGGCGTCGCAAGGTCCTTCGGGATGAGGTCGATATTGAACTCGATGAACAGCGAGTCCTTGCCTCTCGTGTTGCGGATAGCGAAGGCATCCTTGATGACGTTGCTGCCGACTTCGACGATACCCGCCTCGCGGACGTAGGTCGAGCCGTCATGCACGCTGGTGTACGTGATGATGGCGTAGGCGTCTTCCGGGAACTTCTCCGGGAACACCAGGTCGCCCACGTTCACGGATATGCGGTCGCGCGTGCCGTTCAATGTGGGCTTATGCTTCGTCTTGAGCGTATCGCCGTTCACCACGAGCGCCACAGACGCCACCTCGAGTTCCGAAATCACGGAATCCTTCAGCACGATTTCTACGTAGTCGAGCGAGTCGTTGCCGTCGGTATCCTTGATGTAGCCGAGTTCGGCATCCGGAATCGGGTCGTAGAAGTTGATGTTGTCGATAATGACGGTCGTGTTGTTCACAGGATCGTGCACGATGATGGAACCACCCTGGATGGCGCTGTCCGCAGTCACCCAGATAGTAATGGAGCCGTCGGCGTTCACCCTGATGGTGTCGCTCGGAGTCGGGTTCGTGGGGTCAATCAGGATAAGGCCCGAGCCCGTCGCGAACGTGAGGCTGTCCAGGTTGGTGCCGAAGTATTCGGCGACCTTCGCAGAATCAAGCGTGAGAGCCACCACCTGGCCCACCTGGGCGGAATCCAGTCCGGAATTCACACGCAGGTCGAGATTGAGCCCGGTCGGGTTGTCCTCTGTCATATAGTAGTTTTCGCCAATCTTGATGAGGCCAGTACCGCTCGTGGAATCCACAGGCAGGAGCACCGTAGCAGTCGCAACGAGGGAATCACCCTTCTCGTACTTGTCGTCGGACGGGTAGAAATCGATGCCGCCACTGCTGGAGAGGTCGTAGTCTTCGAACCCGACATACACCCTCGAGGAGCTCGAGCTGTTTTCGATATCTTCGGCGCCGGGCTGCCTGCTAGAAGAGGATCCCGAATTGTTGCCGGAGGAATTGCCCGAATTGCCACCCGAAGAATTGCCCGGGTTGTCGCCCGAGGAGCCGGGGTTGTTGCCGCTGGAGTTGCCCGGGTTGTCGTTAGAAGAACCGGGGTTGTTACCGCTGGAGTTGCCCGGGTTGTCGCCCGAGGAGCCGGGGTTGTTGCCGCTGGAGTTGCCCGGGTTGTCGTTAGAAGAACCGGGGTTATTACCGCTGGAGTTGCCCGGATTATCGTTAGAAGAACCGGGGTTGTTACCGCTGGAACCCGGATTGTCGTTAGAAGAACCGGGATTGTTGCCGCTGGAGCCCGGGTTGCCGCCCGAAGAACCAGGATTGTTGCCGCTGGAAGTACCCGAAGAAGAGGACTTCACACTGCTGCTGGACTTCGCGCTGGAAGAGGATTCCTGGTAGGTAATGCGCGACGAGCTGAAGCCGATGCTGCTGCTCGATTCTTCCTCGTCGGAACCGGTCTGCGCGCCAGTACGGATGACGCCCGCACCCGAAAGGGGAGCAAGGTCATCGAGATAGTTGTCGATCCACTGCACGTGCACGAGCACGTTGTCGTTGATTTTCTTGTTCGGGTTCGCCGCGTAGTCCACGAACACGAGGTGGCCCGTATTGCTAGCCACAAAAAGGTGGCCCATGCCGTCGACAGTACCCTGGTCGAGTCGCCAGCCCACATCGGGAGTTCTCGGCGGGGTCAGGTTCGCCTCGGATTCAACGAAGAAATAGTCACGCAGGTCGATGAACGCGATGACTTCCGCCTTCATCTTGCCGCCCTGCTTGTAGGGCCTAATCTGCACGATACGCGCACCGCCGAATACGAAAATGGTCTCGGAATACGGGTCGTAGGTACCGCCATGCGCACCTTCGAGGGAGTCGATAAGGATTGTCGTACCGAGCTTGGTAATGACGGAGTCGCCGACTTCGCCGCCGATCGAGTTCTTGTTGGAATTGGTCACCTTGGTCCAGGTCGTATCGGTGATGTAGCCGAAGTAAGCACCGGCCCTACGTTCCTTCTTGGACTGTTCGGAACAGGGGGTACCTCTGGAGCTGGCTTCACATCCGCCGCCAAAATAGTCGGAATACGTGAAGAAGGCGTTGCCGTCCTTGTCCCAGATAAGCGTAGCAAGTTTCTTCTTCTGCACCCTATCCGTAGACTTGGGGACGAGTTCCACCCTGTAGCCCTTGTCCGCGAAGTTCTTCTTTTCGGGATGGTCCTTGTCAATCTTGGTCGAGAACCTGTAGAGGTAGCCGGGGATACC
This sequence comes from Fibrobacter succinogenes, assembly GCA_902762305.1. Taxonomy (GTDB): domain Bacteria; phylum Fibrobacterota; class Fibrobacteria; order Fibrobacterales; family Fibrobacteraceae; genus Fibrobacter; species Fibrobacter succinogenes_I. The sequence goes on along the minus strand of CACWNW010000005.1, from coordinate 58,442 downwards.
CGCCGCCCAGAGCCATTCCTGGTTCGGGTCCATCATCAAGTGCCAGAAGCCTTCCGTGCTGGTAGCCGGAGTCGCGGTCTTCACCACGCACCTGCCGCCATTGGTGCCTTCCTTCTTCGCGGTCTTGCTCACCTTGTGAATATTCTGCCCCTGCGCCGCAACGAGGAGGTCGCCATCCGGGTGGTGCACGATACCGTCGGCACCCTGCATTCCGTCGCCCGAGGTACACAGCGTCTCCTTGCTGAGCAACTGCAGGTAGCCCGCACCGTCGTAGTAGTAGTTCAGGTCCTTCACGCGGTCGTCCTGGCTATACTTGGTATAGTACAGCGTCGCCTTCGTGGAGGCATGCGGCACGATATCGCCCACCTGCTGAATCCAGATACCGGTCGCCGGGTTTTCCGGTGCCGCCATATTGCCCGCAGCCGTGGCCATGCCACAGCCGAACGCAACAGCCAGTACTGTCTTTAACGTCATTTTCATAGCGCTATCCTCCAGAAGGCCTACTTCTTGGCGGTCGAGCGGATCTTGCGGGATCCGGTGATGCCCCAGTTGTAGAACCTTTCTACCTTAAAACTTTCCTTCGCACCGTAGACGCGAGCCTTGATATGGGCGACATAGGCACCCACGCCAACGCGGCGTCCCTTGTCCGAGAGCATATTCCAACGTAAATATAATTGATGCGGGTTCTCGAAGCAGTTGCCGTCGAAGATTTCCCTGTCATCACACTTGATTTTCTGCGTTTTGCGCGCGACAAAGTTGCCGAGGTTCGTATAGACCTCCAGCTCCCATTCCATACCTATTTCGGCGAGGTCCATCTCCGGCGTCTTCTCGTTTTCCTTGAGGATGGTGGCGAAGCTGATATCCATGAGCACGCCGAGCGCCTTGTGGGCCTCTTCGGAGGTGAGCTTGTCGGCCACCTCGAAGGTGATGGCGTCCTTCTCGGACTCGTCGGCATCGAGCTTGGAGGCAAACGAGTAGGCCTGCATCAGCACACGCGGGTCGCCCTCCACCATCTCGGCCGGAGCGAGGCCCGAAACCCCGTTGCCCTCGCGGTCCACGAACTTATCGCCGGCGAGGTCGAACCTCACGGAGTCGGCGGGGTTCATGCGTTCAACAAGCTTCACGCCGCTTTCCATGCGGATTTCGGCAGCCTTGCCGTCGCTATCCCAGCGCACGGAGGTGAACGGGATCTTCACCCATTCGCCATCGACGTAGAAGCGCATCACGTCGGACAGTTCGTCGACGGAGAGGTCCTTGTAATCGATAGCCTCGGAGAACTCGATGCGGAACACGTCCGACGCCACCTTCTGGTAGGATTCCGGCTGGAGGAACGTCCCCGAAATCACCGGAGCCATGCGGTCGTGCATAGCGAGGTCGATGGTCTTCTCTTCGCTCTCGCCGTTCACCGTCTCGCTGTAGGTCACCGTGACATAGCCGTATTCGCCGTCCTTCGAGTAGGACTGGTCGATGGAGGTGAGCTTTTCCTTGATGCCGTACTTGTCTTCCTTAAGGGCGAAGCCGACCACGGTGCCATCGTCCGAAAGGGTAAGCTTCTTCACGTCGGGTTCGATGACCAGGACCTTGCCGTCAGTATCGAGCCAGTAGTAGCGGATAGTCATCTTGTCGAGTTCTTCGCGCGTGATGGGCGTATCGAAGGCGATGGAGGCGCTGTCCATGCGGCCGTCGCCGTTGCGGTCGAAGAAGGCGTTGCGCTCGTCGTCCACGTAGATACGGCCGGAATTCTGCACGATGGCCGGGTTGTTCTTGCCCGTCTCGTTGCCGTCGGCGGCCTTCACCAGCCCGTCGGGGCAGGCCTTGTTGGAGCAGGTCACCGCAATCTGGATGGAATCGCCGAAGTCCACGACACCGGTATCGACAACGAAGAACCAGTGCTTGCCGTCTTTCTCGATGGCCTTGAGGTTCACCGGGGTGCCGTTCAGCACGAATCCCTTGCCCTTGGTCCAGGAGGTGTCGATATCCTTGTTGAAGAAAAGCTCGAGCGTATCGGTGGAGCCAGAACCCTTGATGAGGTTGGCCACCTTGATGACAGGACCGATGCGGTCGGTCAGCGGGCTGGTCGCCTCGGCCTGGGACCCGGTATTCACGGAAGACATGGTCACCGAGAGGCTGCCCTCGCCCGAATCCGCCGGGATAGAGGCTTTCACGCCGGTGAGTTCCAGGATGCCCGTCTTCGGGTTCCATACCCACTCGCCCTGGTGGTCCTTGAACTTGCCGCCGTCGGGCCAGTTGTAGGCGAAATTTTCCATCTGCACGGAATCCATGCGGCCGGAGAAGAACGCCACGATGCTGTCGCCCGCGCCGTCGCCGTCCGTATCGTAGATGAACGCGCTGTCGGGGACCGGGAAGTCGGGATTCACGAACTGCAGGCTGCCCGGGAACTCGCTATTGACAATGAATTCCACGCCGCCCTCGGCAGTGGGGTCCTCGAAACCGCTGAGCGTGAAGGTGGAACCGTCGGTAACGGCCTTGGTCGCGCAGATCAGGAACGCGGCACGGCCATCGTGGAAAATGAGCTGCCGGCCCTTGTCGCCCTTGGGAAGCTCGGTACCGCCCTGCGTGTAGAAGCGGAGGTTATCGCTAGCCCCTTCCGTGTTGATGTAGAAGTCCTTCTCGAGCGTGGAATCAGTAAGTCCCTTGCCCGGGCCCACGGGAATAACCGCCCTCACATAGACCTTGAGCGTATCGCCCACCTCAAGCTGGAGCTTCGAGACGCTGGTCACCACCTCGTTGCAGTCGTAATCGAGGCAGTATTCGATATCCGGGGCGTAGAAATTGTACACGCGGGCGATGGCGATGTCGCCGTCTTCGGATGCGGCCGTACCCATAACCACGTTATCGATCGGGTAGAGGCCCTTGACCTCCGCCACGACAACGCGATCTTCTCCGGAATTGACCTTCCGCATGTGGGTCACCTCGGAATTGTCGGCCTGGAGCTTTGCGGAGACGGAATCGGAAGAGGCCTTGGGCATGTAGACGAAGAAATCCGTGTTCGGGAGCGCATTCGCCGAAATGACATCCTCGCCATCGGGAACGACAAAGAGCTTCACGCCCCTGCCATCGTCGATGCGGACATAGGCGCACCGCGGGTCTGGGGAGCCGGTGTACTCAATGCAGTCGATGGATTCCTGCGCCAAAAGCCCCGCCGGCATCAAGGCCGACAGGCAAAACATCACGAGACTTCTCTTCACAGAGTACATAGGGGACCTCAAAAAACAAAGACTACACCCTTACGGGTGCATTTACATTATTAAATGTATCTTTTTTTTTGGAAAAGTGAAAGGGACAGCCATCACACTGGGCACCAGAGCAGGCAGTTCTGTGACATACCGCATATATACAGGGGATTACGGGCAACTTTTGCACGAAAAATCTATTCCAATTTGGAATAAAATTGCGGATTTTTCGGGGAAATCAGCCAGTCCGACACGCATATTTCCCAAAATGGCATCCGGCTATTTGCGGTTTGCGAGGGATTCCTCGTACTCGCGGAGTTTCTTGTAGCCGGGGCTTTCGAGCGGGAGGATGGACGGGTCGAGTTTCAGGGGCTTGTAGCCTTTGAGGTCCTTGGGGTCGGTGAGCGTCATTAACGAAAAGAACGGGCGATTTGCAGGAATCGACAATTCGTAATATGGTCCCTTGAAATCAATATTGTCTCGCTCTCGCTCAAACCTGTTTTCAAAATGGCAAGAATCTTTCTCTTTTTCTTGACAAACTAACCGATGGTGAAGATTCTCCTCAGAAAGGAACTTTATTTCTTTTCCTCCATATAAAATATGATATAGAGAATCTTCTTTCACCCATACCTTTGGCCCTCTTTTCATAGAGCCAATAAACGCTCCTTCCGTAAAAGAACTTTTTATCGGGACAATCAAAGCAAGACACTCCAAAGAAACATTCCCTGTAGAATCGTCCAAATACAATCGCGCCCCATATACATTTAAATATCCAAAAAACTCCGCACAAAGTTTTTCGGGAGCAACATCTTCTGCCGAAGCTACCCCAGACACACTGCTTAAAACGTTTAAACCAGTAAGTCTAACAAGCCCCCATTCATCAAAATAATCTGCTTTTCTGCGTTCAATTCCATATTGAGGAGCAGCACATGATATAAAAAGCAAAATAACAACAAGCAACGAGAACTTTTTCATTGGCACCCCTCAAATACAATTTTATCATCAAGATTTTCTATCATGTCAAAAGATTTCGTGTAGGCTTCAAACATTTCGGGCATCTTTTTTTCATAATTTTCGAATTTGATAAAGTAAAAAGGTTTTCGAGAACCATGTTGTTGCATAAAGCCCATAATAACATGATTAAATTGTCGTGGATCTAGATTCTTTTGAGTAATGCATCTGTTCGACAAAAAAGCATGCTTTTCCATTCTCAACTGCCAAAGATTGGCATGGGTGGCAGAATCTAGAAAAATGGTTTGACGGCACGATTCGGCACGTTCCTTCCTTGCCAAGACAGTATTCCTTTTTTCGATATACATTTCAGGATTGAGCCATGGAGACATCTTCAAACGCGGCAATTGATATGTTTTCACCGAGTTTTGATTTTGATCGAAAACAAAAAGGCGCTGCAAGCCGTTCTTCTCATAAAAAACGAACAATCCGTCTTCACCAAATACGGATTCACCAAAAAAAGCCGAAAACAATTTTACACGATATTCAAAGATTGCATGAGATCCGCTCAAAGACTGTACGAACACTTCGTCATTCTGTTCCGAGAAGCAGGAAGCCTTTACAAAAGCAGGCAAGGCCACAAATATGGTTACAAATATATAAAGAGCTCTCATAAGGCCGGACAATCCTTTCCTGACAACATCAGCAAATAATTTTCAGAGCGATAAATATCAAAGGCAAATTGAGCAGGATTTTTCACAAGATTTCGCCAATTACATTTTCCAATGGTTTTGTCATCCAACAGATTCTCAACCAGCGAATTTACAGATAAATACATTTCAAGGAAAGCATCGTCCTGGAAATATTGCTCAAAGCATTGCGGATTAAAATAGGTGACTCCATGCACATTTCCATTCTTATCCTTTACGGAAAGTTCCACTTCATACATCCTTTTGCAGTCACAATAAAAAGACATATTGCGCGGTTTTTTATTTAGAAATTCCATCAATTTATCACGCAAGCCTGTGTCCGGTTTTAAATCCAGGATACAAGTTCTTTTGAAATAGTCAAAATTCGCTTTCACATGCCTATCAATGCAAGGATAAAAATCCTCCGTAGATTCATTCCGAGGTATCCCCGGCTCCATATAGACGTGAATACGGCCATCATTCTCCAAATAGACAAAAACATCCACTTCTAGATCCGTTCTATGGATTACTATATAAACACCCGATTTTTGGTTATCCAAGAACGAGATATTTCCATACGCTTTTGAATAATGAACCGGAGTAACTTCACCTGGTTCAAGAGAATACATGTCACATCGATGTAATGCCAGAGAATGAGAGGAAAAAATTAGAATAACACCTAATAAAAGTTTTCTCATTTTAGTCTTCAACTCCATAAACCAATCTAGGTAGATAATAACCGACCCAATCAATCAAAAGATGAGACATTAAATTAGAACCATAATTGTAACTGCTATATGCGGTTCCAGAGCCATCTTGATTGTATTTAAATTCAATATGGGGATAACCATTCTGACCATTGGCCCACACAACCTTTTTATCAGTCTTAAAGCTCCAATCAAAAGGCCATGTCAACGTCATCGTTTGGCAACCTTTTGATTCCAGAAACGTCATCAAAGAACCCAATTCTTTTGCATTAAGATTGGAGCCCTTGGCTTTAATCTTGTCATACCATTTCCTTGCATCCTCATCATTTTCTAAATAGGGCTTTAGTAAATCAATCAAGGCCTCTTGTTGAGCCTTACCCAAACCCGGTTTGCTTGTGTCATAAGTATCTCCAACCATAATATGCCCGAAGTTTCCCAGCGAAGGAAGCCAAAATTCCAAATGAACTGTTTTTTGAATATTATTTGCAGCTTTTGTACCATGCGTGTCACCAACACCAAAATACATACTCTCCTGCAATCCCCAACTGCCTTGCACCCCACCCGGTCCCTTCTCAATATGCGTCAATTCACCATGTATCCCGGCGACCGTACCGCCGACATATACCCCGCGGCCCTCGGCGCCAAACAGGCCAGCCTCGTAACCCGTAGATACACGGGCGAGTCCGCCCCCGAACTGGGCGTAGAGTTCGTTGTAAACCGTCATGCCCTGGAAGTTGCCGCTGCGGTCCCAATAGATGCTCCCACCCGTTTCGTTGCCTACGCAGTTCCCGACCTCGCCAATGCAGGCTCCCCCGTGCGTGGAAAGCGTCGAGCCGGAATAGGAGTTTACCGAGAAGCCCAGCCCCATGTTAATCTCGAGATAAAAGAACGTCTGGATGGCGATTGTGGCATTTCCACCAAGATTCATCGAGTGCGAACCGTCTTGGTTGAACATGTACGAGAGATTTCCACCAAACCGACCAAAATCAGCAGCGGCACCAATGCCGAAGCCCCAACCATGCTGATTGTCCCAGCTTACAACCAAGCCTGCGCCCAGGGCCCACATTCCCGTGGGGTCCACATAGTTGAGCGGGTCGCCGCCGTAACTGTACGGGTTCGCAAATTGCCCAGCGGGATCGGGGGATATCCACAGCCCGAAGAACGGGTCGTAGAAGCGGGCACCAAAATAATACTTGCCATACTCACCATCGAACTCCTTGGACTGCCAGCGTTCATCACCATCGGTGGGCGACACAGCAAGATTGACGGTCGTTCCATAAGGACGGTACCCGAAGGCGCTCGCAAGCCCGTTGCTGCCAGCGAATCCGCGCACGCTACCCTGCAAGTCCTTCACAGGGAAGAGTGCGGCACCAATGGCACCAGCACGGAAACCGCCGCCGAGAAGGTCTATGCGGGTAAGTTCAAGCGCACCAGAGCGACTGTTGCCCAAGTAGGAATACTCACCGACACCGGGATAGGTGACTTCCATCCTGTATGCGGGTGCCCCCACCTTAAAGTCCGTCCATATGCGCTGTCCGCCTTCATCGTAGGCCATCTCCGTACGGCCAGTCTCGCAATCAATCACAGCGTCGCTGTTCACGTCGTCGAGCGAAACACCGGCAGCGCAGTTCGCGAGTAGGCGCACCCTGTCGGGGAGCCCTAGGGCGTTCACCGTATAGGCGCTCCCAGTGCGCCGGTCAAGCCACACGTTACCCGAAGCATCGTAGGCGTAGTATGCCGTGGCACCACCATTGGCGACATCCATCGCAAGCGGCTTGAACGCATTGTCACCATAGACATAACCGATTACAGAATCCGTGCCGGCGACATTCTCACGCTTGGACAGGAGCCTACCAAGCGCATCATAGGCGTACGACCCGTTTCCCACAAAGCCATTATCGGACTCGAAGCCGACGAGACGGCCCTGCCTGTCATAGGAATAGGTCTCGCTGGAACTGAATCCGTCCCAAACGTGTTCCGCCGTGGCAAGCCGCCCCGTGACGACGGAGGGGTATGTTGCAATCTCGGAATACAGAATCTTATCGGAAGCATCCCTGTAATCCAGATAGACGACGCGGCCGTAAATGTCCGTCTTGTTTGTTACGTCGTAAACGTGCGCACCCCTGTCAAAATAAGCCTTCTTCGATACAGTCCCGCCAGTCGTGCGGTCAATACGCATGAGGCTGTCCCCGTTCTCTAGCACGGCCTTCAGGCGGCCAAGCCTGTCGTAGGAATAGGCAAGCGTGGAGATGGAATTCCAGGAGTTTCCCTTCCACTCAGCGGTTTCCGTGGAGGTCAATTCCCCGGAAACGTTGTAGCTATACGATATCCTCGTCGCGGGTGCGCCTGCAAGTCCATAGATTGTCCACTGCTTAACCTTTTTGCCTAGGCGATTGTACGAAGACATCTTCAGGCTGTTCGCCTTAAGGGAATCGTCGGAACGAGTTCGGCTGCCATCGTAAGCCGCGACTGCGCCCACATCGTTTTCAAGCACCCCCTCCATTTCGTCGAGGATGCCCCGTAGCAGGGTCTCATCTGCCGTTACGCCTGTTGACAAAAGATCATTCACAGTCGGCTTTCCGTAAAAGTTCTCTGAAAGAATATATAATTTGTCATCGTCCACAGGAGTATCGGGATTATCAAAAGAATGCCCTCCGCGGACTTCGCCAGTCCGTTTCAGCCTCCCAAAATCGTCATATTCTATCACCGAGAAATAATTTCCACCAAATTCTGGCTTCTGACCAAGAGCTGTTTGACGGGCATCTCGGGTGAAAGTCAGTTTGTCGTCGGAATTGTACACGCTTTCTACAGTTCCCTTATCCGGAGAGGTCACAGACGTAACTCGCCCAGCCTTATCGTAAACATAGCTCGTAGCAAGGCCGAACGGGCCATTGTCCACAGAAATATCCGTAGACGTAATCTGGTTATCATTGTTATAGTTCGTCCTTGAAATAATCGTATGGTCTCCCGATCTCGCCCAAGCATACATGATGTTGCCGGCGGCATCGAAAATCTGTTGCGTAAACACTCCCTCGGCAGAACGGTTGACGACCAATTTATAGTTGTATTCAGTCCAATGAGCAACGCTATCCGTTTCATTGACAATCGCCTTCTTGGCTGCGCGATATATATTCGTCAAATTATCATCGGCATCCGCCAACTGATCTTCGGGAATAAAATGCGATATGTCAGAAGAAATCAACGGAATAGTCCATTGCTTAGCAGGAGTCGGCCACTTTTCAAGCGAGGCCAAAGCAACACCCGCAACTTCCTTTGTTACACCATTATCTTCCCCATAATGGTAATCATCCTTGGCATAGGGAATGTTATAGGCAAATTGCCTTTCCAGGTTGTCGGAACCATCATGATATTGAGAAGACTTTGCAATGCACTGTTTGCAGTACATGTCTTCGTAGGCATAATTCTGTTTCTTCGAAATATATGCCATTGGGGCAAATTCCGTCTTTCCGAAGTCGTCAAGATACGTTGCACTAACCTTGAACGAGTCCGAGCCCAGGAATGTCTGCGTTTGAACTATTCGTCCAAGCCCATCCTTCACCGCATACGATTCTATTTTCCGGGAAGCCGTTGTCGGGTCTAGAAACACTTCCGTCTTTACATAAGATGGTTCGACTGCAGGCAGCACACGAGTTTCACATTTCTTGAATTTTGCCACCACACGAGCATCGCCCGGCCATTCTGGCAAACTGATATCCACACTTCCATCATCATTTGCAGAAGCATACGGAGGCAACGTGTAAGTGCCATCCAATTTGAATACTAGTATATCATTTATGGAAACTTCTTCTATCGAATCTCCCGGAGCCGGAATAATCTTGGCCAGCAAGCTAGAGCCATCGACAAAATCATACGGGGGCCTTCCGTTAAAATTCAAGCCCTTCATGTAGCCAAGTCCATTCGACTCAAATGTCAATTTATGGGTTAGAGGCGGAAGGAACTGCACAGAGCGGGGCTGAACGAGGCCAAGACCGACATTCCTAATCCGTATGGCTCTGCCATATGGATAAGATTTTGTCTGGAACTTAAACGCGATGGCTTTGGTTTCATCTACGTTGCCAGCAACTGTTCTCCATGAATCCATATAGGCCGCAGACCAAATCACAGCGCTTTTACTGCTCTTGCTCAGTCTCTTGTCGTATTCTATTGCCATCCCTTCCCTGATACCATTCCCCCATCCATCCGGGCGAACCGTCACTAGGGATTTTACGACTTTATCTTGATACAAGTCAAAGCCATCACAGAAATAGGGATAATTCGCAACGTGAGCTTCATCTATCAAATCATCATCATCCTTCCCGAAATACCAGAAATAAACCGGAACAGCGTTTTCAGCATTTAAGCCTTCTCCGAAACTTAATGAATACGCTTCTACAGTCACGTAATCGAAACCGCCAACAATAGGATGTTCGCGCGAATGGTCATATGCGAAAACGCCCCCAGCCGCCATCACAGTTCCAAAATGAATATCAATGCCATTTTCCGTTGGCGTTATGACCGTTTGAGTTCCATCAAAGGATTTTGCGACCCAACCAGAACGAAGCTTCCCCGAAGACACGATATATTCATCATGCGTGTCAGTCAATTTCCTGTAATCGGCTTCAGTAGCGTGCCCTCCATTATAGAGGACCGGATTCAATATCTGCCTGTGATGTAATTCAGCCAACGGAGAATTTCGATACAGACCGCTAAAGGAATAAGCTGCAACATGCTCCCAATGTATCCACGGCTGGCACTGGATTTCTCCATCCGTATAAAAGAATACCTGATACGACAAGGGATGATTGAATCCAGTTAATATAAAAGGCCCGACCTCGACAACAGCATATTGCGATTCAAGATTAAAGACCTTCCACTTGACGGGTATCGAGGTTGAGCCCACAACTGGAAGCAACTGCTCCCTTGTAAATTCCACATAAGGGAATCGCCCCCTAGCCTCGTCAGACATGTCGAAACCATCGGGAATGTTTCCTAAATACACACGACCGCTACTCGCAACAGTAACTTCGTTGTAATCGTCTCCGGCAAATTTCATCTTTATCGAAGGATATAGGGGATTTTTCAGCGAGACATGCAAAAAAGTCCCTTCTTGCGGAAGAACGCCTTGGTTCCCGGCAAAATCCATATTTGTTTCCCATCCGGGCAAACCATAATGGACAGCGTGATCGCTATAGCGTTCTACATAAATTTGTTCCGGTTCATCGGCCGCCAAAGCAGCAGAAGTACAGAGAAGGGAGAGAGCAACAAAGAAAAATTTCTTGGCATTCGTATTCATTGGTTCATCCTCCCTTACTTCAATACGCTATACGGTTCAACGTTCAAGTCCTTAGCCCATACGGCACCCTCAAGTGTTGTATGGTCAAAGACCTGTACGGAAGCACGCGGTGCATAGATTACGGCCTGCATCTGCACGTTATTGCCGATGGATACATACCCATTGGCACCGATATAGACAAACAGGTCTCCAGCACCACCTCCATGCGTTACCTGGCAGAATGCAGCCACATTGAATCCGTTTGCAATCCAGACTCTTGTCCCTGCCGCAAATTCGAATTCCACGTGCGGGTCAATCCAGAAGGAATCAAAGTAGTAGTCTCCCGCAGCAAATTGCAGCTTCGCTTTTTCATGGGCAATCAGGTTTCGGTATGTTCCTGGAGAAACTGTGGTTGACTGTTCCCTCCCAACCATAATATCCGATGTTCCCGTGGCAAACGAAATTTGAGGCAGCGGAGCTACAGAAAGACCGTTGTCAACAACAATCTCGCCATACTGAGCACCTTGCTGAGTCTGCAGGTTTCCAGCAAGGCGCACGCGCCCCACCTTCGATCGATTCGCCAACGCGACATCACCTCCAGAAACAATTTCATCAAGAACCTCGGCATCAACACCAATTTCTACTCTGCTTCCAGCCCAGAGGGTTCCACGAACAGAAACCCAATCGCTGATTCGCATATTGCCTGAAATCTGGAATTTTGAATTGATGACATTCATCACTTCCACAGGTATATTTGCCGACAGCGAATCCAGGAATGTAACGGAACTACATGAATTCTCCGACGACGAACTCGAAGAACTTACTTCACTAGAACTCGAAGAACTATAATCGTCAGGATTATCGCTAGACAAAAAACCACAATCATAACACGAAGATGAACTAAAATAGATTTGGTAAATATCATCTTCACTTGAAGAAGATGACTCGTCAGTTCCAGATGAGCTCGAATTCACGCTGGAACTACTGAAGAAAATACTGGGCGAAATCGTATCAGGACGTACAGGTACTACCACGACAACCGTATCACTGTCAGAATTTACCAAGATAATATTCGGCAACGGCCAATTGACAAACGGAATAGTATCGCCCCCTTTAAGGGTCGTATCCGTGTTGTTCAGCGTATCGACTAGATGTATAGTCCAATCGGGATTCAGATCTACAAAAATTTTCGTCGTATCAGGTATTGAATCTGGTGTGTTAGGTCGTCCGCTTCCTGGTGGAGTCCGAGGAGGCAACAACGGATCCGGCGTAATAATGGTAACATTCCCACTATCGAGTCCAGAAACAGCGAGTGAATTCCCTGTAAGCAGAAGACCTGGATGGAGACTCAGTTTTCTATAGACATTTAAATTGTAGGACAAATCTGAGCTGTCGGTTCCTACGACACGCAATTCAATCGCATTCAACCCTTCCTTTAGAGCAATCCTTGAATATGCCGTAGAGTTGCTAGTCCGGCGCTGGGCGATACGTCCGTTGACATAAATATCCATACGAGCAACATTCAATGGCGTTCTCAACGTCGGCTTGATAGAAATTGAATCAACCCAGCCAACACGGAACGAGTAGTTCAATATGTACTGTCTAAATGCGCATACCGTATTAAGCGAATCTCCCCCTAAATCCAATGCCGATATAGTCAAATCTACAGCATTGGTAGCGCTATAGCGCATTGCAACAAGTCTATCGTTGCGCTTGGCAAAGCCCTTCTCGAGTCCCTGCTTGAAAACGACATAAGGACTACCATCCGATTTTACTGCCAAATCAGCTGACTTAATCGATTGGAACGGATACGCAAAAGCAGGATTGCCAATTGAACTCCATTTGTTATCGACATATTTTATGACAGAGATTTTATCGTTGTTATCACTATTCCGGAACAATATATACGGGACATCACCTCGAACCTCCATATCGAACGCGTCATTCGGATTTACATAAATTACCCGTTTGCGTTCGTCATCAAGCAGATTGCCATTCCTTGCTACGACAATCGAATTATCCTTGAGGGCTGTCCAGCGTAAATACTTGCTGTACACAACTCCATCTGCGCTCACGTTACTCTCGAACGTACCCTTGAACACGGTGAGCGCAAGTTCGCTTTCATCAACGTTTGTTCCTTGCACTTGATTTTCCGAACCGAAATCCGAATGCGTTTTGTAGACAACCGCAAGGAATAAGCTGCCACTTCCATATGCAAGTTTTACAGATTGAACATCCGTAATCGCATGCAGGTTCGTCCCATTCCAAGAGAGAACATCCCCCTCATAGCGCGGATGACCAGAATATTGGCTGGGTCCGGCCCAAATTGATTTGTTCAGAGATGTTTCCGACGCGTCGTACAAACGCTTGATTACAACATATGCCGGGCCTACTTTACCCGTAATGGAACCGTCTCCATTTTTGATTGTCGTTTTCAGCTCAAAATTTTTGACATTCCCTATATAAGCGGTATACAGTTTGCCATCTGGTCCAGAAACAAAATCAGCATTTCTGTTATTATAATCACAAACAACTCCGTCCAGGTACCCGACCAGGTTGCCATGAATCACTTTAATAGCCGTATCCGTCGCCGAAACAGCAACATTCAGTGTATCTCTATCAAATACAGGCGTAGAACCCAGTTTTTCCCATTTATTCAACGATGCATTCCATTTTCTACTATACAATTTGTCGTCAGGATAAAGAATTGTCTTCCCTAAACTATCCTTTTTTAGAGCCTCAGTACGATAAAGAATTGCCGGAACATCACCGTTCACAGCAACCTTCAATTCGTTCACACGAAGGGATTTGTCTTGCAAGTCCATATAAGTGAATACAGTTTTATTAGCCGGTTTTCCAAAAGTCTTTGGATAGGCAATTTCAATACTATCGTCACTCGTATATTTTTCTAACGGAATAAAACTCACATAATAAGCAGAACCTGCTCCACTCGTTTTCGATGCAACCGCATAAGTTTCTGTTTCCTCATTAATCAAAGCATTTGCATCTACATTCCAGCGACCTTGAGAGAAAACAGATCTAAAAACAGAGTCCTTATCTAGGAATGCAACATTCAAAGAATCGTATGAGTTCATGAACATCGGATTCTTTCCACTAGAAAATCCATCAATTTGACCATACGCAACCCAATCCTTCTCTTTCACGTTAAACTGGAAAACATAATCTCCACGTGGTTTCAAATTGTCAAAAGGAGCGACATCGACAAACAGAGTCCACTCATGCGATTCAGAAAAGTTCACCATAATTGGGCTCAAGCCATTACAGCAATCAGAAACCCAACCTGGTAGTTCTTTGCCACTCCATTCCGCTTCCGTTCCCTTCACCAAAGAATACTTCATTTTCGTTTCTTTATTCGGCGGAATCAATTCAACATCAAAATCCAAGGCATTTAGGGAGAATGTACCATGCGATGACGGATCCTCATAAACAACTCCATTGACCTTTACCGACTGGAGTTTGTCTTGATTGTTCTGGGAAATCGAGCAATTTCCATCGACAAACGTTTGACGACTCGCTAAATACACGATTCCACCGTCTGTTTCTGCATAGGTTTCATGATTTCGGCCCAAATGGTCAAAAGTAACATAGGAACCTACACCGCGGTCATCAACCGTTGTTTGCACCTTACCCCAATAATCGTTCCAATAAAGGGCGGACGAAGTCGCTTCACTCGGAAGCACTCGAATATCTTGCAAATGGACTCCAGATGGAGCAGAGGTTTCTAAAGTAAACGTGACAGGACCTGTTGACTGAATTCTAGACGTTTCGAACACAATCATCTGCCAAGACTCGTTCGTAAGAACGTTCTTTTCAAGCACCTGCGAACCCAGCGATGCCGTCACCTTGACCGAATCTAAATCTGAAGTCTGAATCCAAGCACTAATTCTATACTTCTTTTTCGCGGGAGTCTTGATTGTTGCCGAAAGAGAACCAGAATGCGATAACTTCAGTACTCTTTTTGAGAATCGGCCATATTGCATTCCAATGTTTCCATTTACAGCATGGCCAATGACATTACTCGTATCTTCGAGAACACAACCAGACCAAGCGACCTCATTAACCGGGCCGCACTGCTCACCAGAAAGCATGAGTCCTTCGTCAACACCACAATTAGCCGCAGTTCCGTATAGGCGATGTGTCTGCGGATTTTTAAACGAAGCCATTTTGACTTTGTTTGGGCCTTCAATAGTTTCTATCACGTCACCATTATAGTACTTAGAATTATACGACGAACGATTCCAGTTTCTGCGCAATGAGGCGTTCCCATTTTTTACTATATAATCGATGTCTTCTTCAACTTTTTGCTGTGTCATAGCGTCTTTTGGAGCCATGCTCCACGCCGATACGGATCTATATAATCCATCGACCTTTTTCCATCCATTTGCATTGGCGGCAATAATCCTACCTGTAGAGCAATCCTTGATGCAGGAATACCCACCAGCAATAGCATCTATTCGATTATCAGCTTTAAGTGCACTTGCGAAATCAGAAGTTGGTTCAAGAAAATCAACTACATATTTGACAATTTCTTCCGTCGATTTCGAGCCTATTCTTTTCTTTACAGAAACAACTTGTCCATTTTTTTCTGAATATGTATAGTTCGTAATAGTTTTCACGTTTCCACTAAAGGACACTTCCTTTTCGACCCGATCTTGATAGACTCCTGTCGGCCAGCTCGGATTTCGATACCGTTCGTAATACGTTTGCTTCCTAGAGATAAGCGCGGTCTTAGCAAGCCCTCCAGAATTCGATCGGCCTCGCTGTGTTTCCGTGCAGGCAGAACCCAAACCGACATTATATTCACCATTGTATTCTCCACTACACAATTCTGTTTCTACTGTTCCCTGCCCAGCAGGAAGAGTAACCGTCATATTCTTGTACAAAGGCGTATTATTCGCCTCATCATACGCAATACCGCCGTTAAGGCCAAACGTATAAACATATTCTATCGTTTTATCTACGACTGGTTCAAATATTTTTTTCTTCGAAACACGGAATGATTTATACATGCCATTAAAGGAATCCCCGACTTTGTAATAGATTATTGTCGAATTTTTAGAATTGGGGAATGCAAAAGTGTTTTCACCTAACGAATAGGCTTTTTCCAAATCTAAAGACGAACTCAATGTATCTATATTCCATTTTTTACCATCCCATAATTTGATTAAACTAGTCGTCTTTTCTGCGAACCAATCTCTTCCTGTGATGACATCTTTTTCTTTATCTTTGTCACCATTCGAACCTACATATTCATAGCTCCAAATTCCATCTTTATAATAATAATGGTGTAAATAAACGTATTTTCTTACGACCGCACCTTTCCAAAACTCATAACCCAACCGACTCTGCCCTACAAGGAAAAAATCGGGTCCACTAAAACCGCCCCATTTCCAAGCATCAGAAATCCACGGGTGATTTTGAATTTGAACAGCTTTTTGACCTTCTGGAATACGCCAACGCTCACCATTCCACCAAAAATTGGTCATATACATATTAAGATGATGGCGTAAAGCGTAATAATTCTTTCCCCGAGCTTCCAACTCTACAGGCTTTAATACCCCGCCACCAACAAACGTATGATGATAATCAAATGACCAAGCGTTTCCATTCCATACCCAAGCTCGAAAAAAAGCATTTACGCCAAGAGATCTGCTCGGCTCCGCAATTTCAACAAAATGATCTTCACCCAATAAAAACAAACTTCCATTGTCCTGATCATTCTCACTAAAGGTTTTCTGCACACCGCCCTTACTATCGAATGTATAGATATAGGCCCTAACTGCATTATACAAATCCCTGCTATTGATTTGTATAAGTATATGGTTTTTCTGCGGAATGACCTGAATGCCATTCTGATTAATTTGGGGATCAACAAATCCTTCTCCGATTTCAAATGTTCTACCCCATTTAGACCAAATAACTTTTGCTCTTGCCCTCGAAGCAGCAAAGGCACCGAAAATATAGGTTTCAACAACATAATCTGGACCAGCAAAGACATTCGTTACCTTCGGTATTTCAGACAAACTAGCAAAAAATTCTTTTTCCGGATTCTTTATGAAGCTAGTATGCACGTTATCCCATTTCTGTCCATTCCATTGATAAATCATGGCATTTTTCAATGTATCCCCATAATTATCCTTAATAAGAAACCATCCCATATCACCTAACGTAACATCTTCGACATCATTTGTTTTTATTGTAGATACAGCTTTCCAACTGCCATTAATTCTGTGATAAACAGCTACAGTTTCTACACCACGCCTTCCCACTAAATAGGGCGTTCCATCTTCAAGATAACCTTTTCCAAATATTTCAGAAACATCCAATGATTCATATCGTCCCCATCCAAGGCTTTTTTCGGTATAAGAATATTCCACCCAACCACATTCCGCACCCTTTACACTATAAAGAGCACCAAACGGATGCACCTCGTTTTGTTCTTTTTTTTGCGTACCATCGTAATAATCGTAATATTCATAATCAATTTCTTTCCCGCTTCTGTTAAAATAATGAATCGATGAAAGAAGTCGTTTTACGTAACCATCTTTCTTTTTTCCATCTATTGTCTTTGGTATCAAAGCGGAGTAGCACAATTGTACCGACCCCAATCTACCATTTCGTCCAAAAACTTCGATTTTGGAAAGGTATTTACGATTCACCTTTTCAATAGACATATCCGTTATCGTATCACCAAGACTTTCATGCTTTCCTTCCGTATCCAAAAATTCGCCAAAGAATTCTCCCTCTCCTTTGTTTCCATACTCAAATTTCAACGTGTCGCCCTCTGAAGAACGAACCATCGTCAAGTAGGATTCTTTCGTATATTTTGCAGAATCACCAGAACTCCATTTTGCCGTCGAATGGATAACAGATTGAAAAACACCAGACAGTTTTTCCGTTATCTGTTCATACGAATAATACAGGGTATGGTTTTCTACATCGATTTCCTTGCTCACATTCCACACAGTGGGGTAAAGATAAGGCGTCCCGTCAATAGCTTTTCCAACCAAACCTAATCCTAATGTATTTTTATTTTCTAATGGCCAAAAGAGATCGTACTCCGTGGCATTTCTTGTTGGCTTTGCAAAGAAGGGATTGTTTGTATCATCTAAATCTCCATAATAATGGGTTATCCCCTTCGTATCAATGATCTTCCACCCCTTGACATAAGCAATCCATTCTCCATTGCCAGTCATATCAACGGAATCGGCAACCTGCTCCACCTTCAAATAGGGATTGCCTTCTACCCACCACCTATCTCCTTTTGAAGTATCTTGGAATATTTTGAATCGTCCTCCAGAAGGGAGCATCAAGTAGTATTGGTCATCACCAAGATAGCTTGTTCCTCGATTATCACTGACAATCTTTGCTCGGCCAAACGCCCAACCAAGTCCCACAAGCCCAACAGTTGTCTGATCATTTTTTGTTTCGACTTCTTTAAAGATATTTCCAGAATAGTTCAAGTCAAAACTGACCGATACATCACCCGCAGATATGCTAGCCAATTTTTTTGACAGGGCTACTGTGCCAGACATGGGATTTACGCCACCTTCTGGGGACATATATTTATTAAAAGCATTTGCATTTTCGCCATTACCAGCAAATGAAAACGAAGCCAAGGCGAGGCAGAAGAAAATAATTTTGTTGTACAACGTTGTACCCACCCTTTAAATTAAGGCTTAAAACATAGAACAAACTAAATTTTTATCAAACACCCGCCTTTATTTCATTTCTATTTCATTTTGCTTACACTCCATATCTTTCCAAAATCATACACCCCCGTAATCAGAACTTTACCTAGTTCGCCATTTTTTATTATATATTTACATCAAACAAAGGAGCTCTCATGAGAACAGCACTTTTCCTGTCTGGTTTAACGACAGCTTTTTTCTTTAATGCCTGCGGAGACGACACTCCATCACAGGCTCACGAAGATGACACCCCCATCCAAAGTTCAAGCTCCACAAATGAGGAATCCTCGGCAATAGCATACTCATCATCGAGCCAAAAAGGGAACACCAACTCCGAGATTTCAAGTTCTGTAGTTTCAAGTTCCGAGAGCACACCCAACAGTTCCGTAACAACGCCCGAATCCAGCGGAGATGCAAAGCACGCTGTCAACTACAACCCAGAAACGGGGCTCCTGACAGATGAACGCGATGGTGAAATCTACAAGACCGCAGAAATAGGTGAACAGATTTGGATGGCGGAAAACTTGCGCTACATTCCGACTGAACCCGTTGAGGGCTGCGATGGCTTGCGTGTAGGAATACCGGAAGATTCCATAAAATATGCCACATACGGTAATCGTTATTCCTGGGTCGGAGCCATGAGAATTTCCTGCGATTATACAAGGGATTATGCCATTCTAGGAAAAGAAGACCCTATAACGGCACCCCGTCAAGGTGTCTGCCCCAACGGGTGGCATCTTCCCGTTCTTGACGAATGGCAGACCCTAATAAATTTCGCCAAAGATCCTGTAAAGCTATTATCAAAAAAATGGATTGCTACCAAATATACAGGCCTGGATAGCTATGGATTCAACATTCTTCCACCACAGGAAAATGAAAGTACCACAGTGTTTTTTGCATTCGAAGAAGCGTCCGACACTAGAAATGTAACGATTACATTCACCCCTTACTCCAACATACCAGATGTAGCGTCTACAACAACATACAAGCACACCAATTCGCAATATGTCCGCTGCCTTATGGATGAACCGCATCCGACGCACGTCATTAACGAATAACATCTGAGAACATACTCTTCTGGAATAGAAAAGCGATGCACCCAACAAAAAGGAAACGTCGCTTTTTTGCTATAGAGCATAATCTCTACTCACTCGCGATTTACTAAATCACAAATTAGCTTCCCGCTATCAACACCCCTTCTCGTTTACACTTGGGGTGCAATTCGAATACAAATCGAGCACCACGGTGTCCATGAAGAGCCAGCCTTCGCCGACAAGGCGGATTGTGCCCTGCGACTGTTCGAGGTAGCCCTTCGAAATCCAGCGGTCGATGGCTTCGGGAGCGATTGACGTCCCCCTTTCCCTGAGCGCATCCAGCGGCAGGCCGTACCTTGTACGCAGCGAGAGCTGGATGATTTCGGCGATTTCGTCTTCGGGCGAGAGCCTGTCGAGCATCAGGGAGGTTTCGGGGCAGCCGCCCTTCACGTATTCGCGCCAGGGGGCATACTTTTCGGGAGCGGAAAAACGCACTCCCCCGAAATAGCCGTGCGCGCTCGGCCCGAAGGCGAGGTATTCGCCGCGCTGCCAGTAGTTGAGGTTGTGCAGGCTCTCCTCGCCCGCACGCGCGAAGTTCGAGGTCTCGTAACGCATGAAGCCCCTGCTCTCGAGCTTTTCGACACCCCGCAGGTACATGTCCGCGTAGAGGTCCTCGTCCACGGATTCCTCGCCCTTCGCTATACGCCTGCCGAGACGGCGCGTCGGGTCGACTTTAAGCCCGTAGAAACTCACGTGGCCGAGCGGCCGGCCCGTAAGCCATTCCACATCGGCAAGCATG
Organism: Fibrobacter succinogenes; assembly: GCA_902762305.1. Lineage (GTDB taxonomy): Bacteria > Fibrobacterota > Fibrobacteria > Fibrobacterales > Fibrobacteraceae > Fibrobacter > Fibrobacter succinogenes_I. The sequence goes on along the minus strand of CACWNW010000005.1, from coordinate 38,084 downwards.
TCGTCGATTCCCTGCCCCGGAAGGTTGAACATGAGGTCGGCATTCACGCGCAGGCCCTTTTGCGAGAGGAGCAAATCGAGGGCGCGCCTGCCCGTCGCCACGTCGTGCCGGCGGCCCACCCGCGAAAGCAGGTCGTCACTGAGCGTCTGGAGCCCGAGGCTTGCCCGCGTGATGCCCGCCCCGAGCGCCACTGCGACCCGTTCTGCGTCGCAGGATTCCGGGTTGAACTCCATGGTGGCCTCTTTCAGCACCGCCATATCCACGCCCGCATCGGCGATAGCCCCGAAAAGCCTGGCCAGACGCTCCGGAGAAAGGACGGATGGGGTCCCCCCGCCAATATAGAGGGTCTCGACACGCGAAAACACGCCCAGATGGCGCTCCGCGAAAACGGACATTTCCCTCGAAATCAGCTCCAAATATTCCAACTGCAACCATTCAGGCGCCGAAAAGGCATGAAAATCGCAATAATCACAGATTTTTGCACAAAAAGGGACATGAATGTACAGGCCGAGCATTTTCAAGTTATTTTTTTTAAGTTTTTTGAGTTCCGTTTGTAAAAATTTAATTTATATCCGTAACATGGAAGACGCAAAACTGAAGAAATTCATGGCTCGGGTGAAAAAAAAAGTCCCCCTGTTCATCTTTCTCACTATCGCCACGATAGTGTTCTTCCTCGCATCTACCCTTTTGCTGGACGATTCCTACAAAGATATCATCCTCATCGCCATGATCTGGGCGCTCCCTCTGTTCGTCCATTAGACCGCCAATGAGAATTACACGCCAGACAGAGAGAAAATTCAACGCGGTCTGCTACTACGTCTTTTGCTGGATCTTTGCCGCCGTCGGCTTTTCAGTAATCGACAGCTACGCCCAATTCGGCATGCCCGACATTGCCGAGGCGGTCGCGATGCTCCAGTTCGCCCTGTTCATGGGGCTTTCGCACGGCGTGTACGACATCCTTATCCTCAGGGACGAGATGGACTGCAGGTCGATATGGAAATCCCTGCTGATGCGCACGGCGTACTTCGTCTCGGCAATCTGCTCGAGCACCGTCCTCTGCATACTGCTGTTCCGAACGAAGGTTGGCGAAGGCATGGTGAACGAAGACAGCATCGCCACCATCATCTCGGAATTTTCCAAACCGGCGGTGCAGATGTCCCTGCTCGTGTTCTTCTTGATGGCGTACCTCATCACCTTCGTGCGCTCGGTGCACAAGAAGTTCGGGCCGCGCGTTTTCTGGAACACGCTGCTCGGCAAGTCGCAGGAACCTCTCGAAGAAGATCTCGTGTTCATGATGGTGGACCTGCGCAACTCCACCACACTCGCCGAAGAACTCGGGCACGTGAAGTACAGCAGCTTCTTGAAGGACTACTACAAGCTGCTCTCCAACTGCTGCGAGGAGAACCGCGGCGAGATATACCAGATTGCAGGCGACGGAGCCTTCCTCACCTGGCCCATTGCAGCATGCAAGAAGAAGGCTCGCCCGGTGAACTGCTTCTTCGACTTCGCCGAATGCCTCGACAGGATAAGCTACAAGTTCATCCGCAAGTACGGCAAGGCGCCGAGTTTCAAGGCCGCGGCCCACTGCGGGCGCGTAGTCACCACCGAAGTCGGGAATTTTGGAAGCGAACTCGCCTATCACGGCGACGTGCTGAACACCACGAGCCGCATTCAGGCGCTCTGCGGACGCCTCGGACAGGAATTTTTAATATCGGAAGACCTCTTCATGGCGCTGCCGAAGCCCCTTCCGCACGGATTTTTGTGCAAGCGGGAAGGTTTTTTCGAATTGAAGGGCAAAAAAAACGAAATTTTGATTTTTTCTTTGCAAATACCCTTGACAACCCTAAATTAATATTCTATAATTGTGCTCACCTCGCGGGAATAGCTCAGTTGGTAGAGCACGACCTTGCCAAGGTCGGGGTCGAGGGTCCGAGTCCCTTTTCCCGCTCTAAAAAAGAAAAACCACCTTTCAAGGTGGTTTTTCTTTTTTATGTGCCGAGATAAAAGAGCGCACACGAGACCCCTTGGGGGAGAGGGGACGACTGAAATTTTTCACATGCGAACATCGTGAGCACAACTGAAAAAATTCAGCACTTGAGGGAGAGAGTGCTGCTGTAGCGCCCAAAGGCTTCGTGATTCAACGGATTTTTCGAAAATTGGGGATTGAATAGGGTATTTTCGTCAGCCTTAATCCCCAATTTTCAGAATAAATTAACAGAAACAGGAGCACAAAGGAGGCCGCGGCCCAGCCAAGAAGTTTCTTTTGGGGATTTAATTGCGGCTTTTTGCGATTTCTATCCCCACTCGAAGGGAGACAACGCACTTTGAATTATAAACAAACTATAAAATTGGGGATAGAACGAGGTACTTTCGCCAGCCTTAATCCCCAATTTTCCATTTTTCAGGATTTTTTCCCGCCGAATTTGCAATAACTTACGGCCCAGCAGGTATCATATCGTGACACATGCCCACGGCCCCGATTCGCTGAATTAAGAAATCTCCCGTAGTCCCGGCCGCGCCCGAGAACTTCAGCCTAACAGAAGCAACCTTTTTCAAGACATCCGTTAAATCGGGGCTTACGCCAGCACCGCAGTTGTTCTTGAACTTTTCCCAGACAAAATCGCTGACTTTTTCACTTGTAGAAGCCGGAACTCTCGCCACAAAGCTACACGACCCCATCGTCGGGATTGCACCGTCTTCAAGACCAAGCTCGATCTCGAAATCAATAGATGATTTGTACTGAAGGCAAATTCCGCCCCACGGAGAAACATTCACCCCTTCCTGTTCCTCGCTCCAGACATTGAAAGCCACGCCTGCATACGGATTGTCGAAACCGCTTCCGAAAGCGACACCTAGCTGAAGCCCGCGATACTTTTCAATGAGCTCCGGGAATGGAGAATCATAAATTAGCGTATCAACATCGGACGGGAACTGAAGTGCAGAAGTTCCTCCGTTATCGCGATCGTTAAATTGATACCAGTACCCAGAAGTGCGGCTGTCACCACCCGTTTCGACTTGACCTGCGCCACGGTCGTTATAGCCATCCCAGAGCATGTTCCCGATAATGAGCTTGGCACTGGAAGACGATTCCGCAACGCCAGACGAAGAAGACTTCGGCGCAACAGCGGACGAAGACACCGGAGCGCTGCCGGAGCCGCACTGCCCGAGGGAACCGATCTTCTTGAGAAGGAACTCACCCGAATCACCCGCCTTGCCTTCGAACCGCAGGTGGACCGCCGCCGCATTCGCAAGGACCTTGGCAGCATCGATATCCATTCCAAAACCGCAACTCGATTTAAACTTGCTCCACGGGATATCGACCATTTTCACAGATTCCGAAGCGCCGATACTGGCAATAAAATCGCACTCCAATATCGTCAGGTCATATTCAGGAACAATCTTGACCTGGAATTTGAGTCCGGACGAGTATTCCAGGCAGAGGCCTCCCCATTCCGAGATATCGGCTCCATCCTGGTCCTCGTTCAGGATGTTGAAGCCGAGACCCACATACGGATTATCGGCACCAGCGCCCAATTTAACCGTTCCCTTTAATCCACCATAGGTTTCCATCATGAATTCGTAGCAGGTGCCGGTATACCAGTTTTCGTCACACGCTTTTTTAATGTCCGGCGGAAAGGTAAACTTCGAGGAGCCACCATCATCAATGTCGTTAAAATCGTACCAGTATCCCGAAGTTTCACCGTCACTTCCGGTCACTACGCGACCTTCCTCATCGGCAGAACCGTCCCAGAGGAACTTAGGCCAGACTCCCCCCGAGACCAGGGCGCGACTTTCACTCGAAGCGGCAGAGGAAGAAGGCCCGCTGGAAGACGATGGACCGGATCCTTCGTGGCTGTCGCCACTCAGAATGACGCTAGACGAAGAAACGTCTTCTACAGAAGAGGAACTTTCGTTCCCGGAAGCATCCGGGGATGTAGACGAAGAATCGTCACCACAGGCCGCAAGCATCGCAGCAAAAGAGACGGCAATACAGCCGGCAAACAACTTCTTCATGGAAAAAAAACACACTATTTTGAAAACAAGTTTCTTTAAATATAAACGAAAAGACCCCGCCCAAACCAGGACGGGGAACTTATATTTTCATACTTACCCTCGGCATCCAAAACCGATGTCCAGAATCACAGTTTTTTGACTATGCCGGCACGAGGTCGGGGCGAGCCTTCATTTCGTCAAGCTGAATCTGGTGCAAAACCACGCGCCCTTCGACAATGCTTTTGGGCACATCGATAATCCGCTGGTTCGACGAGCCCCGGAACTTTATCTCCAGAGACTTCTTCGCCATGATGAACGGCCCGTCTATCAGGATGTCGGCATAGCTCAGGAGTTCCATGAATCCCGGGCGCCCCGCGGCAAGTTCCATCAGGCGTTCGTAGGTATACCCCGTAAAGATCACGAGATTGAGCCCACGCTCCTTGATAATGCGGGCCAGCGGAATCAGGGCCTCCGCCTGGTCCATCGGGTCGCCACCGCTGAACGTCACTCCGTCCAGAAGCGGGTTGTCGTCCAGCATCGAGACGATTTCCTCGATGTCTATGAGGCGACCCCCGTTGAAATCGTGGGTCTGGGGATTCTGGCAGCCGGGGCAGTTATGGTGACAGCCCTGGGTAAAGATGGTCATGCGGATTCCGGGACCGTCCACGAAAGATTCGGGCTCGATTCCGGCAATCCGCAAACGCGGGTATTCGTCCATCTTACACGCCGTGCTTTACGCGGTCGTTCACTTCGGCGCGCTTCGCGTTGTTGAAGCGGTCGACAGTACCCACGAGGTAGCCCGTGATGCGGCGGATGCGTTCGAAGCACACGCCTTCGCCATAGAGGGATTTTTCTTTATCGGACATGTTGTTACTCCTTGATAAAAAATGGTTATCTGATGCCTCGGAACGCAGGCATTCCCGGGAACTTCTTCCGGAGTTCGTTCAGTTTTTCTTCAGAAATGTAATGGCCGTCGCTACGTCCGCAGCGGGGGCAGGTGTCGCCGATGACGCCCACAAATCCGCAGACCGGGTCGCGGTCCACCGGGTGGTTGATGGAACCGTAACCGATGCCCACCTCGGCCATGTAGCGCACGATCTTCTCGAACGCGTCGAGGTTCTGCGTCGGGTCGCCATCGAGCTCGATGTAGCTGATGTGGCCCGCGTTGGTGAGCGCATGGTACGGAGCCTCGAGAGCGAGCTTCTTGAAGGCCGAAATCTTGTAGTACACCGGCACGTGGAACGAGTTGGTGTAGTAGTCGCGGTCGGTAACGCCCGGGATGATGCCGTACTTTTTCTTGTCCATGCGGACGAAGCGGCCCGAAAGGCCTTCGGCAGGCGTGGCGAGCAAGCTGAAGTTGAGGCCGAGGCGCTTGCTTTCCTTGTCGCAGAAATCGCGCATGTGGCCGATAATCTTGAGGCCGAGCTGCTGCGAAGATTCAGATTCGCCGTGGTGCTTGCCCGTGAGCATCACCAGGGTTTCGGCAAGGCCGATGAAACCGATGGAGAGCGTACCATGCTTGATGACTTCACCCACGGTGTCTTCCCAGCCGAGCTTGTCGGAATCAATCCACACGCCCTGCCCCATGAGGAACGGGAAGTTCTTGACCTTGCGGCGGCTCTGCACGGCGAAGCGTTCCATGAGCTGGTCGCTCACGAGCTGCAGCATACGGTCGAGTTCCTTGAAGAACAGGTCAATAGAACGCATCTTGATGGCGATGCGCGGGAGGTTGATGGAAGTGAAGCTCAGGTTGCCGCGGCCGTACGAGATTTCGCGAGTCGGGTCGTAGTTGTTACCGATAACGCGGGTACGGCAGCCCATGTAAGAGATTTCGGTTTCCGGATGGCCCGGCTTGTAGTACTGCAGGTTGTACGGAGCGTCCTGGAAGCTGAAGTTCGGAAACAGGCGCTTCGCGCTCACCTTGCAGGCAAGCTTGAACAGGTCGTAGTTCGGGTCGCCCTCGTTGAGGTTGATGCCCTTCTTCACGCGGAAAATCTGAATCGGGAAGATGGCCGTCTCGCCACCGCCCAGGCCCTCGTCCGTGGTGAGGAGGAGGTTCTTCATCACCATGCGGGCTTCCGGATCGGTGCACATGCCGTAGTTGATGCTGGAGAACGGAGTCTGCGCACCGGCGCGGCTGTGCATGGAGTTCAGGTTGTGTACAAACGCTTCCATGGCCTGGAACGTCGTCTTGTCGGTCTCTTCGTAGGCCTGCTTCTCGGCGAACTTCTGGGCCTTCATCACCATCTCGGTATCGAAGGACTTCGAAAGCTCGCGGGCTTCGGTCTCCACAAACTTCTCGTTCGGCACGAGCGTGGCCACCATGCCCATCTCCGCCATTTCGGAATGGAGCTTCTTCACGACAGGCTGGATTTCTTCCTCTTCCTTGCCGGTAAAGAGCATGAGCGCCTTCACCATGTTGGAGAGGTAGGCCTTGCGGTAAGTGATGCGCACGCCGTCGGCCATGGCATAGTCGAAGTTCGGCACCGACTGGCCGCCGTGCTGGTCGTTCTGGTTACTTTGTATGGCAATCGCCGCAAGGGCCGCGTAGCTGCGGATATCCTTGGGTTCGCGCAGGTGGCCGTGACCGGTATTGAAGCCGTTCTTGAACAACTTAATCAGGTCGATCTGGCAGCAGGTCATGGTGAGGGAATAGAAATCCAAGTCGTGGATGTGGATATCCCCGTTCATGTGGGCCTGGCTGTGCTCGGGCTTGAGCATCATCATCGTGTAGAAGTGCTTCGCCGATTCGGAACCGTACTTGAGCATCGTGCCCATCGCGGTATCGCCGTCGATGTTCGCGTTTTCGCGCTTGAGGTCGGATTCCTTGGCGGAGCTGAACGTGATGTCGCGGAGCGTGTGCATGAGGCGAGTGTTCACCTCGCGGATGCGGGTGCGCTCGGCACGGTACAAGATGTAGCTCTTGGCGGTATCGGCGTAGTTGTTGTCAGTGAGCGCCTTTTCGACGGCGTCCTGGATTTCTTCGATGTCAGGCTTGGTCTTGCCTTCGGCCTCAAGGCGGCCCACCGCGTAGGCGGCTACCTTTAGGGCAGTACTGCTCAAAACGTCTTCGTGACCGAGGAGGTCAATCTGTTCCTGAGAAGCCTTGATCTGATCGTTGAGTTCGCCGGAGGCGCGGAACGCCTTGACGATGGCGTCGGAGATCTTCTCGATGTTGAACGGCATTTCGCGGCCGTCGCGCTTCTTGACTGTAAAAATCATGCCTATCCTTCAAATCCCTTAACTAGACCATAGTCAAAAGACATCTGAACAATTCTTTATTTTACACAACATCTTGTGCCATACCCCAAACCGCACACACAAGATATAGGTATAAGATAATAAAAGATTTGGAGAATCGAGGCCTTTTTTCGAAAAAAACCGTATTTTTTTTGTAACATCCGAAAAACTTATCAACATCTTCCAAAAATGTAACGACGAACTGCCACCGGAGGTCGGGTCTGAGCCTTTCCAAGTCCCTATCGCACAAACATTTAGGCTTTCGGGGACTTTTCGGAATCTATTCACACCCCAAAAAGCATATTTTTTTACGCGGAGGGGTTGACAAATACCCTGTCAATCATTCTTCCTACACCCGGTTCAGGGGAAAATCAAACTGGATGGAACGAGGCGTAGCGAACTTTTCGAAGGAAATCTCGTAGCAGAAATTCTTTTCGTCTACCGTCCGCACGACTCCCACGCCAAAAATCTTGTGCATCACGCTGTCGCCCGCGGCAAAATCAGCCGAAGGCGCCTTTTTTACGGGCCCTAGGCTTTCGTCGCTCAAAAAATCGCGCTCGAAATCCACGTTCTCAATGTAGGCTTTCGCCGCCTCAAGGAAATCCTCCGAAATGCCGCGCGCCACATCAAGCCCGTCCAAGCCCATTTCGAGCAGGAACCTGGACGGATAGCGTGTTCCGCTTTCCCCTGCCACGCCGTCTTCGGCATCGCTCAGGCAAAGCACGTTCTCGGCGCGGGTAAAGGCCACATAGGCCAGGCGCCGCTCTTCTTCGAGCTGAATCTTGTTCTGCACGCGCTTGACCGGGAAAAAGCCTTCGTTCAAGCCGCACACGAACACGTACGGGAATTCCAGGCCCTTCGCGTTGTGGATCGTCATGAGCTGCACGCGGTCTTTTTCTTCGGAGTCTTCGTCGGCGTTCGTGAACAGCACGATGTTCTGCAGGTATTCATCCAGCGAGGCGTCTTCTTCGTAGTAGTTCTCGAATTCCAGAATGCCCTGCTTGAGTTCCGCCAGGTTGTCCAGGCGGTCTTCGTCGCCATCGAGGCGCAGCATTTCTTCGTACTTGGTTTCGCGCAGGATTTTTGCGAGAACTTCGGAGACGCTCATGTCCTTGTAGCGGGAGCGGTACTTCTCGATCAGTTTCACGTATTCCACCACATTGCTACGCGACAAGAAGCCCTTGCAGTCGAAATCGATTTTTTGCTTTTCGTTGCCGACGGATGAAAGTTCCGCCTGCGACGAGACATCGGCAGCAACGTTGTTCAAAAGGCCCGCCTCCGAAACGATTTCGAGCAGAGCCTCGTAAAGCCCGACTCCGCGAGCATCGGCATAATCCTGCAAGGCCGCAATCTTCTTCGGGCCGAACTGGCGCTTGGGCGTATTCACCGTACGCATGAACGACAAGTCGTCGGCGTACACCAGCATTCGCAAATAGCAAATGACATCCTTGATTTCTTTGCGCTGGTAAAAGCCCACCCCGCTGTAAACCTTATACGGGATATCCTCCGCCATCAAGGCTTCTTCCACGGAACGGGACTGCGAATGCATGCGGTAGAGCACCGCGATATCCTTGTAATGCACTCCGTCCGCATTCTGCACGGCGTTCTGGATTTGCTCCACAATCCAGCGGGCTTCTTCGCGAGTGTTCTTGGCGTGGTAAAAGACAGGCGTCTTGCCGTCGGCACGCTTTGGCTTCAAGACCTTTTCGATTCGGAACTTGTTGTTCTTGATGACCGCGTCCGGAACCTTCAGAATGTTCGGCGTCGAGCGGTAATTGTTCTGCAGCAAAATCGTCTTCGTATTTTCGTGAGTCTTGTCGAATTCCAGAATGCGGTTGACATCGGCGCCGCGCCAGCCGTAAATGGTCTGGTCCGGATCACCTACCACAAAAAGATTCTTGTGGTAGCTCGCGAGCAAGTCCGCCAGCCGGTACTGCTGCCCGTCGATGTCCTGGTATTCGTCCACCATGATGTACATCATGCGCTTGCGCCACTTGTCGAGCTGTTCCGGGAAGTTCTCGAGAATGTACAGCGTCGAAAGAATCAGGTCGTCAAAGTCCAGCGCGTAATTCTTTTTCTGCTCGTAGAGGTAGCGGTAATAAACCTTCATCCACTTGTCGTCGGCGGCATCCGAAAGCGCGAGCAAATGATCCTTAGAAGCCATGCCCTCCGAAGGCAGTTCCGCAAAAAGCGAGACGTAATTGATGTCGGCAGTCTTGCGGCCCCCGATATAGTCGATAACGCTGCTGATTTTCAAATCCTTTAGCGAGTAGCCCAAATCGGCGTAGGCCTTGTGCAAAAGGGACTTCTGGTCGTCTTCGTCCAGAATCATGAATTCCTTCGGGTAGTTCAGCACGTGGATTTCTTCGCGCAGGAACCGCACGCAAAAGCCGTGGAACGTGGAAATATAGCCGCTGTCGTCGCCACCCAGCACCGTGCGGATGCGCTTCTTCATTTCGTTCGCGGCCTTGTTGGTGAACGTGACGCAAAGGATGTTCGACGGCGAAATGCCCATCTCCTTCACGAGGTACAGGTAACGCTGGGTCAGCGTCCGGGTCTTGCCCGAACCGGCCCCCGCCACCACGCGCACATAACCCTCGGTGGTTTCCACCGCTTCCCGTTGTTCCTGATCCATATTTTCTTGAGCCATGCGCACCTCGCAAAATAGTGAACATTTGTTCCACTACACAAAAATACAGTATTTTGTAGGCTCTGTCAAGTCAAATCGTATTTTTTTTCAGGAATTTGCGTTAAAGGACTTCCTTTTAAGATGCAAAACATACGCCATTATAGCCAAAATCATTGCGAACGGTCCCATGATTATCAATCCGGAGTCGATAATACCGCCGCCAAACAAGCTCATAATGAAGGTTATAAAACCTCCTATAATGAAAAACGGAAGAAATGGAGTAAATAAAATCCAGAATGCTTTTTTGCTACTAGAGGCGTAGAAAAGATAATTGTAGCAGTTGACGCTACAAAGCGATGAAACAATTATTGCTACAGACAAAAAAACTAGGAATACCAGGAGATCGTCTCCGGTAGAATGGGTTGGTTTACTAAACAGAAACGGGAAAAGCAATAGAAAGGGAATAGATACGGATACGATTGAGGCTATCTTGAAACCTTTGGCTGCTTTTTGAAGTTTGATAAACAAATCTGTGTTTTGTTGTTGTTCAAAAGCATGTCTTTCTTTTTTAGTTATTAGCTTTGCAAATACAACTGTAATTATGGGCAAGATAATAACGATAGGCAAGGCAAATATTACAAGTTCCATGGGACACCACCTTTTAAAAACCTAGCCGAATTCGGGAGATCGTTTATTTATTCGATTTCGGCAGTGACCGCGAGATATGCAGAAACTGACACGGAATCGGCGATATTCATCCCGGATTCCGCCGGGGGAGTATTAGACATCAAATCGTAAGCCGCTCCCGCTCTTGCCTTGCGTAATATGCCTCCGCGGGCGCCAAGAACGGTTCTTCCGAACTCGTTTTCAGGCTTGTTGCTTACGGAAACGACCTTGCCGAGAGACCCGCCGAAGCCTTCGGCAATCGCCTTGGCGCGGGACATGGCCTTCTGCCCGGCAATATTGGTCACCTGCACCCTGAGGGAATCTTCATTTTTCAGAACAGGGCGGGCAGCAAGCACGCGGGAGTTTTCCATACCCACCATACCGTCCAGGAAGGCTGCCGCGGCCGCCTTGGCCGTAAAGTTGACCGTAATCTTCTGGGCCGCCCTGAAGGCATCCTTGCGGGAATCATTGCTGTAGAATTCGTAATCCCGCTTCTTGCGCAACCCCATGGACTCCACATCTATCTCGGATTCAGCTACGCCCAAATCTTTCGCCAGTTGCACCACATCATTGCGGCGTTCGCTCACCCGCTTAAAAAGCTTTTCCTTGTCAGCCCCGTCCATCGACAGACTCACGACTACGACAAACTTGTCGGCCAGGAATTTCTTGTTCTCGCTTTGCGAAACACGGACATAAGATTTTCCGCCATTTTCCACCCCTACCAGCGAAAGGTTCGCCGCAATCGAGGCCAAGACCTCAACAGAATCCGAAGAACTCAATTTTTCAACCATCGAAGAGCCTTCCACCGACAAGACCTTCCCAGCTTCGGCACCGACGCTCCGGGCATGCACATCGGCCAGTTTGGACGCCTTCTTGCAGGCCTCCTTGATGACGGAAACTTCTAGGGCTTCCGCGTTTTTCAACCGCGACGAGGTGGACACGTTATCGACAAAGGCAAGACCCGCCAAGTCCAACTCCAGCGAATCGGCATTCTGTTTGCTATGGGATATGACCTTCACATTCTGCGAGGCTACATAGCCCAAGAAAATCTTCTTGTGATTCGTATATTTCCAGTCGTCTTTCACCGCCGCACTGCTGAATTCATATGCCCGCGAATCAACGGAACGCTTTTTCAGCAAAGTGAGGATCTTGTCACGGCTTTCGTTCAGGTGCTTGTAGGCGGCATCCTTGTTCTTGTGTTTCAAGACCAAGGTAAAAGACGTGACATATTCATCCGCCAAGAAATTCTTGGTCTCTTCGCTGGAAACAGCCACACCACCAAACGGCTGAGCCTCCTGCTCCGGGACCGGTTCCAAAGACGAAACATTTTTTTGCGCAGACACATCGGAAGCGCGCCCGATGCTCAAGGAAAGTACCAGGCATACAAATGCGAGGACGATAATGACGACGTATGATACTTTGTTCTGCATAAGGCACTCCTTGTTGGAACCACTTCTTAAATTACACAAAAAGATATTGCCGAAGGCAACTGCCCACGGCAAAAAGATTTTTACCGGATTTTATAGTCTAATCTAGAATATAGTTCCTACTTCTTCGAAGCGAGCAACACCGCGTATTTGAGCACAACGGCGACAAGCACGGTGGTCGTCATGCTGATGAACGGCATCCACGGCCAGCTGAAGACGCCGTCAAACACCGCAGGCACGCCGAATGCGGGAATCCCCTGGATAAGCACGAGGCTCACCATGCCGCAAACCACAGAGGCAATTACCTGCCAGCTCTTGAGGCCCTTCACGAAGAAGGCAAGCAGGAACATGCCGAGCAAGGGGCCGGTAAAGAGGCCGGTAAAGAAGAGGGCGTTCTTGAGGAGGCTCCCCTGTTGCGTAGCGGCGAACAGCGCGAAGAACACGCCGAGCACGCCCCATACGACCGTCCAGATCTTGGCACGCTTGAGCCCGCCCATGCCCTTCGATTCGTCCCAGCCCAAGAAATCGCGTTCCGAGGTATTGCTGAGCGAATTGATGGCGCCCGAGAGGCTGCTCATGGCAGCGGCACAGATGGCTGCGACAATCAGGCCGGTCACGCCCACGGGGAGGCCGTTTACGATAAAGTAAGGGAAAACATCGTTCTGATTGAGGCCATCGGGGAGTGCGGCCACATGAGCCATCTTGTAGTAAACGTAGAGCGCCGCGCCCACCCAGTAAAAGAGGATAGAGACGAAGCAGCCGAGAACCATCGAGAGCACGCTCGAGCGGTTCGCCGCCTTCACGTCCTTGCAGCTCAGGTAACGTTGCACAAACTGCTGGTCGCACCCGCGTATCGCAATCTCGAGAATGGCATACGCGAAGCCCGCAGAAATAAGCGTGCGCGCATTGGCGACATCCATCGAGGCGTCCCACCACTTGGTCTTGCCCGCCTCGGATGCGAGCGTCGCCATCTCGCCGAAACCGCCCACGGCATTCGAGATGAGCACGAGCACCAGGATGCCGCCACCGAAGAACACGCAGAACTGCATCACGTCGGTCCAGATGACGGCCTTGATGCCGCCGAACCACGTGTAGAATATCGCAACCGCGGCGGACACGACAATGGCGACCTTCAAATCGACATGCAGTATCTGCGCAAGCACGAGCGACGGCGCATAAAGTAAGATACCCGTACGCAAAAGGAGGTGCAGGCTGTAGAAGACCGCGGCAAGCCTGCGCACCGTCTTGGAGCCGAAGCGTACCTCGAAAAGTTCATACGCGCTGTTGATGCCCGAGCTACGGAACTTCGGGATAAACACGAAACCCACGACGATGATACTCAGGAGGGCGCCAATCTGGAACATGAGGAAAGTCATGTTGTCGCCATACACGTCGGCAGGCGCCCCGAGGAACGTCGTCGCACTCACGGACGTGGCGATGAGGCTGATGCCCACGGCAACCCACGGGATGGAACCGCCGCCGAACATGTATTCCTTGAGGTTCTTGTTGCCCCTGGAAACCCAGAGGCCAATGAGGAGCGAAAGCAGCAGGTACGCCGCGAGTACAATCCAATCTATAACGGTAAACATGTCTGTGCTAGGCCTTCATCGAAGTCGAAAGCACCGGAATGCCATCGTCCACGGGTACGGGTTCCATCGGCAATTCCGTGTACTGGATGACCTGGTTGCGGCCACCCTCCTTCGCCTTGTAGAGTGCCTGGTCGGCATAGTTCACGGCCTTCTTCATGTCGTGGAATTCGGGCGTCACGAGGAAGGCGCCGATACTCACAGTCACGCGGAGCGGTTCCTGCTGGTGCACATCGAACTCGAGTTTCATCACTGCATGGCGGATGCGTTCCGCAGTCTCGATCATGCCGTCCGCCGTCGTGTCGACAAGACCCACGACAAATTCCTCGCCGCCGTAACGGGCGACCACGTCAATTTCCTTGCGGATTTCGCCACTGATGGCAGAGGCGATTCCCTTGATGACCACATCGCCGATGGGGTGACCGTAGGTGTCGTTCACGCTCTTGAAATGGTCGATATCCATCATGAGCACGCCGATATTGTACTTCTGGCGGTCGGCGCGAATCTTCTCGGTGCGCAGGTTCTCGTGGAGCGTGCGGTGGTTGATAAGGCCGGTAAGCCCGTCGCGCGTCGCAAGATCCTTGTCCTGTTCGGCCTGGCAAGCACGCGCATACGCGAAGCCCGCGACACCCGCGAATGCCTTGAGCAAGTTCATCTCGTGTTCGGAGTAGCGGTCGTTCCTGCGGCTCTCGAGGCAGATGGCAAGTTCCGCCTGTTCCGCATTCGTCTCCGTAGGCACGGGCATCACGAACAGCTGGCGGAATTCCATGTTCTTCTTTTCTTGGTTGTCGATGCGCGGGATGTAGGCGTTGAAGGCGGACTGGTTGAAAGTGCGTTCCACGGGCCTGTTGTGGTACAGCGCGAGGATGGCAAGGCCCTTGTCGGAAAGCGTAAACTTCTTGTTCACGAACTGGTCGGCGTCGATACCGTCGCAGCACACGACATGCCCCACGCGTTCCTGGTGCAGGTTGTTGTCGTTCTGGCGGTCGAGGGCGAGAATCATCATGCGGTCGAAAGGAATATTGCCCTTCACGTATTCGAAAATCTGGCGGAACACGTCCTTCACCGTCATGTTCTTGAAGAACTGGTGCTGGTAATGGTAGAGCACGCTGAACTGCTGCTGCTCGATGTAGTTCTTCGCCGAGACAAAGCTCTTGAAGTAGAGCGTGTAGAGCGTACTCGCGATATAGGTGAGCGCCTGGGCCGTCTGCTGGTTGAAGGCGTTCGGGTAGAGCGAATCCATCACGAGGGCGCCCACGCGGTTCTTGCCGCGGTCGAGCATCGGGACTGCGACCACGGACTTGACCATCGGATTGTCGATGTAGTAGAGCAGGGGCTTGCCGCCCGAAAGGTCGCCTTCGAGCAGGCGGCTCACGTCCATGCGGAACAGCTGGCTTATGAGCCCCGTGTTCTCGGTAATCCTCACGTCAGAGGCGATGCGCACTTCGGGATTGGTGCAGGCGTAGGCGCGCATTCCCCATTCCTTCATGGAATTGAGGGGCGAGAACAGCACGAGCGAGTGCACGTTCGGGACAACGCGCTTGAGCCCTTCGAGCATGTCGCTGAAGGCCTTCTTCACGTCGGCATCGGCGCGGGCCCACACCTGGTTCACGCGCAGCGTAGAACCGGGCTCGTTGTACTCCGTCGCAGAGTCGTCGAAGGAATTCTTGAGTTCGGGGGTCACGGCAGGCGAAATCCCGGTAGCCTTCACTGCGGAACCCACCACCGGGAGCGATGCAGTCTTACCGCCGGGGACGCGCGGCAGGTTCATGTAACCCAGTGCGGCGGCGACACCCGCAAACGGGATGAGGAACAGGAACATGCCTCCCTGGAAGGCAACTCCCAGGAGCAAGCCTGCAACAGCGAACATAATCATCGATATCTGCATCTGCATCCTCTACACTTATAGCCGGAAAGAGCGGTAGAGCATGGTGCACGCGACGCCTCCAAAGATGATATGGCTTATCCAGGCAGCCAAAAATGGCGAAAGCGCACCGTTCTCACCCATCTTCAATCCGATTCTTTCCAGAATATAATAACTAAAAACGAGCAAGAGGCCAATGCCGAACTTCTGGGAAAGGCCCCCAGAACGGCTATAACGGTGGCAGAGGGCCGCCCCGATGAGCAGCACGATAAGGTTCATCCAGTGGGCGGAAAGCTTGAAATGCAGCGCGGTCTCCATCGCGCGCGTGTCTTCGCCGGAGCGCTTGAGCACCTCGATGCGCTCCCGGACCATCTTGGAATCCATCTCGTCGGGCACCTGGCGGTCGTTGATGAGGTCGGCCGGGCGGGTCGCGACCTTCCCGATCATCTTCTCGCGCTGGAGCGGGAGCACCGTCACCGTGCCGTCCTTGTTGAATATGCGCTTCATCCCGCGTTCGAACACCCAGTAGGAATTTTCCTCGTAGTGCTTCATCACGCTGTCGCGGGAGGCACTGTCGAGCGACGAGGTATCCGGTTCCACCCAGCGAACAGTCTTGGCATCGTAGCGTTCCACGAGCCTCCCCTGTTCCCTGAGCAAAAGCACCACATCGCGGCCGACCTTCGCCCTGCCCGAATAGAACTTGAAGAACCAGCTCGCCCTTTCGCTGTCGATGAACGTGAAATCGTTCTTTTCCTTGATGCGCGGGTTCTTCTTTTTCTGCGCGTTCGTCTCCATGATTTCGAGGCGCTTGTGGTTCGCGTCGGGGAGCCAGAGTTCGCTCATCTCGTAAGACCCGACCGAAACGAGCACGCCCAGAAAGAATATCGGGAAAAGCGTCTTGAGCGGGCTCTGGCCGGAACTCTGCATGGCGCTCATCTCGAGATGCCTGGACATGTTGCCTACCGAGGCAAGCACCGCGATGAACATGGAGACCGGCGTGATGAGGTAGAGCATGTACGGGATGTAGCTCACGTAATAGTCGATCGCATCCTTCGTTTCACGGGCAAGCCACGTCTTGATGTTGCCCACGAAGTCGATGACGGCGAACATGAAAATCGCACCGATAGTCACGATGAGGAACATCTTCACGAAGTTCCATATCAAGTAACGCGAGAACTTCATGCGCGACCCCTGCCTATAGAGCGGAACCAGCGGCCCATGGCGCGCATGGCCCTGAAGAACTTGGAATCCCCAGTGAAGCGGTCACGCACCATCGCGATGGTGATGAATATGCCAAAAGCGCCGATGATAATGTTCGATGCCCACATGGCGAGTTCCGGGGAGATGATGAGACGGTCAGCCAGGTTCTCGCCGCCGATAAGGCAGATCCAGTAAATGACGAAAAATGCCAGACTGTAGATGATACCCGTGCCGATACCGCCCTTGCGGGCCATAATCCCGAGCGGAGCGCCGATAAGCACGAATATGAAGCAGGCGAACGAGGTACTGAACTTCTTGTGGATTTCGACCAGGTACTGCGCGGCACGCTTCTGTTCGGACTCCATGCGGCCCCACAGCCTTTCCGTAGTGCGGAGGGCCGAAATTTCTTGCATGCGGATGCGCTGGAGCGACCGCCGCCCCTGGACAGAATCGAGCGGGGTCCCGCCGTCAGCGTCCTTGGGAACGATGCTGTCGCCGATTACCAGGTTCTTTGTCGACATGAGGGGGGCAAGCCTCTTCTCGCGGGCGAGGATCGAGACCGTATCGTATTTCGCGCGCGCCTCGTTCACTACGTCCATCATCATCTCGACAGGCATTTCGCGGTCGCTGCGGTAACTGCGGCTACGGCGTTCCAGGCGGTCGTCCACGTTCTGCATGGCGAGGTCCTGCGAGAAGAACCTGATGCGGAAATAGTTTTCCGGCTTGTCGGGATCGACGATATGCGTCTCGCCGCTACGCATGCGGAACATGAGGGTAGCGCCGTTATCGACGTAATCGAGAGTCGCGCTGTCCGCATATACGACCCTCGGCGCGCCCTTCTTTTCCATCTCGTACACCTGGATGCCGTAAAGCACGCCCGATACCGGGTCGATGCGGTTCACCCAGAGCTGCACGTCGGGGAACTGCGTGATGAGCCTGCCCGCGTCGATAAACACGTGCGGTTTCTTGCGCGAAACGGCGTTCATCAGTTCGACGGAACGGTGGTTCGCCTCGGGCAATATCCAGTTGTTGAAAAGAATCATCAGGACGGAGACCAGAAGCGCCACGAGCATCACCGGACGCATGAGCGACAAGGGCGACACGCCGGCGGCCTTCACCGCGGTAATCTCATGGTCACCCGAGAGGCGCCCGAACGCCATGAGGCATGCGACAAGCACAGCCATCGGGATGGACAGCGAGAGCATCCACGCGAGGTTCAGCACGAATATCTCGAGAACCGTCGATGCGGGCAGGCCCTTCGACAACACGTTGTCCAGTATTTTCACCAAGAAATCGACGACGAACAAAAACGTTATGCCAAAAAGCGCCGCCAAAAACGGGCCAATAAGTTCTTTCAACACATAACGAACTAAAATCATTTTTCCTGTCGGTCTTTTTTTTCTACTTTAACGATGAAAAATTAGAATTAACCGAAGAAAAAAAATGAAACTTTCTCTAAAGACAGCCCTGTTCACTAGCCTTTTCCTTTCTGTCGCCTTGCTGGGCGCCTGCTCCTCCGGTTCCTCCACAAGAGTCACCCACACCCAGTTCTGCAAGGACAAACTGGAGAAGGCAGAGGAACTCTACAAGAAAGAAAAGTACGGTCGCGTCATCGACAAGCTCGAAGAAATCATGAGCTACTGCGCCGGTACAGGCTACCTCGAGCAGACATCGTTCCTGCTTGCCGAAAGCCATTTCCATCTGGAACAGTGGATTGAGGCCCGCGGGGAATACGGGAGTTTCGTGATGAACTTCCCCGGCTCGCCGTATGCGGAAACAGCCGAATTCAGGAAGGCCATCGCATCGTTCAACATGGAGTTCCGCGTGAGCCGCGACGACGCGAACACGAACGTCGCCATGAAGGACTTCGAGCGCTACCTTTCGAACCATCCGGATTCGCCGCTCCGCGATTCCATCAACTACTACTACGGGCTTCTGATTGAACGCCTCGCCGAGAAGGAATTCCAGACCGCGCGCCTCTACCTGCGCATGGACAAGCCGCAGGCGGCCGTCATCTACTTCAAGGAATTCCTCGAGACCTACAAGAAGTCCAAGCGCCGCAAGGAAGCGCTGTTCCTCACCTCGCAGGCCTACACCGACCTCGACCAGTTCGAGAGTGCGCGCGAATACCTGGATATTGCCAGGCAGGAACTCAAGGCCGACGACAAGGACGGGCAGAAAATGCTCGCGAAGACCGAAGAGAAAATCGCGAAAGCCGAAAAGAGTTTCGAGAAGCGTGTGCAGAAAGACGCCGAAAAGAAGCGCGTCCAGAAAGAAGAACGCGAAATGCTGAACTAGGGTTTCCATGGGTCATGCCGGTTTCAAGTCGCTCCTTGTCGTAGTCGCAGCACTGTTCTTCGCAACGGGCGCTCTTGCCGCCGCCGACGATGAACAGAGGATTGAACACGACAGGTCAAGGCTCTCCATTTTCGGGCAGGCATCCATATCCTTCCTGAATTTCGAGGAACGCAGCTATTTCCAGAACGCCATCGACACCATCTACGCCGACTTCCGTTCGCAGGCAGTGGATGCCGAAGAATCGCTCTACGTCGCCAAGCAGAACTTCCAGAAGGTGAACTTCTGCTTCCCCATCATGGGCGGCATCCAGTACCAGGTCCTAGACGACCACTTCTTGAGTGCCGGCATCGGGTTCATCTACGACAACGAATCCGTGGTGCTCACCGACCGCAAGAACAAGGCGCACAACTACAGCTACACCATCCAGGGCGTCCCGCTGTTCCTCGAATACAGGCTCGCCATCCCGAAGAACCTGATCACCCTTTCGAACGGCGGGCTATTCAGCATTGCAGTCCGCTGGTACTGGACTCTCCCCGGCACCGAAATCTACACCACATGGGGCAAGCTCGAAGCCGAGAACAAGCCCTGGGGCGCAGGATTCGGGATAAGCCTCGGGTACCTGATTGCCAGCTGGAACGGGCTGAACATTTACGGCGATATCGGATACAGCTCCATCTCCGTAGAATCCAAGGAAAGTTTCGCCGACATCGTCCCCGACGGGCCGACCGAGAAGGCGAAGTGGAATATCGGCGGCTTGCAGCTGCAGGTCCGCGCAAGTTTTGGAATCATAAACAAGAAGGTCACGCTGGGCGACACGACCGCAACCGCGGCCAAAGTTCCGCCGAAGAACGGCGCCACCCCGGCGGACACCTCCGGAATCAAGGCAGCACCCCAGGCCGACACGACCGCCAGCAAGCCCGAAGCAAACGGGATACCCGCAGCTGAAACGAGCGCGGGAGGAACACCGCCCGCAACGGGAACAGGCGAAGGCGCCACGAAGGCAACCGAGCCCAAGGCTACCGAACCGGAACCGGCCAAGCCGAACGCAGGCGAAGACAAGCCGGCAGAGAAAAAGGCGGAACAATGAGTTTCTGGCCGGGGGAAAAGCTGCGTTACGCAGAGACGCATTTCAAGTTCAGGCTCCCCTGGTCGCTTTTGTACAGGCCCTGGCCCGAAATCATTTTCGACATGCCGTTCCAGGCGGTTCCCGGAATAGAGCCTACGATGTGGATAGTGGTGCGCGATGCCGACCGCTTCCCCGTCACGCTCGAATCCGCGGAAATCGAGATTGCATGCCATGACGGCGACATCACCCTCACCGAGAAAAGGACCGTCGCGCTCGACATAGCGGCAGACAGGCCGTTCGCCTTCTACCCCGTCCCCCTCGCAGACCTGAAACCCGGAAAGTACACGATTACGCCCAGAGTAACGGTCAAGAAAAAGAATGCGAACGAGGGTGACAAGAATGCGCGGCGCACCTTCACGCGCTGGAACCTCCCCGGACTAAAGCCCGCACCGCTCAGGCTGCAAGTGCTTGCAGAAAAGCCCCCGCAGGCGCCGGGGTATGCGGCAGGCGAGATGCACTGCCATACCCACTATTCGCGCGACCATGTGGAATTCGGGGCCACGCCTGCCGTATTGCAACAGGCGGCCGCCTCGGTCGGGCTCGACTTCGCCTGTTGCACCGACCACGCCTACGACTTCGCGTTCACCGACGAGGACTATACCAAGGAGGCGCGGTCCCCGGCGCCGCGGTTCCAGGCCCTGCGCGACGAGATTGCAGCCCTCCCGCAAGGGGAAGGCCACCCGCTCCTGCTTGCGGGCGAAGAAGTTTCCGCAGGCAACAGCAAGGGCGAGAACGTGCATGTCACGGTGTTCGCTCCCGACAGCTACCTCCCCGGACTCGGGGACTGCGGGCGCTACTGGCTCGAAAACAAGCCCACGCGGAGCGTCGCACAGATTCTGCAAGACACCACCGCGCACTGCTTTGCGGCACACCCCTTCCAGCAGATGGGGATAGTCGAGAAGTTCGTGTTCCGCCGCGGGTACTGGGCGGTCAAGGACCTGCACGCCGACAAGCCGCACGCCATACGCGGGCTGCAGTTCTGGAACGGCATCCGCGACGAGGGTTTCAAGCTCGGGCGCGAATTCTGGATAGCGGAACTCGGCAAGGGGAACTTTATCCTCCCCATCGGCGGCAACGACGCACACGGCGACCTGAACGACACGACCGCCGTATCGACCCCGCTATTCTCGCTCAAGCACACGCGTGATCACGTGTTCGGGAGGGTGCGGACCGTCGTGAAACTGGATTGTCCGGTCATACCAAATTGTCATCCCCGCGAAGGCGGGCGGACAGCACTTAGCGCTTTAGCGCTTAGTGCGCATGGCCACCAAGGTGGGGATCTCCAAGCGGATACCCTCACACAAGAGAAACTAAACACAGCCCTCGCCGGCGACAACTGCTACATCACTGACGGGCCCGCGCTCTGGTGGGAACGCAGCGTAGTCCACGGAAACCCGGCAATCGTCTTCCACGCCCGCAACACAGCCGACTTCGGCGGCGCGTTCCGCTACATCCGCATCTTCGGGCGGCGCTACACGAGCAACGGCAAGCTCACCCCGAACGAGGAAGTCTGCAAGGAAAGCCTGGTCGCGGCTCCCGCATCCACAGACATCGCCGTCTACACGGACAACTACGCCTACCTGCGCGCCGAATGCGAATCCGCCACCGGCAAGTTCGCGCTCACGTCGGCGGCAGCACTAGAAAGAGGCTAACATGCCGCGTCTCATGTCCCCCATGATCCGGAGAAGACCCCTGCCGCCCCTGCGCGACGAAGGGCAACCGAGCGAACAAGAGCCACAGCAAGCACCTGAACTGCGACGTATGCCCGAACCGCCGGCACCCGAGCAGGAACAGCCAGCCATAGAAGAGCCCGAAGAATCTACGCGCATCGCCGAGGGAACTTACAGACAAATTCGCGACTACAGCCTGGTGCTCCTCTCGCAGGGAATCGTCCACCGTTTTTTACGTTCCGAAGAGGGGCCGTTCGAAATCTTCGTCTCCCCCGAGTTCGAGGCCCGCGCAAGCGAGCAGCTCGAGCTCTACCGCAAGGAGAACCCGCCCAAGGAAGAGAACCCGCCGCTCCCCTTAAGCCTGAGCCTCCAGCCCGTATGGGTTCTTCTGGTACCCGTGGTCTGCACCGTCCTCGACTTCGGGAACTTCGTCGACCGCATGCATTTCGCCGGGCTCTCCGACGCCTCCAAGGTTCTGCACGGGCAGTGGTGGCGCACCATCACCGCCCTCACGTTGCACGGCGACGCCCGCCACATCGCGTCGAACCTGCTCAGCGGCTACATCGTCTTAAACCTCATGTCGTACAGGCTCCCGCTTGCACGCATGGCGCCCTTCCTCGCCGTAGCAAGCGCCATCGCGAACTTCTGCGTCGCGCTTACCGTCCAGAGCGACTACCGCGCCCTCGGGTTCTCGACCTTCGTGTTCGCCGCCATCGGGGCCCTCGCCGTCATCGAATTCCGGCTCATGCCTCGGGAAACCCACGGGATGCTCCGTCGCTTCGCACCCCTGTGCGGCGCGGCCTCGCTCGCCGTATTCCTCGGGCTCGGCGAAAATGCCGACATCCTCGGCCACGCCTACGGCTTCATCGCGGGCGCAATCTGCGGGCTCATCCCACAAAAAAAGACGCTCCGCTGGGGAACGCCTACTACGCTTGCCGACCTCGTATGGGTCGCTATCTATTTCGCCATCTTCATCGTGGGCTGGAAGTTCGCGCTTGCCTAGCCCGCGAATCAATCAAAACTAGAAGCTAGCGAGGAACTTCTTGGCCCTGTCGGCGTAGGGCTGGGTATCGCCGTAGACTTCGACGATGCGTTCGGCGACGGACTTAGCCTTGTTCTTGGAACCGAGTTCGTTGTGCAGGAGCACCAGCTTCCACATTGCATCCGGGACAATCGGAGTTTCGTCCTGCGGTTCTTCCTTCTGGAAACGGTCTTCCTTGTCGCCCGTACGCTTGCCGAATTCCTTCACGAAGTCTTCGAGCAGCTTGGCGGCGGCGGAATAGTCGCCCTTTTCCATCTTGGCGGAGGCAAGGCCGTGAATTGCGGCAGAACGGACCAGCGCCACAGAACCAGCGTTGTCGATGGACTTCTGGAACAGCGCGATAGCGCCATCGTAGTCAGCCTTTTCGAACTTGATGTTGCCAGCGAACAGGGCGGCCTTAGCGAGGGCAAGACCGTTCAACTTGCCGGAATTGATCTTCGCCTCGAATTCGTTGAGGGCGTTGTCCTTGTCGTTGACATAGAGATAAGTAAGACCCGTACCGAGGAGTTCAGCCTGTTCTACGGCAGCAGCCTTGCGGCTATCCTTGAACTGGACGACGCCGGCGACAACAACAAGAATAACGGCGAGGGCCACGAGGACCTTGGAACCGTGTTGGACAAAAAACTCCTTGATTTCGGAATTGCTCTGATTAGATTCGTTAGCCATTTTAGACTTCCATGTTAAAATTTCGTGAACCAAACATAGAAAAAACGAAGGACTTTGCCAACCGAACGCTCTTTTATCTTGACAAAAACGACCTGTATTGCTATTTTTGACCCCGCTATGCCACTCTAGCTCAGCTGGTAGAGCAGCTGATTCGTAATCAGCAGGTCGGCAGTTCAAATCTGCTGGGTGGCTCGAAGCCCCGGTTCCACAAAGGAATCGGGGTTTTTCTTTTTGGTCCATCCGTCGACGGCCTTAAACAGCCCGTCAGATTCCCCCTATCCAACGGCACTCATTTTTACTATATTTGGCGCCCTATGAATCCGAACGGCGCAATCATTGTACAGAGCAACCTCGAAATCATGGTCGAGGTTGATTCCCCCTCCTACGAAGCAGCTCGCGACGCAATCGCCCCCTTCACCGAACTGGTAAAGAGCCCCGAGCACCTGCATACATACAAGATATCGCACCTGAGCCTCTGGAACGCGGCAGCAACCGGCCTGCGCGCACCCGAAGTGCTGGAACGCCTCGAGAGCCAGAGCCGTTACCCCATCCCGCAGACGGTCATCACCGAAATCGAGGACTACATGGCCCGCTACGGCCTGTTGCGCCTCAAGAAGGATGGCGACCTCCTGATCATGGAATCCGACGACAAGTACATGTTCACGGAAATCTGCAAGCTCAAGGATGTCGAGCCGTTCGTTTTGGAACTTAAGGACGACCTGCACGCCATCATGGACCCGGAACGCCGCGGCCACCTGAAGATGGTACTCACGAATTCCGGATTCCCTGTCGAAGACCTCGCGGGCTACACCGTGGGCGACCCGCTGCCCATCCACCTGCGCGAGACAACGCTTTCCGGCAAGAAGTTCGCGCTCCGCGACTACCAGAAGGAAGCCGCCCAGGTATTCTACGCGAGCGGTTCCGAAAAGGGCGGCTCGGGCGTCATCGTGCTGCCCTGCGGCTCGGGTAAGACCGTCATCGGGCTTGCGACCATGGCCCTCGTCCAGACCAAGACGCTCATCCTCACGCCGAACATCTCGGCATCCCGCCAGTGGATCCGCGAAATCTGCGACAAGACCGACCTTCCCATCGACATGGTGAAGGAATACTCCGGCGAAGTCAAGGAAATCGGCCCGGTGACCGTCGCGACCTACCAGATCCTCACGCAGAGGAAGCGCGTGAAGAACGCGGAAAACGAAAAGCCCGAAACTTCGCTCGACGATTTCAGCGACGAAGAAGTCAAGAAGGAACTCGCAAACTTCCCGCTCTTCAGCCAGCAGAAGTGGGGCCTCATGATTTACGACGAGGTGCACCTGCTGCCCGCTCCCGTGTTCCGCCTGAGTACCGAAATGCAGGCGACCCGCCGCCTCGGCCTTACGGCAACGCTCGTGCGCGAAGACCACAAGGAAACCGAAGTATTCAGCCTTATCGGCCCCAAGAAGTACGACATCCCGTGGCGCATCCTCGAAGCCCAGGGCTGGATTGCGACTGCGGACTGTAACGAGATTCGCATCCCGATGGAAGCGGAACTCAAGATGAAGTACGCCCTCGCGCCTATCCGCGAGAAGATTACGCTTGCGAGCACGAACCCCGAAAAGACCGACATCGTCGAACGCCTGCTCAAGTACTACGACAAGCCCGACGACCGCGTGCTTATCATCGGCCAGTACATCGACCAGCTCGAATCGCTCTCGAAGGAACTCAACATCCCGCTGATTACGGGCAAGACCCCGAACAAGGACCGCGAAAAGCTCTACGGCGCCTTCCGCGACGGGAGCCTCAAGAACCTCATGGTCTCGAAGGTCGGCAACTTCGCCATCGACCTCCCCGACGCGAACGTGCTCATCCAGATTTCCGGTACGTTCGGCAGCCGCCAGGAAGAAGCCCAGCGTCTCGGCCGCGTATTGCGCCCCAAGAGCGACGGCGGTGCCGCGCACTTCTACAGCATCGTCACGCAGGACTCCAAGGAACAGGAATTCGCCATGAACCGCCAGCTGTTCCTCACCGAGCAGGGATACGCCTACAAGATCATCAAGCGCGGTGACTGGGATATTCTCGCCCGCACTCCTGAAGAACTCGCTGCCCGCCAATAAGCGTCGCATAGCTTCGTACTCGGACACTCGCTGTACTACTTGTACAGCTTCGGTCCTGCGGCCTCGCTCTGCTCGCTTATATTTTCACATCGCATAGCGTCGTTGCAAAAATTCAATCAAATAAAAAAAGTCCCGACTTTTGATCGGGACCTTTTCTTTTTTAAAGTTGTTTTTTATATCGATTGCGTTATTTAACAGAAATCCCGAAAGCATCTGCTTTCGGGACTTTCTTTCCGATTATAGGAGTACGGATTTCTTTAGGCCTTCGGATTCATGGACTTGTCGACATTGAAGCCGAGTTCGTCGCAGTATTCAGCATCGCAAGGAGCGTCGCTGGCATTAAGCAAGTTAGACTGGTGCTTGAGTTCCACGACTTTCATCTTCGGAGCCTGATATTCTTTCTTCATCATTTTATTTTCCCCCAATAATTACTTCTGGATTGTCTTGGTGCCGACAAACATGCCCTTGTTTTCGGGCTTTCCGTTGAGCTTGCGACCCTTCAGGTCGAACCAGTGGTTGACCTTCGTGATTTCGCCCGTAGCCATGTTCCAGCGAACAATGCCGGTCGTGCCGTTGTCGCTGTCGATAAGCATCACATCGATCGACTCGGGAAGTTCGATACCGACAGCAGATGTCTTGGCGAGAGACTTCGGATCACCGATGTACTTCAGGTAAGCACGGAGCGGAGCCACGGAAGCACCGGAACCGACCTTCACAAACTGGCCGGCCTTGACGGCGCCCTTTTCCTTGGCGGCGTAGCCGTAGATTATGCCCAGATCCGGGTGGTATTCTTCCCACTCGACATAGGAGTAAGTTCCCACAAAGTCCCAATCGCTCTTTTTGGTTTCAATGTTGTAGATCTGGACATCCGTAATCAAATGCTGTTTCGGAGTATCATCCAAATCGGACTTCGAAGTGAAAGCGATTTCCTTGAGGTCGCTGCAGCCTTCTTTTTCGGTATCGGTAATCAGCAGCAAAGGCTTCTTGGCGTTACCGGTTCCCTTCGAGTTCTTCGCGGTAAAGTTCCACTTGCCGTCCTTGTCCTTGCCCATCTGCACCGGTTCATACAGCTTGACGCAATCGCTCTTCAGGCTATAATCAAGCGGAAGCACGATGGTAGAGTTGGCAGCGAGCTTCGTATTGCGTTCGACAACAACGTTATAGGGCTTCTTGGCATTGCTGCTTACGCACTCTTTTGCATAAGAGGTGATATTCACAGTCGCGGAATCCTTGTTGAACGATTCCAGGTAAAGGGTATTGTTGGACTTAAAGAAAACACCGCCATCAAATTCACAATCAGGCGTCCCCGTGGGCCTTTCAGCAAAGGCAACAGACACCAGGCTAGAGAAAAGCACTACGCTCAGGGTAGTCAAAACCTTCTTATTCATTGTTCCTCCTTTATAAGGCGAGGCAAATCTAGCGAAATAATTTTTTCACGGCAACATTTTTTTTACTTACAAAAAAAGTAAGTCTTCCCGAAGGAAGACTTTGTTAGTTTATTCTACTTTTATTTATTTTCGATTTATCTTACTTTTCTACTACAAGCAATTCAATCAGTTCAGGTTCGCCACGTCCCGGGAGCGGCTTGAAGATCTTGACCATCGTCTCGGCAGGCGGACGGTTGAACCCGCTCATCGTGCCCAGGAACAGATAATTCATTCCAGCCACCACCTGCGTCGAGACGCTGAGCGGTTTCAGCTGCAAGTAGGCATAGTCCTTGGTCGCGGCGGCAAATACTGCGGAATCCTCAGCCGTAAGCGGGCGCTGTTCCGAATAGCCACCCATGAGCATCTCGTCCGTCTTGCCCGCGGCAAGGTTCGCGAGGAACGTTTCCACTTCGACCTTCGCAATGGAATCACCATCGTCCCTGGACATGCGCTTGTTGGATACACCCATCGCAAGCGTCACGTTCGCACCCGGTTCGAGCGTCTTGAGCTCTGCAGCCGAAACTTTTCGTCCACCGCTCCCGAAAGTGCAGAACGGCACGACCACCTTGCCCGAAAGGTCGTTCGAGTCGAGGAAGGTGTAGATCGGCGGGGCGAAACTCCCGAACATGATCGGGTAACCCAGGTACACCGTATCGTACTTGGCGAGGTCGAGTTTCGCGTTCTCGAGCGCCGGCCACTGCTTGCTTTCACGCTGGGCGCCCACCGCGGCAATCGTGCTGTCGTAGGTGGACGGGTACGGTGTTACCAGCCTGAGTTCGATTTCGTCGGCGTTCACCGCCTGCTTCAGGACTCCGGCGAGCTTCTTCGTCGTTCCCGTCTGCGAGAAATAGACGACCACCGACTTGCTTGCAGCGGGCGCAACTTCTGCGGCAGGCTTGGCCTGGGCCTTGGACTGAGCATCTGATTCGGCTCGGTCATTGCATGCGACAAACATCGCGGACACGGCAACAGCCGACACCGCGACACCCAATTTCAGTTTACCTAGCATAGGGACCTCCTGTAGAAAACTACCCTTCGCGGGAACGCGGCACGAGCAGCCGGATGACGGTCACGACAGTCGCCCCGATCAGGCACATGAACATGTCCGTCTGCGTATCCCAGATATAGCCCTGCGTCCCCAGGAAGGCTTCCGTATCGGTCGGATTGCCCAGGGAAGCGAGCCATTCGATAATTTCGTAAAGCGCGGAAATGGCCTCGGCGACACACACCGAAATAAAGCCTGTCCATCCGGTGGACTTGAGCGGAGTCGTCCGGCGCAAGAGCTCAATCATCACGAGCGCAGGCGTCACGCCCTGCATGAAGTGCCCGATCTTGTCGTAATTGTTGCGCGTCCAGCCGAACCAATCCTCCATCCAGAAGCCGAGCGGGACCTTCGCATACGAATAATGCGCCCCCACCAGGAGGACCACCATATGGAGCGCCATGATAACATAGAGGAAGGTGGGCATCCGGAACTTGTTGTAGGTGAACACCAGGACAAGGAGCCCCGCAATCGCGGGCGACGCCTCGAGAACCCAGGTAAGGTACGTATCGACGACCCCGATAACAGACCAGAGGATGGTCAGGAGCACCAGAGCCAGCAAAACTAAGTGTGATTTTTGGATATTCTTCATGCGTATAAAATAAATAAAATGCGATGGCAAGAATAAGAACATTTTGTTTCGGTTTGCTTACACACGCACCCGTTTTCCGTGTTTATTATATATATTGGATTCCAGGAGTATCGGGCCAAACAGGAGCAATAAATGAAGAACAGCCATCACCTTGCAAGTATCGCACTCGGGGCAACCCTCATCGGCACGGGATTCACAAGCGCCCTTGCCGCAGAACCGACCATCAGGGAGCTCGCCAAGGAACGCGGGCGCTTCATCGGGACCATCCTGAACAGCGAATGGTTCAACGACGCCATCGAGCCTGAATTCGAAGAAATCCACAAGACGCAGTTCAACGTGGTCGTCGCCGAAAACGAGATGAAGTTCGACGCCACGGAACCGGCCGAGAACGAATTCAATTTCGCAAAAGGCGACAAGATGGTCAAGTACGCACAGGAAAACAAAATCCGCGTGCGCGGCCACGCCCTCGCCTGGCACAGCCAGGTCGCCGGATGGGTCAGCAGCAATTATGGCGGGCAAAAAGAAAAGCTGCTCGCGGTGCTCAAGAACCACATCGAGAAGGTGGTCGGACATTACAAGGGCCAGGTCGCCGAATGGGACGTGGTGAACGAGGCCATCAACGACGACTACAACGCCGGTTGGCGCAGCAATGGTTCCGTATGGTACGAAGGCATCGGCGCCGAATTCCTGGATTCCGCATTCGTATGGGCTCACAAGGCTGACCCGGATGCCGAACTCTGCTACAACGACTACTCCCTCGAATGGGGCCTGCGCGAAGGTTCCAAGGCGAGCTTCGTCGTGGAGCAGGTAAAGCGCTGGAAAAAGAAAAACATTCCCATCACCTGCGTGGGCACGCAGACGCATATCGAAATCGCGCACGAGACGACCCCGCAGAACGTACGCGCGCTCGCCAAGGCGCTCGCGGAACTCGACGTGACACTCAACATCACGGAACTCGACATCGGTTTCCCGAAGGGAGAAGCGGGCAAGCTCACCGCCGCAGACTATGCAAAGCAGGGACATCTGTACCGCCAGTTCATGGACGTGTTCCTCGAAGAACCGAACATGGGTGAATTCGTCATCTGGGGACTGACCGATGCGCACAGTTGGCTCGACGAACAGCAAGGCAAAACGGAAGCGCTCCTCTACGACAGACAATACAAGCCGAAGCCCGCTTACGACAGCGTCATGGCGAGCCTCATGGCACACCCGGCCACAGACGTCGTTTCTCCGTATGACAGCAAGTTATTCATCGACCCGCAGGACTCCACCGAGACGGATTCGACAATCGCGATCAAGGCAGTCGCAAGCCCGGCCAGTCTCTCCTTGCACGTTTCCGGCCGCACGCTGCTCATTGCCGGCGCAAAGGACGCAAGCGTCGAAGTGTTCGACATGCAGGGCCGCCCGGTATTCCGCGGGAAAAGCGAAAAGGGTTCTGTCGAGCTGAAGGGAATCGCCGAAGGAATCTACATGGTCCGCGTCCGCGACGGCTCCGCGAGCCTAGTCAAGCGGATTGCGATAAAGTAAGCGCAGGCTGCGCGCCTAAATTACCGGATTTCGAATGTGCCGCCGGTGAACCGCAAAACGACGCGGTCAGGTTCGATGGCCACCACGGTCACGTTCCAGATTTCCTGCCCGACACTCACAACAGCGGATTCGCCGCGGTACTTGATGATGGCCACCGGATTGTCACCCGGCAATATGGCATCGAGACCAATGGAAGGCGGTTTCGGCGGAGGCGGCGCGGCAACCTCGGGAACAGGCGCAGGCCCGGCATCCTTCACCACGCGGGGCTTGGGAGGCGGAGGCATCATGCCAGCCGGCAGCCGGAAGGGGTCACGCAAATCACTGGAGGGCATCTCCTGCGGGTTCAAGCGCGACAGCAGGCTCTTGAAATCCAGACGTTCTTCAACATCCTGCGGAGCCTTTCCGGAAAGTTCGTCAAACAGGCTAGACTCGCCCTTCGAATTCTGCGCATCGACCTTGTCGGA
Organism: Fibrobacter succinogenes; assembly: GCA_902762305.1. Lineage (GTDB taxonomy): Bacteria > Fibrobacterota > Fibrobacteria > Fibrobacterales > Fibrobacteraceae > Fibrobacter > Fibrobacter succinogenes_I. Next base: position 7,532 of record CACWNW010000005.1, on the reverse strand, counting down.
CATCTTGAACAGGAATACGCCCCAAAGCAGGATGGTGGCCGTCACCAGGAGTACAAGGAACTTATTCATCGCGCCCCACCTTGCTTAAAACGGACAGGTTCACGGAAGCGCTCCCAGGCTGCATATCCAAGTTCTCCACCTTCACGCAGTAGATTCCATTTTCCAGAGTCGTCAGGAAGCGGTGAAAGTGCGGGAAATCGGAATTGGCCTTGAACTTTACCGGATACACCAGGTTCTCGCCGCGCCTCGACACCTCTCCGGTCGAAAGGTCCTGCAGAACCACACCGTTCGCCTTGGAGGCTTCCAGAACAAAGGTCAGAATCTTCGAAGAAGATACCGAGACATTCACATAGGAATCTATTTCCGAAGAAATCTTCTTGTAACTCGCAATCAGGGAATCCGGCGAAGCTCCGCCATTTTCGAGCATCGCGGTATTGTCGATTTCTGAACGAATCGCAACCAGGATTCCGCTGGCATCCTTCATTTTCGGGAACAGGAACACGCCAATGACCGCGACCAGCACTGCAACAGAAACTACAGTAAGCAACGAATATTTGTAGCGGGCAAAGAATCCGTTCACGGGATTACCTCCGCAGTCAAATCGAATTTCACTACAGGCTTGCGCTTGAACGTGGTCTTTTCCGTAGTGCGCAGGCGGACATTCACGAGGCGCTTTTCATGTTCCAATGTCGAAAGGAACTTAGAAACCTCTTCGGACGACGCAGAATAACCCTGCAAGGAATGGACATTGCGATTGACAGACCAGTGCGTAATCCAAGAATCTGCCGGTAAATCGGCCGCGATAATTTTCAGGAAGGTGGACATGCGACTGCGGTGGCCGAGGAATTCCTCCGTACCCGCCTTTTCCGCTTCCAGCTTCTTCCAAACGCGTTCCAGTTCCTTGCGAGTTTCGATGTTCTTCTCGATGGCGGCCACCTGAGTCTCGGTCTTGGCCACATACCACGAGACGCCGCCCCAGAAGGCAAACGTCACCAGCAAAGAGGCGAGCAATATACCGGCACAAGCCTTGAACGTCTTACGGAACAGAGCCGCCTCGCGGATTCGGGCAACAGCAACGCTATCGGGCAACGTAGAAAATGCGGGCAAGTGGTCCGTACGGAACAGCCAAGCGTCTTCGGCCACACTCCTCGCTATTTCAGCGACATCCGGATTGAAGTCTTCAACCTGGACGGCACTCTGGAAAAAACGCTTCTTGACATATTCAGCGACATCGGTTCCATCACCGGAAGCGCACTCCCCGACAACCTTGCTTGCCCAAAGGAATTCGCCCTGTTCAAAATACCAAGACTTGGCAACGCCATCGCCAACATTCCAGAAAAGTTTCTCACCCGACAAATCCTTCGAGCGCAGCATTTCCGTTTCTACGACAAGCGCGGGCAGGTGCGCGAGAATCCCGAAACCAGCCTTCACCACCTCATCGGCCAAATCCTCAAACGACCTGCGCAAAGCGACAACAGCATAGTCGCCATCGATGGAGGTCACGCACTCGAAGTTTTCACGCTTGAACTCCTCGTCTCCGACCTGGACCATTTTTACAGGCGTTGCATCGTCTACAAGCAATACGCCATCTGCGGAACCGCCATTTGCAGTCTGGAATCGGCGACACACTTCGAAGGAACCCGAGCAGGACAAGTCCACATAGCTATGCCCGGCGCCACGCCCACGAAGCACCCGCACAATATGGGCCACGCCACCGTTGGCACAATCGCGAACAACCAGCACCCACCAGTACCGGCCCGTAGAAACGCTCAAAGCTGTGCGAAGCGCGTTGGCCACTACTTCTTATCTCCGACAGACTTTTCCTCAGCCTTCTTAGCGGACTTTGTATCGGCCTTGTCAGCCTTCTTTTCATCCGCCTTATCCTCGGTCTTTTCTTCCGCCTTTTCCTCAGTCTTTTCGGGAACAAGCGGCTTTTTAGCGCGGGCGATTTCATCGGCGATATCCACGCTGCCTTCAGCCCCATAGTAAATATGAGGAGTCACGAAGATTAGCAGTTGGCTCTTGCTGCGAACCCGTTCCACATTGCGGAACAGCCAGCCAATCACGGGGATGGAACCCAGGAACGGCACCTGCTTGTGCACGTCGCTGACACTCTCCTTGACCATGCCGCCAAGCACGATCGTCTCGCCATCGCGGAGGCGCACCGAGGATTTCACATAACGCTTGTTCAACGTAGGCGGAACTTCGCTGCTGAAACTGCCTTCCGGTTCAGAGAAATCCGGAATTATCTCGCAGGTGATTTCACCCTCGCCCGTCACATAGGGAGTTACCGTGATATTGGAGTTTGCCTCAATCTGTTCAAAACGCTGCGTTGTCTTCGACGTAACCGCATCACCCTGATTGTAATCCACCTCAGACGCCATCATGTAATACTGGGTCTGGCCGATAGTGAGCACGGCCGTTTCGCCGTTGAGCGTCGCAATCTGCGAGCGAGCTTTTACATCCAGCACCTTTTCCTGTTCCATGGCGTTAATCTTTGTCACCAGATCCTTCGGAATACTGACAACTTCACCCAGGCCGATTCCGTTGAAAAGGCGCTGCAGCTGGTTGGAATTCAAGGTCTGGTCGATACTCGGGAACAGGCTCTCGGAACCCACATGCTTTGCAGCATTGCCGAAGAAAAGGTTCAACCCGTGATTGTGGCCCTTTTCGAGGTCGAGGTCCACCACAAGCACCTCGATGAGAATCTGTGCAACCGGGAGGTCCATCTTCTCGACGTACTGCGAAATAGCATCGAGCACATCGTAACTGCCGGCAGCCATCAGGGCATTCTGGGACTTGACCACCTGGATCTGCGTGCCCTTGGTCAGGGTCGACGGCAGCAACTTGATAACATCCTCGGCACGCAGGTGCTTCAACTTGATAAGGAGGGAATTGTCGGCAGTCTGCATCTCGTGAGGGCCGATGAAATACACGCCGTTACGTTCCCAGAAAGTATAAGCCGTACCCCGGAACAGGTACTTAAGCGTTTCGCGAACAGAAATGCCGGAAATGTGCGCCGTAACCTGGCCTTCCAGTTTTCCGTACACCATGGCGTTCAATTTTGTCTGCGAGAGAATTTCGCTCAGCAAGGAAGCCAAGGGAGCCTCCACCGCCTCGATATTCATGAGCGAATCACCAACTAGGCGAACCTTGAACTTGTTGCCGCTTTCCTTGCCCTTCCCACCAAGATTCCAAGTTGATTTTTTGATAGTGACAATGCCGTCGTCATCCTCGTAACTCAAGTCCGCAGACTCGGCCAAATGACGGACCGCACGGTCGAAGGGCATGTTCTGCACAAAGACCGAAACAGTCTTTGCGGCGTTCCCCTGTTCCAGCAAGATGTTCTTGCCCGAGACCTCTACAATCTTACGGACGACCTTGTCCAGCGGAGCGTCTTCGACATCGAGAGTCAAAGCCTCATTTTCCCAGTTCACCACGAATCGCTTCTCGGGAGGCTTCGGAGCCTCGGGAATCTTTTCCACCGGCCTCTGGACACGGATGACATTGCCGTCGAGAACATATTCATAGCCGTTGCCCTGCAAAAGGACACGCAGGGCATCTTTCAAAGGCTGGTTGTTGAAGTTCACCGTGACAGGCCCCTTCACTTCGGGAGCGAGGAACAAGTTCAGGCCATACTGGACCGCCATGCCCTGCAGCAGGTCGCGAATCTCGGTATTCTTCACATTGAGATTCTTGACGACAACCGAATCAGGAATAGGCAGTGGAGGCAACAGGCGTGCAGCATCGGCCTGCGCGAAGGCAGGGATGCAGATAAGGCAAGAAATAACCAGGAAAGACCTGATGCGAGCCGGAATTTCCAAAACAACCTCCGCAATCGTTTATCACTAAAATTACGGAGAAAATTTAGAAAAAAACACTGCCCATCGAAAATGAGCTCATCTAAACTCGAGGTGCCATCCCAAATTGTCAACAAAGAAATTTGTGACGAAATTATTACCGTAATTGTGGCAGCAACAAGCCTTACCCTGTTTCATTTTCTTAACGCAACAGGGAAACGGACTATTTGCGCTTTGCGAGGGATTCCTCTTGCCAACTTAGAATGATACAAACGACATCCATTTTCGGGAATGTCTCGACTTGTACGCCTTTTGGACAATGTCAAACTCAAATGCAGTTTCTTTACCGTCCTTCGTGATGACAATTTTGAGTCGGCTTGATGGCTCAGGCATTCTTCTTTTTACAATAATTGCCAACTTGCCCTTTACGGCCGTCAATGTATCTACAAGAGACGAATCAACTTTTTCGGTCATATCATCATATGTAATATAAGCGTCAACAGAAATAGGCATACTGAGGTTATAAACATTCACAGAATCTATATACAAACGAAAGCATTCATAATAATGTTCCTGAAGAGTGTCATCAATAAAAACATATGTGCCTTCATTAATGCCGTAATGTACATCGCGATATTTCCCGACAGCATTAACATCCACCGATTTTTCAATCGTGTAAAAGCAGTCGCTATTGCAGATTGGGCAACAGTTCCAGAAGAACAGACAAAAGAAGAAGCATGCAAGTTTTTTCATAATAAATCCCTATGGATTCGGGAATAATTAATCCATAATTAAATACGGCAAAACATCAAGAAAGAAATGTGTAATCCAATTGCGCCCATAATTGTAACTCGGAGCAGATGCATAGTCTCCTCCCGGGAAGAAAAGTCCCTCAACTGACGGAATCCAGAACCAACCATATAGGAAACGGAATACGCTTTTCTGTTCCATCCACATCTTGTCTGTGTTACTAGGATGGAAAAGACTAGCTATCCAGGGGTATTTTCCATAATCAAGATTATTATCTTTAGCAAGTTTTTCAAATTGTTCTCTGCTTATCCCTTTTCCGTCTTTCCCCATCACCTCTTTCTGATTATCATTCCTGTTCCCGTGATCGTACATGAATACATCGCTAAAGATGCCAAGGGTGGGGATGCTCAGGCCAACATACTTGCGGGGCTTATTGGTCTCGGGGTCAGGGCCGTCGTCCCGCAGTTTGTAGTAAATCCTCTCTTCAAACCCCCAGCTGGCCCCGCCGGCGCCGGTCTCGCCGCCGAAAGCGGCAATACGATGGCATTTATCTTCTTTTCTCTGATTGTACACAGAATGAATATAAATTATTTACCGAACTAGAACGATATAAAAGACATCCATTTGCGGGAATGTCTGGACTTGTACGCTTTTTGGACAATGTCGAACTCGAATATAGTTTCTTTACCGTCTTTTGTAACAACAATTTTGAGACGACTTGAGGGCTCTTCCCAGCGGCATTCTTCAAAGTTGCTGTGAAATATAGAATAGAACTGCTCGTACAGGTAAATGTACTCGTCGATGATTTTATTCTTTTTCATTTCGTTATCAATACAGCCCGGCGGGACCATTCGGATAATTTTTTTCTCACTTTTTTCTTGAGAAAGGATATAGAAGTCTTCGTAACAATGCTCACCTCTTTTTGAATAAAAAATTCCAGAACCTGATTGTTGTAAAGAAAGTCTATTTTCATCAAAAAACTTCTTTATAAGAATAGCCACACTATCTGAAATCTGTTTTATTCCATAACATCTGTCATAAATATTCTTTTTATTTTTCCATATGGCATTTTCTAAGCACTCGCGGCATTTTCCCATACTTGGTCCATTCTCACACTGATATCGAGGTATATAAATTATCTTCATTTTTTTTGATTTCACAGGAATATACGCAGAATAACTCCCATCACCAAAAATTTCCGTTTGAGAGACTCTCCATTTTCCCATCTCCAAATAAAAACCATCCTGATTAACATCTAGCAGAGTTTCTCCAAAAAAATTTGTCACTTGTTCTTTAAGATATTTTAGATCATTATAATATTCAGCTTTCTTTAATTTCGTCTTAACATTCTCTCCTGTTGCGAAGACGATTTTTTCCTTGGCGAAAGAACTTATCGTAACAATAATCAAAAAAAACATTAATTTCCTGACAATCATTTTGCCCCTCCTAGTTCGAGAACCAGTATCCAATCATATCCAAGAATAAATGGTCGATGCTGTTATTTGCATAATTGTAGCTGGAATACGTATAGCCATTTCCATACATGATTTCAATATTTCCGTAAGTAGAAGAGCCTTCGGCACGGTATGTTCTTTTTTCTTCTTTAGGATGTAACAAGTTCAGACGCCAAACTCGCTCCATTCCATTACGGAGCATCCATTCGTTCAAACAATCAGCCATCTTGGGCGAAAGCTGATGGGTGCTTTTATAATCATTAACAAGAGCTCTATATAGCTCACTATCTTCACCTTCCTTCGCTTTCACCATAGCAAGGACAGCGTCCTCGCCAGCCTTCCTTATCCCCGCACCTGTCTCATCAACGCTTGCTCCTAGCTTGAAGCGTCCAAGAGATCCCAGTTCTGGAATCCAAAGCAACCGGCTGACTTTACGATGTTCTCCATCTGCTCCAAAATCATTTCCTTCGTCAGTGGAACCATAATACACGCTTCCACGGAAACTCAAGCTGCGGCCGTCCCTTTCCGACACCTCCGCATGCACCCCGGCGACTGTAGCCCCTGCGAATAGCCCGCGGCCCTCCACGCTCCCGGCGCCGGTCTCGTAGCCGACGGCTTCACGCCAAAGCACACCCCGACGTTGCCCGAAAGCGTCTGGCCCGTGTACGAGTTGTAGCTGTACGACAGGCCGGCGGTGAAGCAGTAGTACTGTCCACTGGCGCTCACGTTGAAGCCCTCCGAATCGTCCTGGTTCCACGTGTACATCAGATTCGCGTGGAAGCCATTCCCGGAGGTACTTTTCGAGAGGTCCAGCGCGGCGCCGACTCCGAACTGCCAGCCATGCTCCTCGTCCCACCCCACGACGAGGCCCAGCCCCAGCGCCCACATGCCAGTCGGGTCCACATAGTTCACCGGGTCACCGCCGTAGCCGTAGGGGTTCGAGAACTGCCCAGCGGGGTCAGGCGTCATCCACATCCCGAGGAGGGGGTCGTAGTAGCGCGCGCCGAAGTAGTAGTTGCCGAGATCACCGTCGAACTCCTTGGACTGCCAGCGGCGCGCGTCTTCGGGCGCGTCGTTGGAAAGATCCTCCACCGAGCCGTAGGGGTAGTAGGCGTGGGCGCTGCGCACGCCCGAAAGGTTCGCGTAGCCACGGATACTGCCCTGGGCGTCGGTGAGCGGGAACAGGGCGGCTCCGTCCGCTCCCGTCCGGTAGCCTCCGCCGGGGAGGTCGAGGCGCTCCATCGAGAATCCGGTCTCCGGCCCGCGGGCGTACGAGCCCAGCCCGGGGACGGTGACTCGTCCCGAAGCGAATTCGCCGTTTACATCCCGGCGCTCGTAGATGCGGGTAAGCCCGTCGTATTCGTAGGCGACCATGTTTTCAGCCGTGGCGACGTTCCCTGCATCGATCTGTTCGAGAGAGATGCCCGCAGGGAGAGCCTCGCCGTAGCGGAGAGCCTTTTCCGGGAGGCCCGCCCCGTTCAGCTTGTACGCGACATTGCTTACGCCGTTCAGCCAGAGGTTGCCCGCC
>CACWNW010000004.1 GCA_902762305.1 Fibrobacter succinogenes | reverse complement strand
CGACTGCGTGTCGAAGATGAATACGGGCGGCAAGTACGATTCCGAAGCCTTCCAGAAGTCGGTGGGCATGAACGGCGTGGGTACCAAGGCGGTGAACGCGCTTTCGACCAAGTTTATCGTACAAAGTTTCCGCGACGGCAAGGTCAAGCGCGCCGAGTTCAGCAAGGGCATCTTGGTGAAGGACTTCAAGATTACCTCCACCACCGAGAAAAACGGCACCGAAATCTACTTCGAACCCGATAACGACCTGTTCAAGAACTTCCGGTTCCTTCCCGCCTACATGGAAGAGAAAATCTGGAACTACGCCTACCTGAACAACGGGCTCACGCTCGTGATGAACGGCAAGGATTACAACAGCCCGAACGGGCTCTTGGACCTGCTCCACAGCCGCACCGACGATACCATCCGCTACCCGGTCATCCACTGCAAGGGCAAGGACATCGAGTTTGCCATCACGCACTCGAACCAGGAAGGCGAACACTACTTCAGTTTCGTGAACGGCCAGCACACCACCCAGGGCGGTACCCACCAGGCGGCATTCCGCGAGGGCTTGGTGAAGGGCGTGCGCGACCACTTCAAGAAGGAATACGACGCATCCGACGTGCGCAACTGCATCGTGGGAGCCGTTTCCGTGCGCATCCAGGAACCGGTTTTCGAATCCCAGACCAAGACAAAGCTGGGCAGCACCACCACGGCCCCGAACGGCCCCGCGCTCCGCACCTGGATCGTGGATTTCGTGGCCCGCGAGCTCGACAACTACCTGCACAAGAACGAAGATACGGCCAAGAAGCTCCTGGAACGCATCACGCAGAACGAAAAGCTGCGCAAGGAACTGGCCGGCGTCAAGAAACTGGCGAACGAACGCGCCAAGAAGGCTAACCTCAACAACAAGAAGCTGCGCGACTGCAGCGTGCACCTCACCGACGCGAAGAACCCGCTCAAGAGCGAGACGATGATCTTCATTACCGAGGGTAATTCCGCATCGGGTACAATCACGACGGCACGCAACCCGAAGACCCAGGCAGTGTTTAGTTTGCGCGGCAAGCCGAAGAACAGCTACGGCCTTTCCAAGAAAATCGTGTATGAGAACGAGGAATGGAACTTGCTCCAGGCCGCCCTCAACATCGAAAACGGGCTCGAGGACCTGCGCTACGACAAGGTGATTATCGCGACCGATGCTGACGTGGACGGTATGCACATCCGCCTCCTTGTGATGACGTTCTTCCTGCAGTTCTTCCCGGAACTCGTGCAGGAAAAGCACCTCTACATTCTGCAGGCCCCGCTGTTCCGCGTCCGTAACAGGAAGGACAAGAAAAAGACCTTCTACTGCTACGACGAAGAGGAACGCGACAAGGCCGCGAAGGAAATCAACAAGAAAGATTTGGAAATCACGCGCTTCAAAGGCCTCGGTGAAATGGATTCCGAGGACTTCAAGCTGCTCATCGGCGAAAACATGCACCTGGAGACCGTCACCATGCCGAACGACGCCTCCCTGGGCAAGTTGCTGGAATACTACATGGGCAAGAACACGCAGGCACGCCAGGACTACATCGTAGAAAACCTGCGCACCGAAGCCGTGGAAGAACTTTAATAGGCGCGACAAGGCTAGATCATGGACGAAGAACAGAAAACTTTAGGACTTTCCAACGTAAACCACCTGGAAAAGCTGTACAACGGCTGGTTCCTGGACTATGCGAGCTATACTATTCTGGACCGCGCCGTCCCCTATTTCGAGGATGGCCTCAAGCCGGTGCAGCGCCGCATTCTCCACACGATGTACGAGATGAACGACGGGAGCTTCCACAAGGTGGCGGGTATCGTGGGCGATACCATGCACTACCACCCGCACGGCGACTCCTCCATCTACACGGCGCTCGTGAACATGGGCCAGAAGAATCTGCTTATCGAGCCGCAAGGTAACTGGGGTAACCCGCTTACGGGCGACGAGGCAGCCGCCCCGCGTTACATCGAAGGCAAGCTCAGCGAATTTGCGCTCGACGTGATGTTCAACCCCGAGACCACCGACTGGATTCCGAACTACGACGGACGGACGGCATCGCGGTGGGCCTTTCCACCACCATCCTCCCCCACAACTTCAAGGAACTGTGCCAGGCGAGCATCGACTACCTGCGCGGCCGCAAGTTCACGCTGTACCCGGACTTCTACACGGGCGGCATCATCGACGTGAGCGAATACAACGACGGCGAACGCGGCGGACGTCTCAAGGTCCGTGCAAAAATCGAGAAACTCGACAACAAGACGCTCGTCATCCGCGAAATTCCCTTCGGCACCACTACGGACAGCCTTATCGACTCCATCGTGGCGGCCAACGACAAGGGCAAAATCAAGATCAAGCAGATTGTGGACCACACCACTGAAAACGTGGAAATCCAGATCCACCTGCAAGCAGGTTCCGACCCGCAAGTCGTGATGGACGCGCTCTACGCGTTTACCGACTGCCAGACGACCTTGGCCGCGAACAGCTGCGTGATTATCGACAAGAAGCCGCGCTTCAGCAACACGACCGAACTCCTGAAGCTCAGCACCGACCACACGGTGCACCTGCTCGACTGGGAACTCGACAACGAGCTCAAGCACCTGCAGGACCAGTGGCACATGACGAGCCTCGAGAAAATCTTCATCGAGAAGGAAGTCTACGAGGTCATCAAGAAGGCCAAGACCCACGACGAGATGGTCCAATTGATTGACGAAGGCTTGAAGCCCTACGTGCGCAAGCTCCGCCGCGAAGTGACCCGCGAAGAAATCCTGAAACTGGCCGAAATCCCGGTGCGCCGCATCAGCCGTTTTGACCGAAAGAAGGCCGACGAATTCCTGGAAGAACTCGACAAGAAAATCGAGGAAGTGAACTACAACAAGGAACACCTCACCGACTACGCCGTAAACTACTTCAAGAACATCCTCAAGAAGTACGGCGAAGGTCGCGACCGCAAGACGGAAATCGCGGAATTCGGCCAGGTGAGCGCCGTGCACGTGGCACTTGCCAACCAGAAGCTCTACGTGAACCGCAAGGAAGGCTTCCTCGGCACAGGCATGAAGAAGGAAGAATACCTCTTCGACGTCTCCGAGTACGACGACCTCATCGTGTTCAAGGCCGACGGCAGCTTCAAGGTGGTAAAAGTGTCCGACAAGGACTTCGTGGGCAAGAACATCGTGCTTGTCGAGAAGTTCAACAAGGACGACGAACGCCATATCTATAACGTCATCCACCAGGACGGCAAGGAAGGCACGGCCTACATCAAGCGCTTCAACGTGGGCGGCGTGACCCGCGACAAGGACTACTTCATGGGTAAGAACAAGCCCGGTAGCCGCCTGCTTTACCTCTCCAGCAATATGAACGGCGAGGCAGAAGTCGTGGAAGTGACGCTCAAGCCGCGCCCGCGCACCAAGCTCAACTTCGAAGTGGACTTCAGTTCCATCGAGGTGAAGGGCCGCGGCGCCATGGGCAACATTGTCACCAAGTACCCGGTCAAGAGCGTGAAGCGCATCCGCAAGGGCGTGAGTACCCTCGGGGCGCGCGTGCTCTACTTCGATGCCCCCAGCGGCCTCATCAGCACGCAGAAGAAGGGCGACCGCATCGGCGAATTCGGTGAGAAGGACAAGATCCTTATCGTGAAGGAGAACGGTACGGCCCGCGTGCACGACATGGCCGACCCGATTCTCGTGGGTACCGGCGTGAAATACGTCCACAAGTTCGACCCAACGCAGGTATTTACCGTGCTGTACTTCGAGGGAGGCAACTTCAACTACATGGTGAAGCGCTTCAACCTGGAAGGCTGCCCCATGACGACGGAATTCAGCCTCATCAGCGACCACAAGGATTCGCAGATGATTGAATTCTTCGCCACCGAGGACGCGCGCCAGCTCATGGAATACCAGGTGGGCCGCGAAGTCCAGAAGGAAGAACTCGACCTGACGGAAGTCGCCGACATCAAGAGCTACAAGGCGCTCGGCAGCAAGTTCACGGCTAAGAAGGTCAAGCGTACGAGCCGCATCACGCCGCCGGATAGTTTCGACGACGGAACGAGCGAAGATGGCGGCGAGCCCGAAGACCCGACGCTGTTTTAGACGGTGACGACTATAAACGTTCTGACCCTGACCGGAGCCCGTACTGAACTTGTTTCAGTGTCAGGGTGACATGACGGCGATAAACGGCGCCGACACTAATGCAAAAAGCCCACGGTTCAAACCGCGGGCTTTTTTTTCAAGCAAAATACTCAGGGCAACATCGGGTATAAACGTTCTGACCCTGTCCTGACCTGCGTCAGGATGACAGTTCAGAGTGACGAGGGTAATTACACGCCGTAACGGGCGAACGCTTCGTTCTCGTCTACGACCTTGAAATTCACGATGTACTGCTTTTTCGTAACGGGATTGTTGTACTCCGTAACCTCGATAACCCAGGCATTCTTTTCGCACTGGATGAGGAAGCCGGTGCGTTCGAGCGTACCGACGGTCTTCGTACCGAGAATTTCGAAACCCACGGGCTTGCCATACTGCGCCGCGATATTCTGGAACACCGTGGCGTATTGCATCTTGAGGTTCGAAACATTCACGTTGCCCTTGAGGTAGGGGCTATCGTCCAACACTGCATCAAACGCCTTGTCGTATTTTTCAGCCTTCAGGTTATCAACCATGGCCTTGACGCATTCACTGGAGTGCGGACCAGCAAACGCAAACGAACAGAACAACAGGGTAAGGATTATCGACTTAATTTTCATGGGGTCTCCTTATTATTTCTTTTCATAAAACTTGAAAACGTCTTCTTCCGTGAACGCACCAACTTCCCAGAAGAAGCTTTTGCCGTTTGGCGAAACATATTCCCTTATCATCACAATCCATGCGGACTTGTCACAATTAATTTGGTAAACAGTCTCATCGTGGTTCTTGGCGAGGCGACGCGTACGCAATTTCGTATAGTTCAGCACTTTGCCGTGCTGTTTAATGATGGTGCTGAAATGCCCAGCATACTGTGCAATATTCACTTGTCGCTGTTCATCACCCATTTCCATATAGTTCATCAATGCGGCTGCAGCCTCTTTGTACTTGGCCTTCTTGAGGAACTTCGCTAACTGGTCCATCTGCTTGTCAGCAACCTCACCGGCATAGCCAGCAACAGCCATCAAAAAAATACACAACAAAAAACGCAATTTATTCATATTACCCAATATAGCAATTCTAAGAAAAACTGTTCAAAAATGTGCTGGCGAGACAAGGACATCATCTATGGACACTCGTTGGTCGTCTTTATGAGTTCAAAGGGGTTCTGGTTCAATGACATATCTGCTTTAATGAATCCAGAAACTCGACTGCATGCGTGGAATCCCGAAGTTCACTAAGGGCATGAATCAAATAACTTTCCGCCTCTTGAGAATTGAATGTACGGTTACAAGCCGAAGAATTCAGATAATCCAGAATATCATTTATTTCGGGATGAGGCTCTTCAAGTATACCGGCCGTTGCCCTGGGATCGTTCAGCCAGTCCAAGATCGTATCTAAAGGAACCATCTTTACGTCGGTCGAGTCTTTACTCGGCAAAGCCGCGGTTTCAAGAGAATCCGGAATTTCCGGCTCAGGCCTGGGATTCGACGCGTAAGACGACATCATCAAAACGGTCGAAAACCCAAGAAGGGCTGCCAAGCGCTTCCGGATTTCAGGAGAGAGCTTTTTCTCCCCATCGACTTTGCGTTTCTCGATATGCATTGTTTTTTTCGACCTTTTACCCAAACTACATTTTTTTGCCTTATGAGGTCTACATTTGTTGAATTTTCCTTTTATTATAGTTCATATTATTTCACTTTACTATAATTAACGGCAGAACATTACAAAGAGGTTTTTATGTCCCGCTTACGCGTTTTGGTCCTGATGGGTGGTCCGTCCACCGAACATGATGTTTCCGTAGTCAGCGGCACCGGTGTGGTGCGCGCCATGGACCCGGAACGCTACAACATCCATCCCGTTTTGATCGACAAGGACGGCACCTGGCACTGGTCCGCCCGCGAACTTTCCCCTTACCAGAAGGACAACTTCTCGGTCAACTACTTCCGCAGCCTCGAAGGCACGGCCGCCTGCACCAAGAAGTCCCCGGCTCTTTCCGAGCTCCCCGCCGCCGATATCGCATTCCTGGCACTCCACGGCAAATGGGGCGAAGACGGCCACATCCAGGCCATGCTCGAAAACTGGAACATCCCGTACACCGGCTGCGGTCTCCTCGCATCGGCCCTCGCGATGGACAAGGTAAAATCCAAGGAAATCTACAAGGCGAACGGCATTCCTACCCCGCCGTACCGCGTCATCTGGAAGCATGACTTTACGGGCGACACGCTCGTTTCCGTCGCCGACGAACTCGGGTTCCCGCTGGTAATCAAGGACCCGCTGGGCGGCTCTTCCATTGGCATCGGCATCGCGAAGGATATGGACGAGGCCGGCAAGATCGTTCAGGACCTGTTCAAGGATTCCAACCGCCTGCTGTGCGAAAAGTTTATCGCCGGCGGCGAAGCGAGCTGCGGCTACATCGAAGGCGAAAAGCCGCTCCCGCCCACCGAAATGCGCATGACGACGCGCGAATACTTCGACTACGAGGCCAAGTACAACGGCGAATGCAAGGAAGTGACGCCGGCAGAATTCCCGGAAGACCTGACCAAGCGCATCCAGGAACTCGTGAAGAACGCCCACTACGCCCTCGGCGGCGCGGGCTACAGCCGCACCGACGTGCGCATCACGAAGGACGGCGAACTGTTCGCCATCGAGACGAATACGCTCCCGGGCATGACCCCGACATCGCTCCTGCCGCAGCAGGCCGCCTGCAACGGCATCACGTACAGCCAGCTCATCGACATGATTATCGACAAGAGCCTCTCCATCAAGAGGTAATTCGGAATTCGGAAAAAAGTTACTAGTTAATTCGCCCTTCGGGCTAGTTACTAGTTACTAGGATTTCTAATATCGAGAAGCTGCTTGAAACCAGCAACACTAGTAACTCGGAACTCAGAACTAGTAACTCCTAATGGAACTCAGAACTATGATCCTGGACCTCTATGTAGATACTTCCCGAAAGGGCATCTCGATGGCGCTCGCGACAAGCGGACAGCCCGAAGGAGCGCAAGCCGTTTACGAGGAAATCGTGAACACGGAAGCCCGCGGGGAAATCCTCGGGGAATCTCTCGACACGCTCCTGAAGCGCGTGGGCGCGACGCTCGACGACGTGAAGCGCGTGATGGTGACGCTCGGGCCGGGCTCGTTCAGCGGGCTTCGCACCGGAGTGGCATTCTGCCAGGGGCTCAGCTTTAGCGGGAAGCGCGAACTTTACGGGGTCACTACCCTGCTGGCGCTCGCATGCTTCGCGGGCAACGCGCAGCAGTCCCAGAATCCCGAGACGGCGGTAATCATCCGCGCTCGCACCGGGTTCTGGTACCTGAGGCTGAACGGCGAAGAATTCTTCATCGAAACACCCGATGTGGTTTCGCGCATCAAAACCGCGCAGGTCAAGACTGTCGTCGCAGACGATGCCGCACTTGCGGACGAGACCCTGAAGGCGACGTTCGATGTGCTCGGAGCAAAAACCGTACGCGATACGGGCAATCCGCTCAGCATGTGGGCCCCGCTTTTCGATACCGTCAAGCCGTCGCTCATTCAAGAAGCGAACTACATCCAGCCTTCGTACTTCGAGAAGCTCAAGGCATAGACCGGATTCACGCAGAATAGGTTGTCTGTAAATGCCGGTCCGTGAAATGACAGAAGCCGACCTCCCGCAGGTGCTCGCGATACAGCAGCAGCTCGGTTTTCAGGAATGGAACGAACGCGAATTTATTGCCGAAATCCGCGCAAGCTATGCTCTGTGCGTCGTTTTTGAACAAACAAATTCTATCGTGGGCTACGCCATCTTCCACCTGATGGGGCCGGATTCCGAACTCCTGAGCATCGCGACATGCGAAAGCGAGCAGGGCAAGGGAATCGGGAGCGCGCTCCTGAACGCGGGATTCGAACGTCTCGACTTCGCGAACGGCGACCAAGTTTTCCTCGAAGTGCGCGAAGGCAACGAGAAAGCCCGCAAATTCTATGAGCATCACGGTTTCGCCGCTTACGCGGAACGCAAAAAATACTATTCTGACGGAGAGAATGCCGTCCTTTACAAGAAGGCATTGCCAAGGAGCGCAACGTGTCTAAAATCCTGATGAACGACAAGAACCCGCGCAAGAACCGCAAGAAGATCTGGGGCATCGTCATCGCCTCGGTCGCCTGCCTCATGGCCCTGTTCTACATCGTGATTTCCAGGAGCGGACACTGGCTCGTCGTAGACGACAAATTCGACCATGTGAAATGGGCCGTGATTCTCGATGGCCAGACGGCGAACCTGGAGCGCAACGACTTCGTGGCCGATCTCGTGCAGCAAGGCAAGGTCGATTCCGTAGTCATTCTCGGGCGCAGGGTATACCGTGACAGGAGCAACGTGGATTTTTACGCCGAAGACTTCATGCGCTTGGGCAAGTTCGACCCGGCCACCATATTCCTTGTCCGCCACGACGACCCTTCCACGCTCAGCGAAGCCTGCACCATAATTCCCTGGCTCAAGAAGCACAAGGCGGACACCGTCCTCATCGTTACCGCAGCTCCCGCGACCCGCAGGGCAAAGCGCATATTCGAAACCCTTTCGGGTGACAAGCCGGTCTACCTGACCGCCGACATCGCCTACAACCGCCAGTACAATGCCGACGCATGGATTTTCAACCGGGAATCCCGCAAGAACTGGATTCGCGAATGGTTTGCCTACGCCAATTCCTTTTACGACCTTTTCGGCGTGTACCCGCTTTCGGAGAAGGATTCCACGTTTTTCTCGAAAATTTGCTCCATTGCCGAAGAAGAGAAGGACGAGCCCATCATAAACCTGCTCGATTTGCAGGCGAAAACGGCAGCCGAAGACAAGCCCGCGCAGGATTCCGGCAAGCAAGCCGAAACGGCCAAGGCCAAGGCTGATACCGCAAAAGCCGATTCGCTCCCCTAGCCCAGCATAGACAAACTTCCCTTTTTGCTAGATTTCTTGGCATGAAAAAATTTGTCAAGATTGCGGCAATCGTCATCGCCGTTTTAGTCGTCCTCGTCATCGCCACCCTCAAATTCGCGCCCGGAATCGCGCGAAGCTATATCGTGGGACACTCCGAAGAACTCATCGGGCGCAAGGTCGCCATCCAGAGCATTTCTCTCAACCCGTTCACGTTCAAACTCGAAATCGACAGCCTCGCCGTATTCGAGAAGGACGGCGAAACGCGCTTTGTCGCCTTCGACAAATTCCGCGTAAATGTCGACCCGCTGCGACTTTTCACGGGCACGGCCGCCGTGAGTGAAATCTACCTAAAGGGGTTATACGCACGCGTGCTCCAGCACGAAGACCGCTTCAACTTCTCCGACATCATCGAGTTCGTCGCCAAGGGCGACACGACGGCATTCGATTCGGCCATGGTCGCAGATAGCCTCGCCGCCAAGGCCGATTCTACCGGCATGGTGAACGCCGTAGAAATCGCGGATGAACTCCCCTTCAGCATCTCGGTCGAAAACATCGTATTCGAGAAGGGAAACATCATTTACCAGGATACGAAAATCGGATCCAAGATCCAGCTCGACGACTTTTCCATCAGCATTCCCGCGGTTTACCTGAGCAACAAGCAGACCGACATCGGCGTGAGCTTCAAGTTCGCGGATGGCGGCGACCTCAACGTGAAGGTTCTCGCGAACGCGGCGACAAACGATTTCCACGTAGGGGTTGACCTGCGCAAGTTCGCACTCGCCTGCGGAAAGCCCTACCTGAACGACTTCATCAACTACAAGGACTTCTCGGGTTCGCTCTCCGTCTTGATGGATATCGACGGCAACCTGAACCAAATTCTCGCCTCGAACGTCAAGGGAACGGTCTCGCTCGACGATATCGTGTTGACGGAAACCAGCGGGAGGACTCTCGGCGTGAACCACGTGGGCGTGGGCATCGCAAGCGCGAACGTCGAGAAGAACGAGTTCCGCATCGATTCCGTAATCGTGGACGGCGGTTTCGCGCACCTCGACCTCTACAAGAACGGCAAGACCAACATCGACGTGCTCCTGAAGAAGGGTTCCGCCGATGAACCAGACAGCACGCAGCTTGCAGCCGACCAGCAGCTCGTTCTCGGCGATGCTCCCGATTCCACGGCAACCGAAGCGAAGCCCGAAGAAACGGCAAGCCCGGCTGACGAGACGCCGAAAGCCAAGCCCCTCAAGGCTAAGATAAACAAGCTCCTCGTGCAGAACACCACGGCTAGCGCTACCGACCACTCCATCACCAAGCCGTTCAACTACACTGTCAAGGCGATAACCGTGAAAGGTTCGAACATCAACTTCGACACGCCCTGCACCATCAACGTGAACGCATCGTTCCCCGAAGGCGGAAGCGTCGCCGTGAAGTACAAGGGAGCGCTCAGCGATATCGGCACGATGGATGCCTACATCAGCGTGAAGAACCTCGCCCTCAAGCACTTCAGCAACTACAGCCACCACTTTACCGGCTACCCGATAAGCGCAGGTACGCTTGCCTTCGCGAGCGAGAACAAGATAAAGAACTTCGAGCTCGACAGCAAGAACGTTATCGACATCTACAACATTGACGTGGGCGACAAGGATCCGGAATCCGATCCGGAATTCCTGGTCCCGATGAAGGTGGGCCTGTACATCCTCAAGGACAAGGACGACAAGATTGAATTCGACGTTCCCGTTCACGGCAACATGAAGGACCCGAAGTTCTCCATCGGGAAAATCATCTGGACGACGGTTTCAAACCTGCTTATCAAGGTGGCGCTCTCCCCGTTCAAGATGGTCGGGAACCTCGCCACTACCGGAGCCGGGGCCATCGGTATCGATCTCGGGAAGAACGACGAAATCATCATCGACGCAACGCGCGCCTCGTTCACAAGCGAACAGTACGCCAAGGCCTCCAAGATGACCGAAGCCGTCGCGAAAGACAAGAACCTGAAGCTCATCTTCACGCAGTTCTACAACCCGCGCAAGACCACGGAAGCCTATAAAACCATCAAGCTCAAGACGGATTACTACAAGAAGTCGCAGGGCAAGGACAAACTGACCGAACTCGACGAACGCGCCATTGCCGACATGAGCAACAGCGACGAAGGATTCCAGGCATACCTCAAGGAAATCGGGGAAATCGACCAGAAGGCACTCCGCAAGGAAGTCGCCGCACTCGCCGAAACCAGGAACCAGGAATTGCTCAAGGTGCTGCAGCAACAGAAAGGCGTGACCAAGAAGAACATCACGATCATCACGGCCCCTGCGGACAAGCTTTCGGCCCACCGCGGCAAGGCCCTGTACAAAGTGACCGTCGACGTGCAGTAAATCGCGCTCCCGATTGCCGCGGCTCTCGCCATTTTGCTAAATTTGGCCCTACCATGAGTGAAGATTTATGTGCAAACCTCTCCCAGAAAGTGCAGGAGATTGCTAAAGCCCCGAAATACCGCGGGGCCATATTCCAGATTGAAGCCGACGAGAAGGGACTAGCGCTTGTAGACGTGAAGGTCTCGAGCCTGAAGGTCTACCTGATGATAGACCCGGAATGCGACAAGATTCTCGAGACGAGGTTCTTTACCTACGGCGGCCCCATATTTACGGCTCTCGCTGACACGTTCTGCAAGATGATTCAGCAGAAGACCATCGACGAGGCGTGTGCCATTACCGCAGTGAGCATCGAGGAAAGCCTCCGCGACACGCCCGATGTGAGGGCCATTCCGGAGACCGCACCCGAAATTTCGCAGATGCAGACGCTTATCGAGATGATTGCGCAGGTCTACCCCGAAAAGAAGGGAACCGCAATCCTCGTGCGCGAAAAGATGGACCGCATCAAGTACCGCACGCAGACCGCCGAAGGCCGCGCGGAAGCGGATGCGGAATGGAACGCGATGACCAAGCCGCAGAGAATCGAGAAGATTGAGGCCTGGCTCCACCAGTCCGTACGCGGCATGCTTCAGGGTGACGGCGGCGACGTCGAGATCCTCGACCTGACCGAAGACAACAGGCTCAAGATACGCTACCAGGGCGCATGTGCCGGCTGCGGCTCTGCCATGGGCGGAACCCTCTTCTACATCGAAGACGAACTCAAGAACAACGTGTACTACAACCTGATTGTAGAGCCCGAAGACCCGCTCGACAACCTCCCGCCGAACGCGATGTCCGATGCCGACCGCAATTTGGCCGGACTGGACGACAACAATCCTCCAGCGAGTTTGTTCTAGTCAAAAACTTAACACGCGGAACAGCCAAAACTGTTCCGTGCCCCAGCCTTTGACAAGCCTGCGCAAGCGGGCTTTTACGTTTCGGGTGCCTTTTTCCTGGGCGCACGGTGCAGACTCGGGCGCTTGTTGCCCGGATGCAACGGCATGACCTTAGCCGTGGCCGAAAGAGAGTGTTCGATCTTCTCCTCACCGATGGAGGAGCACTGTCCCGAGAAAAGTCTGTTGTCAATTGCCATAAATCGTACCTGTGAAAGCGAAAATGGATAAAGCGATATTTATTCAAGATAATTTATTTTTTTCAAATGTCAACAGGCCGTACCGCGGGAAGCCGGAAATCCCCAAAATGGCGCTATTTTTTGGAAACACTTCGTTCTAAAATCCCTTTTTAAGGTATATTTGGAGCGTTAAAATTCAAAAAAGGAATTATCTATGAGAAACTCGCTCAAACTCGACGGCCAGGTCAAGACTTACCTCGAAGAAAACGAACTCCCGAAGGCATGGTACAACGTCCGTGCCGACATGAAGAAGAAGCCCGCTCCGCTTCTGAACCCGGGCACCGGTAAGCCCGTGACCTTCGAAGACCTGCAGCCCGTGTTCTGCGACGAACTCATCAAGCAGGAACTCGACAACGATACGCCGTACATTCCTATTCCCGAAGACATCCTCACGTTCTACAAGATGTACCGTCCGTCGCCGCTGGTCCGCGCCTACTTCCTCGAACAGGCTCTCGGCACTCCGGCCCACATCTACTACAAGTTTGAAGGCAACAACACCTCGGGTTCTCACAAGCTCAACTCCGCCATCGCTCAGGCCTACTACGCCAAGAAGCAGGGCCTCAAGGGCGTGACGACCGAAACGGGTGCAGGCCAGTGGGGCACCGCCCTTTCCATGGCTTCCGCCTTCTTCGGCCTCGACTGCCAGGTGTACATGGTGAAGGTTTCCTACGAACAGAAGCCGTTCCGCCGCGAAGTGATGCGCACTTACGGTGCCAAGGTGACCCCGTCCCCGTCCATGACGACCGACATCGGCAAGAAGATCAACGCTGAATTCCCGGGCACCACCGGAAGCCTCGGCTGCGCCATCTCCGAAGCCGTGGAAGCCGCCGTGAAGCAGGAAGGCTACCGCTATGTTCTCGGTTCCGTGCTGAACCAGGTGCTCCTCCACCAGTCCGTCATCGGTCTCGAAACGAAGGCCGCCCTCGACAAGCTCGGCGTGAAGGCCGACCTCATCATCGGTTGCGCCGGCGGTGGTTCCAACCTCGGTGGCCTTATCAGCCCGTTCGTCGGCGAAAAGCTCCGTGGCGAAGCCGACTACGATATTCTCGCCGTTGAACCGGCCAGCTGCCCGAGCTTCACTCGCGGTAAGTACGCCTACGACTTCTGCGATACCGGCATGGTCTGCCCGCTCGCCAAGATGTACACGCTGGGCTCCAGCTTCATCCCGTCTGCCAACCACGCCGGTGGCCTCCGTTACCACGGCATGAGCAGCATCCTCTCTGAACTCTACGATCAGGGCCTGATGCGCGCTACCTCCGTCGAGCAGACGAAGGTGTTCGAAGCCGCCAAGCTCTTCGCCCAGACCGAAGGCATCCTCCCGGCTCCGGAATCCAGCCACGCCATCCGCGCGACAATCGACGAAGCCCTCAAGTGCAAGGAAAACGGCCAGGCCAAGAACATCGTGTTCGGCCTCACCGGCACGGGTTACTTCGACATGGTCGCCTACCAGAAGTTCAACGACGGCGAAATGAACGACTACATCCCGACGGATGAAGACATCGCGAAGAGCCTTGCTAAGCTTCCGCAGATTGGCTAATCGTTAAAACGACAACGCAATTAAAAAGCCCCGGATCAATTCCGGGGTCTCTTTTTGTTAAAAACGCTTTCTTTTGAAAATCAAGTTTGCGCCAGCGTATCAAAAATTATTGTTCGTCTTTCGTCTCTTCGGCAGGCGATTCGGCTATCGTCTCTTGAGACTTTTTAAGACGCCTTTTACGAGCGAAGTCCCAAATGCCACCCAAGATACCGAACAAGACAATCGCGACCCAAAGGACATTGTTTATAACGAAGGCCCGAATATAATCCAGGACACCCGGTTCCTCGGACTCGTACAGGAGCAAGTCGAAAGTCTCTTCGGGGTTGTTGTACATAACGAACTTGAGGAACAAAGTCTTCTCTTTTACGACATCGATGAGAATAGTGGAACAAACCGCAGTATCTTCTTCGCAAACCACAACGTTCCCGTGGAGATCGCCCCATTCAGCCTTTTTTGTCACCTCGATGCGGTTCGTGGTCTTGATGAATTCCCCGAGAATGGCGGAATCGGCGGGGTTCTGGATTTTTAGGAACACGTTGCCGTCATCGACAAGAAGCAGGATGCCCTGTGTCGAGAGGACATAGCCGTCACCCTCATAGGTATCCTTGTTCATCGCCGCTTCGATTTCCTTTTCGGCAATCTTCCCCGTCACGGCACCGACTCCAACGCCGACCAACTTACCCAGTCCGCCACGGCCCTTGTCCGCCACAGCGGCAGAAGAGAGCAGCAAGAGAGAAATCAGGAAGACCAGAATGGACTTCGGGAGGAATGTACGATTATTTTGTTCACAATTGAGGATATTCATGTTGTTCTCCATAATTTGTCCCCAAAGATAACAATTCGCATTCTCTTACTTTATTTCAACCAAGAAATCGAGAGCCAGATTCCCCTCACGAGTAAGGGCGACCTGTGGCTTTGTCGGGAAATCCGCCAGGCGCTTGCGCAGGATTTTCACAAGCTCCTGCCCGAAATCCGGTCGCAGCCCGAAGTTCAGGTCAAACGAAATTTTCGCATAGGCGACATTCCCCTTGAACTGATTCTTTTCGACAGGAACAGCCTTCTTCTTGGCATCGAGAAATTCGACTTTGCACGTACCCTCGGTTCCAAGGATATTTTTCCAGGCACCGTTGAACTTTTCGGCAAAGTCCAGCACATCGCCGAAGCTCTTGCGGTACTTCGCGCCCACATTTTTCACAAGGCCGTACCGGCCGTAATTCGAAGTATCCACGAAAACGACGCGGTCCATTTTCTCGACAACCGCCGCGACGTTCTTGACCGCCTCGCCGATGGAATCAGCCTTCGCAGACCCTTCCACATGATTGCGCAACTCGCGCAGGGCGTTTTCGACAGCATAGACATGGGTGAGCAAATCTTCGCCGGAGAACGAGGCGAAACGCATCAAAGGAGCGGGCACAATCCATTCGCCACGATTAAAATCGTAAGTGAACTTGTCCTTGCCGCCCTTGTTCTTCAGGTGCATCACGGTCGAGCGATCCGCCATAAGCGACAGGGAATCAAACGTCAACACCATAGACGGATAGGGTTTCAGGATAGAATCAGCCACCGTCGGTTTTACACTCACGTCATACCGCAACTTCGCTCGACCCATGCCACGTGCATTATCGAACTTTACCGTAAACAAGCCGACCTCCATTGACGGGACCTGTGCCGACAGCGACACGTCCACCTTGTCCAAGATGATTTCGTCATAGACTAGCCAGTTCGCGTCCGTCACGTAAACCAAGACCTTCACATAGAAATTTACCGAGGCATCAACATCCTTGGCATTCAGCAGTCCCGTGCCGACATTCCCCTTGTACTTGAGCGTTTTGGGCCTAACCTTGAACACGATGTAGTTCTTGCCTTTACGCAATTTGACTTTACCGGACACGGCAGGCAGGGAATCACCGTACAGTTCCACAAAATCGCGTTCACTGTATTCCTTGTGAACATCCTGAAGGGCATGGTTCAAGAAGGCCACGCCACCCAACGGAAGTTTTTCGACAAAGACGCTATCCAAGATTTTCTTCGCTTCCGCCAGAATAATCAGGTCGTCATCGCCTATCGTTGCGTCTATGGCATATTCAGCGACCCGAAAATAATTATCGATATTCTTGGCGATATCCCCCAAGCCGTAGCTTGTCTTGCCGAACAAAAATCCCTTGCTTTCAAGGAACGGAATTTCAATTTTTTCCAGCGGTTCATAAAAATCTTTTAGCGAAAAATACGGTTCGATTTCACGCGACAACTGCAAATTATCCTTCGCCCCGTCCTTGGACAGGAAAATCTTGAAATTGCCACCTTGGACCTGCGTCGGCCAGCTTTTCGTATCCACGTCCGTCAATCCGGGCATTTCCAAGACGAACGATTCGAAATTCGTCTTCATCGCAGAACCATTCTTGTCTTTATTATACTTGAAATCAAACGAAACCGTAGTATTGAGGGCAGACTGTTTTTTCATCAGCCCGAAATCCAGTTGCACGCTATCCGTATTGAGCTTGAAATCAAGGCCCGACAAATAGACAAAGTCGTCTGAAAAACAGGAATCACCTTTCAAAGCCAAGAGGTCGATGGTACGCAATTTGGTATTCGCACCACGTCCCACATTGAGTCCAATGCCAGAAAAGAAACGGGAAAACCGCCTCAAGGAACTATTCCTTATATTCAAGGAATCCATCGTCTTTTTCAGACCCGGCAAGTCCAGCAGCAACGTATCCTTGTTTTCCCTCATATTGCCCCGCAAGGCGAGCATTATGTTCGTCCTCGCCGCATCGACCATACCGACCATTTCCGATGCGCTGTACCATCTACCGTCTATTTTCAAGGATCCACCCATCCCGATATACGGAATAACAAAATTCTCGTCAAATCGAGGCAGGCTTGAGTCCGCACTGACGACATCGAGTTTCAAGGCTGTCGACGGATCATTGGACTTCGCATTTTTCTTGCCGCATAAAACATTCGGCGCATACGGAGGCGCTTTTGTATCCAAGTAGACATCTTCTACATCGAGATCTTGCAAGTACGCATAAGCCCCGCCAACACAAAACACAAAGGCGGTAACTACAAAAGAACCGATAAAATTGCGAACAAAATTCATAATTTTCTCCTCATGGCGTTTTTCATGACGCCTTTTCGATAAAATACAAAAATGAATAAAATCTGACCAATCCGGGTGGACTAGCAGCTCACCGCAAGTTCGCTGATGGCGAGCGCAGGTACCTGGTAACTGGAGAACGGATTGTAGTATTCGTTACCGACGGCGACGATGTTCTTGATGATGTCGAAGAAGTTCCCACTGAGGGTCACACCGTCCACCGGATGCTGGACGACACCGTTCTCGCACCAGAAGCCATGAGCCCCGATGCTGAGTTCGCCAGAAACCGCATTGCAGCCGGAATTGCCTTCGAGGCGTACAACGAACAGGCACTTGGGGAACATCTTCAGGAGTTCCGCCGTCGCCTGCGCACCCGCGGGCACGAGCACGTTGTGGAAAGCCGTCGTCATCTTGCTGCCGAAACCGCGGGCACCGTTTCCGGTAGACTTGCAACCCGCCTTGGAGGCCGTCTCCAGGTTGTAGAGCGCAGACGTAAAGCGGCCGCCATCGACAACCTTCACGCAGTCCGCAGGCACGCCTTCGGAATCGACGTAGGTCACGTGCTGGAATGCTTCGCCCTGCGGGTCGTTCCAGAGGGAGAACGCCGGAGAGGCTATCATCTCGCCTTCCTTGCCGGCAAGGCGCGAAAGGCCCTTCTGCATGGTCTCTGCAAAGAAGGGGGCCTCGTACATGCTCAGGAACCGCGCAGAAATGCGTTCGGAAAGCACGACGGGAATGTTCCCGCCTTCAATTTTTTTCGCGCCGAAGAGTTCCGTTGCATACGTAGCCGCGCGGGTCGCAATTTCGTCGATGCTGAACTTGTCCCAATCGCGGCCCGACTTCACGAAATTGCCGAGCTTCGTGACGCCATCGCGGCTGGCGACCGCGCCGACGCCCGCAGAAGCGGCATTCGAGCGGACTTCATAGAAAGCACCCTTGCTGTTTGCGACCACAAAGGTGTTGTGGTCCGTATCGGCACCGAGGTACGGGATGTTCACGATTTCGTTGGTTTTCGCGAAGGTCGCCTTCTCGAGGTCGATGCAGAAGTCCTTCATCTTAGCAAGGTCAAGACTTTCGAGTGCCGGATTGTAGTTCGGCTGGCCTGCGGGAACCTGGACCGGAGCGGGCAATTCGATGTCCACCTTCTCCGTCCAAGCCGTGTGCGAAAGCGCATCCTTGAGCGTCTGCTGCAGGGATTCCTTCGTGAGGCGTTCCGTGTGCGCGTAGCCCGGATGACCGTCCTTGATAACGCGAATGCCTACCCCGACGGAATCGGAGATTTCGGTATTCTGCACCTGGCCCTGAAAAACGGAAAGGCCTTCAGAATGCGTGTTGGATGCTATGACATCAAACTGTTCCGCCTCGCCCTTCGCGAGGTCGCACATACAAGAAACTGCGTCAATAATATTCATAGTTGGTCAATGGTCATTAGTTATTGGTCATTGGTTCTCTTCGCTTTGCTCGCGAGCATGCGCCAGTATGCGGCGGGGCTGCCAGTCACGGATTCCAGAGCGGAGGCCAGTTCGAGCGTAATCTCGACCGTACCTGCAATCAAGCCCTCAAGCGTCTCCATCGAGACTCCCAGACGGCGGGCAAATTCAGCCTTGTCCATCTTGAGCCATTCGATACCTTCCAGAATTGCCTGCCCCGGAGTGGGCGTTCCATGCCTTGCCATTTTCTAGTCCTTAGTCAATAGTCATTAGAAATTCACGTCTTTCCAGCCTTCCGCACCGAAGCGGAGGTCTCGTTCCACGAATTCCCAGATTAAAAGTTTCTTGCCCTTGAGCACGCCTGCCTTGCGGGCGAGCTTTTCGCGAACCAGGGTCGATGCGCCACCATCGCTCACGATGCTTGCGACAGGCCTTCCCATCTCTTTCGCAAAGTGTGCGATCCAGCCCGCGTTCAGCGGAGAATCCGTCTGGTAAATGCGGCTGAAGCTGTCACCGAGAATCATGATTTTCGCCTTGCGGAAATCGTCCTTGAAGGGAGTGCGCGTCGTGTCGTAATAAAGCGAATCGTCTCCCTCGCATGGATGCATCCTAACATGATAGCATGAATCAAACGCACTTCCCTTAGGACAACTTTTTGTCAAAGCACGCACACAGGCTGCATCATCTTCATCACAGGGATGTTCCTTTGCCAAAAAGCAGGGATCGTCGGTATCGAAGGCTCCTGGACATTCTTTCATCAGAGAATCCCGACAGTTAGCATAGCTCCGGGCTATACCAATTCTTTCTATGATATTCTGTTGCGACACAACATGCCCCGTCACCTGTTGCACCTTAAACACATTGAACTTGTTGAGTCCGCTCATCTCGCCGATATCTCCCATGCGGTCAGCGACAGACTCGGAAGCGACGTATTCCATAGACGGCTCGCCAATATTTACAATGCCCGTATTCGCCATTTCGCGAACCTTATCCGCAATCACTCCAGCCGCAAGTTCAGCACCGCGCGGAGTCCAGTGCGTGTCATCGTTCAGGTAGAGCGGCCCGAGAGTTGCATCGTCCTTCTTCGCGGCCAAGAGCGGCGTGTACAAATCCACCGTATTGAGCCCGAGGCGAGAGAGAGAATCGAGAATCGCCTTGCCATGCCCCGCAACTGTCGAGCCCTGAGATTCGCCAGCGCCGTTCGAACCTGCGGCGGCATTCTCGTCACCCGCTGCACTAGAAGCGCGGCCCGTCAGTCGTTCCGTATAAATGCTCGGCTTGCCCGGAGTAACCACCACAAGGAGTTCCACGCCCTTCGCCTTGAGCTGGTCGCGGAACTTTTCAATCGCCTTAATCGGGTTATCGAGTTTCGCACTGCGCACGTCCAGCGGGGACGGCTGCACCAGGAATTCCACATCCTGCCGGTAGAAGAGCCAGCGGTCAGAAGCCACGGCAGTATCGCGCGCGCAGCCCGCACCGATGCAATCGCCTGCGGCACCAAGCACCACCTTTTCGCCCGGATCGTTGAAGATGTTCCATACCGCAAGCTGGTAGCGCGGGCGCACCGCGAGCACCAGCGCATTCTCGTCTTCCACCTTCTTCTCGAATGCACGCAGGTAGCGACTTGTCCATACACCGTAATGCTTGACTGCAAGGAACGCGCGCATCAACGAGAATTGCCCGAACTCGCCCACGACCGCCTTCAGGGTGGAATCAGCAGCCTTGAAATTCTCGGGCTCGTCTTCGAGAGTCGCAAGCAGCGTGTCCGCCTGCTTGAGCAGCTTGTAGCCTGCCTCCGCGGTATCGAGCTGCGCATACGCATTGACGGTCAGCGCGACCGCCTCCAGGTCCGAAAGCGCACCGATGACCGGTTCCAGCGCCTCGCCCGCTTCGCTACCAGCAGCGATAGCTTCGCGCGCGCCACGCCACAAACTATCTAGGCGCATCGCTCCCGCCGCCATATTCGACTCGCGTACGAACGGCGTGTAGAGAACATCCTTGAAAATATCGAGCGAGACAAAACGCTTTTCACCGCGAAGGTCCGCGACTGCCTGCACCGTGAACGGTAACAGGAGCAACAGGGCAAACAAAACAACAATTGCAACGTACTTTTTATTCACGAGATGAAAGATACAAAAATGAAGGCGGCACATTCCACCCCCAATGTCATGCTGAGGACGCTCAGCAACAGATATAAACATTCTGACCCTGCCGTCATGCTGAGGACGCTCAGCATCAGATATAAACATTCCGACCCTGAGAGTCCTCAGGGTGACTGTGGAGAGTGTCGTCAGGGTGACGATGGAAGAAAAAAAAGCTGGCGGAGTTAACCACCAGCGTAAATACCCGGTCCGCGACTCGAACGCGGAGCTCATCCTTAGGAGGGACGCGTTTTATCCTGTTAAACTAACCAGGCATGCAACCGACGGCCTTGCGGCACATCAGGTTCGCGACAAATATAACTAAAAGAGTCAAATTTGTCAGCGGAAAAAACTACGCCTAGTAAGCGTGGTCGCAGTCCACGTTCTCCTTGCCCTTGATGCCGTTCGCGCATTCGATGAGGCCCTGGAGTTCGCCGTTGCGGAACGTTCCCCAGCTCTTCTTGTCCTGCTTCTCGGTGAGGCAAACCTTGTTCGTAGTCGTGGAGTCGATGCCTTCCTGGCCGTTCACGGGGATCCAGTCGTAGCAGGTCTCCTTCACGGTAAACGTCATGTACTTGCCGTCAAGCTTGCCGTCGCGGTAGTTACCGAAGGAATAGCCGAGGTCGTTCGGGCCGTTGAGCTTGCCCTTCTTGTAGTCAATCGTGACCTTGTCCTTGGGCTTGTTCTTTTCGCGCTCTTCCTTCATCTTGGCGAAGGCCTCTTCGGCGGCCTTCCTCTTCTTGCCCTTCAGCTTGGAGATGCGCTTCATTTCTTTCTTGTCGGCAGCTTCAATAGCCTGCGGATCTTCGACAAACGGGTAATGCACCACCACGCGGCCGTGGATTTCGTTGTCCCAGTACGGGATTTCGGCCATGAGGAAGCCCTTGTGCGAGAACATGTTCACCATGCCGTGCACAGCTCCCTTGCGGTAAGGAACCTCGAGGTGGAGGAAGTAGTACTTCTCAAGTTTTTTCTTTTTCTTCTTGTCGGTCACGCTCAGGTTGTCCATCGCGCTGTAGCGGTAGAACTTGGCTGTGCCGTTCTTCACACCGTGGAAGTACTCGGCAGTATAGAGCACCTTGCCGAAGTCCTTGCCCTGGCGAGGCGGGAGCGTAAGGTCGTTGCCGTAACCTGTCTCGTGACCATGGAACTTGCCTTCTTCGTCGACGTTCATGACGTTCTCGACATACCCGTTCACGAGGAACCCGGTCCAGGTGTTGCCGTCCTTGCAGCGCACATCGCTATAGTCGGGGAAACTGCCGATAGATTCGGGCAAAAGCTTTTCGGGCAGGCCGGAGATGCTGAACACGCCCTTCTTGTCCCAGTCGAGGAATCGTTCCGTACCCGGACGTTCGTGGTACTGGAAGAAGCAGAGGATGCTGTCGGCTTTCGCCTTGTGCTCTTCGAAGTACTTGCCGAAATCGGTCAAGTTGGCCTTGTCGTCACCCTTCTTTTTCTTGGAATCGGGGAATTTCTGCGCGACGGCAGCATTGACCTTGCCGCCTTCCTTGAAGTCGGCGAGCGTGAACCCGCTGTTGTTCAGGTGGTCGACGCACATGTCGAGGCTCTTCGCGTAGGTTTCGCTCGTGTCGCTGCAGTCCTTCGCATGGCACGGGAGAATCTCGAATTTCGGCAAATCCCAGACTTTGTTCACCTTGGTGAGGATTTCGCCTTCCTGCCAGTCCATGCCCTCGGTCTCTTCCACATTGAAGCAGCCACAAATCCAGGCGTCGCCGTAGGTCTTGATTCCCAAGCGTTCTTGTTCGGAAACCACCACATGCCCGACGTTTTCCATCCAGCAGTCAAAATATTTCGGGGAAAGTTCCTGCGCGCCAACAACGGAAACAGCAGCGGCGAGCATAAAAAAGGCTTTGTTCAGAGGTCTTTTCATTTGTATCATCCTATTCCGAAATAAATATAGACAACTTTTTCTGTTACGCAACAGGTCGTAAGAAAAAAACTCGGAAGAAAACGCTACTGGAGCGCCGGAGTTCATCAACCGCCCGAGAGTTTGACTGTATAGCCCTTCTTTTCGAGTTCTGTTTTCAAAATATTACGCTTGTCGCCCTGGATTTCGATGTTGAAGTCCTTCACCGAGCCGCCTACCCCGCACTTCTGCTTGAGTGCGCGGGCCAAGTCCTTGAGTTCGTCCTCGTCGAGCGGGATACCCGTGACGACACTGGCCATCTTGCCGCCACCGAGGCGCTTCAACTGGATGCGGACAACACCGTCGCCCTGCGGGCGCTCGGCCTTGGGCTTTTCTTCTTTAACGCGGCCGACTCCGGTCGCAAAAACAAGCGTGGAACGATCTTCGATAGACATTTAGTTTTCCTTCGTGCTTTCTGTTGTCGTTGCTTTGGGGCTGTTATCGCTTATCGCTGTCTTTAGGACTGCAATCGTTTATCGCGGCTTTAGGACTGCCCGCGGCATCCCCGGACAGCGTTTCGCCATCCTTTATAATCGGGTGTTCCATCTTCATGTTGCGCGGGTCAGGCTTGTTGAACAGGAGCACGCAAATCACGATGACGGCGATATAAAAGAGCAACGAAGCAAGGAGTGCAAGCAAATCGCCCAAAACGGCCAGCACCTTCACAAAGATGAGGACGCAGCAGGGCATGGCAAGCAAACACAAAAGACCCGGTAGATTTTTTCTCATACCGGGAAATATAGAAAAGAAACCCCTGAGCATCCTCAGGGGTAATTCTCGTCTGGATCCTTCGTGCTTCGCACTCAGGATGACACGTCGTGTCATTTCAGTTCGACCATCTCGCTCTTGCCGTCGATGGTTACCTTGTACTTGCCGGGGTAACCGCGGAACTTCACGACGCCGTTCTCGTCGGCCTTGAAGGTCCCGTTGGTGGTCCACACCTTGTGCCACAAGTCGTAGATGAGCTTGGCGGCAGGTTTCTCGCGGCCGTCCATGGCGACGATACCGCCGTTCTTGACCCAGTGGCGGCCATCCCAGAAGCCCCACAGCAGAATGCCTTCCACGGCCGGGTGGCTGAAGGCGATGCGCAGGACCATCTCGTAGCGCTTGGCCTGTTCGTCTTCACCGAAGTACATGCCCTTCTGCCAGTCGCCAAAGTCAAGCTCGGTAATCTTGATGGGCAGCCCGAGGGAGCCGAGCCTGTCGAGGCGCTGCTTGATGAAGTTCGGGTTCAGCTGGCGGTCGCCGAAATGGCACTGCACGCCGATGCCGTGCACGGGCACCTTGCGGTCGAGCATTCCCTTTACGATGTCGTAGAGGCGTTCGGTTTCGCCGGCGGCCACCACGTTATACTCGTTGATGAACAGGCGGGCGTCCGGGTCGGCGCGATGAGCCCACACATGGGCGCTGTCCAGCATGTCCCAGCCGCACTTGTTGAACACGAACGGCTCGTGGAAAACCTCGTTCCATACATCGTATTCCTTGATACGGCCCTTGTATTCCGTCATGTCGCGGGTAATGCGGGCCTTCAGCTTCTCGCCGATGTCCTTGCAGTTCCCCTTGAAGCTGAAATGCTTGTCGTAACCGTAGCCCTGGATGCCCCACATGAGCGCATGGGCGCGGAAACCCCACTTGTAGTCGTTCACGTAATCGAGGTACTGCTTGAATTCGTCACGGCGGATCTTGCCCTTCTTGGGTTCGTATTCCGGCCACTTGAACTGGTTCTCGGGGACGCCGTACCAGAAGTACTTGTTGGCGGTCTTCCTATACCAGGTCTCGATACTGTCCTTGCTGGGGTAAAGCGCGAGGGCCGTTCCGAAGGGGAAAGCGTGGCGCATGAGTTCCACCTTCACCTGGGCTCCGGGGGCCGCCTTGAGCGTAAAGTCCTTCTTGCGCAGGCTGTCGATGCGGGCGGCGGAGTTGTTGTACCAGGTCATGTCGTCGAGGCCTTCCACCTTCTCGATTTCTACGTCGTCCATTTGCAGCCAGCCCTTGGCCAGGCCCACATGGAACGTGACGTTGTTGAGACCGTAGCCCTTCTGGTCGGCAAGGAAGACCATGGAATATTCCTTCCAGTCCTTGGTCAGCATGAAGGAGGCGCTTTCTTTCTGGCGCCAGTCGGGAGGGCCGCCCTGCACGATGGCGTTGATGGGCATGTTGCCCTTCGCCTTGAAGCGGAGCGTGTAATAGGCGGAATCGGCGAGCCACTTGGGCGGCTGCAGCTGCAGGCCCCACGAAGGATTGGGCAGTTCGGTTACCGTGAGCTTGACGCCTTCGGAACCGTTGACGCCAAGACCCATTTCACCGACCTTCGATTCGTACTTGGCCGGGCCGTCCGGATTGTTCCAAATGTACCAGCCCCCGTCGCCGTACGACAAGTCGCCGTTCGTCAGCACGTTCTGCGCCATCAGCGGGGCGGCAACCAGGGCCGCAGCCGCGCACGCAAACTTTACACTCTTCATAAGGACCTCGCTTTTCGCCTAGAGTCTTTTGTTCGCCTAGAATATAACAATGGCTAGGCACCTTTACCCCTATAAAATGCTTTTTTTCGTTTACCAGGAGGAACAGGATTGTTTACGGATGTACCAAAGTGTATCAAGTGTATTTAGACACGCCCAAAATTCCGCAAAAAGGCAAATATTTGCACCCTTTTTTGGGGGCGGGGCATATAAATCTGCGAAAATTGGGCTATTTATACGCCCCCACCCCTAAATTGCCGTTTTTTAACCTATCTTTCCCTATATGCACTACACCCCTTACCGCGATTTGCTGCTCAAGATTTTCCCGAACTACCTGAAGGTGCGCAAGCTCCCGCTGAACGGCGGCATGAGCTGCCCCAACCTCGATGGCACCAAGGGATTCTCGGGCTGCAGCTACTGCAACAACCGCAGCTTTAGCCCGGTATTCGACCAGGCGAAGGTATCCATCCAGGAGCAGCTCGATAAGTTCGTGCCGCGCCTGCGCGAAAAGTACCCGAACGCGGGCATCCTCGCCTACCTGCAGCCGTACACGAACACGCACGCGCCGCTCGAGCACCTGAAGGGGATTATCGACCCGATTGTCAAGCACAAGGAAATCGCGGGCCTTGCCATCGGTACGCGCCCGGACTGCCTCGAAGACGAGAAGGTGGCGTACCTCGCAGAACTGAACCGCAAAAAGCCGATTATCGTAGAAATTGGCCTGCAGACGGCAAACGACCTCACGCTTGCCGCCATCAACCGCAGGCATACGCTCGCCGAATTCGAAGATGCGGTCAAGCGCTGCCAGGCGGCGGGTCTCACCGTCACCACGCACGTGATCGTCGGGCTTCCCGGTGAGACGCTGGGCGATTTTAAGAAAACCGCCCAGGTGGTGCACGACCTGCACCTCGCCGCCGTGAAAATCCACCCGCTGCACATTGTCGCAGGCACCGTGATGGCACAGGACTTCTCCGCCGGCGAAATCAAGCTGCTGGAATTCGAGGAATACTGCGCCGCTGTCGCCGAGATGATAAAGATTATCGGGCCGGATACCGCCATCGAGCGTTTCAGCGGCGAAAGCCCGAGCGACATGCTCCTCGCCCCGAACTGGTGCGGCGAGCGCGATCGCATCATCGCGGAAGTCGAAAAGCTGCTCGCAAGGTAACACGAAGGGACGTGCAGAATGAAAAAGATTGAAGACTACATCATATCCGTTCCGGACTTCCCGAAACCTGGAATCCTGTTCCGCGACATCACGGGAATCCTGAACGACGCCGACGGCCTCAAGCTCACGCTCGATGCCCTCTACAAGGCGCTCGAGAACATAGAATTCGACCTGGTCGCCGGCCTCGAAGCGCGCGGGTTCCTTTTCGGCGTCTCTCTCGCCGAGCATTTCCACAAGCCTTTCGTGCCCGTGCGCAAAAAGGGCAAACTCCCCCACGAAACCGTCGGCGTCACCTACGACCTGGAATACGGGCAGGCAAGCATAGAAGTCCACAAGGATGCAATAAAGCCCGGCCAGAAGGTGGTCATCATCGACGACCTGCTCGCGACAGGCGGTACCGCCAGGGCCGCGGCGCACCTCATCGAAAAGTTGGGCGGCAAGGTGGAACTCTTGCTGTTCGTCATCGAGCTATTCGACCTGCACGGCCGCGAAGCCCTGAAGGGCTACAACATCGCAACACTCACGAAATTCCCCGGACATTAAGCAAAAGGACCGCCAGAGCGGTCCTTTCACAATCATATTCCTGCCCTGTCGTGGGCGGAAGCGGAACTACACGCGCTTGAATATGAGCGACGTATTGATGCCGCCGAACGCGAAATTGTTGGACATGAAGTATTCCACGTCCATTTCGCGGCCGGTTCCCGTAATGTAATCCAGCGGAGCGCATTCGGGGTCGACTTCCTTCAGGTTCAAGTTCGGGCTGAACCACTTGCGGTTCATCATGTGGATGGCAAGCCAGGCCTCGATACCGCCACAGGCTCCGAGCGTATGGCCGATATAGCTCTTCAGGCTGGAAAGCGGCACTGCACGCTGCTTCAGGGCATTGTAGGTCGCCCAGCTCTCGGCAATGTCGCCATGGTGCGTCGCCGTGCCGTGACCATTCACGTAGCCAATCGCATCGGGGGAAATTCCCGCATCTTCAATCGCCAATTCGAGAGCCTGCTGCATGGTCTCTTTCTTGGGCTGCGTAATGTGTTCGCCATCGGTATTGGAGCCGAAACCGATCAGTTCCGCATAGATCTTTGCGCCACGTGCCTTCGCGTGCTCGTATTCTTCGAGAATAAGGCAGCCAGCACCTTCACCAATCACGAGACCGTCACGGTTCTTGTCGTATGCGGCCGGCGCGAGTTCCGGATGGTCGTTCATGACGCTCGTCGCAAACAAAGTATCAAACACGGCAGATTCCGTCGGGCTGAGTTCGTCGGCACCGCCCGCAATCATCACGTCCTGCTTGCCGTACTTGATGAGCTCGTATGCCTGGCCAATCGCGAGGCTTCCGCTGGTGCAAGCCGTATTCGTCGTCACGAGACGGCCGGTAAGGCCGAGCACCACGCTGATGTTCACCGCGCAGGTCTGCGGCATCGAGCGGATGTAGGTCGTTGCCTTGATGTTGGAGCAGTCATACGTATTGAGCATCGAGAAGAACTCGAGCAGCGGATCGATACTACCCATCGAAGAACCGTAGGCGACGCCCATGCGGCCAGACTTCATCAGGGCAACATCACCCGTAAGCCCGGCGACTTCGAGCGCATTGTCGGCAGAGAGGAGGCCCATCACCGCCACGCGACCGGCACCGCGGATTTTTTTGCGGGGGTACTGCGGAAGCGGTTCAAGAATCGGGGCGGCCAAGCGGGTATTCATTTGCTTGTAGACGTCCCAATCGTTCATACGGACGACACGGTTCTTAAAAGACTTCAGGCCATCGAATGCGGAATCAGCATCAAAACCAAGAGAAGAAATGCACGAACCACCAGTAACAACTACACGGCGCATTAGGCGAGGCCTCCATTCACAGAAATCACCTGACGGGTAATGTATGCCGCTCCTTCAGAAAGCAGGAACAGGACGGTCGCAGCCACTTCTTCGGGCTTGCCCTCGCGCTTCATGGGAATCGCAGGCAGAATCATGTCGAGCGGAGCATCCTTGATCATCTCGGTCTCGATAACGCCCGGAGCGACGCTATTCACCGTAATGCCGCGGCTTGCGAGTTCGGTAGCGAGCGCCTTGGAAGCCCCGATGAGGCCCGCCTTGGAAGCGCTGTAGTTCACCTGTCCGCGGTTGCCGATAACGCCGGAAACCGACGAAATCGTCACGATGCGGCCCCTGCGCTTGCGGCACATGGGCATCACGATCGGGTGGAGCACATTGTAAAAACCGTTCAAGTTCGTATCGATAACCTTGTCCCAGTATTCGTCGGTCATGGCAGGGAACGCCGTATCGGCACAGACACCCGCATTCGTCACGACACCATAATATACACCGTTTTCTTCGATATCCTTTTCGAGCACAGCCTTGCACTGTTCGCGGTCGCGGATGTTGAACTGCAACAGGCGAACGGAGCCGCCCTGTTCACGAATTTCGTTCGCCATCTGCTCGACCGGAGCGGCATTCCTGTTATAGTGAGCTACAACTTCGTAACCCGCCAACGCGACAGCCTTAGCAATGGCAGAACCGATTCCGCCGCTTGCGCCCGTAATCAAAACACTCTTCTTATTTTCCATATAGCACAAATATAATAAAATGGTATGTGATATCAGTTCATCTTCAGGATCGACATGGGATCATCGACTTCGACCGTACAGAGCGAAGCCGAAACCGCGAGCGTGTCGCCCACATAGACCGCGCCGTCAAACGTCACGGCCATGTCGACGCGCATCGTCTGCTTGACGCGAATTCTCACGACATCGCCCGCCTTGAACACGGGCACGAGCAGCTTGCAATTCGACACGCTCATGATAAAGCCTTCCCTCGGCTTTTGCCCGTGGGTACGACCGTAAACGCCGGAAAGCGCAGATATGCTCTGGGCCATGTATTCAAAAGCGACATACGAAGGCACTCCCTGCCTATCGTCCCTGTAGAACATGCAACTCTCGTTGATGTCCACCTCCGTTTCGATGGAGACTTCATTTAAGTCGTGGCGAATGACGCGGTCGAGCAAAAGCATCTTGCCCGCATGGGGGACAAGTTCACCGACCTCGCTTCTCGTCTTGAATTCGGGAGTATCCATAAATCTATTCCTTAGCAACAATTAAAGAGACATTGCAACCGCCAAAAGCAAAGGAGTTGCTGATACAGTATTTAAGCCCGTCCGCCGATTCGCCCGGCTTCACGAGCTTCACCTTCGGGAGTTTCGGGTCTTCGCAGCCATCGAAGAGGTGCGCCGGAAGGACTCCCCCGTTCTCGAGCGCAAGGCAGCAGAACGAAGCCTCGAGCGCGCCTGCCGCACCGAGCGTGTGCCCCGTGAGCGCCTTCGTGGAACTTGCAGGAGTATTCTCGCCGAAAAGGCGATTGACGGCGACTGCCTCCATGGAATCGTTCAGGCGAGTACCCGTTCCATGTAAATTAACATACCCGATAGAACCGGCATCGAGTTCCGCGTCGGCAAGGGAAGCCTTCATGGCCTGGTAAGCACCTTCGCCATCGGCGCGGGGAGCGGTAATGTGGTCGGCATCCGCACTTTCACCGAAACCCACCACAGAAAGCCCGGCTGAACCTTCGGCCTGCAGGTCTTCGCAACGTTCGCGCGTCACCAGGAAGAAGGCTGCTGCGTCGCCGAGCGTGAGGCCCGTGCGGTTCGCGCTGAAGGGGTTCGTGGGCCTGTCAGACATGGCTTCGAGCGAGGCAAAACCCAAAATGACCGAACGCGAGGCGATATCGACACCCCCGACAATGGCGGCATCGCAGTTGCCCGCATAAATGTTGTTGCGCGCCGAAACGAAAGCGCTCGCGCTCGAAGCGCACGCCGTCGAATGCACCGAAAGCATCCCGGTTATGCCGAAGCGTTCGGCGATGTAGCGTGCAGGGAAATCGGCAGCCTGGTAATCGAGCACGTAGCCTTCGGGGTATGCACCCGTTTCCCTAAAGCACTTGAGGGCACTGAGCGAAGCCTCGGAACCGTTGTCGCAGGAACCGATAAAAATACCGATGCGGTCCGCGCCAAACTTTTTTACCGCACGGGCGATGGAACCTTCCATCTGGTCGAGCACCGCCTGCGACAGGCGATTCACGCGATTGTCGTATTTGGACAAGGCGACCGGAGGAAGCGACTCGGGGTCGATTGTCGCGGCGGGGCGCATCACGCCGGCCACATCATAGATTGTAAACTCGCCACGGGTACCATTCTTCAACTTTTCAAAAACGGTCTTCTTGTCACCGCCCAGAATGCAGTGCATGGCAAAATCATTGATGTATAGAGGCTTTCTCAATTTTCCTCCCCCAGCGTAATATGGTAACTGTAGCGGCGCAGAACGTTCTCCAGGTGGATTTCACGGCCCGACTTGCGCGCCGTCAAAATCGTCTTGCCATTATCGGAAAGCGTGCGGACAAAATCAGCATCGCCGGAACGCGTCTCGGAAAAAGCGAAACCGGCCTGCTCGAAATTTTTCCGGAGGGCGTCGAACGGATAGAAGCAAATCTGGAAATCGGCGACGAGGTA
This sequence comes from Fibrobacter succinogenes, assembly GCA_902762305.1. Classification (GTDB taxonomy): domain Bacteria; phylum Fibrobacterota; class Fibrobacteria; order Fibrobacterales; family Fibrobacteraceae; genus Fibrobacter; species Fibrobacter succinogenes_I. The sequence continues at coordinate 120,774 of CACWNW010000004.1, read as the reverse complement.
TTCCGTCTTCAGTTTCGCGACATCCATCACGGAACTTTCGGCCTTGACGGAATCGCGGGCATAGGTGATTTCGCCGAGAGTCGTCCCGAATCCGGTAAAAAGGGTAATAGATAGAACGCTGTCGTTCGCGCGCACCCAGGAATCGGCCTCGAAAGAATCGTTTGATCCGTCGGGCTTCACGAAGTTCCCCTCGATACGCTGCGGCATGTCGATACGCAAGGTCATCGCGGATGTCGGCAAAAGCGAAACAGCACGACCATCGGAATAGAATACGGGCGATGTCCCCGGCACCTGATGCGTGTTATGGCAAGCGACAAATAAAAGAAGCGTTGCGCAGAATAATATGGATTTTACCATGGTGCCGACAAATTTAGAAAAATCAATCCCGACTAAAGGGAGACAAGACAAAGCAGCACCATATTCCAAGCAGCACCGAAAGCCCGAAGGTGGAAACAGGCACGAAACTGCTGAAGGAAAGGCTCCCGAAAGAAATGAGCGTCGTCGCCGCCGAAAGCATCACGGCAAGTGCGGTCACGAGGCCGCGGGTCGCGCCCTCCTTGAAGAAGAGCGCATAGTCGATACCGATTCCGAGCGTCAGGATGACACCCACGATGGCGAAGAAATTAAACGGAATCCCGCAATAGCCGAACACCGCCGCGATAAAGATGCACGAGAGGACCGGAGCGCGGATAATCCGGAGCGCAGGGACAAAACCGTAGACAAAGACCAGGACCAGGAACACGACCGCATAGGCAATCGCCACAAGGAGAAGCGCCACGCGGGAAAGCTGCGTGAGCGTCTCGTTCACGTTTTCCATCTTGTTCACCGCATACACATGAGGCAGTTCGGCGGCCTGCTTGGCGATGTCGAAACCCGGGGCGACATGCAGCGGGAATACGGCACTGTAGAAACGCCCGTCCACCTCGCCTATCCAGAGCATATCGAGGATGCTCGCGAAAGACGAAGGTATCTTCGAGGAAGGTTCCAGATACGCAGGAGAGGCAAAACCCGATTCAAAGAGGGAATCGCTCGGAACGTTCAGACTTTCCAGGAGTTCTTGCAGGGCCTGCGAATGGCGAAGCGACTGCACGCCTTCGAATGTTTCCTGCTGCGTCTTGACGGAAGGGATATACGAACTTGTCGCAAGGAACCCGCGCATCAGGGAATCCTTCACCGCTACCTGCAAGCGTGCAGAAAGGGCTTCTTCGTTTTCCAGGAGTTCCTGTTCCGACGAGCCTTCCACAATAAAGTAATTCGCCGAAATTCCCAGGTTGTTGAGCCGCGCGTTCAGCGCCTCGGAATGCTTAAGCTCATCGCTCATTGCATACAGCGTGCGCATGTCCGTATGGACATCCAGCCGCAAGACTCCAGGCACGAGCGAGAGAAGGAAGACGATACCGGCAATGCGGATCGAGCGCGGCGGGAACTTGTCATAAATGCGGAGGAAAATAGCCGGAACCTTTGTCGGGAGGGGGCGTTCCCTCTCCGCGCGATGCGAAGGCAGCGGCAAATTCGGGAAGAGCAGCACGATTGTCGCAAACGAGCTCGCCAGCCCGACTATCGAGAAAACTGCCATCTGGCGCAACAGCGGGAAATCCGCGAACGTGAGCGCGATGTAGCTGAATTCCGTCGTCATGAAGCCAAGGAGAAGCCCCTTGAAGATATGATGGCGTTCCGTAAAGAAGTGTATCGCGTAGTCGATACTCACGCCGATGACGCTCGTACCGAAAACGAACGTGAAAATATGGATGCTCCCGAATACGGCCCAGGTACCCGAAAGGGCGGTACATACCGCCACGCCGATTGCAAAGAGTGTCGACACGATCGGGATGGGCGTGCGGAACACCCAGAGCAGCAAGAGCAAGATAAGCGCCATCGACACGCCCGAAATCCAGGCGACTTCGGACTGCGCGTTGCTTGAACTCTCGTAACTGTGGAACGGTACGCCCGACTTTTCGACGAAGAGGCCTTCGTGAACGTGCTGTAGAGAATCGAGCACGCGGTCGAGGCGCTCCAGCACATGGCCGCTGGAAGCCATCGCGGAGGTATTCGGCGCAAGGGATGCGCTCCACATGACGTATGTCACCGCAGAATCCTCGGCGGCAAGGACTCCTTCGCGAATCGTGAATCGCCCGGCCAGGAGCGGAGAATTCAGCGTAAAAAATTCGAAAGCCTCGTCGCCCAGCAGGAAGGGATCCTCTTCGATACGGCTCAAATCTGCAAGGGAAAAGGCGCCGTAGACCTTCTGGAGCGCATTGTCCTTGAGAGCCGTGGCATCCCCCTGCTTCAGCAGGTCACGGACCTGGGCTCCCTGCAGTACATAACGGTACCCGAAATAGAAATCGCGAAGTTCCTGCATCGAGGCATCGCCGACCCGCAAGCGGGTCTCGGCAAGCGAACTATCCCCGGCAAACAAGTCCTCAAGTTCGCTCGCCGCGGATTTCGCCACCGCGAAATCGCGATGCCCAAGCAATACGGTCAGGTTCCGCATCGAATGCGCGCTCAGGGCCTTTTCCGCTTCCGCGACATTCCTGAATTCGCTCGAATCCGGCAAAACCGAATACAGATCGGTCTCGATATTCCAAGGCAGCAAGAGCCCAAGCAACACGAAGGCGGCGTGTATCGCCACCCACAATATTACCGAAGCTACTTTTTTTCGCGCCAAGGTCATCGGTCCGTTATTTTCCCTTCAATTTCTGGAAACGGTTCGCAATTTCTTCAAACGGAGCCTTGACCGACTGCAGGTCCGGATAATGCCGATGCTGCGAGAACTCGTAAACTACGGTGTTCCCTTCCCCATCGACAATCGTCACCTTGTCGAGTTCCGTCTGTCCCGAAAGCGTAATCGAGGCAATAGCACGGGCGACAGCGCTTTCCTTCGGAATGAGCCCGATATCGAAAGCGGCACCTTTCACATCGAAAAAGAGCTTGAAGTTGCGTTCCAGCTCATCGAACTGTCCCGAGAAAACGGACTGGATGGTCTTCGAGAATTCCGCAAAGACCGGATTGTCCTTCGCGGACATCGATTTCTTTGTATCGCGCGCAGGGTCCCACTGGACAATGGAATTGTCGCCCACCCAAAGCACCGACGGGAACGGCTTCTGCGTATCCCAGAGGATGCCCGAAACGCGGTCGATGGCAAAGGAGCCCGTCGATACGAATTCGCGGTTCAGCTTAGTGATTGTGCGCGTCTGCTTGAAATTCCCGACCGTCAGCTGGCTTTCGGTGAGGACCTTCATCGACTGGAGCATTGCGGGTTTCGCGGCTGCAGTAAGCGGTTTCTTGTAAACGCTGGCAGACTCGCCTGCACCGGTCCCCGCAAAAACGAGAGCCGCAAACAAAGCGATTAGCACTGTCACCCTAGCGAAACCGTTCATGCAGGAGCCCCTTCCTCGGCCAATGCGGCACGCACGCGGTCGATAAAGCACTGCGGGCAGCCCATCAGCGATTCACGCTTGTTCATGTCGACAGCCATCTGCATGCTTTCGGCACGGGTCAAAAGCACGCCCGTTTCGGCGTCGAAGAACTTGTACGAAAGCTTCATGCAGACCTCGTATTCCTCGAGCGTGACTTCGGCGCGGATGCGCTGCATAAAAATCATCGGACGGAGGTACTTGATGTGCATGTCGACGACAGGCCAGGCGTATCCGCTCTCTTCCATAGCAAAGTAATCGTACTTTATCTTGGTAAGGAGCGCACAGCGGGCAATTTCCATGTACTTCACGTAATTGCCGTGCCAGGCCACCTTCATCGAATCCACGTCGTAGAATTCGACCTTGAATTCTACGGTTTCCTTGAGCTTCTTTTCTGCCATGACCTTACCGCACTAGACTGCGTAATACTTTTCACGGATCAGTTCAAGCGCCTTGCGGAGGTCCGGTTCGAGCTGGCGGTCGCAGGCAAGCGGCGCAAAGAATTCGAATACCTGGTCGTACGTCTTCTTGACGCCGGCGAGACGCACTTCGAAAATTTCCCCGCGTTCGAGGCGGATACGGAGAGCCTGAGCCGAAGCAAGCAGCACGGCAGCGGCCACCTGCTCGGTGAGCTCGATGATGCGAATACAGTCGCGGGAAGCGATCGTGCCCATGCTCACCTTGTCCTGGTTGTGGCATTCGGTGGAGCGGCTGAACACGCTCATCGGCATCGTGAGGTGAAGCGCTTCGGCAGTCCAAGCAGAAACGCCAATCTGCACGGCCTTGAAACCATGGTTGAGCGCAAATTCACCCTGGCTGCCGGAAAGGTTCGGCGGCAAGTTGCGGTTGAACTTGATATCGACAATCGTCGCGAGCTGGCGGTCCAGAAGGTCCGCAAGGTTTGCGACAATGTTCTTGAGCGTATCCATCGCAAGGCAGATATGGCCACCGTAGAAGTGCCCGCCGTGGAAGATGTTTCTCGTTTCGGGGTCGATAATCGGGTTATCGTTCGCGCTGTTCATCTCGATTTCAATAAGCTGGCGCAGGAGCGGAGCGGAATCGTAGAACACGCCCACCACGTGCGGAGCGCAACGCAGGGAGTACGGATCCTGAATCTTTTCGGGAATCACGTTCTTTTCAACTTCCAGGTTCATAGCATCGCGCATCTTCTTCGCGGCAGTTACGAGACCCGGGTGCGGCTTCACGGCGAACAGGCGTTCGTAGAAGTGGTAGGCGTTGCCCTTCATCGCAATCGTGTTCATTGCCGTAATGCGGCAGCTCAGGTCGGCAAGGTATTCGGCACGGCTGTAGGCCATGCAGGCCACGGCGTTCATCGCGGCAGTACCGTTCATGATGGCGATTGCTTCCTTCGGGCGGAAACGGTGCGGCGTAATACCGAGTTCGGCCATCACATCCTTCGAAGGCCTGCGCTGACCCTTGTAAAGCACGTCACGTTCACCGATGACTGCGCCGGCGAGGTAAGAAAGCGGAGTCAGGTCACCGCTCGCACCCACGGAGCCTTCCTGCGGAATCAGGGGCAGGATATCGTTCTGCAGGAACGTCATGATAATCTTGAGGAGGGCATAGCTCACGCCGGAGAAACCGCGGGCAAGCGTATTGAGGCGCACCACCATGATGGCGCGGGTAGTCTCTTCGTCAAAGTAATTGCCCATGCCGCATCCATGAAAACGCGACAGGTTGATAGGCAGTTCATAGTAACGATCGGGTGGCACAACCTGCGTGCAGGAATCGCCATAGCCCGTGGTTACGCCGTAAATGCCACCGTGTTCGGCAAGGGCCTCGTCCAGGAATTCCGCGCCGGCATCGATCTTTTTCTGGAACTTGGAAGACGAATCCAATTCCACGATTACCTGGCGCTTTGCAATGGCCACGACCTGTTCAATTGTTAACTTTTCGGAGCCAATAACGATAGTTTTCATTGTAACCAATCCTTTATTACGTTTTATTCCAAAAATTGTAGAAATTATACCACTGGTACGGGTGGCGTAGACTCAATTTTTCAAGGAGTTGCACGTACTCGCGCACCAAATCCTTGATTTTTCCGGGGCGTTCCCTGCGGGAGCAATCGAAAGAAGTGGAAGCCTTCACCACATGCATCTCGTATGGAGTCCGGATATCGAAATCGTGCTTGCGGATAGCGAAGGTAAAATATATCGGTGCGTTCAGGATGCTCGCAAGCGTAAACGCGCCTTCGGGGAAATTGGCGGGATCGCCGAGGAAATTCATTTCGATATTGCGGCCCTGCGAATTGGCGGAGGTCCGGTCGCCCGCAATCGCCACCACGTTGCCCGTAGCCACCTGCTCCTTCATCCACACGGCGGAATCTACGCCCATCTTGTTCGCGTCGAGCACCGAATTCATCAGGTCCGGATTCAGTTCATGGAGCAGCGCGTTGAATTTGGAGGTACCCGAGAAATCGACTACCGGGAACACCTTGAACTGCCTGTGCGTATGGATTTCGCCATAACCCGTGAGCGAGCGCAGCATTTCCATGTTCCCGAGGTGGGAACAAATCAGGAAGGCACCTTCCCCGCGGTCGAGCTGTTCCACCAGCTTGTCGAGGTCGTCACCCTGCGTTTCCACCTGGTTCAGCTTGATGGCCCCGCGCCAGCCGAGCAGTTTCTCGATCATCGAGAGCGCGAACGAAAGCACATGCTTGTACGTCGCCATGAAGGGCATCCGCTTCCCGCGCACCGCAAAAAGGCGTTTCAGGTAAGCCTTCGAGCGCTTCCGCACGGGAGATGCCCCCAGCCAGAAGAAAAAGCATACAATTGCAGTACAGAGTTCTACTATGCGTAGCGGCAGGTGGCAGGTAATCCACAGCATGAAACGGAAATGCCAGAGGCTTCCCCCGACTTCCTTCACTTCAAACCACTGTTGTGACTCGGCTTTTACGTCGTTCATTTTTTCTTCTTGAAAAGGCGGCGGCCAAGAATCATCGGAAGGCGCACCAGCATCCCGAGGCAAAGCTTAGTATGCGTCCACGAAATTTCGACATTGTCTCTGAAGGCTCTGAAATTGGAGACGCCGTCTTCGGGATACTTCACCTTGATCGGGTAGAAATACATCTTGAGGCCGGCCCACGAGAGACGCACCAGGATTTCGATATCGAATCCCATACGGTACGTGCGGATTTTCTTCGCGACAGGCCACACGAACTTCACCGGGTACACGCGGAACCCACACATGGAATCGGGAATGGACATGGATAGCGTCTCGATGGCGACCCAGAAGTTCGTAATCTTGCGCCCCTGTTCGCGAGCCTTGGGTACCGACATGTCGTACTGCGGGAAGGACGCGACCAGGTCGAACGGATGCTTCTTTGCCGCCTTCACGAAGAACGGAATGGCCTCCATGTCGTGCTGGCCGTCGGCATCCACCTGGAGCGCATGCGTAAAGCCCATCTCGAAAGCAGCCTCGAGCCCGCTAATCACAGCGGCTCCCTTGCCTCCGTTCTTCTCGCGCGTCACGAGCGTGGTGTTCGGGACCTCGTTTGCGACCTGCACGAGAATCTCGTGACCTTCGGGAGCGTTCCCGTCGTCGACCAGGATTACAGAGAGCCCCTGGGCGGCAAGCGATTCGGCAACCTTGCGCGAAGCCTTCTCGTGGCGGTACACCGGCACGATAGCACAGAACTTCATGTCGTCGGGATTCATCTTAGGTGCGCGCATTGTCTTCTCCAGAAAATACGAGGGTTCCACCAGAAAGCGGTCGGCCTTCTTCGAGCGTGTACGAGAATGCGAGCTTGCCCGACTCGGCCTTGTAGCTCATCTCGAGGATGGCGGGGACGTTCGGCAAAATCGGGTAGCTGAACTTGGTACGCTGGATGCGCGCAACCGTATCGGGCGTTCCGAGCAAGGCTTGGGCAAGCATGACAGTCATGTCGACCTGAGCCACGGCCGGAAGCAGCTTGAACGAAGGGAAATGGCCGTTGTAGAAGTCGCTTGTTTCCGGGAACACGAGCTTGAGCGTGACCATGCCCGGTTCGCGGCGCATCTTCAGGATCTTGAAATTCGGGCTTTCGGGAATGCCGAACAGCGCCTGGATATCGCGCATCTTGATCTTCCCCTGCGTGTCCTGCGGGAGTTCCTCGAGGTAGCGCCACTTCTTGGGCGAAACCGTATTCTCGATGAACTGCGCGAGGTGCTTCTTGAAGAAGTTGTTTATCTCGAGCTTGGGATGGTCCTTGAACTTCTCGCGGCCTTCCGCGTTCAGCACGATTGCCGCAGCGAGGTACTGGCGGTTCCCGACCATCGGGACAACGCGTACGTCCTGCACCAGGCCCGTCTGCTTCAGGCGGTTTTCCACTTCGGGCAGCGAGATGCGCTTTTCCTCGATTTTCACGATAGAATCGGCGCGCCCCTTCAAAAGGAAACGCCCGTCGTCGTAGATTTCCACGAGGTCGCCCGTAGTAAAGCCCTCGGGTTCCAAAATGTAGCTTGACTTCACGTTCAGGCAGTCATTTTCACCGATGCTCATCTTGCAGACTTCGAACGGCTTCCACACAGGCCCGTTCTTGGACTGCCTGTAGGCGATACCGCCCGTCTCGGTGCTGCCGTAGATTTCCATGGTCCAGTAACCCGTAATCCCTTCGCACTTGCGCGCCACCTCTTCGGGAAGCGGTCCGCCCGAAGAATAGATAATCGGGGTGTACTTGAAATCGATAGGCTTGTCGGTATCGGCTGCAAGGCGCTTCAGGTAGGCCGGACTCGAGGCGATGACCGCCTTCTCGCCCGCGATGCTTACAAGTTCGCTCGGGTAGTCGATGCGGTGCCTGCGGAACGGGAGTCCCGTGGCCGTCGGCAAAAGGACCGTGAACAGGAGTCCGTAAATGTGGTGGTGGTTCACCGTGCTGTAGACCTTGCGGCCCAGCCAATCGTCGCCGAAAACCTTCACCAGTTCATAAAGTTCGTTCTCGAACTGCGAGAAACGCTTGGGAACGGACTTGGGTTCGCCCGTAGTGCCAGACGTGAACATCACCATCTCGGCTTCGTTCTTGTCGAAAGCGTTCCAGAGGGGTTCGACCGCAGGGCCGGCAAGAATATCCTGGATTTGAACCGCACCCGCAGACGCATCGCCAAACGGCGTGTCGGTAATGAAGCCGTACTCGGGCTTCTTGATTTCCTTGATGAAAGCTTCCTGGCGGTTCGCGGTCACCATGGCCTTGCGCCCGCTCTGGAGCATCGAGAGGAGGGCGACAATAAAGAAATACGAATCCTCGCAATGGAGAATCCACGGGCGTTTTTCGCTCGATTCCAGGAACCGGCGCACCTTGGACACGTCGGATACGAAATCGGCCCATGTCCTTACAGATTCACCATCGAAACAGACAACAGCCCCATCGGGGCGACTATCCCGCAGCAACTCGCAAACGGGAACGTAGGAGTGCAATTTATTTTGCATAATTTTACGGACCATGAATTCCACGGCAAACAAAATGCCGATTAAAATATAGGAGATTAAACCGTTGTAGAGCGTCCACATCCGTTCGCTACCCACCAATGCAGTGGCCAAAGCGACCGAGGCGTTCACGACAAAGAAGGCGCACCAGACCATGGTTACCCGGTCGCAGTAACGTTCCACGAATGAACGCTCCGGGGATACACGCAAAGTCTTGTCGCCCAGGTTCGCCATGCGGAACGCAAAGCTCGGCTTTTTCCAGAGCGTAAACGCAAAAAAGCAAAGCAGGCTCAAGTTCACCATCACGGGATAGAACTTGAGGAACAGGATGTTGTCGGCAAAAAAGGCAAGCGCGCCGCACATGAGCATCAGCACGAGCAGCGATATGTTCTTCACGGCATTCGCCCTGCCCGTACCCTCGGCGTCCTTAGCCTGTTCCCTGGTGACATTGAAGAAATGCACAAAAGCAAGGCCGATTAGCATCAAGCTTAATCGGCGAGGCGAAAGGCCCCAGAATTCGAGGCCACAAAATACGAGAACAGGATAAAGAACCGATAAGGCGGCAAAGACAACCTTCCCCGCCACCGATTTCATTACTTGTTTTCCGCGTTCTGGATCAGGTTATAGATGGCATCGACCACGTCCTGCACGGTACGGACCGTCTTGAACACTTCGGGATCGATGTTCGTCGGCAAAAGGGACTTGAGTTTCACAATCAGGTCGACAGCGTCGATGCTGTCGAGTTCCAAGTCTTCGTAAAGACGTGCCTCGGGAGTCACCTGTTCGTCATCAAGTTCGAAATCCTCGATGAGGGCTGCCTTGAGTTTTTCAAAAATCGCCTGCTTGTCCATAAATTCTCCTTACTTAGGCATATTCGCCGAAATATAGGCCGCCAATGTATCAACAGAATAAAAATGCTTCTTGGTATCTTCGTTTGCCGCCGAGAAAGAAACACCGAAGTTTTCCTTGATGGCAATACCCAATTCCAGGGCATCGATAGAGTCGAGGCCGAGCCCCCTTTCACTCTCACCAAAAAGCGGAGCATCTTCAACAATATCTGCGGCAGTCACGTCTTCGAGTTCGAGAGCCGTAACAATCATTTCCTTGATTCGATTTTTTAGTTCGTCCATATTAGTAACCTAATTTGGCAAGCAAAAATAGATAAAATGTTATACAGCGTCAACCACGTCCGGCCATAAATGTGCTAAATTTGATATCAAAAAATTTCAACCAAAACAAAATCCATGTTCGACTACTACTTCCAAGACAAAATTTCGGCCACGGACGCCAAGTTCGAGGCCCAGAAAATCGCATTCGCTCCCCTCAGTTTCCATGCCGCAAAGGCCCTGCGCGATATGGGAATCCTCGAAGAAATCTGTAGCGCCCGCAAGAAGGGCATCACCGTATCCGAGCTTTCACAGAAGCTCGGCATCTCGCTTTACGGTGTCGGTGTCCTCATCGAAATGGGACTCGGCATGGGTGCCATCAAGCTGCACAAGGACTCCAAGGAAGACGACCTCCGCCTCACGCTCGGCAAGATCGGGTTCTTCCTGATGAGCGACGAGATGACTCAGGTCAACATGGACTTTTCCGAAGACATCTGCTACCTGGGTGCCGAGAACCTCCAGGAATCCATCCGAGACGGCAAGCCCGCGGGCCTCAAGCACCTCGGCAACTGGAAGACGGTCTACCAGGGCCTCTCGCAGCTGACCGACCAGCAGAAGAAGAGCTGGTTCGGCTTCGACCACTTCTACTCCGACCTCGCCTTCCCCGAGGCGCTCCCCATCGTGTTCTCGAACCCCTGCAAGCGCCTGTTCGACATCGGCGGCAACACCGCGAAGTGGGCCATCGCCTGCTGCAAGTATAACGCCGACGTGAACGTTTCCATCATCGACCTCCCGGGCCAGACTGCCGTCGCCGAGAAGAACGCAAAGGCCGCCGGATTCGAAAACCGCATCGATACCATCCCCTGCAACGTCCTCGACGAGACGACCGAATTCCCGAAGGGCGCGAACGCCGTCTGGATGAGCCAGTTCCTCGACTGCTTCTCTCTCGAAGAAATCACGAAAATCCTGAAGAAAATCCGCACGGCAGCTGCACCCGATACCGACGTGTACGTGCTCGAACCGCTCTGGGACAAGCAGCGCTTCGAAGCCGCCGCCTACTCCCTCCAGGCGACCTCGCTCTACTTCACCTGCATCGCGAACGGCAACTCCAAGATGTACCGCTTCGAAGAACTGAAGCATGCCATCGAAATCGCAGGATTCGAACTGAAGGAAGCCCACCACAGCGTAGGCCCCAACAGCTACTCGCTCCTCAGGTTCAGGATCAAGTAGAATTACCGACGGGAAGGGAAAATGATTTATATTGAACGAGCCGAATACTTTATTCCGACCGAAGAGCAACCGCTCCCCGACGTGAAGTTCGTACCGATGCTTACGCGCAGGCGCTTGAGCCAGCTTTCGAAGATGGTCGTCTACGTGAATGCCGCCATCAGCAAGGATGCCGAGCCCTGCAAAGTAACCTTCGCGTCGCAGTTCGGCGAAATAACGCAGCAGTTCAAGATTTCGCAGGCGCTCCTCGATACCGGGAACGTTTCTCCCGCGCATTTCAGCCTTTCCGTCTTCAACGCGTCTATCGCGAATGCGACCATCCTCGAGAAGAACACGGCCGGATATTCTGCGGTGTTCTCGGGGCGCGAGGCCTTCCGCGCCGGCCTGCGTGACTGCATCGCCGCCCTCGAGTCCGGTTCCGAAAGCGAACGCCTCTTTATCTTCGCCGACGAGAAGATTCCCGAGACGTACGCGCCCGTGGCAGGTACGCCCTACCCGAACGCCGTATGCGCGCTCGCGCTCAGGCTTACCACGGACAAGAGCCACGGAGGCAAGGAACTCGACAAGACTCCCCTCGAAGGGAATTTCGAGACAGCCGCCGAAGAAGCAATCGCCTTCATTCGCCAGAGGTTAGCCTGATGATTAGACGCATCAAATACCTCCGCCGTCTGCTCTCGAAGCTTTCGTCGTTCGCCGTATTCGGAATCAGCAGTCTAATTCTTGCTACCTCGCTGTTCCCGCTTTTCCACGTTCTCGCGGGCTTCTCGGAAAAACGCTTCAACGTCATTTCGCGCAAGTTCGTGAACCATTTCTTCCAGTTCTTCGTCAAGTATATCGAAGTTACGGGAGCGATGCGCCTGAGCGTCGAGAACCGCGAAATGCTCAAGGGAATCAAGGGAAAGGTCGTCATCGCGAACCATCCCTCGCTCCTCGACGTGGTCATCCTCATTTCGCTCATCCCGAACGCGAACTGTATCGTGAAGGGGTCGCTTGTCCAGAACAAGTTCATTTCGCTGATTATCCGGAACCTCTACATCCCGAACACGCTCCCCTTCGACGAGCAGCTGGAACGGGCCAAGAAGTCGATGCTCGAAGACGGCAACAACCTCATCATCTTCCCCGAAGGTACGCGCTCCAAGCCGGGTGAGCCGTGGTACTTCAAGAAGGGGGCTGCAAGGTTCGCGCTTTATGCAAACGCGGATGTCGTGCCTATCTATTTCGGCGGCAACGAAAAAATCGGGCTCCGCAAGCACGACAAGATGTTGGAATTCCACCCGACCGAGCGCTATATCTACAAGCTCAGGGTCTTACCGGAAATTTCAGTCGCTCCGTACAAGGACATGCCCATGTCGAGAAGCGCCATCCTGCTGACCGCACAAATGAAGGCCGTCCTGGAAAAGGAATGCGACAAGAATTGACTTAGATATACAAGGAGGAATAATGATTCGTTTCGCTTTCATAAGTTTAATCGCTATGTTGCTTTGTTCTTGCGGCGGCTACCTGACAAGACAGAGTCCCGAATCGATGAACAGTCCTGTCGACTGTGACGGCTACCATGTAAAAACAGCCACATGGCATTTTATGGACAACCAGGGTGAGCAATACAATATCATGGGACGCTGCGTCAAGGGACAGAAGCACGGGAATTTCGATTTCTTTGTAAACGGACAACTGATCGCTCGGACAAAATATACACGCGATATGGAAGTCAAAACCAAATGCTACATAAAAGGCGTTAGCGCCGGGAACCTCGACCATTGCTTGTCCATGAGAACGTTGGCTAAACAGCAGAGCAACACAGCTGCCAAGCCCATTATGATATACCAGGCTCCGGCAAACCAGGTTCAGGCCACTCCCGCTCCGGCCGCTCCTGCCAGTGCCAGTAATCAGGCGGAATAACCCTTCGCGATATTCTATATTTGCATCCGAAAATTGGATCTGAAAAAAGGATTTTAAAATGGCAAAGACCAGCGCAAAGAAAACTGAAAAGAAAGGCACCCAGACCAACATGTGGACCGGCCGCTTCGCAAGCGGCATGGCGCAGAGCATGGTGGACCTGAGCTTCAGCCTGCAATTCGACGCCGAACTCATCGAAGAAGACATCGAAGGCAGCATCGGCCACGGCAAGGGCTTGGTGGAATCGGGCGTGCTCAGCAAGGCCGACTACAAGAAGATTTGCGATGGCCTGGCCAGCATCCTCAAGGATTACAAGGCCGGCAAGAACCTGTGGCAGGAATCCGACGAAGACATCCACATGGCCGTGGAACGCGTGCTCACCGAACGCATCGGTGCGCTCGGCAAGAAGATTCACACGGGCCGCAGCCGTAACGACCAGGTCTGCACGGACTTCAAGCTTTACATGCGTCACCGCGCCGCCGAAATCCGCGCCCTCGAAGTTTCTCTCATGGAAACGGTGCTCGACCTCGCGAAAAAATACTTCGGCAAGATGATGCCGGGCTACACGCACCTGCAGCAGGCTCAGCCCATCTACTTCAGCCATTACCTGATGAGTATGTTCTTTGCCGTGAGCCGCGACGTGAAGCGCCTCGACAACTTCCTCACACTCCACAGCGAACTCCCGCTCGGTAGCGGAGCCATGGCCGGTTCCGCCTTCCCGTACCACCGCGCTTTGGTGGCGAAGGAACTCGGATTCAACGGGGTCTCCCCCAACAGCATCGACGCCGTGAGCCACCGCGACATGATGCTCGAATTCGAAGCCGACCTAGCCATCATCGCGAACACGATGAGCCGCTACGCCGAAGATTTCGTGAACTGGAGCACCAGCGAATTCGGCTACCTCACCCTGCACGACGCCTTCTCCAGCGGATCCTCGATGATGCCGCAGAAGAAGAACCCCGACTCCATGGAGCTCATCCGCGGAAAGTCCGGCCGCATGCTCGGCAACTTCAGCGCTCTCTACACTCTGGTGAAGGGTGCCCCGCTCAGCTACAGCCGTGACCTGCAAGAAGACAAGGAACCGGTTTTCGACTCCGTCCATAACGTGAAGGTGATTCTCCGCGTGATGAAGGAAGCTTTGGAAAGCGCACGTTTCAACTTCGACAAGATGCATGCGAAGATGCTGCCGGCGCTGCTGGCTACCGACCTCGCCGACCTTCTGGTCGAATCTGGCGTGCCGTTCCGCGATGCCCACCACGTGGTCGGTAGCCTGGTCGGTGAAGCCGCCCGCCAAGGCCTCGAATTCACGGACCTCAGCGACGAGGCCTGGGCCAGCGCCGGCGTTCCGAATGTGAAGCAGATGAAGAAGACGCTCACGTTTGAATACAGCGTTTCTCGCCGCAACATCGAAGGCGGAACGGGCCCGAAGTCCGTGAAGCAGCAGTTCAGCAAGGCAGAAGCTATTCTGAAGAAATTCAAGAAGTAATTACTGAACGACCAAAATTCAAAAACCGGGTTCCAGTGGAATCCGGTTTTTCGTTTGTCTTCACCAAACCTAAAGTTGTTCGGCGGTGAAACCCTTGGCGCGGAGAAGGTCTATGACGTTTTCGTCCTTCCCCACCAGATGCGCGGCACCAACGACGATAAATACCTTGCGGTCGGAGGCCAACAGATCTTCAACCGTTTTGGCCATTTTCCTGTTGCGCAAAGTATAGACGCGCTTGTTGATTTCCTCCGTCAGGAGCGAATCCATTTCATCCTTCGGCTGCGATTCCAGTTCCATCGCATCGCGGAACATCACGACATCGCCGGTTTTCCACGCGCGCATCATCATCGAGATGCTCGAATCGATCAGCGGCATATCGCGCAGCGTGCTCTTCATATAGAAAATGCTGAGCGAATCCAGAACGCCCTCTCCGGTAAGGGCGTCGACCTGTTCCTCGACCGTTTCGAGCGAAAGAACGGACAAACCCCTTTCACTTGCCGCACGCAGAAAATAGAAGTCTATTCCGTATGCCGGATTGAATCCCTTGCGCTCAATGGCAATGGAACTCAAGGTCATAGCCGCAGCCCAGGGCCTGTAGCGGTTGAATGTCCCGAGGGGAATGTACCACGCCGCGCAAATGCTATCGAGCGAACTTTGCACATCCGCAGGCAAAATCCTGTCGAGGCTTTCGCCTTCCGGGAGCATCCCGCGCTGCGCAGAAAGCTCAACGATTTCCTTGACGACGGAAGTATCGCTCATGTCGAGTTCAACACCCAGCTCGTCCGAATGCTCGAACGCATCCGTTATTTCGTGAGCGAGCGGATAGAACGAAGCATCCGCAAAATGGACGCTCCCGAGCAGGTAGACGCTCGAATTGGAATCCGACACCTTCCACAGGAGGTGTTTCTGCGCACCTTCCGTTTTAGATGCAGAACATCCTGCCAATAGCGGCAGGATGCATGCGATAATTGCGAGTTTGCGAACCATGGACTAGTTGTCTTCGAGTTCGGCGAGGTCCTCTTCGGCTTCCTTCAGGTCGGCCGCGTCTGGTCCTTCGAAATCCTCGTCATCCGCCTCGTCGAGCGAATCTCCGCCCATAGAACCGAGCGTGTATTCGACCTTGCGGGCTTCCTTGGACTGGCCCAGCTTGAGAATCGCGGCACATTCCTCGCAGTAACCGAGGTGCTTGTCGACCCAGAATTCCGGAGAGACAAGATTACGGTTGCAGCGGGTGCACATCTGCGTCGCAGCCTCGCGCGTGAACGCGGCATTCTGCTCTTCCAGTTCCTTCAAGATGCGTTCCGTCAGTTCTTCCTGCGTCTCTTCGGCAAGGGAAAGCTTGTGGCGGATAGCCATCGTGGGCTTCCTCTCGAGCTTGGCGTCAGAAGAAACCTTCTTCTGGTTGACGCGCTCGGCCTCTTCGTTCACCTCGATGAACATGATGGTCTTCGAGAGCTTCTTGCCGCCCTGCAAGAGGACTGCGAACGGGACAAACTTCTTGTTGCTGCCTGCAGAAACTGCCTTATCGGCGGCTGCGGGTTCTTCGGCCTCGACAACGGGCTTCGGTTCGGGAACAACCTTGACTTCGGGTTTTTCGACCGGCTTTTCCACGGGCTTCTCGATAACCGGTTCGGGAACCTTCACGACCTTTTCGCTAGGTTTCACCTGCACCGGTTTTGCTGCGGGCACCTTCACCTCTTCCTTCGCCTTCGCGATGTTTGCCTTCGGCTGCGGTTTCGCGGGAGCCTTTGCCGGAGCGGGCTTGGCGGCCGGCTTCTTCACCGGAACGACCTTCGCGGGAGCCTTTACAGCCGGCTTCTTCGCCGGAACAGCCTTTGCAGGAGCCTTAACAGCGGGCTTCTTTGCAGGTACAGCCTTCTTGGCCGGAGCGGGCTTGGCGGCAGGCTTCTTCGCCGGTGCAGCCTTTGCAGGAGCCTTAGCGGCCGGCTTCTTGGCCGGGACTGCCTTTGCCGGAGCCTTTGCGGGCTTCTTAGCAGGAGCAGCCTTCTTGGCCGGAGCGGGCTTGGCGGCAGGCTTCTTAGCGGGAGCACTCTTCGCGGCAGGCTTCTTGGCCGGTGCGGCCTTCTTTGCCGGAGCGGGCTTCGCAGCAGGCTTCTTGGCAGCAGCCTTCGCAGCCGGTTTCTTTGCGCTAGTGGCTTTCTTTGAACTCATAGATTACTTCTTTTCCACGATAGTTATGTTTAAAATGGGGTCGAAAGGTTCGATACGGCAGACGACGTCCAGCCCCTGAAGAACCTTCCCGAAAACAGTGTGCTTGCCATCCAGGTGCGGCTGGGGCATCTGCGTGATGAAGAACTGCGAGCCGCCCGTGTTCGGGCCGCGGTTCGCCATGGAAATCACGCCGGCTTCATGTTTCAAATCGTTTTGTTCGTCGTCGATAGTGTAGCCCGGACCGCCAGAGCCATTGCCTTCAGGGTCACCGCCCTGAATCATGAATCCGTTGATGACGCGGTGGAACATGAGCCCGTTGTAGAAGCCCTTGTTCGCCAGTTCGACGAAATTCGCGACCGTATTCGGAGCCGCCTTGAAATCGAGGTCAATAACGATGACACCTTCGTGCGTGGTGATGGTCGCCTCGATCGATTTAATACCCGTATAATCCTTGTTGAAGACCTTTCCTTCGGCAAAGCACAAACAGAACATGCCGGCAAGAGTCAGTATGAACGAAATTTTCTTTAGCACTTTAACACTTCCAATATAGTTAACGTGTGGAATGTCAAGAGAATATAGTTATTTTTTCGGGCTTTGTCGCCCGACAATTCAAAAAATGACGCAGGATTTCTATATTTGCACTCGTAAAAAAACAAACGAACAAAGATTCTATGCCGCAAAACGACAATATCCGAAATTTCAGCATTATCGCCCACATTGACCACGGCAAATCCACGCTCGCCGACCGCATGATCGAACTGACCAAGACCGTCGCCAAGAACGAGATGACGAACCAGCTGCTGGACGACATGGACCTCGAACGCGAGAGGGGCATCACCATCAAGGCGCACGCCATCCGCATGGTCTACGAGAAGGACGGCAAGGAATACATCCTGAACATGATCGACACGCCGGGGCACGTGGACTTCACGTACGAAGTGAGCCGATCGCTTGCCGCATGCGAAGGCGCGGTCCTCGTGGTGGACGCAAGCCAGGGCATCGAGGCGCAGACGCTGTCGAACCTCTACCTCGCCATCGAAAACGACCTCACGATTATCCCCGTACTCAACAAGGTGGACCTGCCGGGCGCACAACCCGACCACATCGCCGAACTCGTGGGCGACCTCCTGGGCTACGACCCCGAAAAAATTCCGCGCATTTCCGCCAAGACCGGCCTGAACGTGGAACAGGTGCTCGACAAGATCGTCGACGAAATCCCCGCCCCCACGGGCGATAGCGGAAAGCCCCTGAAGGCACTCATTTTCGACTCGGTCTACGATAGTTACCGCGGCGTCATCAACTACATCCGCATTGTAGAAGGCACGCTCAAGGCCGGCATGAAAATCCGCATGATGAAGACCGGCGGCGAGTACATGGTGACCGAAGTCGGCACGTTCAGCATGCGCCGCGACCCGCGCGAAGAACTTTCGGAAGGCATGGTGGGCTACGTGCTCGCGAACGTGAAGACCATTAGCGACGTGAAAATCGGCGATACGCTTACCGACGCGGCAAACCCGGCCACTGAACCGCTTCCGGGCTACAAGGATATCTTGCCGATGATTTATTCCGGCATCTACCCCATCAACCCGGAAGACTACAAGGACCTGCGTGAAGCCCTCGAGAAGCTCCGCCTGAACGACTCCGCACTGAGCTGGGAGCCCGAAACTTCGGAAGCGCTCGGATTCGGGTTCCGCACCGGGTTCCTCGGACTGTTGCACATGGAAATCGTGCAGGAACGCCTCGACCGCGAATTCAACGTGGACATCATCACGACGGTGCCGAACGTGGAATACCACGTGTACATGAGCGACGGCACGATGGTGAAAATAGAAAGCCCCTCCAAGCTCCCCGACGCTAGCCGCTACGACCACATCGAGGAACCCTACGTTAAGGCGCAGATATTTACGCCCAAGGAATTCGTGGGCGCACTCATGACTCTCTGCGACGAGAAGCGCGGCGAATTCGAGACGATGGAATACATCGACGAGGCGAAGGTCATCCTCAAGTACGACCTGCCGCTCGCCGAAATCATGTTCGACTTCTACGACCGCCTTAAGTCCGTGAGCCGCGGTTACGCGGGCCTCGACTACGCCCCGAGCGAATACCGCAGGAACAACCTCGTGAAACTCGACATCCTGTTGAACGGCGACCCGGTGGACGCATTCTCGGTGATTATCCACCGCGACAAGGCGCATACCTACGCAAACGCCATCTGCGTGAAGCTCAAGGACCTCATTCCGCGCCAGCAGTTCGACGTGGCCATCCAGGGTGCCATCGGCGGAAAGATTATCAGCCGCTCCACCGTGAAGGCCGTCCGCAAGGACGTGCTCGCCAAGTGCTACGGCGGTGACATCACCCGCAAGCGCAAGCTCCTCGAAAAGCAGAAGGAAGGCAAGAAGCGCATGAAGAGCATCGGCTCGGTGGAAGTGCCGCAGAAGGCGTTCCTCGCCGTGCTTTCGCTCAGCGACGATTCCACCAGCAGCGGAGACTAACCGGAAAGAACATGGCGAACCTCAAGCGAAAAGTACGCACCCTCCAGTGGAAGAATTCCAAGGCATGCATCGTCGTGCTCGTACTCGGGATTCTTGCCGGCTTTTCGCTTGCTGTCGCAGTCCGGTTTTACGCGCTCGAACCAGTCCAGCTCCACGATTCCTCGCTATACCCGTTCCTCAAGGAAAAAGAAATCCTGTGGATGTGCAAGCTCCCCAAATGCATCGAGAATATCCACTACAACGAAATCGTGTGGGCAACGCAGCGCAATGGCGAGAGCGTGGTGCGCAAGGTCGTCGGGCTGCCAGGCGACCGTCTCGATTTCTCGGATAACGGGCGTGTAAAGACCCCGCACGGCAGGTTCCGCTGGCGCGAAGAGACCGCCTTTATCCAGAGCCGCCAGGTGCATATCCCCCGCAAGGGCGACACGCTGCACCTCGACCGCCTGAACGATATCGAACAGGATTTCCTGGTCAACCTGATGCACCAGTTCGGCAAGAAGTTCTACGTGAAGACG
Source organism: Fibrobacter succinogenes (assembly GCA_902762305.1). Lineage (GTDB taxonomy): Bacteria > Fibrobacterota > Fibrobacteria > Fibrobacterales > Fibrobacteraceae > Fibrobacter > Fibrobacter succinogenes_I. Next base: position 101,046 of record CACWNW010000004.1, on the reverse strand, counting down.
ACACTCTGGCAGGGCGAGCGCGAAATCGGGGTCGAGGCCCTCGGTGCCACCAAGCTTGGCAACAGGCAGGTCAGCATGCAGGAAATCGACTTCCTTCCTTGGCAAGACCGTTTCTTGCTCGAGGAACAGGTGTTCCATTCGCAGCCGGGCGATGCCCCCATCCAGATGCGCTACGAATTCTTCGATGCCGCCGATTCCACACAGATAACCGAATTCGTCATTCCGGAAGACTGCTACTTCCTTGCCTGCGAAAAGGGCGCATTCTGCCTGGACAGCCGCGAAGTGGGATACTTTACGCAGAGCCACATGCGCGGGAGGTTCGTGAAGGAACCGCGGATGGCGATAGACCAGGTAAAGCGTTTTACAAGATCGCTGCTCGTAAGCATTGTCGGCAAGAAAAGCAAAAAAAATAGGGCCGCGCAACCGCAAGATGGTGCGCAGCCCGAAAAAGCCGATTAAGGCAAGAGGCTAAAGTCCCTTGCGCTCCAGGTCGAGAAGGAGCGACTGCAGGGATTCCTCAACGGAATCGCGGAAGTTGGCAGACCCCAGGCTGCACGAAGCAACCACATCGCCATCCTTGTTAATACGAATGACCGCATAGCCATTCTCGTTAGAAAAAGTGACACTCAGACCTTTCTTAAGGGCTTTTTCCAGCAAGTCGCGCATAAAGACTCCTTTATTAAAACGCATGTTCTTTACATCGCAGGGCAGCACCCCGCCAGAACGCAGGGACCGAGCCCCGCGCCACTTAAACTAGGCTTTTTATTCCGAAAAAACAAGCAAAAATTGTAAAAAAAAGATATTTTACGGTTAAAATGGATTATTTCGACAACCATATCCACATAACAAGGCTCCCCCATCCCCTGGAAATGGCCAGGGAACTCCATGAGCGCGGCTACAAATACATGTCCGTGGCATGCGAACCGTGGGAATGGAAGGCCGTGCAGGAATTGCGGGAAAAAGCTTCCGCCGAAGGGTGGCTGATTGGTTGCGGGTTTTCTTTCGGGATACACCCTGAAATCGCCGGGAAAGTTCAGGAACAGGACCTTCGCGACCTCACGAAACTGCTGGAATTGTTCCCGGACGCCCAGGTCGGCGAAGCCGGTCTCGACAAGCGGTACGCAGGTTACGGGCAGGGCGGAGTTCAAGAAGAAATCTTCCGCAGGCAGGCGAAAATGGCGTTCGAATTCGGGCGCGACCTGCAAATCCATTGCGTGGGCGACTATGGAAGGATTGTTAAAATTTTGCGGGATGTCGGATTTTCCGATGTCCGCGCAGATGACGCCGCTGGCGTTAAACGGCCGCGCCCCCTATTCCACAGGTTTGGCGGGGATGCCGGCATCGTGAAGGCGGGCATTTCGCTGGGCGCGCTCTTCTCCATACACGCGGATTCCTACTGCAAGAAGGCGACGCGGGAAGCCCTAGCGCTCATCCCGGCAGAATGCCAGCGATTCGAGACCGACGCCGACGAAACGTTTGTCAGGGATAATGCAGAAACGCCCCGAGAAGTCGCCGAGAGGCTCGTCAAGACGCTTCTTGATACACAAAAAAATCCGGCACAACCCTGACTTACATCAGGATGACACTCAGGTCAGTATGTTCGTATCCTGGAAGATCGGGTTCGCGGGCTCGGCGCGGGACGGCGTTATCGTGATGTCGGCAAAACCGCGGAAGAGTTCCGCAATCTTTTCGGCCATCTTCTCTGCGGGAGCGGACCCCAGTTCGAAAACGGCCTGCAGAGGCGACATGCCCACATAGCGCATGGGGCAAGTGCTCTTCCCCGCAATTTCCCCAAGCACACGCGTCTCGATGGGCGGGAATTCCACGAAGGTCGCGACAAGCACGCCCTTGCGCTGCTGGATTCCCTGCATGCGGAGCCTGCCGGCATGTAGCCCGATTTCGGTAACGAGCAGGAGCATCTTGGCGGGCACCGGCAACTCGCCGAAACGGTCGACAAGTTCAAGCCGGATATTCTCGACTTCCGCAGAACTGGTAACGCGGGCAATCCGCTGGTACATCCCGATGCGCGTAAGGCCATCCTGGATGTAGTCTTCGGGCAGGTAGGCGTCCACCCCGATTTCCACGCGGGGCTGGACCGGCTTCTCGCTCGAACCGCCGCGCAAGGCCTCCACGGCCTCGCGCACGAGACGTACATACGTCTCGAAGCCGACCTCGGCGATAAAGCCGTGCTGTTCTTCGCCAAGCAGGTTACCCGCACCGCGGATCTCGAGGTCGCGCATCGCCAGCTGGTACCCGCTGCCGAGGTCGCTGAACTGTTCGAGCGCCTTCAGCCTGCGCATGGATTCCTGCGATATGCCGCTCTTCGCGGGTATCACGAGGAAGGCCTTCGCGAGCACGCTGCTACGGCCTACGCGCCCGCGCATCTGGTAAAGTTGGCTGATGCCGAAATGGTGGGCGTTCATGATGATAATCGTATTCGCGTTCGGCACGTCGAGGCCGGACTCGATGATGCTCGTACTTACCAAGATATCGAATTCCTTCGAGAGGAAGCTCTCCATCACGCGTTCCAAATCGCGGTCGTTCATCTGCCCGTGGGCGACGGCAACGCGCGCCTCGGGCACCCACGACTCCACCTCTTCGGCAAGCATGTTGATGTTCTGCACGCGGTCGTTCACCACGAACACCTGCCCGCCTCGGGCAAGTTCATCGCGGACAGCAGCCGCCAAGACCACATCGTCGCGCTTCAAAAGCTTCGTCTCTACCGGGAGGCGGTTCATCGGCGGCGTATTGATAAGCGAGATGTCGCGCACCCCCGTCATGCTCAGGTGCAGGGAACGCGGAATCGGCGTGGCGCTCATGCTAAGCGTATCGACAGTCATGCGGAGCTCGCGCAGCTTTTCCTTCTGCTTCACGCCAAACTTCTGCTCTTCGTCAATCACGAGCAGGCCCAGGTCCTTGAACTGGTTCTTCTCGCTCAGAAGCGCGTGCGTACCGACGACAATGTCAATTTTCCCTTCGGATACCCGCTTGAAAATCTCGCGCTTTTCCTTTGCCGTCTTGTAGCGGTTCACGAGCGCGATGTTCACGGGGAAAGCCGCAAAACGGTCGCAGAAGTTTTCGTAATGCTGGGCGGCAAGGATGGTCGTCGGCACGAGAATCGCGACCTGCTTTTTCGCGGCAATGCACTTGAAGGCGGCGCGCATGGCGACTTCCGTCTTCCCGAATCCAACGTCACCGCAGACAAGGCGGTCCATCGGCCTCCGGCTTTCCATGTCCCGCTTTATTTCGGCGGTAGCCTTCACCTGGTCGGGAGTCGGGTCGTACTCGAATGCGTCCTCGAATTCCTTCTGCATCTTGCCATCGGGCGGGAAAGAGAATCCATCCACAAGTTCGCGCTTCGCATAAAGGTTCACGAGGTCGCGCGCAATCTTTACGACCTTCTCCTTCACACGCTTCTTCAGGTTTTCCCAGGTCTTGCTGCCCAGGCGGTCGAGCTTCGGGGCCTTTTCATCCGAAACTTCCAGACGCTCAATCTTCTGCAGGTCCGATACCGGGAACTTCAGGCGGTCGCCACCCTCGTATTCGAGCAGGGCGCAGTCTACGAGACCGCCGTTCACTTCCACGCGCACAAGCCCGAGATAGCGGCCCACGCCGTGATCTTCGTGTGCAACGTAGTCCCCGCGGTTCAGCGATTCCACCATCAGCGCGGCAGTCACGGAGCCCGCTATCTGGCGCTTCCTGGACTTTGTCGCATGACGGTTGAAAATCCGCGTTTCGGTGAGGAACGCCACCTTGTCGTCGTCGAGCCAGAATCCTTCGGAAAGGTTTCCGACAAAGTAATCCTCGACAGGCAATCCCGTAAACACGTGCTTGAGTCGTGCCAGAGCACCGGGAGTCGGTGCAACCACATAGACCTGCCCGCCACCTGCATAGAAGTCCTCGATTTTCTTCGCGACTTCTTCGGTACCGGCGCTTGCAAAATCCTGCGGGCGCGACTTCACGCTGTACCAGTTGGATGCATCGGCCTCCACATGCGTGACATCCATCGAAGCATGCCCCGGGAAGGTTGCCGAAATTTCACCGAATCTCCACCAAATCTTGGTAGAAGGCTCAACATCCTGAGCCGTCGTGCAAAGTTCCTCGAATGCGGTATCGTAGGCCTGGTTCAGGCGCGAAGCGTTCTCGGCAAGCGTCGAGAGTTCCTCGAACACGAGGCTTACCCCGGGAAGGTAATCCAGCAGGCTGGAATTCAGCTGTTCATAACGCCCGCGTTTCCACCAGATGCCGGCAAGTTCACCGTTGTACTTGGCAAGTTCCGCATCCGGGAGCGTCCACTCACCCATCGGGTAGAGCGTCACGCGCTCCATGGCCTCCACCGAGCGCTGCGTGAAGATGTCGAAACTGCGGATAGATTCAATCTCGTCACCGAAAAATTCAATACGGATCGGGTGCGGGTACAAAAAACAGTTCACGTCCACGATGCACCCGCGTATGGAGAACTCGCCCACCGAACTCACGACGGGCTGTTCCGTAAACCCATGATCCATGAACCACGGGCGAAGCGTCGAAGGCTCGAGCACGTCACCCACCTTGAGCGTACGCATGTTCCGCACAAGCCCGCCCGGCACCGGGAGCTTCATCAGCAAAGCATCGAGCGGACATACCGCCACGATCGGCTTCTCAGCATTCCCCGCATCGCGGAAAAACCTCAGGCGTTCTTCAATAACACCCTCGAAAGGCACCTTCTGCTCATAAGGCTTGAGACCGAGCGCCGGGAAAAAGCGGACGTATTCCTCGCCCACGAGGCTCTGGAGGTTCTCCATCCAGACTTCGGCGCTCTTGAAATCCTTCGCAACCACAAGAATCGGACCGGGTTTCTCGAAAAAGCGCTGGGCCACCATCATCGATGCCAGCGGGATGGACGCCCCGTTCACGTGTATGGCTTCGCGCCCCGCCTCCGCAAAGTGCGAAAGCGTCGAAATCGGGTTATCCTGTATAAATTCCTGGAGGGTCATCTCAGGCGCGGGCCTCTTGATTCACTTTCTTCGCCTTCTCGACGGCCTCCTTGGCGAGTTTGTCCACAAGCTCGTTCCACTTCACGCCCGTATGGGCGGCGACCTTCTCGAATTTCACGCGGAAAAGGTAGGGTTTCACCGCGGCCACGTACTGCATAGCGATATGGCTCTTGGCCTTCCATTCCCCGCGGGCCCAGCGGGCAATTCCCTCGTAGTCGTGGCAGATGGTCGCATACTTGTCGTTATGGTCGAGCCAGCGCATCGCCTGGTAGCTCGCCATGCATTCGCCGTCGATGTTCCTGCTTTCTGCCGCAAATGCGGTAAAGCCCGAACCGCGGGCGATTTCCTTGCCGTCTTCGATGACCACGAACGCCCAACCCGCCTTTTCGCAGCTCGGGGTGAAGGATCCGTCCACATACACGCGGATTCCTCCCGGCTCGGCGGATTCCGAACCTTCCAGCCAGGCCTCGGCTTCGGCCTTCGTCGAAAAAGATTTGTACTTGATTCCCTTCTCCCCACGGACCAAAGGTTCGCAAACTTCCCATGAATCGACAATTTGCCCCCCTTCGGGGCGCTTAATTGCATAAAATTTCTGCTTTGACATAAGTACAAATTTATATATTTCTCCCAAACATTGGAGTGATTTTGAAGCCGTCGCCGTATTTTGCAGACCAGTTCCGTTTTTTCTTCAAACGATTCTCTAGCAAGGATTCGCTGTTCAAATGGTTCCTGAATCAAGCAGGTGAATATTCGGCGGCATTCAGCTTCCCCGAATCGCTCCGCAACAACCCGAAGACGCTCCTGTTCTTGCCGCGCGACATGGAAAGTTCCGCAGGATTCCTGCACAAGATGCCGAACTCCTGGTTCACAGACGTACTGTGCGTCGCGCACGAATCGCTCCACGCCCTCATATCGGCAAAGCGTGCACACGCCGTCTATTTCAGCGACGCCGAATGCCGTTACGGCGAACGCGTCTTCGAAGAGATTGAACAGAAGATTCTCGAATTTGCGCCAACGGTGTGCATCTACCTCGGCCAGCCCTTCCTGCCCAGGCTCTACCTTGCGAAAAAAAGCGGAGCAGGCTGCCGCATCGGGTTCGGCTGCGAAGGCCTCTACCCGTTCCTGAACATGTGCCTGAATACGGACCAGCTCAGCGAAGCGGAGATCATCGCGCAATACTACGGAGTCGGCAAGTGAACCGAGGAACAATCATCACCGAAAGTGGTGGATACGCGGACCTGCACTTGCACACCCGCCTTTCCGACGGTACACTCTCGGTCGAGGAACTCCTCGCGCTCAGCAAGCGCAAGGGGCTACGCTGCATCTCCATAACCGACCACGACAACCTGGATTCGTACAAGCTGGCCGAAGACAAGGCCAAGGAACTCGGACTCGAGCTCATCCCGGGCATCGAGATTTCGGCCGTGTGGCAGGGCAAGGACATCCATATCCTCGGGTACTTCTGCGACCCGACAAACCTCGCCCTGAACATGGAACTCGAGGATTTCGCGAAGCAGCGAATCGCCCGCGTCAAGGCAATCATCAAGAAGCTCAACGCGCTCGGAATCGACATCTCCTACGAGAAGGTGCATTCCTACTGCAAGGGGAAGGTCATCGGCCGCCCGCACATCGCCATGTCGCTTGTAGACGAGGAATACATCGGCAACTTCGCCGAAGCGTTTACCAAGTACCTCGGAGACGGGTGCGTCGCCTTCGTCGAAAAGAAGGGACTCAACCCGCAGCAGACCATCCGCCTCATCGAAAACGCTGGTGGAATCGCCGTGCTCGCGCACCCCTACAAGTCGGGCCTCTCCGACGAGTTCATCGAGAACATGGTGGAATGGGGCATCAAGGGAATGGAAGTCTACAGCCCGGCCCAGAAGGGAGCCGTCGGCCGCAAGTACAAAGAAATGGCCCTTAAATACGGGCTTGTCGGCACGGGCGGTTCCGACTTCCACACCGAAAGCGGTGCCTATCCCCCGGGCTGCATGAAGATGCCCTACACCGTCGTCCAGGCGCTCAAGGAATGCCGCGAGAAATCGCGAGCCGAATGGTTCTAGAATGTTAAAGAACATCAACCGCGCCATTATCGCCATCGTTACTGCCGCAGGCCTTGCCACCACCGCGTTTGCGCAGGTTCTGCCTGTACAGCAGTACACGCAACCCGCAAAACAGGATTCCGTCATGGTCGTCCCCGACCGCCTCGACCCGCAGGTACGCGAGAACGACGCGGGCCGCTTCGGGCTCGTGCATTCCGAAGTCATGCAGAGGCTCTACGACGTCTCGGGCCAGAAATCAGAATGGACACTCGGCACCTCCATCCTCGGGAACCCGGAACTCGAACCTGCCGCCATGGGCATGGCGAGCGTGAGCAGGCGGTACCCGGCCATGCTTTCGGGCATTTACACCACGCGCCTCGGGTTCGACCCGTCGCGGCTCTCGCTCAACGGCGAAAACGGCATCCTCTTCGAGGAACGCCACGGCGTTCCCGTCGACACGCCTGTGACCGACGTGGCCTGGGAACGCGGAGCCTTCGCCGGCAATGCGCTCCACCTCGATTTCCGGAGGCTCATCACCGATTCCGTCACGCTCGATTTCGGCGTGCAGAGCCGCTCGAACAAGCTTTCGAAGGAATACGACTACCAAAACGTGACGAGTTCGCCGTACTTCGCGCTCGGCCGCGACTCCTCGAGCATCCCGTTCACGGGCAGAAACATCGCCGTAAACTCGATGCACGTACAGCCAGTCATCACGTGGCGATTCGGTCTCGGCAAGGCGTTCTTCAAGATGAACTACCTCTCCCTCGAGAATGCCGACAACACGAGCCACAAGGTGCTGCTCGATACGCTCGACCTCGCCAAGCGCACGTTCCAGAAGCCGCCCTACACCATCGAAGAGAAGGCAGTCACCTACGGCGGCGGCATAGAGCTCTATCCCATAAAGAAGCTGACCGTCGCGACCAGTTTCCATTACGGCACGCACGAAATCGAGGAGGACTCGCTCGCCAGAATCGGGTACGGCACCAAGACCTGGAAGGACACGCTCGGCATTTTGCGCACGGACAGCCTCTACTACGACACCGTGCACAACTACACCTACAACACGATACTCGGCGACGCTTCGGTCCGGTACGCGATGTTCCTCAACCCCGCCGTACATTTCCAATACGAATTCGTGAACACCGACGATGAACGCGCCGAATTCTCCAAGACATATTACCAGGACCGCGAAATTGGCTACGGCGAAATCTCGGACACGCTCTCGTTCGTATTCTTCCGCGCACAAGTCGGCATGCAGCGCAACAGTTCGCTCCTCGACCGCGTGGACTTCGCCCCCGCCTACTCTGCCGACGCGACATTCAACCTCCCCTTCCACCTGAAATTGAACGCGATGGTCCGCCACGACAACAAGTTCCCCGACGTGAAAGAACTCAAGTTTGTCGAAACGGGCCGCCTCTCCTTCCCGAACGAGGACCTCGATTACGAAAGGCGCAACAGGCAGGCCCTGAATATCGGGTGGTATTCGCGCGAAGTGTTCTACGGGCTCGGGCTTAGGCACGAGAGCGCCACGAACCTGATAAAGCAGCGCTGGGTTCTGGGCGAAGGAATGGAATCGGTGGACGAGGCGTTCCGCTGGGCCAATCTCGGCGAGGCATCCACATGGGACTGGCTCTTTAAAATCGGGTTCAGGCTCGGGAACTGGAAATTCTACCTGGAACGCGGGCAGGTCCTCGACCGCGAAGAGAAAATCATCGACACTCCGGAACTCTACTATAAGGGCGGCATCCACTGGCAGAACCGCTTTGTGCAGAACAGGCTCGGCGTGAGCGTACGCGTGGACTGGCAGTGGTTCGGCGACCGCTACGACTGCACCGTCAACGAAGAAGGCATGCCCGAACTCGAGCAAATGAAGAAATACCTCGCCCTCGATTTCGAGGCCCGCATGCAGATTCTCTCCTTCGAGCTCTACAGCCGCATCGAGAACTTCAACCACAGCATCTACATGCCGGCTTCGGGCTACACGCCCGAAGGACTGCGCTTCGCCTACGGCATTGTTTGGACCTTCGGGAACTAATTTTTTAACAAAAAATTCATAAAAAAACTGCTGCTGGGAGGGGCCCCAGCTCAGAGTTGCGAAGGCCGCACGGGCCCCTCCCTGCGCCCTCCCCATCCTTGGCCGACGCCTTCCATTTATAAGACAGTTTATTTCTTGTATGAAATGATTATTGCAATCATAAAACGAATATATGAGGTATAGAAACTTGCGCATTTTTTGTATATTAGAGTTATGAAATTTTTTGAATTTATCGCATCTGTTTTATTGCTCTGCGTTGCAGCGGTATGCATCCCGGTCGCACTCGCAGCAAGCGCCGCAATCTCTTACGCCAAAAAGCTGAACTGGCTCGTACTTATCGGCATCGCCCTCTTCTGCATAGCGCTCGCCATCATAAACAACATCCGCGTGGGTGAAGGCAAATCCGTCGAATGGATTGGCACTCAGGACGTGATGGAAAAACCGGCGGATATCCTGTAGGAGGCGATATGATTGAATGTTTTGAAAAGAAAAATATCAAGCGCACCATCGCTTCCGCAGCTTTACTCCTTGTCGCCACATTCTTCGTAGCCTTCGGCGTGGCAGAAATCAGCTTCCCCGAAAGCATCCTCACGTTTACCGACCAGGACTGGCTCCTGGATATCTGGCCCAAGGCCTACCGCTACAACATCCACCTGGGCGTTGCCGCCTGTATCGTCTGCGGCCTGCTCGTGATTCCCGCCTATAAGCTTGAGAAGGATTTCGCCGTGCGAGCCCTCGAAATGCTGTGCAGGTTCGGCATCGGCGGGATGTTCATCTTCGCCTCCATCTTCAAGATCCAGGACCCGCACCAGTTTGCGACCCTCGTCGCGCAGTACCAGTTCTTCTCGGCCCTGCACATGGACTTCGTGAACAACTTCTTCGCGCTAGTTTATCCGCAATTCGAACTCTGGTTCGGCCTCGCGATGATTTTCACGCCGTTCGTGAAGGAATCCGCATTCGCCATCTTCTGGATGTTCGTGAGCTTCATCATCGCGCTCGCCTGGGCACTCTGGAACGACCTGGGCATCACCTGCGGCTGCTTCGAACTCGAAGGCGCACAGGACAAGGCCGAAGCCTGGACAAGCCTCATCCGCGACCTGATCCTCATCTGGCCCACGCTGTGGCTTGCACTCCGCAAGAACAGGAGCCTCATCGGCATCTGGCGCAAGTAACGCCATGGCGGACTTGTTCCGCCCAATCCTGCAACGATTACACAAAACGCCCCGGCTAGAACCGGGGCTAATTTTTTGACCGAAGTCCGTCTCCGCAGACAAGGCGAATTATTTTACTGAGGCTGCGTCTCGCTCGTACTCAGCAAGTACGCATCGATAAACGGCCTGATCTTGCCGTCGAGCACGCCCGCGGTATCGGAGGTTTCCACACCGGTACGCAGGTCCTTCACCAGCTGGTAAGGCTGCAACACGTAGCTGCGGATCTGGCTTCCCCACTCGACCTTCTTCTTCTCGGCCATGCGGGCATCGCGCTTCGCCTCTTCTTCGAGGCGGTAGTGCTCGGCCACCATGGTCTTGAGCATCTTGTAACAGGTCTCGCGGTTCTGGATCTGGCTGCGTTCCGTCTGGCAGCTCGCCATGATACCCGTGGGCAAGTGAGTCATGCGCACAGCGGAATCCGTCTTGTTGATGTACTGGCCACCCGCACCGCTACTGCGGTAGGTATCCACGCGCACGTCGGCCATGTCCAAATCGAATTCCACGTCCTCGTGCTCGGGGTACAGGTACACGGCGGTAAAGCTCGTGTGGCGGCGGGCATTCGCGTCGAACGGGCTGATGCGCACCAGGCGGTGCACGCCAATCTCCGAACGGAGCAGGCCGTACGCATTCTCGCAGGTCACCTCGATGGTCGCGCTCTTGAGGCCGGCATCTTCGGCTTCCTGGAAGTCCACCACCTTGAAGTCCATGTTCTCGCGCTCGAAGAAGTGCGTGTACATGCGGAACAGCATCAGGGCCCAGTCCTGGGACTCGGTACCGCCCGCACCCGGATGGATAGACATGAGGCATGCGCAGGCGTCGTCGGGCCCGTTCAGCATCTTCTTGAATTCCATCTTCTCCACGCGCGCCTTGAGGGCCGCGATATCGGACTCGATGGTCTTAGTCAAGTCGGCGGATTCCTCCGCCTTGCTCATCTCGTAAAGTTCGGCTAGGTCATCGCAGCTCTGCGAAACCTCTTTCCACGCATCCAGAAGGCCGCGCAGGTTGCCGATTTTCTTCATCATCGACTGCGCCTTTTCCTGGTCGTTCCACAGGTTCGGGTCTGCGGAGTCCTTCTCGAGGACGTAAAGTTCCTCGGTCTTGGCCTCTAGGTCAAAGATACCCCCAGAGCTTGTCGATGCGGCTACGCAAGTCGATAAGCCCGGTATGGGTCGTCTGGAAGGCCATTACTTGCCCCCGATGGCCTGCGGCGGAGTGTACTTCTTGTCGAGGTACTGCACCTTGTAGACCTTGGCGAGTTCGTCGAGGTAGGCCTTAAGCTTCATCTGGCGTTCCTGTTCGGCCTGGAGTCGCAGGTAGTATTCGATCTGGACCTTGTAGCTTTCGTACTTGCCGTCGTTGCGTTCGGCAAGCATGAAGATGTACACGCCGTCCTTGTCGGTCACGACGTCGGTAATTTCGCCCACCTTGATCTTGTTCACGGCCTTAACGAAGGCATCGCCCTTGCTCTTGGCCACGAATTTCGGCATCATGCCGCCGGTCTTCTTCGCATCCTTGTCGTCGCTGTAGATGGCAGCGAGCTGGGCAAAAGTAGCCTTCTTGCTACGCACCTGGGCGGCAAGACCCTTGAGCATGTCCTTCGCGTCGCTGATTTCCTGGGCCTTCTTGCCCTTCGTCGAAACCCAAATACGGGCGCCGCTGATGGAATCGTTGATGACGGCCTTGTCCTTGTTGAGTTCCCAGAAGGCTTCCTTCTGCTTTTCAGTCGGGTCCTTCGGGAAGGGCACCTTCTTCTTCAGGAGTTCTTCGCTCTTGAGCTGGTCTTCAATCTTTTCCTTGAACTGGGCCATCGTCTGGCCGCTCTGCTTGAGCTGCTTCTGGAACATTTCCTCGCTGGGGAACTGCTTCTTGAAAAGCGCGGAAAGGCTATCCACACGGGCTGCGGGGACCTTGATGCCCTGCTTCTTGCATTCGAGCTTCACGAGCTCCTGGCCCACGAGGTTGTCGATTACCGCATAGCGGACCTGGGTCATGGTTTCGTCATTCACCTTCTTGCCCTGGAACTGCTGCAGTGCGAGCGCCTGGGTCAGGCTGTCGATTCGGCCAGCGGAGAAGCCGGTCTTTTCGACGCGGATGACATCGATACTCTTGCTATTGAGAAGTTGTGCAGAAGCAATACCCGCGGCCATGGCCACGGCAAGTAAACTACGGGAAACAAGTTTAATAGACATTATCTATCCTTTTTAAAAAATCCGAACTTAATATAGCAAATTATTCTATATTGCAGCCACAAATCAAAAAAAGGATACCCAATGAAGATTGCCGACAAGACCGTAGTCCAGATGCACTACACCCTCACCTCCGACGAAGGAGCCGTCATCGATTCCTCCGAAGGCCGCGAACCCCTCCAGTACATCCAGGGCGCCCGCATGATCGTGGTCGGGCTCGAAAAAGCCATGGTAGGCCACGAAGTCGGCGACAAGTTCGACGTGAAGGTCATCCCGAGCGAAGGATACGGCGAGTACGACGAGCGCATGACGCAGGAAGTTCCGCTGGACGTTTTCCAGGGCGTAGACCAGGTCGTCCCGGGTATGCAGTTCTACGCGCAGACTCCCATGGGCCCGATGCCCATCCGCGTAAAGTCTGTTGCGGGCGACAAGGCCGTGATTGACGCAAACCACGAACTCGCAGGCAAGAACCTGAACTTCGCGATCGAAGTCGTGAGCGTGCGCGAAGCCACCGAAGAAGAACTCAACCCGCAAGGCCACTGCTGCTGCGGTGGCGAAGGCGAATGCAAGTGTGGCGAAGAAGGCCACGAATGCGAATGCGGCGGCGAAGGCCACAAGGAAAATTGCGACGGCCAGGGCGGCTGCGGCTGCCCCAACCACGACAAGCACCACGGCAACGGGTAGTTTTCAAGACGCGGGCACTAAGTTGCCGCGCGCCAAAAGCAAGAAATTGCCAAAAAATTACGCTTGAGGCTCTAGCTCACCTTCAAGCGTATTTTTTTTCGAGATTTTTGAGTGCGGGGCATATAAACCAGGGCGAATCAAGCTATTTATACGCCCCTACCCTAAAAAAGAGCTTTATCGCAGGCAAAAACGGCGCAGAATTTGCCGCAAGACGCGCAGGCCGTAGGTGACGACGTTCAGGTTGGACTTCTCGCCGGCATAGCGCGTGGGTATCGGGAGTTCTGCCTGCTGGTAACCGCGGGCATCGGCGATGGATATGATTTCCAGGTCGATATCGAAGCTCGGGCTCAGCGCTTTGAGGTCAAGCGTCTTCAGGAATTCCGCATTGTAGACGATGAAACCGCTATGTCGGTCCGTAAGCTTCTGCCGGAAAGCGATGTTCTCGAGCGCGGTGAGGAAAGCCCCGCCGAGCCGCTTGTACAAAGGCATGTTGCCGGCTTTCGCGCCCCCCGCGACAGCATGGCGGGAACCTTGGACGAGGGCTATTTCTGGCAGGCCACTTGCCTCGGGCTGGGTGCGCTCGGCATTTTCGGGCTGGGTGCGCGCGGACTCGAGGTACGCAAAAAATTCGCCAAGCTGCTCGGCGGGGTACTGCCCGTCGCCATGCAAGCAGGCGATGAACTTCGCACCCGATTCCAGGCCTGCAGTGATTCCGCGCTTGACGACCGCGCCGTAACCGCAGTTCTTCTCGAAACGCTCGTAATGCAGGTGGCCCGCGCACGCCTTACCGGATGCCGCGCAGTTCATGATTGAAGATGCGCCGACAAACGTTTCATAGGCCCCGCGGGTATCATCCTTCGAGCCGTCGTCTATCACGAGCACTTCCGCGCGTTCCATGACTGCGGGCGAAATGCGCCCCAATACGTCCGCAAGAGTCTGCGATACGTTATAGGCCGGAACAAAGATGAAGTAATCGGGATGCACTTACTTGTCATGTCCGATTTAGTCGGACATCTCCTTTTTATTTATGAAAACTAAACATTTATTCATAAAAGGGAGATCCCCCGTCAAGCGGGGGATGACAAACCGGTACCATAATGTCCGACGAACCACGAGAGCGATTCCTCGAGAGCGACATCGAGCGGGATGCGCGCCTTGAACCCGAGCAAGCGTTCAGCCTTCGCGACCGAGGGCATGCGACGCATCGAATCATCGTAACCCGCACCGTAGTATTCCTCGCCCGAGACCACCTGCGGTTTCGGCAGCGTCGAGACATCGACCCCGCGTACCTTCGCGAAAATCGAGCGCATCTTCTGCGCAAGTTCCGCAATACTCACCTCGTTCTTCGGATTCCCGACATTGAACGCCTGCGAGAATACCCCCGAATCCGGCGCAGTTTTAGAACCAGAAACTTGTGCCTTTCCTGAACCGGCGTCTTGCGCAATCTTGAAACCAGCATCGTGTGCAGCGCCAGAGCCTGCGGCAAACAGCGCGAACAAGAAGTCTACCGCATCGTGTACGCTAGTAAAGCAACGTTTCGCCTTCCCGCCGTTCACAAGTTTGAGTGGTTCTCCCCGTAAAAGCGCCGTCGAGAAGTTCGCAAGCACCCGCGGAATTCCCTCGCCGTCGATACCCGGCATAAAGTCCATGTACGGCCCGACAAAATTGAACGGGCGGACAACCGTCCACTTAAGCCCAGGCAGTCCCGCGATATAACGCTCCGCCAGGAGTTTCGCAGTCGCATAGCTCCAGCGGCTCGCGGTAACTGGCCCGAACACGGCAGGCGTCGAATCTTCCTCCAGTTCACCCGAATCGGGTGCCGTACGTCCGTAAATCTCGGAAGTCGAAAAATGCACGAGCCAGGAACCTGACTTCGCGCACGCCTCGGCCAAAGCCGCCGGGTGGTCGTAATTGCTCCGGATGACCTCGCACGCCTCCCCCATGTAGCGGCTCGGCGTGCAAATGGCGGCCAAGTTCACCACCAGCGGGAACTGCGCAATGCGCTCCACAACGGAAGGGTCGGCAAGGTCCGCGCACAGGAATTCACACCGCTCATGGTTCAGGCGGTGCTGCAACCTGTAGAAATCGAGATCAACGCCGAACACGCGCCAGCGGGTACGTTCCAACACGGCGTCGAGCAAATGGCTACCGATAAAACCACCGCAGCCTACAATGGCCACAGTGATACTATTGTCGTCGAAACGGAGGTTCATTACTCCTTGACCTTGAAGGTCCCGGAATTAGCGCCCTTGTTCTGGCGTTCGTATGGAATCACTCGAATAATGGCCGTCGAAGTCGGCTCGACAAGGCCTTCCGACAAGACAACTTCCTGCTCGTAGCATGTCTTGCCATCCGGCTGCTCCGGACCAGCAGAACCATCGAGCAAATCAGTGCCCATGTCTTCTTCCGAGGCCTTGAAAACGAAACGATAACCGGAACCCTGTACATCGGAACCATACACAACGGTAATCTTGTCACCGATCTTGAATTCCTCACCACCCTTGGGGGATACGACCTTCACGCCACCGCTCACGGTGCAATCAAAATCAGAACCGTTGTCAGCCGATGTCGTATCATCGCAAGCCAAGAAAGCGAGCGAACCTGCAAGAATCAGGGCATAGGAAAACTTCATAAAAACCTCACTTTGTTGTTATACCATCAATATACAAAAAACAGCTAGCGCGCCACCACCTGCTTGCGGATTTTCTCGGACAAATCCCGCCCGCCCAACTGCGCAATGCACTCGAACGCGAATTCCTCGGCGGTTCCGGCCCCGCGACTCGTGACTATATTGCCATCCACCACCACGCGGTCTTCCACAAACTTGTTGCACACGAGTTCCTCCACGCAACCCGGGAAACATGTCGCAGTCCTGTCCACAAGGAGCCCGGCCTTGCTCAATACGAGCGGGGCCGCGCAGATGGCGAAAATCCACTTGTTCTGGTCGTTGAAGTCGCAGACGACACGCTCCACGTCGGCACTCGCCTTGAGGCGCTTCACGCCCGGACCGCCACCCGGCAGGAGAACGGCATCGAACTTGGCCGTATCGGCACCCGAAAGCGCGAAATCGACCGCAATCTTTAGCCCGTGGGCACCCGTCACGAACGAATCGCCCGAAACGCTCGCAAGCGCCACCTCGAAGCCAGCCCTCTGGAAGTAATCGAACGGTGTGACGAACTCGGTTTCTTCAAAACCATCGGCCATAAGGAAAAGTATCTGCATATAAGACCTCTTTTTCAAATATCAAAGATAAGGCGCTACGCCCTAAAACCAACTCCGTACTGGTACAGTTCCAGCCCGAACTCCGGCAAGGCTGCAATCAGGTGGTCCAGGATATCCGCCTGGATGCCTTCAAAGTCCTCCCACACGGTCGTGTTCGCAAACGCGTATATCTCGAGCGGCAGCCCCTCCGGGGTCGGATCCAGCTGGCGGGTCATGAGCGTCATGTTCTGTGCCACCGTCTTGCGCGAACGCAGGTAGGCCGTGCAGTAGGCGCGGAACGTGCCAATGTTCGTGAGGTGGCGGGTATTGAGCACATCCGGGTTTTCGGTCCCGACGGCAACGCCCAGCAGGCCGGCCTTCGATTCCTCGCCCACAATCTCGTGCGCCTTCGCATTCAGGTACGGGGCCAGGATTTCAATCTTCGACAAACTGGAAATCTCTTCCGGAGTGAGGAAGCGGACCGTCTTCTGATCGATAAACATCGCCCTCTTGATGCGCCGCACTCCGGAATCCTGCATGCCGCGCCAGTTGCGGAACGAGTTCGTGATGAGGTCGTATGCGGGGATGACCGATATGGTGTTGTCCCAGTTGCGCACCTTCACCGAAGTAAGCGTGATGTCCATGACCGTACCGTCGGCATGGTGACGCTCAATTTCGATCCAGTCGCCCTTGCGCAGCAAGTCGGAAATGTTGATCTGCACGCCCGAGACTACGCCAAGAATCGAGTCCTTGAAAATGAGCATAAGGACTGTCGCCATGGCGCCCAGCGCGGAGAATATGATGACGGGGCTCTTGTCGGTCACCTGGCTCACAATAAATATCGCGGCAAGGCAGAACAGCGCGACCTTCACCGCCTGGAAAATACCGTGCAGCGGGCGCCTCATGGTGCGTTCGTTTATGCCATTCAGGTGTTCCACCACATCGAGCATGGAACACGCAATCGCAAAGGAGAGCAGCGTGTACCAGATGTTAGCCACGCGGGAACACAGGTCGTAAAGCCATCCGGACTGGTTCAGAATCCGCTGCGTAGTCGTCGAGAAGGCCGTCGCGGGGATAATCTGCAAAAGTCGCGAGGCGACATGCCTTTCGACAAGCAGCATGTTGAACGTATTCGGGGTCCTTTTCGCCCAGCGCTTGAGCAGCGGGACGAACGCCGCATAGATTGCAAGGAAAAGGAATGCAATCGCCGAAAGCAAAAATGCGAGATTGACGTATTCGTTTTCTATAGGCATAGAACAAAGTATAATAAAAGACTACTTCTTCAACAGACGCATGATTCCCTGGCGGTTAAATTCCGGAGAATCCTTCGAAAATGGGCTCTTCTGTTCGGCACGCAGCGTGAAGGTGCCGCATTCTCCCCCATCGACCTCGATTCCGGACTTCGAGGAGATCCCGTCCACGAAAATGGAGTCCGCCACAACGGAAAGGATGTTCCTGAGCTCCTCGGGGCTGCCGTTCGTGCGCGAAATGCACAAGTCCGGCGAATTGAACACTTCCAGCCCGAGCGTGTAGAGCATATCGGCGCTCTCAACGAAGTTTATCCAGGGGTCCATGGGGAATTCGCCATCGTCAAGTTCCTCGCGGAAGGCGTCGGCAGTCCAGGCCGAGCCCGACTGCTGCATGTACACGCCCGTCGCACCCGCGGCAAGCACCTTCAATATGGCATTATTCACCATCTTGAGGTCGTCCGCGCTTTTGAGCGTTCCAAGCAAGAACAGCAGGGACTTGTGCGAATCGATGGCGGAAGCCTCGCCCGCGGCAAGTTCACGGTGCTCAGCGAAGATTCCCGAAAGGCTAGGAGCGGGCGGATTGCGCACGACCTCGAAGTTCACGGCGCAGCCCGGCACGAGAAGCGTCTTCGCGTCGGCAGCCACGGAAACCGTTTCCGTCAACGGGAAAACATCTGCGGGAGCAACGGGAATCGGGAAAGCAAGGACAAAACGGTTCATTCTAGACCTCAAATAAAATGTTTTACAGCATCGCCCGGACCGCAGTCCCGAGCAAATCCCCCCGCGGAGGGGCGGGCAAGGCGACATCGGTCCGGAAAGCCTTTTCGAGAGCGCCTAAAGTAAGATTATGCGCAGGAATGTATGCAGCGTACCCCGCAGAAGAGAGTTCCTTCGCCAAGACGAGCTGCTCGTACTGTCCGGGAGTAGGGACAAAAATGCAGCGTGCACCGAGGAAAGCCATGTCCATGACGGTACTGTAGCCTCCCCTGCTTATCACCCAGTCAGCGTTCTTCACGGCGCGGGCGAATTCTTCCGTACGGAGGTGGTTATGTAACTCGATGTTCCCCTCCTTCCAGGAATGCATGCCCTTCTGCGGCTTACCGAGCACCATCACATGTTCGCCCGGAACCTGCGCGAGAACCTGCCGAAGGGCAGTCTCGAACTGCGTGCGCGCGGGTTCCACACCCGAAACAACCGCGAGGATGTTCCGGCCCGAGGGAGCCGCCGTACGATGCAAGTCATCTGGCCCGATTCCGGCAAACCGCGAAAGCAGTCCCACATACCGGAGCGGCACCGGGCAGCCTTCCACATGCGAAAGCGCACCCGCATACCCGGGAAATTCCTCCACGTCGGGGACCCACACCTCGTCGAATTTCTTCATCAGGGAATTATGCCAGCGGATACCGAAGCCCTCGAGCGCCGACAAGGCCGGCGGGAAAGCGATGCGCCGCTGGTGCGTCATGTACACGCTGTGCGCCCTGGTGGAATAGAAGCCGAACCGGTTATCCGAAAGCACGATATCGTACCCATGGCGCTCGACCATCTCTTCGGCATAGCGGTGCTCGTACCGGATTACGGCATTCAGGTGCGAACTCTTCTTGATGAGCCAGAGCCCCATGTTAAATCCGTGCTTCGGATACACAATATTGTAGCTCGGAGCAATGCGCTGGCGCACCTCCGGGAACACTTCCCGGAAAAAGGCGGCATTCGCCGGCACAACAGCAATTTCGACCTCGGCTCCGTTACGGAGAAATTCACGAACAACGGGCACGCAACGCGTCGCATGCCCCAGCCCCCAATCCAAAGGGGCTATCAGTACTTTCACCGGGCCTCCAACCAGGAATGAGCCCAATCGCCGTGGTCGCAGTCCTTGTTGTCGCCCATCTCGACTTTCAGGTTCAGGTGGCGAACGCCGGTAATCTCGACGTCGAGTTTCTGCTTTTCCATCGAGTAGAGCTTCTTGGAGCGGGCAAGTTCGCGACCGTCCCCAATCACCACAAAGTAGGCACCGTCACCGCAGGCGCTTTCGTCATCCAGGCCGACAACCGCATGGAACATGTCGAAGGCACGCGGGAGCGTGTACTCGAGGCTGGAATTCGCATGGCTGCCGATACCGTAACGGAACGGTTCACCATCCAAGGTAAGCCTGTGGTGTTCTACGGATTCGTTCACCTGCGGGTCACCCCAGTCCTGAGCGAAGCGCTCCATCTTGAGGGCCGAAAGGAGAACCGCCCTGTCGGATTCCAGGAAGAAATCCCTGTAAATGACGCTCGTGTCGCCATCGGGCATGGAGCAGGTAAACAGGGCTCGGTTCATGCCGTTCCTGATTTTCAGGGAATCCAGGCGAAGCGTGTCCGCATCCGTCGTCAGCAAAAGTTCGCCCTGCTTTTCGCCGTTAAGCGAGTAATCGCAGGCGATGGACTCGGGGAACCGCTTGTTCAATACGATAATCCCGTCCTTCTGTTCGCTGACCGTGAAGTTCTGCGCATAGTGCGACACGCCCTTCTTCGAAATAATCTTGTAGATGACCAGCGGGTAGCCGAACCTCTTCGCATCGATAAGCACGCGCTCGTGCTTGTAGCTGTCGAGAATCTTGTCGATCTGGTCGGTTGTCTTGAAACCTACCACGCGACTTTCGCGGTTGACCTTGCCGTAGCCGTCCTGGCCGCGCACCAGGTAGATGTTCCCGCCGGATTTCTGCATCCAGTCGGCAAAGACATCGGTACTCCAGCCTTCGAACGTGCGTTCGCTGAAGGCGCTATGCCCCTGGGCCAGCATCTGCCAGGGCCTGGAGTAGATGAACACGGAATTCGCAGGATAGCCCGCCAGTTCGTTGTTCAGGAATTCCTCTTCGCCAAGCAACTTGTTCTTGTAATAGAGCATGTTGTTGCGGTAACTCGGGGCATGGTACACCATGAGCCCGAGCGTAAGGAGGCACGCAAGCCCCATGATAATCGTAGCGGCGGCGTCCTTGCGCATCTTGGTCGAGAATTCGAGCGCATCGTAAAGGCCGAGCGCCATCAAGAGCGCAAACATCGGGAGCGCCACCAGCACGTAACGCTGGTTGATATCGATCGTGAACGTACCCGACACGTTGAACATGATGACGAAAATCTGGAGGCAGAAGAATATGCCGAGAACAAAACCGCGCACGTAGCGGCCGAAGACGACCATGCGGATAAGGAGCCAGAGCGTCGCCACGAGCAAAATGATGGTAAACGTCGTGTAGAACGGGTTCATCATGATGCCGCCGAACGCCGTGTCCGAATCGAAATTCAACATGGTCACGATATTCGTCTTCAGGTTGAACCAAAGGTTCGCAAACGAGTGAGCCGCATGCTCGCCGCCCTGGAAATCGTAACCGCGGTAGGCGGCCATGTTGTTGACGCTAGGCCAGCTCACTGCAATCACCGAAGCGATAAAGGCAGGCAGGCGGTAGGGCTTCTCGAGGAAATAGCGGTAGTAATAAAGTGCAAACGGAATGAAGGCAAAGACCGTCTCCTGGCGGGTCTGCGCGAAGAACCCGAGCAGCGGGACCGTTAACAGGAAATGCTTCCAGGTCACCTTATTCGTAGGCACAAACGCGTACCACGCCATGAGGAAGGTGAGCAGGCAAATGTAGAGCACCTCGGTAGATGCCGAGCGGGCCTGCAGCAGGTAGATGGGCATGCCGCCCAAGAACGCGGTTGCCGCCAACGCAAGCTTGCTGCTCCTGAACCACTTGGAGAGCGCGAGGAAGAACGCTATAAGGCTCAGGATGTAGAACGGGTAGTTGACGAGCAGTGCCGTATCGCGGTCGGGTTCCATGAAATTGAACACGAGCGAATACACGAACCCGAGCGCCTTGCCCTTGAAGTTGTTCACTTCCGTCTTGCAGTCGAGAACGCCATCGGTCCATACGCCCTCGTTACAGATGCCGCCCGTATGCTGGAAGTACATCTGCAGGCCCATCGATTCCCAGCTCGTCTCGTCGCTCAACACGCGGTGCGTGTTGCTGATGTTGCCGAACATGAACACCGAGAAGAAAATCAGCAGCAGCGCAAGCCCGCAGAAGCTCTTGCCGCTCGGCAAGAAGGCGCGGATATGCTTCGCCACGAAGGGGATGTTGACGATAATGCCCGCAATCAGCAAGACGAACGTCGAAAGGATGGAGTAGTAACCCCAATCGATATCCCAGCGGCGTGCGTACGAAACGGTAAGGTTGTTGAAAATCAGGAAGGCGGCAAGCAATACCGCGACCGAGACCGCAGCCATCACCGCCTGGGGCTTTCCCAAATGGAGCGAAGAAACCCAGTCACGCAGCGACTGTGCCAGCGACTTCTTCTCCGCCCCGCTTTCCTTCTTTACAGACAAATCCTTTTTTACAACAGCACTCTTATTTTCTCTTCTACTCATATCTCGATAATTTAGTTTATTTTTGAAACCTAACCCGTAATGCCGAGGCGCTCCATGGCAATTCTCTTGCCGGTCTGCACGTCGCTCTTGCCGCTACCGAGCTTCGGGAGCTCATCGACCTTCACAACGGCACCGGGGAGCATGAGCGGTGGGAGCCCCACTTCCTTGAGAAGGCTCTTCACCTCATCCTCGGACTTTTCGCCCGCATAAACAAGCACAATCTTCTCGCCCTTGCTACCGTCGGGGACCGCCACCGCAAAGTGGTCAATCTCGTCGAACAGGGCGCATTCCGATATCTTGAAGTCCACGGAGCCGAGGCTCACCATCTCGCCGCCGAGCTTGGCAAAGCGGCTGTAGCGGTCCACAATCGTAAGGTAACCGTCCTCGTCCACATGGCCCTTGTCGCCCGTCTTGTACCAGCGCTTGCCGTTGATAACCGCAATCGCCTGCGCCGTACGTTCCGGGTCCTTCAGGTAGCCCTTCATGATCTGGGCACCGCCAATCAAGATCAGGCCGTCCTCGCCCACGCCGAGTTCTTCCATGGTATCTGGGTCCACGATGCGGATCTGCGTTCCGGGGAGAGGAGCACCGACGGTACCCGGCTTGTTGCCCTCGATAACCGTCTTGTAGTCGTCCATGAGCACGTCCTTCGTGTTCACCGCCGCCACCGGAGTCGTTTCCGTACAACCGAATCCCTCGAAAATCTCGATCTTGAACTTTGTTCGGTACAGCTGGCGCACGTCCTCGCGGATCTTCTCGGCGCCGGCGTAGATGGCACGGACATGCGAGAACATAAGCGGGTGCACCGCACGGTTCAGGCCCCACATGCGCAGGAACGTGCCCGTGGCCACCATGATGGAGACCTTGAACTGGGCGCACATGCGCGATACGAGCCTTGCATCCGTCGGGTCGGGGCAAGTCGCCACCGGCACGCCTTCCACAAGGCAGAGCATAGTCGTGATGGAGAACCCGAACGCATGGAAAAGCGGGAGCGAACCGAGGAAAACATCCTCCGCGCTCGGCAGGAGCACGCTTTCGCACTGCTTGATATTGCCCATCAGGTTCTGGTGCGTGAGCTCGACACCCTTCGGGCGGCCTTCGGAACCCGAACTGAATATGATGGTCGCCACGTCGTCGAGGGTGACCTTCTTGAAGAAACGGAGCTCCAGGTACCATGCCGGGAGGAACATCACGCGAAGGAAGTTCTTCACGAGCGTAGACTTGTGGAGCTGCTCCTTCAGGTCTTCCATGTAATAGACCTTATACTTGTCGAGCAATTTCTCCATCGGGAGGCCCTTCTGCTTGAGCTTCTCGACAAAAACGCGGGCCGTAATAATCGTCTTGACGTCGGCGACACCGCAGCAGTAGTCCATCGTCTCGGGCGTATTCGTGTAGTTCAGGTTGTAGACGGTCTTACCCTTGATGAGGCAGGCCATGTTCACGATGATACCCGGGCCGGAAGGCGGAATAAGCACGCCCACCTGCTTCTCGCCCGCCGTTAACTTGTCAATCATTCCCGAGAAAGAGAGAGCGGCAGTCGCCAGCGCATAGGCGGAGAGGTGGTTCCCGTCGGGGCTATAGACCGAGGGGCCGCTCCCGACACGCTTCACCGTGCGAATCCATGCAGAAGCTACCGGACGCAACTTGCGGATATAGGTCGTCCATGCGGTAATCGAGAGTTCCTGCACGGCACGCTTCACCATCATCGGGCTAGAATCGAGCGGCAAATCCTCGCCGAACGCGACCGAGACGATACGGCCACCGCTATGCACCATGTCCTTGAAGCCGGCATCGGCCATGGAGTAGCTACTCCCCCACAAGCCCTGCACGTAGAACGGCAAAAGTTTCACGCGCGGCACATCCTTGATGGCGGCCGAGTAATCCAAACGGAAGCGGCTCATATTGCCGGTAGCAGTCATCGCGTTTTCAGGGAACATCACCACGGCTTCCCCGCGGAGCAAGGCCTTGCGGGCCGCCTCCATCGCGGGCTGCGGGTTCGAAATATCCAGGTCGATAGTCTCCATCTGCGAAAGCAGGAGCCTCACGTACCACTTCTCGAAGGGCCTACGCGTAATCACGAAACGCATCGGGCGCGGGCTCGCCATCTGGATCATCGCCCAGTCGATATACGAGATGTGGTTGCCGACCAGGAGCACAGGACCTTCCCACGGGATATTCTGCACGCCGGTCACGAGGAACTTGTAATGCACGGAGAGCACCGAGCGCAAAAGCTGGCGCAAAAGCGTCTGCGGCAAGGCCCAGAGCGCCCAGACCGTCCCCACAAGGCATACGATACCGAGGACGAAGAACAAGTTTATCTTTGCGAGCCCGACATAGCGGAGGGCGATAATCGCGAGAATGTCGAACACGATAATGCTGAGGTTCTGCACCATATTGGACAGCGAGAGCACATGGCCAGCAGAACGCGGTTTCGTGTTGTAGAGCATGGTCGCAAACATCGGGAGCGCGAAGATGCCGCCGCAGAACCCGAGAAGCGCGAAGGCGATCGAGTTGTAGGGGCGCGGAATAAACGGGATAAGGAATATGAGCACGGACGCACCGGCCGTCCCCATCGGGATAAGCCCCATCTCGATAAAGTTCTTGGACATGCGAATCGCAAACAGGAAACCAGCGACAAGGCCGATGGCCGTACCGAAGATGGCGTAGTTCGCAAGAGCGTCCTTGTCAAACAAGGAGCCGGAACTGAACTGGTCCTGGATGACGAACACCATGAGGAAGATGATGACCCAGAACATCGACTGTCCGACGAGCGCCTGGCGGAGCGGCCTGTTCTTCCAGGCCTTCGCCATCTTGCGACGAGCGTACTTGGTCGTCCAGTAATACTTCCAGGGGAACTTCAGATCCTTGTCGTAAGCACCGATGGAAGGGAGCCTGAGGGCAAAAACAAACGCGAGAAGCTGGAGCCCGCCAAGCGTATAGAGCACGGGCAATGTCAGGTCAGCGCGCACGGCAAAAGCGAGCGCCACGCCCGCGAAGAACATCGCGCAGAACGTCACTATCATTAGCGTCCCGCTTCCGTTCGCGAGGAAGCGCACACCCAAAAGTTCCTTCATGTAACCGTTCTTAGCCGGACTCTGGAAGGCCTGCAGCACAAAGAACAGCCCAACGCCCGAGAACATCATGACGAGATTCCCGAGATAGGCGCCCGCACAGAACAGCCCTATCACCGGGAGCGAAAGGAGCGTCGTCCACAGGAGTACACGTTCCTTCGGGTGCTTGTCCGATGCAAAACCAGCGGGCGTCAACAGCAGTACACAAGGCAAGAGGAACAGCAGGTGCAGCACATAAAACTGCCACGAGCCTGTCGGCGTGAACCCCATGCGGTTGAGGACGAGTTCGGTATAGGCGACAATCGCCGTCGAGACGGCAACCTGAGTAAAAGCCAAGCCAAAAAACGAAAAACAGCCTTTCACCTTTTTCATTTCAACTTTCCTTTCAAGATCAATCCAGCAGAGCACAAGCCCCGCAACCTTCAAATATAGTAAGCGCCGACATATATAGAAGGACGGCCCCCGAATGGGAGCCGTCCATAATAGTTCTAGGCGATATTTGGCCTAAACCGGCTTACTTGACTTCAAAGTAGTAGGTCTGGACCGTCTTGCCGTCCTGGGAAAGCTGGATAATCTGCTTGCCCTTCGGGAGGTCGCCGGAAATCTTGTAGAGGTTTTCGGCAACGTAGGTCACCTGGAGGTCGGTAGACTTGCTCTTATCCGGGAAGATACCCTTCACGTCGGATTCGATGAAGCCCTTGCAGTCCTTGTGGTTTGCTACCTTGTCTTCAATCGCGGCGAAGGTCTTGGCGACGAGCGGAGCGGAGACAGAAGAAGCGTTCACGAAGAGCACATTGAGCTTGCTGTCCACAACGAGCGGGGCAGAAAGGGAAATCACCTTGGCAGCGGCAGGAGCGGCAGCCTTCTTGCCCTTCTTACCCTTGGCCTTCTTGTCTTCCTTCTGCTTGGGAGGAAGCTTGGAACCATCGGTAGCCTGCGGCATTTCGAGGCGGTAGCCGGCGACAGATTCGGAGCACTGCGTGGAGAAGAGCACCCATTCGTTGTTGATCTTGGTCGGGGCCTTCTCGCCCGTCTTGTACAGACCCGGGTTCACCTGGTCGCTGTAGATGTAGAGCTTGACCTTGAGGTTCGGTTCGGCCTCGGTCGTCTGAATCGGATTGCGGCTCTTGATGTACTTGGAACGGCCGGCAAGGATACGGTAGCTGCCAACAGGAACCTTCTGGAACTTGAATTCGCCCTTCTGGAGATCTTCCTTGTACGGGTACTTTTCCTTGGTGGTCGTGTAGATAGTGGAGTCCATCCAAACGGTCGGCATCGGAACGGGCTGTTCGGTAAACGGATCGAGCACAACACCTTCGATGGTACCAGTCTTATCACAACCAGTCATGGCCATAGCAACGAGGGCCACAGCGCATGCAGTAAGAATTTGTTTCTTCATCTTTTTTTCCTTGTTTTTTGAAAACCCAGTTGAATTTAAAAAAAAATGCCCCCCGCAACGTGGAGGGCATCGGAAATAGCCTAAAATTAAGCTTCTTCTTCGGCCTTTGCGGGAGCAGCCTTGCGGGTCTTGCGCTTTGCGCCCGTGATGTTGCCAGCGAAACGCTTGTTGAAGCGGTCGATACGGCCAGCCGTATCCACGCGGTGCTGCTTACCCGTCCAGAACGGATGGGTATCAGCGGTGATTTCCAGAGAAATCACGCTATGTTCAACCCCATCGATAGTCTTCTTTTCGGCGGAAGACTTCGTGGAGCGGGTGATGTATTCTTTACCCGTATTCGCATCGACAAACACGACCGGTTGATAGTTAGGGTGGATACCTTCTTTCATTTTTCAAATCCTATTGAAGTGAATATTTGGAGTTGTAAATTTAGCAGTTTTTGCGGAATTTGGCAAGATACGGGCTCTTTTTTTGTATTTTTTAGGGCATGAAAACGCTGAAATGTCTATTCGCCGCCCCGCTCATGGCCGGGTTGGCACTTTGCCTTACCGCCTGCAACGACGAACGTCCCGTAGCAAAAATCATCAAGGTGGACCAGAAAATGCCGCTCATCGAGTGGCCCGACAGCGTTTACGTGAATTCCCTCGACTCCATCCTCGCGCTCGAACCGGTAAAAAAGAAGGACCCCAAGGATAACGTGAACCTCACGTTCAACCCGCACAAGGCCCCTGTTTTCAAGCTGCCGAGTTCCGTGACCGGGAAGAAGGAAGAGGCTAAACCAGCGAAGGTTTCGGACAACCGCGGCAAGGGGATGCCCTCGGGGCGCGAAGACAACGCCTTCGGCAAAAAAGCGGAAGCCTTCAGCGACAAGTTTGTCCGCGCCATGTCGGCACTCCAATCCGACCCAAACAACGCAAGCCTCTACAAGATTGTTGTCGCAAACGAAGAGGACCTAGGCAAGCTCCTGCGCCGGACCTATGGTGCCAGTTCGCAGACACTCCCCCTGTTCTTCGTACGCTCCGCACTGCAAACAGTAAACCCCGGCATCAATCTGGATAACCTGAATGCCGGGGACAAAGTGAAAGTGCCGAAAATCTAGAACTACCTGTTCAAGAACACCCGCCGGACCTCACGGCTTCCCGATTCACGAACAACGTAAACACCCTTCTTGAAACCGGCGGCACTCAATGACGCCTGCATGTCGCCATTGTAGACTGCTGTGCCAAGCGCCCTGCCCCTCATGTCAAAAACCTGCAATTCTGTGGAATTTGCAAGCATTTCTGGGGAGTGAATGCGAGGCAGCGCCGGAACCGCAATCGTCATTCCCACAGAATCGTCGGCAATCGCGTACCATTCGGCGTTCTCGATACCCGCAGTCGCCTCAACCGGAGGCTCAGTGAGGTTCGCCCCGTAATTCGCATTGTTCAGCATGCCGTCATCGACCATGCCGTAAAAAACACCCTTCGTGAGTTCCTGGCCAAAATTATTCTCGAGGTCGCCGCGCAGCTGTGCCGTTCCGCCGACAGTCTTGTATTCGAGCGACCACATCACGCCATAGACTTGCGCGTTATCCTTGATGGTACTTTCATAAATCACCGAAAGCGCGCCGACCTTCGCCTTCCCGCTGACAGAGCCGCTCACGAGCCAGGCATCCTCTTCGAGCACGGCGTCGTCGCTGACCGACCCCGCGCTTACGAACGCACGCCCGCGGACAACCGCGTTATCGCTTATGGTGCCGCCGTCAATAACGGCAAAATTTTCGATCCGGGCTTTGCCCGTAACCTTTCCGCCGTTCACGACCGCATCGGGCCCCACATAGGCGGTAGCGGCCACGCTCGCCTTGCTGCTCACGAGCCCGCCACCGTTAGAATGCTTGCTGTACTCGCCGGCCTTCGCGGGTTTCCAGAAATCCTTGTTGTAGCCCTCGGGAGCGCCATTTTCCAGCTCAATCATGTACGGATAGCGGTAGATGCTATAGTAGAACTGGTCCCAGTAGATAATCTGTTCCTCTGTCGGGGTCGCCGTCACGGCAAGCCACAAGGCCTTGTCGCTTGCCTTCGTCTCGATTTCCAGATTGAACGCCGTCCCGCGCTTCATCTCGCTATAACGGGGCGTGCCGTCGCTGCCTTCGGCCACGAGGCCGACCGTCCAGCCCGAAGCCGGATCCGGCAACGCATCGGGCGCGTAGTTGCACCACTTGTACGTCTTGCCCATATACACGTCGGTATTGTCGCCGAAACAGGTATAGCCGTTCACAGTCTTCTTGTCCTGCACAATCCCGCGGAACTTGACCGTCACCTTCCCCGCCGAATCCGGATAAAGGCGTACAAGGTTGTAGCCCCAGCGCTGCGGTGCCCAGTACGAAGGCGAAATATAGCGGTCAGGGCAATCACCCGCAACGGTAGAATCGCACTCCATCTTGTTCAGCATCGTAATGCGGGCGTGGTTGCTGTACGGGTACCCCACCCCAATGCTGCGCCGCGTCGAGAACTCGTAATCGCCCCAGGCCTTCTTGTAGAGTTTCTTCTTCGCAGGCGCGTATTCATACGTCGCCTGCTTCATCGCCCAGCGGCCGAACTGATCATTCAAATCATCGATGGACCATTTGTAGACCATCATCATCGCGCTGAAGGGAGTCTGATCCATCAGGCCCTTGTCGCCATCCTTGAGCGATTCTGTCCAGATGCGGTTTACTTCCATCGCGCCCTTTATGCCGCCACCGAATTCTTCCTTCAAGTGTTCCAAAAAATGCCAGTTGCAGTAACGGTCACGCGTCGAGCCGTAATAGAGGAACGGGAAATCGATGAGGTATTCGGAGCAACCGGGAGCCTCGTCGGGGATAAACTGGTGCATCATCCAGTTCGCATGGGATTCGCAGACCCAGCCCGTATGGCTGTTGTTGCCCATCCAGCCGGCAAGGCTCTGCATGCCGTGCGCATATTCGTGCGCCAGACCCGAACGGTCACTCAGGGAGCCCTTCCCGAGCCAGATTCCGGGAGAGCAGCCATTCTCGTTACAGCCCTCGGTATTGTCGCCACCGTAAAGCGCGCCCATCTTTTCGTCGTCGAAGACATAGACGCCAATCTTCATCTTGTTGTCCGGGTCACTGGGCTGCGGCAACGACCATTTCAGGGAATCGTGATAGAACGTGAAAATGCTCTCGAGGATATCCAGGCCCTTTTGCGCCTCGTCGCTCGAGATTCCCACCATGTTCGTAGAGCCGTCATCGTACTTGTCCTTCCGGCATATTTCGAAATGCTCGGACGCACGGACAAGCCTATGCCCATGCGGTTCGCATACAGGGTTCCAAGTGGCAGCGTGAACACCACACAAACCGCCCAGGATAAGGGAAACCACCACCCATCTTTTCATAAGCACTCCTATTGGCCCGGATTTATTCCCAAACTACGAATGAATATATTCTTTTTTAGGCCCCGGAGGAGCAGCCGAACGAAAGTGTAAATAAAAAAACGCAAAAGCGGCCGTAAAAGGCTACCTTGCGCGGCCCAGGTTCTTGTAGTCGGGCGTAAGCTTCACGCAGTTCGTATCCTTCGGGGTACTGCGGTAAAGCGCAAGTTCCATCGTAAACACCCCCTTCGCCGAAGCGGAAACGCTCCACCTGCTTCCGGCGGGGCACCCCGAAATGTCCACCTTCGATACCGCGATGAACCTGGAAGACGTAATCCTGTAATCGAAATAGTCCGTCGATACGGAATCGACCAGCTGAAGAGCCTTCGCGTTCCCGACTGCGCCGTTCTTCGCGAAGTAACCCTTCTGAGCATTAATATAGGCCAGGGACTGTTCCTGCATATCCCTGACCGAAGCGGCAAGGTCGTTCTCCTGTGCAGTCTCGTTGCAGCTGCGCACTGCAAATACGGCGACCACAACCGCGGTAATGCATGCGAGGGGGAGCGCAATCTTCTTGAGCGGCACGTTGCCCAGCCTTTCGAGAGCCTCGCCGAGAGATGCACCCTCGGGTTCGGCATCCGTCCCTGTCTGCCACTTGAGCAACTTCGTGGCGACAAGGATATGGACCATCTGGCGCGGGAAGGCAAGCCCAGCCGCAGCCACAAGAATCAGGAGCACGGCAATGACCAGCAAGACGACAAGCGCGACATCCGCCATGGGGAGCAGGCTCTCGACCTCCTTCAGCAGGCCGAGGAGTTCCTTGTCTTCGGAAAAATTCTGCGCGGCAAAACGACCGGTGAAGTTGTTGTAACGCGCAAGCCCGAGCGCGACTCCCCCGCTGGCCATTTCGAGCACCGCCGAGAGTACGCGTTCCAAAAGCAGGAACACCATGCCCATAAGGGCAAACAGCGAGGCTATAAGGCGCGCCGTCCTTACCGGAGCCAAACCTGTATTTTTCTGTTCATTACTCATAAGCAATTACAAATGTGTAATGTGAGGTGTGAGGTGTGAAATGTGAAATTATTCATTTAACATTACACATTCCACATTCTATTTCACTCCTGCAAGCTCCTTCGCGAGTTTCTTCGCGGTAGTGAAGTCGGCCTTGCCCGTACCGAGCTTCGGCACCTTCTCCACCGCAAACGCCACCGCGGGCAGCATGATCGGCGGGAACCCGCTCGCGCGCAGTTCCGAAAGCACGTCCTTCGGGTCCTTTTCGCCCTGGTAAAGGAGCACAATCTTCTCGCCCTTCGCGGAATCCGGAATCGAGGTCACCACGTAGTCGCAACCCTCGAGCACCGGCGTATCCTGGATCTTCTTTTCCACGGCACCGAGGCTCACCATCTCGCCACCGAGCTTGGCAAAGCGGCTGTAACGGTCCACAATCGTGAGGAAGCCGTCCTCGTCGAGGTAGCCCTTGTCGCCCGTGCGGTAATAGCGTTTGCCGTTGATCATCGTAATCACGCTCTTGGTGCGCTCGTCGTCCTTGAGGTAGCCCACCATCACCTGGCAGCCACCGATGAGGATCATGCCAGCCTCACCCGTCGGCAGAGGCTCGTTCGTGTCGGGGTCCACAATCAGGAACTGCGAGCCCGGGAGCGCCATGCCCACCGTACCCGGCTTGTTGTTCACCTGCATGGTCATGTAGTCGCTGTGCAGGTTGTTCTCGGTATTGATGGATGCCACCGGCGCGGTCTCGGTACAGCCGTAGCCTTCGTAGATTTCCTTGCCGAACTTGAGGCGGAACGCTGTCGCCAGTTCCGGGCGCAGGGCCTCGGCACCGGCGATAATCAGGCGCACGTACTTGAGCGCCATCGGGTGCACGTAGCGGCTAATCGTAAACGCACGCAAGAACGTCGGGGTCGCCACAAACGCCGTGACACGGAATTCCGCACATACGCGGGCCATCGTTTTCACGTCGGTCGGGTCGGCCACCGTCACGATGGGGCAGCCTTCCGTGAGGTTCAAGAGAGTCGTCACCGTGAGGCCGAAGCTATGGAACAGCGGGAGTTCCGAGAGCATCACGTCGGCGCGGGTCACGTTGAAGATGCATGCGAGTTGCTGGATGTTGCCCATGAGGTTCCTGTGGCTCAGCATCACGCCCTTCGGGGTGCCTTCGGAACCCGAACTGAACATGATGGCAGCGATATCGTCGAGGGAGACTCGCTTACGGAACAGGAGCTTGATTATCCATACAGGAGAAACAATACAAACTAGCATATAGAACGCGATTTTCGCCTTCGGAATTTCCTTCATCAGGTCTTCGGCGTAAATCAGGCGCAGGTTATCGCCCGCAATCTTCGAGTAGTCGTTTCCGCGGCCCTTGAGCTTTTCCACGAACATTCTGCTCGAAAAGACTGTCTTCACGTCGGCGCGGGCGGCGCAGAACTTCACGTTGTCGACCGACGAGGTGTAGTTCAGGTTCACGTTCGTCTTGCCGCAGAGCCAGAGTGCGAGGTTCATGATGACACCCGCAGGGCTCGGCGGGAGCATGATGCCCACGTTCTTCTCGTCGGGAGCCAGTTTCTTCTTCAGGAGCTTGCTGAACGCGACGACCGCGCCCATCAGCTTATAGCCCGAGAAATGCCCTCCGTCCGGGTTGTAAATGGCGGGGCCGAACTTCACGTACTTCTTGTATGTCTTAATCCAGGAATCGCCGACCGGTTTCACGAACGAGACGGAGTAGTTCCAGGCATCGATAGAAATCTTGCGGATAATGCCGCGCACCTTGTTCGCAGGCGTAGAGGCCTCGATAGGTTCGCCAAACGCGACGGTCACGGTACGTTCTGCCGAGGCGCCGTACATGTTGGAACCGCTATAACTGTAGTTGGAGCCCCACAGGCCCTGGATGTAGAACGGCACGACCTGAGCGTCGGTGCCTTCCACCGCCTTGGAATAATCTATGCTGAACGGTTCCACGTGCGGAGAACGGGAAACTTCGCCCGTCGGGAAAATAACGACCGCGTGGCCTTCCATGAGGCGGTCATGAATCTTCTTCATGGCCTCTTCGGGGTGGCGGTTGTCGATACGGATGCTGCCCAGGCGCTTCAACAGCGAACGCAGGTACCACTTCTCGAAATGGTCCTTGTTGCCGGCAATGCAGAGCGGGCGCGGGCATGCCATCTGGAGCATGGCCCAGTCAATAAAGCTGTGGTGGTTACCGACCAAGAGCACGGGTCCGTCGTTCGGGATATTGCCCACATTCAGCACACGAATCTTGTAGCGGCTGAAGACGAGGCGCAACAGCGAGCGGACTAGCGCCTGCGGAAGGTTCAAGATGCACCAGTAGAACACGCCCACCGAAATAATGGCAAGCGCAATAATATAGTAGTCTGTTGTAATTTCCGTGTACTGCACCATGATGGTGTATACGAACAAGAATACAACGAGCACGAGGGCCTGGATAAGGTTTGCAAGCGCAATGACCCAACCGGAGTTGTTCGGGCGCGTGTTATACTGCAAAAGCGCGTTCACCGGCACGAGGAACATGCCGCCAAACAGGCCGATAGCAGCATATATAACGGAGAGGGCCACCGGATGCACCATGAACGGGATAAGGAACATGCAGATGGAAGCCCCGATCATGCCGAGCGGGATAAAGCCCGTCTCGATAAAGTCCTTGGAGTTCCTGGCGGCGATGATAGTACCGACCATGAGACCCGCGATGGTAAATGCAAGGAAGTTCTGCATCGTGGTGACCGTCTGCGAACCGGATACGTCCTGGAACAGGAGCGTAAAGACCTGCGCCATGGCCCAGAACATCGAAAGCGTAATGATGGTCGCACGCAGCGTGCGGTGGCGCCAACCGAAGCTCAGGCGGCGGCGGGCCACGGAGAACTTGATATTGTGGTCTTCGTACTTGACCTTCGGTACCAGGAAGCTGGCAACCGTGCCGAGCACGCTGACGCCGGTCAATATCCACGGAATAACGACGGATTTCGAAAGCAAGAACCCTACGGCCTCGTAGCTAATGAGGGCCTGCAGGTCAATGAGATTCACGCCGACGATGGCAAGCCAGGCAGACGCCATGACGCCGATAAGCGAGAAAATCTGCAAGAAGGCGTTCGCATAGCTCAGGTTGCGGATTCCGAACATTTCGCGGACAATCGCATACTTCGCCGCACTGTGGACGGCAAATCCCGAAGAAAGCCCGATGGAAAGCCAGAAGGCGACACGTGGGCAGTTGCAGGTCACGAGCACCGCCTGCGCAATCACGAACGCGGTCATGAACAGCGAGGACCAGGCCAAGACCTTGTTCTTCGAAAACCTGTTGGTAAAGAACCCGGCAGGCCAAATCATCACCACATAGGGCGCGAGGAAAAAGACCTGCAACATGAACGTCTGCCATATCTGGCCGGTTTCCGAATCAGAGAACGCCCCGGACAGAATTTTCTGGGCATAAATGAACACGCCACACTGCACGAAGGTCGTTGCGAGAATCGACAGGAAATAGCGGATAGAACCTTTAACTTTCCACATTTTGCACCTTTATAGATTCAGTAGTAAAAAATGTGCGTAAAATCTAGAAATATGTATACGCCAAATGCCCCCCGTCAAGGAGCCGTAAAGGCCGCTAGCGGCCCATCAAAGCCTCGATTTCGTCGATTTGCTTCGGGATATGCTTCGAGATATTTACAAAACCGCTCTTTGTAAGAAGAAGGTCATCTTCTATACGGATGCCTATTTGCGCAGTAATTCGCCTGCCGCCAAAAATGCCCGAGAACTTGCCATACAGTCCCGGTTCGCACGAGATGAGCATCCCCGATTCAAGGACTACGTCGAGCGAACGCGAGCCGGGGTCGCCTTCGTGAATCTGCTCGCCGATAAAGTGGCTCACCCCGTGGGGGCGCCTGTCGTACAGCAACTCATACGAGCCCTTCGCCCCTTGCACAAGCCGGATTTCGAGTTCCTGCATTATATAATCCCACGGGACCTGCCCTATTTCGCGCAGGGACACCCCGGGCTTCACGAACTTCTGGTACTCGAAGCCCGCATCGAGCACAATCTGGTACAGGAGTTTCTGGAGCGGGTCGAACTTGCCGCTGACCGGAACGGTGCGCGAAATATCGCTGTGGAGCGACCCCATGCGGATTCCGAAATCCAGCAGCACGAGTTCGCCCCGAACAAGCGGTTCGTCCTTCTTCACGTAGTGCAGGCAGCAGGCGTTCTTCCCGCCGGCAGCAATCGTCGGGAACGCGAGGTCGCCGTCGCTCCGGCGCTGCATCTCGTAGTCGAGACGCAGCGCAAGCTCCCGCTCGTTCCTGAATTCCGGGAAAAGGGGCAGTACCGTGCGAAAGGCCTCGTCCGTCACCTTCTGGGCGTCCTCCGCATCCAAAATGCGCTCGGGTTCGAGCGGGAGCCGCAACTTCCAGTGCAGAGCGGCGGCGCTCCTGAGCGAAACCCCGGTACCGCGCAGGGCCTTGAGCATCGATTTCCTGAACCGGTCATTGTGGTCGTCCCTGAACTTCTCGAAGTAGTAGGCGTAGGCGTGTCCGCCTTCCGGGAGCCTTTCGGCACGCATGGCGATCTCGTCCCAAAGTTCCGATTCGCTGCGCACGTCGGCGATACCGGTAACCTTCTTCACCTCGTTATCGCCCTCGAGGTAGCCGAGGCGCTTGCCGTTCCAGAACTCCCTGAACGGGTCCTTCGGCGGAACGAACAGGATTTCCTCTCCCGTTTTGGGGTCGAGCAGCAGGTAGCAGCCCGCCTGGTTTATGCCCGTAAGGAACAAGAAGGCCGGTTCCTGTATGAACTTGTTCCATGTCTGGACATACGCCTCTTCGGAACCCGGATCCATGGGGATACCGGCGATTACGCAAAAGGAATCGAGCGACTTGAGCATCGCCTTGCGGCGTTTCCTGTACAGATTTTTGGAATTGTAGCGCAGGGAATCGATAAAAACTTGCGAATAGGGCTTGGAAAACGCTTTAGATGCCATTTTTAACCTCTAAGTAAGTAAAATTTCGCTATAAATTTACCATTTTCGCTATCCTTCCACATTAAAATATTATAGATTTTAGGCATCACAGACTAGAATGGAGCCTGAACAAAATGTCTCTTACAAAAAAATGGAAACTTATCCTCGCCTCTCTCTCCTTTGCATTCTTTACCGCATGTGCCGGCGGATCTAACGGTGGCAGCGGCGATGCCGGCTACGCCGGTGATGACGATACTGAAGAAGTCTCTGGCAGCGGTAGCAGCAGCAAGAAGAAGGCTTCTGCCCCGAAGGAAGTCATTGACGAAAACAAGCTGAAGAAAACCGAAGACGAAGCTATGGCCGCTAACGAAGAAAACCACAAGCTCCGCAAGGAAATCTTCGACGCAAAGAACAAGTTGGGCATTCCGGTGGAACGTCCCGACGCCGAGTAGGCAGTTTGGAACATTATTCCATCTCAGATAACCTGAAGCGCATTGTTTCAGGTGAAAACGAAACGGTTTTCCGCTTATTGGAGAGCCGTTTTTGTGTTGAAATACAGACCAGGCTCCCCGGACTTTCGGTAAAGACGACCGACAAGTCGGACATGCACGGCCTGTTTTCCGTTTTGGACCAGCTGAAGATTATCGCCAAGCGAGGAGGCGTGCTCACCGCGAAAGAAGTGGACCGCCTTATCGGGCAGCCTGAACCGGGAACAACCTTCGACCTCGAAGCCCTGCCGACGGCGCCCATCCTCCGCAACAGGTTCGGCATGGCTATCACGGCAAAGACCCGCTCGCAGGCCGAACTGGTCAAGGCGGTCGACAAGAACGACATCATATTCGCGAAGGGCCCCGCCGGCACGGGAAAGACATTCCTGGCCGTAGCGCTCGCCGTCGCAAGCCTCGAGAACCACGAAGCCGAGCGTATCTGCCTGGTGCGCCCCGCAGTCGAGGCGGGCGAATCCCTCGGGTTCCTGCCGGGCGACCTCAAGGAAAAAATCGCCCCGTACCTGCGCCCCATCCACGACAGCCTCTCCGAACTCCTGCCGGCAGAAAAACTCCGCCGCTACGAAGAAACCGGGGCCATCGAGGTGGCACCCCTCGCCTACATGCGCGGTCGTACACTCAAGCGCGCCTTCATTATTTTGGACGAAGCACAGAACACCACCAAGGCGCAGATGAAGATGTTCCTCACCCGCCTCGGGCCGCACAGCAAGGCCATCATCACCGGCGACACCTCGCAGGTCGACCTCGCGAAGGGCGAAGAATCGGGCCTGAAGCATGCCATGCGCATACTATCGGGCATACGCGGCATCGCGCAAATCGAATTCGACAAGACGGATGTACTCCGCCACCACCTGGTAAAGGACATCCTACAAGCATACGAAAACAAGGAAAAGTGACATGAAGAAGAAACAGAAAAGAATCCATCTCGCCATCGGGTGGATACTTATCACGGTGCTGACCATACTCCTTTTCCCCGACAAGAACATCGCCCTGCAGGCAGAACAGCCGCATTTGGGCCAGCTGAGCACGCGTACCATCGTCTCGACGCTCAAGTTCGACATTCCCAAGTCCAAGCAGGAAATCGAAGTCGAACGCCAGCGCGCCGAAGAGAAGGTGAACGCCATCTTCGGGTACAATACCGACGAGACCAACCGCATCAGCGAGGACCTCAAGCAGTACCTGCAGAAACTCGCACAGTACGGCCACCTCCAGGCGCAAATCAGCGCAAACGGCGGCAGCGCCGAAAACAACGACTCCCTGCAGCGCAAGGTGCAGCAGGCCAGCCGCATCTACGAGACCCTCAAGCAGCGCGTCTCCGTCACCGCCATCCGCCCGTTGAGCCAGAATTCCAAGGCGCGCGACTCCCTGCTCGCCACCTTCAACAGCATGCTCGAGAAGGGCGTCTCCAACACGCTCATTGCCAAGACCGAGACCGAGGTGCAGCTGTTCAGCAACAACTACAACCTGCAGAACACCAAGGCCATCATCTACAACAAGCCCAACGTCTCGCTCATCAAGGACAGCGAAGAGAACACGCTCGAAGTAGGCGAAATCCAGCCTATACAGCGCCGCATCGAGGAAGCCTTCAGCCAGCTGCAGCGCGCGTTCCCCTCCGATCAGGGCCTCCAGAGCGCCTTCTACGAAATCCTCTACGTTTTCACGCTCCCCAACGTATTCTACCTCGAAAAGGAGACGCAGGCCCGCAAGCAGGAAGCCCGCGACAAGGTCACCCTCATCAAGGGCATGGTCCCGCGCGGAGTCGAAATCGTCACGCAGGGCACCCCGGTGACCAAGGAAATCCTCGAAAAGCTCGAAGCCTTCCAGCAGGCACAGCAGAAAGAAGAGAACGCACGCACGCTTACCGCACCCTACGGCCAGGCGCTCGTGTTCTTCGTGTGCATTACCATCCTCTTCTGCTTCTTCGCGTTTTCTTCGTCCACCAAGACGCTGCGCACGCCACGCCAGCTCTGGAGCCTCATGGCGCTCATCGCCCTGCAGCTCATCGCTTTCTGGCTCATGCACAACTTCTCGGACAGCCTCAACAAGCTCAACGTGATGCCGCTCCCCGAAGGAATCGACATCATGTGGCTGTACCCGTTCGCCATAACGCCCGTCATCGCGATGGTGCTTTACGAGCAGCGCATCGGAATCGCCTTCGAGGCATTCTCCTCCATATTCTTCGGCATCCTCAACGGCTACGACCTCGCGGCCACAGTCACCGTATTCGGAGTCCTCTCCGTCCTCACCTACCCGCTTATCCGTATCCGCTACCGTATCCAGTTCGTATGGTCCATGATGGCGGGCGTGCTCGGGCTCGCCTGCGCCATTTGCATCATGTTCCTGCTGCGTAACCGCATGGGACTCACCCCGTTCTACCAGACGCTCATCGCAGGCTCCGTGAACATCATGATATGCACGGCAGTCGCGTCGGTGTTCTTCATCCACCTTGTCGAGCGCCTATTCGGTATCACGACCGTCCTTACGCTCATGGAAATGTCCGACTTCAACCGCCCAGCACTCAAGCGCATCTCCGAACTTTCGCCCGGCACGTTCCACCACAGCATCCAGGTGTCCAACCTCGCCGAAAAGGTCGCCGACAGCATCGGCGCCAATTCGCTCCTGGTGCGCGTCATGGCGCTCTACCACGACATCGGCAAGACCATGCGCCCGGAATACTTCACCGAGAACCAGAAGCAGGGCGTGAACCCGCACAACAACATCGATCCGGAACATTCCGTGAAGATTATCGTGGGCCACGTGGTGCAAGGCAACGTGCTCGCCAAGGAATACAAGCTCCCCGACATCGTCACCGCGGGCATCAACGAACACCACGGCACGACGCTCATCCAGTATTTCTACCACAAGGCGCTCGAGAAGGCGGCAGCCGAGGGCAAGACCGTGAACGAGGCCGATTTCCGCTACAAGGGCCCCAAGCCCCAGACCAAGGAAACCGCAATCCTGATGCTCGCCGACATCATCGAGGCCACCAGCCGCTCGATGACCGACCAGAACCAGGAAAGCCTCGCCGACATGATCCACAATACCATCCAGGGACGTTTCAACGAAGGCCAGTTCAGCGAATGCGACCTTTCCATCAAGGAACTGTTCAAGCTCGAGAAGGCCTTCCTGCACAGCCTGGACGGAACGTTCCATACCCGCGTCAAGTACCCCGGCCAGAAATGACGTAGCGAAGCGGTGTCATCCTGAATTTTTCCTAAAAAAATTTCAAAAAAAGCCAAATTTCACTTGACAAGAACGAAATACATTTGTATATTTGGCACGTTGATTGAGAAATCAGTCACAACCACTCTGGGGTGGTAGCTCAATTTTGGTTAGAGCACCGGCCTGTCACGCCGGAGGTTGCGAGTTCAAGCCTCGTCTATCCCGCGAAAAAGTCCTCTCGAAAGAGAGGACTTTTCGTTTATTGAGCAAAGCGAAATAAACAAAATACATCCTCTCGAAAGAGAGGACTTTTCGTTTATTGAGCAAAGCGAAATAAACAAAATACATCCTCTCGAAAGAGAGGACTTTTCGTTTACCCTTCTGTTTACTCTTCTTTAAGCCAAAACTCTGCTTCTGATTTCGGGTCCAGAGTTACTGTAGTAGGTGCAACGCATTAAACCGCCTCGGAGCGGGGGTTGCGCTGTTTCCCTGAATCCCGAATCGCGAACAAGTCCGCCGGCGTCAACTGCTTGGGGCATGCAGCATGCGACAGCGCCATGAAGCAAGCAATGAACAGGAATACACGCTCAATCATATCAAGCCACGATTTCCATATACAGAAAAACCCGCGCCATAAGCGCGGGTTTCAAATTTGCATTACTGCCTAAGGGCTACCTTTTCTTCTTTTTCTTCTTGCCCTTACGGTCTTCCTTGGCGGGCTTTTCTTCTTCCTTCGGTTCTTCAACCTTCGGAGCCGGCTTCGGAGCGTTGCCGCGCAGGTCCTTCATCTTGAAGGTGACGTTGACTTCGGCAGTCTCGACCTTGGAGTAGACTCCACCCGGGTCCTTCACCTTGAAGGTGAATTCGTCGAGGCCGGAGAATCCGCGGTTCGGCGTGTAGGTGAAGCTACCGTCGCGTTCGTTCAGGTCAATCTTGCCGTTGCGCGGGCGCTGCACCAGCTGCACGGCCACGGGCTTTTCGCCATCGGCATCAGACACGCCATTCATAAGGCCTTCGGATGCGTTCACCTTGAGCATTTCGCCTTCCTGCGTCATGTAGGTCTGGGACTTCGCAACCGGCGGGTCGTTCACAGGAATGACCGTGAAGGTTGCAGTCTTCTGGGCCTTGGCGCCTTCCGGGTCGGTGACCGTGAACGTGATGCGTTCCGGCTTGCCGTTCCAGTTTTCGTGCGGCTGAGATACGGTGAGAATCCTCTTGAACTTGTCGTACTTCACCTGCAAGAACTTGTTGCCGGTCCAGCTCCACTTGAGCTCTTCGGGCCTGTGGTCCTTGTCGCGAGCGTACAGGTCAGTCTTGATGGTGGCAATCACGCCTTCATTGTCGTCTTCCCTGATGGTGAAGTCCTGGATATCGCGCATCACCGGAGCGGAGTTCACGTGCTTCACGACGAACTTCACGACAGTCTTGTCCATTCCGCCTGCCGGGTCCTGAGCCATGAACACGAGGGTTTCTTCGCCGAACCAATCCTGTCTCTTGGGCTTCACGACGGCTTCGCGGCCACCGGAAATCATCACGTCGAGGTTCTTAGCGCCAGAAACCTTCCACTTGATTTCGTGCGGCTTGTGGTCGGGGTCAGTCACGTACTGGTCGAGCTTGATAGCCTTGAAGGACTTGCCTTCGAGGGTTTCCTGGCCCGGGATTTCCTGCACGACCGGCGGGTCGTTCACAGGACGCACGGTGAACTTAACCTTCACGGAGGCCTTTTCGCCGGCCGGGTCAAACACGTTCACCGTAACGGTTTCGGTACCGTACCAGAACTTGTTCGGGGTTTCGGCGGTAAGCACACCCTTGTCGCTGATTTCGAACTTCATTTCATGCTTTACCGGACCATCTTCAGGATCGACGGCCTTTGCCTTCTTGCCCTTCTTGGCAGGAGCGGCCTTGGCACCCGGCATGTCGTTGTCGAGCGACCACTTAAGGTCTTCGAGCTTGTTGTCCGGGTCGCTCACGACCTTGCTGAAGTCGAACGGCTGGAACTGCTTCTTTTCGTCAATTACGAACGGCTGCACCGGCTTGAGTACCGGCGGGTCGTTGACCGGAGTCACTTCGAAGGTTGCATTCTTGGAAGCGGATGCACCAGACGGGTCCTTCACGGTGAACGTGAGGGTTTCCTTGCCGAACCAGTTCGGGTTCGGGGTCACCACCATGGCGCGGCTACCCTTGATATCCACCTTCAGATCCTTGTTGCCAGAAACAGACCAGCGGAGTTCGGCAGGCTTGTTGTCCGGGTCTTCGGCAGCCTTCGAGAGGTCGACCGGAGCGAACTTTTCCCTTTCCTTGATCTTCTGGCCAGGAATGAACTTCACAACCGGCGGGTCGTTGACCGGAGTCACTTCGAAGGTGACCTGCACGGTTCCCTTTGCGCCTTCCGGGTCAATCACGTCGAGCTTGACCTTCTCGGTACCGCTCCAGAACTTGTCCGGAATGGCGACAACCAGTTCCTTCTTAGCGTTCACAGAAGCCCTGAGTGCGCGGGTAGAGCCCACTTCGAACTTGAGCGATGCGAATGGATGGTCCGGATCAGACACGAACTGAGAAAGATCGATAGGCTTGAAGTGTTCCTTTTCCTGGATAGACTGGGTCGGAATCGGCTTGATGACCGGAGCGTCGTTCACGGATTCCACGAGGAAGTTCACCGTCTTGGAGGCCTTCGCGCCTTCCGGGTCGGTGACCGTGAAGGTCACGTTGCGTTCGCCGTTCCAGAACTTGTCAGCAATCTTGATGCGGGCGATGTTCTTGCTGTCGATTTCCACCTGGAATTCGTCAACAGGAACCGGTGCCGGAGCGGCCTCTTCGACCTTCTCTTCCTTAGCACCCTTCTTGCCCTTCTTAGCGGGCTTCTTGGGCTTGACTTCTTTCTTCGGTGCAGCGACAGGGCCGACCTTCGCGACAGTCGCCGTCCAGGTGAGCTGTTCGTTCGGGTGGTCGGGGTCACGCACAAACTTGTTCAGGTCGATTTCCTTGAACTGGCCCTTCTCCTTGATCCTCTGGCCCGGAATGTCCCTCATCTCGGGCACATCGTTCACGGAGGTAATCTCGAAGGTCACAGTCTGCGAAGTCGCGGCACCATCCGGGTCCTTGACTTCGAGAACCATCGTCTCGGGTGCGCACCAGAAGTACTTATCCGGAGCGGAGACGGTAAGGATGCGGCTCGGGGAAATTTCGGCCTTGAGCTTCTTGTTGCCCGTAACAGTCCAAACGAGTTCGTTCGGCTTGTTGTCCGGGTCCTTCACGAATTCATCGAGCTTAATCTGCTTGAAGGTTTCCTTTTCCTTGATCTTCTGGTCAGGAATCTTCTTGGCAAGCGTCGGCGGGTCGTTCACGCGGGTCACTTCGAAGGTCATCCTGTGGTTGGCAGAAGCACCTTCCGGGTCAGTAACGGTGAACGTGAGCATTTCGCGGCCGGACCACTGCGGATCGGGCACAGAAACGATAACGGTGTTGTCCTTGCGGATATCGACCTTCAGCTGCTTGTTGCCGGAGACGGTCCACTTGAGGCTGGAAGCCGGATGGTCCGGGTCAACAGCGAGGTTCGCAAGGTCAATAGTCTTGAAGCGGCCACCTTCGCGGATGGTCTCGCCCTGCGGGGCCTTATCGGAAATCTTCGGAGCGTCATTGATGGAGCGCACTTCGAAGCGAGCCGTCTTGGAAGCCTTGGCACCTTCCGGATCGGTTGCGGTAAACGTGATGTTCGCAGCGCCGTTCCAGAACTTGTTCGGGATTTCGATGGTCGCGACCTGGTTCGCATCCACCTTGACCTTGAGCGTTTCGACTGCCGGAGCCTTGGCTTCGGGTTCAGCCTTGGCCTTCTTGCCCTTCTTGGGAGCCGGTTCGGCAGAAGCGAGCTTGGCGGGCTTCACATCGAAGCTCCACTTGATATCAGAAGTCTTGTGATCCGGGTCCTTCACGAGGTCAGCAAGCCTGATGGTCTGGAACTGCTTCTTCTCGTCGATGGACTGGTCCTTGAGTTCGCGCACGAATTCAGGAGCGTCGTTCACGGATTCCACGGTGAAGGTCACGTTCCTGCTGTCAGAGGCGCCTTCCGGGTCGGTAACGGTGAACTTGATGGTCTCGGAACCGTTCCACTGCGGGTTCGGCTGCGTGACAGTCACCTTGTGGCTGCCGTCCATCTGCACCTTGAGTTCCTTAGCACCTTCGATCTTCCACTTGAGCTTGTTCTTCGCATGGTCGAGGTCGTCGACGAAGTTGTCGAGTTCGATAGGCTTGAACTGGCCCTTTTCCTTGATGGTCTGGTTCGCGATATCCTTCATGATCGGCGGGTCGTTGATGGACTTCACCGTGAAGGACACCTGGGTCTTGGCAGCGGCGCCTTCCGGGTCGGTCACGACGAACGTGAGCTTCTCGGTGCCGTTCCACATCTTGCTCGGGGCCTTGACAATCGCCTTGCCGTCCTTGCTGATGTCGACCTTGAGGTCCTTGTTGCCAGTCACTTCAATCTTCAGCTTCTCGTACGGATGATCCGGGTCCTTGATGATAGCAGCGAGATCAATCGGAGTGAATTCCTGCTTTTCTTCGACAATCTGGTCATCGATCTTGCCGATGGTCGGAGCGTCGTTCACGGAGGTCACGGTGAAGAGGGCCGTGCAGCTAGCCTTGCCGCCTTCCGGGTCTTCCACCTTGAAGGTAATCTCTTCGGCACCGTTCCAGTTCTTGTCCGGAATGATGATGCGTGCCATGCGGTTTTCCACCTTCACGGACAGCTTCGGAATATAGGTCTTCGGAGCGCCCTTAGCAGGCTTCACGTCGAAGCTCCAGGTGAGCTGTTCGGGCTTGTGGTCCGGGTCGGTCACGATGTCCGCGAGGTTGATAATCGCGAATTCGCGCTTTTCGGGAATGGTCTGGTCCTTGATGGGCTTGGTGAACACCGGCAGGTCGTTCACGGATTCCACCGTGAAGGTGACCTTGCGGGAATCGGAAGCGCCTTCCGGGTCAGTAACGGTGAACGTAATCGTCTCGGAACCATGCCAGAACTTGTTCGGGGCGGTAACAGTCACGACATGCTTGGCATCCATCTGGACCTTCAGGTCCTTGTTGCCGGAGAACGTCCACTTGAGCTTGGAGTTGTCGTGGTCCTCGTCCTTCGCGAAATCATCAAGCGCGATGGGCTTGAACTGTTCCTTTTCCTTGATCTTCTGGCTTGCGATATCCTTCATCACCGGAGAGTCGTTGATGGACTTCACCGTGAACACCACATCGCTCTTGGCCGTGGCGCCTTCCGGGTCGGCAACGGAGAAGGAGACCTTCTCGGAACCGTTCCACTTCGGGCTCGGAGTCTTGATCGTGGCGACACCGTTCTTGTCGATATCGATCTTCAAGTCCTTGTTGCCGGTGACAGTCCACTTGAGCTTTGCAAATTCATGGTCGGCATCGT
Source organism: Fibrobacter succinogenes (assembly GCA_902762305.1). GTDB lineage: Bacteria > Fibrobacterota > Fibrobacteria > Fibrobacterales > Fibrobacteraceae > Fibrobacter > Fibrobacter succinogenes_I. Next base: position 56,193 of record CACWNW010000004.1, on the reverse strand, counting down.
GCACGAGTTCGGCAAGGTTCACCGGGCTGAACTGCTGCTTTTCTTCAATCATCTGGTCCGGAATCTTCTTGAGTTCGGGCACATCGTTCACGGACTGCACCGTGAAGAGGGCCTTCGAAGAAGCCTTAGCTCCTTCGGGGTCGGTAACCGTGAACGTAATCTCGGCGGCACCGTTCCAGAACTTGTTCGGGATATTCACCTTGGCGACATGCTGGGCGTCGATTTCCACGGAGAGATCGCCGTCCTTGCCCTTCACCGTCGGCTTCACATCGACAGTGAACGTGAGGTCAGAGAGCTTGTTGTCGAGGTCGCGGACCATTTCACCAAGCTTGATGGGCTGGAACTGAGCCTTTTCCTTGATGGTCTGCGGCTGAATCTGCTTTGTAAATTCGGGCACGTCGTTCACGGATTCCACCGTGTAGGCGATGGAGCGTTCGTCAGAAGCACCTTCCGGGTCAGACACCTTGATGGTAAGCGTCTCGGAGCCGTTCCACTGCGGGCTCGGCGGAGTCACCTTCATCACGCGGTTGGCATCGACAACAACCTTGAGTTCGCGGTTGCCGGTAATCGTCCACTTGAGCTTGTCCTTACCGTGGTCGAGATCATCGACATACTTGTCGAGTTCAACATCCTTGAACTGGCCCTTTTCCTTGATGGACTGTTCCGGAATGTCCTTCATGACCGGCGGGTCGTTGATGGACTTCACGGAGAGCTTCATCGTGGTCTTCGCGACACCGCCTTCGGGGTCGGTCGCAGTGAACGTGAGCGTTTCGGAACCGTTCCAGAGTTCGTTCGGGGTCTTGAACGTGACTTCGCGGGTCTTCTGGTTGATATTGACCTTGATGTCCTTGTTGCCGGCGACTTCGACCTTCAGCTTCGAGATGTCGTGGTCCGGGTCAGAAAGGAATTCGTCGAGAACGATGGAAGAAAGTTCAGTCTTCTCTTCGACTTCCTGGTCAGGAATCTTCTTGAACACCGGCTTGTCGTTGATGGAGCTTACCGTAAGGGTGACAGCCTGCTTGATGGAAGCACCTTCCGGGTCGGAGCAGGAGAACGTAGCCACTGCGGAGCCGTTCCAGTAGGTGTCGGGAATTTCGATAGAAGCGACGCGGTTCTCGTCGATATTGACAACGAGCGTTCCGGTTTCAGGTTCCTTGCCCTGGTGCTTCACGTCCACATCCCAGGAGAGTTCGGAATTCTTGTGGTCGGCATCCTTGACATATTCGTCAAGCTTGATCTTGGCGAACTGCTTCTTTTCTTCGATGGTCTGGTTCGGGATGGTCTTCGTGAATTCAGGCTTGTCGTTCACGGAGTTGACAGTAAATGTGGCTTCGGAGGTAGCGCAGGCGCCCGCCGGGTCGCAAACCTTGAACTTGAGAGTTTCGGAACCGTTCCAGAACTTGCTCGGGATGGCGATAGTAGCTGTACCGCCAGCGATCTTGACCTTCAGGTCCTTGTTGCCGGAAACTTCCCACTTGAGCTGTTCCATCTTGTGGTCCGGGTCCTTCACGAGCTGCGAGAGCTCGATCGGCTTGAATTCCTGTTTTTCTTCGATGGTCTGTTCAGGCACATCCTTCGTGAACTCCGGCGGGTCGTTGATGGACTTCACCGTGAAGTTCGCCTTCGTGCTCACCGACGCACCAGCGGGGTCGGTCGCAGTAAAGGTAACGGTTTCGGAACCATTCCAGAATTCGTTCGGGATCTTGATGTTCGCGGTACCGTACTTGTCGAGGTCGAACTTCAGGTCCTTGTTGCCTGTAATGGCCCACTTGATTTTCGAGACGTCATCATCGACATCGCTCACGAAGTCCGTAAGGGAGATAGATTCGAACTCGTTCTTTTCTTCGATGGTTTGGTCGGGAATCTTCTGCAGCACGGGCGCATCGTTAATCGGCTTCACCGTGAAGAGAGCCGTCTTCTTGTCGGACGCGTACTCGCCGTCGGTCGCAGTGAATGTAATCTTTGCAGAACCGTACCAGTTGGTATCGGGGATGATGATGGTGGCGACGCGCTTCGGATCGATTTCCACGTTGAGGTCGCCTTCAGCCTGATCCTTGCCCACCGGTTGGATGTCGAATTCCCACAGGATCTGGTCCTTCGGGTGGTCAGGGTCGGTCACGAATTCGTCGAGCTTAATCTTGGTAAACTGCTTGCCTTCGTCGATAGTCTGGTCGGGAATGGCCTTCATGACAGGCGGGTTGTTCACGGATTCAACAGAGAAGTTGACCGTCTCGGAACCAACAGCACCCTTGGAGTCAGTTGCCGCAAACGTAATGTCTTCGGAACCGTTCCAATACTGGTCAGGGACCTGCAAGGTGGCCACATGGTCATTCGAGATAGACACCTTGATGCTCTTGTTGCCGGATACTGACCACTTCAGCTGGGCGGGCTTGTCCATGTCGTCCGAGACATAGCTGTCAAGCTTGATCGGTGCAAACTTGCCGCCTTCGTTAATGGATTCTCCAGGGATCCCATTCACCGACGGAGCGTTGTTTTCAACCGACGGAGAATTTCCGGAATTTTCCTGCGCAATTACGACAGAGGCTAGAACTCCAGCCGATGCCAAAAGCGCTGTAACAGGCCATTTCATTTTATTCATCTTTTACTGTCTCCCATAATACTGCCACAAGCATCATGAATTTTGCCAAAAAACAAAAACAGGCACGCTTGCTACATGCGTGTTATGCGCTCAAATATAATGCTTTTACTCACGAAAAATCGGCATTTTTAGCAAAAAATCGGCATTTTTTTTATTTTTTTTTGAGAGAAATCTCGTAACTCATTGAGTATCAACGACTTACGCATTTCAAACAAAATATCGTCCAAATTGGTATAATGCCCCATTTTTTAGGGTCAAATGACAAAATCGCGTAAAAATACTAATATTGGCTCGTATAATACCAAAAATCCTTCAACGTTGGGACAAAACATGAAATTCGTATTTCTCTGCGACGCCAATTACCTCAAGGGCGACCTGGTCAACTTCGTCAATAACTTCCCCACCAACCACGAGCTGGTGACGATGACTTCCGACGACCTGCTGCAGTCCAAGTCCGTCATCGAAGGTACATTCGCGATTCTCGCCGAACGCGCCACCTGGCAAAAGAACTTCAGCCTGTTCCGCTACTTCGGTCTCCTCCCGCTTCTTGAAGTGCTCCCGCTCGGAGTCGTTTCCCGCGGCCGCCGCGGCGAACCCCTCAAGGGCAGAAGCCAGAACAGGAACCAGGAAATCTATTTCAACCCCTCCGCAAGCCCCGAGGAACTCTACCTGCAGGTCGACAAGTTCGTCGCCGCTCCTCCTTCCGGCTTTACGTACCCGAGAGGTTCCAGGAGGGTCTAACCGCCCATGCAGCGGCAGGTCCTCGATTACCTGTATGCGCAAGGCGAACTGGTGATGGCGGTTTTCCCCGGAAACCCTGTCCCCCAGGAAGCCCTTGAAAAATTCGCGCTAGCAATGAACGCTGGCGCGTGTTTTGTAATATTCGACTTCACCCGCACCATGAAGGAGAAGGCTCCGCTCACGCTCGCGGACCTGTTCGCGCGCACGCTCACGAATGCGGAGCTGCAAGAGATTGAGGCATGCAAGCAGGGCGGGCTCGTGTTCGGCGGATTTGCCACCGCAGATTCCTCCGAAGAATCGTTCCGCAGGTTCTACCACAACCTCGAATCCATCAAGAAGATTGTCCCGCACACCATATGCGTGATGCCCGCTGACGACCCGACGGCGCTCGACAAGAACATTCTCGAAATCACGAAGCTCGTGATAGTCTCGTCGGACAAGGAGGACGAGGCCGCAGCGTTCATCGAGGATTGCACGGAACTGCAGAAGAAGAACATCCTCTGGCTACAGACAAAGTTCCCCGACAAGAAGCGCTTCCCGCGGGCGGCCAAAGCCATCAAGAGCGGGGCTTCCAAGGATGTCGCCGCCAGGGACAAACTCGCAGATGCGCCCGAGGTCCTTGCCGACAGCGTCAAGCTTATCCTGAAAGAAGGCATATTGCGCAAGAACCCGATGGAAGGCCTCTCTAGGCTTTTCCGCAACCTGTTCCCGCTATTCCTTCTTATCGCGCTGCTCGTACCCTTCATCTACCCGACCAGCATCGAAAGCAGCCACTCCAACATGCGCGACCGCATCCCCGAAAGGAACAAGCTTTCTGTGGCGCCTTCATTCGACTACACATTCGACGGCAAGGAGAACCTGCGCCGTATCGCGCGCTATGCCATCGGGCGCTTCAACGCCGTCATCTCCGACGACAAGATGGTGCGACAGTACATCGAAGAAACAGTCAGCGAGAACGGCTACAAGGGACAGGGCTGGGAAACGAACGCCCTTGCCGTACCGCCCCAAGGCACGGTCATCAAGTTCTCGCGACCGAGCAACCTCCCCCGCACCGCAGCCGATTCCCTCGGCGCCGCATGGAAGTACTGGACGTCGATACTTTCGGACAGCGTTGCCTACATCACCGAGTTCTACAACGAAAGAGGCATCGGCGGGCGCAAGCACAACGGCATCGACCTTGCATCGAGACAGGGCGCGCGAATCCTAGCCCCGTTCTCGGCGAAAGCCTACACCAGCAAGAACGAACGCGGCGGCGTGATGATCGGGCTCGTGCGCGAAAAGGACGTGCTGATATTCATGCACTGCGACCAACTCCTGTACCTCGATGGCCAAGAAGTCATGCAGGGCGACCCGATCGCGACGGTCGGCATGACTGGACACACGACAGGCCCGCACGCGCACATCGTTACAGGCGTCATCGACAAACGCGGAACGAACCGCATCGGCAACGTTTCGTACAAAGTAATAGACCCTATCGCCTGGTACTACAAGTTCAAGCCGAACATGCCATAAGCGATTTTCGGGCACCCACAAGATGCTTCGAAGCCTGTTCAAACCACCTTGTGACTGATGTCACCAAAGGTTCCAAAATTCTTGGTGACACAGGTCACAAGTTTGGCATTTTTTTGCTTATTTTCGCCTGAAGTAAGTAAATAATTACAAAACCACCATCGCCAAGGTATAAACATTTAAATAACTTTGTAACCAGTTTTAGGGACGAAGAGAACTTTAGAGTAAAAACCAAGGAGTTTATAAATAATGAAATCTGGATTTGTGGCCTCTCTCCTCTTCTCTGCAGCAATGTTGGCCGGCTGCTCAGGCATCAAGACACCGACGGCGGATCTCGCCAGCCATGACTCTCGTCATGACATCCCTGCTATCGACCAGATGATCGTCGATATGAAGCAGGACTACATCCAGGCATGCTACATGCCCGTTGCCAAGAGGGAACCGCCCGTCAACGCCTGCCAGACGGAACTCTTCCAGATGCTCGAACGCCGCTACCACATGAACTACACGCAGAACCACGTGGACATGGCCAGCAACGACCTCTTCTTCAAGGACGTGAACACCAAGATTACGGACCTCGTGCGTAAGGACCGCCAGGTCGGCGCCGCCGCCCGCAGGGCGTTCGGAAGTACGGACGAGATGATGGCGTACTACCGCGAAGCCTACAAATTCGAAACGAATTAAGACCGCTCGCGCTAGATACCAGTATTAAATTACTCCGGTATGCACTCGCTCTCACAACCGCCCCAGTTTAATAACTGGGGCTTTGTTGCTCACGGAAGACCGCTCGCGCTAATAAAAAAGTTCTGTTCATGTATTTTTTCGTCAAAAGCAGCCGATGGTCACTGGTAACAGCGGTAAACGCTTTATATCTAATAAAAGGGGATTTTGAGCCAGGGCGAATCTATTTTTTACTCGTGTAAGCGAGGAATCTATGTCTATTCGCCAAATTTCTATCCCTGCGCTAATCCTTTCGGCAGTCTTGCTGCCGGCAGGCTCCTTTATCGCCTGTTCCGATGACCCCAGCAACTCGGACTCTGTCGATGATGAAATCATCGGCGAATCCGGCAATGGAGATTCCTCAAGCGGCCAGCAAAACGCGAGTTCATCTTCGGCCGTTCCCAAAGACACGACCATCCTCTCCCCCGACGTTCCCACTCCCGAAGGCGGCTACACGGGTACCCTCACCGGCGTATGCGAAGGCCCGTTCAAAGCCGGAGCATCGGTAAAACTGCAATACCTCACAGAAGAAGAACTTACACCGTCCGGAGTGGTCATGACATCGGATGTTTCCGACAATTCCGGCAAATACACACTTCCGTATTCGGGCCTCCCCTCCTTCGCCATGCAAGAGGTCTCAGGCGCATTCCAAAACCTTATCATGGGCGATGCCGCCACATCCCTGACACTCCGCTCGTTCATACGCGGGGCCGATGGCGATACCGCGAACATCAACATGCTTACCCATCTCGAGGCTCCGCGCATCGCCTACCTGATGAAGGAAAAATCCATGAGCTACGCCGATGCTCAGGGCAAGGCTGAAGGCGAAGTCCTGCGGGCGTTTCACTTGCAGAATTACCTTGTCCCGGCGCGCAGCATTTCCATGTTCGGCAACCGCGATGCCGACGGGAACCTGATTGCAATTTCGCTCCTGCTCACCGCCGAGAACGCATCTTCCGAAATACAGGGCATCATCGACGCCGTCGCAGCCGACATCGAGAAAGACGGCACCTGGGATGATGCCAAGACGAAGGCGACAATTGCGGACTGGGCCTACATGCAAAGGATAGACGACCTCTTGTACTATCTCGAAAACATATCCATGTCCCTCCCGAGCTTCGATCAGAAAATTCGCACATTCTGGTTCGAGACTTTCGCCCTCGGCACATGCGATTCCACAAACCAGAACGAAATCAAGAAAGTCGTCAACGAATTCAGCCAATACAACGCGAAGGATTTCGTATGCGGCGATTCCATATGGCGCATCGCGTCCGCAGCCGTACTCCAGAACCGCGAAGGAACAGAACTTTTCGGAGAATGCACCGAAGCTCAAGAAGGAACGCTCAAGGAATCGGGCGACAAGAAGTTCCTCTGCAAAAAGTCGAAATGGAAATACGCCAGCGACGATGAACTCCTGAACATCGCCGTGATAGAAAAGAACGGCGCATGCACTGCAGAGAAAAACGGAAGCGTAGTCAAGTACGAATCCGACTACGTGCTATGCCAAAATTCCACCTGGAAAAAACTGAGCACAGTCCCTGTCGACTACAGCAAGGGACGCGCCATGAACGAGAAACTCGGTGCAGGCATCAACCTCGGCAACGCTTGGGAATCCCAAGGCCAGAAGGGCTCCAGTGGCGACTGCGGATGGAGCAACTGCATCAAGGACGAATACTTCAAGATTATCAAGGATGCCGGTTTCCAATCTGTACGCCTCCCCGTCCGCTGGAACTACGATGCGGCAAAGGAAGCCCCCTACACGCTCGACGCTGGCCGACTCGCAGGCGTTAAGGCCGATATCGAACTCGCTCTCGCGCAGGGACTCGTGGTCATCGTAAACTTCCACCATTACTTGGAACTGAATAACTATGCCGTCTACTACGACAAAAATCCTGGCGGTTACGACAAAGAAAAGACCCGATTCCTCGGAATGTGGGAACAGGTGGCAAAGGAAATGGACGCCTACGGCGACGACCAGGTGGTTCTCGAAATCCTGAACGAGCCGCACGACATGAAGAATAGTTTCATGGACGACCTGATGCTCTCGGCATATGAAGTCATCCGCAAGAACGCCCCGGGAAAGACCATCATGTTCGAAGGCAACGGTTATGCCAAGTTCGCGCAGATTGCAAAAGTGAAACTTCCCGCCGACGGGAACATCATCTTCACAGGCCATTACTATGAACCGTACGAATTCACGCACCAGGGCCATGGTTATGACTGCGGGTACAAAATCGGCGACAACATTATTTCGCAGATTCCGGGCAACTTCAAGGCCTACGCAGATTCCGCTCTCGCCCACTATCCCGACATAAATGGCGGGCACATTCCGATGAACATGAGCGAATTCGGAGTCTCGACATGCGGCGGGAACGGCCCCTCCGACGCCGACCGAGCCAAATGGACAGACGCGGTCATCAAGGCGGCGAAAAGCCACGGGATGTCGTGGCAGTACTGGGGATTCACTGGCGTGGGAGGATTCGAGGCCTATAACGGCAATTGGATTACCGAGCTCCTGGACGTGTTCAAGAAATACCTCTAGATGGAGCCATTTATAGCGTTTGTGCATGGGAGAACCTCGGCAATTGCCGAGGTTTTTTCTATATTTGTGCCCGCAATAAAACGCCAAAAACAAATCCCAATGGATTCTATCGGGCCTTCGGCCCTCCAGAATGACAGCGGGAAAAAAAAGAGACAAAATCATGGGAAAATCACTCTATCAGAAGATTTTTGAAAGCCACACGGTAGCTAAGCCAGCTCTTTATCGGGCTCCACCTCTGCCACGAAGTCACGAGCCCGCAGGCTTTTGCGCAGCTCCGCGAAGAAGGCCAGAAGGTGCTGTTCCCGGAACGCACGTTCGCCACGGTCGACCACATCATTCCGACCACGTTCCCGGAACGTAACCGCCCGCTCAAGGACGGCATTTCCGAAGAGATGTTCTCCCACATTGAAAACAACACGAAGAACAACGGCATCAAGTTCTTTGGCCCCAGCACCGCCGAACAGGGCGTTATCCACATCGTGGGCCCCGAAGAAGGCGTGACCCAGCCGGGCATGACCGTCGCTTGCGGTGACTCTCACACGGCAACGCACGGTGCTTTCGGTGCAATCGCATTCGGTATCGGTACCAGCCAGGTGGCCGACGTTTTGGCCACCCAGACGCTCGCCATGAGCCCACTCAAGACTCGCCGCATCAAGTTCACCGGCAAGCTGAAGCCGGGTGTGACCGCCAAGGACGTGGCACTTGCCTACATCGCGAAGCTCGGCGTGAACGGTGGCGTTGGCTACGCTTACGAATTTGCTGGCCCGGTCATCGAAGAAATGGGCATGGAAGGCCGTATGACGGTCTGCAACATGGCTATCGAAGGCGGCGCCCGCGTCGGTTACTGCAACCCCGACGAAAAGACTTTTGAATACCTCAAGGGCCGTCCGTACGCCCCGAAGGCCGACAAGTGGGACGAGGCCGTTGCCTACTGGAAGTCCGTGGCTACCGACGCCGACGCCCAGTTTGACGACGAAGTGGAAATCAACTGCGACAACCTGGAACCCATGGTTACCTGGGGTATCACTCCGGCTCAGGCCATCCCGCTGAACGGCAACATGCCGAAGATTGACGAATTTACCGGCAGCGAAAAGAAGGTCATCTCCGAAGCTTACGAATACATGGGCTGGGAAGAAGGTTCCAAGATGATTGGCCGCCCCATCGACATCGCATTCGTGGGTAGCTGCACCAACGGCCGCCTCAGCGACTTGCAGGCCGCCGCCGAAATCATCAAGGGCCACAAGGTCGCCCCGACCGTCAAGATGTGGGTGGTGCCTGGCTCCATGAAGATCAAGGTGGAAGCCGAAGCTCTCGGTCTCGACAAGATTTTCAAGGAAGCCGGAGCCGAATGGCGCGAAGCGGGCTGCTCGCTCTGCCTCGCCATGAACCCGGACAAGCTCAAGGGTCGCCAGGTGAGCGCAAGCTCCAGCAACCGTAACTTCAAGGGCCGTCAGGGCAGCCCGTCGGGCCGCACCATCCTCATGAGCCCCGCCATGGTGGCCGCCGCCGCCATCGAAGGCTGTGTCACCGACGTCCGCAAGTACATCAAGTAACGCTAAGGAGATTAAAAAAATGAATTCTATCGACATTGTTAAAGGTTCCGGCGTTCCTGTACGCGGCAACGACATCGATACTGACCGTATCATCCCGGCACGCTTCCTCAAGTGCGTCACGTTCGAAGGCCTCGGCGACAACGCCTTTGCCGACGATATCGCAGGCCTCGCCGCTCAGGGCAAGGTTCACCCGTTCCGCGATCCGGCCTACAAGAACGGCTCCATTCTCGTTTCGAACCAGAACTTCGGTTGCGGTTCCAGCCGTGAACACGCTCCGCAGGCTCTCAAGCGCTGGGGCATCCGCGCCATCATCGCCGAAAGCTACTCCGAAATCTTCTTCGGTAACTGTGTGGCCATTGGCGTGCCTTGCTACAAGGTGAGCCACGAAGTCGCAGACAAGATTCTCGCCTGGATCGAAGCTCACCCGAGCGAAGAACTCGTGACGAGCACCGAAAGCCGCACGCTCAAGATGGGTGACGAAACCATCGAGCTCACGCTTGCCGACGGCCCCCGCGGTCAGTTCCTCGACGGCTCCTGGCACGCACGTTCCGCCCTCATGGCCAACGCCGACAAGGTGCAGGAACTCGCCAGCAAGCTGCCGTATATGAACTTTTTGAAGTAATTCGGATTGTCATCCTGGAGCCGCAGGTCCCTGAGCTTGTCGAAGGGTGCGGCGATAGGATACACAAGCAATTCAAAAACGTCCGGTTCACATCGTGAGCCGGATTTTTTTATCGAACGTCCGCAAAACAGAAAAAAAAGATATATTAAAACAAGGAAACCTCAACAAAGGACCATTTATGCAATATTTCCTTGAATTCGGGAAAGAAATCTTTATCGGCGACAAACCACTAACATGGCTCCTTTTCCCCTTATGGGCATATTTGGGAATATGCGTTTTTTCTTACTTGTTAGCAACCAATTTTACAGATGGACGCTTTGGCAACTGGATCAAACAAAAACTTGGATCATCCAAAAAAGCCTGTCTTGCACTGTTCATGACTTTCGTTTTTTTGATTTTTAAATTCTATACGAACCTGCAGATCGATAAATACACTGATCAAATAAAATTATTCAATGACGAAAGCAGTTTTTTTGCAACATGCTTTGGAAGCACCCTTCTATTTATAAGTTTGTTATTGCTGTTTTATGCCAAAGGCATCTCTACAAAGCTCCAATGGAAAAAATGGATATTTATCCCTCTTTTTATTGTGGTCCAGCTACCAATACTCTTCTTTGCAACAGCGGCCCTCTATTGGGAAACCGATTGTAAATATGGGGACATCAAGACATCTTCTCTTGACGACAGATTAAAATCAATGGGAAAATACTACGACTATGAAATCATCGTCAACACGGAAGACATTTTTTTCCCAAGGGATAATGATGTACCACCATTTACAAAAAAAACATCCCTAAACTTGCGTGTACAGGGTGACTCGGTTTGCCTTATCGGACAAGAAGAGCTCCGAAGCCTCCTTCCCGACAGAGAAATAATATCGTCAACATCAAACTCCGGAACTTGCAAATGGATTGCCAAGGATACCGAAGAAGCGAATGGCGTAAAGAACTTGGCGAAACACATTCGATCTTACGAAAAGGAATATTTCATCAGCAACACACCACTCTATTTCCAACCGACGGAAATAATCCTTCTTGATTACAATAACAATAAGCAAAAGAGACTGCTCCTTCCCTTTGCACACGAACGCGTTCCCAAAGCCACAAAAATTTTAAAAGAAGCTATTTTCTATCTCGATTATTGGGAACAGTTTAAGCCCCAAAGCGTAGAAAACAGCCAAAACACCGAAGAATCAGATAAATAGGATTCAAAAATGTCCAGGTCAAAAGCCTGGGCGTTTTTATTTAAATTTCACAAAACCCATGCTTACCTCACCCATCGACAACATTCTCGTAGAAAAAGCGAAGCGCCAAATGCACTTGCGCAACGGCGAGACAGTTGTCAAGACGTACAGAATTTCTTTGGGCAAGAATCCGGTCGGAGCGAAGGTCAAGTCCGGTGACAACAAGACACCCGAAGGTGAGTACACCATCGTGCTTCACAACCCCAAAAGCGTCTTTCACTTATCGCTCCGAATTTCGTACCCGAATGCGGAGCAGATACAGGCCGCGAAAGAAGGCAACTACGAACCCGGCGGCGATATCATGATCCACGGCTACCCGAACAAGGTTCCCGCATTTCTCTTTAAATTTTGGCACAGGTGGAAGGACTGGACTGCCGGCTGCATCGCCGTCACGAACGACGAAATCGAAGAAATTTACGACGCCGTCAAAGATGGCACGCCGATAACCATCAAGCCTTAGATTTCACCCACATGCTCAAATATTAGCGATTTTCGCTTAAATTCTAACAAAAACGCCAATATATTAGCAGATTTTACACCAAACTTCAAAAACATCAATTCCTTACTTGACTATCTATTTAACATTTTGTATATTACAAAATGTTAAACGGAGGCGTTTATGGAAAATCCATTTGTCTTGCAACCATACAAAAATGCAGAACTTTTTTGCGACCGCGAAAAAGAAACAAAGGAAATCATTGACGATTTACTGAACGGAGTCAACGTCACGTTGATTTCTCCTCGACGCTATGGGAAAACAGGACTGATTTACCATGTCTTCGACAAAATCGCCCGTACACGCCCATCCATCACGCTATGCTACTGCGATATTTACGCAGCAGACAGTCTCGAAGGATTCATCAAGCTTTTATCAGAAGCAATCTTGGCAAGCACAAAGACCGAATCCATCATCAAAAAATTCTTTTCAACTTTGAGCGGAATTCGTCCCCTTGTTTCTTACGATCCGATCTCCGGAGCACCACAAGTAAGTATCACATATCAAAATGACGGTCAGAAACAAACCACATTAAAAAATATTTTTGATTTTCTAGGAAGCCAAAAAAAGCACTTTATCATCGCCTTTGATGAGTTCCAAATTATCCGGAATTTCAAGGGCGTAAACATGGAAGCCCTGTTGCGAACGTATATGCAGCCTTTAAAAAACGTCCGCTTCGTCTTTTGCGGTAGCCAGAAGCACGTTATGGCAGATATGTTCGTAAACGAAAAAAGCCCTTTCTACGAAAGCACGCACATCGTCTATCTTGACAAAATCAAACTCGAAACCTACGCAGCCTTCATCAAGAAGCTTTTCGGCATGGATAAACGGCGTATCGATGATGAATCTGTCAACTTTATTTTAGAATGGACTCGGTGCCACACCTTTTACGTCCAATATCTTTGCCACCGAATTTTCCGCAATGGAAGCAAGGATATCACCATAAATGAAGTTCGTCAAGCCTGTTCCGAGATTTTGAACGAAAACGTAAACGGATTCCTGGAACGCCGCAACTTACTTACCGACAAGCAATGGTTATTTCTGAAAGCAGTTGCCAAAGAAGGAACGGTGTCGCAACCGACTGCAGGTAATTTCATCAACAAATACAAATTAGGAACCAGCGCCGCTGTAAAACGCGTACTCACATCATTAATCGAGAAAGAACTCCTGCTAGAAACACTTTCTCTCGAAGGCAAGAACTACTCCGTTTACAATGTATTTCTCAGTCGCTGGATGGAATCCATTTAACATTTTGTATATTACAAAATGTTAATACATCTCGGCTTGCGGAGGGAACGCAGTGACTGGAGCAAGTCCTGCGTCTCTTTTATCATATTCCGAGGGAAGCGGGCACAGGCGCTAAGAAAAAAATCCGGAGGGTAGCGCAAACGCAGTGAAGTCGCGACCGACGGTCCTTTTTTTCGTGCGAGCTGCGACCGCGGACCTCGCATACTAAAAAAAGAGTGTTTCTCTCCAGAATGACATCGGGTTTTAGGGCGGAGCCATCTACCCCCCTTTTCAAAAGCATTCAGGTTAAAACCCAAGGCTTTTGCTGTAATGCGAATTCGCATAAATAAAGGTATATTCAAAAAGTAGATCTCATAAAGGAGGCTTTTGATGAACAATCTAAAGGTCAAACACATACTTGGTTGGATGCTTTTTTGCATGTTCATACCACTCATTCCCGTAGCAGGTACATTTTGCTGGACTTGGGCGCATACGGACACACACGAAGACTTCCTAGTCCTAATGCTTTTCCTCATTGCATATGCAGGACTGCTCGGCATCCCCTTGAGTCTGCTGAATTTATTCCTTTTCATGAGAAATCTAAGTGTCAATGCAGCCAAACGGATTGCAACCATTCCCCCTGGATTCAGCATTGTTTGTTCTGGAATTCTTTTCTTATGCGGTTTTTCGGCTTTTGTTGATGGTTTCGAGGCTTTCATCATATTGGCAACTACAGCCATTCATTCTTTTATAGCAATCAAGGGAATTTACTGGTTCAGAAATATAATTGAACAAAATGAAAGTAGATCTTATAAAGGAGGCTTTTGACGAACAACCTAAAGGCCAAGCACATACTTGGTTGGATGCTTTTTTTGCATGCACATGCCAATCATTCCCGTAGCAAGTTATTTTGTATTTGTCGAACACTTGCACGTAGGAAACGGAGGCCTAATATTAATCTATCCTCCATTTGCTGTACTGCTTGTCATCCCTTTGAGTCTGATGAATTAATTCCTTTTCAAGAGATGTCTAAGCACCGGTACAGCAAAGCGGATAGCCACCATCCCCTTTGGGTTCAGAATTATTTGCTCAGGGACACTTTTCTTTATAATGATTCTGTTTATTTTGTATTCATCATCGCCATTTATCATTTTATTGCTTTCAAGGCGATTTTCTGGTTCAGGGGTAAAACTGAACAGTGCGCATCAATCGACTCCTGATTTCGGGTTTTAGGGCGGAGCCCTAGGCGAAAGGGTAGCGGAAGACTTGGCTGAATAACGCGGGTCTGGATCCTTCGCCGTTTCACGCCTCAGGATGACGATGAAGCCAAGGCAGCAGCGACCTTTGGACACTTGGCCTTTAGGCCTTAGTGTACATGGCCACCTTTAGGTGGTGGGAATACTTACCCCTCCCCTATTCAAAAAAAACTATATTCGTTCACAAAAAATTTCCGCGGAAACAAGATGACAATCAATCGAACAACACTCCTACTTTTACTAACATTTCTTTTGTTCTCTTGCTCATCGGAAAAGGAAACCCCCAAAGCCATGCACACCTCACCCATTGACAACATCCTCGTAGAAAAGGCGAAACGCCAAATGCACTTGCGCAACGGCGAGAACGTCGTCAAGACGTACAGGATTTCGCTTGGCAAGAATCCCGTGGGAGCGAAGGTCAAGTCCGGTGACAACAAGACGCCCGAAGGTGAGTACACCATCGAACGTCACAACCCCAAAAGCATTTTTCATTTGTCGCTGAAGGTTTCGTACCCGAACGCAGAGCAAATCAAGGCCGCGAAAGAAGGCAACTACGAGCCCGGCGGCGACATCATGATCCACGGCTACCCGAACAAGGTCCCTGCATTCCTCTTTAAATTCTGGCACAGGTGGAAAGACTGGACAGCCGGCTGCATCGCCGTCACGAACGACGAAATCGAAGAAATCTACAACGCCGTCAAAGATGGAACACCGATAACAATTAAGCCTTAGAATGTCGGTTTTTAGGGCGGAGCCCTAGGCGAAGGGGTGGCCAAATAATAATTGCACAACTAAATTAGACTAATAATGAACCGAATACTCCTAGTCCTTTTATTTCTACAAACTTCTTTTGCGATGGACTCTTCTATTGAGGCCGCTTTAAGATGTATAGAAAAGAAAAAAATGAATGTTCTCGCCGTAGAAAAGATAGACGGCAAAGTATACGCTAGAGGTTGGTTCTCGCGCACAAAAAATAACATTTGTTATGTTGTAACCCATGGTGCTCCGTTTTTTGAAATAAAAAAGAACTGTTCTTTTGAAGAAAAACATTGGTTCAAGAAAATAGAAGATATAGAGCCCCACAATAAATTCAATAGACTATCTGGTATGGGGAGAAAAGGACTATTAGTAGCCCTACAAAATGATAGCGGAGACTCCGTCTATGTGATCGAGAAAAATAAAGTTCTTTGGTCGTGCCCCCTAGAAAAAGATGACGACTTGGCATTCCAATTTTTAGATAAAAACAGGTTAATTGTTTCAATTCTAAATAGAAAAAAAAGAGACGACGCCCCTATCATGTTATTGGACAATAAATGCCAATGGACATTATTCGAGAAAAATGCAAGATTACACAAAGCAAGATTATACCATACTGAACAAACTACAGGCTCACGATTCATTGTTTATAGAATAAAGCATGAGCCATACCTAGTTTTTTTTGATTCACTCTACAATAAGCATTGGGGAACGTCAAGTTCATTTGGCATCAGCGTCTCAACACGAAATATTGCATGCGGTATTACTGACTATATTACTGATTATGAGATAGATAACAGTAAAAAAATGATTAAATGCATTAAGTGGACAGGATGCAATTTTGTGGAGGAAATTTTGCCTCACAAGATTGATTTCTTACATGCTGATGATTGTCTATGCTCCTGTAGTCATGCCGCGGAACGTCTTTTCCCATGCGGAGAAGGCATCTGCGTGCAAAATTATGAAACGAGAAAAATCGAGATTTTAGTAGAATAAAAACAACCAAAAAACGTGCCGGATGTCATCGGGTTTTAGGGCGGAGCCTCCTCCCCCCACCCCTTTTCAAAAACGTCCAGGTTCAAAGCCTGGGCGTTTTTATTATTTTATAAGTATGCGTTTATTCTTTGCTATACTACTTGGCATATCATGTCTGTTTCTTGGGTGCGCATATCACCCTCCTATCGATGAAATTCCACAGTATGGTTTTCCAGAGAACAGCATGGAAGAAATCCAAGCCGATTCTATTTATCAAGAAGAATTGGCAGAAGCCAAACAAGCTGATTCGACCCATGAGGCAGCAAATCAATTGATTGCCAAAGGGTTTGCGCAACTCGATCGTTCTCGTCTTCATAACTACCCTTATATAATCAAGTCTTTCAATAAGGCCTGGTTATTGGACTCACTAAATCCGCATATTTATATGGGTTTCGCACTATACGAAATGGCTCGTTGGAACGGAAGCAAAAAAAAGGCTATCGAGTATTATACAAAATACAGGAATCTCTACCAAAAGAATCCCATTCCATGCCCTCACGAAACAAATCTTGAAGAAGACATAACCCCAGACTCATCAAAAAAAGATAATCTTATTTACGGAAAGTTTATTGCATTAAAAAAAGACAATGGGAGGGATGGATATTGGGAAATCAACTGGCCCAGTATTGCCATAGACGAAAGCCTAGATGACGTTGCCTATCATCTAAAAACATCAAATATTCTTCCTGAAAACGAAAGATTCACATTAAGCAACTACCTATATGCCAAAGGAATAAAAGCAAGAGGACTATATATTGAAGGGGAAATCAATGTCATTAAATTTTTCGACAAACAATCCGGAGAATGGAAACAGGCCCCCAAGGACTCTATCTACAGATTCTCATTCGTAGAATACCAAGGCCTTTTCTTTAATGAAGAAAAGGGAGTACTTGTCACTTTGGGAAAAACATCCCTCCCAGACACATCAGCACGAATTTTTAGGCTAAAACCATATGCTATGTTAAACGACACGCTCATAATGGATAGTTACTCAGAAAATATGCGCCAAAACGAATTGCGAAACATTTCACCAAAATACTTGAAACTTCACCCCTATCAAACAAGAAACATATATCCACGATTTCGCGGCATACCAGTACGTTCAAGCATCATCCGGGCCCTTGACATTGGCAAATACGATTCTCTACGAATATATTTAAACACCGCATTGGAATTAGAAAAAAAATATGGAACCATGCCTATTACCAACAAGGAATTCCTTCTCCTTAATCTCCTTGATCCCAAAACAGAAGTGAATTCAGTCATTACAGAAAAAATAGACGATGAATGGAAAAACCGTTTTTTGGGCATAAAAGAAACACGATTATACGACACACTAGAACTTCTTATCGCATACCGCTGCAGCACATATTTTCAATCAACCGAATTTGAAAAGAAAATGGACGCTTTACCCAATTCTTCAGAACTAAAGAATTATGCTTCAAAATTCCTCAAATCACTAAAAAAATAGCATAGGGATTCCACAATTTCAGGCTTTATGGCGATCGTAAGAGGCTTTTGACAGCGAGGCGAGTTCTTTCCTGCGTTCTTCAGTGATTTGCGGCTTGCCTGCATAGTTCGCCTCGAAATCGGCAAGGATTTCTTGTTCCTCTTCGTCCAGATTGAACTTTTTCGCATGTTCTTTAAAAGACAACATTATACTTTTCCTTTTTTACGCGATTTTCCCTATTTCCTAATGCCCTTCGGGTCGGAAATAGGCAGTTTGACACCTTCAGACGGCCATCCCCAACAATCCCCTTCTTTGCGATTCTTTTCCGGCATGTGTCGTTCGGGATCGGCGGAACCTCGCAGGACATTTTTTGTCTTACGACGGAACTCACGATTCGCCATTTTTTGATGTACCTAACTTTCAAAAAATTGGCACAAATGCGTAAGGCGAGTGTCGCAAAAATAAGCCTGCTTATTTTTATGGCTGAGCCTGGCATTTGGCGCTTGCGCCAGGGGGCTACGAAAATTTTACAAAGATGTCCAGGTTCAAAACTCGGGCGTTTTTATTTAAATTTCACATATGTCAAAGAAAAAGTTTATTTGGATTGCTGTGGCAACGTGTGTAGTTGCACTGATATTCTTTCATCAAGATATCATCCGTAAATTGGACGATGCAAATGTTTTTCGCATTGATGAGTTTCACGAATTCAACGAAGATGACGAGCGAAACCTAAAGGACGTTTTAAGCAAATACAATTTAGAGCCAATTTCAGCAGGCGATTTTTTCTCATTACGCTACGCATTCTCCAATGATGACATGGGCGGACTCGCTCTGGAATTTACATGCAAAACAGCCGATTTTTCTAATTGCACCAAGACCATTTATGAGAACGATGGCCAAAACATACATAGAACGGTAAAGACTACGGAACTGCAAGAAGCAAAAACCATCTACAATGAATTTATCGAATTGAACATTTTTGATTTAAAATCCATCGAGACAAAGCCCCTAGGTGTTTATTTGGAAATATATTATATCGCTTATCTATGCTCAAACGTGTCCATCGAAGTCTCGGATGAAAAACGTTTAAACAGATTTTCCATTACACCAGGAGGAGCACATAACGACGAGCGATACAACAAGATCTTTTCAATTTTCAGGAACCATGGGTTTGCCCCCCAAAAAAGAGAGAATTGAATAATTAAGGAACTTTTATTTGCAGAATGACATCGGGTTTTAGGGCGGAGCCCTAGGCGAAAGATAGCGGAAGACTTGGCTGAATAACGCGGGTCTGGATCCTTCGCCGTTTCACGCCTCAGGATGACGATGAAGCCAAGGCTGCAGCGACCTTTGGACACTTGGCCTTTAGGCCTTAGTGTACATGGCCACCTTTAGGTGGTGGAAAGGCTTTCCCCTCCCCTTTTCAAAAGTGTCCGGGCATATCTTTATTATATTAGAATCATGCCAAGATTTACACACATAATCCTAGCCCTCGGCCTTTTGATGATTCCCGCAAAAACGTTTGCGTCGGACTTCATAGTGTATCCCTTCGGCATTTCCGGTGGAGCCGGTTCGGACATGTTATCCGTAGGAGTCGACTGGACAACCTCATATTCTCGAATCAACAAACGCCCCGAAAAAGAGTTGCCAACACACGATTTTTGGTGGACAGTCAGGACCCGCTACTTCTACGATTCTGAAGAAGAACAAAAGTGCGTTTTCTTGCAGCCAAACGTGCATTATTTATTAAAAATGTTCGTCCTCGATTTGGTGTTAGGGCCAGAAATAGGATGGAAGACAGAGACCGGTTTTGACTACGGAGGGTCAGCCCGAATAGGATTTTTGAGTATCGCCTATATTGAATTCGGATATTTGTTCAATTCAGACAAGACATACGCCCAGTTCCTACTCAATGTGCCATTAGGCCCCTTCATTGGCATATTTATGCCGTAATAAAACAATGTCAGGCTTTAGGGCGGAGCCCTAGGTGTTTTTTATTATATTCTTCCTTGTAAAGCCAGAAGGGAGCATACAAATGAAACGGAAAGCATTAATCACCAGCGCACTGATTCTTTGTTGTTGGGCTTGTTGCGGATTTTTCTGTACAACAGAGTGGGATATGTACCAACCCTGCGGCTTAGTAGTTCACATGACCCCACCGAAAAATGTGGATTCCGTCCATGTATCTATATACAACGACGAAGAAGTATACTTCGAGCTGCGAGATGAACTCATTCGGCCCAAATCCAATCCGTCCGACACATTCAGATTGATCCGACTAGACAAGGACCCCGACGATTTCAAGAACATCCGCAACTGGAAATTCGGCAAGTATTTCATGGCAGAAACCGTCTTTTGCGGAAACAAGAAGACAATATTCCCCATAGTTTCATTCAACGTACGGAAAGGAAGGGCATCCACCCTTCTCGGAGCCGGTTACAAAGACAGCCTACCGTCACAATCACCAAACTATGATTTCGCCTCTATAGAAAAAGATTCAACATACTATATAGCACAGCGATTCATTCCGCT
Source organism: Fibrobacter succinogenes (assembly GCA_902762305.1). Taxonomy (GTDB): domain Bacteria; phylum Fibrobacterota; class Fibrobacteria; order Fibrobacterales; family Fibrobacteraceae; genus Fibrobacter; species Fibrobacter succinogenes_I. The sequence goes on along the minus strand of CACWNW010000004.1, from coordinate 35,912 downwards.
TGAAGATGGTTGCGGCATAGACTCAACCTACTACATAGAAATAGATTATACAGAACTCTGTCACGAACGAGGCGACAACTACCTGTTCAATTAGCAGCAAATCAACAAGCTATATTCAAAAGAGTTTTTTTCGACCATGAAGACAAGAATTCTAATAAGCAAAAAAGGAATAAGAATCCTCTGTTCGAAGCGAAAAGTCCGTTCCGAAATACGGTCGGCAGTTTGCGTACTTCTCTTTTTCTTGCTGGTGCTTTTAGCGTTCTTGCCCGAAGCTACCGAGAACACAAAATTAACCGGAATTTCGAAGGGACGACTTGTAGCATTACTCGGCCTTTCAAATATAGATATATACGCCAAGTGCAACATGCTTCCACAAGGCATTCATTATTGGTATAAAACAAAAAACGATTATGGCAAGAACATGTACTTTTTCCTGCAGGACAAATATCCAAAGGAACATGGGCTTTTCCACCTGATCCCCGAAGAAGGGCGATTTTTCGACAAAAAGGATTCAGCGTACTATCTTTCCGATCCAAAGAGATTCCCATTCCAAATTGGAGAGAGGAATCTTTCAAACGGAGCAAACGTTCTCAGTTTGTGCAGTCTAGAAAACGATTCCTTGCCCTGTTTCTCCCATGTGACCTTGAAAAAAGATAAAGACAACCATATAAGCGAGTTCTATTTTGCAGATGCCTTAAAAAATATCGACACATTCATAAAATGCCTGGATGGTCTAAAATGATAAGACTAAACAAAACACTTCAACTGGCACTCTCTTTGTTAAAACTGATTTTTTTCAAATTGTCAGCCATCATTTTTCTCGCATATTTCGGAATCATATCTGCGAATCTTGACAATTTAAACGAGCCCCTTCTTTCTGGATTCGCCACAATTGCCCTCACCCTAATTTTTTGTCTGCCGTTTAGCCTGCCGCTGTTCTTTCTGCTCTTGAAAAGATGCCCGCTTTGGTCAAAAATTCTAGTGATTTCGGTAGCCGTAATTCCCGACATTCTATTCTTCGCTTACATTCCCATAGCGTATTGTGCAAGCTACAGGGAGTATCTGATTCCCTCATCGCTGTACTACATCTACATGCCAATCATCGTATTGGTCGAAGTCCCGTTTATTTTCAACCTGAAATCATTCTTTAAAAAGAAGGCATGTTTCGCGAAGGGCGTTTAGGACGCAGCCCCAGACGAAGCCCTACCCTCTATACTTGGATTTATACCCGTGGTTTTCCCTGGGGCGCAGGTCGTTGGGGTACATCACGTCGGTGTAGATGTCCTCTTGCAGCTGTTTCACGAGCTTGTACACTTCCGCATAATTGGCTATGCTGTCGATGGAAATGCCCGCGTTGGTAGAAGTCCTACGCCCGTTCAGCGTCACAGGATTGGCCTGCGCAGAGGTCGTAATGATGTCGCCCACGCCACACCACTGGTCAAAAATGCCACGGTGCAAGTCGACATGCGAAAGTTCCGCAAACGGTTTTGACTTGTATGTCCTGGCGAAGATGCCGCCGGAAGCATAGATGGCCTTGTCCGTGACGATGTAGGCCGTATTGCGGTACCGTCTGAACGAAAGCAGCGCCCCACCCAAATAGAGCCAGACCGGCATCAGGTGAAGCAACATGAATGGAACGATAAAAAAGGCAATCTTGTCCGACTGGTCCGAAGAAAAAGAAGCGCCAATAAAGAACGAGTCAAAAAGTCCCCAGACAATCGCAAACGGGAGCAGCGGATTGAAGATACTTTCAAAGATAAAGCATTTCTTGTCCGGCTTGCCGGCGTAAAGAATCTTTTCATCTTTCCCTATCAAAAGCGTCAGTTCGTTGTCCATATGCATCCCTTAAGTTAAGTGCGTAGATGAAACGAAGTTCGTACAACCGCCTAATTATAAATAATTGTGAGCAAACGCACAAAGGCAGTCCCTTTTATCGGATCATTTTTTTGAAAAACGGCCTGAATAACGTATATTCAAAATAGGTGGTCCCCATGAAGCCGAAACTTTTGTCCATTTTTCTCTTCTTGCTTGCCATGGGCCTGCTTGTCGCAGGCTGTTCGCATGTCGTTTCTAACCCTGCCAAAGGCGAGTTCGACGATGACGGTTTCTACTACAACGATGTCGACTGGGTGTTTTCGGAATGGGATACTCCAGAATATTACCACGCTGAATTCTTCGATTCCATAAAATACCTCCCCCCACCCGAAAAGAATATTATCCCATCTCCGGATGACGGCTGGAGGCTCATCGAACTGAACGAGACGAGCGGTAAGATTTATGGAGGTTTCTTCATCGGTTGTGAAGATGATACCCGTTACATGCTCAGCATGGATAAGATCGACGGGGAACCTCCCCTAATCGCACCTGTGGCCGATTACTATGGAGAGGAAGAACCTATGATAGAAATAACGGCCCTGATAGAACCTATAGAATATGAGGGTCGCCTATTTTATCCGATAGAATCCGGCATTCTGGGCCCTAGTTTTGTCTATTCGCGTATTCGCCTGTACAATAGGGATGGAACGCCTTATCGGGATACGATAAACAACGTGCTGTTGGTCGACAGGGGGCCGGAAAACTACTCGCTGGAATTCAGCGCAAACATCATTCTTGCCGGAAAGTACATGGGCACAACCGACGGAGCATCCCTGGAAGAACTTGTCGAAAAAATCAGGGAACGGCTGAACAAAGCGCTCAACCCGGGCGGCGTGAACGTAAAGGAACTCAACATACTCTACGCCAAGGATCACCCGCTCGTAGGGGACGCCATCCCCGAATCGGAACCGGTTGTCATCGACAGGCATGCATCCGTAAATGACCTTGACGCACTTGCCGAGTGGCCCGGTCACGAAGGCGAGATAAACTTCCTCCTGGGGTACTACGTACAGGACGATTCGGACGAAGATGGCGCGGTTGCCGGGTTCTCGGCTTCTCCCGGAGCAATTTATAACGGGGATCCCGATAAATTCGCCGACATTATTGTCATTTCTTCACACATAAAAAACAGACGGTGGAACGATGACCTCTCCAGCACAGGGATTGCGAACACGGCCATTCATGAACTGGGCCATTTCTTTGGGCTCAGCCATACCACGGAATTTGGCGGTTACGAATTCGACAATCTAGACGATACACCGGAATGCCCTGACTTGCAGGATAGCGAGTCGCGCATTAATAAGTGCCCGGACCGTCATTACATCATGTTTCCTAAGGAACCCCTGGACTGGGAAAATTCGACGTTTACGCCGCAACAGATGGATGTTATCCGTCTATACCTTTCGATGCACCAGCACAAATAAACAAAAATCCCGGCAAATATAGCGTATCTGCCAGGAATATTGGACAAACTAGTCTTTGCTGGAACAAACTAACCGAGACGCTTGTTGATTTCGTCCCAGTTGACGATGCTCCACAGCGCCTTCAGGTAATCCGGACGACGGTTGCGGTAGTCGATGTAGTAGGCATGTTCCCACACGTCGAAGGTCAGCAGCGGCTTGAGGCCCTTGGTGAGTGGGTTCTGGGCGTTGCCTTCCTGCGTAATCACGAGCTTGCCGCTGGCATCGGCGGAGAGCCATACCCAGCCGGAGCCGAAGAGGCCGGCGCCCTTTGCCTGGAATTCTTCCTGGAACTTCTCGAAGGAGCCGAAGTCCCGGGCTATGGCTTCCGCAATCTTGCCCGACGGGGCGTTAGCCGGAGTCGGAGCCTTGAACTGCAAGAAGTACATAGAGTGGTTCAGGAACTGGCCCGCATTGTTGAAAACGCCGCCTTCGGCCGTCTTCACGATCTCTTCAAGGGACTTGCCTTCGAACGCGCTACCCGGAAGGGCCGCATTCAGGTTGTTCAGGTAGGTCTGCAGGTGCTTGCCGTAATGAAACTCGAAGGTTTCCTGGCTGAGCGCCGGTGCAAGGTCACCCGCCGCATACGGGAGGGCGGGCATTTCGAATTTTCCATTGATGGGTTGAGTCATGGTGTCTCCTTTTCGCGGCTGCGCCGCAATGTGAGGTGTGAAATGTGAGATGTGTAGTAAGTAATTATAATTTCACATTACACACTCCACATTACACATCAATTAGATGCTTGTCTCTATATAGTCTCGCCTAAACGTGCCGTTGCCGAGCAGGATGTCGATCGGGAGTTTTTCAAATTCATATTCGTAAGGCGGCTGCTTCCAGGCGAAATCGTTCGGGTACTCGTTGAAGATGTACTGCAGCAACTTCACCGCCATGTCGAAACTGCGGAACTTGTCGCGGTCGAGCACGTGAATCTGCGCACCGCCGCAAATCTGGCCCGCACCCTTGTGGAACGTGGGCTGGAAGTAATTCTCGCGGAAATACACGCCAGGAAGCTTGAGCCCGTTCATGTACTTGCAGAGCTTGACGGCATCGATAAACGGCGCACCGAAAATTTCGAACGGGCGCGTAGTGCCGCGACCCTCGCTCACGTTGGTGGCCTCGAACAGGCACATGCCAGGGTAAACTACGGCGGTATCGAGCGTCGGCATGTTCGGGCTCGGCAGAATCCACGGGAGTCCGGTCTGGTCGTACCACATCTTCTTATCGTAGCCTTCCATGCCGAGCACGTAGAGTTCGCACTTGGGGAAGCGTTCTTCCTTGAACTGCACCGCGAGTTCACCGATGGTTTTCGCGTGGCGCGTACGGATGCTGTGCAGGCCCACGAAACTCGTATAGTCGAGGTCCAGCACCGGGCCTTCTTCGTCGATACAGTTGATGGGATTCGGGCGGTCCACCACAATGACGGGGATTCCGGCCTTCTCGCAGGCTTTCATACAAAGGAAGAGCGTCCAGATGAACGTGTAGTAGCGCGCGCCGACATCTTGCAGGTCCACGAGCATCATGTCCACGTGACTGAGCATCTCGGGAGTGGGTTCGCGGTGTTCGCCGTAGAGGCTATAGACGGGTATGCCCAGTTCGGGGTCGGTATAGCCTTCCCACTCGATCATGTTGTCCTGGGTGTGCCCCTTGATGCCGTGCTGCGGGCCGAAGAGGGCAGAGAGCTTGAATAGCTTGCCGTCGTATTCCTTGAGGAGGTCGAGGGTGTAGCGCAGATCGGGCAGGACTGATGCCGGGTGAAGGACCGCACCGAGGCGCTTGCCCTTGAGATTTGCGGGGAAGACTTTTTCAAAACGTGTAAGAGCGAGTGAAACCATAGTTGTTGGTCATTGGGAATGTTTGTTTTTAGGAAAATATAAATATTTTGCCAAACATTATTCCAAAACGAAAAATTTTTCCAAAAATGGCACAAAATGACAAACGGAATTTTTTATTTTTACCGACAGAAAACAAAAAACAATAGGATAAGATTATGGCATATTTGAATAAAGTGATGCTCATTGGTAATATCGGTAAAGACCCTGAAATCCGCATGAGCCAGACCGGCGGACGCAAGCGCGTCTCGTTCTCGCTCGCAACAAGCCGCCGCTACCGCGACAACAACGGCGAACAGAAGGAACAGACGGATTGGCACAACATTGTGGGCTGGGGCAAGATTGCCGACATCGTCGAGCAGCTCGGTATTCGCAAGGGCATGAGCCTCTATGTCGAAGGCTCCCTCACCAACCGCAGCTGGACCGACCAGACCAGCGGCCAGAAGCGCTATGCCACCGAAGTCAACATGGACACGTTCCAGCTCCTGACCCCGCGCGGCCAGGGCGGCGCCCCCGGTGCCGGCCAGGGCAACTCCTACGGCCAGTCCAACAGCTACGCTCCCGCACAGAATTCCACGCCGGTCTACGACGCCCCGATGCCCGAGGGCGACGACGACCTGCCGTTCTAACAGCACAGTCCTATGAACCAGGACATAGCCAATATTGCATTGATGTTCGTGCTCCCGCTGGGGATTACGTTTATAACTATTCTCCAGTCGGCGGCTGCACCGCGCAATACGCACAAGATCGCAGGCGCGATCCTCTCGTTCTTCATCATCGTGATGGACTGCCTGTTCTACTTCGCAAAGAATTCCTTCGTCAGCTACAACGCCGACGGAGGGCTCCTTCTCACATTCGCGAGCCTCGTATTCTTCGGAGTCCTCTATACCATCCGTAGCGAGGATATGCCCGCAAAAGTTGCGAACAGCCTGTTCACCGCCCTGATGATTGCCGCATTCATCGGAATCGCCTACTGGGAACGACCGACCCTCCTAGTCACCAGTGACTATTCCCCCTCCGACATCGCTGCGCAGAACGCCCAGTACCAGGACTACATCGCCTCGTTCCAGAACGGCGAAGGCGGTAAATGGGTCGAATCACGCAAGGCTAGCAGAAGGGAAAATGCAGGCCAAGGCGACAACCACGCGCCCAAGAGCCCGATGTCCGATGCTTCGTTCTCGCGCCTCGAGAAGTACATCGACGAATGCAACAAGGTCGTCGAGCGCATGAACGCCATCATCGCAAGCATCGAGAACTTCGACCTGCTCCCCGCAAACATCAGCGAATCGGAACGCGAGACGAGAAGCCAGCAGGCGCTCGCCATCAACAACAAGGCGACTTCTCTCAACAAGAAAACCCTCGGTCTGTTCCATCCGCACGAATCGAGCGAGGCGCATTCCGAAATCATACAGGCGACCGAAAGCCTCCGGCTGGCCGCTTATTCGCTTTACACGTACACACTGCAAGAAGATGCCAGCGAACAAGTCAAGCAGTACTCGCAGTGCAGAAACCAGATTGCCCAGGCCAAGAACTTCCTGGCACGATTCTGGAACGATATCGAGAATTTAAAAACAAACTATCAACCTCAACAAGAAGCAAATTAAAGGTTAAACTATGATCCGCAACGTAGCCATCATGGGTGCCACTGGCGCCGTGGGCCAAGAAATCCTCTCCATCCTCGAGGAACGCAACTTCCCGCTGCAGAGCTTGAAGCTCCTCGCCTCCGAACGCAGCGCAGGGCGCGAATTCAAGTTCAAGGGCGAAACCCTCAAGTGCGAAGTCCTGAACAAGGATTCCTTCAAGGGTATCGACCTGGTTCTCAGCTCCGCCGGTGCCGCGATTTCCCAGGAATTCGCCCCCATCGCCGTCGAAAACGGCGCCGTGGTCGTCGACAACACGAGCTTCTTCCGCATGGACCCGGCTGTTCCGCTGGTCGTTCCGGAAGTGAACCCCGAAGACATCAAGCTCTACAAGGCTGAACTCGGCGGCAAGGGCATCATCGCCAACCCGAACTGCACGACCATCATGATGGTCGTGGTGCTCAACCCGATCAACAAGATTTCCCACATCAAGAAGATCCACATTTCTTCTTACCAGAGCGCTAGCGGTGCAGGTGCCGTCGCCATGGAAGAACTCAAGCAGCAGTACAAGGATATCCTCGAGACCGGTTCTACCACGCACATCAACAAGTTCCCGTTCCAGCTCGCGTACAACGTGATTCCGCAGATCGACAAGATGACGGAAAACGACTACACGAAGGAAGAAATGAAGATGTTCAACGAAACACGCAAGATCATGCACTCCGACGTCCGTACGAGCGCTACCTGCGTGCGCGTGAGCTCTCTGCGCTCCCACTCCGAATCCGTGTGGTTCGAGACCGAGCGTCCGGTTTCTGTCGAAGAAATCCGCAACGCCCTCAAGAACGCTCCGGGCGTGACCCTCAAGGACGATCCGCAGAACTACGTGTACCCGATGCCGCTCGAAAGCGCCGGCAAGGACAACGTCTTCGTGGGCCGTATCCGTAAGGACCTCGCCGACGAGAACAGCAACACGCTGTGGCTCACCGGTGACCAGATCCGCAAGGGCGCCGCTCTGAACGCAGTTCAAATTGGTGAAATTCTCTTGAAGATGTAAGATTGGTGAGATGCTCCTAAGGCGAGAGTCGCGACCGTGCTTGCACGGGCATGACCGAGCAGCCGAGCATCGGACTCCGAAGGAGTCCAAATCTTGCTCAAGATGTAATGGAGATCCCCGCCTCCGCGGGGATGACATAATGCATCATGCAAAAAGCCGTCCCGCAAAAAGGACGGCTTTTTCGCATGATATCATTCTAACGTCATGCTGAGGCCCCTGGCCGAAACATCCAGGCACGTTCATTCACGCAGGTCTGGATCCTTCGTCACAACGCTCCTCAGGATGACGCGAAGCGTCACTTCCCGAGCTGGTCTGGATTCAAGCACTTGAGTTCGTCAATCACAAACAGGCCGTCCTTGCGGATAAGCTTGTCGTCGAACCAGATTTCGCCGCCGCCGTATTCCGGGCGCATGATGAGCACCAGATCCCAGTGGATGGCGGAATTGTTGCCGTTCGGGGCTTCCTCGTAGCACATGCCGGGCGTAAAGTGGATGCTGCCCGCAATCTTCTCGTCGAAGAGGATGTCGCACATCGGAGCGTTCACGAACGGGTTGAAACCGATGGCAAACTCGCCCACATAGCGTGCGCCCTCGTCGGTATCGAGAATGGCGTTGAGCTGCGCGTTGTCGCCTGTTTCGCAGGTAGCGTTCACAATCTTCCCGTCCTTGAATTCCAGGCGGATATTGCTGAACTGCTTGCCCTCGTAAAGCGTGGGAGTATTGTAGTGAATCACGCCGTTGATGCTGTTGCGCACCGGTGCCGTATAGACTTCGCCATCCGGGATATTCATGTTGCCGCAGCACGGGATCGCGGGGATATCCTTGATGCTGAACGTGATGTCGGTGCCGTTTGCCACGAGGCGCACCTTGTCCGTCTTGTTCATGAGGTTCACGAGATTCTGCGCGGCACGGCCCATGCGCGGGTAATCCGCAAGGCATGCCTGGAAGTAGAAGTCCTCGAACGCCTCGGTACTCATCTTCGCGCCCTGCGCCATGGAGGCGTTCGGCCAGCGGAGTACGCACCAGCGCGTCTTGTTCACGCGGTAGTCGAGCGTTTCCTTAGTCATCTTGCGGTACATGAGCATCTTCTCATCGCTCACGTCGCAATTTTCCATGAAGTTGTCGGCCCCGCGAATCGCGATGTAGGCCTGCATCTTCTTCATTTCGGCAAGGGCAAGTTCGGCCTCGACCTTCATCTGGGCTTCGCTTGCAGAAAGGAGCATCTGGCGACGCACGCGGCTCTTGGAATTGCGCACGAAGGCGTTTCCGCCCACCTTCTCGACAGCCTTGATGAGCTCGGTAGAAACTTCGTCGGGCGTGTCGGTGGTTTCGATAAGGATATTCTCGCCCGCCTTGAGGGCAAGTGCGTTGTTAATCAAGTTTTCGGCAAGTTTTGTAATGCGCGGATCAGTCATTTTAAATTCTCCATTTTATTCCGCATGAGAATATAGCAAAAAGGAGAAACAAACGCAAGAACAGGGACCCGCTCAAAAAAAATCGAAGAGGGACTACTGCACTCGCCTCACTACTAGTCCTTGAGGCAACGAACAGAAAATCCGGTGAACTTGCCGTCGTAGTCCAGGCACGCATCGCCGACGCTATAGAACAAGTACATGCTGTACGCGTCGTCGCTATTGCTCTCTGTAGAACTCCAGAAGAGCGCGTAGTCGCCCTCGCTGTTGTAATTCCCGTAGTAGTCCCTGTGGCCGGCAGGGAGCGCGGAGAAGGCGAAGGCATCCGAGCCATTGCCACCACTATTCCATCCGGATGTGGACTTGAGCACCTTCCCTGCGGTTGATTGACCGCCGACTGCAGTGAACAAAGTTTCGAATTCCGCTTTTGTTGGCAGATGCCAGCCCTCTGGGCAAACACCGCGAACAGGATAAGTCGGAGAGCATGTCTTCTTATAGCCGCAGCCCTTGCCGTTCGTGCTCCATGTGCCCACGCTGTCCATCGCTGCAGCCCATGTATAAAGGCGGCCGTACTTGGAGCAGTTGTTTGCGGCGTCATTGTTGCACCAACTGGTGGAATCAGAGGTATAGCTATAAACTTTATAGGGTACACCAGTGTATGCGTAGTTGAGGTTCTCCGCCATCCAAGTCTGAGTGCCGATGGAGACCGTCTTGTAAGTCCGACCGTCGCGGGAATCCATAAAGCAGTTCTTATCAGTGTTCACATCGCACGATGTTCTTCCAGTCACTGAACTGCTGCTGGACACACTTGTCTCGCTATCGCTCGACTTCGGTGTGACGCTGGAGGACGAACCTTCCGACGGGCGAGTCGCAAAATCGCTATCGTCATCGCCGCAGGCGACAAGCAGCAGAACGAAAACAGCCGCAACAAAAGAAAATCCATGTTTCGCTTTTAGCATAACCTAACCTCTACCAGAAATTTTTCCAGATAATCTATATATTTTTTTGGCATCCACAAATGCGTAGGCCTATTCCACAAGGAAAAAAGGAATTCCGGCAGCCGTATGGCCACCGGAATGGTATCATTTACAGGATTTTAGGGTTTTACTCGGTGAACGTGAAAGGTATGGTCACCGTAGTATTTCCGGATTTGACCTTGCTGAAAGTCCAGCGACCGACTGCATTCTTGATTTCGTCGTCAAATTCGCCATGACCCGTGGTGGAAGAGGCTACCGCGATGCTGATGACCTCGCCGCCCGGGGCAATCGTGAACTTGAGCGTCACCTTGCCTTCCAGGCCCGGTTTTTTCTTCAGGTACTTATTGTAGATATGGCGTAGCCCGGGTGTACGTGTGCGCACGACCTTCATGATATCGGATGCAGAACGCGAGGAGTTCCCTGCACCCATGTCGATATCGCGCACGGAAGGGGTCTTCATATTTCCCTTCATGGACTTCGTATTGATTCCACCACCCGAGCCGCCGAACAGGTTTCCGAAGGCTCCTCCGATTCCGCCGCCACCCCCAGAGGCGACTTCCTCGTTAAAGGCTCCATCGACCTTTCCGGCCCTCACGCCAATATGCGTCTTTCCCGTAGTCTGCAAGCCGTTCGTGTTCTTGAGGATTTTATCTATGTCTCTCGCGAACTTCTGGTCGTTCATGAGGTTGTATGCCGAAGCTGACGCGTTCTTGGTCATTGACGCGAGTTCCTTAAGGACGCCCCTTGTCTTGGGCGCGTTCGGTTTCCCATGATTCTTGGGCTTGCCACCGCCGGGCCTGTTGTTCTTTTTTGCGATGTCTTTCGGTTTCTTATCCTGTTTCTTTTCCTGCTTTTTCTCTTCTTTCTTATCAGCGATTTCAATCTTTGTTTCGATTTCCAAACTGGAGGTTTTCTCAAACATCATATCGTTGATAACAACCTCATATGTCGTGGCCCAGAAACTCAGCGCAAGAGCGACGAGCAGAGAAACTCCTGTAATGTTCCTCAGTTTCTCGTCGGAATCGGGCATGAGCGAAACCACGAGTGCATCGGTTTCTTTTGGTGTTTTTTTGATCGGTTTCATGATTTTATCCTCCCCCTCTTTCGAGGGAATTGATGGTTTATGTTTTGTTTCTGGGAGTATTTTTTCTGGGGGTAAAAGGGGACCAATAACCTTGCGGTCAAGGTTTGTTTTTTGCAAAAAGCAACTCTCGTGAACGGGGCTTAGCAGTTAAGCCCTGCACTCAATGCAACAATGTTCGGGAATTTTAGACGACAATCATCGAAGGAATTACTTTATCCACAACACCTGTCCTAAGCTCGTTCCTTCACTCAAGTTTAAGACAAATTGTTCTCTCTGAATTTTAAACTACAAAGAAAAATCGGAACGAAATCACCCAAACGAGTAAACAAATTTTCAACATTACAATTGTAAACTCCGACATAAAATGGCAGTACCAATAAACACAAGGGTTGCGCGCATTTTTTCAAATTGTTTAAGGCACCAAACTTTACAAAAAATTAGCCCAAGTAAATCTATTCCATATTAGACGCACTTTTTGTTTACTTTTCCGATTATTTAAGGGGCTCGGGAGCGCCCAACCAGGCCTGTTGTGGGCCGTAGACACAGCTGTTTGTTATATTTTACTCACTATGAAGCTTTTACCTACCCCTCCCGACTTGAACAAGATCGCACGCCCGAACTGGATTGAAATCAACCTGGACGCCCTCTGCAACAACATCCAATTTATCCGCAGCCAGATTCCGGCGAACACGAAGATCCTCTTGCCGGTGAAGGCCGACTCCTACGGGCACGGGAGCCTCGCCTGCTCGTTTGCCGCGAAGTTCGGCGGCGCGGACTACCTGGGTGTAGCCCACATCAGCGAAGGCATGCTGCTTCGCCAGTACGGCATGGACCTGCCGATTCTCGTGCTCGGCCCATGCACTCCGGCAGACTTCGCCTACTTCGTGGAATTCCAGCTTACAGCCGCCATCACGGACATCCGTACCGCAATGGCGTTCGACCAGTTCCTGCGCGAAACGGGAACGACCTGCAAGGCGCACCTCGCAATTGATACCGGCATGAACCGCTACGGTTTCGATGCCGAAGACTTCAACAACATCCGCGCGGCGCTCTCCCTCAAGTCCCTGCATTTCGAAGGCATGTTCACGCACCTCGCCACAGCCGACATGCCGGGGAACCCGAAGACGGAAATTCAAATCCAGCGATTCACGCGACTCGTAGACGTGCTCGAAGCCGAAGGCCTCCGCCCCGAAATCTGCCACTGCAGTAGCTCCGCAGGCACGCTCACGCACCCCGAGAGCCACTTCGACATGGTCCGCCCGGGCCTCGCCCTCTATGGTTACAACTGCATGGGTGCAGCACCTTCCCCGTGGCCCATCAAGCCTGTCATGAAAATCAAGAGCACCATCCGCCACATTCACGATGTGAAGCCCGGCGAGACGGTGAGCTACGGTGGCTACTGGATGGCTCAGCAGCCCACGCGCATCGCCACCATCGCCATCGGTTACGGCGACGGTTACCTGCGTGGCGAATACAACAAGGGCTTCGTGATGATCCGTAACCAGATTTGTCCGATTCTCGGACGCGTCTGCATGGACGCGACGATGGTCGACGTGAGCCACATCCCCGACGTGCAGGTCGGAGAGACAGTCGACGTAGTGAACGGCGAACTGGACTTCCGCATCTCGATGGAAAGCGTTGCCGACGACCACCACACGATTCCGTACGAATTAACAAGCCGTGTGGCACGCCGCCTGTACCGCAAGTACTTCTGGAAGAACCGCCTGGTGCGCTGGGATTACTTGAAGCAGGAATTCGGCGTGCAGGACTATAAGGAATACCCGTTGAGGTAAGCGACCGCTCGTTCGTCGTCTAGGGTATTGAAACCTCCGGTTCCTCACTCGCTCTCGCAACCGCCCCAGTTTAATAACTGGGGCTTTGTTGCTCACAGCGATAACCGTTCGCGCTAAAGACGCGTTTATCGCATATAAAAAAGGTTCCCGGAGGAGCCTTTTAATTTGTACTTATTCTTTAGATTCAATCGGCCTCTTTGAGGCCTCCAGAATGACACTACAGGTGCTCGCGAGATGCACGCGCGAGATGCGCACGACATTAGAGACGCTTGAGAACCGCGGCAGCGTGGTGGATAAAGCCTTCTTCGTTCGCGACGGCGGCAATCGCCTTCGCGTTCTTCTTGATGGCCTTTTCGCTGTAGCGGATGATGCTCATGCGCTTCAGAAAGTCGTACACGCCGAGCGGGCTGAAGAAGCGGCCCGTACCGTTCGTAGGCAGCACGTGGTTGGGGCCTGCAAAGTAGTCACCCACCGGCTCAGAGGACCACGGGCCGATAAATACGGCGCCCGCATTCTCAATCTGCGCAGCCATGGATTCGGCTTCGCTGGTCATCACTTCCAGATGTTCCGGAGCGATGCGGTTCGCGATTTCCACGCCGTCGAACCAGTCCTTCACCAGGAGGATGCGGCCGAAGTTGCCGAGCACCTTCTCGAGGAGTTCGCGCTTCGGGGAATTTTCGACCTGGATATCCACGCAGGCGCTAATCATCTGGGCGGTTTCCATGTTGTCGGTAATGCAGATGGCCGCCTCGAAGCCGGAACCGTGTTCCGCCTGGCTAAGCAAGTCCGCAGCCACAAAATCCGGATCGCAGGTGTTATCGGCCATCACGAGCACTTCGGAAGGACCAGCCACCATGTCGATATCCACGACGCCGAAGACTTCCTTCTTGGCGATGGCCGCAAACACGTTGCCCGGGCCCACAATCTTGTCAACGCGTTCCACGACGGTCTTGCCCTTCGCATCCTTCGCGCCGTAGGCAAGCAGGCCAATAGCCTGAGCGCCGCCGATGTGGTAAACTTCGGTAATGCCGAGTTCCTGAAGCACGAATGCGACAGCGCGGTTGATTTCGCCCTTGATGGGAGTCACGACCACGATGTCTTCCACGCCGGCCACGAGAGCCGGGACCGCGTTCATGATGACGGTGCTCGGGTAGATGCCCGCACCGCCCGGCACATAGAGGCCCACGCGCTTCATCGGACGAATACGCTGGCCAAGAACCACGCCGTCCTTCCCTTCCATGAGCCAGGATTCTTCCATCTGGTTCTGGTGAAAATCGCGCACGTTCTTGATGGCCTGCTTCAGGGCCTTCTGCAGTTCCTTCGGGCACTTGGCGGCAGACTTTGCGATAGCCGATACCGGCACGCGGATGTTCTTGCCCTTCAGGCCGTCGAACTTCTGGGCGTATTCGGTCGCCTTCGCGATGCCGCCCTGCTTGATGTCGGCAAGGATCTGCATCACCTTGTCGTGAATTTCCTTGCTCGGGGCGACTTCGCGCCCGCAGATGCGTTCAATTTCAGCAGATTTCGGAGTAACCTTTACAATCTTCATAAACTACTTCCTCTTCTTCGCAGAGCGAGTGATATCGGCAAGGTTCCTCACCTTGCGGGCACTCAACTTCTTGGCCTTCTCGGGAGCGGGTTCTTCTTCCTTCACGGCAGACTTCGCGACAACCGGCTTCACGTCGATATGCTTGTACGCGCTCTCGATAACCTTGTTATCGACAAGAATCTTGTAGGTAAGGCCGTCGACAAACGCCATCCAGCTCGCCTCGATGATATTGCTCGAGACACCGACCACGTTCCAATAGCCCTTCTCGTCGCCAAACGTCGTCCACACGCGCACCGTAGCGTCGGAAGCCACCTTGCTCCCGAGCACGCGCACCTTGTAGTCGTCGAGTTTGACCTTCGCCATGTTCGGGAAGAACGGCAGGAGGGCCTTGCGGAGAGCCGCGTCGAGAGCGTTCACCGGGCCGTCGCCCTCGCTCACCTGATGGCTTATCTTGTCGCCAATCTGGAGCTTGACGGTCGCCTGCGAAACGGACACGCCCTGCGGGGTCTTGTCTTCAATGACGCGGTAGTTCAAAACCTTGAACGGCTCCTGCACCATGCCCAGGTGGCGGTACACGAGCAGCTTGAAGCTCGCCTCGGCACTGTCAAAGTGCCAGCCGGCATTCTCGCGTTCCTTGATGAGCGTGAGGAGCTTGCCCACCACCGGGTCCTTCTTGTCGATGCCCGGCTTGATGGCCTTGAGCTTTTCCACGACGAGGGAACCGCCCGCCTGGTCGCTCGTGACGAACACGCGGTCGTTGCCGACTTCGTGCGGGTCGATATGCTCGAAACTACGGCTGACCTTCATCACGCCGTCGATATGGGCACCGCCCTTGTGCGCAAACGCCGCATCGCCCACGTACGGGGCATGCACGTCGCTCGGCAGGTTCACAATCTGGTCCACATTGCTGCTCAGCTGGCGGAGCCTAGCAATCTTTTTGGCGGCAAAAAACTTCGCGCCCATCTTGAAATGCAGGTCGGCAGCAATCGTCGTGAGGTTCGCATTTCCGCAACGCTCGCCGTAACCGTTCACCACGCCCTGCACCATGGTAGCGCCGCTCTTCACGGCAAACAGGCTGTTGCACACGCCGAGGCCCGCATCGTTATGCACGTGGATGCCGATAGGCGTCGAAACGACCTTCTTCACGTCCTTCACGATTTTCTCAAGTTCCCACGGCATCGTGCCGCCGTTCGTGTCGCAAAGCACGATAAAGTCCGCGCGGCCGCGTTCAGCAGCCTTCAGCGTCTCGAGAGCGTATTCCGGGTTCGCCTTGTAACCGTCAAAGAAATGTTCCGCATCGTAAATCACCTCTTCGGAATGGTCCTTGAGGTAGTCGATGGAAGACTCGATCATGTCGAGGTTCTCCTCGAGCGTCGTGCGGATGACGTCCGTGACGTGCAAATCCCAGCTCTTTCCAAAAATCGTCTTGACCGGAGCGCCCGACTTCACAAGCGCCTGCAGCAGCGGGTCCTTCTCGGGCAGCACCTTCGGGCGGCGCGTGGAACCGAAAGCCGCAATCTTCGCGTGCTTCAGCTTGACTTCCTTGATCTTCTGGAAGAATTCCTCGTCGGTCGGGTTGCTCGGATTGGGCCAGCCCCCTTCGATGTAGTCAAAACCGAAATGGTCAAGAATTCGCGCAATCTGCAACTTGTCGGCGAGAGAAAGGCTTATCTTGCGGTCTTGGTTACCGTCGCGGAGGGTGGTGTCGTATAAAAAAACTTTCATGCGCACAAAGATAGAAAATTATACCCAAGGGGGGAAGCCTCCCCCTCGCTCCAGCTGCATCGTCGTAGCGGCATCGAGGCCCATCTGCAGTAAGAACGTCATGGCGGCCTCGAGCCGCCATCTCCTCGCATCTTCCGCTACCCTCTCTAGCGGGCGCTCGCCGCCCCGCAACGCCCCGGCTTCTCATGCCGGTGTCACCCTGGACCCTGGAGTGAAACGATAGGGGATAGGGTCCAAGACCGCTCTTTGTAAAAATGTTTGCTTCGAGGGGCATTTCGCACTCTTTTTACAGACCGCTCGTTCGTCGTCTCGGTTTAAAAACCTCCGGTTTCTCACTCGCTCTCGCCAACACGGCACGCTTGCGCAGTGCCGCTTTTGGCTCACAACATTCACTTCGTTTAAGTGTTTGCTTTGCAAAACGCCCTCTCTCCGCAAAAAAACACGAGAGTGGCTCCGGAATAAGACTGTTTATCACGGGAACGTTTCGAAGCGGGTACTGCGAAAGCCTCGTGTGTGAGCCACAAGCGCCTTGTATCAACGAGGCGTGGTGGCGAGAGTGAGCGCATACCAGAGTATAAAAAACAGAGTGTAGCGCGAACGGTCGCATCAGTTAGTCCCATCGGCCTTCACGAAAAGCGGGTCCGCATTAAACTGCAGGAAGATGTTTACAACAGCGGCATTGGCCTTGTCCGCCAAATGGAACTGGGTAAAATCAATCTTGTCGAACTGCTCTATGTCAAGGTTGGGTTCGAGGGCCGAATCAAGCGGCTCGGCGTCCATTTTATAGATATTGCGGGTGGACTTCTTGGACTTGGAAGCGGATTTCTTGGTGTTCTTGTTGTTGGACTTGACGTTCTTGGACATGTTTTTGCCTTTTTAGTTAAAACTTTTCGTGTGGAATTTCTGAAAAATTCCATTTAGGATAAAACAATTACAGCGCACCTCAAGGTGCGTTGTAATTATTTTCAAAAATTTTGATTATTCTTCTAGTTTAGTACAGCGGACGGAGAAGCCAAAAACTTTTTCATCCCCATCATCTGCAGACGGGGTATGATCCGTTACCGCAGATATATACCCGTTACGTACATACAATTTTTCATCATATTCATGTTCTTGCGGATAAAACCAATAAACAGTTTTTTTCAAACGATCAAACCCACCCTTTTTCGTTCTCTGACCCGCTCCGGTCAGGGAGAATCCGCTGCTATTCGTTCCGCTAAAACCATGCATTGAACGCAAGCCCTTGATGCCATCATCATTTCCTTCGGCTGTACGAACTACAATATAATCTTCATATGTAAACAGCCTCCAACCATCGGGACAGATTCCTTGGTGGTTCGGCTGGATCAAATCGGCACAACTTTCAGTATTGCAGCGGCTCGGCAGCTGCATCATCTCGGCCCACTGGTAGAGGCCACCGAATTCATCGCACTTGGTAGTATCATTGTTGTAGCAGTAGCGTTCGATTTTGGAATCGTCGTTCTGGTCGTTTTCGCCGAGCACCATCTCGCCGATATTCAAGTTTTCTGCCATCACGGTCACAGACACATTACCGGTTCCTGTTAACGGATGCCCCGTTATTGTTATATAGTAATAGCTACGGCCATTACGCGGATCCGTGAATGTCTTATAACGATTTTCACCTATACGCCAATCTTCAGCTAAAGCCTTAGAGTGGTCAAACGGCACATATTCACTGCTGCTGGACTGTTGTGTGACGCTAGAACTCGATTTCGCGCTGCTGCTGGATTTCGCAGAGCTGCTGGAAGATTTTGCACTGCTACTGGATTCTTTTTTGCTTGAAGAGGACTGGAGATCCCCACCTTGGTGGCCATGCGCACTAGACGATGAATCGTCAAGTGCTGTCCGCCCGCTCGAGGCGGGGATGACAGAAGAAGAAGACTTCGCTGATTCGCTCGACTTCGGTGTGACGCTGCCAGAAGACTTCGTACTGCTACTAGATTTATTGTCTGTGCCGGAACAAGATGAAGGACTGGATCCTTCGCTACCGCTCAGGATGACGCTACTGGAAGACGAATCGTCACCGGGGACGGACAAAACTACTTTCATCGTCATCGCAAGCTGCAAGAACAAGGAACAGGCAGGCGAATGCCGTGGTCAATACAAATCTCTTCCACATAGTGGATAACTCAACTTTTCCGCAAAAGCGTGTAGTTTCGTATATCATATATCCTCCAACTTCCTTTTCAAGGAAATATAGAAAATAGTCTTATCTACCCCATACATAATTTTGCTTAATCAAACAAGCAATTTTCATAAAGATTTGCTTATTCCATTAAGCATTTTTTGTAAAAAACGCTACGTAAACAAACTTTTTCGGCTGATTTTGGCCGCGAAATCGTTTTAAGGATAGGGGCATTCCAATTCCGGGATGTCGCCTATCCCCGTCGGCGCAGTCCGGCGGAAAGGAAACCAAATGGAAAGAAACCGCGTGCCGTTCGAAGAACTGCCCATTACAAACAGGTTCATGTTTGCCATGGTGTTCAGCCACAAGGAGATTGCCAAGCCCTTCTTGGAGGCAGTTCTCGGCATAAAGATTCACGAACTACGCGAACCCGAGCCGGAAAAGACGATTGACGTCAGCCCGGTCTTCAAGGGAATCCGCTACGACGTATTCACAAAAGAAACTGGCCCCGACGGAGAGGTCATCCGCAGTTTCGACATCGAGATGCAGATGGAAGATACCAAGGACATCCCGAAACGCGCCCGTTACTACCAGGCCATGTGCGACAGCGAGGCCCTGAACAAGGGCGAAAAATACTACAACCTGAAGGAACTCTATATCATCTTTATTTGTCCCGAAGACATTTTCGGGCATGGCCGTGCCGTGTACAGGTTCAAAAATCTTGAAGCCGACGACCCGAAAATAGAGATGGGAGACCTCTCCTTCAAAAATTTTTATATCTTTAAAAAGTACCGCGAGGTCGCCGAGAAATCCATCAGGGAATACCTGGAGTATTTCGCCACCAGCAAGCCGATTTCCCCGGAAACCGAGAATATCGACAGGCTGGTGAAGTGGTACCAGACAGACAACGAAACGAGGATACGCTACATGACATGGCAAGAGGAAATAGACATCGCCGTTGACCTTGAACGCCAGCGTGCAGACGATGCAGAAAATCGCCTCTTTGAGGCGATTGAACATGCAGACGAAATCCAGAAGTTGGCCGATGCAGCGGAAGCACGAGCAAATGAAATTCAGAAGCAAGCCGATGCAGCGGAAGCACGAGCAAATGAAATTCAGAAGCAAGCCGATGCAGCGGAAGCACGAGCAAATGAAATTCAGAAGCAAGCTGATGCAGCGAAAGCCCGTGCTGACGAAGAAAAAGCTCGTGCTGACAAGTACGAGAAGATACTTCGCGATCTCGGAAAACTGTAATTCTAAATGCCAAAAGTCCCCAACTCGGTCGAGTCGGGGACTTTTATAGGCTTTACCTAGTCGCCGTCGCGACGCTCGCCTTACTTGGCTTTCTTGCAAGCCTTTTTGCAGCCGCACTTCTTGGCAGCGGGCTTCTTGGCAGAAGCCTTGCAGAACTTCACGTAGGCAGCGAGGGTGTCGCAGAACACTTCGTCCGGGGTGTTGTCGCCGTTGATGCGGCTGATGATGGACTTGCTGTACTTGCCGAGCACCTTGGCGGTGGATTCCTTGTACACCTTGAGGCGGTTCTTGATAACGGCTTCGTCGGCGTCGTCCTTGCGGCCTTCGATCTTGGCGCGGTTGAGGAGGCGGGCCACGATAGTCTTCTCGTCCTTGATGTCGAGCACAAAAATGTGCTTCACGTCGACGACGGATTCGATGAGCTTGACCTGGGCAACCGTGCGGGGAATACCATCGAGGAGGAGGGTGTCCTTATCCGGGTTGACCTTGTTCGTATTCACGAGGCCTTCGATGAAGCGGCCGAAAATTTCGACAGTGGCTTCGTCCGGAACGAGCAGGCCCTTGCTGGAGTAAGAAGCGAGGAGCTTGCCGGATTCGCTGGAAGGCGCAATGCCACGGAAGATGTCGCCCGTGGAAATGTGCTTGAGGGAAGTGGTAGCAGCGAGCTTCGCGCCGACGGTACCCTTTCCGGAACCCGGTGCGCCGAAGATAAGAACTGCAGGAATTTTAGCCATTGTTAACCTCTTGGGTTGTGTGTTGTTAAAAATTTGCGTGTAAATATAAAAAATGTGGAATGTGTAGTGTGTAATGTGAAATTAATTTCATTACACATCACACACTACTAACTAACTTTGTATCTTCTCGCACTTGAAACTTAGCTTGCCGTTTTCGACACCGATGCTTATCGTGGAGAAGTCCGTGAGGGTACCGAGCAGGAGCCCTTCGGCAATCGCGTCTTCCACGAGATTCTGGATGGAACGACGGATGGGGCGCGCCCCCAGGGTGGAATCGTAATTGTTGTTCACGATAAATTCCTTCGCCTCCTGGCTGATTTCCAGCAGGATGCCGCGGTCGGAAATGTTCTTCTGGAGGAACCCCATCTGGATATCCACGACGGAAACAAGGTCCTTCTTGCTGAGTGCGCGGAACACGATCTGCTCGTCGATGCGGTTCAGGAACTCTGGAGAGAACACGCGCTTGACTTCTTCGCGGATGGCGTTTTCCATGCGCTCGTAGTCGTCGGTCTCCCCTTCCTTGGTGAATCCCATGCCGCCGCTGTGGCGCACTTCGCGGGCGCCGGCGTTACTCGTCATGATGATGATGGTGTTCTTGAAGTTGATCTTGCGGCCGTAACTATCCGTGAGGATGCCGTCGTCGAGAATCTGGAGCAAGATGTTGTAGATGTCCGGATGAGCCTTCTCGATTTCGTCGAGGAGCACCACAGAATACGGATGCTTGCGCACCTTCTCAGTGAGCTGTCCACCACCTTCCTCGAAGCCGACGTATCCCGGAGGAGCGCCGATAAGGCGCGAGACGCTGTGCTTTTCCATGTACTCGCTCATGTCGATGCGGATCATGGATTCCTCGCTCCCGAACAGCGAGAGGCTCAGTACCTTCGCAAGTTCGGTCTTGCCCACACCGGTAGGCCCGAGGAAGAGGAAGCTGCCCATCGGGCGCTTGCTGCTGCGGATGCCCGCACGCGTACGGCGGATGGACTTGACAATCGCATCAACGGCAGCATCCTGCCCAATGATACGCTGTTTGATTTCATCGGCCAAATGCAGGAGCTTCTGCGTCTCTTCGCCGCCGAGGCGGCTCACGGGAATGCCGGTCATCTTGCTGATGCAGTCGCGGATATCGCTCTCGTCGACAACGGGGATTTCGGCCCCTTCTTCCTGCAACTGCTTCTTGCGTTCGGCAATCTTGTTCTGGAGTTCTTCCTCGCGGGTACGGCACTTCGCCGCGTTCTCG
This sequence comes from Fibrobacter succinogenes, assembly GCA_902762305.1. Taxonomy (GTDB): domain Bacteria; phylum Fibrobacterota; class Fibrobacteria; order Fibrobacterales; family Fibrobacteraceae; genus Fibrobacter; species Fibrobacter succinogenes_I. Next base: position 14,204 of record CACWNW010000004.1, on the reverse strand, counting down.
TAATCCTGGTTCGCGACAGCCTCCTCCTTTTTCTGGAGGACTTCCGCAAGTTCATTTTCCATGTCCATCAAATCCTGCGGGACCTTGATGGAATTGAGCTTCACGCGGGCGCCAGTCTCGTCGAGCACGTCGATGGCCTTGTCCGGCAAGAAGCGCTCGCTGATATAGCGTTCGGCAAGCGTCACCGCGGCGCGTATCGCATCGGGCGTGTAATGCACCTTGTGGTGCTGCTCGTACTTCGGGCGGAGTCCCTCGAGAATCTGGATGGAATCTTCCGAATTGGGCGGATTCACGAGAATCGTCTGGAAGCGGCGTTCCAAGGCCGCATCCTTCTCGATATACTTGCGGTATTCGTCAATCGTCGTCGCGCCGATGCACTGGAGTTCTCCACGCGCTAACGCCGGTTTAAAAATGTTGGAAGCGTCGAGGCTTCCTTCGGAACCGCCCGCACCAACGATGGTATGGAGTTCGTCGATAAAGAGGATCACGGAATTGCTCACGCGCTGGAGTTCCATGATGAGCCCCTTCATGCGTTCCTCGAACTGACCGCGGTACTTGGTACCGGCGACCATCGCCGCCACGTCAAGCGTAACCACGCGCTTGTTCGCGAGCAGGTCGGGAATCTTCTTCTGCACAATCTTCTGCGCAAGGCCTTCGATAATCGCGGTCTTGCCAACGCCGGGTTCACCGATGAGCGCCGGGTTGTTCTTCTTGCGGCGGCAGAGGATCTGGATAAGGCGTTCAATTTCAGCTTCGCGCCCGATAATCGGGTCGAGTTTTCCCGCACGCGCCATCGCCGTGAGGTCGCGACCGAAGTGGTCGAGAATCGGGGTCTTGGACTTGGAGCCACCACGGGGTTCGCGCGTCGCCTGCATGGGACGCTGCACATCGGGATTAAAACCGTCCTCCGGCATCCCGTCGGCATCGTGCTTCAGCTGGTCAAGCGTCTGCTGGAAATTCTCGAACGTGATGTTGTATGTAGAAAGGATACCTACGGCAGGAGAATCGGACTGCTGCAGAATGGCAAGCATCAAGTGCTCGGGGCCGATATACTGGTCGCCCTCTTCCTTCGCAATCTTCGCCGCATTGAAAAGCACGGCCTTCGCACGTACAGTAAACTGCAAAAGGCCATCGCGCGGGTTGCCGCCAATGGTCATGAGCCCGCCGTTCGAGGAGAGCGAACGCTGGATGTCCTCGCTCATATCCACGAGATTCACGCGAAGCGCCTTGAGCGTCTCGACGGCAAAGCCCGAATCCTCGCGAACCAGGCCCAGGAGAAGGTGCTCGGTCGAAACGCAGTCGCTACCGAGATTGCGGGCCGCCATGCGGGCCGCCTGGAGCACGGCTTTCGCCTTCGCAGAGAAAATACCGTTGTTGTCAGCCATACCAAATCTCCTATCCGATATCCTGAATCAATCCGTTATGCATCACCACGCGGCGCCTTGCGAAGCTCGCCAGTTTCTCGTCGTGCGTCACGATCAAGAAGGCCTGCTTGAACATCTCGTTGAGTTCACCGAAAAGTTCGTTCAGCTTCGCGGAATTCGCCTCGTCGAGGTTGCCGCTCGGTTCGTCGGCCAGCACCAAATCCGGGTTGTTCATGAGCGCACGCGCAATCGCGATACGCTGGCGTTCACCGCCGCTGAGTTCGCGCGGCAGATGCTTAAGGCGTTCCTTAAGGCCCACCGTTTCCAGGAGCATCTCGGCGCGTTCGCGGCATTCCTTGTCGGACTTGCCCGCAATACGGCCCGGGACGCACACGTTCTCGATGGCGGTAAATTCGCTGAGCAGGTGGTGGAACTGGAACACGAAACCCACCTTGAAGCGGTGGTATTCATCGCGCTCTTCGCTATTGAACTTCGAAAGGGCCTTGCCCTTGAAGAGGATTTCGCCGGAAGTCGGGGTATCGAGCATCCCAACCAGGTTGAGGAACGTCGACTTGCCGGAACCCGAAGAACCCGTGAGCGCCACGAGTTCGCCTTCTTCCATCGCGAAATTTACGCCCTTCAATATTTCGAGCTTTTCTCCCGTCTCGGAGAAAACGCGGCGGAGGTCGACTGTCTGCAATAAACTACTCATGCCTAATCGCTCCTACGGGGTCAAGCCTGCTCGCCTTCCAGGCCGGCAACAGCGTCGCCAGCACGCAAAGCGCAATGCCAATAACGAAAATAAGAACGACATCGACCAGGTGCACAGAAATCGGGAAATAGGGAATCACGTAGACATCGCCCGGAAGCGTGATGAAGTGGTAGGCCTCCTGCAACTTGCAGAGCACGAGACCGATGGTTCCACCCACAATCGTACCGCCCACGCCGATGAAGCTGCCCATGAGCATAAACACGCGCATGATGCCCGCCTTGCTGAAGCCCATGCTGCGCAGGATGCCGATTTCCTTCGTCTTGTCGGAGGGAGCTGATGATGTTGAACGCCGCCACGAGGATGATGAGGCAGATGACCGCCGCCACGATGAACTTCTCGTAGTTCATCCACTTGAGGAGCGTGATATTCTTCGACTTCCAGTCCATCGCGTAATACGGGTACCTAAGCCAATCATGCATGCGGACAGCAACATCGCCCGCCTGCCAGTGGTCCTTGATGCGGAACTGGATACCCGTGACCGCATTGCCCATACCGAGCAGCTTTTGCAATTCGGCAAGGCCGATGTACGCGAGGTTCCCGTCGTATTCGTAAGTGCCCGTCTCGAAGATGCCGCTAACCACGCACATCATCATCTTGGGACCCGAGCCGAGGGCCTCGTCCGGACTCTGGAAAAGCTGGAGCACGAGCTTGTCGCCCACGACCACGCGCAGGCGGTTCGCAAGCCCCGAACCGAGGATGATCCCCGGGCGGACCTTGCCCGTCAAATCTTCGAGACTGTCGACGGAATACTCGCCCCACTTGATGTACTTGTGAATGTCGGTCACTTCCTTCGCCGTCGCGGGATCGATACCGTAAATCACGATACCGTCGTTCACCTTCTTGGAGCTGATGCCCACCTTGTAGATGATGAACGGCGAAGACGACACGATGCTAGATTCGCGGGTTCTCGCCTCGTTGATGAGGCTGTCGTAGTTAGCAATCGGTTCGCCATTGTACCCCATGATTTCGAGGTGGGCGTCCTTCCCTATCATCTGGGCGGTGACTTCTTCCTCGAAACCGTTAACCGCGGCAAGGGCGACCACCAGCGCGAACACGCCGATACTCACGCCGAGCATACTGAAAATGCCGATAAGCGATACGAAGAGACTCTTGCGTTGAGCCCCCAGGTAGCGCCAAGCGATAAGCCATTCCAGTTTGTTCATCTTTTAGCAGGTCTCCGGCTTCATCAGCGGGAACAACTGCACGTCGCGGATGGTCTGCTGGTTCGTAAGGAGCATGACCATGCGGTCGATGCCGAAACCGACACCGCCGGTAGGAGGCAGGCCGGACTCGATCGCGTGCATGAAGTTTTCGTCCATCGGGTGCGTTTCACCTTCGCCACCGCGGCCGCGGCGCACCTGGTCTTCCAGGAGCTCACGCTGACGGATGGGGTCGTTAAGTTCGGTATAGGCGTTGCCCAGCTCCCATCCGTTAGCGTAGGGCTCGAACTGTTCGATGAGCCCTTCGATGGTGCGGTGCTTCTTGCAGAGCGGGGTGCTCTCGGTCGGCATGTCCTTGATGAACGTCGGCTGGATGAGCTTGTCTTCCACGGTGAGCTCGAACAGTTCGAGGATACCGCGGCCGCGGCTGAATTCGCCGTCGAGGTGGCCGCCGAGTTCTTCCATCTTGTTCTTGATGTCGTCGTCGCTCATCTCGTTCACCTTGAGACCGCCGAACTTCTCGATAGCCTCGATCATGCTGTAACGGGGCCACGGAGCCTTGAAGTCTATTTCCTTGCCCTGGTAGTCAATCTTGGTAGTGCCGTTCGCCGCAATGCATGCGCGTTCGTAGATGTTCTCGAAGTGGACCATCATGTCGTTGTAGTCGGCGTAGGCTTCGTAGAACTCGAGGCCGGTGAATTCCGGGCTGTGGGTACGGTCCATGCCTTCGTTACGGAAGTTCTTGGAGAATTCGAAAACCTTTTCCATGCCGCCCACGATGCAGCGCTTCAGGTAGAGTTCCGGAGCCACGCGCAGGTAGAGCGTCATGTCGCAGGCGTTGTGGTGCGTGGTGAACGGACGGGCGTTCGCGCCGCCATAAATCGGTTGCAGCGTTGGAGTTTCGACTTCGATGAATCCCTTTTCGATGAGGTATTCGCGGATAGCCTGCAGAATCTTGAAACGCTTGATGAACACGTCCTTCACATCATCGTTCAAGGCCATGTCAATGTAACGCTGACGGTAGCGGGTATCCACGTCGGCAAATTCGTTGAACACCACCTTGTTGCCGTTTTCGTCCACCTTTTCCTTGGCCACCGGAAGCGGGCGCACGGCCTTGGAAAGCATCGTCACCTTCTTCACGTGCACGGAGTATTCGCCCGTCTGCGTCTCGAACATGAAGCCGTTTACGCCGATAAAGTCACCGAGGTCGGTCATCTTGACGACTTCGTAGTTCTCCTCGCCCACCTCGTCGCGGGCGCAAACCACCTGCAGGCGGCCATAGCGGTCCTTCAGGTGCATAAAGCACATCTTTCCCTTGCGGTTGAAGCGAACAACGCGGCCCGCGAAAGCGACTTCCTCGCCCGATGCCATCAGGGCTTCCTTGTTTTCCTTGAGCATCTTGGAATCGTGCGTGCGGTTGAACTTGTGCGGATAGGCCTCGATGCCCATTTCCTTGAACTTCGCAAGCTTCGCCAAACGAGCCTGCACCTGGTCATTCATGTCTTGCATTGCCATGTTTATCTAATCCTGTGACATAGTCACGTGAAATTTTGAACAATGCAAAGATAGAAAAAAGCTTGAATACAAACCTTCAAATCACGCATATTCTCCCCCATAGATTGTATCAATCCTGCAGATAGTGTATTCGATGGACGCCTTTGGCGTCAATGTCTACGTCTCGGTCATGATTTTAAGCAAACTTAAAACCACTTTTCCGAATTTCCCCAAATGGGCATTCGCTTTTTACACCCGCTTCAATGCGGTCATACTCTTGGCGCAGATGCCCATGGTCGAGAGATTGTGCAGCAGGGCCGAAGTTGAAGGGGCGAGCAAGCCGAAGAAGCCAGCCGCGAGTAGCGACGTGTTGAAGGCAACGATAAAGCGGTAATTCGCCTGGATGCGTTCCATGAGTTGAACGCTCAGCGTACGGAGTTCCGCAAGGTCGCGCAGGTCTTCGCTGCGAAGGGTCACGTCGGCTGTTTCGCGGGCAATGTCGCTCGCATCGCTCATGGCGACCGACACATTCGCCGCAGCCAAAGCGGGAGCATCGTTGATTCCATCGCCCACCATAATCACGCGGTGGCCTTCGGCCTTCATTTTTTCGACATAGCGATGCTTGTCTTCGGGCAGCACCTGCGCAAAAAAGGTATCGATACCCAAAAGCTGAGCGGTTCGTTCTGCAGCCTTCTGGCTATCGCCGGTTATCATCGCCACATGCTTAATTCCACGTTCACGGAGCATGCGGATGGCTTCGGCAGCCTCATCACGCGGAGGATCGCTAATGCAAAGCACGCCCGCGAGGTTCCCGCCAATGGCCAGATAAATCACGGAAGCGGCTCCGGCGAGTTCATCAATCTTTTTCTGTTCCGCCTCACCCACCGCAATTTTTTCGTCTTCGACCACGAAATGCTTGCTTCCGATAACGGCGCGTTCACCGTCGAGAGTCGTTGCAATTCCGTGCGCCACGATGTACTTGACATCGGCATGTTCTTCTTCGTGGTCGATTCCGCGTTCGGCGGCCCCGCGCACAATGGCGCGCGCCATGCTATGCGGGAAATGTTCCTCGATGCAGGCTGCAATGCGAAGCACCTCTTCTTCGTTGCGGTCGCCGAACGGGATGACGCGTTCAAGTTTCGGTTCCGCCTTGGTGAGCGTTCCGGTCTTGTCGAAAACAATCGTGTCGGCAAGCGCAAATTCTTCGAGATACTTGCCACCTTTTACGGTCATGTTGCGGTCGGCCGCCTCGCGAAGTGCCGAAATCACCGAAATCGGGGTCGAAAGCTTGATGGCACAAGAATAATCCACCATCAGGATCGAGACCGCCTTGGTGATGTTGCGCGTAAACAAGAGCGTGAGCCCGAAACCGAGGAAACTGAACGGCACGATTCCATCGGCAAGGCGTTCGGCCCTGCTCTGGATAGAGGCCTTAAGGTCTTCGGAGCGGTCGATAAGCTCGATGATTTTCTGAATCTTGGTATTGCCGCTCACGGCTCGTACCGACACGACAATCGAGCCTTCGTCCACGACGGTGCCAGCAAAAACGGACTTCCCGACAGTCTTATGAACCGCCTGCGATTCGCCCGTCATGGTCGCCTCGTTCACAAACGCATCACCTTCGGCAACGGAACCATCTACCGGGATCATGCTACCGGAACGCACGCGCACGAGATCGCCCACCTGAACGTCCTGCATGCGAACTTGGACATCGACGCCTTCGCGGACAACCCACACGCGGTCCACCTTCACAGCAAGGCTTGCGGTAAGGGCCGTGCGGGTGCGCGCCTTGGTGTAATCTTCCAGAAGGCTGCTTACGTTCAGCAAGAACATGATGGTCCCCGCCGATTCGTAATTGCGTTGCAGGATGCTCGCCCCGATGGCGGCTCCGTCCAACACCTCGACAGAGAGTTTCCCTTCGCCAAGGCAGTTCAGGCCCTTCGCCACGAACTTGAGGCCCCTGTAAATCAGGTGCACCGTGCGGATGGGGGCCGGAATCAGCAACTTCGAAAGGTAGCGCCTCGCAATCATGAACGCAAGCCGATTCTTGAAGCGCGTATCGAGTTCCTGAAGCTGGTATTCCGTTTCTGGTTCGCTTTCGGGGAGATTTGCGACATTCAGATTCCGGACGAAATCAATCACCTGTTCACGATAGCCGTCTTCGTATTCCAGCAAAATACCGCCGTTTTCCGAATGGACTACCGCTTTCTGGACATAAGGTTCACTCACGCATGCCTTGTGGATGCGCGATTCGTGCACTCGTTCAAATGCATAGGCCCCCGCCCGAAAGCGGATTCGCCCCGGCTTATCGTAAACAATTCGGAAGTTCATGGATTACTTCGCTTCTGCTTCTTTCTTCGCGTCGTTGCAGATGTCTGCGGCTTCGTCCTTCATATCCTGGAAGGCGGCCTTGGCGTCGGCAGTAATCTTCATGCCTTCGGCAAGTCCCTTGACCGCATATTCGCGTGTCTTCGGGGCCTTGAGAATCTTCTTGATGATTGTCGGGCCAACGACACCGGCCACCACACACCAGAACTTTTCATTTTTCCATACGGACATAGTTTACTCCTTTTGTTGAATGTTTGCTAAAAAATTTACCTAAAATTTCATCAAAGAGCAACTTACAAACAAATTAACAAACAGACTTCAAACCCAAGTCCCATAAGCTTTCCAAGCAACTAACATTGTTGCAAAAATCCAATTTAGTTCACGCTACACAACTTAGTTTCCGTTCAAATAACTTAGTTAGATTGAACTACCTGAAACTATACCTGATTTTTGTAGCAAAAGTGCGACCGGGTTTACTTTCGCCATACTTATCGTAAACAGTTTCATCCATAAAATTGTCGACCTCAAAACTCCAGGCGAGTTTATTATCCCACACGGAGTATTCTACGCCTAGGTCCTGCATGAACGAGGCATCAATTTTCCTGCTCTGGCGAGAACTGACTTTCCAGCCATAATAGTATTCCCCGGTGTAGTTTGCGGCCCACCAGAACTTGACAAAATCGTTCTTATTGAATATATCGCCCATGTGGAATTCGGCAAGGAAGTTCATGAAGAATCGCGGGATATTCGGGATAATCGCATTTTCGAGAATGCCCTGCTTCGCATTGTAATCTATGTTGCGCAAATCCTGGAAAGTCCAGTTCGTCCCAAGCAGCACCCATTCATTCACATCGAGTTTCACGTCGCCTTCGTAGCCCCAGCCTCGAATCGGGTCCATGTTGAAGTACGGCACCGACATCTGCGCCGTACCCATATAATGGATGCGGTTCTTGTAGTAGGAATAGAAAACGTCGCCATCAAAACGGAAGCGTGCCACCAGCGGAATTTCCTGCAAATCAAGCGATAGTCCGACGTTGAAATTGTCCGCTTCTTCAGGCTTGAGGCTTGTGGCTGCACTCACGCGCACCCCATCGCCAAAGAGTTCTTCGGGCGTAGGCAAGCGCACCGCATGCTGGTAGGAGCCCTTGACCGCGAGCGGCTTCACGATGCGGAACATAATGCTTTCGTCGTAGCTAAAATCTGTATAATCATTCGATTCTACTTTGGCCTGCTGAATCATACTTGTGGAGGTATTGGAAATATCGGCCGTCAGGTAATGAAACTTGAAACCCAGCAGGTTCTGCAACCTGGAATCAAAGAAATTATCTTCAAGCGAAAGGCCCGTCGTTACAGAAATCGCCTTTCCCGGGTAACCTGCCGTATTAAAGCCAACCATTTCGGAACCCACGTCATCTTCAGGATCTTCTTTATGATACCTGAAAAGCGTATTCCAGTAAATAACCTGATTCTTGTAGAACTGGTAATCGAGATTCAGCAAATCGTTAAAATCGTACGCCTGTACTGTTCTAAGTTTCGGGAGTCCCATCGAAGAAAGCTCCCCCACGTTCTTCTTGGCGGTATCGCAGCTGTACCAGTTGCGGCAATGCACACGGCTCGTATCGATAATCTTATTTTCGTTATAACCGAATGAAAAATGGTTGCCGAAATTCAAGCCGTTCACGAAAATATTCTTCTTATCCAATCCGAATGTAGCGCCAAAACTATAGCCTTCGGCAGTCGCTTCCACAATGCGGTTCGCATCGCCCTGAATTTCCTTATCGAACGCGCCGTAGCTTGCGCCAAGCGAAATCTGGTCGAACCAAGCGTTCATCAAATTTGCAAAGGCCTGCACATTATACGAAGTATAATGGTCATGGTCACGAACGACGCTCGTGTCCTTGCCCGTAGAGCTCTTCATGTAGGGAGACGTGAATTCATAATCGTTGTCGGAATGGTTGAAATAGCCCGACACGCCAACTTCCAGGCTTGAGCCTCCCATGATGCTGTCGATTACATGGCTCACACTTACCGACGCCTTGTGCGTATTGAAACTCGAAAGGCTGTAAGACGCATCCAGCGAATTGGCAGGGCGCTTCTTGGTAATGATATTGATGGCACCGCCTGCTCCGTCCGTCGCAAAACGCGCGGGGACGTAGCCCTTGTAAATCTCTATATCTGCAATCTGGTCGATAGGAATGTCGTCGAGGCCCAAGTTGCCCTGCGTCTCGACCGGAACACCATTCACCAGCACCTTGATATTCTTGCCTTCCATGCCGCGGATGTTGACCTTGCCTTCGCTTCCCATGCCGCCAGACTTGCGCACCTTCACGCCCGAAGCGGAATTGACAGCCTTCGAGACGGTCTTGCTGGTATTCTGCATTTCGGCCGCGTCAATCGTCGCGACAGATTCTGCCTTCTTGGCCTGTTTGGCTTGTTCTGCCTCTACATCAGATTCTACCGAAAGTTCGTCCAACTGCGTGACGTCCGACGTACTTGTTTGCACGGACGCCGTTGCATTCTCGTCGTTATTTGTCGAGGCGCTTTCCGGAGCAGATTCTTCCAGGAAATCATCTATCGAGGTAATTTCGTCATCCTGCGCGCGGGCCGCCATCGCACCGAACGCCACCATAATAATTGCAAGCGTTGTCGCCTTGTAAAAAAACATCTTTTTCATCGCAGCGCAATTGAGCAATTTTTACGCAAAAATTCTACTCCAAACGGGCCTTGAAAAACCCGAATGGATTTGTCCTGTTTTCAAAAAAAATCCGCTCCCACCGTTAGGCGGGAACGGACCATCGTGTTTATGAGGACAAAGAGTACACCGCAGATTTGCGGCGATTTCGCTTACTTGAGCGGCACAATCCACATCGGGATGGGCTCGACCGTAGCGATCTTTTCGGCCTTTTCTTTCTTCGGGTCATAACGGAAGTAGGCGTTGCCATCCTCTTCGGTCGAGACCGCGAAAATGACATTGCCGTCTTCTTCGACATAGACGCCATAGCTTGCCCAGCTAGAGGAATAGCCAATCGGGGTTGCCTTCATCGTCTTCTTGGCAAGGTCAATTTCAACCGGCTTGCACGTGTTATTGTGGTAGCTGTCCATATCGGTCCAGACCTTCTGCAAGTCAACCATCACGTTCAAGAAAGAATAGATGACATCGCCCTGAGGCAGGCTGATCACGCCAAGGTACTTAAAATTGCCCTTCTCAGTGATGTCCTTGATTGCGAGTTCATCCGACACATTCCACACGTAATCCTTGTCGAACTCAGTTTCGCCCACCTTGATACGGACGAAACCATCCTTCTGGCCCGGAGCATAGCCCCAGGAGGCGTTACTGTAGCAGTAGATATAGCCATCAGCAACGATAAACGCATGGTTCTGGGAGTCGTCAAGCGAGCCCACAGCAGCAACGCGGTCATCTTCGGCCACGGCAATCACGGAATCCTTCTCGATGTCAATAATCGCAACCTGGGCCGTATTACCGGTAGCATAGTCGCTCACGTTCTGCAACAGGCCAACATAGAGACGACCGTCCACAATCACGCCAGTACCCGGGCTCACTACGAGAGCATCGTCGCCCTTGTATTCAGAAAGGTCAATCGCGCCTGTACGCTTCATGGTCTTCGGGTTGATGATGAGCAACGAGTCAAGCATGCCACCCAAGTAGGCCTTTTCTTCGTTCACAAAGTAGATGTGGTTCGCCCATGCGCCAGCAAGCGAAAGTTCCGCGGTCTTGCCGCCAATCTTGTTGTTCTTGTCAAGGCTGTAACGGGCAATGGTGCCCACGTCAAGGTCAGCAATGAACAGGGAATTATCGTAATAGACAACGCCCGCACGGGTGCCAACTTCAATGTAGTCCTTGCCCAAATCGCCGGTGTGGTCCAGCGACATCGTGCCGATAAACATCGTTTCGCCCGAGGCAATCGAAGTTGCGAATTCGCGTTTGTATTCGCTCTTGTCTTCCTTCTTGGAACTGCTGGATTTATCCTTGCTGCTGCTGGACTTGGCTTTGCTGCTGCTAGATTTGTCCTTGCTGTCGCTAGACTTTTGGGTCGACGAGGAGGAAAGTTCCTTTTCATCGTCACCGTTTGCAGAAGAAGAGTTGTCGTCACCGCAAGCGACAAGCATGCTGAACGATACAGCAAGAGCCGCAAGAAAACGTGTTTTCATATATACTCCTTGATTGAGATGCGGGGACCCCGCGTTTTTGAATTTGCAGGTGCATTTTAGAAATGTCCTCCGTGGCGTTCTACTCCAAATGGGGGCATAAAAATCCGAACAGATTACTCCAATTAGCCCATTTTCACTCCATTTAGGCAAAACCGTAGTCAAAAAGTTATATCCACAAAATAAAATTAGCCTTGACAAAGTTTTATCAGCTTGTTAGATTTGTCTTACTTTTTAAGACAAGACTAACAACGCCAGTCTAAAGTGTTTTACGAGGAAAGAATGCTAAACATCAACGGAATCGAATGGCTGCATAAAATCGGATGCTACCATACAACGCTTGAAAGGGATCCTCTTTTGGTTCTTGAGTTTTGCCGGAAGGGGCAAATCAGTTGGGCCGGCGGGGCCCTCCCCTGCAATCAGTTGAATGCCGAAGAAATGCTGGTTTACGACGCATGGACCTCTGGGGCGCTGACGCGTTCCGCGGATTACTGTGGCGACCGCATCTTGTTCTACGAGGAATCGGCAAAGTACATCCACGAACATTTTGCAGGGTTCCAAATTGACATCAAGATGCTTGCACAAAAGATGTGCCGTCCGGGCCGACCGTTCATTGTGCACACCAAGGAAGAAGTGGCCAACGCATTCGAAAAAATCGAGAACAAGTCGAAAAACACGCAAGCCGAATATGGCAAGCTCGCCATTTTGGAGCTTTTGCTCACCTTGAAGAATCTGGATACGCAGCGAGAATCCATTTGCCGCGAATGCAACCTGTCTTCGCTCCAGATTGAAAAGATTTACTGCATCCGTTCGTTTATCTGTGAAAACATCGACAATCACTGGACCATCGACGAACTTTCGGACAAGTTCGACATGCCTGTGACCGCAATGAAACTCTGCTTCAAGAACGTGTTCGGATTGCCGGTATTTACCTACGCCCGCCGCGAGCGCATGAAAATCGCCGCCAAGGAACTCCGCGAAAGTGACCGCGGGATTCTCGAGATTGCAGGCGAAGTCGGTTACAATAACGGGAGCAAGTTTGCGCACGCCTTCCAGGACGTGATGGGCATGACCCCGAAGGAATACAGGAAAAAATACAGACTCACGAATGTAGCTTAAGTTTATAAAACATAATGTCTTCCCCGCGAAGGCGGGGACCTCCTTTTCAAAAAATTTTTTTGAGTATAAAAAGGAGATGCCCGACTAAATCGGGCATGACATAACCATCAACCTCAACCTACTATGTTCTTAACTTTCAAAAAACTCTACGCATACATGGGTTCACGAAAACCGTTGTTCCCGCTAGCTTTGATTCTCTCGGCATTGAGCGCCATCGCGGGGCTCGTGCCGTTTTTACTGATGTGGCTCATTGTCCGCGAGGTTATCTCTGGCGGCGACATGACGAACATCAAGATTTTCGACTACTCCATCGGAGCGGTTCTCGCCTCGGTCACAAGCGTATTGCTCTACTTTGCGGCCCTCGCCTGCTCGCACATGGTAGCATTCAGGCTCGAAGGCGACCTGCGTCGATTCGCCATGAAAAAACTGATGAGCGCGCCGCTTGGATTTTTCGACAAGAACCCGACGGGCAAACTCCGCAAGATTATTGACGACAATGCTGCAATTACGCACACCTTCGTCGCGCACGAAATGCCCGATATTTCGGGCACCATCTTGATTCCCATCGTGGCGCTTGTGATGATGTTCGTTTTCGATTGGCGACTCGGCCTTGCCTCTTTGGTGCCTATTGCATACGCTTTGTTCATTTTGGGCACCCTTGGCCGCAGGGGAACCAAGTTCATGGAACGCTACATGCAGGCACTCGAAGAGATGAACTCCGAAGCGGTGGAATACGTGCGCGGGATTCCCGTAGTCAAGGTTTTCCAGCAGACGATTTTTTCGTTCAAGAGTTTCTACAACAGCATCGTGACTTACCACAAGATGGTGACGGCCTATTCCAACAACTGGAAGGTCCCTTACTGCATCTACACGATTCTCGTGAACGGATTCGTGTTGTTCCTGGTGCCGACAGCAGCGCTCATCATCGGTAACGACGGCGATGTAAAACTCACCATTGTAAACATGATGATTTACGTGTTGGTGACGCCGCTGTTCTCGCAGTGCGTAATGCGCAGCATGTACCTGAGCAATGCCACGAACCAGGCGGGAATCGCGGTTGACCGTATCAACGATATCGCCCGCACCAAGGATCTGGAAATTTGCGCAAATCCCGTTCCCATGAAAAAGTATGATGTGGAATTCCGGAATGTGAATTTCACCTACCCCGATACCGACAAGCAGGTGCTGAGCGATATTTCTCTCTCGGTGCCGGCAGGCCATACGGTCGCACTTGTCGGACCATCGGGCGGAGGCAAGAGCACAATCGCAAAGCTCCTGCCGCGCTTTTTCGACGTCGATAGCGGCGAAATTACTATTGGCGGTGTTTCCGTAAAGCAGATTGACCCGAAGGAACTGATGAAGAACGTTTCGTTCGTGTTCCAGAATACGCGCCTTTTCAAGATGAGCATTTTGGATAACGTTCGCTACGGCATGCCCGATGCGACTTTCGAGCAGGTAAACAAGGCTCTTGACCTTGCGCAGTGCCGTGAAATCATTGACAAGCTGCCGGGCGGTATCGACACCGTTATCGGGAGCAAGGGAACTTATCTTTCGGGTGGCGAGCAGCAGCGAGTGGTGCTTGCGCGCGCTATCTTGAAGAACGCCCCCATCGTGGTGCTAGACGAGGCGACCGCCTTTGCTGACCCCGAAAACGAACGCTTGATTCAAGAAGCATTGCACAAACTGGCCGCAGGCAAGACTGTGCTGATGATCGCCCACAGGCTTACAAGCGTGGTGAACGCCGACCAGATTATCGTTGTCGAAGATGGCGAAATCGCCGAACGCGGAACGCACAGCGAA
>CACWNW010000003.1 GCA_902762305.1 Fibrobacter succinogenes | reverse complement strand
CGGAGCGAGGAATGCGATTTCTTCTTCGCTCTTGCCGTCCTTGCGGAGTTCTTCCTGAGCCTGGGCGAGGGTCTTGCCGTTCATCAAGGCTTCGGGCTGGGCAAAGAAGTTGGAGAGGAGCTTCTGGTGATGGTCGCCAACCTTGTTGTGGCTGTTGGCCGGGGCGATGAAGTCGCAAGGAATCATCTTGGTGCCCTGGTGGATGAGCTGGTAGAAGGCGTGCTGGCCGTTCGTACCCGGTTCGCCCCAGAGGATCGGGCCCGTCTGGTAGTCGACGCGCAGGGAGTTGCGGTCAACGGTCTTGCCGTTGGATTCCATGTCGGCCTGCTGGAAGTAGGCGGCGAGGCGGTGCAGGTACTGGTCGTACGGGAGCATCGCATAGCTGGAAGCGCCGAAGAAGTTGTTGTACCACACGCCGATGAGGGCGAGGATAACCGGCATGTTCTTGTCGGCCGGGGCGGTCTTGAAATGCTGATCCATTTCGTAGGCGCCCTGATGGAGCTTCATGTAGTTTTCGAAGCCAATGCGGAGCGCGATGGAAAGGCCAATGGCAGACCACAGGGAGTAGCGGCCGCCGACCCAGTTCCAGAATTCGAACATGTTCGCGGTGTCGATACCGAAAGCAGCGACGGCTTCGGTGTTGGTGGAAAGCGCCACGAAGTGCTTGGCGATGGACTTTTCGTCGCCATTGAAAGCCTTGAGCACGGCGGCCTTGGCCGTTTCGGCGTTGGTCATGGTCTCAAGCGTCGTGAAGGTCTTGGAAGCGACGATGAAGAGCGTCTCTTCGATGTTCACCTTCTTGAGGGTTTCGGCCATGTGGGTGCCGTCGATGTTAGAAACGAAGTAGACTTCCGGAGAGGTCTCGCCGGCAATCGGCTTGTCTGCATAGGGCTTGAGGGCTTCGGTGACCATCACGGGGCCGAGGTCAGAACCGCCGATACCGATGTTCACCACGTACTTGATGGACTTGCCGGTGTGGCCCTTCCACTTGCCGCTGCGGACGAGGTGGGTAAAGTCTTCCATGTGCTTGAGAACCGCGCGGACTTCGGGCATAACGTCCTTGCCGTCGACGCAAATCGGGTCATTACCTTTGTAGCGGAGCGCGGTGTGGAGCACGGCGCGCTTTTCGGTGGTGTTAATCTTTTCGCCGGCGAAGTACTTTTTGCGCATGTCGTCGAAGTTCGCGGACTTCAGGAGGTCCTGGAGCTTTGCCATGGTCTCGTCGGTGATGATGTTCTTGGAGTAGTCGAGGAAGAGGCCGCAAGCCTCCAGGCTGAACTTTTCGGCGCGGGTCGGGTCCTTCGCGAAGAGTTCCTTCATGTGCCAGGTCTTGGCGACTTCGGCGTGGGCCTCGAGGGCCTTCCATTCCGTAGAATCTGTCAGTTTCGACATAGATTAATCCTTTCCGCTAAGCGGTATTTGTTGCGCGTGCAAATATAGAAAAAGACGGGATGGTAAAAGGCGAGTGCTGCGGCAGAACGCTTGCTTTCGCATATGTGGGCCGCAGCCACGGACGTCGGAGGCGCCAAAAGTGTACAAGACGGGCCATGTGCCCGAAGCTCGTTAAATTAGAAATTGGACGACAAGCGTTGGACTTTGGATGGGGGAAGGGAGGACTGACGACTCGGCCTGGATTATAACAAAAATCATTTCTAGAGGGACGACTTGATCATGAAAGGTAAGGGGAAATCTGCTTGCTTACAAAAATAATTTAAAAAACTTAAAAATTTTTGTAATGCTGGTGACGGTACAGCGTAATATGACTGATGTACGACATAGTTTGTTTGTTAAAATAAAGTAATTTTTTGCTTATTTGTAATCATATTTTAACTTACTTTTTTCTTTTTGAAATGTTATTTTGTTTGAACTAATTACTTTGTTTTCACATGAAAAACAATAAATTTCACAAGAAAGGTAACAATTATGCTGTCTACTGAATACTCAATCCAAATCAATGGAATTACGCTTTTCCGTGACCATGCCGATAAAAGAAAGTATTACTACCTCCCCAAGGGTGATATCCATATTGCCGATAATGGCAAAAAGTTGAATTATTTTGCTTATGTTGATTCCTCGATGGCCGACTCTTTGGAACAGCAGGGCGGCTTTTTGACGTTTGAAGTAGAATTGGGCCCCAGCGACGAAGAATTGGAAGAATTGAAAACTCATTTCCCTGAATTGTTGAAGTACGCTAAGATCCAAGACCTTGCGGAAAAAAGAGTGAAAGGTGAGCCGGTTGATGAGTCTGACTGGGATAAAGAAATGGATGCCGAAGAAAAAAATCTCACGAAAGATGATTTCGTGTTGGCCCCCGTTCCCTTTAAGGATGGAGAGGTGAGTTTGTGCGTGCTTGGTGAAGGCGGAACTGTGGAAAATCCCCTATCTCAAGTAAAGATTGTCGGTTCTCAGAAGCCTTCTCTTTTTGGTAAGCAGACTGCTGTATTCTCGGTTCGTTTGACGGGCAAAGATGCGGAAATTATGTATCAAATGCTCAATATCAGCAAAAAAGATAACAAAGGTGTTGCCCCGACGGAAAAAGACGATAAGTATATCAACTCCCATATAGCAGTTGTCTATGATTTGAAGTATAATGGGATCGCCCCAGCTCATTATGTCAAGATTACGATTGATTTCCATGCTGTGGAAGACTATTGGAATCACCATGTCAATGCCAAAGTTGATTTTAATTATGCAGAAACGGAAAGCCCTAAAGCAGGAAAGGAGACTGATACGAGTAAGTTCAGTATTCCCATTGTATTGTCTGCTGACTTGGACTTCATGTATAGGGATCTTATCAACGAAGGGTCGATTGTTGTACAGCAGATCGACTACACCGGTAATGATGTTGGAAGCCCGTTGGAAGGTGACCCTTCGGCTATAAAGTTGGTTAAGGAATTGATGTCTGCAGAACTCTTTACGGCAACGGCTGCGCCTTCTGAAGTGCAGGAGAAATCTAGTGTTGCCAGTGATGTGACAAAGGCTGTTGGCGGTGCGTCAGAAACTGCTGGTAAAATCGCAGATGCGTTTGGCGGAAAGAAAACGGATGAGAAAAAGAATGAAGGGGGAGCCTCGTCCTCTATACCGGAGTTCTCGTCGATAGCAGGAAATGACAAAAAGATTACCAAAAAACTTTGGGATGACAAGAAACTTCCAAAAGATGATTTCTACGATTATGCTGTAGTTGATAAGAAATACTTGAGTAAAGAAGGCTATGAAGAATACCTAAAAGCTAAAAATACGGCCACTCCGGCAAAAAACAATGACTCCAATGGTGCGAATAATCAGGTTTCGCCCGCTCCGGCAAAAAACAACGCTCCCACTGGCGGAGAAAATCAGGCTCCGTCCGCCTCAGCTTCGAGTTCTGCTCCGAGAAGTGGAAATGATTCAATGGCGGCTGGGTCTTCTTCGGGAGAAACGGCTAAGAACGAAACTGTTAATAAAGAACAATGGAAAAAAGCTGACAGTGGCCGAACTGATGATCAGTGGAAGGCTTTGGCAGATGATAAGGGCTTTGTTGATGAAAAACAATATAATGAGTATAGGGATAAAAAGGGAAGCAGCGTAAGGCAGTCTTCGGACGCTGCGGGTGATGCTACGCCAAGTTCGAGTGATGCAGGGGAGGGCGTCCCGTCTACTGTTACTGCTGTTGAGTGGAGCCTCGGTGTCAATGTTGGGTATACTTTAAAGAGACGAAAAACAGACGAAAAGGTCAAACGAACCTATGTCTTCAACAAGCAGACGGCAATGGAATATATTATTCACCCGTCAGGAAGGTTGACGGTTGAAGGAACGGATTTCGATGTCGATAAGCAGGTTACAGTGGGCCGCTTGGGTGAAGGCCCGTTCAGGAACCACGAAATATACTTCGGTTCGGCTCTAGATTTCGATACATACCATCTAGAAAAGATTTTGATTGATGTGAACCATATGGACAGTGTTGGAACTGTAATCGAATTGACCAAGGAAAAGACGAGTGATACAATCCATTTCATTTCGGAAAGGTTCAAGATTGCTGCCGATAACGAAGATGAACAGACCGAAGAGGCAAAGCAGAATGCCTATCAGGCAGGTGATAAGCTCTCTTACAGGGTTTCCTTTATCTTCAAGCCGTTGACGATTAAGGGTTATGGCAATGAAGATCGAGTCCTTATCAAAACAGCAGAGAAGTATACTTCTAGCAAGGTTATCATGATTGGCCCCGAAGATATCGATGGAGTTTATGCCTTGGATATCCAGACGGGAAACCTGAAGCTGGGGCAGAATATCAAGTCCGCAACCTTCTCCTTGATTCAAGCTGAAGAAGGCGAGGGAGAACTCTGCATTTACAATCAGAAACTGGAAGCGGATACGGATAAGATTATACTCCTCAATCCTAATAAGAAATACAAGGCGAGAGTTCAGTACAATCTTGAAAGTTCTTTCGAAAATGTTGCGGTAATGAAGAAGGATTTTACCTACACTACGCGTGAATTGACGGCGAAAGAACTTGTGATCCAAGACCCGACGGCGGGTATGGTCAAGATTACTCCTTCTGATGGCAGTGAGACATTTGAAGAAGTGAAAAACATTACTGTGAAATTAAGAAAGGGTGATGAAAGCCCCTCTACGATTCAGCTTACAAAGGCTAAGTCGGAGTGCTATTATGTAACGGATTACACGGAGGGCGCTCCCGAGAAAGTCTTGGTTGAATCAATCAAGGTGAAGTACCGAGATAAAGACATGGATCCTGAAGAGTATACATCAGAAGATCTTGATGTTGATGAATTCTCTACTGACGAGATGGACTATGTCTTGGATGTTTAGGGATTGATTACGTCGGTAAATCAAACTCTTCTGAAAACAACTAAATCGGTGGTAGAATTTCTTTATTCTACCACCGATGCATCTGAATATGTGTTGAATATTTAAACCATAAAATTAACCATCAAAATAAAAAAAGAGAAAAAATGATTTCACATTTCATCCATTGCCCGCAGGCAAATCAACATCCACACATTGTCATTTATCGTGATAACGAGGATCCGTATTTGTTTTACTACATCAATTCTCATCCAAGAATAAAAATTGATGATGCAACAAAAAAGCCTGCTTTCGACTATACGATAATTGGTCGCAAGAGCAAAAATGACGATGATCAGGAAACACAACAAGGACGACTTGTCATGTCTGTCAATCTTGCTCTTACAGACAAGGAAATGAAAGACGTAGAAGCAGTTTTGAACAGTTATGTAAGAGACCGCAAATTCACTGAAGATCTCAAGATTTTCTATGAAAATTATGCAAGCAAGGGCGTATCAAATTCAAAATCAATAAAAATTCGTCCTGTAGAATTTAATTCAGGAAATGTTTCCATCAACCTTGCGAGTTCTGGTTTTTCCGGTAATTACATTCATGAAACAAAGCCTACTCTTTTTGGTGACTGCAATGCAACCATTGCGTCTAACTTAGGAGCACAAGAATCCAATATTCTATACGAAATTCTCAGGCCAAAAGAAAAAAAAGACAAAAACGTCAATCTAAGTGCCGTTGTCAATTACGAGTTAAAGTACAACACTTTTGTTCCATTTACCGTAAAAGCAACAATTCATTATAAAAGAATTTATGATGAATTCCAAAATCTCGTCAAAACTCATTCTGGAATGGATTCCAAGTACTATGGACGATATACTCTTCCAGCTACAGGGAGAACGTATTATAGCAATGGTGCCGACCTGTATGTTTCCAAAGAAGACTTGCTAAATTATTTAAAAAATTCTGACTCCACTAATCAAAATATCAAGATAGATATACAGAATTTTTCAAATACAGCTGAAAACGATAAGTACGAAGAACTTGTTTTAAACGCGCTTTCATCTCATCTTAACGGGATGATTTGCGACAAACTTTTTGAAAAAGCAGATCCAATTAGTGTTCAGCAAGACGAAGTTTCTAACTACGATGTTAAAACTACAGGTTCCAAGGGCTCCGAAGCCTCTGAAAAAAAGAGAAACGTTCTTTTTGATGTATCTTACAAGCTTAAAACCGATATTACCACCACTGTGACCAATGATTTTGAAATGACCATCAACAAAGGCAAGGTCATTGAGGCTGAAGCCAATCCCAATAACAGCCTAGAACTCATGCTAGATGGGAAATATAGCTTGGAATCTTTGGTGAAGGAAATTGATGCTAGCGACATCTATTTTCAGCCCATTCTCGTCCCCATCAAGGTTGATAATACCAATTTCGGGCGTGATATCGCGGTGGTTTCGGTCCGCGTGATATACAAAGACCGAAATAACAAGGAAAAACTAAATCAGGTATTCAATTTCGATGAAGAAAATCCAGATACAAAGACATTCAAGGTCCTTATGGATCGAGATAACGACCGTAAACTGATTGATAAGTTCTATTACCAAACACGTATACGTTACCGCGGTTTCGACGTTCACTACGGAAAGAAAGACGAAAATGACAAATGGACGGAATTGAAAGAAGCGCAAGGCATTGGCGAAGGCATTTACGTACCATACAGTGATATGGGCAATCTGTGCGTAAACTGCAAGGCCGGCGACATCGCCTGGGATGACATTGAAAAGGTCGATGTAGAATTAAAATACAAGGATGATCCGGACCAAAAAGGTGCAACCAAGATTATTACCCTGACAGCAGGAAATCCTAGTGATACTTGGAATTGCTATATGTATAAGGGCACCAGTAATTACCTTTACCGGATTCACTATTTCTACAAAGATGGCACGGAAGACTGGTCTGAAGAATTCGAATCCTCAAGCGAAGAACTATGTATCAATGACAAATTGTCTGGTGTTTTCAGAGCAAAGTTTGAATTGAATTTCAGAAAATCAGTTGAACGGGCCCGAGTCATTATCAAATGCCAAGGGAAAGAAGAGGATAGCGGTTGGATTTACCAACCAGACACTTGGACTTGGGAATCCCGCCTAAAAGAAGATGGCAATAAATCGTTCTTGTACAAGTATCAGTATTATCTTGTAAACGGAGACGATTCAATGCATAGTTCTGATTGGTCTGATCCTCAATCAATGGAAGGAACCAATCAGCAGACAATTCCTATCGACATTAACTTGAACGAAATTACATTGATTATTGATGGCGAATCAATCGACTGGAATAAATGGAGTCGAGTGTACCTCCACTTCAAATACGACGACGATGCGAATAACTTGCATTATGATGATGAAAAAATTCAGCCACTCAAATTGAGTTCCAACAAATGTGAAGCCACGGTGGTCATTCCTGTCATAGATGACACCATTCGTCCAAGAATATCTGCAGAGTACATTCCGCAATTGGGAGAAGATGTCGTATTGAGTGAAGAAAAAACAGCAAGTAAAATTGTCATTTTACCCAATGCTGCCCCACCCAAAGAAGACAATACCGTTTCGGCGCCAATTCCAACAAGCTCCGCATCGGTTGAACCGACCATTGAAAAAAAAACTGAGGAAAAGCCAACTTTAGTAAAGAATGAGCTGAGTCTGACATTTAACGTCAAGTCTATGGATTGGGACAAATGGATGCGTTTGTACATTCACATCAAGTATGACGATGAAGAAAATAACATACACATTGACGACAATAATCAGCCAATGATTAAGATGAAGTCGGGCAGTGATGATCAGATAGTCACTATTCAGATTAAGAATCCGGAAATTAAGCCGTTGATTACAATTGATTATATGTCGCAAACGGGGGATCTCATTACCACTGACCCTACTCCTGTATCGGGTCCATTGGTAATCCTGCCAGACGCGGTACCCCCTAAGACATAACAATGAATCGAGACTCAGGAACCCTATCTGAGCATAGGGTTCTTTCTTCCCTTTCTTTTTACAGCAGGAAAATTATCACAAATGGGATATTCAATCAAAGACGCTTTACTTGAGGCTGCCAATTCAATCACGCACTTTAATGGATTCAATTACATTAAAGGCAAATACAATACCCAGACGAAAATGGAGGGCATCAACAGTACGTGGAACGATGTTGAACTGGCCGCACCAACACTTGTATTTGACAAGCGCAATATGGATGGAACTCCGATTAACCTTCACTTCAATATAGATGGTGACGTCATAAAAATGCATTATGAGTTCCGGGTTGAAAGTAAAATACAGGACATTCAGCCTATGCTTGTTTCAAGCGTAAGTTTAGTAATGCACGTCAAAGACCAAACTGGAAAAGAAACTACCGAAAATCTTGATTATTACCTATCTCCCAAACAACCTCAAGCTGCAACGGGATTTAAAATATGGAATAGTATTGATGAATTTCTCGCTGTGAAAAGCGCCTTTGAAAAGAAAGACAATAGTAGCGTTTATTTTACCTGGGAGACGAAAATACAATGGGTGGATATCAGTTCTCAAAAATTGGAAGACATCAAGAAACCCGAGTACAAGCCGCAAGCGCAAATAGCTAGGGAAACAGGAACTATCTGCATTGAAGCGGTCAATCCGGGTACTTGCACCTATGACAGCATGTTTGGAGGTGTTAAAGATTTATTACACTGGGACTACGAGATTTTAAACGGACGAAAGGTATACTTTTTGGATCCTCTCAAAGATGATGCCATATATTTTTTACCTCAGGAATATCGAATCAAGGCTTTGCCCAACAACGCCCCTGATATGACAACTGAAATCATTTCAGAAAATGGCGAATATAAAGTTTTGATGCATTTTGGAATAGCTCCCTATGTCCATCCAAATGCCAAGCGTGATGCGTACAATATCTTTCTCAGAAGGAAAGGGAAACAATATTGCGAGTTACGATATGGGGGGTACAAATCCGCCAAATTTAATTGGGATGCAGAAATGTGTGATGGAAAGCTATATGGAGAAAATGGCTTTATATCAATCACCGATAGCGGAACCATCGACGCGTCTCCCGATTCTAGTTTCAACATCATAATGGAAGCTCCTATCGATGGACTCATCAAGACATTCCAGGACAAAATATTTGAAGAAGACGTTAAAATAGGCAATGTAGTTTTTACAGTCTATGACGGTTTGAACGAAGAAGAAAAAGTGCTAGACCCAATCGACGTAAAACTTAACTTGCACAAGCTGTCTGGAATTAAGCCTGAAGTAACGATAACAGACTGCATGTGGCCGAACTACGTTGCCAAAATCACCAATACAGGAATCTATCCCATTGAAATTGGTGAGGCTGCATTGTCTGTTCTGCACCGGGAAAAGAATCAAGTAAAAGAGGCGAAGCACAATCTGAAAAGTAATATCAAATGGCCGCAAACAATCGCTAAAGGCGAGAGCATAACTGTAGAGATTTCTAGTGAACAGGCGGAGAAAATCAAGCATCGAAAATTTCCGCTTTTTTGGAAAATCAATGAAGATTATTGGACCGATTTTATCTGTGAACCTTACCATTTCAGGCTACCCGAAGAAAGTCTAAGAGAAGTGATGGAAAAAACCAACGAAAATGCAGCCTATGAACACAAGACATGGGATTTGACTTTTAAAATCAATTTTAGTTGGCTTGAACACCCCGACATAGCTGCGGTCCAAATTGAAATAAAGAATAAATACGAACTTGACGAAGTTGTCACGCTGACTGAAGACGGTGAAATTCCAAAAATTCCAATGGTGCCGAACTTAAACGCCGACCTGAAATTTCAACAAAATAATGAAAAAAAATTTGAGTATCGTGTTAGGACAATTGTAAAAAATAGTCCCCAAAAGCCTGAATGGAGTGAATGGACAACTGAATCTGGCGATTACCTCTACATTTACGAAGAAAATCTTACCGCATAACAAATTAACCCTTAACCCATAAAAAACAATATGATTACATTACCCGTAGTTCTTACATACAAAGACATATCGGTATATCCCGATACTGAAGACTGCAACCTGTATTACTGCCTCAGGACAAAGCCACGAATACGCATTGGCGAAGATGGTAATCCTGTTTTCCGAGGGGCTTTCTGGAGTGGATCCAAGGCTTCTGATAAAACCGTCATGGGTTTTATGGGCGGTAGGCTTAATTTCGATACAAATCTTGTCATCTCGGAAGAAGAAGAAGATGTTATTAAGGATCTTATAAAAGAACTTAAGATTCAGCAAAAGCGGTATAATCAAATTATCGCCAAAGAAGAAAAAAGGGAAAATCTCATTAAGACTATAACAAAGCCTTCTAAATTGGATGAGAAGAAGACCAAAGGAAACGCTATGGATGGTTTCTTGGAAGGTGAGGCTGCTGCAGCGAGAAAAAAAATACCTTCTGTGGGCGAAATTACGTTTGGTTCGGTCACTTTCACATCGGGCTCTGTTGATATCTATGAAGAGAATGGGGGCTCGCTGGTGGAATGGCACAATGGCGGAGGAAAACCGGCTTTGTTTGGCGACAATAATCGTGCAACGGTTCTGCAATTGACTCCGGAGGGTGCTGCCGTATTTTACTCAGGTATCAAAGGAAGAACGCATGCTATTTCTATTGGTTATGACTTGAAATTGCAGATGGCTATGCCTGCGCTTGATATTAGAATCTATGCCGGTTCTGTCCAAGCGGCATCAATTTCAAGAATTGTAAACAAAGGTTGTGGTGGCTCAGTAAAGTCAAGAAAAATAACCGAAGTATTAACAGAAAATTCGTTCATCAATATCGATATTAACAAACAATCCACAGATCTAGATGATGAAACTGTGGAAAAGATTCGTGAATCGATGATGGCTATTTTGGATAAGAAAATCGAGGAAATCATTAAAACAAAGATTGCGCCTCTTTCTGAGGATGAACGGGGTGGGAAAACCGATCTCATTATAGAAGAAGAATTCAAAAGCTTTACCGAACTTGATTTTAGTGAGAGCTGCGTCTTTGAGTATAATATCGCTCCACAGGCAACAATCTGTGATTTCTTTGCGAATGTTACCGAAGAACAATTGCAGAAGATGATTACGGTCATTGATTTGTCCGATGAAGTCTTCTCGTTCAAAGAGATCACGCTTTGTGGTACGGCCCCATGGAATGATAAACCATTCGTCAATATGGTCAAAGTTGAATGTGAGTACCCGTCTCTCCCCGAAGGCCATAAAGACAGAATTAAAAGCTTCATGTTTGATAAGGATAATCCGACGGCCGAGTGGAGTTTTATGAAGCCTAAGGATGATAAAGGTGTTATCAATTATACACCTTATGTGTACTTGAAAGGGGGGTCTGATTGCATTAAACTTCCGACTCAAACGGCTAAAGGCAATTATGTTGTTGTCAATGTTGGTAGGATAGGTGTTATAGAAGCAGCCTTCCGAGCACATCCCAATGTAACTAATCTTCCTGGCGATTTAAAAGTTTCTGGAGTCCAGTTTGAATTATGGTATGATGATGCCGATGGAAATCGCCTTATGGGACCGGAACAAATCCTTATCAATGGTGATGACCTTACTAAGGAAGTTGTATTTGAAAAGAATCTCGGAGTTATTTTGGACCAACCGGTACACTATAAGACAACGTATTTCTTCAAGAGCATTGATCCTATCACACTCCCCGAAAAGACATTCAAACTTGGTGATGACGGTATAACTAACATTTTTGCTGATTTTCCGTTTAAGAATCGAAGAACGCTACAGGTAGAACTGCCTTTAGTTCCTGATGATAATATCAATGATATTAATGGCGAAATCTATTACGGTAAATATGTGTTCCCCATAGATTTGTCGAAGGAAGACGAATGGGAACCTGTTAAGGTTAATCTCTGTACTCAAGAAGAGAATATCAAGGATTACACCTACAAGTTCTATCTCAAGTATGAAAATAATGAGTACGACATGGTTATGTCTTCTGTCATGAAGGGTGATCCTGATTCTTCATCGCTTATTGTTCCTCTAAAGAGAATCGAAATGGCCGGTATCGATTTGCTTGAACTAGGCGAGAAATATTATCGAGCTAATGTTCAAATTACGTTGCCTGCGGAATTTGGCAAACCTCTTGAATTCCATCTTTCCCGAAAGGACAAGGATCTTGAATCTAAGGTGTTTTTCATCTTCTGTCCTGCAGATGCAAAATTGGAACTTGAATGGAAATTGACCGTTTATGATTTAGAAGGCCAGGAATTACCTCCGGTCACAGGCAAGACAGATAAATCATTTTTCATCATTACACCTCCTAAGGGGAAATAACCATTATGCTTAATTTACAACCTCCTTTTCTTGATGTTGGGAATCTCAGAATTTATACTGATGATACCGACCCTACTGTATTTTATTACGTCACGCAAAAGCCGAAGCTTTGCTTCGATGAGAATGGCAAGCCTGCTCTGTCTGTCTATGCTGTTGTCCCCGAATCTGGTGTTGGCAAAGATAATGACAGCATTCTCGAAACAGGTCTTAGCATAGACATAGATCTGAGTGTTACCGAAGAAGAACTAGAAAATGCACGTGAAGAAGTAAAAAAGAACTTCAAGCGAACAGCCAAGACGTTCTCTCCTGCACCACTCCATAAAGGTGTTGTTAAACTCTTTATGGCCCAAAAAGAAGGCTCGGATAATTCCAAGAGTTGGTATGTCAGTTCTGGTTTCAGTCCTTCGATGATTGGAACGAATCGGGCGTCACTTGCTATTAGGACTACTGGTGAAGATGCTAAACGTTTGGTTGCTGCCCTCAGCAGCAACCAAATTATGGCGACTATTAACTATGATCTAGACATTATCGGCATAACTCCGGTTTACAAGGCCTATATGAGAGCCGATATGCAATTGGTCTACCATCATGTTCAAGAAAAAACAAAACAAAATTGGATTTTTTACAACAGTGATGTAGAAAAGATTGTCAATGAACTGCAAGAATCTCATGCATTGACAATCGAGATCGAAGAAATGGATCCGGATATCAAGGCCGAAGCGATGAAGGCTTTGTTGAACGATTTGAAATCAGAGGTTATCAAATTGTTTTTTGAAGAGAACAAATTGATTTCAAATCAGCTTTCAGCGGAGAGTGTTGCTGGGGCTCTTGCTGATTTCTCCACTGAGATAGTTAAATCAGTCCTGCCCGGCTATTCTTATAGCAAAAAAACAGTAGACGAGACGCAACTCAAGACCTATGAAATTGATTTGCACCAAAAGAATGCAAAGACTTTCTCCATTAGTCCGCAAGGTCAACTGAAGGAAATCATTGATAGCGCTGGTGTCAATATCGATGACTATCTCACGTGGGTTCTTCTCGATGACCTCGAAGTGAAGGGTCAGACGGTTACTGTGAGGCTCGATGCCAGCACATTTGAAGGAAACTTCATCAAATCCGTTGTTACCTATTGCCGCGTTATAGACGTTGCTACTGGTCAACAGATTAAAGAACCAGAAACTATTGCTTTCGATGGGGTCGAATCGAAAGATTCGACAAAACTTTCCAAAAGCTTTACTTACACGCGCTACCGTGATAAGGAGTATCGTTATGAGTTCTGGTCCCATATCTATCTTGATTCTCTGCCAGGAGTCCTCCCAAGTCCTTTGGTGACAAAGGTGACGACAACTGAGAGCAACTACATCTACATCAATCCTGCAGATTATTACAAGAACTTTGAGATAGACCTCAACTTGCCTGATCTTTCAGTATTCGACTATGCGAATATGATTATAGCGAAGGTAGACGTCTATAGTGATGAACTTGATGGGAAAACTGTGATGAACAAGGATTTTGTTTTCGACAAAGACAATGCCGATCACAAGTTCCTATCCATCATAACAGATCGTGAAATGAGCTTGAAATACAAGATTGATTTCACCTATGTGCTGCCCAACGCGAAGGATATTTCGCAGCAACTGGATAAAACGCAGGACTCAACCATTGTTCTGGTTCCCAACCCATTTGAGAACAATTGGCAAGTAGAGCTGGATTGTATGGCTGATTGGGAAGATGTTGAAAGGGTTATTATCGAAACGCGGTTTAAGGATGCCGCGCAAGAAGATCCTATTACCAATATTTTCACATTCAAGGGGGACCATACTACAGATACATTGAATGCGGCTTGCAGTCTTGATACTGAAAAACGCACGTTCGAATATTATTATCGTGTCTTTAGACGCGATGGTAGTCATGTCGAGGGTGGGTGGATCCAGGTTGAAAACGAGAGCTATGTTGCAATTGATGTAGATTCTTTAAAACCGGAACGAACCGTTCAAGTTAAATTGAAAAATCCAGACGATTTTAAAAAGAACGATATCGGTGAAATCAAGATTTCGTTCTATCCTACCAAGAATGCCGAGCCGATAGTAAAATCTATTGTCAAGGCCGATAGTGTGGTAGAATTTAAATACGATTGGAAAAAAGGCGATGATAAAGCCTATTACTATAAGTTTGTTGCGAAGGATACGGACAAAGGCGAAGTTTTCAAAACTAAGAAAAAAGCCGATGACCGAGACCTTTTGCTGTTAGAACTTGTAGAGAATTAACCCCAAACCATCAATACTGATATGCTAGATCTATCCAAATCATACGGATGTTATGAAGGAGTAACCTTTTTCGGAGACCACCAGGACGAAACAATAATCTATTATCTTCCAGATGAGATTAAGTTGTCGCCTAGGCCCGATAGGGAAGATGAATATGAATTTTTCTTGCAGTTGTTCCATGAGAACAAGATGGTTGATGCCTCTAGTTCAGACATGGAAGATTCTGCAGGGTCTATTCTGCAGCTCAGTATTGATTGTATGGTGGCCCCTGAGAGACTGCAACAGGCTTTTGATGCACTGCGGAGAACCATCACATCGATACCAGGAAATGCTCGGCTGACCACCCCCGTGTGGACAGATGGCCGTGTTGACTTGATAACGTTGGATAAGTCGTCGTTCGACAATCAAAGCAGTGACATGGTAAAAGCGATTGTTACCTCTCAGAGGCCTTCGCTTACTCAAAACCTCAAAAGTGTTTTTAATGTTCGGTATGACAGGCGCGGAACGGAATTAATCAATTCTGCTATAGGTAATGGCCAAGGCGTTATTGCTGCGGACTATGACTTGCAATTTGCAGCTATTCGCCCTGCTGCCGATATCAAAATCACGGCGTTCCTTTCCCGGTGTCAAGAAACGGCACTGGAAAATATTGATGCCAATCTAAAGTTTACCTATCAACAGTTTCAGGCTGATCTTGGCGCTCACTTTGAGTGGTTGACTCAAAAAATGGTCGAAAACGGATCCATCAAGATTGAAGTGACCAGCATGGTTACGGACGAAGAAGAGCAGAAGCGGATTGATAGGCTGGTCGATGAATTTAAAGACTCTGTTATACGAGAACTCTTCAAGCCTTCTGTGTTGAACGACGAAGATTCGTCCCTCCTTGATTCGATTACTGACCGCCTGATTAAGATTTCGGACGTTGTCACTCCTATCAAGGTGGGCTTCTGTTATAAGCTTAGCAACGAAAAAATCAGCGAAGATCGGATACTTTCTGTCGACTACTCGGAACGCTCTGCAATCATTCAGCATCATAATCCAAAAGCGTTGCTAATGGAAAACAGCGATTTGATTGCGGACCATTACGATGACTATGTAAAGAAAGTCGCTTTTGGTGAATTGTGGGATACCCAAAGCGTCGATATAGAACTGTTTCATGACTTTGATGACCCGAATAATGACCTTGAATCTGTAGAGGTTATTGTGTGGAAGTACAAAGATGGCGTACTTGAGAGCGTTCCCGAAAATCATTTTGCTAAGCCCGATAAGGCAAAGCCTTTAGGCAATTTTAACTTCTCGGTTAACGAAAGCGAAAAGAAGCACCATATCTCTTGGCTGTGCGATGATGATGACGATGGCGGCTATTATTATCAGATTCGCCTTATCTATTCAAGTAATGTCGACAATCATTGCTCTCCCAAAGAGATTGTAACTCAGCCAGTATTGTCTTCTAGCAGGATTCTTACTATTGCTCCGAACGCCTATATGTTCTTCCGCGAAGTTCCTATTATGGCCGGCAGTGTCGATTTCTCTGTCTTTGAAAAGGTAGAAGTCATTGTCGATGTGGAAGATTGTAATGGGGAACCCATAGCAAAAAGTAAGCGCTTTGTTATAGATGAAAAGACCGATCAACGTACCTATGCCGTGCGCGGAAAAGACAAGTCTGAACTTAATCTTTGGGTTTCCAAGGTGTTCTATTTCAAAAAGAAGAGTCAACCGCCTCTCAAATTCCCGCGTTTCCTTTTGAAGGATTATGCGGTCATGGTTGATGACCCGTTAATCGAAAAGGAAATTATCCCGATTATTTTGGGTGACACCGAAGACGTGAAAAAAATCATTGTTGGATTTTCTGTCCATTCGGAGGTTGTTGACCGAGATGTTTCTACAACGAAGATGTTCACCGACTTCGAAGACGAAGAGCCGATTAGTATCATAATCTATACACCGGATGATCTCATCTCGTACGAAATCACTAAGGTGTATAGGGATTCAGAGGGGAAGATAAGGAAACAAGTGCTTGGTGTGGAGAAAAACGTCCCTGCCAGTGAATTGGATGACCTGTTCATCGATTTAGATGCCGTTCCCGACGCCGCTCCATAACCGATAAATTCATTCTCGGACTGTCAAAAATCGGCTCTCCTGTACCGGAAAGGTGCAAAAGGGGGCCGTTTTTTCGTTTATAGTTGCATGGGACGTTGTATTTAGTTTGTTTTTTGTTTAGATTAATGGTATGGACACTTCGATTCTTGACAAGGCGATTGTTTTTGCGGTCAAGGCGCACCAGGGCGCCGAGCGCAAGGGGAAGGGATTCCCGTACATCGTCCACCCCCTGGAGGCTGTTGCCATAGCAGCCACCATGACGAACGACCAGGAACTTCTGGCCGCGGCCGCCCTACACGATACCGTAGAGGATGCCGGCGTGAAGTATTCCGATGTCAAGCGCGAATTCGGTGAACGTGTCGCGCAGCTCGTGGAAACGGAATCCGACATCGTGGTAAACGGCAAGACGGAAGAAGAAAGCTGGCAGTTGCGCAAATCCATCGCTATCGACCAGCTGAAGGCGGCCTCCCGCGACGCGAAGATTGTGGCCCTATCCGACAAGCTGAGCAACGCCCGCGCCATCTACCGCGATTGCAGGGAACATGGCGACGAGGTGTGGAAGCTCTTCCATGTCAAGAGCAAAAAGCAGCATGAATGGCATTACCGCGGGCTCGTGAAGGCTCTCGCAGAACTGGAAGGCACGTTCGCTTTCGAGGAGTTCGCCGACACGGTCGACAAGATTTTCAAGAGATGATGGTGAGTGGTGGCTAGGGATTTAAAAAAACGTGAAACGTTTAATTTTTTAGAGGCTTGGCTATGAAGGTTAACGTACGCGGTTTGGCGTTCAAACAGTCCGCGATGATTCTCCTGGGCATCAGCGTCGTGTTCGCTGCTCTGTTCGGTTTCAGCAGCACGCAGATCCAGGATAGGATTTCCCGGCTCCTCTTGGAGAAGGGCGAAGAGATTAGCCGCGCCAATGTGGCTGTCATAAACAACCTGTTCGGTTCTTGCCGTAACTTTGGCGAAGAAATCGCGGGCAAGGTGAGCGAGCAGGGGCTTGTCGGGCAGGAACTCGACGACTTCTTGCTGAGTTCGCTTTCGGGCGTGCGAACGACGGTGCCCCAGGTGCTTGCCGTGGTGGTCGCCTACGAACCGGGGATGGCCCCGAAGGGAGCGCCCAAGGGCCAGTACATGCGGCTTGCGCACCACACGGAAGACGGCAACATTATCACCGATGGCGGAAACTTCTTGGAGACGACCTGGTACACGAGCACCAGGGACAGCATGAAGGGCATCTGGCAGGAACCTTTTGTCGGACAGTTCATCAAGGAACCCATCGTCATCTATACCACGCCTATATTCCGCAAGGACGCTTCTGGCAACAAGCGGTTTGCGGGCGTGCTGTGTGTCGATATTTCCATTGCCTTCCTCAAGGACATGGTGGCGAACATTCCGGTATCGAACAACGGTTATGCGGTGGTGCTTTCGGCGAGCAACATGGTGATTGCCCATCCGAAAAATGAACTCACTTTCAAGGGGAACTTCGGTTCCATTTCGAAGAGCGCGTCGCGCAAGCGGTTCGATGAGTTCGAGAAGGCTGTGAGCAGCAAGAAGAGCGGGCTTTTCCTGGGTTCTTCGATCGAAGGCGACGAGGCCGTCATCTACTTTACGGCGATGGAAACTATCGACTGGACGTTCATGATCGTGTGGCCTGCGGAGACATTCCTCGAAGAGAAGCGCTCCGTGAACTACATGTTCGCGTGGATTGGAATCGGCGGGTACGTAGTTATGCTTGTGCTTATCCTCGTGATAACGCTCCGCGTGTCGCGCCCGCTCAAGACGCTTGCCATTGCCGCAGAAAAACTCGGCAAGGGCGATTTCGACACGGCCCTCCCGATGATCAGCGGCCACGACGAAATCTCGCAGCTCGCCACCGCCTTCAGCGACATGCGTTCCTCGCTTAAGGCGTATGTCGAAAAGCAGAAGCGCATCGACCGCGTGGAACACGACCTCGAGTTCGCGCGCGGAATCGAGATGGGTATCCTCCCGAAGGACGAGGAGGAGGAAAACTGCGGCGATATGCGGCATTCGCTCGCCCTGTACCTGGAGCCGGCGAAGGAAGTCGGTGGCGCCTTCTACGACTTCTTCAAGGTGGATGACGACCATCTGGCATTCGTGATGGGCGATGTCACGGGTAAGGGCGTCCAGGCCGCACTTGTCATGATGGTGACTAGAATCGTGCTCCGGACCATGACCATACATGTCACTGCGGTTTCCGAGATTTTCAACAAGGCGAATTTCGAACTTGCCCGCCGGAACAAGGACAACATGCCTGTTACGGTGTGGATGGGCATCTTGGACCTGCGCAACGGGCATGTGGATTATGCTTCGGCAGGGCAGAATGTTCCGGCAATCCGCCACAAGGACGGCTCCGTGGAATTCCTGAAGTGCGAACTCGGCGTGGCCCTTGCCATGGAGAAGGATGCCTGCTACACGCAGCAGTCGCTGGACCTCGCTCCGGGCGACATGATGTTCTTCTATACGGATGGCGTTGTCAATGCGGTGAATGCCGAAGGGGAAAAGTTCGGGAACACCAGGCTCTTCCTGAATCTCTCGGAAAGCGGCAACCGCGCACCTGGCGGGGCGTGCTACTTTATGAAGGAACACTTCGACGGGTTCATAAATGGCGTGCCGCAGATCGACGATATCGCTATGCTCGCGGTACAGTATACCGGAGGCAGGGGCGACGGTTGGGAACACCGCGAGACTGTCGTGGATGCAAGGCCCGAAAGTTGCAATGCCCTGACGTCGTTTATCGGGGAGGTCCTCGAGCCGCTTGGAATTTCTGCCGCGGTGCAGAAGCAGGTCGGTGACGCCGTGGTCCAGATATTCGATAACGTTGTCGAATTTTCGGGAACGGACAAGGTGACGTTCACGGTGGAAACCTGCAGGTCGCACGTGATGGCGCGGCTCTGCTTTGCCGATGGCGTGCAACCCGGCGATACCGCCGAGGATGCGGATTCCGGAGAGATGTCCTCTGCCGAAGAGCGGAAACTCGATATTCTCGGGCAGTTCCTCTCGAGCAGGAGCATGCGGGATATCGCCTACCGCAAGGACGGGAACAAGAACATCCTTACCGTAGTCAAGAAAATCTGATTGCGGCATTGACGGCTTGCAAAGAAACCCCGGCGCTTTCGCGTCGGGGGTCTCTGTATCAAGAAATTATTGAGGCTGCGTGCTACTGCGCGGCGCTATCAGCTTCTTCTGGGCCCCTGGGGCCGTGGCGACGTTCCTTCATTTGGTCGCGGAACTTTTTCATTTGGTCCCTGCGGAATTGGCTGAACTTTTCGAACTGTTCAGGCGTGAGGACTTTCGCGAGGGCGTTCACCCCGTTGATGCGGTGTTCGAGCAGAGCCTTGTCGGCTTCGAGCACCAGGGCCTTTGCTGCCTCGATGCTTGCGGGGTCCCTGCTGTCGAGCGCTTTGCCCAGCGCCTTTTCGGCGTCGTGCTTCTGCTTCCTCAGTTCCTTGAATATGGAATCGCCCTTGGCGCGGTTGGCGTCGAGCGCTTCCTTCTGCTCGGGTGTCACCTGCAACATGGAATCGACGACCGCGGGGTTCATGTTGCCCTTGAAACGTGCTCCGGGACCCTTGCCGAAGTCTCCGTGCGGGCCGCGGAATTCACGCGGGTGGTGCGGCGGGCCGGGAGGCGGGGGCGGCATCATGCCGTGGCGCATGCACTGGGCAGTTTCTGCCTTGTTGCAACAGCAGCTGCACTTGCCACCGAAGTTCCCAAGGAAGAATCCCAGGATCAGTGCGAAAATGGCGAGACTTGCTGCGAATAGCGTTGCTCCTTTCATGGTTTTACTCCTTTGTTAAATAGCTGAATCCGACAGTTTCCTCGAGCGTTTCGAATTCGTCGCTCGTCGAGTTGCCCAGGCTGGAATACCAGCTCATGACCTCGGCAGGTGCGGAACTGTTCATGGATATAGTCTCGGTGCTGTTCGAATTGTTGATTGCGGGGAGGAGCGCCATGATGCTCACGAGCACGAGGCTTGCCGCAATCGGGATGGCGCTGTACCAGCTCTTGATGTCGATGATTTTCCCTGCGGGTGCATTCTTGGCTTCTGCGTCCAGGCGGGCGCAGACTTTAGCCCAGGAATCGGCTCGGGGGGTGAGCCGTTCCATTTTCGAGAAGTCGATTTTGTTAGGCATGGTTGCACTCCTTGTTGATATTGGCTTTGCGTTCGTTTATATAGTTGCGAACAAAACTCCTTGCGCGGCTGAGCCTCGCCTTGACGGTGCCCTCGGGCATCTTGTAAATCTCGGCGAGGTCCTTTACGTCCAGGTCCTCGGCATCCTTGAGCCAGAGCATGCTTCGCGTCTCTGCGTTCAACTGGGCGAGTCCCTTTTCGAGAAGGGTCGGGTCGAAATCGTTTGCCGCATCTGCCTTCCCGAGGGCTT
The DNA here is from genome assembly GCA_902762305.1 of Fibrobacter succinogenes. Taxonomy (GTDB): domain Bacteria; phylum Fibrobacterota; class Fibrobacteria; order Fibrobacterales; family Fibrobacteraceae; genus Fibrobacter; species Fibrobacter succinogenes_I. Next base: position 125,745 of record CACWNW010000003.1, on the reverse strand, counting down.
CCTCGATGATCGTGTCGAGGTGTTCCTCTTCGAGCTCGCGGTGGCGTTTGCCTGCACGCAACTTCATGAGGCATGCGTTCACCGTGAGGCGGTAGAGCCATGTGGCGACGGCGCTCTGGCCTTTGAAACTTTTTATGGCGGAGGGAACCTGCACAAAGACGTCCATGAGGATGTCTTCGGCTTCGTCCCTGTCTCGGAGCATTCTGAAGGCGAGGTTCAGGACCTTGCTGCTGTGTTCACTCCACAGCAGTCCAAGAGCCTCGCGGCTGCCTTCCTGAACCATCTTTAGAATCACTCTTTCGTCCATTCTTTTATTTTGATGCTTGGGGGGCGGGGGTGGTTGCATGGAAAAGTATTATAGCAAAAAAGGGCAAAAAAACGGGAAAAAGAGGGACTTTTGTGATTTTCGTCAACTCGGGTATGGATAAAAAGTCAATAAAGAATTTACAAAAAGCCTTTTTTTTCTACTTTGCAAAGGGTAATTTAATAGCTGATGGTTATTTTTTCGGACATAGCGGACTACCGCGACTTCTTGAAGGACTACTACGACCGCCGCAAGGCGGAGATGCCCTTCTATAGCTATCGCATGATGGGCGATAAGCTGGGGCTGGATTCCAGCTACCTTTACCGCGTGTTGCAGAAAAAACAGCACCTGCCCGCTCATGCGTTGCAGGCTGCCAAGGAAATTCTTGCGCTGAACGGCCGCGAGGCGGAATATTTCGACCTGCTGTTCTCGGCCGCAGTGAGCAAGGACAAGGCCAAGAAAGAAGAATTGATGGCGAAGGCGCTTTCCCTTCGCGACGTGGAACGCCACAGCCTCCAGGCGGCCGAACTCAAACTGCTCGAAAACTGGTGGATTCCGGCAGTGCGTGCCTACCTCGACCTGAATGGCGGGGTGGTGAACGTGAAGCAGATTGCCAAGGATATCTGCCCGCCCATTTCCGAGGAGCAGGTTACCGAGGCTATCGAAATCTTGAAGGAAGTCGGGCTTGTCAAGAAGTTGGCGAGCGGGCGCCTTGCGCTGACGGATGCGCACCTCACGGTAGGCGGTCCCGAGAAGGCGAAGGCGGTGAGGAACTTCCAGAGGCAGGTGCTCGGGCTGGCAAGCGACGCCCTCGAGAACATCCCTGTCGACGAGCGAAATATTTCTACCCTGACTCTTTCTGTCGACCAGTCCTGTTTCGAGGATTTGGGCGAAATGCTGAGGGAATTCCGCAGATTAGTGCAAAAACGCGTGGACGAGGCTAAGAATCCCGACCGCGTTATGCAGCTTTCGATGGCTTTTTATCCGGTTGCCCGTAAGGGTGGCGCCGCAGAAAATGCTATTATGGGGGACGGTGCAGGAGTAAAAAAATGATGAATAGGGTGTGGAAAATAGGGTTGGCGGCATTGAGCGGATTCTTTGTCGCGTGTACTGGCGAGAACGGTATCGAAGGCGCCGGTTCATCGATGGAAACGGAAAATTCCATCGCCCTTTCCGTGCAGCTTGCCGACGGGTCTCCGGCGGCACATGTGAAGGTTATTGTCCGTCCGGATAGCTATCTGGCGAGCGGCGATACCCTTGCTGATTCTCTTGCTACCGCGAATATGAATTACGAGACCAACGATTCTGGATCGCTGGTGCTTAACAATTTGGGCTTTGGCAGTTATATAGTGGAAGCCCGCGGCGATTCCCTGAAGGGCGCCTCCAAGTTCAATTACAGGTCGTGGCATACCAACGGCGGCCGAGTGTCCCTGCATGTCGGACCTCCGGGCGCGGTCGCGGGCCAGGTGGTGCTTGAAGAGGGCATCGACGAACCCGTCACGGTTGCCGTCCAGGGTCTTGACTACAGTACCGAGGCCGATTCCGAGGGCAACTTCGAATTCGAATCCCTGCCTGCAGGCTTCTTCGAGGTGGTTGCCTTCGTCCAGGACGATTCTACCGTCGTTAACGAGAAGGGCAAGAAGCAGCATGTGAACTATGCCCGCAAGCTCGGTTCCGTGCTTGCCGAAGTCAAGTCGGGTGAGTTCCGCGAAATCCTTATCGATGCAAGGCCGCCTATACTTTCGTTCGTCCTCGATGATTTCGAGGACGGTGTTGACAATTGGAAAATCGACCACAGCGAGTATGCCTCGGGCAAAGTCGAAGTGGCCGATGCAGGCCTTGGCCGGGAAGGCAAGGTCGCGCACTTTACATGTACGAATGATTCGCTGTACCAGTGGGTGCTGATGGGCTATGAACTGGGTGGCCTTGTCGACATGAGCGGGCTCGATTCTATCGTGTTCTGGGCCCGTGCCGATGCCATCACGGATACGACCAAGCACAAGTACATTTCGTTCTCGTTCGACATGAACCTCGACAGCACTTCCGAAGAAGAAAGCGGAAAGGCCTGGACGCATATCGATATCGATACGGTCTGGAACCGCTATGTGGTTGTGCCCAGCAAGCTCCAGGAACCCGACAGCAACAAGACGGGCGGTAATCTGGGTTGGGATGTCGTGAAGAGGCGCATCACCGATATCTCCATATTTGGAGGTACGGGTGGTGAATTCTGGATTGACGATATCGAGGTGTTCGGCTATAGCGAGTTCATTCCGCGGAAGCAGTCGAAATAGTTTTTTCGATTTCGAAAACCTTACAAAGGTATAGACAAATTGTAAATGGGAAGTGTTGTGACGAACGACACTTTTCTTTTTTTTGATGATATCTTTATACCCGTATGGGATCAAGAGCCTCTAGGGGGTGATTGGCTTATTGACTCTCCATAAAAGGAGCAGTTATGAAATTCAGTTGTGGTGTTGCAACGTCTTTCCTGGTAGCGGGTCTTGCCACGTACGGTCTGGCGGACAACCCTATCTCATCTTACCACTATCTGGCGGACCCCTCTTGCGCCTCCGATGGTGACACCTTCTACATCTTGACCGATGTGGATGATTATAACAACCAGACGAACTGGAACTACGACATTGTCGGCCTTTACGCCTTCACTTCTGAAGACATGAAGAACTGGACCGACCATGGCATGATTTTCCGTTCCAAGCGCGAGTTCGGCAACTATCCGAGCAATACGTGGGCGTCGGGCATTGCCGTCAAGGACGGTAAAGTCTATATCGTTTACCCCGATGGCGCAAGCGGCGTGGGCATGATTACCGCCCCAGCTATCGATGGTCCTTATACCGACCCTGTCAAGGAAACACATGGCGTCAACAGGATTGCAGGTAGTGGCAGTTTGATTGGTAGCTGCGACGGCATTGCACACTGCTTTGACCCGGGCATTTTGATCGATGACGACGGTAAGGGTTACGTGATTTTCGGTGGTGGCGAAAGCAATAGCCGCCCCTACGGTAACAACTTCGACATTATCAGCTTTACCGAAAGCAATGGCAAGATCACTTTCGACAAGAATTCCCTGAAGAAGGTCTCCTTGCCGAACTCTTTCGAAGCTCCTTACCTGCACAAGCGTAACAACACCTACTACTTGAGTTTCAACAACCGTAGCCAGGTGATTGACTATGGCATGTCAGACAATATCTGGGGCCCCTATACCTTTGTAGGTACGGTTATTCCGGGCATTGGCTCCGTGCCCGATGCTCACGGCGAAGGCGGTAACAACCACCAGGGCTTCGCTCCGTTCAAGGACAAGTGGTACGCTGTTTACCACGACCGTCGCTTGGTGACTTCCGATAACCATCCGGCAGCAACGACCCAGGCGGGCGTGCGTTCCGAAAACCCGAATTACGAAAACCACAGAAGCGTGTCCATCGACGAACTCACCTGGAGTGGCGACAAGATGAACAAGCTGACCTTTACCCGTGAAGGCCCGAAGCAGATCAAGAACTTCGACCCGTACAGGACTTACAAGGCGACTACGAGTTCCAAGCAGTTGAACATCCGTAGCCGTACGGACTGGACGAAGGGTCAGCCGGTGAAGCACGTGCTGTTGCCGCTCACGAGCCGTAGCGAATCTTGGATTCGCGTGTCTGGCGTGGACTTCGGTAACGGTGCCCAGAACCTCCGCATCAAGGCGGCGAACGTGGGCGAAGGCAACAAGATTGAAATCCATACAGGTAGCGCTAGCGGCACGTTGGCTGGTACTTGCGAACTTGCAAAGACTGCCAATAACATGACTTTCACTGATAACGACTGCGCTATGACGGGCCTTACCGGCGTTGTCGATCAGCTGTTCTTCGTGTTCAAAAATAATGGCAAGGATTCCACCATGGGTATTCTCGAATGGGAATTCCAGGGCACCAAGCGTGAACCCGAACCGCAGACTCCTTATGATGGCAAGGTTGCCGGTGTTCCGGGCAAGATCGAGGCCGAGAACTTCGATGTGCCGGGTTACGGCGCTGGCAACGATTCTTACAGCGACAACGATGCCGAGAACCAGGGCGATGCCGCATTCCGTGAGGACGAAGGCGTGGACATCGTGCTTGGCGGGACGGGCAAGGCGATCGGCTACACGAACGTAGACGAATGGCTCGAATATACCATAGAGGTTGCTGCCGACGGTGAATACCCGATTACGGCCTATGCCTCCTCGGGCGCCGAAAATTCCGGCTTCTGCTTCTCCGTGGACGGGAAGCCGGTGGGCGATACGGTCAACGTGACCAAGACGGGCGAAGACTGGAGCGTGTACCAGGAATTCAGCGCCGGCAAGGTTACGCTTGCCAAGGGCCCGCATACGGTTCGCCTGACTATCACCGGCAACAATGTGAACGTGGACTGGTTCTCCTTCGGTACGGTGAAGGATTCCGTGCCGGATGTTGTTCGGCAGCTCGGGTTCCATGCCGGCAGTTCGAAGGTTTACCGCGTGTTCAGCCTCTCGGGCAAATTGCTCGGGACCGTGGACCTCGCCCGCATGGATGCGACGCAGGCCCTGAAGGCAGCCGGTTACAGGCAGGGCGCCTACATGCTCAAGCAGGTGAATGGCAATAGAAAATTTATGGCCAAGGTGACGGAATAAGGCCAGAAAGAGTCCCTAAACACCACACATCCAGACCGACGCCTTTTCGGCGTCATAAAGTACCTCGGGCTTGTCTCGGGGTGCTTTTTTGTGATTATTCGTTTTCGGTACAATTATGGACAATCCGTCAATGCAATTTGCTCGGATTGGGGAGAAAAAAGGCCTTTGGGGGTTTAGATTATAGAATGGTGAAGACTGTAATGGTGCGGTCTTTAAAAGGGATGTTTAAGATGAACAAGATTTCCATAGGAAAGCTTGGCTTGGCTGTTGTGGGCTGCTTTGCCGGCATGGCTCTTGCCGATAATCCGATTTCTACCTATCACTACCTAGCTGACCCCGGCGCTGCCGCAGATGATGAATATTTCTACATCATCACCGACTCCGATGACCCGGCACCGGCCAACTCTGACGGTTACAAGATTTACGCCCTTTATGCATTCCGCAGCAAGGATATGCAGAACTGGACCGACTTCGGCATCATTTACGATGCCCGCAAGGTAAACGGCATTAACGATATCTGGGCTTCCGGTATCGCCGTGCATAACGGTACGTTCTACATTGTGTTCCCCGATGGCGGTGGTGGCGGCATTGGCTACATCAAGGCCCCTGCTATCGACGGCCCGTGGACAAACGCTGTGGGCCAGGGCAAGGATAAGCTTGTCGGTGGCCGAGGCATCATCGGTTGCGATGGCGTTTCTTGGTGTTTTGACCCGGGAATTTTCATTGATGATGACGGTACGACCTACGTGACGTGGGGCGGTGGCGAAAGCAATAGCCGCCCGAATACCGACAACTTCGATATCGTCAAGCTGAACGACGCGAAGGATGCTCCGGTGGGCAATGGTTCTCACGTGAAGGTGAACAACCTGCCGACCCGCAAGATGCTCGAAGCATCCTACATTCACAAGCACGAAGGCAAGTACTACTTCTCGTACAGTACCGGTTGGCAGCAGGGCGCTCCGACAATTGACTACGGCATTTCCGACAACGTCATGGGGCCCTACACTTGGAAGGGTACGATTCTCGGTGACCCGAGCATGAACGGCAGAAGCATCAACGGCAACAACAACCACCACGGTATTGCCGAATTCAAGGGCCATTCCTACGTCGTTTATCATGACCGTCGTATTGCGAAGGGTTACAATGGCTTGGAAGTTATCCCGGCGGATGATGGCAGGCCGAACCCGAACGAAGGCTACCACCGCAGCGTCTCTGTGGACGAAATGTTCTACAATTCCGATGGTACTATCAAGACGGTTACGGTGACCAACGAAGGCCCGAAGCAGATCGAGAATTTCGATCCGTACGATTGGTATCCGGCTCTCACGAGTTCCAAGCAGAAGGGCATCCGCAGCCGTTCCAACTTCGTGCAGGGCAAGAAGGCTGAACATGTGTTGCTTCCGCTTTCGAGCAAGGAAGCCTGGCTCCGTGTTTCTGGTGTTGACTTCGGTACTGCCGCGACGGGCTTTACGGTCGAGGCTGCAAGCGCTGCCGACGGCAACAAGATTGAAATCCGCACGGGTTCCGCGACGGGTACGCTCGCTGGCACCTGTACGCTCAAGAATACGGGCGATAAGAGCAAATACGTCGAGAATAAATGCGAAGTCGAAGGCCTCAAGGGAATCGTGGACCAGTTGTTCCTCGTGTTCAAGGGCAATCAGGATTCTACCATGGTCATCAAGGCCTGGGGCTTCGAAGGCAGCGGCACCACGCCTCCCGAACCGCAGAAGCCTTTCGGTGGCACGGCTTGGGCGATTCCGGGCATGATCCAGGCGGAGGATTTCGACGAACCGGGTACGGGCCGCGGTGCCGGAGTTGATTCCTATAGCGAAAACGATATCGAAGACCATGGTATAGAAAATGGCGGTACAAGCTACCGTGAAGGAACCGGAGTCGATATCTACGAGAAAGCGACCGGCCACATCGTCGGTTACAATCAGGCTGGCGAATGGCTGGAATACACGGTGAATGTGGCAAAGAAGGGCGATTACACGGTGTATGCCTCCGTTGCGACCGACAACGAGACTGCGGGTTTCTCCCTCTCCGTAGATGGCGAGTCCGTGGCGGAAATCCCGGTGTCCGGCTCCAGCTGGGACGAGTTCGTGAAGGTGAAGGCCAACGTGACGCTCCCTGCGGGCGAGCATGTGCTCCGCTTGACCGTGACCGGCGACTGGTTCGATATCGACTACATCCAGTTCGCAGAAGGCAAGGACGCCAAGGATCCGGATGATAGTTTGGTGGCACTCCGTCCGATGATTCGTATGAATGCAACCTCTGCAGGAGTCTTCGATGTGTTTAATCTGAACGGCAAGAAGGTGGCAAGCTTCACGGCCCGTAGCATGGATGATGCCAAGAATATCTGGCGAGAAAATGCTTTGTCCAAGAAGGTTCAAGGAATCTGCCTCATTCGCGACCGCAGTAATGGTATAATCGCGAAGGTGCGTACAACTCGATAAATTCTTTAAAAACAATACCCCTATTGAAAAGGCTCCTCGAAAGAGGAGTCTTTCTTATAAATTTGTTTTATTTTTCGTTGAAAGTACCGTTTCTTTTGTTGATAGGTTATATTTAATTTATAATTTATTCAAAATAAAGGAGAAATTGAATGAATATCAGGTTTTTGTTGGTGCTTTCCCTTGCAGGGACAGCTTGTGCGCAGGTAAATCTTGAAAGCCGTCATTTAGACCGTCTTTCCCCGAAAGTGAGGGAATTTGTTGAAAAATACAAAGCGGAAAAAGCAAACAAAAAAATCAATAGCGATGCGCAAAAGAGAAAAGTTGTTCTCAAAAGCGATGTGCTTGGTCGCAAAGTGAATCGAGGACAAGTTCAGGATTCTACTGTTTATCTGGTTGAAGATGTCGTTGAACCCAGAATGGAAGTGACTGTTGCTGATTTGTCTGTGGAAGATGTTGATATTGAACCTATCAGTGCGCAATATTCTTACAATGGTGAAAAAAAAGAAGAGAATTTTTTGCTGAATGGTAAGAAAATAGACAAGAAGTCTTTTTTCAAAAAAACTGAAGATTGGGAAAAACGTCGGATTAAAAAGCAAAAGCCTCTTAAACAATCATATAGGGCTTTCTTGACGCCTACTGAAATGGAAAACAAACTGTTGTCTTCAGAAGATATTTACATAGAAGATGGTGACTTTGGAACTGATGTTAATTCTATGAGCAGGCTGACTTATACGCCTGGTTATGGCAGTTATGTTGAAGATTTTGCAACGATTCCTGAGGCTATCAATATTTCTCAAATCAATTATGCTCATGCTGATGGGTATAAGGGAAAAGATATTGGTATTTATTATTATGATAAAGCCTGTGCTAATGTGAGTCAGATTTTGATTCCTTCAAAGCATAGGGCGATGGATTGTGGAACCGATCCCCGCCCTCACGCAACAGCTGTTGTTAACATACTTCAGCGTATTGCGCCGGATGCCACAATTTATGGTTATAATGAGAATAACCTTCTAGGTGACATTGCTGGCCCGGCCAAACCGCAATCATTCAGTCCCCAAATTTACATTGGTACTGCTTCTTTGGGAAAGTATAATGATAAAGGTGAGATTACCGATAGTTATGATGTAATTGATGCAGCATATGACAACTACATATACACGCATGGTGTAACAGAATTTCTTGCTGCTGGTAATTTTAGCCCAGATAGGCAAAGTCGACAAACTGTAAAATCTCCTGGCAAAGCAGTAAATGCCATTACCGTTGGGGCAATGAATCCTTTGCAACGTACTAATTCATCTGGAGCTTACGGTTACTTTTACATGCCTTATAGTAATTACATAAATTCTGAAATTGGAAATGCAAAACCTGAAATAATGAATATCGGTAATTTCTATGATGTTGGTTTTGTTGGATATGATGGCTACTTTGATGGCACAAGTGCGGCTACACCGTATACAGCTGCGATGGCTGCAGATTTGATGACGAAGCATCCCTTCTTTAAAGGACATCCTGAAATGGTGAAGCCAGTATTCCTCACTACGACTTTGGGTAATACTATAGGAAGTAGGGATACTGATGGTGGGGCTGTCCTTGGTATTCCTGCTTATAATCTCATGGCCTCCAATAAATCTTTTTCCGGTTACTTGAAGAATTATAGTGATGACAAATTGGATAAAGCTCTAACGTTTGATATGAATGGTGTTGTGGCTGGAGAAAAATATAAGTTGGCAGTTTCTTGGTTAGTGAAGGGAAGTACTGTTCAAAAGTTGAAAAAAATACCTTTGAATCTTCTTGTTACGGTTGCTCAACCGAATGGAAATTCTATGACGTATCTTATCCTAACTTTTTCAAATGATTATACAAGGCAAAATCTCGTAGTTCCTTTCACTGTTCTATACACAGGAACGGTTAGGGTTACGATTTCTCGCTTGGGCAACAACCTAGCACCTAAAGATCCTATTACAATTGGTTACCATATGGCTCTTCAGCCTTAAAAACAGTATTTTTTAACAAAAAACGGCAAATTAGACCTTAAAAGGCATCCCGGACCCGCTCCGGGATGTTTGTTGTTGTTATGGATAAAAAGTCAATGGAATGTGTTTTTTGGGGGGGTAAAGAAAGCGTTTTTTAGGGGTAGATTATAGATAGCGAAACTGCAATGGTGTGGTTGAAAAAAGGGAAAGGTTTATGAAAAAGTATTGTATGGGACCGTTCGGTCTGGCTGCCGTGGGAATTTTCGCCACGGCAGCCTTGGCCGACAATCCGATTTCCAGCTACCATTACCTGGCGGACCCGGGTGCCGCTTCCGATGGCACCTACTTCTACGTCATCACCGATTCCGATGACCCGGCAGCGGTCAATGCCGGTGACTATGACATCAAGGCCCTCTATGGTTTCCGTACCAAGGATATGAAGAACTGGACCGACTTCGGCATCATTTACGATGCGCGAAAGGTCGACGGTATTGGCGCCATCTGGGCGTCCGGTATTGCAGTGAACCCCAATGATCACAGGCTCTACATCGTGTTCCCCGATGGCGGTGGCGGCGGTGTCGGCCTTATCGGTGCCGACAGCATTGCCGGCCCCTGGACGAACCCGGTTTCGGGCGGCAAGAAGCTCATCAACAACTGGGGTGGCGGCCTTGCGGACTGCGACGGTATCGGCTGGTGCTTCGACCCGGCAATCTTCTTCGATGACGATGGCCAGGGCTATTTCACTTTCGGTGGCGGTAGCAGCGATAGCCGCCCGGCAAACGACAATAACAACGACATCTTCAACATCTACAAGCTCAACAAGGATATGAAGGGCTTCGATGTGAGCTCCAAGACCCACCTGAAGATCGGTGGTCCGAAGGCCATGGAAGCGTCCTACATCCACAAGTACAATAAAAAGTACTACCTCTCTTACAGTACTGCCGATTTGCGTATCGCCTACGGCATGTCGGATAGCCCCATGGGCCCCTACACCTACAAGGGAATCTTCATGGGCAACCCGAATATCAACGGCCAGAACATCAACGCGAACAACAACAACCACCATGGCATTGCCGAATTCAAGGGCCACTGGTATGTTGCTTACCATGACCGCCGCATTGCGAACGGTTATGACGGCCTCGAAAAGATTCCGGCCGAAGACGGCAAGGCCAACCCGACTCCTGCATTCCACCGTAGCGTGAGCGTGGACGAGTTCTACTACAATAACGATGGTACCATGAAGGAACTGACCTTCACGAAGGAAGGCCCGAAGCAGATTGAGAACTTCGACCCGTACGATTGGTACCCGGCACTCACGAGCTCCAAGCAGAAGGGCATCCGTAGCCGTTCCAACTGGAGCCCGGGAAAGGTTGCCGAACACCTGTTGCTCCCGCTTTCCACCAAGGAATCCTGGATTCGCGTGAGTGGCGTGGACTTCGGTACTGCGGCGACAGGCTTTACGGTCTTGGCTGGCAGCACGGCCGACGATAACAAGATTGAAATTCACACGGGTTCTGTGTCGGGTACGCTCGCCGGCACCTGCACGCTCAAGAATACCGGCAGCAAGAGCACTTATGACGAGACCTCTTGCGAAGTCACGGGCCTCAAGGGCGTTGTGGAACAGGTGTTCCTGGTGTTCAAGGGCTCCAAGGATTCTACCATGGCGATCAAGGCCTGGGGCTTCGAAGGCAGCGGTACGACTCCGCCTGAACCGCAGAAGCCGTTTGGCGGCAAGGTGTGGGCGATTCCGGGCGTGATTGAAGCCGAGAATTTCGACGAACCGGGTACGGGCCGTGGCGCAGGTGTCGATTCGTACAGCGAGAGCGATTCCGAAGACCATGGTATAGAAAATGGTGGTACAAGTTACCGTGAAGGAACCGGCGTCGATATCTACGAGAAGGCCACCGGACACATCGTCGGGTACAACCAGGCCGGCGAATGGCTGGAATACACGGTCAATGTAGCTACGGCGGGCGATTACACGGTGTATGCCTCCGTCGCGACCGACAACGAGACTGCGGGTTTCTCCCTCTCCGTGGATGGCGAGACTGTGGCGGAAATTCCGGTGTCCGGCTCCAGCTGGGACGATTTCACTAAGGTGAAGGCCAACGTGGTTCTCCCCGCGGGTGAACATGTGCTCCGCTTCACCGTGACCGGCGACTGGTTCGATATAGACAACTTCAACTTTGTGGCCGGCAAGGATGCTCCGGAACCTGACCCGCACGCCATCAAGGGCGGTGTTGCTCTCAAGGTCCCGAGTGCTTACGATTACCGCGTATTCGACGTGAACGGAACCCTGGTGGGCAAGGTGAGCCTGAAGGGCGTCAGTGCCTCCGAAGCGCTCCGCGCCGCCGGATTCAGGCAGGGCGTATACATGCTCCGCTCCATGGTCGGCAACAAGAAGTTTATGGTGTCTACTGCAAGGTAGCCCAGAAAAGAATCCCTAAACCACACATCCAGAAAAAACACCCTCGGGCATACGTCTGAGGGTGTTTTTCTGATTCTTATTTGTCGCGACAGATTTCTTTTTGGGTCATTGGTAACGCTGCCATGCAGTAGTTGTTATTGCAACCCATGCGCATCGACAAAGCTGGTGTGTTGAATTCGTCAAAATAAGGCCTTATTGGGTTTTGGTCATACCCAAACCATTTTGTGGTATCCGTTTCGGGAATTATATTGATGTGTCGCCCACCCAGGATGACTTGAGAAGTGTTTATCATTGAACTGCCTGCTGAGGAAAAAATTTCTAGACTCAAAATGCTTGAGTCAATGTCTACGTGGTCCGAAGAATTTCCGATGAAGCAATGAAATCCTTTCCATATCAGTTTTTTATTTGGAGTATCGCATTCGTCGGGCGCATCGTCTGCCATTATAGCGCTCAAGTATCCTTTTGCGGAAGAATCTTCGCAAATAAGTATATTGTGGAAAACACCGATATTACTATGGCAAACTTGTTTCTTATTTAGGAAAAAATGGATACTATCGACATTGTCTGTTGTTAAAACATTCAAGTTGACAAAATTATTTGAATCTGTACATTCCAACTCTTCTGTTGGGCATCCCAGAAAAACGCCGATAACCATAAAGAAGAGAATGATTGAAATCTTACGCATTTTATATCCTCTGGAGTAATTTAATTTGTTTTCATTGGAAAATGCCGCGGTTTTTCCGTTTTTACAAAAAACGGCTCGGTTCTAAGGGGAAATTCTTCAAAATTTTTGGAATTTCGAGAATTCGGGCCGGTTCCCGTTACCAAAACGTAAAGGGAAAATCTGCCGGAAAGGGGTAAAAACGGGCTTTGGGCGGGTATCTTTATGGTACGGGACCGCAATCTTGCGGCTTCCTGTTGGGAAATGGGGTTTGATATGAATTGTTTCAAGAACATCTCTCTCGCGATTGGCTGTGGCGCTTTGTCCACCATGGCTTTCGCATCGACGGTCAACGTCGACGTGAGCGAAGAGCATCAGGTTATCCGTGGTTTCGGTGGCATGGTGCATAACCAGTGGCAGAACGGCGGCGGGCTTTCCGACGCCGATGCGAAACTTGCGTTCGGTACAGGCGAGGGCACTATTGGCCTCAATACGCTCCGTATTCCCGTGTACGCCAGTTCCAATGATTTCAATAAGGAAGTCGCAGCCGCAAAATCGGCGAAGAAGTATGCCGGTGATGATTTTATCTTGTATGCAACTCCGTGGACCTCGCCTTATGCGGGCGCCAATCAGCATATAAGGTCTTCGGATTATCAGAAATATGTTGACCATTTGAACAACTTTACGGCATACATGAAAAAACAGGGCGTCCCCCTGTACGCAATTTCCATTAGCAACGAACCGGACTACTGCAAAGAATGGGCCTGCTGGAGTGCCGATGAAATTTACAATTTCACCAAGGGCTATGCCGACCAGATGCGCAAGAACGGCACGAAGGTGATTTCGACGGAATCGTTCAAGTATGACAAGAACCTTTACAACAAGGTGCTGAACGACGCCAATGTCCTCAAAAACTGGGATATCCTCGGGGCGCATTTCTATGCGAGCAAGGCCTCTACGGGCGACAACTTTTTTGAGTACAAACTGGCCGACCAGAAGGGCGTGGAACGCTGGATGACGGAACACTACACCGAAAGCCAGGGGAGTGGCAATTACTGGCGCAAGTACATGAAGACGGGCGACCAGGCGAATACGGCTGTTTACGATACGGTGCGCGCGATGGATTTGGCTTACGAAATTCACCGAGGCCTTGTCATTGGCAATTTCAACCAATATACCTGGTGGTACATCCGCCGCTGCTACGGCCTTATCATGGATAGGGACTTCGGCAACAAGCTCCAGGTTCCGCAGAACGAAATTGGCAAGATCAGCAAGCGTGGTTACGTGATGAGCCAGTTCGCCCGCTTCATCCGCCCGGGAGCCATCCGCGTGGGCGCGACTGCGAAGCCCGAATCGAACTTGTTTGCTAGCGCCTACAAGAGCGCCGGCGGAGACAGCGTTATCGTGGTTCTTGTGAATCGCGACTATAAGAAAGGCAAGACTGTGACAGTGAAGGTGCAGGGCGCCGATGTTCAAACCTTCCGTGTATACACTACCAGCGAGGCGAAAAACGCTAAGGACGAAGGCGAAGTCGAAGTCAAGAATGGCGAAGTGACGATTACGATGGATGCTGGCAACACGAGCAACAAGGACTGCATCGTGACGCTCGTGGGCGAGGGTACGCTGGCCGATCCTGTACCGCGCCAGCCTTATGGCGGCAAGGCTGTTGAACTCCCGGGCAAGATCGAGGCCGAAAATTTCGACATTCCGGGTACGGGCAAGGAAAACAAGACCTGCAACGATGCTGACTCGGACAACCATGCTTGTACGGACGAAGGCAAGAATGCCGAATGCAGCGATTACCGCGAAGGTACGGGTGTCGACGTCTACAAGAAGGCGACGGGTTATGTCGTGGGCCACAACCAGGAAGGCGAATGGCTCGAATATACCGTGAACGTGAAGAAGGCGGGTGACTACACGATGGTCGCTTCCGTGGCGACGGACAATTCGACGGCGGGATTCTCGCTTTCTGTAGACGGGAATGCTGTTGCCGAGGTCCCGGTGTCCGGAACGAGCTGGGACGAGTTCAAGGATGTGAAGGCGACCGTACCCCTTCCGGCCGGCGAGCATGTCCTTCGCGTGACGGTGACGGGCTCCTGGTTCGACGTAGACTACTTTAATTTCTCGAACGGCTCCAGTGCCCAGTGCGCGGAGGAACCCTGCGACCCGATTTCCATCGGTATGAAATTTGATGCTGGCCAGTCGCCTGTTGCGTACGGAATTTACGACGTGACGGGCATGTTCCTCGGGCGTATCGAGGCCGCGGGCATTGCCGATGTCAAGGCGAAAACGGCCGGGCTCGCGCGTAACGGAGGCATGTTTATCGCGAAGCCTCTCCGCGGCGGCAAGATGTTCCGGTTCTCCGTGACCAAGTAGATCTCCTATCCTAGATAAAATCGAAAAGTCCCAGGGTTATCCTGGGGCTTTTCCGTATATGGAATGATGCGGGAGGGGCCCCAGCTCGGAGTTGCGAAGGCCGCACGGGCCCCTCCCTGCACCCTCCCCATCCTTGGCCGACGCCTCTCAGGACTAATGCCGTTTGTTGAGGGCATAGACGTGAATGGAAGGGGTTATAAATGTTTGTTGCAGGGAAGGCTGTGTTTAATTTTATATCCCGGCGATTTCGACGACTTTCTTGTTGTTGGTGGAGCCGAGGACGACTTTCACGTCGCGCTTATGCACCTTGAAGTGCTCTGCGAGCAGTTCGCAGATGGCCTCGTTCGCGGCGCCTTCCACGGGGGGCGCCTTCACTTCGACCTTGAGGCTTCCGTCGGGTTGCGGGGTCACGCTTTCGCGCTTGCTCCGCGCATGTACCTTGATGTTGACGCGCATGCTAGGCGAGGACGTTCCCGCTGGAGGATACACCCGGGGTTGCCGTCTTGGGCGGGTTGGCTACCGCGGGGGCGTCGAATTCCCTCTGGTCGTTTTCCATGGCGGCGAGGAGTTCTTCTTGCCCGCGGATGAGCGAGCGGCAGCGGATGAAGTAGTTGCTGCGGAGCTGCTTCAGCTGCTCGATTTCGGCACGCAGGTCTTCGGCCTGCTTCTTGGTGGATTCCACCTCGCGGACGGCCCTGGCCTTCGCCTCGGCGATGATGATTTCGGCTTCCTTCTCGGCGGTCGCCTTCACCTCGTCCACGGTGCGCTGCATGGTGATGACGGCGTCCTGGATGGTCTTCTCGATTTGACGGTAGTAGTTCACGCGCTCTTCGGCAATTTTCAGGCGCTCGTTCAGGTCCGTGCGGTTGCGGGAAAGCTGCTCGAAAGCCGTTGCTGCGGTTTCCAGGAAAGCCTTGACTTCTTCGGCGTCGATGCCACCGAACGATTTCTTGTGGAATGTCTGGTTTCGGATGTCGAGCGGAGTGAGTTCCATTGTACGCCTGCCGTGATGTAATTGTCGGTTTCTCTACGGAAATATAAAATATTTTAGGCAAAATTTGTCCCTTTTGGTAAATCTCTAGTTATATTAGATAGAGGAGATAGGCCATTATATGATAGTCCGCATAAAAAGATTCTGGGACAACCTCGAAACTCTGGAACAGAAGCTGTTCTGGATTATCCAGGGTATTGTCATCACTGTCTCTGTGTTCGGGACCTTTATCACCATGGCCGAACAGGTCAACCGCTCGGCGGAGCTGATGTGCCTCGCGAACGTTGTCGTGAGCGTGCTGGTGGCGTTGTTCGTCAGGAAGACGGGCTATTATTCCGCCGGGTTCTTCATTGTGATTTTCTATTACGCGTGTATCTATTCGCCCGTGCAGTTCTTCCTGTGCGGCGCGACGGACAGCGCGGGGCCGTACTACCTGCTGGTCGGGCCCTTCCTCAGCAGCTTTATCGACAACCGCAGGATACGCTTCTTCTCGGCGACCCTTACCGTGATCGCGGGCGTGCTCGTGTTCGCAATCGCTTGGCTGCACCAGGACTGGATCCCAGTCAAGCCCTCCTGGGATATCATCTATCTGGACTATGCGTCGAACTACGTGCTTGTCGCCCTGAGCCTTTTCCTGATATGCTCGTTCGCGATAAATGCGTATGTGAACGAGCGCGTCCAGAGGGAGCGCCTGCTGAGCAAGCTGGATTACCAGTCCAAGCACGATACCCTTACGGAACTCTACAACCGTCGCCACGTAATCCAGTACCTCGAGAACATCGTCTGGCACAGCCGCGAAAAGTTCTACATGTTCATGTTCACCATCGACGACTTCAAGACCCTGAACGACACGTACGGTCACGTGATGGGCGACAGGATTGTGTGCGATGTGGCCCATGCCTTGTGGAAGTGTGTCAACGAGGACGTGGGCG
This sequence comes from Fibrobacter succinogenes, assembly GCA_902762305.1. Classification (GTDB taxonomy): domain Bacteria; phylum Fibrobacterota; class Fibrobacteria; order Fibrobacterales; family Fibrobacteraceae; genus Fibrobacter; species Fibrobacter succinogenes_I. The sequence goes on along the minus strand of CACWNW010000003.1, from coordinate 108,979 downwards.
AATGCGGTGCGCGCTACGGTGAGGATACTTTCCTTTATATAATGGCCGTCGATTCCGATGTCGACGCGTTCGTGCGTGCTGATGAATTCCGCGAGAGCGTCTGGAACCTTTCCTGGAGTTTCGACCCGCGCCTGCGCATTACTATAAGCGGCGGCCTCGTGCCCTGCCGCGACGAGAACGAGTTCGACCGTGAGCGCCTGCTGAAGAAGGTGGATTCCCTCCTTGACAGCTTCAAGACGCGTTACAAGAACCAGGTCCGTGCGATGACGGACTAAAAATAAACACTGTTGATAAATTGTTGATTAATTACGGACGTTCCTGGGGATAGGCCAGGATGCCATTAAAAAAGGTCGATAGCGGTGTCGCAACCCCTTGATATATGCGGATTTTTTGCTATTTTTGTGGCTCAAAATTTTGCACTAAAAAGGTTTTATCATGAAAAGAACATTCCAGCCTCACAATCGTAAGCGCGTCAACAAGCATGGTTTCATGGCCCGCATGGAAGACCGCTGGGGTCGTGCCGTCCTGAGCCGCCGTCGTGCCAAGGGTCGCAAGCGCCTCACCATCAGCGATTCCATCTACAAGAAGTAAGTCGGGGTTGGCCATATGGCCGCTCTGCGTTCTTACCGGCTGCCAAACCAGCCTGCTTATCGGCAAGTAGCCGTCCAAGGAAAATTCGTCCGCGCATCGTCCTTGTCGATGCGATGGATTGACAGCCCGGACGGTTTTTGTCGTTTTTGTTTTTTGGCGAAAAAGAAGAACGGGAATGCGGTATACCGTAACAAGTGCCGCCGGGTACTGCGCCCGCTGTTCTTCGGGATGGTCCCCGCCATAAGCAGGCCCGTGTGGGCGATGGTCATCGTGAACGACTCGTCCAAGGAAATGACACCGGAACGCCTCAGGGAATCGGCCCTGAAAATATTCCGCAAGATGGAATGGGCGTTGCCGGAAGGTGGTTCGGGGAATGTTGGCGAGGGCTAGGGATTTGCTGGTGGAGGTGCTGATTGCACCGATTCGCCTTTACCAGCTGGTCCATCCGTTCTTTTTTCATGGGGTATGCAGGTTCCGGCCGACTTGCTCCCAGTATGCGATAGAGGCCTTGCGGGTCCATGGGCCCTTCAAAGGTTTCTATCTTGCGGTTTTTAGAATTCTGAGATGTAACCCCTTTTTCAAGGGCGGCTACGATCCTGTTCCGCCCCGGAAGGAAAGCAAATGAATAAGAATACCATTATCGGTTCCATACTCATGGCGGTAATCATCATCGTGTGGATGACGATGAACGCCTCGAACGAAGAGGCCAGGGCCAAGGCCCGAGCCGCCCAGGCGGATGCGCAGAAGGCTGCCGCGGCGCAGGTCGCCGAGGCGAATTCTCCTTCCGAACTGGTGCTGCCGGTGAACAAGCCCGAAGCGAAGGAACCGCCCGTACTTGGTGCCGCCCCGCAGAATGCAGCCGCCGAGGTTGCCGAAAGCGCTACGGTCGATTCCGCGAACGTCGCTGCCGATTCCTCTGCTGCAGAAGTCAAGGCTCCGGCAATCGTCCCGCGCACGGTGACCGTCGAAACAGAAAAGTTTATCATGACGCTCTCCAACAAGGGCGGCAAGGTCCAGAGCGTTATCGTGAAGGCGCTGAAGGACAGTACCGGCAACTATCCCGAACTTATCCAGGATACCGCCCGCGGCGCACTCGACCTGAAGCTCGGCGGGGCCGACCTGAGCGAAGCGCTTTTTGCCGTCGATGCGCCCGAATGGATTACGGTGGATGCCGATACGAGTGTGCAGTTCACGTTCACGGATGCCAACGGCAACAAGGTTGTCCGTAGCTACGGCTTTACGAAGGATGGCGCCGCCGTCCGCCAGGTGAACAAGTTTGTCGGGTTCAACCCCACGGCCTATGAACTCTCTTGGAATGGCGGCATGAAGGAAACCGAGGTCATCCCGAAGGGCAAGACTTTCGGTGCCGCCGGCTACTTCTTTAGCGAAGTCATTTACAGGAACAACGACATTACCGAACGCGAATCGTTCTCCGACGCCATGACCCTCGACGATGCCAACTACTACTGGGTCGGCCTGCGCCGCAAGTACGTGGCTATGTCGGTGCAGTTCGACAAGCCTGTCCCCGCCAAGGTGAAGGCCAAGCATGTCGATGTGCCTGTCGAAGGCAAGACGGACCCGGGTACCTACACCCTCTCCATCGCCGACGAAGTACGCGCCGATTCTGTCGCCTACAATTTCATGGTGCTCCCGCTCAAGTGGGATGAGGTCGAATCGTTCGGCCAGGGCTATGAGAAGATTATCGTGACAGGTTCCAAGTGGTTCCCCGGTTCGAGCGTCTGGTTCGTGTGGATTTGCAAGTGGCTCCTGAAGCTCCTCAAGTTCTTCTACTCGATTATCCCGAACTACGGCGTGGCGATTATCCTCATCACGATTATCGTGCGTGCGTTCACGACCCCCTTTACCATCAAGCAGATGAAGTCCACCCGTGCCATGGCTGCGCTCAAGCCCCAGATGGACGAAATCAACGTGAAGTACAGGAGCGACCCGCAGAAGAAGCAGGCCGCCATGATGGAACTTTACTCGAAGAACAACGTGAGCCCGTTCTCCGGATGCTCGGGCTGCCTGCCGATGCTGTTCCAGATGCCGATTTTCATGGGCCTGTTCTTTGTGCTCGGTCGCGCGATTGAACTGCGCGGTATGCCCGCCTTCTTGTGGATTACCGACTTGAGCAAGAGCGACGTGGTGTGGAGCGGAATTTCGATTCCCTACATCATGCCTGCAGGCCTTGCCATCCTCCCGTGGATCATGGTGGTGACGACTTACTTCCAGACGAAGGTCACTATGAGCGGCAGCGCCGGCATGGATCCCGCCCAGCAGAAGATGATGGTGTGGATGATGCCCGCGATGATGTTCTTCTTCAGCGCGGTGATGCCTTCCGGCCTCGTGTTCTACTGGATTATCAGCAACATTTGGACGATTGTTCAGTACAAGATAATGTACAAGAACGTCGCTCCGGCCAAGGCCTCTGGCAAGCTGAATGGCAAAAAAGTCCAGGATGCAAAAATCGTGAAGTAGATTTTTACTTGTCACTTTATTATAAGAATTTCGTAAGTCCTGCAGCGATGCGGGACTTTTTTTATGGGCTCGTGCAGGGGAATATGAATTTGTCTGAAATTGCCTTTTTTATATGGTTTTGTGCTTCTTGTAAAAAATCCGTGACGTTTTTCATGCGATTTCGCAAAGTGAAAAAATGCTGTTTTCTCTTTTTTTGAAAAAAGTTATTTTATAAGAAAAGGAGGGAGGGATGAGATGTTTCCGTTTGGGAAGGCCTCAACTTGTATGGGGAGCCTTTATTGCAATGAGTTTTGTGGCGTGCTCTGTAATAGAGCTGCCACCGGCTGCGCCTCAAGAGGGGACGGCGCAGCCGACGATTTTGGAGGAACCCGGCGATAGCCTGGTTTCTACGACTGGGAAGAAGGATACCGTCTATCACCATAGAGAGGTTACCCTCTACCGGGATACTGTCGAGAGGGTAAACGAAATTCAAGGGACTAGTTACCGGTCGTTCGTGTACAAGAATAGTTCTGGTGTGCTCGATACCGTGACTAGGGATTCGAACGCCTTGAAATGCAATATGGGGGAGGAATCTTTTAGCTGCGAGTACTTTGCGCAGTATATTGTCGAGAATCCTATCTATGGACCACCCCTTATTATTTATAAGGACTCGATACGTCCTCTCGATACGACGAAGGTCCATATTTATGTTGTGGATACGGTCTATAAGGACACCTTTTATCGGGATACATACAAAAGAATTAACGATACGACATTCATCAATTATGGTGAAAGCCGCATGACCGACTATATCCCGCCGGAGACAACCTATGACTTGGGGGAGCTTCCGTTCGATTCTACCGCGATTCGGGATTTCTTCGATACCCTGGACGTGAGCGATTCGCTGCTGGGCGGCAAGAACCACCTTGAAGTCAGCTCGGAACTTAGATTTATAGGATTTCCGCTGTCGAAACCATTGATTGTGGCTCAGGTTTCTGTTATCGAAATCGAAGTGACGCGCTTTGGGTATAAGGCTTGGCCAAAGACGGTAAAGGCTCCGAAGCGTGATTATGAGTTCAGCAACGAGTTTGTCGAATTTGAATCAGATACTACGGTTACCTGGACCCTGGAATATACTCACTATGAGAATGGGGTGGAAGAAGCCGATTCCATCCAAGTGACAACTTGTTTTAAGACAGCTCAGACCGCTCGCTCGGCGTCTGAGGATTAGAACCTCCGGTTTCTCGCTCGCTCTCGCCACCACGGCATGCTTACGCTATGCCGCTTGTGGCTCACGGAGACCGCTCGCTCGACATCTGAAGATTAATAATTACTTGTATTCGTCGCCTGTGAGGGGCTTGCGGAGCAGTTTGTACTTCGCCTTGATCGCTGTGCGCAGAACCGGCCACCCGACTTTGTCGAACGCGCCTTCCCAAAGGAGGTCGGCCTTGTGCCGTAGCGGCGAATCGATTACGGCCGGAATCCATTCTTCCTTGAAATCGTGGGCGAGTCCCGCCTTCTTGACGATTGCCGCGTAGTCGGTATTGAGCATGTCCTTTGCGCCCATGCGGATGAAGTAAACCTTCTCGTCGAAGGTGAATCGGCGCTGCAAAAGCTTGCGCTTGATGAACCCAGCCCCCTGCTCGATGAGTTCCTTTGCCGAGAAGAGCGCCTTGTTTTCGGTGGGGTACAGCGCCTCCATGCGGACTTCCGCTTCCATGAATTTTTCGCTGAGCCCGATTTCCATGCGGCGTACGGTGCTCATGAAGTCTTCCTGTTCGGGCGTCTCGAAAAGGTGCATGAAGAATGCCCCGAGTGCAGGCTGCTTCATGTAGAGGAAGAACGATTGCAGGTGCGGGCAGATTTCGTTGTTGCTGGTGAGCGATACGACATCGGCGCTGCTCTTTTCTGCTTCGGCGAAGAACTTCTCGAAGTTGTTCTGGAAGTAGACGATGGAATCGTTCAGCACGAGCAGCCTGTCGAGATTGCCCATGGATTCCTGCGCTCCGCTTGCGGCGGGATTGCTGACCTTGAGTTTGAGGTAACGGTGCCACATCCCGAAATCGAAACCGTGGTTCCGCGTGAGGAAGAGCTCGATTTGGTTGTCGGCGATGAAATTGTAGGTATCCTCAGAAAGCTCGCGGTCGTTGGTCAGGAGCACTACATGGAAGTCCGTCGCCGCAAGGTGCCGGAGCGCGAACCGCACGTAACCGGGAAGGTCTTTCCCGGTCTGGTAACTTGCATAGAGCGCGACTTTCTTGTAGGCTGCCATAACGAACCTTTACCTTCTGCCGCGCTTGCCACGGCCGCCGCGTGCGTCGGTCTTGCGTGCGCGCGGCTTGCCGCTTGAGCTTCGACCGCCCTCGTTCCTGTCGCCGAATGCCGCCTTGCGGCGCTGGGCGCGGTTGCGAGCGCGCGGGGGCATGTAGCCGGAATCGAAATCGTCGAAGTCGTCGCGCTCGTCAATGTCGGGCTGGCTCAGGTAACCGAGCGCTTCTGCCGCGGCGGCGCGGTCGGCACGCTCGTTCACGTCGCGCGATTCGCCCTGACGGCGGCGCTTCTTGGGTTCGGCGCTGAGCTTCTCCAGAATGCTGAAGTCGGCCTGGCCGCGTAGAGGATCTACGCGGAGCAGACGCACCATGACCTTGTCGCCTCTCCGGAAGGTGCGCCCGCTGCGTTTCCCGAAAGCGAGTCCCTGGTCCGGATTGAATACGTAGAAGTCGTCGCCCGCGATGTCGCGGAAACGCACCAGGCCTTCGGCGATCGGGTCGGCGATGGAGACGTAGATGCCCCATTCCTCGATTCCCGTGACGGATGCCTCGAAGTCGTCGCCGATATGGCTCTTCAAAATCCAGCAGCTGCACACCTTGATGGAAATGCGCTCCACCTTCATGTTCTTGATTTCGTTCGCCGAGATGAGGTCGCAGACCTCGATCACGCTGTTCGCGCGTTCGGCGTTGATTTCCTTGCCCTTGCGCGCGAGTTCGCGGTGGCACCAGAGGTCGGCGTAACGGCGGATGGGCGAGGTGAAGTGGCTGTAATCCTGCCAGTTCAATGCGAAGTGCCCGAAGCTGTTGCTGTCGTAGTGCGCCTTCTGCATGCTGCGGAGGATGCGGTTCATGAGCGTCTCGTCGTCGCCCGCGCGCTTCACCAGGTGCTGGTACAGCTTGAAGGCGACCGGGTTCAGGTTCGTGTCGCCGCTACGCGGCTTGCCGAGGTCGCGCAACATTACCGGGGCATCCTTGAACAGGTCGGGGTACATGTAGTACAGCTCCATGATGTCCTTGGTATCGGGCGCCTCGTGGATACGGTAGATGCCCTGCAGCTTGCGCTTGGAGAGTTCCTTCGCGCAGCAGTTGTTCGCGATGAGCATGCATTCTTCGACCCACGAATTCGATTCGTCGGATTCGCGCGGCACGATTTTTTCGGGCTCTCCCTTCTCGTTGAACTTGCAGCCGTATTCGGTGCTCTTGAATTCGAGCAGGCCTTCCTTGGTGCGGTTCTTCTTGAGCATGGCGGTCACTTCGGCGAGCGCCTTGATGGAATCGTCGCCGGCTTCCATCATCTGCACCGCCTCGCGGTAGGTGATGCCCTTCGATACGTTTACGATACTGCGGTGGAAATCCCAGCTGAGCACGTTGGCCTGCTTGTCGAGTTCCATCATGCAGGTGAACGCGCAGCGGTCTACGCCCTGGTGCAGGCTGCACACTCCGCTCGAAAGCTTTTCGGGGAGCATGGGAACCGCGGTCCACGGCAGGTACTGCGTGTAGCTGCGCTCGAGTGCCTCTTCGTCGAGGTCGGAACCTTCGGGTACGTAGTAGCTTACGTCGGCGATATGCACGCCGAGCCTGTAACCGTTTTCGGTACGTTCCACGCTGATGGCGTCGTCGTGGTCCATGGCGCCGTCGGGATCGATGCAGAGCACGTCGAGCTTGCGGTAATCGACGCGTCCCTTGAAATCCTTTGCGCCGGGTTCCTTGATGCCTTCAACGAATTTCTTGATGGCGGGGGAGAAGTCCTTGGGCAGGTTGCTCTCTTCCATGAACTTCGCCTTGATCTCGTCCCAACTCACGTTCAGCGCTTCGGCGCTGCGGTCCACCTTCGCGAGGTAGCTGTGCTTGAGTTTCGGGTGCGGGTACAGCGTAAAGCTGATGGTCTCGCCTTCCTTGCCCGGCGCCTGCCTGCGGTGGCACATCTCGTACACCTTGCCGGTATCGAGTTCGTGCACTTCCCACTGCTCGTCGCCAATCTGGTGCAGTATGCCGCGCTTGACGCGGGTCTCGTTTTCCTTGTCGTTCTGCCTGCGGCTGCGTGCGCCCGGACGCCTGTTGTCTTCGGGGTACTGTTCCGCAATCTTCTTGAAGCGTTTCTCGCGCTTTTCGTCGAGGCTTTCACCGTCGCCGAGCTGGTATTCCTTGTGGCTCGTGCGCTTCAGGAGCCCGCGCTCCACCATGTCGGCGAGCAGCTGCTTGAATGCCATCTTCTGCTTCTTGGGGAGCCCGAGAGCACCGCGGAGCTGGCTTCCGACCATCGGTTCGTCGCGTAAAATTGCAATAATCTGTTCTTCGCTGGGTAAACGCTGTGCCATGTCACTTCTCCTCGGATTTCTCCGTATCTGTTAAATTGCCTGAGTTCTTTGCTGCCTTTGCATAGGGCAACGCCGATTCTATAAGGTCGTGCATCTCGTCGCGCAGTTCCGCCATCGGCTTGTCGGCGTAGTCTTCGGCCTTCACGAGCGGGTGGACGACTATCTTCACCTCGCCGCTGTAAATCGCCCACTTGCGCTTGGGGAGGATTTCGCCGGTGTTTATCAGCGTGATGGGAAGAATGTCGAAATGGTGTTCCTTCGCCATGCGGAAGATGCCGTTCTGGAACTTGAACATGCGGTCGTCTTCGGAACGGTGGCCTTCGGGGAAAACCACGATGTTGTATCCCTTGGCGAGCCGGTTGGCGACTGTCTTGCCCATGCCGGCGTTCTTGCGCGGGTCCTTGAACACGGGAATGCAACCGATGACGCTGAGGATCCAGCCGAAAACGGGCGCCATCCAGAGGCTTGCCTTGGCTATGAAAGCCGTGTTTCCGACGACGGGCCACAAGACGTTGATGTCGAGGAAACTCTGGTGGTTCGCGATAATAACAAATCCCTTGCCCGGAGGGGGAACGTTCTCCTTGCCGTCGACATGGATGGATATGCCAAAAAGCTTGAATGCGATTTTCGTGAAGAAGAAACTGCAGATGTTGGTGATGCGTTCTTTGTGGCCTTTGATATACCCCATGTAGATGATATAGGGGATGCCGATAATGGTCATACAGACGAAGACGATGACATAATAGAGGGTAGCAAGTATAGCGCGCATAGTCATTTGAAAAATACCAAAAAAAGGGGATTACGGACCCCTTTTTTTTAAAAAAAAGAAATTTATGAAAAAAATCAGGATTTAATCTTCCATTCGAGCGTCTGGCCGGCGGCGAGGGGCACCACGCCGTTCACGAGCGTGGGCACGGTCCATGCTTCGCGAACGACTTCTATCTGCTTCGTGGGCCGCGGGATTCCGTAGAAATCTGCGCCGAAGCCGCCGATGAAATCAGCGAGCCTGTCGAGGCGTCCTGCTTTGTCGAATTCCTGAACCAGGAGCGGGATGGCCACGGGAGCGCTGTAGACGCCCGCCGCCCCGCACGGGCATTCCTTTTTGCCCTGCTGGTGCGGGGCGGAGTCCGTGCCGAGGAAAAACTTCGGGTTGCCGCTGAAGGCGGCCTCGCGGATGGCGGCACGGTCTTCAGGCCGCTTCGGTAACGGCTTGCAGAAATGGTGCGGCCTGAGGGCGTCTCCCACGATGTCGTCGAGAGTCATCATCAGGTGGTGAACCGTGAATGTCGCCGCCACATTTGCAGGCAGCCGCTTGACGGCCTCGACCGACCTTGCGGAACTCAGGTGTTCAAAAACGATTTTCAACTTCGGGAATTTTTCGGCGAGGGTCTCGACGCGCTTGATAAATGCGGGTTCGCGGTCCAGGCAGAATTCCCCCGGTTCCTCGCCGTGCACGCACAGCACGAGCCCGAGCTTCTCCATCATCGCGACTACCGGGAAGACTGCCTCGAAATCGCTGATGCCGTCGGCACTGTTCGTGGTGACGCCCGCGGGGTAGTACTTGCCGGCGATTACGCCCACCGCCATCATGTCCTTCAAGTCCTGCTCCGTGTAGTTCGGGTTCAGCTTGAAGGTCATCAGCGGGACAAAGTCGGGCCGCACGTCCTTTGCCGCTTCTAGAATTTGTTTCTTGTATTCGTTTATCGCATTTGCCGAAGTCATCGCGGGGACGGTATTCGGCATGATGATGGCGCGTCCGAATTGGCTCACAAGGTCGCGTACATATCCGGGCATGAGTTCGCCCTGGCGCAGGTGAGCATGAAAATCGTCGGGAAGAGGGAGAAACATTATGAAATCCTTTTTTTGTGATACAATATAATGAAAATAGTTACTAGTTACTAGTTACTCGTTCCTAGAAATTAAGGTCTGGAGATGTTTATTGCCTAAAAGTTATTAGTCAATAATGCTGTTCGTAGAATTTCTGGTATCAAGAGGCCTCTTGCAATCAGAGATGCCGGTAACTAGGAACTCAGAACTAGGAACTGCGGCTATACAAAACTTGGCAACATGTTGTCTAGTTGTTGTTATCCACTATGTGGAGAAGCCGCTCTATCCGCTGTTTCGCAGGTCGCGGAAGAGATCCCTGGTGATGATAGTGTCGCCGTTCAGCCAGTCATCGAAATATTGCGGCTCTGTAAGCTGCTTGTGCGAGAGGAAGGTTATCTTGCAGCCGAGTTCCTTTGCCATCATAAGGTCGTGTGTCACGATGATGATGGTCGTCTTGAACAGCGTACGCATGTTGTCGATAAGCGGTAGCAGGTTGCGGCGGTTGTAGTTGTCGAGCCCTGCGGTCGGTTCGTCCATGAGCAAGAGCTGCGGGCCCATCGCCCAGCTGCGGGCAATGGCGACACGCTTCTGCATGCCGACGCTGAGCGTATGCGGGAACTGGTTGGCGTAATCCCTCACGCGCATGAGGTCCATGGCCATGTTGACCTTTTCCTCGATTTCGGCGGGCGATCCCATCTTGTGGTAGCGCAGCGGGAGCGCCACGTTGTCGCGCACCCTCAAGTTCGAAATGAGTGCCCCGTTCTGGAACACGAGCCCCACCTGGCGCTGTGCGATGTTCAGCGCGGTAAGCCTTTCGGGCGGGATGTATTCGCCGAAGATATAGATCCTTCCGGCGGTGGGCCTTGCAAGCCCCGCAATCACGCGCAGCAGGGCGCTCTTGCCTTGCCCCGAAGCTCCGCCGATGCAGAGCGTCTCGCCCTTCTGGACAACAAGGTTCGCTCCCGAAATCAGTTCTTGTTCACCCGGTTGAAGGCCCGATTCGAAGAACCCCAGCGATCTCGGCTTCGAGAACGAGGTACCGACCAATCCTCTGTAGGAAAGGTGCAGGTCTTCGATTCTGAGGGCTTCGTTATACATTAGATGATCTTCGAAATCTCGTTAAAGTAATCGATGAAGTAGAACAGCGAAATGAACACGTCGGCGCAGACGATATAGAAGAAGGACTTGATGACGGACTTGCCGGTCGCTTTCGGGACCTGGCGGATATCGCGGGGAATGTTCATCGCCTGGTAGCAGGCGTTCGTGGTGATGATGCAGCCGAACACGAGCGGCTTGACCACGATGAAGATGAAGTCGGTGAACGTCATCGCCTTGAGGATTTCCGTGGAGAGGTAGCTCCATGTGAGCTGTACGTTGAAGGCGTTGCCCGTGATGAAAATGGCAATCTTTGTCATCAGGAATCCGGCGCAGATGGCGCTCGAACTGAAGATGATGGTCATGATGAAGGTGGCGATGGAGCCGCCGATGAGTCCGGGCATCACCAGGTAGCGTATGGGGTCCACGCCCATGGTCGCGAGCGCGTCGACTTCGGAATTGATGACCATCCCGCCGATGTATGTGGTAAGCGACGAGCCGCTGCGGCCCGCGATGAGGAACGCGGTGAGGATAGGCCCGAGTTCACGGATGATAACCACCACCATGAGCCCGCCGACCACGTCGGAGAAGCCGACCTTCCCCATGAGGGAAATGACTTCGATGATGACGACGGTGCCGAAAAGGGTGGCGACGATGAAGAGGATGGGGAAGATTTCGACGCCCGTAAAGAACGTCTGCAAGATGATGTTCTTCGTATCCGCCTTGAAGCTTCTGTTCTTGGAGAATATCGAGGCGATGGCGCGGACAAACAGTGCGACTTCTTGCCCTGCATTTCTGCGGAGCAGGAACATGCCCAGGGCATGGAACTTCTGGCCGATCAAGGTCAGTTTTTTATTGTTCGCCTGTACTTCCATCTGTTTCGTTCGTCCCGTTCACAGCACTCAGTATCTCTTGCCAAAGGGCTTCCAGTCCGTGCTTCTTGATGGAACTAACGCACAGGGGCTTGGTGGGCAGCGAGAGGCGTTCCTGAATGAGCTTCAGGTTCTTCGCCAGTTCGGACTGGTTCACCTTGTCCCGCTTGCTGGCGATGACCAGCACGGGGCAACCTGTTTCTCGGATGCTCTCCACCGTCTCGATGTCGATGGGCGTGCCTCCGTGGCGTATGTCCACCAGGTACACAAGCCCGCGCAGGTCCTGGCACTTTTCCACGTACTCGCGGATAAAGTCGGCCATTTCGTCGCGCTTGGAATTGCTAACCTTGGCAAAGCCTACACCAGGTAAATCTACAAGAAAAAATCGGTTATTGACCTTAAAAAAATTTATTTCGCGCGTTTTTCCGGGGGTTGCGCTCACTTTTACCAGTTTTTTCTGCCCCATGAGGGCATTCATGAGCGAAGATTTGCCCACGTTGGAACGCCCGAGGAATGCGACCTGGGGGAGGCGCTCTTCGGGAAGGCCCTTGAGGTTCACCGCCGCCTTCACGAATTCCGCGGAAGTGACAGTGAAGTCGCCGAACTTGACCGGGTTCATCATAGGTTTACCCTCCCTTCGAATGCGCGCAGCATGGTGACCTCGTCGATGAATTCGAGATCGCTCCCCATCGGGATGCCGCGGGCGAGTCTTGTACGCTTCACGTTTACGCCGGCAAGCATGCGGTCTATCATCAAGGCGGTGCTGTCCGCTTCGGGGCTAGACCCGAGGGCGAGAACCAGTTCTTCGATGCCTTCGCTTTTGACGCGCTCGACGAGCTGCGGCAGGTGCAGGTTTTCGGGACCGATGCCATCCAGCGGCGAAATCACGCCTCCCAGCACGAAGTAGAGCCCGCGGAATATCCCGGAGCGTTCGAAAGGCAAGATGTCGGAACTCTTCTCGACCACGCAAAGCGATTTCGCGCCGGAACGCGAAGTGCAGACGCTACAGACATCCAGGTCGGTGAACGCGTGGCACCTGGGGCAGGGGTGGACCTTCTCGATGGCGTTCATGAGGTTGCCTGCAAAACGCTCCACGTCGTCCTTGGGCTTGGTCAGCATATGGTACGCCAGCCGGCGTGCCGTCTTTTGGCCAATGCTGGGCAGGCTTGCGAATTCGGCAATCAGTGCCTCGAGGCTTTCGGGTTCAGTGCTCATGGGCCCACGTGTATGCGTCGTTGACGCAGCGGTTCAACAGGGTGGATGATAAATTCAGTTCTTTCAGGATTCCGAGAATCATGGGCTGGTCGTCCTGCTCCACCGCGTCTGCGAGGCGGAGCAGCAGGCCGAGCCTGCCGGTGCGTTTCAGGAGCGCTTCGCGGATGTCCTCGTCGGCGCCCGATTCGGTAAGGATGCTTTCGAGCGGGGCCCCGACCAGCGCGTCCATGCGGCTGATGAGCCCGACCATGAAAGCCTTCGCGGGCAGGTCGTTGTCGGTGCCGCTCACTACGCGGGCAAGTATCTCGAGGAACTTCGCGCGGTGGCTCGCGTTCTGGAACAAGGGCGAACTCTGCGGCGTCATGCCCATCTCGGGGCGGGCGTACAGCATGAGCATCAGCCATTCCTGGATGTTCCGCATGCCTATCCATACGATGGCATCGCGTACGTTCGCGACGTTCTGGCTCCTGAACTGCGCATCGGAGTTCACGAAGCGCAGCAGGTTCGCCGCTACATCGCCGTAATCCGAGAAACAGGAGCTGAGTTCGTCCAGGCTCGGGTGCTTGCGCAACAGGAGCAAGATGCGGAGTATCGCTGCGGAGGTGGCGTCGATGCGCCGTCCCGTCACAAGTTCGGGCTTCGCGAAGAAGAAGCCCTGGAAGTAGTCGTAGCCTGCGGCGAGGCACTTCTTGAAGCTCGCCTTCGTCTCCACCTTCTCGGCGAGAATCTTGATGTTCTTCGCCTTGAAGAATGCGGCCGCGTTGGCCATGTCCTCGTCGCTGTTGTCCACGAGGTCCATCTTCACGTACGAGATGAACGGGAAGAGCGGGGCGCAGCGCTTGAGGAATGCATCGTTGAAGATGAAGTCGTCGAGCGCGATTTCGAACCCGCGGGCGTAGTAGTGTGCGACGGCCTTCACGAGGGCGTCGTCCACCTCGACATCCTCGAGGACCTCGAGCACGAAACAGTGCGGGTTCAAAAGGCCGAAAAGGTTGTCGAGCAGCATGTCGCGGCTGCAGTTCACGAAGGCCTTGTGCTCGCCAATGAGCTTCGGGAGCCCGATGTTGTTCAATACGTTCTCGAGAACCTGCGCCGTCGCAAGCATGTCGCTCGCAATCACTGCGGTGTCGCTCGTGGGCGAATCGCGGAACAGGAGCTCATAGGCGAAGATTTTCCCTTCGCGATCGAGAATGGGCTGGCGTGCTAGGTAGGCAAGAGAGTGCATGGGCTAGATACGGGCGCTCTTGATGCCGAACAGCAGAATACTGCGTGCGCCGGCGTCCCAGAGCTTGTCCATGATGGCGTTCGCCTCTTCTTGCGGGACCATCGCCTTCACGGAGTACCACTCGCGGCCGTGCAGCTTGGTCACCGTCGGGGCGTCGAGCCCGGGCGTGAGTTCGCATGCCTTCTGGAGCAGTTCGGCGGGGCAGTCGTACTCGATCATCATGTACGACTGGGCCACGAGCTTGCCTTCGATGCGGCGGATGAGCGTGTTGACTTCTTCGAGTTCAGTCTTCTGCGGGTTGCAGAACAGGGCGGCGTTGCTGCGGAACAGCGGGTCACCCACGATGCGCAGCCCGGCCTGCTTGAGGGTCGTGCCTGTTTCCACCACGTCGACGATGGCGTCGGCCACGCCGAGGCTCACGGAAATTTCAACGGCGCCCTCGAGCACCACGAAATCCATCTGCTTCTTGTAGAAGCCTTCCACGATGTTCGGGAAGCTGGTGGCGATGGTCTTGTCTTTCAGTTCGTCGAGCGACTGCACCGGGCTGTCGTTCGGAACGGCGGCGCACATCTTGGAGGCGCCGAAGGGGAGGTCCAGGACCTTCACCGCGGGACTCTTCGCTTCGGCGTTGAAGTCGATGCCGGTGATGCCTGCGTCAATGATGCCGCGGCCCACGTACATCGGGATGTCGCTCGGGCGGAGGAAGAAGAATTCGATGCCGTTCTTGGTATCGAGCTGAGTCAATGTCTTGTAGGGCTTGGATGCCTTGTAGCCGCAGGCCTTCAGGAGTTCCTGCGTGGGTTCGAAAAGCATGCCCTTGTTCGGGAGAGCTACCTTGATCATAGTTTAGCGTACACCTCTTCGAGAGTGAGACCCTTTTCGGCCATCATCACGGCCACGTAGTAGAGCACCTGCGAAAGTTCGAGGCACTGGGCGTCGCGGCTTTCGAAGCGTGCGGCCTGCCAGCTTTCGGCGGCTTCTTCCACAAGCTTCTTGCCGATGGCGTGCGGACCCTTCTTGAACAGTTCCGTGGTTCCCTTGCCTTCGGGCATTTCCTTCTTGCGCTGGCATGCCAGGGCGTACATTTCTTCAAACGTCATGATAGACCTCTTTATGTTTTTTTTCGGAAAAAAAGATAGAAAAAACTTTTAAAGTCTGGTATGAAAATGATGCGGGAGGGGCCCCAGCTCAGAGTTGCGAAGGCCGCACGGGCCCCTCCCTGCACCCTCCCCATCCTTGGCCGACGCCTTTCACATATTAAACAGTTTATTTCTTGTAAAAACTGTTTATTTCGTGTAGAAAAGAGAATATTGTTTGAAACAAGACGTGTCTGATAAAACAAGTTATATTTTGAGCGTGAATAAACGAAACAACAAGAAATTTATCGGTATTGCGGTTTTGGCTTGCGTGGTCGTGGCGGCGTTCCTTGCGGTGTTATGCTGCCGCGATGGCGGGGAAGGAGCCCCGCACGAGACAAAGCCGTTGATAGAGGTTCTTGACAGCGCAAATATGATGCTCGTGACGCCCGTGGGCCTCGGGAAACATGCGAAGGGTAAGGTGATAAGCGGCCGTACCTACAGGAACTTCGTGCAGATGCTCCGCCTTGCCGATGCGAATGAATCCCTGCTGAATGTGTTCCATACAGATTGTGCTACGGGCGTGCGTGTGCAACTCTTTCATGATACTTTGTCTGTAGCGGAACTGCGTATTGCCGAAAAGATTGGCTATGTCGGGGACGACATCGGCGTGTGGGAACCCGAGAAACCTGCTATCATGAGAAAAATCAATCAGTTCATACGCCAGCAGGGAGTGAGCTTCAGGGCTTGCGATATCAAGGATTCTGCTACGGATATGCAGGGTGTGTTGGAAAGCATGATCCTTGAACAGGACACCACTATCAGAACACCGCTTTATGAAATTGCCAAGAACGCGGATCGTGCGGAAATCAGCTGGGGATTGACCTGCACTCGCCCCAAGAAAACGGAATTGACGGCGGAACAGCTTGAAGAATTTATTTCGCTTTTGCGCGATACCAAGAGGGAATCTTTTGCTGGGGGGTGTCTTTGCCTGTCCCGCGCTACGGTCAGGATGTTCCGTGATTCCGTGGAAATCCTGTACCTGAAGAATTTCGGGGATGGCAAGGGTCTCGAAAAGCACCTTCTCGAAAGCGACTTCGGTGCAGGGGGCTTTTGGGAATCCTCGAATCCGCAGGCGGTCAAGGCGTTCTTTGACCGCCTGAAGAAACAGGTGAAGGACTGCAGGCAAAAGCCGGAGATTCCGGTAGAGCGCCCGGTGCTCATTATAGACCGCTGACGGACGAATCCTTAAACCCGCAAGCCATCGAGGCGATTGTCAAGCGCCTGTCAACTCCCTAGCCTTCGCCTCGATTTCGGCAATCGCCTTCTTGCGGCCTTCGGCAGAGTCTCCGTTTCCGAGCACGATGTTCACGAAAACGGAACCCGCCACCACGGCGTACACGTGCTTGCTCAAAACCTTGGACTGTTCACCATTGCGGATACCGAAACCACCGAGCACCTTTGCGCCACCCTTACCGACGGTGTCGATAAAGTCGAGCGTTGCCTGGTCAATCGTGGTTTCGCTGCCGGTCGTGCCTGCACGGAGAGCCGCATAGATGTACTTGAACCCTGCTGAAGCCATCGTTTCGAGGCGTTCCTTCGTCATGCTGGGTGCTGCAACCGGAATGTTTTCGAGACCGTGCTTCTTGCAGGCTTCGGTGAGGCCCTCGTCGCAATCGAACGGCAGGTCCGGAATGATGCAGGCGGAAACGCCAGCGTCCTTGCACATCTTCACGAAGTTCTCGACACCCGGAGTGAAGGCGAGCGAGCCGTAGGTCATGATGTAGATGGGCGTTTCGGGGTGGCGTTCGTGAATCTTCTTCACAACTTCAAGCCCTTGCTTGGTGGAGTAGCCCTTTTCAAGCGCGACAGTAGATGCCGTCTGGATGGCAGGGCCATCGGCGCTCGGGTCGCTGAAGGCGAGCTGGATTTCAAGGATGTTGGCGCCACCCTTCACGAGGGCGTCGGCAATGGCAATGGATGTTTCTGCGTCCGGGAACCCGGCAATGAGATGAGACATTAAGTTCATAGTGATAACTCTTTGATTGAAATGTTCTAGTGAAAAGTGAAATTATTCATCATCAATTATCATTTATCAATCATCAATTATTCATTATCTCCGCGTCGTGGATGTCTTCGTTGTTTTCGAGGCGCTTGAGTTCCGCCTTCAGGAATTCCTTCCACTTTTCGGGGCGGAACACCGGGCTCGTGATAAAGATGTCCTTGTCGCCGCGGCCGCTCATGTTGATGACGAGAGCCTTGTCCTTCGGGAGTTCCTTCGCGATCTTCATGGCGGCGGCTCCGGCATGCGCGCTTTCGAGCGCGAAGAGGATGCCTTCGTTGCGGGCGAAGAACTTCACGGCCTCGAGCGCTTCCTTGTCGAGGATGCTCGTGAATTCCACGCGGCCCGATTCACCGAGGGCGGCGAGCTGCGGGCCGATACCCATGTAGTCAAGCCCTGCAGAAATGGAGCGGGTCGGCAGCGACTGGCCGTCTTCATCGATGAGGAAGCGGCTCTTGTAACCCTGCACAATTCCTTCGCGGCTCGCGTTACCCGTCATGCGGGAGGCGTTCTCGCCCATGTTCGGGCCGATGCCACCGGCTTCTGCACCGATCAGGCGCACGTTCTTGTCTTCGATAAACGGGGTGAACACGCCGATGGAGTTGCTTCCGCCACCCACGCAGGCGACAATCGCGGCGATGTCGATGTTACGTTCGGCAGCCTGGCGCTTGACTTCTTCGCCGATGATGGACTGGAACGTGCGAACGATATCCGGGAACGGGGCGGGGCCGAGGGCGGAACCGAGCACGTAGTGCGTGTTCTTGAAATTTGTTGCCCAGTCGCGCATGGCCTCGTTCACGGCATCCTTCAGGGTGCGGCTGCCGCTCGTGACCGGCACGACCTTCGCACCGTACATTTCCATGGTGGCCACGTTCGGCTGCTGACGACGGACGTCAACTTCGCCCATGTACACGACGCATTCGAGGCCGAGCTTCGCGCAGGCGGCGGCGGTGGCGAGCCCGTGCTGGCCGGCACCCGTCTCCGCGATAATGCGGGTCTTGCCCATCTTCTTGGCCAAAAGGCACTGGCCGATGGCGTTATTGATCTTGTGGGCGCCCGTGTTGGCAAGGCCTTCGAGCTTGATGTAGATCTGCGCACCGCCCAGGAGTTCGGTCGCCGTCGGGGCGAAGTACAGCGGGGTCTCGCGCCCGATGTAGTCGCGCTGGATAATGCGCAGTTCCTCGAGAAATTCCGGATCGTGGATGTACTTGTTGAATGCCGCTTCGAGGTCATCGAGCGGACGGCGGATGATTTCGGCAACGTACTTGCCGCCGAACTTGTCAAAGAAACCGTTATTAGAAGAAGTTGTCATATTCATTCTCGTGTCATCCTGAGCGGAGGGCGAAGCCCGAAGTCGAAGGATCTAGTTTAAGGTTTAGTCTTATTGGTTTAGGGTTAAAGGTTTCTGGTAAAAAATTAAAGGCCTTCGGTGAGTCCGAAAGCCTTTTACAAATCTCTTGATGAAAACGGCGAAACCGGACTCTATGTTCTAGAGCCCCACCACCAACGGTTGAAACGGATTGCACTATTCATCTTCATGAGCCAAAATATAGGAACACCAGTCTATCCTGGCAAGGGCTCCGTCCCAAAGTTGCAAAAAAAATGCCCCGCACTTGCGTGCGGGGCATAACAAACGAGGAGGTACTACTAAGTGTTACGGGAGGGTAAACTGCTTCAGGAACGGCCAGCCGATGTTGCCGTCGCCCTGATCGTGGCCGCCGCCCTGCTTGGTGCAGAGGACAACCTTCGTGCCATCCTGGCAGTTGGAGTATTCGTCACAGCCGTTGGAGTTCTTGCTCGGAGAACCTTGGCAGCCGTTCTTCTCTGCCCAGAACTTGAAGTTCCTTTCGGCACCGAGGAAGTTCAGGCCGTCGCCATAGCCGCTATCGCCACCTTGGTATTTGCAGACGGGGTCGGACGTGCCACGGAACATGATGATAGAAATCGGGCGTTCGGGGTTGCACTTGGCGCTGTTCGTGGTGTTCAAGTCCATAGCGGCCGGAGCGACTGCGGCGTAGATGTCGGACATGAAGCATGCCACGTGGTTGCTCATGCCGCCACCCATCGAGAAGCCGGCTGCGTACACGCGCTTCTTGTCGATGCAGGCGATTTCTTCGACAGCGGCGATCATTTCGCGAGAGAACTTCACGTCGTCATCGTCAGAGCAGCACGGCCCCACGTTCCAACCCGGCCCCATCTTGCGGGAGTCCGCAGACTTAGTGCCATCGGGGTACAGCGAAATCACTCCTTCTTTTTCTGTAAGAGTTCTGTATTTAGTGTCTTTATATTGGCCTTCGCCATTTCCCATAACCGGGTGGTAGTCTACAAACAGAGGAACTGGCTTGTCGCCCTTGTAGGAATTCGGGATGTACATGATGAAGGTGCGCTTCTTGCCGTCGACCGTCACGCTCATGTTCTGCTTGCCGGCCTTGGCCGTCTTGCCGGAACAGTTGACGACTTCTTCGCTGCTCGAGGAGACAATCTTCGAAGAGCTGCTCGGAGGGGGCTGCACTGCGCTGCTGGAGCTCGGAGGAGGAGTCGTACCCTGTTCCATCTGAATCACTACGTCGGTTTCGACTTCAGCCTTCATCTGGTACATCACATTCTGGTAGCCTTCCTTGGCAAACTGGAACGACGGCAGCTGGTCGCCTTCCTTCTTGAGGGACTTGACGCCCGTGCTTGTCACCATGAACGTACTGTTCTGGCTGTCGGCACTAATGCGGATGAACTTGGTTCCGCGTGCGAACTTGCCGAGGTCGAGAGAAATGATTCCCTGAACCTGCCCAAAATTGTTTTCCAGGAGGACCTTGCCCAAGGCATTGATCACGGCCACCTTGAAGGAGCTCGCATCTGCGTTGTAGATGGTAAGCATGTTGCCTTCCATGTGCATAGCGAGGTTCGCAGTCTTCGCGTTGACGAGGGCATAGGCTTCGCTACTGAGGCTGAACGTACCGCCGTCGGAAGTGGTGGTCTCGAAACCACCGATGTTGAATGTGTTGACTTTTACACCCGGAAGCGGCATGCCATTCTTGGTCATGACCACGCCGCTGATGCTCCAGGCGAACGCCAGGCTACTTGACATTGCTATTGCGCTAGCAATGCCCATTATGTGAGGAAATTTCATTTTTTGCTCCTTTTTTTCCAAACAACATGAACTATACACCTTCAAATTTACTTTTTTGTAGCGGCCCCCAAAATGTAAATTTTTATTCATTTACATTTTGTAAATGGCAAATTTCGCAAAAAAAAGCGGTTTTTTACGATGCATCCCCCCAAAAAAACATACTGGGGTTAAAAGTTTCGCTTTTTTGGGCGAGGTCCTTTCTGTGTTTGTAAAAGGCTGGTTACGGCATCTTGGACAAAGTGTCAAGGAAATCGTTTGTCCCGCATGGAATTTGCCGTGTCGGCGGAGATAGTTTTATAGCAAGCCGGCGTTGGTGTGTCGGCTATAACACATAAGGGATGTGGATATGAAAAATATTCTCTCTACAGTAACGAAAGCTGTGGCCGTTGCCGCTGTGGCATCGACCGTTTCCTTCGCGGGGCCTGGCATGGCCGATGGTGGTGCCAAGTTCCTCGGTAACATTACAACCCGTGGCCAGGTGCAGTCCGATTTCGGCACCTACTGGAACCAGATTACCGCCGAAAACGAATGCAAGTGGGCCTCCATCGAAGGCTCCCGCGGTCGCTATAACTGGAGCGGTTGCGACGCCTGCTACAACTGGGCGAAGAAGAACGGCGGCCACTTCAAGTTCCACGCACTTGTGTGGGGCTCCCAGTACCCGAACTGGCTGAACGGCCTGAGTACCGAAGAAACCAAGAAGGCGATTACCGCTTGGTTTGATGCGGTTGCTGAACATTACCCCGACCTCGAAATGATCGACGTGGTGAACGAGGCAATCAAGTCGGGCGGCAGCTACCATTCCGGCTACGGCAAGAACAATAACATAATTCCGGCCCTCGGTGGCGATAACGGCAACTACGAGTTCGTGGCGACAGCCTTCAAGATGGCGCGCGAACGCTGGCCGAAGGCTATCCTTATTTATAATGACTATAATACGTTCCGTTGGCAGATTAACGAAGGTATCGACCTTGTGAATAAGCTCGTGAGGCAGGGCGCTCCGGTCGATGCTTACGGCCAGCAGGCTCATGACCTGACCGACATGAACGAATCCGAATTCAAGAGCGCCTTGAACAAGATTCAGACGAGCGTCAAGAATGCCAAGGGCGAACCGATGCCGCTGTACATTACCGAATACGATATCGGTACCGACAACGACAGCCAGCAGAAGCAGCGCTATTCCGAACAGATTCCGGCCTTCTGGGAATCCAAGCAGGTGGCGGGCATTACCCTTTGGGGCTATATCTATGGCGCTACCTGGACCACGAACGGCAACTCCGGTATCATCAAGAACGGTCAGGACCGTCCGGCCATGACCTGGCTCAAGGACTACTTCAAGAATCACCTTGCTGACGGCAAGAACGAGACGGGTCTTGCCGATGCAAGTACCTACGTTCCGCCCGAGCCCATTGCCCGCAAGATGTTCAAGGGTTCCGCTTTCGAAATCCCGGGTAAGATCGAGGCCGAAGACTTCGATATCTCGGGCCGTGGTGAAACGGATGGCGTGAGCAACGTGTCTTATAACGAAGGCGACAACGAGAACCATGGCGATGCGAAGGACTACCGCAAGGATACGACCGGCGTTGACCTCTACAAGAAGGCTACCGGCGTCGTGGTAGGCTACAACAGTGAAGGCGACTGGCTCGAATACACGGTCAACGTGAAGGAAGCCGGTGATTACACGTTCTTTGCCGCCGTGGCTGCTGCAGGTTCTACCTCGAGCTTCCAGATGTCGCTGGATGGCAAGGAACTCACCGACAAGATTAGCGTACCTGCCGCTTCTGCTGGCGAAGACAACTACGATGACTACAACAAGGTCAAGGCAAACGTGACCCTCCCGGCCGGCAAGCATATCCTCCGCATGACGGTGACGGGCGCCTGGTTCGATGTGGACTACTTCACCTTCGTTTCGGGTAAGGACGCTACTGACCCCGAACCGATCGATGAACCAATTGACGAACCGATTGACGATCCGCATGGTGTAATCTCTCTCGACCAGCACATGAACGTCAACAGGGTCCAGGATTACTATGTCATCGACCCGATGGGTATGCGCATGGGTGTCCTGAGCGCTTACGGATTCGAGGCTGCTACCGAGATACTCAAGAACTCCAGTGTGGTCAAGAGCTCCGGCGTCTATTACCTGCGCAATCGCTGGACTGGTGAAATGCGGAGTATACGTGTTGTCCGCTAGCAAAAACTGATATCCAAATGCCTTAAATGCCCCGAAAAACGGTTTCGGGGCCCTATTCTGTGATTTTCGTCACACTCGGGTGTGGCGCGTGGACAAATTGTCTACGATACATTTTTCGGAGTGAGCTACATCAAGCCCTGTGGAGAATAAATTCCATATTAGGCCGTTTTTGGATGCTTCGGCTGTAAAAAAAAGGATGTGGATATGAAAAATCTATTCTCTACTGCAACTAAAACCTTGGCCGTCGCACTCGCAGCTTCGACCCTTTCCTTCGCAGGTCCCGGCCTGGCCGATGGTGCAGCCAAGTTTGTTGGTAACATTACGACGCGTGGTCAGGTCCGTAGTGACTTTACGCAACTGTGGAACCAGATTACCGCCGAAAACGAATGTAAGTGGGCTTCTATTGAAGGAACCCGCGGCCGTTACAACTGGAGCGGTTGCGATGCTGCCTTTAACTGGGCAAAGAACAACGGTGGTCACTTCAAGTTCCACGCCCTGGTTTGGGGTTCCCAATACCCGAACTGGTTGAACAATCTCAGTGCCGACGAAACCAAGAAGGCGATTACCGCTTGGATGGATGCTGTCAAGGAACATTACCCTGATCTCGAAATGATCGACGTGGTGAACGAAGCCATCAAGTCGGGTGGTAAGTACCATTCCAATTACGGCCCGCAGGGTGGCAACAATATTATTGCAGCCCTCGGTGGCGATAACGGCAATTACGAATTCGTGCAAACGGCATTCAAGATGGCCCGTGAACGTTGGCCGGATGCAATCCTCATTTATAACGACTATAACACGGTTCAGTGGCAGAAGAACGAAGGTATCGACCTCATTCAGAAGTTGAAGAAGGCTGGTACTCCGGTGGATGCCTACGGCCTGCAGGCTCACGACATGATGAGCCAGGGCGGTGGCCAGGGCGGTACCGGTGGTGGCGGCTCCTGTTTGAGCCTCAGCACGCTTAAGAGCACTATCGAAGAAATCTGGAACAAGACCGAGATTCCGCTGTTCATCAGTGAATACGATATTTTCACAAGCGATGATAACGTTCAGAAGAAGTGCTACTCCGAACAGATTTCCTACTTCATGGAGAACGAACATATTGCCGGTATCACCATCTGGGGCTATATCTACGGCGCTACATGGAATGATGGTACGTCCGGTATTATCAAGGACAACAAGGACCGTGCGGCCATGACTTGGCTGAAGGAATACCTGAAGTCTAACAAGGGTGTCAATACGACAGGCCTTCCGACGGGTGAACTCACTCAGGTTGAACCTGAACCGCAGAAGCCGTTCAAGGGTCAGGCGTTTGATTTGTCGGGCAAGATTGAAGCTGAAGACTTCGACATCCCGGGCAAGGGCAAGGGCAATAACTCCTATTCCGTTTCTGGCGATTGCGATGATTCCTGGAATACGGAATATAGAAAGGGTACATCTGTAAAGATTGGCGAAAAGAACGGTGGTCTTGTTCTCGGTTGTAACCCGACAGGAAACTACTTCCAGTACACCATCAACGTGGCTGCGGCAGGCGATTATGTCGTGACGGCAAACGTGGCTGCTAGCGGAACTGGCTCTGTCGTGTTCAAGGTCGGTGACAAGGTTGTTTCTGATACGCTCGAATTTACCGGTGATTCCTGGACTGCCTTTGACCAGGTCAAGGGTAACATCAAGCTTGATGCTGGCGAACAGATCCTGACTCTCGAAATTTCCAAGGGATATATCGATGTCGACTGGTTCCAGATTACGAAGGCTGGTGAAGAACCTCCTCCGTCCATTATCGGCCAGAAGGTCCTCCAGTACGACCCGAACGCCCGTCAGGACTACCACGTGTTCGACCAGAACGGTGTGCACATGGGGGCGCTCTCTGCCTATGGTTTCGATGCCGCCAAGGAAATCCTCCAGAGCTCCAGCGATGTGAAGGCTTCCGGCATCTACTACCTGCGTAACGTCAGGACCGGCAAGATGCAGAGCGTGCGCGTGGTCCGCTAATAAAGAACTGTTATCCATACACCTAAAGTTCCCCGAAGTTCTGCTTCGGGGTCTTTTTTTCTAGATTTGGGCCTACGATGGCAGACACCGCATTGACAAAGCCCGCGAAGAAGAACGCGTATTTCCCCGCAATCGACGGGCTTCGGCTCCTTGCAAGCATAAACATCGTGATGCTCCACTTGGGCAGTTCGAACGCGCTTGCCTACATGGCGGACTACAAGTGGCTCATGCCCATCGTGTCTGCGCCCGCATTTGCCGCGGGCATATTTTACGTCTTTGCGGGCTTCCTTTTTGCGAGCAAGTTCAGCGATCCGGACCGCCGCATTCCGGTAATCCCGTTCATGTTCGCCCGCATCGCGAAGCTCTACCGCCTGCACTTCTTCATGACGCTCCTGATGTTCGTGGTGCTCGTGTTCAAGTTCAGCGGCTACACGCATCTGCCTGCTTTCGGCGAACTTGGGGACTGCGCCTCGAAGGGCCTCACCGCGATGGTGCATCCCTGGCGGAGCCTGCTCTTGCACCTCACGCTTACGTGGTCCATCGTGCCCGATTTGGGCATGAAACTGAACGAACCCAGCTGGTCCTTGACGAGCTTCTTCCTGTGCTATGCGATTACGCCGTGGTTCAGCCGCTGGCTGTTCAAGCGCAGCCGCCGCACCCTCTGGATCCTGTTCGGAGCCGTGTTTGTCCCGGGAATTGTCTGGGCAGCGACGTTCGGGCTCACGGGCGACCTCTGGTTCGCGGGCTATGGCGAAAAATACAGGTTCTTCCACATGTTCGCGCCGGTGCGCGTGTTCGAGTACATCTTCGGCATGGTCATCTACCGCCTGTATGCCGAAGGCTGCTTCGACTTCCTCAAGAGGGATTACGTAAGCGGGATAATGCAGGCGCTTTTGCTTGCCGCGCTTTACGGGAGCCTGTTCCTCATGTCGCCGGCCTATAACCCGGGTGTAAATTACTTTATCCACCATAGCGTCGCCGTGTTCATTTATGGCCTGTTCGTATTGTCGCTCCTTTCTGGGAAGGGCTTCATGGCGCGATTCTTCTGCATAGGCATCGTGCGCAGGGTGGGCCGCGCGAGTTTCTACCCGTACCTCATACACCTTCCGCTCATTACGATTGCCTGGGGTATCTGCAACCTGAACTCGCCCAAGAATACGCTTTTGTTCATGCTTTTCGTTTATACGGTGAGCACGCTCTACATGGAATTCAAGACATGGCGCCGCAGGCGCAGTAAGAATAAAGTGTGACGCTCCGCACGGAACGGTATCCTGCTCTGAAACTTTTTGTTTACGAAGTGCGGTTTCTGCCGTATGCAACGGAATTATTACATCTTTACGGGGTGCAATAATCTTTGAGTTCAATTATATTTAAATTCGGGTGGGAAAACCAAAAAAAATGAGGATGTAGATGAAAAACTTCATTAAAGCAACAATGTGCGTGGCCGCTCTGGCTGCGACGACGGCGATGGCGGGATCTTACCCGTTCCCGCAGAACATGAAGAGCCCCCACGGCTACACGATTCCGTTTGCAAATACGGACATGATCAAGGACCACTATAATAAGTGGAAAAAAGCCTGGTACGATGCAAGCCAGGGTTGGATTCTCGCTCCTGAAGGAACTTGCTCGACGGTTTCCGAAGCCATTGCCTACGGTATGTTGATTACCGTGTACATGGATGACCAGCAAATATTTGACAAACTCTATGGCACATGGAAGTCCAATGGCGGTAATGGCGCCGGTATGAACTGGCGTGTCGGTTGTAGTGGTGGCTCGGGTTCTGCCTCCGACGCTGACTTCGATGCTGCCCTCGCTCTCGTGATGGCTTCCAAGCAGTGGGGCGGATCCTACCTGAACGATGCCAAGACGCTTATTGGCTGGATGGCCACGAACGACATCAGTAGCAATCACATCAAGCCGGGTAACCAGTGGAACGATGCGTTCAACCCGAGCTACGCGACGACGGCAAACTTCAAGGTGTTCGAAAAGGTAAATAGCAGCTGGTCCTCCAGCATCGCCTCGACGGCTTACTCTGATTTGACTGCTTGCCGCAATTCTTCTACGGGCCTTGTTCCGGACTGGTGTGACTGGAACAGCCACAAGCCGACCAAGACGAGCGCCTCTGTGCAGCAGGCCGAAGCGGCCGGCTTCTTTGACGATGCCGCCCGTACTCCGTGGCGCATGGCCTGGGCCTACTACTGGTTCGGCGACTCCGAAGCCAAGAAGTTCAACGAAAAGATTTCCAACTGGCTCATCCCGACTACCCACACGGGCAGTGGCGTGAACTCCGGTTATTATATCGATGGCGAACCCGAACTTTCTGAGAAGCGCAGGTTTGCTTCTTCTACGTTCACCGGTGGTCTCGGTCTTGCAACTTCTTCTGTCGAAAGCTCCGAAGCCAAGGCTTATATGGAGACCGTCTATAACTTCCTCGCCAAGAAGACGAGCTGCGAGAAGGCTAACGGCTGTGGCGAAGGTTCGAACACGGGCGAGAAGTACTACCCCTCGACCCTTAACCTCCTCTACCTGCTCCTCATGACGGGTAACATGCCCAATCTCTACGATATGAGTGGCTTTACCAAGTTCACGCCGGACCCGAGCCTCGCCACGAGCATTTCGGATGCCGAAGGCGAACAGATGGCTTCCGGTGATTCCACGGTCGGTGTTTCCGGCTTCTGGAACTGGGGTGCCTACCACGACAAGCTCGGTATTGGTACGCAGATGTCTCCGGATTCGGGCTCTTCTCCGCTCTACAAGAGAAATTGCGAAATTACCGCCGATGCTTCCATGGAAATCGGTCCGGAACCGGAATGGACTGCAGAAGCTGCCGCTGCCGGTACCCTCAAGTACCCGTCTGCCGGTATCGCCATGTCGTTCCTCGCCGACGACAAGAAGGGCGTGGACTTCACTGCTCTTGGCGTCAAGTATGTGCGTGTGAACATGAAGGCTTCCGGCCCCATCCGCATGGCTGTGCTTAACGAAAAGACCACGCAGGCCGGTGCCGAACCTGGTGTGTTCGTTCCGAATTCTGAAGATTACAAGGAAGTCGAGTACGACCTGACTCCGCTGGATTGCGGCTTTGAAGGCTTTGACGATCCGGCCGCGAAGTATCGTGGTGGCCTCCTCGACTGGGTTGACTACAACAACGCCCCGTTTGGTCAGGACATCCTGAAGGCTGTGAAGGGCCTCAAGTGGGAAGTGAAGGATGCCGCAGGCGGTATTGGTTCCCTCTCCATCAAGGCTATCGAATTCCTCAATGCCGATAAGCAGGTTGTCGATCCCGTGAAGATTACCGGTATCACAATTCCTGAACTCCAGTGCAATGTCGGCCCGGGTCCGGATTCCTTCGTGCAGCGTACGCTCGTTTCTGGCGCGAAGGTTATCGCTTCCGGTAACCAGGTCCAGGTGCTCGGCGCCCAGGTCGGTTCCGACTACGCCGTGTTCAGCCTGCAGGGCAGGGTTGTCGCCTCTGGCAAAATCCAGTGCGCTTCCCAGGGTATCACGGTCCCGAACAAGGGAACGTACCTGGTGCGTGTCGGCGGCAAGGTCCACACGATCGCTGTCAAGTAATCGACCCGTTCGAATTTGAACAGAGCCGCGGCCTTCGGGTCGCGGTTTTTTGTATATTCTTCGTGCGGGGTCCGGACCCCAGGTAATTTTTGGAGCAAAATATGGATATTGGTGCTTTTCATTTTCAGAATCCCGAAGCCTTCTGGCTGTTTGTTCTTGTTCCCGTCCTTATCGCATTGTATGTTTACCGCCAGCAGCGCCGCAAGAGTACCATCAAGTTTCCCGCGCTCTCCATAGCGAAGAAGGCCGTGCCCAGCCGCCGCGTGCGCTTGCGCCATATCGTGCCCGCCTTGCGCCTTGCCGCCCTGTGCTGCTTCGTGGTGGCGCTTGCCCGCCCGCAGAACGCGATGGAGGTGGAATACACGAATACCGACGGCGTAGACATCATGCTTGCGCTCGACGTCTCGGGTTCCATGGGCACGCTCGACATGCTTACGCGTACCGAGCAGGCGAAGCTCGGGGTGATGAATGCCGAACGCATCCTCAAGTCGGGCGACTACTGGAAATACAGCCGTATGGGCTATGCCCAGGTGGTGATAGCCGACTTTATCCAGAAGCGCCACAGCGACCGCATCGGGCTTTCGGCCTTCGGTAGCCGTGCGGTGACGCAGTGCCCGCTAACGCTTGATTACGGCAGCTTGCTCGAAATCTTGAAGGCGACGGACGAACTGGCGAAGGATTCCATTATTGCGGGCCGTACCGCCATCGGCGATGGCCTCATGAACGCTCTCGCCCGCCTGCAGAAGTCCGAGGCGAAATCGAAGGTCGTGGTGCTCCTGACCGACGGTCGCGACAATGCGAGCGTGATTTCGCCGGTTCGTGCCGCAGAAGTGGCGCAGTCGCTCGGCGTGAAGGTCTATACCGTAGGCGTGGGCAAGAAGAACGGCAAGATTCTCGCCTTCCAGCAGAACCCGTGGACGGGAGAAATCTCGTGGGGCGAGCGCGACATCACGCCCGAAGAAGGTATCGACGAGACGACCCTCAAGGAAGTCGCCGCGAAGACGGGCGGAAAGTTCTACCGCGCCGAGAACAAGGAACAGCTGGAGGAAATCTATTCCGAAATCGACCAGCTCGAAAAGACCGAGATAGAGACGGTCGCCTACGCACGGTATGCAGAAAAGTTCTACCCGTGGCTCCTCGCGGGTGCAATCCTCGTGTTGCTGGAACTGCTGCTTGCGAATACGCGCTTCGTGCGCATCCCGTAGCGCCTTGCATCCGGTGAATCCGGATAGATTCCTCGAATAAAATGCGAAAAAGGGGCGGAAGCCCCTTTTTGTATGGTACTCTGTGCCTCGCGATGGCGTTACAGGGTCGTGGCGGCTTTGAGGCAGTTCTTTTCGACTTTTTCCAGGAGCGCGTCGATGGTGCGCGTCTCGGAGGTGCCGTATTCTGCCCAGTGGATGCTGAATGTGATGGGCCACGGGCCTTCGGCGAGCTCAGGGCTTTCGGTGCTGGCGGCGATAGCCTTGCCCGTAAAGGCCTCGATTTCGGAGAAGTCGATGCATTCGGCGATGATGGCGAAAGACGCCTTCTCGTAGTGTGCGATAAACAGGCCGCGACCCAGGCACTGCTGGCGCAGGAATTCGGCCATTTTCCGGAGCACGATGGCGCCTGCAATCTTGCCGTGCTCCTTTTGCATCACCTTGAAGTTGTCAATCTCGAATTTGATAAGGAACAGCCTTTTGGCGGGATCCTGGCTCTGCGTTATGGTTTCCAGGTACGAAGAAAGCTTGTTCGTGTTGTTGAGCCCGGTCGTCGTGTCTATGGTGACGCTCCGGTAGGTCCGGAAAAGGAAGATGAACAGGGTGATGACGACGAACGCCGGGGAGGTTATGGGCATGTAGTAGAACTTCGCCTGCAGAATCAGGGAGAACAGGGGGAGTATCATGGCGAACGAAATCACGTAGAGCTCGCGCCTGCGGAATCTGTTGGTGCATTTTTTTGCCTGGGTGAGGCACATTACGGATGCCGAGACGATGTACACGATGGAGAGGATGTTCAGGGGAAACCATACGATCGGATGCAGCATAATGGGGGTGAGCGTCAGGTGCATGAACGTTTCGCCAATGGTGACCCCGCTGAGGATGATGCTCGGGAAAATGATGGGGAGGAGCCATTTCCGCAGCATGTAGGGGTTTGCTGAAGTCGTGTAGAATACGGACAGGAACCAGCAGCACCCCATGCAGATGCAGGAGATGACCTTGATGCTGTTGACAATCCTGATGAAGGGGACGTTCGACTGGGGGATGAACAGGCCGAGCGAATTCAGGACGCAGAATGCGATGGAAAAGTCGACCAGTAACTGGAAAGCGTGGGCCGATTTGTCTTGAATAGCGCGTTCGGCGTTACCGTACCATATCATTGCAAGAACGATAAGGCTGATAAGATCTATTTCGATTAAGAGTGCAGTCGAAAACATAAACATACCCCAATAAGTAAAATATAACTTTTCTTTAACAACAATGACATTTTTAGGTAAAAAAACCTTTTTTTTCTGATTTTTCGGCAAAAGAATGTAAAAAACAGGGCGAAATAGCCTGTTTTTTGTATATTCAGGGGGGCGCGGGATGAGTCCCGCTGGTTTGCCCCTTTGGAGGATGCGATGCGATTTGCCGAACCGAATTTTTTGTGGTGCCTGTTTACACTCCCGCTTTTCGCGCTTCTGTTTTATTATGCCTACCGCCGTCGTAAGAAGCTGGCGGCACGGTTTGTGTCCCTCCCGATGCTTTCCAAGCTCTCTACGAGCGTCTCCCCGTGGCGCAGGCTCGCGAAGGTGCTCATTTTGCTGCTCGCCATAGCCTTCCTGTTCGTGGCGCTTGCCCGCCCGCAGTGGGGCCGCAAGATGGAGCATATCGAGCGCCGTGGCCTGGATCTCGTGCTCTTGCAGGATATTTCGCTTTCGATGCTTGCCGAAGACGTGAAGCCCAACCGCCTTGTGCGCAGCAGGCACGAAATTTCGTCGTTCTTGGAAAGCCTTTCGGGCGACCGCGTGGGCCTTGTCGCCTTCAGCGGCGAAGCGCAGGTGATGGTCCCGCTTACGCTGGACTACGGTACCGTACAGATGATGCTGCGCGAACTGAATCCGGGCTGGCTCATGCCGGGAACGAACCTCGAGAACGCCATCCGCAAGGGGATGAGCCTGTTCAAGAATTCGGGCGGCGCGGGCAAGTACTCCGTGATGATTCTGATGAGCGATGGCGAGGAACTTGAGGCTGCCGCAGTGAATGCCGCGAAGGAAGCGGCGGAGATGGGCATCAAGATTTATACCATCGGTATCGGCAGCCGCGAGGGCGTGCCTATTCCGGTGAAGACAAAGAATGGCGATGTCGCCTACAAGAAGGATATTCAGGGCAATATCGTGACGACTCGCCTCGAAGAGGGTACGTTGCAGGAGATTGCGAGCGTGACCGGTGCGCTCTATTTCTATGCGTCTCCGGGTGAGTTCCAGCTGCAGAAGGTGCTGACCGAAATCGCGAGCCTCGAGAAGAAGGAACAGGCGTCTGACCGCATGGAGAATTACCAGGACCGCTACCAGATTTTCCTCGGGCTTGCCGCCCTCCTGTTCCTCATAGAGGCAGTCGTTTCGGAGCGTGGCCGCCGCCGCAAGCAACTCGCCGGCCGCTTCAGCTAAAGACGCTTGTCGCGGGCCATTGCTGCACGGATGTCGCGCGAACGTTAACTCCCGAGCGAAGCGCGAGCGGTCTTCGTGAGCGACAAAGCCCTCGATATTAATCGAGGGCGGTCGCGAGAGCGAGTGAGTGACCGTAGTAATTCAATTCCTGAGATGACGAACGAACGGTCTCGTACATAACTAAAAACAAAAGGAACAGCGGAACTGTCCCCTTAGTTCGTGAGCCGAAGGCGACTCGTATTAACAAGCCGTCGCAGGCGACCTTTGACCACTTGGCGCTTTAGCGCCTACGTGGGCATGGCGACCTTTAGGTGGGAGTGAGCGCCTACCGTAGTAATTTAATCCCTGAGATGACGAACGAACGGTCTCGTACATAACTAAAAACAAAAGGAACAGCGGAACTGTCCCCTTAGTTCGTGAGCCGAAGTCGGCTTGTATTAACAAGCCGTCGCAGGCGAGAGTGAGCGCCTACCGTAGTAATTTAATCCCCGAGTGAGGCGCGAACGGTTTCTTAAAAACTAAAAACTAAGGGGACAGTGGAACTGTCCCCTTAGTTTTTAGGAGGATAGAGAAGAGCCCTTCAGGTGGGTTTGTCTCTCTTGGAGACGGGCGGCTCGCCGAGGCGACACCGAATGATTATCCACCGGAAGGGCTCATTGAGTAATATAAGGATTTTTTCTCGGGTAGGACGCCCGTGCCGAAAAATCGTTATTCCAACTTGGAAGGCCCCCTTTTTTACGCAAAAAAAGGCATTGGGCCGATGCATGTATACACACTACCGCGAAGGCCGCACGGTCCCTCCCGCATACTTTAAAAATCTATATTATAAAGCGATGCGAAAAGTTTATTCTTCATTGTTTTGCCTGGCGTGTGGAATAGCCGCGCTTGTGGCTTGTTCCTCGGCTCCGGAACCGTTTACCGAAACTGCGGCTGCAGAGCCCGCTCCGGTGCAGGCCGCCTCTGAACCTGCGAATGCGCTCCCCGCCTCGTACAAGGATATCAAATATCCCGAGTTCAAGTATGTGGCGCCTTACCCGAAGGATTACCGCGTGGAGATTGCCCCGGGCATCTCGGGCTATATCGTTCCCGATACTACGCTCCCGCTCGTGAACCTCTCCGTGTATTTCGAGAACCCGCAGGTGGTGTCGAATATCAAGGATGAGGCCGCCGACCAGATGGTGGGCACGATGTTCCGACGTGGCGGCAGCACGAAAATTTCGGCGCACGATCTCGACGAAGCTCTCGAGTTTATCAGTGCCGGGCTTTCCACTTCCGTGGGTACCTGGACGTCGGGTTTTTCCATCGATTGCCTTTCGAAGGATTTCCGCAACATGATGGTTTTCGCGGGGCAGCTGATGGTTAGCCCGGCTTTCGACAAGGAACAGCTTGAAATTGTCAAGACGAATTTTGTGACGGCCCACGAACAGCGCTACGATACTCCCGCGAAGGTGCTTTCCGCATTGAGGACCAAGGTCAACTATGCCCCGAATCCGCGTCTGTGGGACGCCTCGCTCGAGGAATACAAGAAAGTGGATGCAGAGGACCTGAAACGCCTTTCTGCGAACTCCTTTGTGAAAGTCTTGCATGCATTTGCCAAGTCCCCGGCGTTCAGGGTTAAGAATCTCGCTCCTGCTCCGGGACGTATCGTGTTCGCCCTGTCGGGTGACGTGAATCGTGATTCCGCCCAGACGATGCTTCGGGATTTTTTCATGGCTATGCTCATGGTTGCCGCCAATGTCAAGGCCGATACCGTGGCAACTTACAGTGCGCCGCAGCCGCTTGCGTTCTTGAACAAACCAGGCACCTACGTGGTGGACAAGGACATCACGCAGGCGAACATCTCGATGAACCAGCCCTTCGTGAAACGCCCGCATCCGGATTACTACCCGGCGGCAGTTGCGAACTTCATCCTGGGCGGCGGCAGCTTCTCTTCGCGCCTCATGACGCGTGTACGTAGCGATGAGGGACTTGCCTACCACATCAGCAGCCGTGCAGGCAACGACTACCGCGATACGGCGATGGTTTCCATCAACTTGCAGACGAAGGTGGAATCCGCGGGCCGTGCGCTTGAACTTATTTACGCCGAAATCGAAAAGCTTGCGAAGGAAGGCCCGACGGAAGAGGAGCTTTCGATGGCGAAGAAGACTCTTGTCGAGAGCCTGCCAGGGCTGTTCGATTCCCCGTCTTCGACGGCGGTGCTCTTTGCGAAGGACGAACTTCTGGGCAAGAGTCCGAACCATTACTTGGATTACGTGAAGGAAATCAATGCCGTGACTGCCGAACAGGTGAAGGCGATGATTGCGAAGTACTACTCCAAGGAAAAGATGACTATCTCGGTCGTGGGTCCGGTGAACAAGCTCGAAGCCCTGAAGCCGTTCACGGTCGTCCCGCTCGATAGCTTGGAATTCAGGTAGGGCTTGTGCGTATGCCGACTCGCTTCTGGATATTCCGGTTTGCCGTCGCGATGCTCTTCGTGATGCTTTCGGGCGTGTGTTCGTTTGCTGCAGAAAACGAGAATATGCTCGGGGCCGATTCCGTGGTGCGCAACAGCCTGCTCAAAAAACTCGGCAACGAAGATGACTTGCGCTCGCTCTGCTCGGGCCTCAAGACGTGCCTTGATGTCGATTTCCCCGGGTGTTCTGCAGGCGATAAGCACCCTTGGCCGCATCTCAAGTACAATAGCGAATTCTGCGGTGTGTACCATGAAGTGGTGAAGCGCGGGTTCGAACCCAAGGCGGGTGTCCCGATGGCCGAAGAAGTTTTCGCAAGGCTCGGTCGCAGGTACAGGGCCATATACGAGAACAAGGGAACGCTCCCGATGGGCGCAAACGTCATCAGCTACCTGTTCGACAACATGCCCTTTACCGCGGAACTCATCAACGCCTACCTTGGTACCAACTATTCGCTCCAGTACACGAGCCGTAACCGCAGGTATTTTAGCGGCAGCAACGGCAGGAGCCTTTCGGGCGAGTTCTACTGGGCATTGCAGGACAGCGCGGGCCAGAAGCTCGGTATGCGCAACCTCTTTTTCGGGTATGGGCATGCGAAGGTCCTCAAGTGGTCGCTTCACGGGACTGCCATCGCCTTTTTGGACATGGACGAAACCTCGGACAAGCAGATTAAGTACAAATTAACTGCCGTCGTGTTTCCCGGAAATTCCGTGCTGAATTCCATCATGCAAATGCAGGTTTTCAAGAGCGTGGTGAACGACAAGATTGACCACATCGTGAAGGATATCAAGACGGCTTCGGGCAGCTACTTCGGTGGCGACAAGGCCCCGATGCTGAACAATGCAAGGCTCAAGTCGTATGACAACGTGCAGTACGTAATCGATTTCGAGAACGTGGTGAACGGGGCCCCGTGGAAACTGGGCGATTTCGAGAGACTGAAAAAGGAACGCGAAAAACGCGACCTCGAAAGCATACCCATAAAAGTTGACGATACAAGGATCCAGAAAAAATGAGCGAAAACGTGAAAGAAGATCTCGAATCCCTCCTGGCCCGTGTCACCGAACGGCGCCGTGAATTGCTGACCGGCGTGGTGAACCGTCGCACGAGGCACTTTTGCATGGTGCTCGAGGACCTTTTCGACCCGCACAATATTTCGGCCGTCATCCGCACTGCCGAAGTTTTCGGGCTTCAGGACGTACATATCATCGAGGAGGACAACGCTTACAGCGTGAACAAGTCTATCCTCAAGGGTAGCTACAAGTGGATGAGCCTCTACTTGTACAAGAAGCGCATGCTCTGCATGGAGAAGCTGCGTGCGAAGGGCTACAAGATTGCGGTCGCGAGCACGAACACCACGAATTCCGTTCTGGACCTGGACTTGAGCCAGCCCACGGCTTTCTACCTCGGGAGCGAATTCCACGGGAACCACCCCGATACGCTCGCTCATGCCGACTACGAGTTCAAGCTTCCGCAGTACGGTATCACGGAATCCATGAACGTTTCCGTTGCTGGCGGTGTGCTCATGACCTACCTGGACGTTTATATGCAGAAGGAAGGTCGCGAGAAGTTCCTGCTCCCGCCCGCCGAAAGGGATGCCCTGCTGCGCGATTGGCTCGACCGCCACGTGAACGGCATCGAAAACAATAGCCCGATTGTGCGGGTGGAGGCCTAGGGACACCAAAAATGGCGAACATAGGCCAAAAAAGCCCCTCTTGTGCCGCCCCCGACCCGTATGTCGCGGGGAAAAAACTAATTTGAACCTAGAATGAAAAAGAATTCTGTCCTATACTTCTCTGTTGGCCTGGTTGTACTGCTGGCTATAGTGATACTTGTGTTCGGCATGTTCTTCCTGAACGAGAAGGACCCGCGCGAAACCTTCAATACGTTCTATTTGCGCTTTACCCAGGTGAGCACACTGGTGCTCGACGACCCTGTGAAGGTCAATGGCGTCAAGATGGGTAAGGTAGAGGACATCAGCCTGGCTGGGCACCGCGTGGTGGTGCGTATCCGCCTGCGTACCGACGTGAAGATTCCGAAGGATTCCGAAATCCGCGTGCAGAATATCGGCATTATGGGCGAGCGCCAGATTGGCATGATTC
The DNA here is from genome assembly GCA_902762305.1 of Fibrobacter succinogenes. Lineage (GTDB taxonomy): Bacteria > Fibrobacterota > Fibrobacteria > Fibrobacterales > Fibrobacteraceae > Fibrobacter > Fibrobacter succinogenes_I. The sequence continues at coordinate 72,914 of CACWNW010000003.1, read as the reverse complement.
TGGGTGACGCCGAAACCTATTGGGCTCCGGGCGACACCATCAACGGCCAGTTCGATGCGGGTATCGCCGAAGCGCTCGGCCTTGCCGGCGAAGTTTGCGACAGCACGAAGGTGCTGCTTGAATCCGTGAAGGCAGCCTTGAACAGCACTATCGCGAGTCCGGATTTCCAGGACCGTTTCCGTACGATCCTTGCCAAGGCGGAGTCCCTGGAAGACCGCCTGATGGTCATGGTCAATACGACCGACCCGCAGCTCAAGAAAAGCCTGAACAACTTGAACGAGGTGATGGGCAAGGTGGATGCGCTCGTGGACGGCGTCAAGCCGCCTATAGATGGCCTTTTTGCCAATGCCGACAAGGTCATCGGGAATGCCGACGGCCTGATGAACGAACTTGAGGGTGTCACCAAGCACTTGGACGAACTGATTGCCAAGGTGCAATCCCGCGACAATACAGTCGGTATACTTTTATCCGACAGAAAGCTGCACGACGACCTAGTCAAGACGGTTCATTCGGCGGATAGCCTGTTCCGTGTGATCCTGCACGATGGGCTCGATGTCAATGTGGATTTCTTCTGAGGAAGCGATGATAGAGAAGGTTCTCACAGTCACGAATAAGCTTGGAATTCATGCAAGGCCTGCCGGCATGATTGTCGATATCACGGGCCCTGCGAAAAGCGACGTTACCATCGAGTTCGATGGCTCTAGGGCGAACGCCAAGAGCATTCTGAACGTCATGATGCTCGCTATTCCGGTCGGCTCCGAAGTCCTGTTCGAAGTGGACGGCGAAGACGAACAAGAAGTGGTGCAGAAACTGGAAACGCTCTTCCATGACAACTTCAACGAAGAGCCCTAAATCTGCAAGGCAGGTCCTGGTTGGAATTCCTGCGTCGCCCGGCTATGTCATGGGGCGCGCATTCCAAGTGGCTAGCCGCGAAATTACTGTAGTCGAAGAATCCATCCCGGAATCGAGAATCGCTGCGGAAGAGGAAAAGTTCCGTAGGGCGATAACCCGCACCTCCAAGGAGATTTCGCAGATCAAGGAAATCTCCGAGGCACGTACCGGCGTGCACGATAGCCTGATATTTGCGACGCACCTGATGATCCTTCAGGATCCGGGGCTGGTGAATGCGACGCTCAACATGATCCGCAAGGAACGCAGGAACGCCCGGTGGGCGCTGCACGCAGTCCTTGGCGGCTATATCGACAATTTCGAAAAGATTGATTCGCCCGCGATGCGCGACAAGGCGATAGACCTGCGCGATTTGCACAACCGCCTCTTGGCGGCTATGGAAGATTCCGGACCGGCCTTGGAGGAAGTCTCCAGCGAGGACGGCGCCGTCATCGTGGCTCACGAAATCTTGCCGAGTTTCTTGATGGCGCTCAAGCCCGGACAGGCGCGCGCACTCCTGATGGATACCGGTGGCCGTACGAGCCACGTGGCGATTCTTGCCCGCTCCCTCCAGATTCCAGTCGTCTCCGGCCTTAGGAACGTGGCCGCGGTCGTGAAGCCCGACGATACGATTATCGTGGACGGTTCGGGCGGACTCGTAATCGTGAACCCGAACGAGGACGACATCCGCAGGTTCCACGAACGCCAGGAAGTATTCGAACGCCAGCGCCGCGAACTGTTCACCATGCGCAGGCTCGAGCCGATGACCCGCGACGGCAAGTACATCACGCTGCACGCGAACGTCGAACTCCCGAGCGAGGCCGCCAAGGTGATGGACTACGGGGCGACGGGCGTTGGCCTGTACCGTTCGGAATTCTTGTTCCTGCAGTATGCTGCCCCGACGGAAAAGGAGCAGACCGAGGCGTACCGGCAGATTCTCGATACGCTTTCCCCGTGCCCGGTGACGATAAGGACGCTCGATGCGGGCGGCGACAAGCTCGTGTCCGGCATTACGGCGACGAGCGAGGCGAACCCGTTCATGGGATGGCGGTCTATCCGCGTGTGCCTCGACCGCGTGGACATCTTCTGCACGCAGCTGAAGGCGCTCCTCAAGGCGAACGTCAAGGGGAACCTCCGTATCTTGCTGCCGATGATTTCGGGCCTCGAGGAACTCCGCAAGGCGAAGTCCTATATCAAGCGCTGTACCGAGGAACTGAAGGCGGAAGGTGTCGAGGTTGCTCCGGTGAAGGTGGGCGTGATGATTGAAGTGCCTGCCGCAGTTGTGCTTGTGGATTTGCTTGCGAAGGAGGCGGACTTCTTCAGCATCGGTACGAATGACCTTATCCAGTTTACCCTGGCGGTCGACCGCACGAACGAACTTATCACGGACATGTTCCAGCCGCACCATCCTGCAATATTGAAGATGATTTACCAGACGGTGAATGCGGCCCACAGGGAAGGCATCCCGGTGGCGGTCTGTGGCGAAATGGGCTCTGACCCCATGAGCGTGCTTTTGCTTGTGGGGCTCGGTGTCGACGAACTTTCCATGACGCCCTGGAGCGTGATGGCCACAAAGAAGATTATCCGTTCCATCAACTTCGAGGATGTGCGCGAGAGCGCCCTCGCCGTGCTGCAGATGGACGATGCCAATAGCGTGAACGGATACATGTACAGGAAGTACGCACAGACAATTACCGACCTGGGTATTTCGAGCTTTATCGGCCAGGTCGCGAACGAATCGGCGAAGTCCTGATTCCTGGAGGTGTGAATGTCGCTTTATAAATCGGTGCTTTTCCGCCGTTTTGTTCCTGTTTTGGGATTGATTGTCGCCTGCCATGCCTCTGGTGAGAACGGCGACAAGCCTGCGGATGGTACCCTTGCGGGGAATGCGGCTCCTGGCGAAACTGCGCAGGCGGTTCCCGAGAACCCGTATGCAGGACTGGAACAGATTGCGTCTGCCGATTTTCATAACCGTGTGGTGCGTGCGGACCGTGCGAAGAAGAGCATGGACGACACGACCCTTGCTGCGAATGTGCGCGACTACGCGAAGGCGGCCTACTTCTACTATACGGAAAATTGGGACAGCGCCTATGCGGCCTACGATGCGCTGCGCGCCCGTGACCCGAAGCTGGAATCCGAGGTCGTACTCCGCATGGCGAGGTCCAGGTTCAACCAGGGCGATTTCCCCGGAATGCGTTCGGCGCTTGGTCTGGGCAAGAAGTTTGAGAAGGGCGCAGCGTTCGCGAAGACCGCGGCAAGGCTCCGCGTAGAAGCCGCCCTTGCAGATTCGTCGCTGAAGGAATCTTCGCGGGCCGATTCCCTGAAGGCGTTCTTGGACAAGTACCCCAAGGGCGACGATGCCGCCGTGCTCAAGTACCGCTATGCGGTGTATTTAGAACAAAATAAGCAGCAGAAGCAGGCGAAGCGCCTTTACATGCAGTTGCTTGCAACATCGACTCCGTACCGCGATTCCGCATTTGTTGCGGTCCGCAGGTTGCGTTCGGTGCAGGCGGCTCCGGAATCCCTGGCCGAGAAGGTCGCCTATGCCAAGATGGCCTGCGCGAAGGACGAGGCCTCGAGCTGCATGCGCCTGCTGGATTCCATCGCGATTATGGACCGTGACATGGTCCAGTCGCAGCCCGAAACTGCGGTGGCGCCCGCGGCAGATTCCCTGCAGGCTCTGCTGCCGGCAAGTACGCTCGACATGAACACGCGAATTGTGCTGTGGGAAAAGCGCGGCAATGCGCTGAAGGCCCTGAACCGCAACGACGAGGCGGCAAGGCAGTTCAAGTTCCTCGTGGATTCCGTGGAAGCGCGCCCCGTGTGGATCCAGGCCGCGCTCCGCCTGCTCCGCAGCGCGACGGCGAAGAACACGAAGGAAATCCGCAGGCTCGACGCGATGCTGCAGGATGCAAGCCAGTTCAGCAAGGAAAATGCGAACAACCTGTGGGTGAAGGGATTCGAGTACGAGCAGAAGGAAAACTACGACAGCGCGGTGGTATGCTTCAAGAAACTTGCCAACCCGCGTTTCAAGAACAATGTGAAACGCCAGTGGGCGAAGTTCCGCATAGGCTTCATCTATTTCAAGCAGGAGAAGTGGGCCGAGGCCGAACAGGCGTTTATCGATGCCACCAAGGAACCCTTCCTGTGGAGTGGCAGCGGTGCCCGCATGTTCCTGGGCGATACCTACATGAAGATGGGGAAGGATTCCCTCGCTCGCGAGGCCTACCTCGACTGCATCCGCGATTTCCCGCTGGCCTACTATGCGCACAAGAGCCGCATGAAGCTGGTGGAATACAAGCTCATGAGCGCATCCGAGGTGCCGTATGCCCGCGGGATTGCGATGTCGCCCGAGGAGACGCTCGCCTGGGTACGCAATATCCAGAAGAACGAGAAACCCGACCCGACGTACACGCCGGAACGCTACAACCGCATAAAGACGCTGTTCCAGTACGGGTTCAGTGACGAAGCGTTCGCCCTGTACGACGAGGCCCGCAAGAAGAATGCGAAGCGCCTAGATTTCTTGTACGAATACGGCAAGCTGTTCTACGACATGGGCGAGATTGCCGCGGGCTACAGGCTTGCGCGCCAGTTCCAGGCCCAGATTGACCGCCGCAAGTTGATGGCGCCCCCAATCGATGTGCTGCATTATCTGTTCCCGGTACCGTACACGGACCAGGTGAAGTTCCATTCCGGCTCGCGCATCGACCCGTTCTTCGTTTACAGCGTGATGCGCCAGGAATCCATTTTCGACTACCAGATTACCTCGCCTGCGGGCGCTTGCGGGCTGCTGCAGATTATGCCCGCGACCGGCAAGATGCTTGCGAAACAGGAAAGCCTCGAAACGTTCGACCCCTCGCAATTGTACAACCCGTATATGAATATCCGGCTGGGCATCCGCTACCTCGTGGACCTGAAGGCGCAATACAGTGACGACTACATGTATGTGCTCGGGAACTACAATGCGGGCCCGAAACCCACCAAGCGCTGGCAGGCCGCGGGCGAAGGCAAGCCCTGGGATATCCGCGCCGAGGAAATCAGCTACTGGGAAACCCGCGACTACGTGAAGCGCGTCATGGGGAATTACTGGATTTATCAAGAAATTTATGACGGGATATAGAGTTCTTAGTTCTGAGTTACTAGTTACTAGGGTATAGGGTATGGCAGTCTCGAATTATCAAGATTTGATTGTGTGGCAAAAATCAATGGAATTGGCAAAAAGTGTCTATGCTATAGTGAAGTATTTGCCAAAAGAAGAAATTTATGCGTTGTCTGATCAAATACGGCGAGCAGTAGTGTCGATTCCATCAAACATAGCGGAAGGATGTGCAAGAGAATCAAAAACGGAAATGTCTTATTTTTTGAGAATTGCAAAGGGTTCCGCAGCCGAACTAGAAACGCAACTTTTATTGTGCTTGAACATAGGTTATTTGAAACAACAGGATTTGGAACCTTTATTTTCTCTTTTAGATGAAGTAAGTAAGATGCTTAAATCTTTATTGAGGCCTGTGAATTGTGGCTCAAGAAAAAGAAGGTCTTATCCTGCAAACTCAGAACTAGTAACTAGGAACTAGGAACTATATTACCAGTATGCTTTTCCTTCTTCTAACAATCGGCCCTGCATTCCTTTTTGCATGCGGAAACATCCTCGAAAAGTCGGGGGTATCCTCTGTCGGCAAGCTTACCGGCGGGATGTCCAAGCCCTGGGATTTTTTCAAGGGCGTTGTCTCGAATAAGTTCTGGTGGCTTGGAATCGGTTGCTCCGTCCTGGCTACGGCCGGCTACTACGTCGCGATGGCGCGTTACGATTTGAGCCAGGTGCAGCCCATGATGGTCCTGAATCCGGTGCTTACCGCCCTGATGGGATTCTGCATCTTGAAGGAGGCGCTGACGAAGCGCATCGTGGTGGCTATCTGCTTCGTGGTGGCGGGCCTTCTCTATTCCGTGGAGAACCTGGGCGAATCTACCGGCATGCAGAATGTCTCCCTCCTGTGGGCTTTTGCGGGTGCGCTTTCTTTTGTGGCAATCCTTGCGCAGTTTCTGTGCAAGAACCGCGAAATGACGGACTCGCTCATTATGGGCGTGGGGTTCGGCCTTTCTGCCGCGTTCTACAAGAGCGTGACGATGGATTTTGACCTCGATAACGTGGACATGTCTGCAGTCTTTGGCCTGCTGCTGGACCTGCGCGTGTGGGGCTACGTGCTTACCTATGGTATCGCCTTCCTCTATTCGCAGATATCCTTCTCGCGGGGCCGTGCCCTCTTTATTGTGCCGTTCAGTGCCGCGGTCGGTGCCGCCGTGCCTATCCTTGCCGGTGCGGTCGTGTTCTCGGAGGCCTTCCCGATAGGGAAAATCATTTCGGTGCTTCTGGTACTGATGGGGGCAGCCCTTTTTGTGGTGCGCAGGCCCAGGCGCAAGAAGTAGTGTGACCTGGATTAGATACGGCATTTCGTAAAAATCCTTCCCGATCTTTTTTATATATATTAGTTGATGAATGTGTAGGGCTGCTTTAAAGAAGGGCCTGTTTTGGGCTTTTTTCATTTTTGTTCCGATGATACCTTTGTCGGCCTGTTTCGATGATACCTCTGGTTCATTGGAACTCAAGTTCCCTGAAAGTAGCCATTCTATAGACTCTGCGAATGCGCTCACTGATATTGGCGTTTCGGTCGCTTTTACCGAAGTCAACCCGGTAAATACATCGTACAAGGACCACGAGGGTGACGATGCCGGCTGGGTGGAGCTGGCCAACAATTCTCCCGATACGCTCGACTTGTCGGGAATGTTCCTTACGGATTCGAAATCTGAACCCGAAAAATGGAAATTCGGCAAAGTTCTTCTTCCGCCGAATTCTTTTTTGCTGATTTTCATGTCGGGAAAGAACTACCCCGATTACGTGATGCCGCACGATACGCTGGATATGATTGGGCCTGGTTGCTGGACTTGGACCGATTCGCAGAGTGACCCTCCGGGTTATAGTTATGCAAACCCGCTCGAAGGCAAAAAGAAAAATTGCTTCGCAGAAGAGGGGGTGGCCCGGTTCGGTGCTGTCATGCAGCTGGGCGATAATGTGGAACTGGGCTGGTCGTCGATATCGGTTTTCGTGGGTACGGGCAGTAGCAGCAAGTCGGATGTGATGGATATTTCTGCGGCAAACGAAATCCTGATCCGGGCGTTTATTACCAAAGACAGGAAAGTCTCTTTCAGGCTTGCGCAGCCCACTTTGGATGATTGGATGGGCTACGAGATGATCTTGACGGGTACGGGGGATTCCTCGACGGTGTACCGTGTGGCGCTACCGACGGGCAAGACTTACCCTGACCTCGAGAACATTTATGGGACTCGCTTGAGTCCGGAAACGAACGAGTCGCAGGAAGTGACCGTAAAGGTATTCAGCTATATTGCTCGCAATAGGGGGCATGAACCACATGCGAACTTTAAACTGGACAAATTGGGCGGTTCGCTTTACCTGATGAATGCCGAGCACGAGATTGTGGACTCGATTTCGTACCCGCAGGTGCCTATTGGCAAGGCTTGGGCCTTGGGCGATTTGAACGGCGACTTGGGTTTTGGCTTTGCGGACCCTACGCCTTATGGGCTAGCGACTGAGAAAGTCGTCGAAAAACGTTCGCCATCGGTCGATACGCTGGCCGAGATACCTCCTTCGGGATTCTTTGCCGATACCTTTGTTATCGAATTCCCCGAGAGTGCCGATGTGCGTTGCGCGACGGGGGGATTTGCGCCTACAGCCGATAGTCCTGTTGTGACAACGTTGTCTGTGAATAAAACGATGGCTATCCGTTGTGCCAGTTTTGCGCCTGGAGCGCTCCCTGGTGATGAAATTGCCCGCACTTATGTTCGCAGTGACCCCCGATTGCTGCCGGTTGCGTTCATAATTGCCGATTCGAACTCGCTGTTCGATCCGGATACGGGAATCTACATGGAAGGCAATTTTGCTGAGGAAAAGGCCCCGCATTACGGTGCGAACTACTGGCTGGATAAGGAAATTCCCGTTGTCGTGGATTTCGTTGAACCGGGGACGAACGAACCCGCGTTCTCGAAACGTGCCGGATTGAAGATATTTGGCAACTACAGTCGCCAGAATCCCAAGAAATCGGTCGCGATAACCTTCCGCGAAAAGTATGGGGACAGCCGCCTGAAATACCCGCTGTTCCCCGATTTCCCGGAACTGAACAAGTTTAAGGTTTTCCTGCTGCGCAACAACGGGGGCAATTTCGGCAACGATTATGTACGAGACCGCTTGGCGAGTTCCATTAGCGAAGGGCTCGGAGTCGATTACCAACGCGGGCGTGGTGCGGTAGTTTACTACAATGGTGTGGATTTCGGAATCCACAATATCCGCGAGCGTTCTACCGAATACTATTTCGAAACGCACTACGGCCTCAATCCCGACGAGATAGACCTGGTCAAGGCGGACAATACGGTGTCGGCAGGTTCGGCCGTGGATTACATCGCGCTGATGGAATGGCTGGAGATGCATCATTTGGACGACGAGGACAACTATGCTTACATCGCATCGCAAATCGACGTAGACAATTTCCTCAATTACACGCATACGGAAATCTTTGCCGACAACCGGGACTGGCCGGCAAACAACATGAAGAAGTGGCGTAGCACCAATCCGAAGACGCGCTGGAAATGGTTCCTCTACGACCTGGATTTTGGATTCGGCAACAACTATAGCGAATACCAGGACATGAACATATTCGATTTCGTGACGTCGGATGAGGGCCCGAGTTGGCCGAATGGTCCGGAGCATACGCTGCTGTTGCGGCGAATGCTGGAGAATGAAGGATTCCATGCTGCCTTTATCAACCGCATGATGGCGCTTTTGTCGATGAACTTCGAAAGCAAGCGCGTTCGCGCCCGGCTTGACACACTCCTGGCCGAAGTAGGGCCGGAAGTGGTCCGCGATCAGATCCGCTGGGAGTTGAACGAATCGAGAATGGTTCGTTATCTTGCTGCGATTGAGGATTTTATCGACGAGAGGCCTACGGTAATTCGAGATGAACTGCGCGAGCATTTCGAACTTGACGAACCGATTGCGGTGACGCTGAAGGTCGAAGGCCGGGGGCGCATCCTGGTGCATGGGCTTCCGCTGGATTCCGACAATAAGGTAATCGAGTTCTTCAAGGGGTTCCCGGTTACGCTGACGGCTCAGGCGACCGATGGTGGGGTGTTTTCGCGTTGGGACGACGGCTCCAAGGAAATTACCCGGACTGTAATGCCCGAAGAGGTGAGTTCGCTTACTGCGATTTTCAAGTAACCTTGCTCACATTTTTTGGTTAGGCCCGCTTGTGCAAAAACGGGCAAAAAACGCTAAAAACGGGCGAAAAAAGCCCATTTTCTTTTTTACAACGACCTTTCCGTAAAGGGTGTGCCTGCGAGGGGATTTATTGCTATTTTTTACACATTATGAATTTCAATACCAAGATTCTTTGTATTGGCGCGGGCTACGTCGGTGGCCCCACTATGACTGTTATTGCCGACAAGTGTCCCGATGTGAAAGTGACCGTAGTCGATATCAACCAGGCCCGTATCGATGCCTGGAATAGCGACAACCTGCCGATTTTTGAACCTGGCCTCGACGATGTGGTGAAGCGTGCCCGTGGCCGCAATCTCTTCTTTAGTACCGATATTCCTGCCGCTATCAAGGAAGCGGACATCATCTTCGTTTCGGTGAATACCCCGACAAAGACGTTCGGCCATGGTGCCGGCAAGGCATCTGACCTGCAGTACTGGGAAAAGACCGCGCGCAATATTCTTGAAATTGCCGACGAAGGCAAGATTATCGTCGAGAAGTCGACGCTCCCCGTCCGTACCGCCGCCGCGATGGAACGCATCTTGAATTCCAACGACAAGGGCCTGCACTTCGAAGTGCTCAGCAACCCCGAGTTTCTCGCCGAAGGTACTGCCATCAACGACTTGTTTGAGCCCGATCGGGTGCTTATCGGCTCCCATCAGACGGAATCGGGACTTGCCGCCTGCCAGAAGCTCGTGGACGTCTATGCCCACTGGGTTCCGCGTGACCGCATCCTTACGACGAACCTCTGGAGCTCCGAACTCACGAAGCTCACCGCGAACGCATTCCTCGCGCAGCGCATCAGCTCCATCAACTCCATCAGCGCCCTCTGCGAAAAGACCGGCGCCGACGTGGACGAAGTCGCCTACGTGATGGGCAAGGACCGCCGTATCGGGCCCAAGTTCCTCAAGGCTTCCATCGGTTTCGGTGGTTCCTGCTTCAAGAAGGATATTCTGAATCTTGTGTACCTTTGCGGCTATTACGGACTTCCCGAAGTGGCTGCTTATTGGGAAAGCGTTGTGAAGATTAACGAGTGGCAGACCCACCGCGTTGTGGATCGCATGCTCGAGACGATGTTCAATACGATTGCAGGGAAGAAGATTGCCGTGTTCGGATTTGCCTTCAAGGCTAACACCGGTGATACGCGCGAAAGCCCCGCAAACCTCGTGGTGCGAGACTTGCTCGCCGAACATGCACAGCCGGTCGTGACCGACCCGAAGGCTATCCCCGATGCAAAGCGCGACCTGAAGGATGTTATCGACCAGGTCCAGTTCGAGGATGACCCGTACAAGGCTGCCGAAGGCGCACACGCCGTGGTGGTCTGCACGGAATGGAAGTGCTTCGCCGAACTCGACTGGAAGCGCATCTACAAGGGCATGGCAAAGCCCGCGTTCGTATTCGACGGACGTAATATCCTGGATGCCGACGCCCTCCGCAAGATCGGTTTCGAAGTCTCCAGCATTGGCAAGGGTAAGGCAGAGTAGTAACGGAATAGGTTCTTATTATGGCTTCTATCAGTGTGTTCGGTTTGGGATATGTTGGATGTGTAGGCATCGCGTGTCTCGCAAAGCTCGGCCATCGGGTTATTGGCTGCGATGTAGATTTCAATAAGGTTTCCCGTGTTGCCATGGGACTTCCCACGATAGTCGAACGCGATATCGACGAGGTCATGCAGGAAGGGTTCAAGGCCGGATTGATTTCGGCGACGTCTTCTGCTGAAGAAGCCGTGCTTAAGTCCGAGATTTCGTTCCTGTGCGTCGGTACGCCGAACGCTCCGGATGGCCGCCTGGATACGTCGTTCCTGATGTCGGCTGTGAAATCCATTGCCGGCGCCATCCGCTCCAAGTCCACGTTCCACATTGTGGTCATCCGCAGTACGGTGCCGCCCGGAACGAATGCCGCGGTCAGCGAACTGATAGAGAAGGTTTCCGGCAAGCGCGAGGGCATCAACTTCACGGTGGTCTCGAACCCGGAATTCCTGCGCGAGGGCATGGCAGTCTCCGACTTCCTGAACCCGCCGATTACGGTTATCGGGAGCAGGAACCGCAGGGCTCTCAGCAAGCTCAAGGAAATGTATTCGGGACTCGGGAGCGAGGTCGTGGAAGTCGACCCGAAGGTCGCCGAGATTATCAAGTTCGTGAACAACTCCTATCATGCGCTTAAGGTCGCCTTCGGTAACGAAATCGGAGCCATCTGCAAGAAGCTCGATATCGACAGCCACCAGGTGATGGACCTGTTCTGCAAGGATACGCAGTTGAACATTTCGCCGTACTACTTCAAGCCCGGGTTCGCCTATGGCGGCTCATGCCTCCCGAAGGATTTGCGCGGGCTCAACTTCCTCGCGGAATCGAACCAGGTGGAGACCCCGATTCTTGGTTCCATCGAGAACAGCAACAACCTCCATATTCACCGCGTGCTCGAACGCGTGCAGCAGATTGGCGTGCGTTCCGTGGGCATTGTCGGCCTTACCTTCAAGGCCGGTACCGATGACCTCCGCAATTCTGCGGCCATCCGCCTTGCAGAAGCGGTGCTCGGCAAGGGATGCACCCTCCGTATTTACGACCGCTACCTGAACATCGCGCGCGAGAAGGAAACGAACCTGAACGAACTCAACAAGCGCATCCCGCACTTGCTCCCGCTGTTGGACAAGGATGTGGAAAGCGTGGTGAGCAAGACTTCGCTTGTCATTGTGACGGTCAAGAATCCTGAAATACCCGACCTCATCCGCAAGTACCCGGAAATACATTTCTTGGATCTTGTGCGCCTGAAGGATCCCACTGTGGAAACTCTGCCGAACTATGAAGGATTCTGCTGGTAATAACGTCATGGAACTCGCTGGTAAAAAAGTCTGTATTGTTGTCGAAAATCTTCCTGTACCTTTTGACCGCCGTGTGTGGCAGGAATCGCTTGCCTTGAAGGAGGCGGGTGCAGAAGTTACGGTCATCTGTCCGAAAACAAAAGCATATCCGCAGGAATACGAGGAACTGGACGGTATCAAGATTTACCGTCATGCGCTTCCCGAGGCGAACCGCTCTATCGAATACATCAAGGAATACCTCGGTGCGCTCTACCACGAGACGCGCCTCCTGTTCAAGGTGTTCCGCAAGCAGGGTGTGCAGGACGTGATTCATGCCTGCAATCCGCCCGACCTGATTTTCATTGCGGCTGCACCGTTCTACTTCTTTACCCGCTGCAAGTTCCTGTTCGACCACCACGACATCAATCCCGAACTCTGGATTGCGAAGTTCGGCAAGAAGGGCCTCGGCTACCGTGCAATGCTCCTGGTGGAACGCCTCACGTACCACTTCGCGAAGCATGCTATTGTGACGAACGAATCGTACAAGGAAATCGCCATGCGCCGCGGGCGGAAATGCGAAGAGGATGTGACGATTGTCCGCAGTGGCCCGAATATCTCGAAGCTCAAGGTGGGCCCCGCGAAGCCCGAAGTCAAGAAGGGCGCCAAGTACCTTGTCGGCTATATCGGCGTGATGGGCAAGCAGGAGGGAATTGACCTCCTGTTGCAGTCGGTCGATTATCTTGTTCGCAAGAAGGGCCGTACTGATATTCGTTTCTGCATCATGGGCGGTGGCCCCGCTCTCGATGAACTGCGCGAAATGAATACGAAGATGGGACTGACGGATTACGTGGAATTCCCGGGGCGCGTCTCCGACGAATATCTGGCCGATGTGCTCAATACTGCGGACGTATGCGTGAATCCGGACCTGCCTTCTGAGATGAACGACAAGTCCACTATGAACAAGATAATGGAATACATGGCGTTCGGCAAGCCCATCGTGCAGTTTACGCTCAAGGAAGGTCAGTTCTCCGCGCAGGAGGCTTCGCTCTATGCGAAGAATACCGACACGGACGACTTTGCGGAGAAAATCCTCTGGTTGCTCGAAAATCCGGAAAAGGCTGCCGAAATGGGCCGCTTCGGTCGCGAACGCGTGGTAAACGAACTCAGTTGGGATTTCGAAAAGCCCAAGCTGATTGGCGCATACAAGAAACTGCTGAAACTCTGATTCGTCTATTTCTGGGCGAAAATGGAATCTTGGGAGGCAAGAATGCTTTCCAGGTCTATCTTGATGTAATCAAGTTCGGTTAATTTCTTTCGAGCTGTCTTTTTGAGGTATGCATGCCTCTGTATAATCCAGTCCTTCAAGAAAAGGATGTTTTCGTCGTAGGTCGGTTGCGGAATGGGGTTGTATGGGCAGGTGAGCGTACGCTTGGAATTGCCCGCGCCAGCGGGAGCGCCGCAGTATGCCCAGCCGGAGTCAGAGTAGTTCCGTTGGAAGGATTCTCCGAAAAATTCTAGGATAGAATCGAGCTTGTTCTTGCCGAGTTCGTTGTCACTGACAAGATTCTCGAAGAGGGGCTCGATTTGCAGGAACCGCTCGCAGGCGATTTTTTCGAAGACGGAATCCTGGAATAAATCCTTCCACCATATGGCTCTTGCATGTATCCCAGTGGTGGATGAACGGGAGGATGATTTTGTATTGCCCATGGAGAGGTCGTAATCCCATACGGGGCCGGCCCTCAGTATGCCGTTATGGATGGAAAAGTATCTTGAACCGGTATGCATGTCGGGGTCGTTGACGAATTCCTCGATCCAGTAGTGGTCTATCATGGAGCGCAGGTCGACGAATTTCATGTACTCCCTGATATCCTTGGTCGAAATCGCAGTTTCAATATTGTAGAGTTCCTTTTTTAGAGAAGCCTGCTGGGCTTCTGTAGGGGACTCGGGTTCTGCCATGGCAAGCCGGAAGGAATCGAGCGGGGATAGGGTGTAGGTAACGTCCTTCTTTTTGCGTTTTTCGACGTATTCGAAAAGGAAATCCCCTTTGCTGACATCGTAGGGAATGCGGTTCTTGCCAAACTCGATTTTTTCTGCAAGCTGATAATTGCCGACGTATTCGTCGTTGAACCAGACATCCAGAAAATACGATTTGGGGGAGTATTCAAAAGATAGGTTGCTTGCGAGGTCGAAAATCAGTTTGTTCCGGATTAGGGTCGGGTCGAAGGGATTGGAGAGGAGAACCCATTTCTTGGCTTTTCCCATGCCGAAGAAATCGATTTTCTGGTTGAATTTTATATTGTACGGTTTCTTCGGGGCACCTGCGGTTGAGTTTCCCCGGATGCGGATATAGCCGGGTTCTGTGCGGTCCGGAGTCGGCGAAAAGTAGGAGTAGTGCTCTACGGCATCAAAGAACTGAAAGTTCGCGGAAACGAATTCCGATGAGTTGGGCTTCTCGCATTGGATGAACAATTTCGGTGAGCGGGTGTCTGGAACCAGGCCGGCTGCTGGGAAGGGCTGGACCGTGTTTGCCATGATGTCTACGGAACCGATTATTAGTTCGTCGTCGGATTTTACGGAAGAGTTTGTGGAGACGGCGGCCATGTCTTCGAAATTGCCGCAACTGCTCAAAAAGCTACCGAGTCCGGTAGCTAAAAAAACGCAGGCAATATAAAGGCGGGCGCTTTTCATGGGGTAATCCGAGTTTTTTGGTGGTCTTTTCCGTGAAAAATATATTAGTGGGTGCCTTTTTGGGCCCCCTCTTATCAAAGTTCTGTTGTCAAATTGTAAACGGGCTCCCTGTTTGGACGAAAATATCCTATTATTATGTTACAATGGCACAATCCTGGTATTTAAAAAGATTACGTACTTTTTCGGTGGGGGAAATCTTCTACCGCATACGTCAACGGATCCGCACGCATGTGCTGGACTGGATAAAGCTCGACGAGAGCGATTTTACGCATGCGAAGCCGGATTGCTCGATTATCATGGATTCGAATGCCCACTGCTTCTACCCGATTTTTGAATCCAGCGTGGATATCTTCAAGGATATCGACTGGCATCTGGATGTGTCGACGGGCAGGCGGTTCCCCATGCAGTTCTCGCACAAGATTGATATCCGGAGCGACAAGTATGGCAGCGCGAAGCACGTGTGGGAAGTGAACCGTTGGCAGTACCTGCTGCATGTCGCCTGGCTGTACAAGACTACGGGCCAGCACAAGTACCTGGTGCTTTTCTGCCACCATCTCGGGATGTGGAGGGACGCGAACCCTTACCTGGTTGGTGTCAACTGGTACAGCAATATAGAAGTGAACCTGCGCCTGATTGGCCTGTTTTTCGGCTGGGAACTCCTGGACATAGACAGCCTCCGCAAGGAAGACCCGATTGTCGAAGAATTTGTTATCGAGATATGGACGCACCTGATTTGCGACCATGCGGAATATTCGTATAAGCACCCGTCGCTTTACTCTTCGGCGAACAACCACCTTGTTGCGGAATATACGGGACTCTTCCTTGCTGCGTGCAAATGGCAGATTCCGCACCGGAAATCGAGGCTGAAATATGCGCGCAAGGGGCTCGAACGCGAAATCCTCAGGCAGAACACGCCCGAGGGATTGAACCGCGAAGAGGCTGCGGAATACATCCAGTTTGTCGATGACTTCTTCTTGATTGCGGCGGTCGCAGGTCGTCGCTACGGGATTGAATTTTCTACCGCGTACAATGAGCGCCTGCATGCCATGGCCGAATACATGAACGCCATGCTGGACGTGAATTGCAATTACCCGATGTACGGTGACGGTGACGACGGGTTCGTGCTGCGCCCCGATGCGGGTGGACATTTCAACAACTTCAAGTCGCTGCTCGTTTCTTTCGCGACGTATTTCGGCGATGCCTCGTTCAAGCGTGCGGGCCTTGTCTGGGACGAAAAGAACGAAATCCTCTTCGGGAAGGAAGGGCGCGAGAAATTCGAGGCCCTGCTTGCGGCCCCTGCCGTCCAGGACGGGAACAAGTTCTTTGCGGAAAGCGGGCATTTCATTTTCCGGAAGGCGGAGGCTTGCACCGCGGCGGAAGGCTGTGCCGATACGGAGCAGGATGCCGTTGGCAACATGACGCGCGAGACGTACATGCATTTCGATGCCGCCCCGCTGGGTTACCTGAGCATCGCCGCGCACGGGCATGCCGATGCGCTTTCGTTCATTCTGCATGTGGACGGCAACCCGGTCATCGTGGACCCGGGCACGTTCACTTACCATACCCACAGGGATTTGAGAAATTATTTTGTCAGCACGCTTGCGCACAATACGGTTTGCGTGAACGGCAAGAACCAGGCAGAACAAGCGGGCCCGACGCTGTGGCTCAAGCACTACAAGGCGAAGGTGCTTTCTTGCGACGAGGCGCAAGGCGTTGTCGAGGCGACCCACAACGGGTATGCTTCTGAGGGTGTTTCGCATACGCGTCGCGTGGAGTTCAACCGCGACGCCGAGGAATTCATTATTACCGACACCTTGCATTGCGACCGCAAGGCTTCCATTGAAATCCCGTTCCATCTGCATCCGTCGGCTGCGGTGACGCTCGATGGAGCGGTTGCTGAAATCTCCGTACCGGGAAGCCGCCGCGTGTCCATGACGCTAGATTCGAAACTCTCTTACGAAATCCGTGAGGACGGCTGGTATTCGGAACACTTCGGCGAAAAGGTCCCGGCGAAATACCTGTATGTGAAGACGGATTGTGAAGGGTCTGTCGAGTTCGTGACCCGGATTAAGGTGCTGTAGGCGCTTCTTCGATCTGCTTTGTTTCTGAACTTTCTGATTCCGGAGCGTCTTCGGAATTTTCACTGTCGTCCTTATCCCTGTAGAGCGAACCCAGGAGTATTCCGTCTAGCAGGAAGGCAAAGGCCGTGTTGTTGCCGATGTGCCCGGATAGCGTGAAGAACAGCGTGCTTACGAAAACCATGTGATAGCCGACAGAGGCTGTCCACATGACTTTTCGTCGCCGGAAGAACAGCAGGAACAGGCACAGGTCGTAGAAGTAGTATGCGGCGAGCCCGATAAACCCGTAATCGATGAGCGAACGGAATACTATGGATTCGAGCCCTCCGATCGAGGCATCGTTGATGGGACGGCCTTCGTCATCGTAATCGAATACGTTTTTCGTATATCCGGTTCCGTTCCCGACGATGGGACTTTGCTGTATCTGGAACAGGGTGAACAGCATCTGTTGCTCGCGCAGGGACAGTGAACTACCCTTGCTTTGCTGTGAAAATTCTTCGATGGCGGTGTTTATGTATGTGGCTGCGATGAAAAAGCAGAGCCCCGCACAGGCGAATTTCAGAACGATGGACCGGTTCTGAAGGAAAATCAGGAGTATTCCGATGCCGGCGCAAAGCATGCCCGTCCTTGAACCGCAAAGGAACAGGTTTATCGCGAGTACGGCGTAAAGGGCCAGAAGCTTGTTCTTTTCGATATAGGAACGGTTCCAGATCGATGCGAAAAAGAGCGTGAGGCAGCACAGCAGCGTACCGTAGGCGGTCGGGTGGGCCGTAGTGACCATCGCCCTGATTCTGTATTCCTGGATACAACTGATGATGCTGTCCAGCGAATAGTACCCGCTATAAATGGGGAATGCACGGCAGATATAGGTGTAGGGGTAGTTCCCCTGCAGGAGGATTTCGAGGATTCCCAGAATGCAGATGGCCGCCGTGAACAGGTACAGCCCTTTCATGAGATGGGATATGCTTATCCGTTTCGTGGTGATGAACGCGGCAAACAGGTACCCGTAAAGTTCGACGAATTCTCGGGTGCAGGCATAGAACTGCTTGACCTTGAAACCTTCATTGAAATAGACCGATGCGAAATGGCAGAGGAGAATCAGGAGCAGTGGGGTTTTCAGCGGGAACGCCTTGAAGTCTTCCCAGAAGTATTCACGGTCCTTCATGAAGGCGACCACGAGGAACCCGTAAAGGAACAAATCTTGCGGCCTGAGCGTGGGAGATTTCAGGAAACTGATGCCGAGGGGGAAAAGGACGATGCCGGTAAATAAAGCCAAAAAGCGAGCTTTCGACGACCCGATGACCATGATGGTCAAAAGAGAGAATAGGATGACGTAGACAATCGCAGTTGACATACAGGCTGTTTTTTCTTTAAATATAGGAAGATTTTGATGATGGACAGAAAGACAATAATTAAATTTTATACCAAAACCACGAATCCCTTATTTGGTATGGAAAAGAAGTACGATTTCTTGATTGTTGGCTCAGGCCTATTCGGTGCGACATTCGCCTATCGGGCAAGGAGGGCGGGAAAATCGTGCCTGGTGATAGACAAGCGTTCCCACCTGGGCGGAAATGTCTATTGCGAAAATACGGAAGGTGTCAACGTCCACAAATACGGTGCGCATATTTTCCATACGTCCAACAAGGCGGTATGGGATTTCGTGAATTCGATTGTCGAATTCAACCGCTATACCAATAGCCCCGTGGCCAACTACAAGGGCAAGCTTTACAACCTGCCGTTTAACATGAACACGTTCTACCAGATGTGGGGCGTGAAGACTCCGGAAGAAGCGCGTGCGAAAATCGAGGAACAGAAGGCGGATGCCGTAGCGTCGCTGAATGGTCGCGAGCCTGCCAACCTGGAAGAGCAGGCGCTTACGCTGGTGGGCAGGGATATATTTGAGAAGCTAATCAAGGGCTATACAGAAAAGCAGTGGGGCCGCAAGTGCGAGGACTTGCCCGCCTTCATCATAAAGCGCCTCCCGGTGCGCCTGGCTTTTGACAACAACTACTTCAACGACCGCTACCAGGGCATTCCCATTGGCGGGTACAACAAACTGATTGACGGCCTGCTGGAAGGCATAGAAACTCGGGTGAACGTGGATTTCTTCGAAGACCGGGAACGCCTGGAATCAATGGCGGACAAGATTGTGTTTACGGGAAAGCTGGACGAGTTTTTCGGATACCGTTTCGGCAAGCTGGAATACCGCACGGTCCGCTTCGAAACGGAAATCCTCGATATGCCGAATTACCAGGGCAACGCCGTGGTGAACTATACTGAGCGCGAAGTCCCCTATACCCGCATCATCGAGCACAAGCATTTCGAAATGTTCGGCCAGGATGTCTATGCCTGCCCGAAGACGGTTGTTTCCAGGGAGTATTCGACGGAATGGACCGAGGGCATGGAACCCTACTATCCCGTAAACGATTCCCGCAACAACGAACTTGCCGAAAAATACAGGCAGCTTGCCCGCACCGAAAAGAACGTGATTTTCGGCGGGCGCCTTGCCGAATACAAGTATTACGACATGGCTCCGATTATCGAGCGTGTCCTTGAAATGGAAATCTAGAATCCCGGAATCTGACCATGGAAAAATTGCTGACTCTTATCATTCCTACGTACAACATGGAAAGGTACTTGAAAAAATGCCTGGATTCGCTGCTTGTCGCAAGGAATCTGGACTGCCTTGAAGTGCTGGTAGTAAATGACGGCAGCAAGGATGCCTCGTCGGCCATTGCCCACGAATACAGCGAGAAGTATCCCCGCTCCATCCGCGTTATCGACAAGGAGAACGGCAATTACGGCTCCTGCATTAACAGGGGTGTCGCCGAAGGTTGCGGAAAGTATGTGAAGATCCTGGATGCCGATGACCATTTCGATACGCAGGTCCTTGACGATGTGCTGGAACAGATGAAGACCGTCGATGCGGACCTGTTCCTGACCGATACCGTCCAGATTCACGAAGACGGCTCCTTTGTCCTGAAGAACGACTTTTCCATCCCGCCGATGCAGGTGGTAGATTTCGGAGGCTATACCAAGGTCGATGAAATGCCCATGCACTGCATCGCGTATAAACTGGAGAACGTCCGCAGGCTGGGCTACAGGCAGACGGAGGGAATTTCGTATACCGATACGGAATGGGCGTTCTTCCCGATGGAATCGGTGAAGACCTGTTTCTATTTCCCGAAGGTGCTTTACCGCTACCTCATTGGCCGTGCCGGGCAAACGATGGCTCCGGAGGTCTACAAGCGGGGCCGTAGCCAGGAACTGATAATTACGAAGCGCATGGTGGAATTCTGGGATGCCCACCAGGAGCTCCCTGTCCAGGGGTATTTCGACCAGTACCTGCTGCACCGCCTCCGTCGCATCTACATGCAGAACATGGTGCGGAACGAAGAAGGCGACAACGATTTCCTGATAGAGATGGATAAGTTCATCCAGGAACATTCCGGCAAGCTGTACGGACTTCTGGATGCTTGCCTCTACGGACGTCGCGAAAAGATTCCGTTTATTCGTGAATGGCGCAAGAATTACAAGCCGTCCTTGAAATTCCGCCTGTGCGTGAAGTTGCATAGGCTCATGGGCAACCAGAAGTAGCGTATGAAGGTCGCGTACATCAGTAACCTGCCTTTTGCAGATGCGGATTTCCCGCTAGTGCGCGAGATGCAGCGGCAGGGTGTCGATGTATACTTTTTCATATATGTATCTGTCTACAGCCACCGTGCGACGCTTGTAGATATTCCCGAAGTTTACAGGAAGCAGGGAATTTTTCCGGCAACGGTCTACGAGGAATTCAAGGCGTATGAAGGCTACATGGACATGTCCAAGGTCTTTGTGGTCAATAGCCTGCACCAGTCCGATTTCCACCCGGCGAATATCCGCACGATGCTGTCGCTGGTGCGCAGGATCAAGAAGCTGGGCGTAGATGTGGTGAACATTACCTGGCCCCCGCGCCGCAACAAGATGCTCCTGTACCTGTTGCGGAAAAAGCTGGTGTTTACCCTGCACGACCCGTTCCCGCATTCCGCAAAGAACAACCGCGAGTTTGAGTTTTGCCGCAAGTTGGCCTTCCGGTGGATCCCTAAAATAATCCTGCTGAACGATGCCCAGACGGAAAAGTTCTGCGAGGTGTACAAGTTCCCGCGGAGCCGGCTTTTCCATGCACGGCTCGGGAAATACGACTGCATCAACTACCTGTCCGAAAAATCTTCCAGCTCGCAAGAAAATCTGGTTGGGTTGCCGGAATCCCTGCGCGGGCAGAAGTACATCTTGTTTTTCGGCCTGATTGCTCCCTACAAGGGCGTTGAATTCCTGCTGCAGGCTTTCGGTAAACTGCAACAGAAGCACCCTGATATCAAGTTGCTGATTGCGGGCTCCGGCAAATTGTATTTCGACGAGTCACTGTACAGGGGGAACGCGAATGTGGTCCTGATGAATCGCTATGTGCCCTTGGCCCAGTTGGCAGATTTGCTGAAAAACGCCCTGTTTACGGTCTGCCCCTACAAGGACGCGACCCAGAGTGGCGTGGTGCAGACGGCGTTCTCCATGGGGACTCCGATAGTCGCTTCGGATGTAGGTAACTTTGCGAAAGCCATAGAGAACGGAAAGTCCGGTGTGATTGTCCCGCCATGCGATGTCGATGCGCTGACAGGCGCGATGGCGGATCTCGTGGAACATCCTGAAAAACTGGTATCGTTCCGCAAGTATATCGCCGGTGAATGGCTCGAAAGGAACGGTTGGGAAGAGGTGGTAACGCAGTACCTGAACTGCTACGAGGCTAGGGTATAATGAAATTCTCGTTCGTCATCTTGCATTACAATGCCTTGCCCGATACCATCGAGTGCATCGATTCGATAAAGAAGTGCGTCGGAAGGGATTGCGGTATCGTGGTTGTCGACAACAAGTCCCCGAACGGGACTGGCGTGGAACTCGATGCGAAGTACCGCGATGATACCCAGGTGACGGTAATCCTGAATCCCGAAAACGAGGGGTTTGCCCGCGGGAACAATGTCGGATTCCGGTATGCGAAGGAATACCAGAATCCTGACTTTATCGTGATGCTCAATAACGACACGATGATTTTGCAGGATGACTTTGCTGAGCGCGTAGAGAAGGAATACGAACAAAGTCATTTTGCCGTCTTGGGACCGGTTATCAAGACGCCGCACAAGCCCTACAGTTCCAACCCGGGACCTTCGAAGTTGCCGTCGGAAAACTGGTACAAGAAGTATGTGCGCAAGGTCTCGTTCAAACTGTTCCTGAACAGGATTTTCGGACTGGATGCCGCCTATGAGTGGCTCCTGCGCAAGTTGCTCGGGCAGAAGGACAAGAAGTTCGATGAATCCCTGTTGGAACGCCGTGCGGAAAATGTGTTGCTGCACGGGAGCTTCCTGATATTCTCGCGAGACTACATTTCCAAGTTTGATGGCCTGAACGACCGCACGTTCCTGTATCACGAAGAACGCCTGCTGTTCCTGCGCCTCCTGCAAAACGGCATGAAATCCGTCTTTACACCGGATATCGAAATCTTCCACAAGGAAGATGCCGCAACGAAGACCGTTTCGGAAAAAAGCCGCCTGAAACGCCGTTTCCAGTACAAACATTACATCAATTCGGCTAAAGTCATGCTGGATGTAATGCGGAATGGCGAAAACTAGTATATATTAAAAGAGTCCGCTGAGGTGTATTGATGACTAGATGGGCGCCTTTTTTTGTTCTCTGGTTTCTCACATTTTTCTTTGTTATTGCTTGCAGCAATAGCGCGTCTGAGTGTATGGAAGGAGAGGGCGCGTTGGATTCGTCCAGTTCCGAGGCATCTGAGAATATTCCCGAAATAGAAGGAATGATTGTTGTCCGTGGCGGTACGGTGACGCTCGGTAGCGACGACACAAAGTACAGGCCATCGGAACGCCCCGCCATGAAGGTGCGTTTGGACTATGATTTTAATCTTGACATTCACGAGGTGACCTGCGGGGAATACCGCGAACTCGCGAAGAAGATGAGCCTCAAGAAATTTGGCAAGTGCGAAAATGATAGCTTGCCGCTTTCCGACGTCACCTACTACGATGCGGTACTCTTCGCAAACGCCAAGAGTAAAAACGGGAAACGCGATACGGCCTACGCCTACGGCAACGCGGTGTACGATGCCGAGGGCCACTGCACGAACCTGGAAGCGCTCGTGTTCCACCCTGAAGCAGAAGCATACCGCCTGCCGACCGAGGCGGAATGGGTGCTCGCCGCATCGCAGGGCTGGAACCCCGCGAAGTACAGCTGGAATGCGGACAACTCGGAATACCATGCGCATACCGTTTGCAGTGCGGGTGAGGATACCCTCGGGTTCTGCGATCTCGCGGGCAACGTGAAGGAGTGGGTGAACGACTGGGCCGGCAGTTTCTTCGACACGACGGTCACGAACTACCTGGGCGCCCCCGACGGGGGAGATCTCGGTGAACGCGTGCTGAAGGGCGGCTATTTCTCCGAAAAGATTTCCGAAATGAACGTCGTCGCCCGCGGGGACGAATACACGGTGGAAGCTTCGACCCGTGCTGCGCGCATCGGGTTCAGACTCGCCTTCGGCCGCATCCCGGACCCAGTATGGCTCGACGCCAGCGGGCACGCGAAAGCGAGCGTCGTCACGCCGCTTGCCGGCGCGACGTCACTGAAGGCCCGTACCGGGACCTACAACATGGTCCTCGCCTTCCGCAATGATATCAGCGGGAATATTGCCTACATCGACTACCGCGATGGTAGCCTTTCCGTAACAGAGATTGAGGATTCCCTAGAAGTCTACCATCCGGATATTTCTCCCGATGGCAGTCGCGTGGCCTTTTGCACCAGGCCTGAGGGTATCGCGGGCAAGTCCGTGCTGTACGTGCGCGACCTGGATGCTGAGGGGGGCATCCTCGTGAAACTCGACGTCGGGAGCGCCGCCATCCCGCGCTGGCGTGTGCTCGGGAACGGCGACACTGTAATCGTCTATGTGACCGACGCGGGCAACAACAAGGACGAGACCGCGTTCAGAAGCGCTTCCACATGGCAGGTCAAGTTCGCCGCAGGCAAGTTCGGTACGCCGGAAAAACTCTTCGACGGAGCCTTTCACGGTGGCATCAGCAAGGACAACACGCTCGCCGTTACGGGGGCGCGTCTGCTCCGCGCCCGCATCGCTGCTGCCGGCTCATCGCTCACAGAAAATGCCCACAACACCATCTGGTACGACAGCGCACAGGCCTGCAACGCATCGCTCGCGCAGGATGGCAGCAAGCGAACCGCGTTCCTCGACTTCGGCGGGAAACCCGGCCGCAAGTTTGCCGGGGAGAAGTACGCCACGCACGAACGCATCCTCGTC
This sequence comes from Fibrobacter succinogenes, assembly GCA_902762305.1. Lineage (GTDB taxonomy): Bacteria > Fibrobacterota > Fibrobacteria > Fibrobacterales > Fibrobacteraceae > Fibrobacter > Fibrobacter succinogenes_I. The sequence goes on along the minus strand of CACWNW010000003.1, from coordinate 48,795 downwards.
GCCGACAGCAGCGGGAAACTGGTACAGACCCTCAAGGCTCCTGCGGGCTACACGTTTGATCACAGCGAATGGGCGGGCGATGGCGAAACCTCGAACATCGTGGCGACGCTCGCGAATGCGGACGGCGCGCATACGAGAATCGTGCTTGTAAGCCCCTCCGACAGCAGCGTCCTGGAACTCGCCGCAGGCGAGGAAATCTGGCACCCGTGCCTGTGGGTCAATCGCAATGCGTCAAATTTTCCCTCCGATGCTACGCAGGCCGATGACTCTACTGGAACAGGCCGTGCCTTCATTCCAGATTTGGATTCTGCAGGGATTTACTTTTTGCCTGGCGGTGATGAAGAAAGTATCATATGGCGATACAAGATGGAATTGCTGTGGGAATATAAGGATTTGGCCGATGTCGTTGTCTTGGGGTCATCACGAGTGCTTTATGGAATTGACCCGACATTGTTTTCTGAGGACCATCTTGCGATTAGTATGGCTAACTTGCACAATACGATAAAGGGGTCAAAGTATATTTTCGATAATTATGTAATTACGCATATGAAAAACTTGAAATATGTTGTCTTGGGTGTTGATATTGATCGAGGATATTTGGTTTCGGGAAATAGTTTCTTCCATAAAAAATACAAGGAAATACCCGGTTTTTCTTATGATGTAAATCATCAGTACTGGAAAAATCAGTCTACGGATTTTATGGTTAAAGCCGTGAGGAATGCTCCTGGTTCAACGAAATATTCAGAGATCATTTTGCCTACGCGTGGACATTTTAAATACTCGTCATCTAGTGGGTGGGGATCTTCTCCTACTGTGAAGAATGATAGTTCTTGGTATGATGAGAATCCCAAGTTGTACTACGACAATTTTCAGGTTTTGGAAGATTTTATAAAAAAATGTCAGGAAAGAGGTGTCTATATTATTGGAGTTATTTTGCCGCAAAGTCCTGACTACAAAAATACGGGCGCTTTTGGCTTTGGAGGCATTAGAAGGAGTGTTGCGCCGGATTTGATAGAAGAAATATCTGGTTTGAGCGATAAATATTCGAGATTTATCTTGTTGGACGAAAATAAAATGGGAAATCACGATTATACAAGTGAAATGGCTCTTGACTGTAGTCATTTAAACCATGCTGGTGCCGAACAGCTCACTCACCGCATTGATTCCCTCATCAAGACATTGAATATTGATTTTGAGAACTAAGGCTTGGCGCGTTATGAGATACTTGCTTGTTTGCTTATTCCTGCTTGTCGTTGCCTGCAGCAACAGCGAAAAGTTTGATGCGTCTGCCACGGGATTTGACGAAAATGCAGAATTTATGCCTAGCAAAGAGGACGTGAATGAAAATGTCGAATTATGCTTGAACACAGGTGATTTGCAGCCCTTGGAAATTTCTGAAATCCTGACGCACAATTTAGACTGGGTTGATGAATACGGAGAAACCCCAAGCTGGATAGAAATACACAACCCGAACAGCAGCTCGTTTTCTTTGAAGAACTTCTATTTGTCGAATGATTCTGCCTTGGAACAAAAGTGGCGGTTCGGCGACATTGTAATCAAGGCCAATTCATATAAAGTTTTTTTCTGTGACAAAAAGAATACTGCGAACCATGCCAGTTGGAAATTGAAAGAAAGTGGTGGAACAATCTTTCTGCTAGATTCCTTGCTTAATGTAGTCGATTCCGCCTCATACCCAGATCTACCTTCGGGAGTCAGTTTCGGTAAAAACAAAAAAAAGGTTTGGGGCTTCATTTCGGTTCCGTCGCCGGAAGCTGTAAATAGGAATTCGACTTGGTACAAAAACCTAAGCGAGAAAGTTCCAGTCGAAACAGAAGCGGGCTTTTACTCGGAACCCATAACCATACAACCACCCGTTGTAAATTCTTCGGGAACTGTCCGCTGTACTCAAGACGGGAGTATCCCCGATAGCCTGTCTCCTATTTTTGATGCGCCCATCACTATACGGCAAAACACAATATTGCGTTGTGGTCTTTTTAAGGCGAAAACACTCACAAAGTCGATTACGACAAATTCCTATTTCATCGGCGAAAATACAAAGATGTCGATTGTTTCTATTAGCATCGATCCAAAATTCTTCGAAGAAACCTATTATTACAACAACCATTCTTGCAATAACCCTGATCCTGACGCCGGCTATCTCAAAGACACTGAATATCCTGTTCATGTGGAATACTTTGAAAATGGTATACAGTCCAAGGAAAGAGCCTTTGAAATTGATGCCGGCTTAACCATCGGCGGCAACTGCACCCGCTATTTGCCCAAGAAGTCAGTCGATATAAAAATGCGTGAAGACTATCAAGACGGAAGACTCCAGTATGCTCTTTTTGATGTCCGGCCTGAAAAGAACATATTCAAGGCTTTCCGCCTGAGAAACCTCGGAAACCGATACAGTCAAGATTTCTTTGGCGATGCGGCCTTTACAAGCCAACTCGAAGGTACCGGTGTGGACTACCAACGCCATCATCCGGTTCTCGTTTTCTACAACGGTGAATTCTATGGAATCCACTACATTCGCGAAAAGCTCAATAGATACTATATCGAAACGAATTACGGAATAAAGGCAGAAGATGTCACCGTCGTAAAACACATTAACAACAGCTTCGAAGGTGACTCCTCGGGGGAATATGAAAGTCTAATCAGGTGGATTGCAGAATCGGACTTGTCCGATAGCCTGTCGTACAATTCTATACTCCAGCGAATGGATCTCAACAACTTTGCGAACTACATGGCCTTCGAAATTTACAGCCTCAATGACGATTGGCCGACAAATAATGTCCGCGTATGGAAAGCGAAAAATACCCCTTGGAAATTCATGGCTTACGACATGGATTGTGGTTACGACAAGGACTTGCCATCATGGGAAAATAGCGACAAGAATATTTTCAATTGGATTAGGAACAAGTCGACGGAGCGTTCCTTTGCTCAAGTCTATACGAAACTCATTCAAAACAAGGATTTCAAGAGAAAGTTTATCAACCACTCCGCAATAATGTTCAATAGCTACCTAACCGAGAAAAAAATATCGACTATAATTCAAAAATTGAGAAAAACCATAGAGTCCAAGCAAATGGATAGGGACAAGCAGAAGTTCCCTAGAAAATCGTCGAAGGATGGCGACGCCATTATACAGTGGGCTAAGGAACGCGATGTTTCCGTTCGAGAGGATTATAGACAAGAATTCAATCTCGGCAAGGATATTGCCATAACGCTATTTGCGAAAGGACGTGGGAAAATTACCGTAGACGAAATGGAACTGCCTGTTGATTCCCAATCGGATGGCTATGAATGTACTTTTTTTGAGGGAAACGACCTTCTTCTAGAGGCCGTTCCGCAGGGCGGAAGCGTGTTTGCCGGATGGTCTGACGGAAGCAATGAAAATCCACGCCTTGTATCGCCCAAGGGAAACGTGACTTTTACGGCCATATTCAAATAGCCAAAGCCGTTTTGCGCACTCCGTCCGCTGCGTCAAGGACTAGAAACTTGCTATAGGGAAGATGAAGATGAGAAAACTTGCTGCATTACAGTTGACCGTGCTTTTTTCGGCGCTTTACCTTGCCGCCTGTAGCAACAGCGGTTCGCTAGATATTTCTAGGGATAGTTCCGGCGATTCTGCTTCGGAACCCGATACGTCCGCCGAGAGCAATGATTCCCTGCCTTCTAATGGCGAGTACCTTGTCGATGCCCGCGATGGCCAGAGGTACAGGACGGTAACCATCGGGGGCTATACCTGGATGGCGGAAAACCTGAATTACGAAACGGACAGTAGCACGTGTTTTGACGATCCCGATTTTTGTGGAAAGTTCGGAAGGTCCTACTCCTCTGAAGATGCAAGAAATCCTTCGATATGCCCTGTTGGCTGGCACGTGCCCGACACTAATGATATTGACCGGCTGATATCGTTCGTGGGTTGGAATAGAGCGTGTAAAGTTCTCAGGTCGGTTGACGGATGGGATGGCGAACCGGGTACCGATGAGTACGGCTTTTCGTTTCTCCCGTCTGGCCTGGGGAAATTATTGACCCGTGAAGATTATTACATGGACTTTAGTTATGATGATGACAAGGTGGTACTGTATCGTGGCAGCGACTATGGCGAACATGGCCATATACGCTGTCAGAAGGATTACCCTCCAATAGAGAAGACTGCCGTTCCCTGCAAGACAGAAACGGAAGATAACTGCGAGTATGGCACGTTGACAGATGCACGCGATGGACAGGTCTACAAGACCGTAAAAATCGGGAACCAGTGGTGGATGGCAGAAAACCTCAATTATGGGGCAAACTTCAGGAACTGTTGCGATGGTGAAGAATGCTTTAAACACGGTAATCCCTACATGTATCACGTTCGGGGTAATAGCAACGTTGAAATCGGCGCTGATTCAGCTTGCCCTGCGGGGTGGCGCTTGCCGAAACGTTCGGATATGGACACCTTGTTCGCTGCGGTGGGCGGCGACTCCGTTGCGGGCTTGGTTCTTGGCTCGAGGAATGCCTTTAGGTCCGGGAAAAAGGCGGGGACGGACGCTTACGGCTTTTCGGCTATCTATATGCTGCAACGATTAAGCGACATGGATAGGGATGATACGCCCTGGTGGATGGAAAATAGCTATACAAGAAGATTTTGGGTGGATCGGGGATCTTTGGAATATTCGGGCTGTTATTTTGATTTGAATGATTCTTCCGCTACAATGGGTTGCTTTATCGACGTTGCAACTCCATACGCGTCTGTACGTTGTATAAGGGATGCTTCTGTGGACGATGGAATGGAAGAAGGCTATTCTACATTGAAGGCTTCTTCTTCGGAGATTCCATGCGAGGGAACGTTTGTCATGGGAGATTCCCGATGCAGGAACAAGGATGAAGATAACTGTGAATATGATTCGCTGACGGATGCGCGCGACGGCCAGGTCTATAAGACTGTGAAGGTCGGAAGTCAGTGGTGGATGGCGGAAAACCTGAGGCTTAATTCTGACGGCAGCATGTGCTTCAATAATCAGTCAGAGGAATGCGAAAGCAGGGGCAGGTTCTATTTGTGGAGCGCTGCGATGGATAGTGTTGGCCGGTATTCGGACGATGGAAAGGGATGTGGCTACGGTGCTGAATGTTCTCCGACAAAACAGGTGCGGGGCGTTTGTCCTGATGGATGGCATATTCCAAGCAGGAGCGAATGGGCTGTCTTGGATAGCTTCACTCATGATTTGAGGGCTTGGAAATATATGGACACGCTGCATTGGGACAGGTACGGTGAAACCCCGGAAAACCTGAAGTGGGATGAATGGGATACGGATTTTCTTCTCGCTCAGGGAACGATGCTGATGTCTGAAGACGAAGGTGAAAACGGTTTTGGCCTTGATATGCGTGCTGTGGGCTATGGTAAATGGAATGGAAAGAGGATGGATTGGCATGGTGATTATATTATCTTCTGGACTTATTCCGATGAGAAGTCTAAAGGCCCTCGTTTTAGTGAGGAAATCCCCCAGATTGTAGATGTGGGTATTGATGAAGAAAGAAAACCTGAGCTTTTTTTTCAGAAGATGAGCCTTAGCAGTGCGGTTCCAGTCCGCTGCGTCAAGGACTAGGAACTTGCTATAGGGAAGATGAAGATGAGAAAACTTGCTGCATTACAGTTGACCGTGCTTTTTTCGGCGCTTTACCTTGCCGCCTGTAGCAACAGCGTGTCCGGGAATTCCGATGAATCCGGACCTTCCGGATCTTCAAGCAGTGCGACAATAGAGAGTTCCAGCGAACAGTCTGACGGCGTTGTGCCACCATGTAAAACGGAGAGCGAGGATAATTGTGAGTATGGTTCCGTGGTGGATGAGCGCGATGGTCAGGTCTATAAAACGGTGAAAATTGGTGACCAGTGGTGGACTGCCGAGAACCTGAATTACGGAAGTACTGCTAAGAATTGCTGTGAGAGCGATGCTTGCATAAGGCCTGGCCGTGCTTATGATAGCAAAGAAGTCCTGAATGCTTGTCCTGCGGGTTGGCATTTGCCCACAAAAGCTGAGTTCAGGAAATTGATTGCTATGGTGGGTGGAGATTCTGTTGCGGGGCGAGTGCTCGGTTCCAGCAACCTTTATGATTGTGAAAACTGCCCGGCAGGGACCGATGATTATGGTTTTTCTGCCGTTAGGGTGTATGGGGAATATTGGGGTGCTCCCCGACTTGAAAGATCATTCTGGAGTTCTACCGATGTCTCGGATACAGCCTTTGAAAATGATTCTGATGCAGATATGTATAAGAATGCTAGGTATGCTTTTCGTTTGGAAGATACGTTGGCTAGAGTCTCTCTTGTGAGTGAATGGGAGACTCGCATGAAGTTGCATGCTCGTTGCGTCAAGAATACGAGTGCGGCTCCTAAAATTTCTCATGGAATAGAACTTCCGTGTAATAGTTTAACTACCGGTACCATTTTGGACCGTTGCAGGAATTCGAAAGAAGACCATTGTGAGTATGGAACACTGACGGATGAACGTGACGGGCAGGTCTACAGGACCGTGAAAATCGGTGACCAGTGGTGGATGGCGGAAAACCTGAATTTCCGTTATCTGCAAAAGACGGAATCGCTGGATTCGAGCAGTTTCTGCCGGAACGATTCGCTTGCGTATTGCGAAAAATACGGAAGGGAGTATTTATGGAGCGCCGCGATGGATAGCGCGGCATTATACTCTACAAATGCGAAAGGATGCGGCCTTGGAACGCCTTGTGCTCCGGAAACTCCGGTTCGGGGAGTATGCCCTGCGGGTTGGCATATCCCTAGCAAAGACGAATGGAACACTCTGTTTTGGGAAACAGAGCCTAATATTTATTATGAGTATTACAATTGGGATGCAAGCGGCGAACACGGCTATAATGGTTATATGCTGATGTCTGAGGAAAGCAGGGGAGACTATGGGCCTAGAGGCACGAATCGGTTTGGATTTAACGCGTTTTCGGGGGTGTTCTGGAGTTCGACGATAGGCAAATATACGCCTGAATCGATGTGGTATGTGTATGTTTGTACATTGGGGGGTGATGAAGAATACATTGGAGTTGATGATCAATTGGGAGACAGAAGGAACCTCTATCCTGTCCGCTGCATCAAGGACTGAATTTATCCTATAGATCCGTAGCCCTGACATACAGCAGGTTGAACATCCCGTAGCCGGCTTTGTTCCTGTTGCTGTAATAGATGTTGCGATATTTTACTTTGTTTGTATCTAGTAGGTATACCCGATATAGATCGCGGGTCAGTTCCTTTTGCGCGTTGTCCCAGCCGGAAATCTGCTTGTAGGGCCACTGCCTGGAATCTTTCCCGATGTAGCCTGCCAGAAAGTCGAACGCTTTGTAGAATGAACGCCCCTGGATTTCGGTCGCCTTGCGGATATCGAGCCCGTTGTTCCTTGCGATGGTGTAAAAATCCAGCATGTGTGAGAGGTTGTACCAGGAATAGTGAAACGCGAGTGTACGCTTGAGTTCTTCGGGCTGCCTCCCGTCCTTTTCGACCTGCTTCAGGATATGCCTTTCCGCGAAATGCGCGATGAGCCGTTCTGCCGTATTGCGGTCACCGGTGTAGAGGCTGTAGGCCAGCAGTTGCGTATCGTATGTCGTGCCGTGGTTATTCTTTGCCCTGCTCTCCTCGAGGCCCTGCTCGCTCGTGGCAAGCCACTGCACGTATTCGGAGAACCACTTCTTCATTGCGGCGCGGTCGGCGGGCTTGTAGCCTTCATAGGATTCCAGAAGCGCGAGCGCATCCATCATCTGCACGAAGGAGTATCCGTCCAGGACGCCGAAGGGGTAGCCCTTGCCGTGATTGCGCCCGGGAATCATCTGCGCGAAATTCATGTTCGGGTTCATTCTGGTGGAGTCGTTAATAAACCACACACGGATTTGTTTCAGCGCTGCGGCTGCGAACGCGGTGTCCCCGCCCAGGAACCATGTGAGGGTGAGCGTCTGTACGCGACGGCTCATCTTGTCGAGTGCTTCGCGGTCGTATTCCTTCAGTTCCGGGTTGCTCACGCCGTCGCGGGAAATGTAGGGGAGTCCGTCGGGCTTGCTGGAATCCGGCCAGAAGTATCGCGAAAGGCTTGCGTAGTCGTGCTTGTTCCCGCTTGCGGGTACATGCTTCTTGTCCATGACGGAAACGTCTTTTCCTTGCAGCATGGATTTTGCGGTTGATTCGAGCCCGCGGAACGCCTCTGCATACGGGCTGTCCTTTGCCTGGAGGCTCTCGCGGACCTGCTTCAGGTGCGCCCCGTTCCACAGGAACTGCGCGAAGCATGGGGTGGCGAGGAATAGGGCCAGGAGCAGTCGGAACATGGCGGGCCTGCTTTTTTACTTTCCTACGAAGCGGATTGCGTCGATAAAGCCCTGGAACATGTTCTCGATTTGCATCTCGGTCTCGTAGGTATGGCGGGCGGCTGCGGACATGCGGCTGTGCAGTTCCGTGTCGTTGCATATTTCGAGAATCTTTGCCTTGAGTTCCGCTTCGGAATCGACGATGAACCCGTTCTCGCCGTTTTTCAGGTAGATGATTTCGGGCGCGTGGATGCGGTTCAGTACCACGACGGGAATACCCCAGAACATGGCCTGGTTCAGCGCGAGCCCGATGTGGCCCGGCGTGCTGAATACGCTCCCGATGCTGTAGATTTCGTCCACGTCCTTGCCGTACTTTTCACCGAGGTAATAGTAGTGCGGGGTGGAATCGATTATGGCCTGCTGCTGCTCGCTTATCCCGCCGCCGACAACGACAAGTGCGGTATCCGTGCTGTCCTTGAACTGCTCCAGCAGAATGTCGAGCCCCTTGTAGGGGAGGATGCGCGAAATGTAGAGGATGACCTTCGCTTCCTTGATGCCGTAGGCCGCCTTGACTTCGTCGGGTGTACGCAACGCCTTCCGGTCGACATCGGAAAAGTCGAGGGTGTTCTTCGCGATAAACGTCTTTTTCTGGTTCCGCTTGCTCAGGTATTTCAGTTGCGCGGGCGAATAGAGGATAATTGCGCTGCTGATGGTGTGGATAAAGTGGAAAATGGAATTCTTGAGTTTCGCGTCGGGCGTCTTGATATTGATTCCGTGATTCCAGTAAATCATGGGAATCTTTTTCCACCGGCAGTAGAACGTTAGCGGGATGATTAGCTTGTCCTTCAGGTGCAAGAAGTTGATGCACACGTCGGGCTTGATTTCGGCGATGAGCCTGGTGTAGTTCCCGGTGCTGAAAGGAGCGTCGTGCCGGATGTAGCGAATCGGGAAATCCACCTTCTGGAAATCGTTGCTCGCCACATGGAATTCGTAACCGAGTTCCTTGAACATGTCGAAGAACTTGTTGTAGATGCGGCTGCGGTAGTGCATCACGCGGTTCGAAATCAGGAGAATCTTTTTCATCGGGCCCGTTCCGTGGCTATTTCGAGAAAATCTTCTTTTTCCGGAGCGCCTTGATGAACGTCGAAGGGGAAAGGAAGAATGCTTCGATCAGGTCGCGCAGGTGCTTGCGCTTGCCTTCGATGTGCGCGACGTGTATGAGGCTCCTGCACAAGTCCGTATTGATGCGCTTGCGGTTGATGTCGGTGAAGTTCACCTTCAGTTCCCGGATGTGGTTCGGCAGTGCGAGCGCCCTCTTTATCTTGAGTTTTTCGTCCCACGTGACTCCGCCGGCATGCTTTCGGTAGGCGGACATCTTCTTGTTGATGCAGCGGACCTTGCCGGAATGCGCACATTTTTCAACCAGGAAGATGTCTCCGTTCAGGATGTTGTCCGGGTTCTTGATTTTGTAGTCGAGGACTTCGCGCCTGTAAATCATCGATGCGGTCGGTACGACCCAGTTCTCGTAAAGTTCGGAAGCATTGTAGTCGCGGTCTTCGAGCGGTGCGTAGGGGTCATCCGGGGAAGGGTTCCCGTCGGCATCGACAACTGTGGCCCCGTGGAAAATCATGGAATATTCGGGATGGCTTTCCAGGAAGTCTATTTGCCTCTGCAACTTGTGCGGGTCGGTCCAGTAGTCGTCTCCTTCGCACATGGCGACGTATTTTCGCTTGAGCATTCCCGTGACGATTCGCGTGAATGTCCCGTCCTGCTTTTTCCACTGGTTTTCGGTCTCGTAAAGGGGCTTCAGAATCCTGGGGTATTTAGCCTCGTACTCGCGAATGATATCGGCGGTCCTGTCCGGGCTCGCGTCCTCGTGAATCATGACCTCGAAAGGAAAATCCGTTTCCTGAATAAGGAAGCCTTCCAGGCATTTTGCGATGAATTTTTCTTGCTTGAAAGTGATACAGCGGACACAGACAATCGGCTCGGCGTTCTCGGGCCATTTCGCCGTGATTTCTTCTTGGGTACGTAATTGCATATGCTGACAAATATATCTATATGAGTGTAAATGGTCAACTTTTCGGCTGTTGGCGGGATGTGTAGGACTTTTATTTTCTAAATTAAGCCTATAGATTGTTTCAAGAAAGGTGAAGCATGGCAAAGACTGTTTATCTAGGAATGATTGGGGATATTATGCATCCCGGTCTTATCAATATTATCAATGAGGGCACCAAGTACGGTGACGTGATGATTGGGCTTTTTACGGACAAGGCGATAGCGACGCATAAGCGCCTTCCGTATTTGAACTACGAACAGCGCAAGAATGTCATCGAGAATATCAAGGGTGTGTCTAAGGTCGTTCCGCAAGATGAATGGAGCTATGTCGAGAACCTGAAAAAGTACAAGCCGGACTACATCATCCACGGCGACGATTGGCTCTACGGCCCGGACAAGTATATCCGTGACGAGGTTTTCAAGGTCATGGAATCCCTGGGCGGCAAGGTGATTGAAATCCCCTATACGCAGGGCATTACCTCGACCGGCCTCAAGAAGGAAATGGAATCGCTGGGCACGACTCCGCAGGCGAGACTTTCTTCATTGCGCCGTCTAATCGCAGCAAAGCCGATTGTCCGTATTCTAGAATCTCACAACGGCCTTACCGGCCTTATTGCCGAACACACGAGTGTCGAAGTCAACGGTTGCGTCCGCGAGTTCGACGGCATGTGGTCTTCGTCCCTTACGGATTCCACGAGCAAGGGCAAGCCGGATATCGAGGCGGTGGACCTTACGACCCGCCTGCACGATCTGAACGACACGCTCGAAGTCACGACCAAGCCGGTCATTTTCGACGGGGACACGGGTGGAAAGGTGGAACACTTCGGCTTTACGGTCCGCACGCTCGAGCGCCTCGGCATCTCCGCGGTTATTATCGAGGACAAGGTGGGGCTCAAGCAGAACTCCCTGTTCGGGACGGATGCCATCCAGACGCAGGACACTATCGAGGGTTTCTGCACCAAGATCCGTGCGGGCAAGGACGCCCAGATCACGAACGATTTCATGGTGATTTCCCGCTGCGAATCGCTCATTGCGGGCAAGTCCGTGGACGATGCTCTGGAACGCTGCCATGCCTACGTGGCTGCCGGTACTGACGGCATCATGATCCATTCCAAGGACAAGAGCGGCGAGGACATCAAGGAATTCTGCAAGCGCTTCCGCGAGAAGGATGCGCATACGCCGATTGTCGCCGTGCCTACGACCTACAACCAGTTTACCGAAGAGGAACTGGCGACCTGGGGCATCAACGTGGTCATCTATGCAAACCACATGCTGAGGTCTGCATACCCCGCCATGGTGAAGTGCGCCGAATCTATCCTGACGCACAGCCGTAGCCTCGAGGCTTCCAATGACTACTGCATGCCTATCAAGCAGATTTTGAACCTCATTCCCGGAACGATGAAGAAGTAATCATGATCAGTCCGAAGTTTTTTATCGACACGCTCGGTTCCTACGGCATTGACTTTTTTGCCGGGGTTCCCGATTCCTTGCTCAAGAACATTTGCGCCTACATTGCCGACAACAAGGATGCAAGGCATAACGTGATTGCAGCGAACGAAGGTGCCGCCGTGGGCCTTGCCGCAGGCTATCACCTCGCTACAGGAAAGATTGGCGTTGTCTATATGCAGAATTCTGGCGAAGGCAACATCATCAACCCGCTCGCCTCGCTTACGGACAAGGAAGTCTACAACATTCCCGTGCTGCTCCTCATTGGCTGGCGCGGCCGCCCGGGTGTTCACGACGAGCCGCAGCATGTGAAGCAGGGCAAGGTGACGACCGGTATCCTCAACACGATGGGCGTGAATTTCGACGTGCTCTGTAAGGAAGAGGACAAGGCCGCAAAGCAGATTGCGAAGGCCGTCAAGACGATGAAGGAAACGGGCGAGGTCTATGCGCTTGTCATCGAGAAGGATACCTTCGAGGATTACAAGCTCCAGAGTGTCGAAAAGAACGATTTGACGATGAGCCGCGAAGAAGCCATCCAGACAGTGGCCGCAGCGCTTGGCGAAAAGGATGTCATTGTCTCTACGACGGGCATGATCAGCCGCGAACTCTTTGAATACCGCGCCCAGAAGGGCGAAGGCCACGAACGCGACTTCCTTACGGTGGGTTCCATGGGACACGCATCGCAGATTGCGCTCGGCATCGCGATGGAAAAGAATGACCGCAAGGTTTGGTGCTTCGACGGTGACGGCGCGACCATCATGCATATGGGTTCCATGGCGATTGTCGCTAGCAAGTCTCCCGCAAATTACGTCCACGTGGTATTCAACAACGGCGCGCACGATTCCGTGGGCGGCCAGCCGACGGTAGGTCTCAAGATTGACCTGCCCGCCGTGGCCCGTGCTGTGGGCTACAAGGACGCCCTGACTGCCGACGGCAAGGAATCGCTTGCTGATGCTCTCGAAAAGCTCAAAGGTATGGAAGGCCCCGTGCTCCTCGAAGTCAAGGTGAAGAAGGGCAACCGCAAGGATTTGGGCCGCCCGACGACGACACCTATCGAGAACAAGAACGCCTTGATGGAGTTCCTGAGGAAATAAAAATGCGACTTGCCCTGCTGTCGGACATCCATGCGAACGTGACGGCATTGAAGGCCGTTCTCGAAGAAATCGCCCGCCGCCATGTCGACAAGTTCGTGTTGCTGGGCGACCTGGTCAATTACGGCATGCGCCCGAACGAAATTGTGGACATGGTCCGCGAAATGGACGACAAGTTTATCGCAAAAATCTGGGGAAACCACGAGAAGGCGGTCATGGACAACGACACGACCCGTTTCGCGACGGACCGCGGGCGTGCCATCCTCCACTATACGCAAAATCGTCTTTCGCAGGAATCCATCGACTTTATCAACAACAAGATGAACCGCGACGGCACTTGTTCCCTGGAAATCGACGGCAAGAAGTTCCTGCTGGTGCATGGCATTATGGGCGACCCGTACTGGGGCAAGTTTACGCCCGCAGAACTCATGCGCGAAGAATATGCGCAGTACGATTTCGTGCTGACGGCCCATTCCCATGTGTGCCATTACTTCGAAGTGCTTTTCAAGGCGGATTCCCCGAGTACGAGGAACAAGAAAAAAACGGTTTTTATCAATCCCGGTTCCGTCGGGCAGCCGCGCAATATCAATCCCTGCGCGCAGTTCGGAATTCTCAATACCGCGACGACGGAATACGAGCATGTTTGCGTTCCGTACGATATCGTGGCGGAACAGGAACTTTATACGGACGAGGTAGATGTGTTCTACAAGGATCGTCTGACATTAGGAATTTAAACAGAGGCTTATCATGAAGAAAAATCTGTATGTCATAAGTGGTGCTACCGGCATGACCGGCAGCGAACTTTCCCGCCAGCTGCTGAAGGACGACAACATCGTCGTCGGCTTCGACAACTTCTTCGCCAGCTCCATCGATACGGTGAAGGACCTGGTCGGTCGTGACGATTTTATCTTTTACGAATACGACATCAACAATGCGGAACACATGGCTTCCATCACCGACAAGGTGAAGAGCCTCAAGGGTTCGTATTCCGGCCGCCTGATTTTCATCAACTGCGCCGCGGCAGTCCATACGAAGCACTTCTACGAAATTGAACACACCTTCCAGACGAATGTCGTGTCGATGAAGATGTTCCTCGAAATGGCAATCGCCCTCGGTGCGGATACCTACATGAACTGCTCCACTTCCGAAGTGTACTCCATGCAGTCTTGGAACGCCAACGGCGGTGTCCGCGAAGATGATTTTTTGGTGCTTGCTACCGCGGAACACAGCCAGCGCACGAGCTATGCCGTCGGCAAGCTGCTCACGGAATTCTTCATGAAGGATGCCGTGGACAAGGGCCGAATCAAGGGCTGCTCTATCCGCTTTGCGAACGTGTACAGCAAGCACGAACGCTTTGCCGACCACATTATCCCGCACATCATCAACAACCTTCTCGAAAAGCCCGAAGTCACGCTTCTCGAAAACTCGAAGGTCAACAAGCGCACGTTCCTCCACAACATCGATAGCTGCCGCGCCGTGATGGAACTCATGGAATCGCCCGAGGCTCTCGATGGTACCGTCTATAACGTCGCGACCGAAGAAGAGATCTCCATCGTGGATCTGGTGAAGCTGATCGCGAAGAAGATGGGCATCGACGATGTGAAAATCAAGTTCGAAGGTTTCCGCAAGTCCGATCCGGAACGTCGCCTGCTGAACACCGACAAGATTCGTGCCCGCACGAACTGGAAACCGGTCGTCACGCTTGACGAAGGCCTCGAAATGTGCGTGAAGAGTATCGAAAGATGAAGTACTTGATTATTACCGTTGCCGGTACGGCGACACGCTTCAACAGGGATACCGAAAAGGAAACCCTGAAGTGCCTTTACTATAAGGATTCCCCGAAGTTTGCGCTGTTGAACCAGCTTATCAAAAACTGCGGCGAATACGACAAGTACATCATCGTGGGCGGCTACCTCTATTCCGCTCTCGAAGCCTACGTGAAGGAAAACCTTCAGGCGTACGGTGACAGGATCGAACTTGCCTATAACGAGCACTTTAAGGACTACGGTTCGGGCTACAGCCTGTACAAGGGCATAGAAGCGGTGAAGGAACCGGGCGATGTCACCTTCGTCGAAGGCGACCTGTTCTTCTTGAAGGAAAATTTCAAGCCGGTTTACGATAGCGAAAAGAGCGTGCTCACGATCAATCGCGAACCCATCTATTCGAACAAGGCCGTGGCGCTTTACGTATCGACGGATGGCCGTCCGCATTATCTGTACGACACGAACCATTCTTCGCTCATGATTCCGGAACCGTTCCTGGCGGTATTCAATTCTGCGCAGATGTGGAAGTTCCAGTCGGCAGAAAAACTGCACGAGGCCGTCGCTTCCCTGACCGAGAAGCAGCTCCAGGGAACGAACCTCGAGATTATCCAGGCGTATTTCAACAAGCTTTCCCGTGAAGAATACGATGTGGTCACGTTTGATGCCTGGTATAACTGTAACACCGTTGCGGACTACAACATTGTCCGTGAACTTATGGAGTAGGATATGGAAATCTTGAACAAGAAAATTGCACTGCTCAAGTCCAAGGTCGAAAAGAACGAGACGATTACCATCATGATTATCGGGCTCGGGAGCGTCGGTACGTTCCTGCTCGACTTCCTGGTGAGCCTCCGTGACCCGCAGCTGAAAATCGTCGTCGCGGGCCGCAATGCCGCCAAGATGCAGATGGACGTGAACATCGTCCGCACGGCAGCGACAATTCGTCGTGAACTGCGCAGCCAGATTGAAATTCTCGGTGACTGCGACCTGAACGATGTCGACAGCATTGCCGCGACAATCAAGAAGGCAAATCCCGACTTTATCGTGAACAGCAGCCGCGTGTATTCGGGCCTCAAGTACGGGAGCATCTCGTGGAGCAACCTGCGCGCTTACGGCATCTGGTCTCCGCTTTCCATCCGTTATGCGAAGAACATCATGGCCGCTTACGAGAAGGCGGGTTCCAATGCGGTGACCATCAATACCTCGTATTCCGACGCGGTGATTCCCTGGCTCAAGTCCGCCGGCAAGACGTACTTCGATTTCGGTAGCGGCAACCTGAACCACCTCATTCCGCGCATGAAGTTCTTTATGGCCGAAAAGTACGGTATCGACAACCTGAACGATATCGACGTGACGCTCGCGGTAAGCCATTTCCACGACGTGGTGATTTCCAAGGAAGGTCACGCCGAAGGCCAGACGCTGCTCTTGAACTTCAAGAAGGATGGTAAGGATTTGCCGTTCGACCAGGCCGAAGTGCTTGCTGCCTGCTCCATCCCGATGCCGGTGGACCAGAAGCGCAACATGATGAACGCTTCGAGCAACTTCAATATCATCGATTCCATCTTGACGGCTCTCCGCGAAAAGACAGTGACCAAGGTGCATGCGCCCGGTGTCGATGGCGAAATCGGTGGTTACCCAGTGCTCATCGATGGCGCGAAGGCGGAAGTCTCGTTCGATACTTCGCTCTTCGGCATGGATGACATGCGTGCGGCGAACCGCAAGTCCATCTACTGCGACGGCATCGAGAATGTGGAAAACGGCACGCTCGTCTATACCGACGAACTTGTGGCGAAGGTGAAGAAGGCTTTCAACGTCGACTTGCCGAAGCGCGTCGCGTTCGAGGATATCGAGAAGACGGCCGACTTTATCATCAAGAACATCATCGAGCCGTTTGCTCCAAAGAAATAATATCTAGAGGTGCTAAAAAAATTGGGGTTCGCTGCGGTAGTAGCGAACCCTTTTGTATTAAGCTTTGCAGTCTTTTTCCAGGAATTCCTTGTATGGGATGTCCGGCTCCAGGATATAGTGCCCGTGGTGCTTTCCGCGCTCCTCTACGGGCGGGAAGGCCATGTAGTCGCCATAGGCCTGTGTCAGGATATTCTTGTACCCAGACGGAATGGGGAACATGTGGCCGGCGAATTCGGCCTCGACCGAGCTTTCGAAATCCACTGCATTCCAGGTATTGATTTCCAGCGGTTCGGCCGTGAAGAGCATTATAGCCAGCTTGTCCGTTTTCCGGTCGTTGTACATCGTTGCGATCCGCTGGATTTCCTCGAAATCCTTCATGTGGTCACGATTGTACGCGGCGACGCGCTGCCTGTTCTTCTCGTTCAGTTCCGGATTGGTCAGGCGCATGAATGTCCCGTTCTCGATGTTGAGACGGTTTATCTGCGCGTAGCGTTCCTGGGCGCCTTCCTCGACAAGGTTGTCCAGCGGGAAGATGTCGACGAAGAGCCCCTGGTTCATCTTCTGGTACTTGATGATGGGGCTTATCGCGCTCGTGTTCGCATTGCGTACGCGCGCAAACGATGCGGCGTAGTCGCTGTCCGTATACGGGGTCTGCAAAAAGATGGGGTGCTTGAATTCGCTACCGAGCCGGATGAATTTTTCGTAGTCCTCGCGGGGCATGGCCAGGTCGGCGTCGTCATCCCACGGGATGAACCCTTTGTGCCTTATGGCGCCGAGCAGGGTGCCGCACATGAGGAAATATCTCAGGTTGTGCTTCTTGCAGACCCTGTCGATTTCCAACATCAGCTCCAGTTCCACCGCCCAGATTTTTTTCCTGTGGGAATCGACGAGGAATTCGCACTGGACTTCTTCGTCCAGGAAATTCGGCGGGACAATCCCGCTGGCAACGATTCTTTCGGGCTCGGTCATGGTCTAGAATTCTTTGAAGTCGATCAGGGGCTCGCCGGTCATTTCGAAGTACCTGTTCTTGTCCACCAGCGTGTGCGGAATGCCAATGTCGTTGGGGTAGTTGCGCCAGCTCTTCCCGTATTCGCGGTTCAGGATTTCTTCGGCCTTGTTCGGACACGGGAATTCCTTGCCTTCGAACTTGATGGTCGTCAGGGGGTACACGTCGTCGTGATTCCTGAAACCGTGGAACCCGTACATGGTCAAGTCCCAGTTGCCGAGCCCCGGAACGATTCGGGAAGTCGGTTCCAGCGAGTAGATGCCGCTTTCCTTCCAGTTGGTTTCGTAGAAGTCGAAAATTTCCTTCCAGGTATGCGGAACGCGCATGAAGGTGATGACCTTTTCCCTGAAGGCGAGGTACTGTTCTTCGGTCACGTCTTCCTTCAGGAAGTCGTTCGGGAAGAACTCGAGATTCCTGGCGTCCCTCAGGCAGGTGCCGTTGAATACGTGCATGCAGTGGGGCGTCTTGACGACGATATTTTCGGAATAGTAGCCCGTCTTTTTGGAAGAATCAATCCACTTGAAGTTGGTGTCTGTCTTCAGCACATCGAGCAATTTGTTGTAGTCACTGCGGGCCATGGCGACATCGATATCGTCGTCCCAGGGAATGAACCCCTTGTGGCGCTTGGCACCGAGCAGGGCGCCGCCTTCAAGGTACATCTGGATGCCGTAGGGCTTGAGCAGGCCGAGAATGTAGTCTGCAAAATCAACTTCGGCAAGCTGGAATTCACGGAGTACGCCCGATGCGGGTTTCAACAGCCCGATATCGCAGTGGTGCTTCAGATAGTTGACCTGGAATGTGAGGTTCTTGACTTCTTTTTCCAGTTTTCTGTTCCTGATTTTTGTCTTGAAAAGGATTGGATAAAGGGGACCCATGCATTTGATGATAAGTTGCTTAACACTCATGATTATTTGTTCTCCAAATCTTTCTTAATTTGCGTCGTGCTGATTTCCGGAGTGCGCTCCAGGTACACGACTTCGCACTGTTCCTTAAGAAAATCGAATTTGCCTTTCCAGTCGTCGCCCATCACGAACGTGTCGATGTGGTATTCCTTCACGTCGGTCTTTTTCTGCTCCCAGTTTTCTTCGGGAATCACGAGGTCCACGTAGCGGATGGCTTCCAGCAACTGCTTGCGCTTCTCGTAGCTGAAGTAGCACTTTTTCTGCTTGGCGTTCCAGTTGAATTCGTCGGTCGAAAGGGCTACGATGAGGTAGTCGCCGAGGGCCTTCGCGCGCCTGAGCAGGTTGATGTGACCATAATGGAGGAGGTCGAAAGTTCCGTACGTAATAACGCGTTTCATTGCATTATTCCTTTTCGATAAACGTGACACTGCCGAAATGGGGAATTCTCGCTTCTACCGGAGGCAATTCCATGTATTTGCCGTAGCGCATGGTGAGGATGCGGTCGGGATTGACCGGGCCCCAGAAATCGTAGTCGCCGATTTTGTAGCGCTTGAGCGGGAATACGTCTTCGGGGTATTGCTTGCCGATGTCGAACGGATAGGCAAGAATTTCGCGGTCTTCGTTGATGACTTCAGTAGGCTTGCGTGCATCGAAAGAAGCCTTGCGCTTCTCGTATTCTTCGGGGGAAATGAGCCCGAGGGCTTTGCGGCGGTCGATATAGGCGACTGCATGCTCGTAGCGGAACTGGGCGAAATCGCGAGCGTTGATTTTCTTGATCCTGAACAGGTCGACGCAGAGCCCGTGATGCGAATAGATTTCGTCTTGCGGGTAATGTTCGTACGTGCATTCGGTGCCCGTGTCCTTAACGCGGGACCATGCATGGAAAAAGTTCGGCTCGGTCTTTTCGTTTTCGAGGAACATGTCTGCTGGGAGTTCTTTGGCAAGAACATCCATCGCTTTCTCGTAGGTGTCGTCGAACAGGAAAAAGTCAAAGTCGTCGTCCCAGGGGATGAACCCGCCGTGGCGTACGGCCCCGAGAAGTGTGCCGAATGCGATTTCGTAGGGAATGTCGTTCTTTTCGAGGATGGTGGCGATAGTCTTCGCCATTGCAAAAAGGCGGTCCTGCACGCGCTTTATATCAAAGGGCATATCCATTATAGAGCCTCCACCATGTCCAGGCTGAATACCGGGATATGGAACTTGTCGGCGACGGCCTTGCGCTCGGCGAAGGAATCGTCTATGAAAATTGAATCGGTGTTGTCGATAAAGTCAATCTTTTTCTGGCTCGGGTCCAGGTGGATAACGCGGTCGAACACCTGGCGGATGCGCAGCTTGTCCAGCAGGTCGTCGAGTTTGCCGAGTTTCACGTCGTCGTGGCGGGAAAGGAGCGTAACCTTGATGCCGTTGTTGATGCAACGGTACAGGAACGCCATCAGGGCGTCGTTCACGAACTGCTTTTCCAGGTAGACGCAGTCGTCGAAATCGACAAAGACTTCGCCATATTTCAGGCTGAGCTTGTACTTGTTGTCGAGAGCGCGGTCCATTTCCACGTCGTAGTTGTTGCGGAGGATGGACACGGGAATGTCGAAGGCGTCGAACAGCGACATCAGCGCGAAGTTGATGCCTTGCGCCCTGAACAGCGAAGAAGACCCGCCGAAACGGCTTGCGACCTCGAGGAGGGTGAGTTCGCCGCTAGCGTCACGCTTGACCTGGTAGAACCATGCGCCCCTGAACTTGATGGCGCCATTGATTTTCCTTGCGAAGACCTCGAACTCTTCGGGATTTTCCTTGACGGGCTTCGTGTTGACGCTGATGCCGTTCATGATGCGGCTGCGTTCGCGCGCCGCGGCAAAAAGCAGTTCGCCATCGCTTGCGGTAAAGCAGTCTACAGTGTATTCCTTGCCCGGCAAGAATTCCGAAAGGATGCACGACGGGTACTGATCCATGTGCGCCTTGAGGTCTTCGACGCTCGTGATTTTCTTGGCGCCGCGGCTACCGTAGCCGATGTCGGGCTTCGCGAATATGGGGAAGGCGCTGTCGCCAACCTGCAGGAGCTTGTATGCGGAAAGGACTTTGGGAATTTTGACAGTGCCGCCCAGGGCCTTGTACGTCTTGGTCTTGGAAAGGCAAATCTGCGTAGTTTCCACGTCGGACGCAATCACCTTGCAGCCGATTTCTTTTTCGTTCTTCTTCAGAATTTCGATGACGGCGTCCATGGCCGGGTAGATTGCGTCTACCGCATGGTCCGCGACGATCTTCTTGATGGCGGGAATGAAGTCCGGCGCCGTGATGAAGGGGAGGCCGTCCACGTAGTTCTCGAATACGAATTTCCCGTGGTCGTCGATGGAACTGGCCCCGATCAGGTTGAAGTGCGTGGAGTTCTTTACGGACCTATAGACTTCCAGGGCGATTTCGGAACCGCACGGAAAAACGAGAATGTTCTTTTTGTTCGCCATGGGTGTAAGTCCGTATTACTTCTTGTGGATTACGATATCGATAATCCTGTCGATGCTTTCGTTGTCGAGCCCGGCAAACATGGGCAGGCAAAGGACCTGGTCGGCGAGTTTGTGGGCTATGGGCAGGTTTTCGGGTCTGGCCGATTCGAGCCCCTTGTAGGCGCTGAACGTGCTGATGAGCGGGTAGAAGTAGCGGCGGCCGTATACGTTGTGTTCTTTCAACTTCTCGTAGAGGGCATCGCGGCTCAGGCCGTATTCCTCGCTGATGAAAATCGGGAAATAGGCGTAGTTGTGGTGCACTCCCTCGACGTCTTCGAGCATGCGGATGCCGGCAACATCCTTGAGGGCTGCCCTGTAGCGTTCCGCGGTCGCCTTGCGCCTTGCGATGGCATCGTCCACCTGCTTCAGGTTCAAGAGCCCGTAGGCTGCGCGGATTTCGTCCATCTTGCTGTTGATGCCGGGAGCGACGACAGTCGTTTCGCCGGCAAAGCCGAAATTCTTCAGGTAGTCGATGCGCTTCTTGGTGGCTTCATCGTGGCAGACGAGGGCGCCGCCTTCTACGGTGTTGTATACCTTTGTCGCATGGAAGCTGAGCGTGCTCATGTCGCCTGCGTTGAGGATGGATTCTCCGTTCACCTTGACGCCAAAGGCGTGTGCCGCATCGTAAATGACCTTGAGCCCGTAGACGTCGGCAATTTCCTGAATGCGCTTCGTGTTGCACGGCGTGCCGTACACGTGCACCGGCATGATGGCCGTGGTGTGCGGGGTAATCGCCGCTTCGATTTTTTCCGGGTCGATGTTGCCGGTCTTTTCGTCGACATCGACAAAGACGGGCTTGAGGCCGTTCCACCAGATGGAATGCGTCGTCGCGACAAAACTATACGGTGTAGTAATCACTTCGCCGGTGATTCGCATGGCCTGGAGGGCCGTGATGAGCGGCAGCGTGCCGTTCGTGAAAAGGCTGATATACTTGACTCCGAGATATTCAGCGAGCGACTTTTCGAGTTCCTTGTGGTAGTGCCCGTTGTTCGTGAGCCATTTGCGGTCCCAGATATCCTTGAGCATCGGGATGAATTCGTCAAGGGAAGGGAGGAGCGGCGAGGTGACGGTAATCAGTTTATCTTCCATGACGAAATCCTTTTATTGTCTCTATCAGGTAGTCCAGACATTCGAAATGTAGTAATTTCGCTATACCGAAGTACAGCACGATTCCCAGCACAATCTGTATTGCCGCGGATAGGTAAAT
Organism: Fibrobacter succinogenes; assembly: GCA_902762305.1. Taxonomy (GTDB): domain Bacteria; phylum Fibrobacterota; class Fibrobacteria; order Fibrobacterales; family Fibrobacteraceae; genus Fibrobacter; species Fibrobacter succinogenes_I. The sequence goes on along the minus strand of CACWNW010000003.1, from coordinate 26,624 downwards.
GTGGAGGTCGATGAGGCTGAACAGGTAGAGGCATACCGCCATGAAGGCCGAAAGGGCGAAGGAGGGCATGATATCCTTTAGCTGTTCGAAGTAGCCATAACCCAGCATCCTCTTGTTGGGGTGCGCGTTGATGAAAATGCAGGAAATCGTGGAAAGGACGGCGCCGTAGGCGATACCGAGGGGAGATCTGAAGATGGCGAGGCCTCCGAACAGGAAAACGAGTCCGAAGATTTTCTTGATGATTTCCAGCTTGAGGAATATGTCGCTGCGGCCCATGGCGTTGATTGCCGAGAGGTTCGACGTGTGGATGGGCCTGAATGCGTAAATGAAACAGTAGATTTGTACGAACGGGACGCAGGGCAACCATTTTTCGCCCAGCAGGAATATGATCAGGGGCTTTGCCAGCATGGCGAGCCCGGCCATCATCGGGATAATCAGGAATGAACTTGTGACAATCGAACGCCGCATGAGCTTTTTCATCATGGGACGGTCGTCCTGGTATGCCGAAAGGGAGGGCAGCATTACCGACTGGATTGAATTGTCGATATTGTTCACGACCAGGTTCGGGAAATGGTCACCGCGGTTGTAGTAGGCGAGGTCCGCCGGCGAGAAAACCTTGCCGATGATGAGCCCGCGCAGGTTGGAATATAGGGTGTCGAGGAGCGACGAACAGAGGAGTTTCCAGCCGAAGCTGAATAGTGCCTTGAGCCGCTGAAGCGAGAAATCCAGACTGGGGCGCCACGGGACTAGGAACCACATGATGAATATGTTCAGGACGCTGATGGACAGCTGCTGGATGACGATTGCCCATACGCCTGCTCCGTACACTGCTGCCGCGATGCCCGCAATGCCCGAAGGTATCATTGCACCGAGGCTCCGGTAGAACAGGCTCCGGAACATCATGTTCTTGACGACATAGGCGTACTGGATGGAGTACGGGACGCCTATGGGAATGGACAGGGAAAGCACCCGGATTACCGGCGCAAGGGATTCTTTCCCGTAGAAGTCGGCGATGAACGGAGCCGCTACGTAGAACACGGCGTAGGCGATAAACGAGACGCCGAGGCTGGCCCAGAATACCGAGGAGAAATCCAGGAAGTCCGTTTCTTTCTTCTGTATGAGGGCGGTGTTGAGCCCGCTCTGGACAAAGATATTCGCAATGGCGATGAATATCATGGCGAGGGCGACCACGCCAAAATCATCGGGGGCAAGGATTCGTGCGAGTACAATGGAGACGACGAACTGGGTCAGCTGTGTCCCCAGTCGCTCGCAGTATTTCCAGAAAAGCGAAGCGATTATAGTTCGTTTGGTGGGCAATTAGTATTTCCCGTACTTGTAGCCGTATCCGTCGCTATGGCCATGTTCGTACTTGTTGATGACGAAGCTGGCGTGAACGCCGTTGTTGCCCTTGAGCAACTGCTTCATGCCGTCCTTGATGGCTTCGATGCTGTGCTTGTTGTATTCGATAACCATGACGATCTGCGAAGCGACGCGGCATGCGAGGGCGGCGTCGGTTACGAGCATGATAGGCGGGGTGTCGACGATGATGAGGTCGTACTTCTTTTCCAGTTCGTCGATTGTGCTGGTGTAGTGCTTGGAACCGAGCAGTTCGGAAGGGTTGCTCGGAACGCTTCCGCAGGGGATGATATCGAGGTTTTCGACTTCGGTATTGCAGATGACTTCGTCAAGGGTAGCGCTGTGCAGCAGGACCTGCGAAAGACCCTTTCCGCGCTTGATGCCGAATTCCTTGTGCAGACGGCCCTTGCGGAGGTCGGCGTCGATAAGGAGCACCTTCTTGCCGAGGCCTGCGCACAGGGCGGCAAGGTTTACCGAGATGAAGCTCTTGCCCACGCCGGGGATAAGTCCGCTTACGCCGATAATCCTGCGCTGGCCTTCTTCCATGCTGAATTCGAGAGAACTGCGGAGGGCGCGGAGCGATTCCACGGCCACGTCGTCGGGTTCGACCACGGCGAGCGGGCGCGTTCCCTTGGTTCCCTTCGGGTTGCCCTTCGGAACCTTCGCGTAGACGCTGAATCCCGTTTCGCGTTCGATGAAGTTCGCGTCACGGACACCGCTGCTCAGCTTGCTCTTGATGGAAACAAGTGCGATTCCGACCAGGAGCCCGATAAAGATGGCTGCGCATATGATGAGGGGCTTCTTGGGCTTGGACGGTGTAGAAACCTGTTCCGCAAAGTCGATGATGCGTACCGAGCCGACTTCACCCGCAGATACGAGCTTCAGCTGCTGGATGTTGTTGAGCATCGTGGTGTACATGATCTTGCTCATGTCCACTTCGTTCGTGAGCTTCAAAACTTCCTGCTGCGTGGAGGGTAGCTTCTTTGTCTCGTTGTAGTTGCTGGCGAGTTCACGCTTCAGTGCGTTCTCCTGTTCTTCGAGCGTCTTGATGGTCGGGTGTTCCGGCTGGAACAGTCGGATGGCGCTCTGCTTCTTCTGCTGCAGTTCGAGCAGGTTCTGCTGCAACTTGGTGCGCTTCTCGAGCACGAGGCGCGTTTCCGCATTGATGTCGATGGAGCCGACGCGGTTCCTGTAGGTGTTGTACTTCAGGAGCGAACTGTCCATCTGGGCTTTCACGTCGGGCAGCTGCTTTTCCAGGAACTCGAGCGTCTTCTGCGCTTCGGCGTTGCGCTGTTCCACGTTCTGCCGCAGGTAGGTCGTCGCAATCTCGTTCAGGATGTTTGTAGCGCGGTCCGGGTAGATGTCTTGGTAGCTGAATTCCAGGATGCCGGTCTTTTTCCCGCGTTCCTTCACCTTGAATTTGCTCTTGAACGAGGCGATGGCGTCGAGCCTTTCCATTTTCAGGAGCTTGAACTTCTGCTTGGGTTCGGCGTCCATGTAGAAAACGTTTATCGTGACGGTGTCGCCGGCATAGGGCGCCCTGCATGTCTGGCTAACAGTGCATGTCAGGACTTTTTTCTTGTGGTGGTCGAGCAGGTAGTAATTGGTGCTGTCGATGACGACTGCATGCCAGGGGCCGGTTTCTTCGTCGGGAGGGAGCTTGCCCCAGGGGACTTCGAAGGCGCTCAGTTCCATGCGGCCTTCCTGGTGCAGGATCCTGTTTATCTTGCTTATCGGGGTCGCCACGTATTGCAGGTGCATTTTTTCGACGGCTTCGCCGATAATCTGGCGGCTGTTGATGAGTTCGATTTCCGTTTCGGCGGGGCTTGTGGTCGAAAAGAGGTTGCCGAGGCCGGCCATCATCCCGACGTTCTTGCCGTTCTTCGATTCAATTTGCAGCAACGCATCGACCTTGTAGACAGGTCTAATCCACATGGCGACAAACACGCCGATAAGCCCGGCTAGGATCAGGCACGGAACCATTATCTGCCAGTTCTTGGCGATGTCTTTCAGAAGGTCAAAAAGATCGGTTTCTTCTTTTTTCGATGACGAAGCCATTAGATAATCCTCAATGTTCTAAACACTCCACCATAAATTAGAAAAAATTGCTAAAATATTTGTAATGAAAAAGTTGTTTGCTATTCTCTTTGCGGCTGTTTGTGCGTCTTTCGCCTATATTCCGGGCGAATCGGGCTTTGTCTCCCTCGATTACGGGCATGGCATTTTCGGCAACCCCGCGGGCCTTTCCGCGTTCGATTCGAAGGGGGCGCTGCTTGGCTACCAGTACGATGACGGCATCTCCGTTTTCCGTGCCGGCGTAAACCTCGACCGCATCGGTGTCGGGTTCGATTACCGCACCGACAACGACCATTTCGACGAGACCCGCTGGAACCTTACGTATTCGTTCCCATTGTTTTCGCGCCTGCTGTTCTCCGGTACGCGCGTCATGGCCTTGCGCAGTATCGATTTCCAGGGGACGGAATGGGTGCTCGACCAGGGCTTTATCGTGCGTCCGACTACGTTCTTCTCGCTCGGCTACATGTGCGAAAACCTGCTCTATCTCGGGCCGCAGTCTCAGGAGCGTATCCATAGTTTCGGTGCGACCCTGCGCATAGGGAAGCGATTCTCGGTCAGTTACGACTGGGAGGATTTCGAGAACCACAGGCTCCTCCTGGAGCTAGGAATCTACGGTTTCCGCTTTGGATTGCAGATGCCCCTTTACGGCGATGACGAATGGAGGCTTACGGTATCCACGACGCTTGGCGGTTACAACGATTTCGCACTCACATTGTTTGATGATTACCTCCCGAAGCGCGGTGTGTGGGGTATCCATGCTGCCCGCAATCCCGATGCTTCCCGGTTCGCGCGTATCGTGCGCGTTCCCCTGAATACGGATGTAGTCGAAGTGTCGAAAGGCCTGCCGTTCATCTCGCCTAAGAAGATTGGCATCGCCGAGGTGCGTAATTTGTTCGAACACCTGCTGCGCGACCCTGCGGCTGGGCTTGTTATCCTCGACTTCTCGGGTTACCGTGGCGACGTGGGCGTCTCCAGCGAAATCGACCGCCTGGTAAACCTGATCAAGGCCCGCGGCTCGAAGGTGGTCGCCTACATGGACGATATCCGTCCGTCGGTTCTTCTCGCGGCATCGTCGGTAGACCGCGTCGTGGCCGAACCTTCGGCTCATTTCGCATGGCGCGGCCTGGGCGGCAGTTCGCTCTACTACAAGGGATTGTTTGACAAGGTCGGCGTGAAGGTGGAATTCCTGCGGCATGGTACTTACAAGTCCGCCGTGGAACCCTACGTTGCCGATTCCATGTCGGTCGAGGCCCGCGAAAATAGGGAGACTCTGTACAAGGATTTGTGGTCGGCGCTTTCGTCGCGGATCGCCCTGCGCGGTGGCGGCAATGCCTACGAGAGGATGCGTCAGCTGGATTCTCTCGCGAAACAGCCCGTGGTGTCCGCGTCGGCGGCCGTGAAATCGAAACTTGTGGACACGCTCCTCTACATAGACCAGGTCCCGGCCTATGCGCTCAAGGATTTCTTCGATGTGGATGCCCCGCAGGCGCGGTACAGCGACTGGTACCCGACCGACAAGAAGGTCTTTTCCGAGAGCTGGCGCAAGCGTTCGCGTATCGCGCTCCTCAACATCGACGGTACAATCGACAACGGCATGGAACGTGACGTGTCCGAATCGCTCCGGAGGCTCCCGCGCAATGTCGAGGCCGTCGTCCTGCGCATTTCTTCGCCGGGTGGCAGCGCCATCGCTTCGGACAAGATCTGGGGCGCAATTACGGAACTCAAGAAGCGCGGCATCCCCGTGGTCGCAAGCATAGGGAACATGGGCGCATCGGGTGCATACTACATTGCATGCGCTGCCGACAAGATTGTCGCCGAGCCCCATTCTATCGTGGGGAGCATCGGCATCTTCGGCGGCAAGGTGGATGCGTCGGGCCTGTTGAGCAACCTGGGCATTCGCCCCGAGCCGGTCAAGAGTCACGAGCATGCCGATGCCGAAACCATAACCCGCCCGTGGGACGATTCCGAGAAGGCGGCGCTTCAGCTGTACATGGATGAATTCTACGATCGTTTTGTCGGGATTGTCGCGGCGCAGACCGGAATCCCGAAGGCGACGGTCGATACCTCGTACGGTGGCGGTCGCGTGTTCGTGGGGCAGAAGGCGCTCGGTTACGGGCTTGTGCAGGGCCTCGGCGGCATAGACCTCGCCCTCAAGGAGGCCCGCCTGCTTGCCGGGATTGACGAGGGCCGCGAAATTGAACTCCTTTCGCTGCAGACTGGCGATGCCAAGCTGCTCGCACCGTCTCCTGTCCGTGCGCTTGCCGAATACTTTGGCGATATCGGGCAGGTGCGCTTCTGGGCCATCGACCCGTTGCTTTGGGGAGGCGCAGAGTGATTGCCATTGTCGCCACAGTCCTGTGCTGCCTTTTCTTCTCGGCGTTCTGCTCCGTGACGGAGGCTTCGTTCTACAGCGTGCCGCCCGCGACGGTGGAGTACCTGCAGAAGAACAAGAAATTTACGGCCAAGTACCTCACGCACGTGAAGGATAATATCGACCGCTATATCGCCTCGGTGCTTATCGTGAACACGGTGGCGAATACGGTGGGGGCCTCGCTTGCGACGGCGCTTGCGGTCAAGCGGCTTTCTTCGACGGGTGCGATGGCGCTTCCGGTTATCCTCACCATCCTTATCCTCCTTTTTGGTGAAATCACGCCCAAGACGCTCGGGGTCAAGCAGGCGAAGACGTTTGCCCCGCTGGTCGCCGTGCCGTTCTTCTATATCACGAAGATTCTCGGGTGGACCGGCCTAATCTGGCTCTGCCTCACGCTTACCAAGCGCTGGACGCGCGAAGACGAAGAGAAGAAGGACGTGAGCATCGAGGACATAAACAGCCTCGTGAGCCTCGGGCTCCGCGAAGATGTCATCGACAGGCAGCAGGCTTCCGTCATCAAGAACATTCTTGCGCTCAAGTCGGTTGCCGCGCGCAAAGTGATGACCCCGCGGCAGGTCGTGTTTACCCTGCCTGCCGACAAGACTATCGGCGAGACCCTCGACGAACGCGGCAACTGGCCGTTTTCCCGCATACCGCTCTATGGCGACAGCAAGGACCGTTGGATAGGAATCGTCCTCCGGCGCGATGCCTACAACCAGCTCGCCGAAGGCCACCGCGACGTGAAGCTCAGACAGCTCATGCGGCCTCTGCAGCTCATTCCCGACAGTGTCATGCTCGACAAGCTCCTGCTCCGCTTCTTGAAACAGCGCGGGCACATGGTGGGCGTGGTCGACGAGTTCGGGGCCATCGCGGGCATCGTGAGCCTCGAGGACGTGCTCGAAGAAATCCTCGGCCGCGAAATCGTGGACGAGTACGACGAGTCCGTGAACCTGCAAGAAACGGCCCGCCGCCGCAGCAAGGCCCTCGCGTTCATGCGCAAGAACCGTCCCCCAAAACCCCGCGCATAACCCTCCCGCAATGTCATTCCGGCCCTGTTGAACCTGCCCCGGATTTGTTCTTAATAGCCACTTGTAGCTTTGCTGCTTAGTGGATATAATCCTCGGAACGGGGACGGGGGGGGGGCACCGATTTAGTAGATTATTTTTAGGGCGGTGTTGCGCTTGTTTTTTTGTTTTTTGCCGATAGCGTCGCGGTTACGTTTTTGCCTTGACGGAATTGAGGATTGTGTTTTTTTCTTTATAGAAGTTATTGTTGGAAAAAACGTGTAATTAGCGACGACTATAGCTATGGGGGTATAGGAGCAGGTGTTGTTGCAATAATTGTTGACGATAGCGGAGTATCCTTCTATATAAACAGAATCAGATATATTTATATCGATATTTTGGGGAACATAGATATAATTAGAATCAATCACTGTGCTCATATTGGGGCTTCCGTCGGGCATTGTTTTAAAGTGCTTCAACGAAATGCGTTTCGTAAACATAATGGGCTGGTTGTTGGAGATATCAGCGGAATTTTTTCCTTTATAGAGCACCTTGAATGAACAGTTTTCTTTCTGCTGTTGCTCAAAAACGCAGGCGTCATTATCCCACACGCTGTCGATGATTCCCGAAATGTTGATGGTGTGCTCTAAGGAAGGTCTCGTTGCTGGGTCTGGATACTTTTCTTCTGTACTTTCATATTTTGTATTTATAGAAAAGACTTGCATACCCAATGCCGTTGAAATTTGTAGGCACATTGGAATGGCATCGCACCGTTCGTTTGGGTTTGGCGATGTTTGTGCCAAAATTGAAATGGAAAACACGAAAATTGTGAAGAAAAGAATCCGCATAAAAGAAAAATACATAAAAAAAAGAAACGAGTTTGTAAAAAAAAAGAATAAACGTTCTGCTTTATAGATAAATTTATATTTTCTTCTTTATGAAAAAAATATTTCTTATTTTAAGCCTTGTTTCTAGTATCTATGCTGCTAATTCTACATTTAGTGGAGTTCGCACGGTTTCTGTTTATGCAGATGGTAGCCCTAAAGAGGAAGCTCTTGATATAACGATATGTTTGGAAAAAAATCCGACACCATCGGAAAAATCTTCGTATGAGAATATAATTCGCCATTTGGCAAATGGTATCTATGAGGCTACTAATGGCGGAAACTATTTAGGACGTGTTAACTTTTATCCTAAGGGTAGATATTGCTCTAGTGCCGATATTGAATGGAAGAATGCAGGATATTGGCCGAGCGCTAATGTTGGAGGTTTTTTAAATAATGGTGGACTTTCGTATTCTGACGATTGGGTGAATAATAATGACCTGAAAATTGGAACAGATGATTTAGAATTTTTTGCTGCAATGACCCTTCTTCATGAAATGATGCATTATGCGTATTCCCTTTTGGATGAGTATCCAATAACCTCAAGGAAACCAAATAAAATTCTCTTAAATGGCGTTGATTTTGATTATGATATAGCGATAACGGCAAATCCCGTTAATGATGTAATTACTATAACTAACAAGTGGATACAAAATAAGAATGAGTTTAAACTGTTGATGTTGCCTTTTAAGTCTGGTGCTCCTGTTGTTTTTTTTCCTGATGAGGGAGGTACCATTCCTACAGGGTTAAGTCAAGGTACAATTAGAACTCGTTATCAAAGTGATGGTCGACCGTATCCTGATAACGGCTATTTGATTAGCGATTATGCTGTTATAGATCAGGTATGGGATGATGCTGAAAATGGAATTTATTCATTTAATTTGAAGGGTGTAGGAAATCAACGAATAGATATTAAAGATGCAGGTTCTGGAATTTGGGGGGTGTCGTATCCTGCTGATGGGGGAACTTGGGGAATGCTTGGAAATCCGCATACCATAATGTTTTCTCCATATGATATTCCGGAGTCTAGGCAAAAATGTGGGAAAAATGAGGTGCAATGGCAGTGGGCTAATTTAAGTACTGCTTATAATTTAAATGAGTTGACTCCACAAGGTTTGGCTTATCGGGATCAAAATGGACGTCCTGTGTCTGCATGGAATATGTTGACAAAAAATCCTGAATTTGATTTATGGTATGGTTTACCTTTAGATAATAATTCTAGGTATTGGTATAAATCGTTAAGGAATAGAGCGCCAAATTCTTCTGATATTTATACAGCCAAGTCTTTTTTGTTGAATTATGACGAAACCAAAGTCAGAATTCAAGATGGTTATGCAGTGTGGATGCGAGGCACTTGTCCCGACAATAACGAGTTACCATTATATACATTGCCATATTTGAAAGTTGAATATAGTGGTAAGAGTGATGTAGAAATTGCGTCAATGGCTCAAAAACATTTGAAAATAGAATGGGTTGATAAGCCTGAAGTGGAGATAATTGTTCTTTTAGATCATTCTTTTAGTATGGATGATTGTGTAAAGAATGGACCAAATTGTGTAGTAGATGATTATAATCAACCAATTACTAAAATTTCAATGGCAAAACAAGCTGCAAAATTTGTTTCACAGAGTTTTTTGAGCTTCTTTCCGAAGACTACATATGATGTATCTAATATATCTGTTGGTGTTTATTCATTTAATCAAGTTGTCTCGAATACGTATCCCCCGAGATTTGATCCTGATGCTGCTGCTATCAATGCTTCAATTGATCCGATTCAGCCAAGCTCTTCAACAGCGTTGTATGATGCACTTTATGCTGCAGGGAATAGTTTCCAAAAGAATTCTAGCTTAAAGATTATATACGTAATTTCAGATGGACTTGATAATGCTAGTACTCAGAAGAAAGAGGACGTTATAAACCTCATCAAAGAAAAGGGTATTTCTATACATGCATTTGCTTATGGTGCTGATGCTGATAAAAAACTGCTTTCTAGTCTTGCTTCTGAAACGGGTGGTTCCTATTTTGAAAATGAAAATAATTTGCCATTGAAAGTTATTGATGCGGTAGGAGCACCCATTTCGTCCATTTCTGGGAATGAACAAATTGGAGCTTCTTCTTTGCCTGCGAATAATAGTTCTTTTGACGTATATGTTCCGCAAAGATCTAAACTTGCGAAGGTGTATGGTGTTTATGAGGGAACATCTGTAGGTAATCCGATTGAGATTTTATCAAAAACAGGTAGTGTGTTGCCGATTCTTATAAATAGCGAAAAAATAGGAAATGAAAATTATTTTGTTGCTGAAATTGATTCGTTAACCTTATCGCGTTTGCCGGAACCTTTTGTTAAGGTGAAAAATAAATTGAATGATAGATCTGTTGAGTACAGGATTATTTCTACCAATGAATATCATAAGCATTCTTTGAATGTGTCAATGTCTTCGACTGAACCTTTTGAGTGGCCTTCTCGAAGAAGTTTTACAGCTTCTGTTCGTGGTGAAGATGGCCTTTTAGCGGGGATTGATGTTGTCGGAAAACTGATTGATTGTGATGGTGTTGAGCAGTCTTTTATGTTGCATGACGATGGCATTAATGGTGATTTCAGAGCGGGTGATGGAATTTTCTTTGCTGCTTTTCCGCCTATTGATAAAAATGGTACTTATCGATGGGAAATTTCTGCATCGAATAAAAAAGGTAAAGCGCATACAACTCGTGTTGGCACGTCATTGCCAGATTCAATTCTTTTTGTTGAAAAAGAGGATGGGGCCTCATTTGAACTCATTCGTAATGGTCAGTTTGTTGTTAGCGGCTGCTGTAGTGATGAGCCTTTGGATAATCTGGCGCAGCTCCCGCCAGAGACTCGCGTGAATGCGTTCCTACAGTCTGGGACTGATGAAGATCGTTTTGAAATTGTTGGGACCCAAGCCGGGAAAAGTTATTCGTTGCGCTTAAGTTCAAGGGATTTGCAGTCTTTTGATAAGATTCAGATATTCTCTGCGTCGAATAGGGATGTTCCTGTTTATTCGGTTAATGTGGAATCGGGAAATGATAATGGTTTTGTAACAGTTCCGTTGGCGGCAGAATACGCCTTGCCTGGTTATATTGTTAGTGTTGTCGGGTCGAATTCAAATGGCGCAAATTATGATTTACTTTTGCTTGAAAAGAGCTACGCTGAATTTGCTATTGGTCGTTTTGAAACGGATGGTGATTGGCATTCTTTGGAGACAGAAACTTCTTTAGATTCAAAAAGAAAAAGTGAAGGCATGAAAAGTTTGATGACTTCTGCTGGTTGGAAAACGATTGAGAGTCGCAATGTTTCTTCAGCGGACTTTGAATTGATTGGTGAAAAAATGAGTTTAGATATTTTTGTCCCGCTCCATACGCAAAATGTGTATTGGATTGGGAATGTTGAACTGTGGATGTCAGTGCCGTCCTCCAACAAACGTATCCAAATAGGTTCGCAACAGACTATCCAGCCGTATTTTGGAAATTGGAAATCCTATGAATTTGATGTGCCTGCACAGGCTTTGGAATTGCTTTCCGAGCCTCATTCGGATATTCGTTTCCAAATTGTTTTGAATTCGGCTGATTCTGTTTGGATTGATAATCTTCGCTTTGTGGGAACGATGGCTGCGAATCCTGTTAACAAATGGACTCCGCAATGTCCTGGTGATAATGGATGTGAACCGGCAAAGCCTTTGTTGTTGAGGGTTGACGAGTCTATTCGTGTTGTGGCGGAAGGTGATTTGTGGGTGGAAATTGTTGGCTTCCCTAACGATTGGGTTCCCATGAAGGTTAAAGTGGGGCTTGCTGCAGAAGATGGAGCTCCGCTGACGGGATTTATGGTGTTTGAAGGTGAAACAATTCCGTTAATGGGGTGGTATTCAGAGAACGCATTTGATTTCGTGCCAGGCAAGCGCTATTTGTTGAAACTTTATAATTTAGGTGGTCGTTCGTATAGAATGAATGCATGGGTAAATGGGGTTGCTGGGGAAATGACGGTTGCCGAAAATATTGTATTTACAAGATATGAGGTAGTTTTTTTTGGCTCGCGAACTTTTCAATAAAAAATCTATTGACTGACGTGTAACGAGCAAAATTACTTATATAATTCTACCAATTAATATAATTGATAGAACAAAAATCCAATATTTTTCGGACTTTTTTGCAAAAAAGTGATTTTTCCACCTTGTCGCCTTCGCGAAAACCATCTATATTTGTTTCGCTTTTCCTAGGGCGCCGATGCCCTGGAATCTAATTCACCTAGAGGATTTACATGAAGACCATTACGGTAAACCCGAAGTCCGTCACCCGCAAGTGGAAGCTTGTGGATGCCGCCGACAAGCCGATGGGACGCGTTGCAAGCGAAGTTGCTCGCCTCCTCATGGGCAAGCACAAGGCCATCTATTCCCCGAACGTCGACACTGGTGACTTCGTTGTTGTCATCAACGCCGGCAAGGTTGCCGTTACCGGCAACAAGAACCTGAACAAGGAATACTTCCACCACACCGGTCACATCGCCGGCGAACGCTGGATCAATTTCGCCGACCTCATGGCGAAGGACCCGACCGCCCCGCTGACCGCTGCTATCTGGGGTATGCTCCCTCACAGCGCTCTTGGCCACAAGATGGTTAAGAAACTCAAAATCTATGCCGGCGCCGAACATCCGCACGCTGCGCAGAACCCCGAAGTCGTTGACTTCTAATCTTTAGAACGGAGGATACCTCTATCGCTACCGCAAAGAACAAGAAGATCTACCGTGGCACGGGCCGCCGCAAGAACGCCATCGCCGCTGTGATCCTGAAGCCGGGTACCGGCAAGCGCACTATCAATGGTCGTGATTTCAAGGATTACTTCCACTCTGAAGTGCAGAACATGATTGCCAACCTTCCGTTCGCCATCCTCGGCAACGCGGAAGAATGGGACGTCGAAGTCACCGCTCGTGGCGGTGGAATCGCCGGCCAGATGGGCGCTGTCCGTCTTGGCATTTCCCGCGCCTTGGTCGCCAACGACGCCGAAGTGAAGCCCGCCCTCAAGAAGGAAGGCCTCATGACTCGTGACGCCCGTGCCGTTGAACGTAAGAAGTTCGGCCGCAAGAAGGCTCGTAAGCACTTCCAGTTCAGCAAGCGCTAATCTGCGAATCGCTTTTACGGAAAACCCCGGTCTATGCCGGGGTTTTTCTTTTTTTTGCGGCTTGCTGCAAGGGCCCGCCGGCCGCGGGTTTGTTGACTATTTATCCACGGAAATCGCTGTTTTTCGTGGGATATTGACGCTCCTTTTGGGTACTTTTGGAGTAGTGTATAGGAGTGTGTCATGGATGTCAAAAAAATCTCGGATTTTCTGACCCTTGTCTTGTGGCTTGTGGGCGGAGTTCTGATGTTGGCGACGCTTGCCAGTGCCGCCCCCAATCCCAATTTCCACATCTACATTGCCTACGGGCAGTCCAACATGGCGGGCAACGGCGATATCGTCCCTTCCGAAGATCAGGCCCAGGCCCCCAAGAACTTCATCATGCTGGCGTCCCACACGGCTAATGCGAAGGACCGTAGCGGCAGCACCACGCAGTCCATCAAGGAAGGCGAGTGGGCGGCCGCGATTCCCCCGATGTTCCATGCCTTCGAGAACCTTTCCCCGGCCGACTACTTCGGCCGCGCTATGGTGGATTCCCTCCCGGGCGTCACCGTGGGCATCATCCCGGTGGCTATCGGTGCGGTGAGTATCCGCGCTTTCGACAAGGACCAGTACCAAGCCTATTTCAACGGCGACGGCAAGGATATCAAGGGCTGGGGCTGGATTAACGACTACGACGGCAACCCTCCGGGACGCATCCTGGAACTTGCCAAGAAGGCGCAGGAAGTCGGCGTCATCAAGGGCTTCATCTTCCATCAGGGCGAAAGCGACGGTACCGATGCTAACTGGCGCAAGACGGTTTACAAGACCTACAAGGATGTCGTAGACGCACTCGGCCTCGACGAGAACGAGGTCCCGTTCGTGGCGGGTGAGTTGCTCCAGGAAGGCAACAACTGCTGCGGGAGCAAGAACGGCGGCATCGCTCAGCTCAAGGACAACTTCAAGAAGTTCGGGCTCGCCTCCTCGAAGGGCCTGCAGGGCAACGGCAAGGACCCCTACCATTTCGGCCGTGCGGGCGTGATTGAACTCGGCAGGCGCTACTGCTCCGAGATGCTCAAGCTTATTGACAAGACGATTGACCCGGATGCTCCTCCTGTAAACTTGGTGGACCCGAGCCAGTCCGTGGTGCCCGACGAGCCTCCCGAGGAATACGGCCCCTATACCGAGCCGATTGAAATTCCGGGCAAGGTACAGGCCGAAAACTACAACAAGGGCGGTGCGGACGTTGCCTACTACGACCTGAACAAGGGTAACGAGGGCGGCAAGCTCCGCAAGGATGACGTGGATATTTACCAGCCGAACATGGGTATCGTCGTGGGCTACTGCCAGAAGGGCGAATGGCTCAAGTACACCGTGAAAGTCGCTGCCGATGGCGAATACGAAATTTCTGCCAACGTGGCGGGCGAGAATGGAACCGGTAGCTTTACGCTTTACATGGATGACCAGCCTATCGGTACGGAGATGGCCAATACTGGGGACGGCTTTGAAACGTTCAACGTCGTGAGTGGCGGCAAGGCTACCTTGAAGGCGGGCGAACACGAACTCCAACTCGAAATCACGAACGACTGGATTGATATCGACTATGTGGAATTCAAGGCCGTAGGCGGCTCCGGCGGTAGCGACAGAATCGCGGGTGTGCGCTTTGGCATGACCGAGGCAGAAAGCAATTTTAGTTTGTTCGATATGCAGGGCCAGCGTGTGGCGAGCTTCAGGGCCGCCGGCATGGATGATGCGGTACGCATGGTCAAGGATGGGTTCAAGGGAATCCGTCAGGGCGTGTACCTGGTACGTGGCGCCGGAAAGGCGGGCATGAAGAAGGTGCTTGTCGGTTCCTTCTAGAAGTTGTCCGGCCTGTCGAACATGTGCGTGACGAACTCGGTCACGAGCGTCACGTAGGCCTCTTCGCTGAAGATGGGCTTCTGCATCATGTCGATGGCTTCCTGCGAGAGCTTGCCCGTCTTTGCGAGTTCCTCGCCGCCCTTGCGGAATTTTTCACGGAGCATGGCGAGGCGCCGCGGGCCGCCGCGGTGGTCGAGCGCGCGCATCTGGGGGGCCGCGATGAGCGTGTAGCCCTCGTGCCCGAGGATGATGTCGAACTGCTTCACGATGGGTTCGTACACCACGTCTATATCCATCCAGGCGCAGCTCGAAAGCAGGATAATCTTCTGGCCTTCCTTCTGGAACTGCAGCCCGTGCAGGTGCGAGTTCATGGCGTTTGCGCCGTTTTCCAGTTTCTGGCCCATGTAGGGGTGGACCATCCCGACTATGCGGTCCATCAAGACCTTCATCTGGCCGGGAACGCCGAACAGGTACAGCGGGAAACTCCAGATGACGATGTCCGCGTTGGTGAGCTTCTCGCGCACCCAGGGAACGTCGTCGCCCTTGATGAAGCAGCTGCCGTCTTTGCGGCCCCAGCAGCTGAGGCATCCGCGGCAGGGCTTTATGTTCAGCCTGTCGATAAAGAGGTATTCGGTCTCGTAGTCGCCGTTCTCTTCGAGCCCCTGAACGAACGCCTTTGTGGGAATAAGCGTTCCGCTCCGCTCGTTTTTCGGGCTTCCTACCATCACGAGTATCTTCTTTTTATCTGCCATGTGCCCAAATTTAGTTAAAATTACGGATTTTTGCGCTTTACCGGCCCATTATTATTTTCTATATTTGCACCCACTCGGGCAATTTCGCCCGGGTAAAAACCAATCACCGGTTTGCGAGAGTCGCTTCGGTGGCGCGGTCTACAACCCTAGGTTCGGGCTTCGCTTCGCGGCTTATTTGCATACTGGGTAGTAACAACCGAAAAGGAATACATTATGGCAAATCTGCCTTCCGTTGAAGACCTGCTCGCTGCAGGTTCCCACTTTGGTCACCAGACTCAGCGCTGGAACCCGAAAATGAAACCCTACATCCTGGCGGAAAAGAACGGCATCTACGTTCTTAACCTCTCCAAGACCCGCGACCTCCTCGAAGAAGCCGCCAAGGCCGCCGCCAAGATCTCCGAATCCGGCAAGACGGTTCTCTTCGTCGGCACCAAGCCGACTGCTCGTCAGTGCGTGCTCGACGCCGCCGCTGCCTGCAACCAGTTCTCCGTCACCAACCGCTGGCTCGGTGGTATGCTCACGAACTTCCAGACTGTTCGTAAGTCCATCAAGAAGATCGACAAGATCGACGCCATGGAAAACGACGGTACGTTCCAGGCTCTCTCCAAGAAGGAAGTGCTCGACAAGAACCGTGAACGCGAAAAGCTGCTCTCCGTGTTCGGTGGCATCCGCGAAATGGTGAACCTCCCGGGCCTCCTCGTCGTGACCGACCTCGCTCACGAAAAGATCGCCGTGGCCGAAGCTCGCCGCCTCCACATTCCTATCATCGGCATCTGCGACACGAACGTCGACCCGACTCTCGTCGATTTCCCCGTGCCGGCTAACGACGACGCCGTGAAGTCCATCAAGCTCATTGTGGACTACATCGCCGCCAACGTCAAGGCCCGCGTGGCCGCCGACAAGAAGGCTGACAAGGAAGAACCCAAGAAGTTTGACAACGGTGAGGACAAGTAATTATGCAGATTACCGCTTCCCTCGTTAACGAACTCCGCCAGAAGACTGGCGTGGGCATGATGCAGTGCAAGAAGGCCCTCACCGAAACTGACGGTGACATGGACAAGGCCGTGGAACTCCTGCGCAAGCAGGGTGCCGCTGTCGCTGCCAAGCGCGCCGACAAGGCTGCCAAGGAAGGCCGTATCTACCTCGTGGAAACTGCTGACAAGGCTGCTGCTTTCGAACTCTCTTGCGAAACCGAACCGGTTTCCAACAACGAAGACTTCGTGGCCCTCGCCAACCTCGCCATCAAGGCCGTGGAAACGCAGGCTATCTCTTCCGTCGAAGATCTCAAGAACGCTGTCGTTGACGGTGTCAAGATCAACGACCGTCTCCAGGACGTCCTCGTGAAGATCCAGGAAAACATCGACTTCCGCAAGTTCGGCGAGCTCAAGAAGGCCCCGAATTCCGTGTTCGGTGTTTACAGCCACATGAAGGGCAAGATTGGTGTCATCACTGAACTCACTTTCGAAGGCTCTGCCGACGAAGCCGCCCTCAAGGCTGCCGCCAAGGACATCGCCATGCAGGCTGCCGCTTTCGCTCCGGTTGCCCTGAACGATGCTTCCGTCCCGGCCGAAACGATCGAGAAGGAAAAGGAAATTGCCAAGGCCCAGATCGAAGCTTCCGGCAAGCAGACCAAGCCTGAGTTCATGCAGCGCCAGATCGATGGCCGCGTGGCTAAGGTGCTCAAGGAAATCGTTCTCGAAGATCAGGAATTCTTCATGTCCGAAAAGAACCCGAAGAAGCTCTCCGTCAAGGACTACCTCCAGGAAGTCGTTGCCAAGCAGCTCGGTCTTTCCAGCCTGAAGGTCGTGAACTTCATCCGCTTCGAACGCGGTAACTAAGAGATTGTCATCCTGGAGCCTCGACAGAGGCGATAGGATCCAAGCTTTTTAAATTGGTCGTCCCACTCGGGGCGGCCAGTTTTTTTTTCTCTTGGACGAAAAATGAATTATATTTATTTGGAAAGGAGAAAAATATGTTGAAAAAATTTCTGACAATAGGTGCGGTTGCATTTATGCTTGTCGCCTGCGATAATTCCTCTTCGTCCCCGGAGCTAGTTATTTCACCGGGGTCTTCCCAGGATGTTGCGGAAAGTTCCTCTTCGCAAGCAGAGAGTTCCTCGTCCGAAGTTCCCGCGGTGAGTTCTTCATCTGTGACTACTGTGACTGTGACGACGAAAGACCCCGTGCTGGATTCGCTCCCGTTCGATACCTTGGACGCAAAGCAGGAATTCTACAATTATAAATACGATGAAGTGGACCCCTTTACTCCCGAACAACGTGCTGCCGAAGGTGCCGATGGAGTTTTAGGGCGCTATATTAATGCCAAAAAGAAAGAACGCCCATATTGTAGTATTGACGAAATCTATGATAGTGGGAAAGCCCGGTTCTCCAGTAAAGTTACCTGGACTGATATCAAGTTTGCGTTCCTAGTGCGCGAAGATTCCCTTTTGCTTGCCGAAGCCGATGATTGCGAGTCTCCTGCCTGGGGCGATTGCAAAAATGGATATCCGTATTTTCAAAAGATCATGATAGGGGACGAAGCCTTCTACTATGGTAATATAACTGCGGATGCGGGAAAGACTTGGTTGGAATCCCGGTTGATCCGCCTGACGGATTCTACAATCACGATATGGATTAAATCGAATCCGTTGTATACCCCCGTGATTTACATTCAACATGTTGATACGGTCGCAATAATCCATAGAAGTGGATGGCCTATCGACATGTTCGAAGGGGATTCGCTGGTGACGATTCTCGGTTATACCGATACCTTGTATATGCCTGAAGGCGATTCGTTGACGATGCGTTTCGATGGTATTGATACCATTTTCATAGAAAAGTACAATTTGAAAATTACGGACAAGGAAGGCATGTGGATTTTCGGGGGTCATATTTGTAACAAGTATCCGCCAGTCCTCGATACCGTCCCAGCCTCTCCGGAGGCGGAATGCAGAGGGCACGAGATAGATTACAACCGTGCCATCGATTGCATCCACCGCAACATGAATGCTCCCGAAGGGGTGTATCCCAGGCTCTGCCGCCCCGAAAGAATCGTAAGTGACTCCGTCTGGTGCTTCTTGGACGAGGAAATGCCGGAACCCTAGCGGTTCGCAGAACCTATTCGCTGTACGGCTTGTCTTCTAGCGGGCGCGTGCAGCCCCATTCCTTGGCGAATCTGTCGAAGTGCTTGCGGATGACGCTCCGGAAGATTATCCCGACCATTTTGCGTACAAGCCACGGGAACTGTTCCGGGCCCGTAAATTTTGCAGCTTCAGGGAAGAAGAAGTTCCCGTTTTCGGCGAACAGCCTTCCCATTGCGCGGTAAGGATTTAGTACCCTTTCAGCGTTCTTGCCTTCGAACATGCGGAGCATAAAGCTGCCGCCCTTGACGAGCGTCCCGCCGTAGGTATAGCCCAACTGCTCCGACAGCGATTGCAAAAGCCTTTCGCCAAGGCGGAGCTGGTGGCCTTCTTCGAAACCGCTGTGAAGGATGAACGACATCTTGGCTGGCTGTGCACAGTTCGCAGGCAAGGTGCCCAGGAATTCGAGCAGTAGCGCCGGTACGCAGTCTACGTAGAGCGGCAATGCGATGATGGTGTCCTGGTTGAGCGAGATGGCTTCGCGCGCGGTTTCCCACTCCGAACGGTTCGACAGGGAGTAGAGCTCGTGCGTTGTCCCGGCTTCGTCAAGCCCCTGCGCGAACGATTGGATGATCTTGTTCGTGTTGCTGAATTTCTTTATGCGGGGGCTCCCGTTGATGATGGCGACGTGCCTGACTCTTTCGGGTTCGCTGGCAACGTTGCGGGGGAATTCGGTTGTTGCCGTGCTAGTTAGCCTTTTGTCGAGTGCGATTGCCCCAAGCGAATGCCCGCCGATGTTTGCCGATGAACGCACGGTCCATTCTTCGAGCAGTTGCTGGTTGCCGTCGCCCTTGTAGATGATGCCGATATTTTGCGCACGGTAGCGCAACTGGTGGCGCATCCATCCGTCGCGGAACGTGAGGTACATGTTCAGCATCGGCATTAGGCGGTCCATCACGCGCTTGCCGCGGTAGTCGGTGAACCTGAATCTCGTATCGGTGACGAACCACACGTTGTCCGCCTTTACCAGTTTCTTGATGATAATCTCGTAGTCGTCCTTGATGGCGCAGATGCCCGGAGTCTTGAGCCAGCACTGGTTGCAGCCCATGCAGTGCGCGATATTCATGCCGGCGGTGTTTATGATTTCGATTTCGGAATCCTTTCCAGCAAGTATCGCGTTTATCTGTTCGGAATAGTCGCCAGATTCCAGGGTGTTTATTACTAAGGTCATGCTCTCTTCTCCTTGAAACGGTATCGCGTCAAAATCCATTGATGTTGCACGAGAATTTCTTCGGCATCATGGATGATGAATGCGAACGGGAACGAAATAATCAAGAACAAGTCCATATCTCTGTAACACCTGAGGGCTGAAAAAATGTCACCGGCATTTGGGTGAATTTTTTCGAAAGACTCCTGTACCGTGAAATATAACAATGCTGTGTGGTTGTGCGCGAACATTAATTTGTATATTATTCTTATGCTCAATTATCTATTTCTTTTTCTTGCAATTGTCCTGGAGACTGCCGGCACGACTCTCCTGAAAATGTCGGACCAGTTTACGAAAATCGTCCCTTCCATCGTCTCGCTCGTCTGCTATGTGGGCTCGCTTTACCTGCTGAGCCTCTGCTTGCGAACAGTCCCCATCGGCATCGCGTATGCCACCTGGTCTGCGCTTGGGATTGCGCTCATCACCATCAGCGGAATCTTCTTTTTCAAGCAGACCCCCGACCTCCCGGCCATCATCGGCCTAGTCCTGATTGCCGCCGGCGTTGCGGTACTCAATCTATTCTCTAAGATGGATGTGCATTAGAGGGGCGAGGGAAAGCTCATTAACATAAAACGACTCGGTCCGTCAATTTCTTGACTGGACCTTTTTTGTTTTTTCGACGATATCTGCACATACCACGGCTTGTGTTATATGTGAATGAATTTTTAGTAATTCTGTAAAATCTTTTGATTTTGACTTAAAAACGTTGATTTTGTGTTTTGAAAGAGGTATATTGTTGTCGAGGTCAACCTATGAAAGCAATATACGAATACATTGATTACAGGCGGTACATGCAGGAGTTCTACGAAGAACGCAAGCGCTGTTCCGCTTTCTCGTGGAGGGAGTTCTCGCATTTGGCGGGGTTCTCTTCGTCAAACTACATGAAGTTGGTGTGCGATGGGAAAACCCGCCTTTCCAAGGTGGGCGTGGAACGTGTCGCTATGGCAATGGAACTCGAGGGGGGCGCCAAGGAATACTTTGCTCAGATGGTCGTGTTCGCCGATTCCGGTGACGAGGCAAAAAAGAATGCCGCGTTGAAGAGAATGCGCGAACTCGCGAAGGAGAACAAAGTGCGTACGCTGTCGGCGGATGCCTATGCCTACTTTAGCGAATGGTACAACCCGGTGCTGCGCGAACTCGCTCCCATGAATCCCGGCGCAAAACCGATGGAACTGTCAAAGCTCTGCTACCCGGAAATCAGCGCGACCGAAATTCGGAAGACTCTCGATTTTCTGGTCCAGATGGGGTTGCTCCAGAAACACGACGAATACCATTACGTGCAGACCGGGAAGGTTGTGATGGGCGTCGCGGGGATGGTGCCTCCGGCCATGCGCCCCATGCACAGGCAGATGGCCAAGTTGGCGATAGATGCGATAGATAACGTCCCGGTCGAAGATCGCAGCTTCGCGGGTGCCACTATGGGGATTTCTCGCGATACGTACCGCCGTATTGCGTGCGAGGCGGAAAAGTTCAGACAAAGGGTTGTCTCCATCGCAAGTGAAGACAAACACGGTGAACAAGTTTACAGGTTGAATTTACAATTGTTTCCGCTGACAAGGCGGCAGGAGGAAAATCATGGATAAGAAAAAATTTATGGGGCTCGTTTTCCCGCTGGCTTTGCTTGCGGCATGTTCTTCGGACGAAGGTGCCGGTGTAACGACGGAACCGGCTGGCGATCTTGACACAAAGATATCCGTTTTGCCCAAAGATCCGTATTCTGCGGAACACGTTGCTATCATGGATAGCATCCTCAAGACTATGGAAAAAGGTGGCGCTAGCTCTGAGGAAATCTCCAGTAAGCCAGGGAATCCTGAAGGTTCGATTGATTTAGATTCTGTGCCGAAAACAGGCCATGATTTCGAAACTTCGGGTGAAATTTATTATAGCCGTCAGGGATGCAACGTTACCTATTATGAAGAAGAATCTGGCACCCAGATGCTCTTTACCGGAAATAGCGCGGACTACATGGAAACCAGTCTTTTGCTGACAAAGGACGAGGTCATGGTAGAAAAGGTTGATAATGTCTATTGGTTTGAAGAAGATCAAGAAGATTGCGAAGCGGACCTTACGGCGTTCCGGCAGCGTTGTGAATCGTTGTATGGCGTATTTAGGGATTATAATGATGGAACCGGTTGTAATGACTTTAGGCACCTCCAGGTTGCCTGCGCTGTGCCGCTGTTCGGTCTGACCATTACCCCGGAAGTGTTGACGCATGAGGCGGATTACTACTATAAGGCTCGGTGCGATTCCATGGTGGTGGCAGAGGGCCCGCAGTGCTCCATTGTCTGCACGGATCCGTCTGGGAATAATCTTCCGATTGACACTCTCCATTTTTCGTTTGACAATATCAAGTGCGAAAAGGTTTGCGTCGACGAGGATGGAGAACGTATTCCGTCCACCGGAAAAGGCTATGATGACGATTCGCTTGACACACGAGGCGGACATGCTACGTCTTCGACATCGATGTCATCCGCCGTGGCTTTGGCCTTGAGGCCCGAGGTCATGAGCTCTGCTTCCATGCAATCGTGCTATACAGTATGCGAAAATAGCTTAGATGGCAAATGCGAAACGGTTTGCCACGAGATGGACGGCGAAAACTATCACTTCGATATGCAAGACGATGATACCACTTTTTCGGCACCGATGCCCGAAGTTACGAGCTCCGCGTCTATGCAATCGTGCTACACAGTGTGCGAAAATAGCTTAGGTGGTAAATGCGAAACGGTTTGCACCGACGGGGATGGAGAAGGTATTCCGTCCATCGAACAAGACGATGATACCACTTTTTCGGCCTTGATGCCCGAGGTCATGAGTTCCGCATCTATGCAATCGTGCTACACGGTATGCGAAAACAGCTTGGATGGTAAATGCGAAACGGTTTGTCACGACATGGGCGGCGAAAACGAACACTTCGATGTGCAAGACGATGATGACGACCCGCTTGACGCACAAGGCGAACATGCTACGTCTTCGACATCGATGTCGTATTAAGGAAAAAACTCTTTAAAATGGGAATATAAGTCCGCTTGCGTGGCGGACTTTCTTGTGGTTGGTGACGAGGGAGGCATCCTTATGATGGTTGAAATCAAAAGGTTTCTAGTAGTTGCAGTAGCTGCACTTGCTTGCGTATGTATGTGGGGTGTGGGGATACATATTATGACTGGGATGACAGACGTAGTTCAAAGCGGGTTGTTGGGTTTGTAGATGATTCTTTGGTAATGGTTGGTGATATACGCTGTTGGACAAAATATGAAGAAACAATTCTCGCAATGTCTGACGAAGATCTTGGTTCAGGATGTGGACATGCTCGTCTTTGTGTTTATAATTATCGAGTGCAAGAGGATGGACCGAGATGGTGCGATTCTTTGGATAATACGAGAGACGAATCTACTCTTATTGGGCAGATGACCGATTCTATTGTATGGGGAGGGAATGTGCCTGAATCAATAAAAATGTGGAAATTAGGAGAAAAACCTCATGAAAGGAAACTTCGTAAAATTGTCGAAGGATGTTCTGTTGTATTTATGCCAACTTCTATAAAGCAATGGCATGAAGGAACTTTTTTTGTCCGTGGCGATAAGTCTTTGGACGTGGGCGGAGATAGTTGCCAATATGCGGTGCTAGATACGATGCAAAGAACGATTACTTACAAGAAACTAGAAGACTATTTAAAATGGATAAGGAAATGCGACGATGTGCGGGGTTGGGGCGAGGATGTATTTTGTTTGGCTTTGGAGAATGAACCGCTGGATTTGCTTTTGGTAAAAAATGATAACATCTTAGATTCATTGTTGCAAGGGAAACCCTATAGCTGGTCGAAGTATACAAAAGTAGGATTTGCAGGAAACATTCTGAATTTAGAAAATAATGTTTGCAAGATTGTAAGCGATAATTTTCAATGCATAGGAGTATCTATAAGGGATGCTTTGGAATATAGATGTAAAGATGGGACTACTATAATTTATTAAGGGTCATTATGAAAAAGATTTTAGTGATGGTGATGGCTCTCGCCATTTTTAGTTGGTCTATTCCCAAGCCGATGGAAAGTATCACGAATTACAATGTGATGATGATTCATGGTGCCTATGGTCCTAAAAACGATGATGGTGAGTTGCAAGGCTTCCAACAGCTTTGTTTAATATAAAATAACAAAAGGAGATAATATGAAACAAATTCTTCTGGGAATAGCGTTGTTTGGTTTGTTGGCTTGCTCCAGCGACGAGGACTCGTCCACTGGGCCCGCCCAAGAACCGGTGACTGTAAACTGGTCCCTGAGCGGAACATTTGGTGGAGGGAAAGTTGATTCTGTAAATGTGGATACCCATGTTAATGGTCTGGTTTCTCGTTCTGGCTCTTCTAAGGTCCATGTGAATGGCTATGACACGACTTATTTTGAAAATACCGTCCAATTGACGCATTTGCAGAATATGACCCATGTTACTGCATCCATAGATGCAGAAGGTTACTTCACATTTGATAATATGGAATTATTTGGGCTGCGTGATGGAACGAATTCTGTTAGAATTACTCCGAGTGCGAAGCCCAATGTTGTCTTAAAACCAGAATCATTTATTCTGTATTCAAATCGATAGGACTGCGTTATAGTATTAGACTGGTTTATAACAAAAGACCTCGGATTCATCATCCGAGGTCTTTAATTTTTCTAGATCCTTCGACTTCGCTTACGCTACACTCAGGATGACACGTGTGGCTTACGCCTGCTTGTAGCTTTCCATCGCGGCGACGTCGAGGCTCTTCACGAAGTTGTAGTGCTTCGCGACTTCGGCTTCGGCGAGGTTCAGGTATACCTTCACGCTCTTGTCGAACAGTTCAGGCGACTTGGTGGCGTCGCGGAGGAGCAGCTGGCTCATCACGCAGTTGGCGGCCATTTCGTACAGGTGGCGGCTGCAGAGGTCAGTGAATTCGTTGTTGTTCGCGGCCTTCACGAATTCCACAGCTTCGTTGTACTTCACGTCCATGGCCTTTGCGCGGGCCTTGAGTGCTTCGTATTCCGGGCGCACATCCTGGGCTTCGAATTCTTCGAGCATCTGGCTGTAGGTACCGGTGGTCACGTGCGGGAGAGCCGCAACCGTCTGCAACTGCGTCGTACCTTCGTAAATCGAAGTGATACGGGCGTCGCGGTACAGGCGCTGGCAAGCGTATTCGAGCATGTAGCCCGAACCGCCGTGAACCTGGATGCTGTCGTAGCTGTTGATGTTCGCGTATTCGGAGTTCATGCCCTTCGCGAGCGGAGTGCATGCGGAGGCGAGCTTCTGGTATTTCTTGAGTTCAGCCTTTTCTTCGTCAGTGAGCTTGCGGTCACGTTCGATGTCTTCGAGGCCCTTGTAGATGTCCACGTAGCTGGCGGTCAGGTACAACAGGGCGCGGCCTGCATCAAGGCGAGCCTTGATGTTGGAAATCATCTCGTACACGGCCGGGAAGTTCACGATGGCCTGGCCGAACTGCTTACGGTCCTTGGCGTAGGCGAGAGCTTCGTTGTAGGCCATCTGGCTGATGCCCACGGACTGGGCAGCAATGCCGAGGCGGGCGCCGTTCATGAGGGCCATCACGTACTTGATAAGACCGAACTTGCGGCGGCCGCAGAGTTCAGCCTTTGCGTTCTTGTAGACAAGTTCGCAAGTCGGGCTTCCATGGATACCCATCTTGTTTTCGATGCGGCGGACGTCAACGCCACCGTCGCGCTTGTCGTAGATGAACATGGAAAGACCACGACCGTCGCGGGTGCCTTCTTCGGAGCGGGCGAGCACCAGGTGGATGTCGCTATCGCCGTTCGTGATGAATCGCTTCACGCCGTTCAGGTACCAGCACTTGTCGGCTTCGCTGTAGGTAGCCTTGAGCATCACGCGCTGCAGGTCGGAACCGGCATCGGGTTCGGTCAAGTCCATCGACATCGTCTCGATGCAGTCCTGCAGGGACCAGATGTTCTCGAAACCGGCGTCTGCAGAGGCAATCATTTCGTTGATGGCCGTGTAGGCGGTAATCGGGAAGTTCAGGCCGCCAAAGCGGCGCGGCATCGTGACACCGTTGAGGCCAGCCTTGCGGGTGGCTTCGAGGTTTTCGTAGGTCTTCGCGGCGTAACGAACGCGGCCGTTTTCGCAGTGCGGGCCTTCGGCGTCCACTTCTTCGGAGTTCGGGAAGACGGTGTTCGCGGTGATGTCGCCAGCGACTTCGAGCACGCGGTTGTAGTTGTCCATCGCGTCGGCAAAATCTTCCGGCGCATAGTCGAAAGCGTCCTTGTCGGCATAGCCCTTTTCCTTGAGCTCGACAATGCGCGGCATCAGGGAATTGCTTTCGAGGTTGAATTTAATCTCGGGATGATCTGTATAAAAATTCGCCATATCGCCTACTTATTGTTTGCCTTGTAATACTTGATCATCTTCGGGAGGACTTCTTCGACGGTGCCGTTGATTACGTAATCAGCGATAGCGTTGATCGGAGCTTCGGGGTCGGAGTTCACGGAGATGATGATACCTGAATCCTGCATGCCAGCGAGGTGCTGGATCTGGCCGGAAATACCGAAAGCGATATAGACCTTCGGGCGGACAGTCACGCCGGTCTGACCGATCTGGCGGTCGTGATCGACAAAGCCCGCATCCACGGCGGCGCGGCTTGCGCCCACTTCGGCGTGGAGTTCCTTGGCAAGTTCAAACAGCATGTCGAAGTTTTCCTTGGAGCCCATGCCGTAACCACCGGCCACCACGATCGGGGCGCCCTTGAGGTTGTGCTTGGCCTTTTCCACATGGCGTTCGAGCACCTTGACCACGTATTCCGTTTCCGGCACGTACTTGGCCACGTCGTGCTTGATGACTTCGCCCTTGTAGTTCGGGTCCACGATTTCCTTCTTCATC
>CACWNW010000002.1 GCA_902762305.1 Fibrobacter succinogenes | reverse complement strand
GTCCATCTTCACGAACCACTGGTCGCTGAGGTACGGCTCGATCACAGTCTTGGAACGGTCAGAGTGGCCCACGTCCATTTCGTGGTCTTCCACCTTGATGAGGAGTCCGAGTTCTTCGAGACCTGCCACCACGGCGTCGCGGGCGGCCTGGCCCTTGAGGCCCTGGAACTTGCCGGCGTTTTCGTTCAAGCTGCCGTCATCGTTCATGATGTTAATCATCGGGAGCTTGTGACGCAGGCCCGTTGCATAGTCGTTGGGGTCGTGTGCGGGCGTCACCTTCACGGAACCCGTACCGAAGTCCTTGTCCACCAAGATGGCGTCGGCAATCACCGGGATTTCGCGGTCAACGAACGGCACCTTGAGCATCTTGCCGATGAACTGCGCGTAGCGTTCGTCGTTCGGGTGCACGGCGAGGGCCGTATCGCCCATGATGGTTTCCGGACGTGTGGTCGAAACGGGGATAAATCCCGAACCGTCGGCCAGGGGGTACTTGAACGTCCAGAAGTGGCCCTTCACGTGTTCGTAGTAGATTTCGTCGTCGGCGACGGCGGTCTGGAGCTTGGTATCCCAGTTCACCAGGCGCTTGCCGCGGTAAATGAGGCCCTTCTTGAACAGGTTGAAGAAGGCATGGCGCACGGCCTTCGCGCAGACCGGGTCCAGCGTGAAGCGCTGGCGGCTCCAGTCGCAGCTGACGCCCAGGCTCTTGAGCTGGCGGGTGATGCGGGCTTCGTATTCGTCCTTCCACTTCCAGATGCGTTCCACCAGCGCGTCGCGGCCAATGTCGTGGCGGGTCTTGTGTTCGTCCTGGAAAAGGCGCTTTTCGACGACTGCCTGCGTGGCGATGCCCGCGTGGTCCGTACCCGGAATCCACAGCGTGTCGCGGCCCGTCTTACGGCGGTAGCGTACCATCGTTGAGCGCGTGTCCCAGA
Organism: Fibrobacter succinogenes; assembly: GCA_902762305.1. GTDB lineage: Bacteria > Fibrobacterota > Fibrobacteria > Fibrobacterales > Fibrobacteraceae > Fibrobacter > Fibrobacter succinogenes_I. Next base: position 317,041 of record CACWNW010000002.1, on the reverse strand, counting down.
TGGAGCGCGCCGGTAACGTTCGGGGGCGGAATCACGACCGAGAACGGTTCGCCCTTTCCGCTGGGTGCAAAACTGTTTTTTTCGGCCCAGGCGCTATGCCAGCGGGCCTCCACATCTTTAGCGTTATAACGAGTTTCCATAGTGGGCACAAATTTAGAAAAATAATTTTTTGTATATTAATCCTAGCACCAGAAAGGGTGGTATTAAGGATCGTTTCCGCATAGGCGGGACGATCCTTTTTTGTTAAAAAGGAGCTGAAAATGGCAAAAAAAGAGAAAAATAGGGGGCTGGTCGCAGTGGAGCCGGGCTTTTCCTTGATAGACGAGAACCTGCTCAAGTCTCGGATTTACACGATTCGCGGGGTAAAGGTGATGCTCGATGCAGACCTGGCGGAGATTTATGGGTATTGCACCGGTGCTTTTAATCAGCAAGTCAAAAACAATATTGAAAAGTTTGATGATGATTTCCGTTTTCAGATAACACAAACGGAATTCGCTAGTTTGATATCAAAATTTTTGATATCAAACCGAGGCGGAACACGAAAAATGCCCTATGCCTTTACCGAGCAGGGCATCTATATGCTCATGACCGTTCTCAAAGGCGAACAAGCCGTAGCCCAGAGCAAAGCCCTTATCCGCCTTTTTAAAAGATTGAAAGATTACGCCGTTTCGGAAGGCTTGCTAACTAATGGCACAGATGTCACTCCGCTAGCGTTGCAAACCGCCCAGAATACAAGGGATATTGCTGAGGTGTCGGCAGATGTCAAGGTCCTCTCTGGCGAGGTGCATGAAATGCGCGGCGAGTTCAGCAAGATGAACATGGACCTCCAAAAGGTCATGGAAAATTTCGTGGACCCGAGCACCCACAAGCATTTCCTGATATTGAACGGGCAGCGGCTAGATGCCGACGTCGCCTACACGCAGATTTACGGCATGGCGAAGAAATCCATCACGATTATCGATGACTATATCGGCGTGAAAACCCTCGATTTGCTGCGCCAAATTGCAAAGGGGGTCTCTGTGACAATCTATAGTGATAATCGCAGTTTTGGAACCCTGACGGAACAGATGCAGAAAGATTTTCTTGCCGTGCGACCCGATGTGAAATTTGCTATAAACAAGACAAAAGACAAATTCCACGACCGCTACATATTCTTGGATTACGGACTGAAAAGCGAAAAACTCTTCCACTGCGGAGCATCTAGCAAGGATGCTGGCAACAAGATTACCACCATCATGCAGATAGAATACACTCAGGCATACCACAACATTATGGCGATGCTGAAAAAGGTGTAAATTTGTTTTTTTTATTAGACATAAAAGCCCGATGGAGCCATCATACTTTTATATATTTATCACATATGCGCAAGTTCCTACCCGTATTTCTCCTGTGGCTTTCTCCGTTTTTGGCCCTGCTGTTTGTTGTCTCGGCGTGTACCGAGAACGAGAATCTTCTTGCTCATGGCACGACCGAAGAGGAAAATGCCCAGAATATCAAGGATACTGTCGCCTACATGGAAATCCTGTCGACGTGGGAACCGTCCCAGTCTGTCGACTCCTCGAAGGTCGTATTGGACGGGGATTCGTCCGTTTCGTGGTACGAGGTGAACTTTGATTCGGAGGGGGAACAGTATTTTGCCTTTGCGCCTGCAAAACCTGGCGCGGATTCTTCGAACATCTACATCTACAAAAAGCAGAACGCGGTCCGGCTTTCGCTCTCCCTGGGTGAAACGAAAAAGACGCTGACCCAGGTCCTGTCGCGTGATTCCCTGTACGCCGTGGCCACGGACTGGCTCGACAACAGTTATGCGGATAGCGCCGAAGCGGCTTGCAGGGCGGATTCCGAGGCGTTTGCGGAAGATTGCGAGAAGGCTGATGGTGAATTAGTAGACCAGCTCGGGCAGGAATCGTGTACGGAACTTCACCTGGTTTGCACGCGCAAGTTTATCGCGAAGGTTGCCGCTGAAGAATACTTGGCCAATTTGGCTGCGGACTTGAAAAAGCGTGGCGAAGAGGAATTGGGAATCTATTCTACGAAGGATACGGCTGAGAAAAAGATGGGCCTGGAAGGGAAACTCCCCTGGCAGTACCTGAATGCCGATATCGAGTACGGCGAAGTCGTTGACGAGCGCGACGGACAGGTTTACAAGACGGTGAAAATGGATTCTGCGGTGTGGATGGCGGAAAACCTGAACTACGCGGACAGCAATGCGACACCGAGCCTGCTTGGCAAAAGCTGGTGCTATGGCAACGAGGCGGATAGTTGTACCAAGTACGGCAGGCTCTACACGTGGGCTGCGGCGATTGACTCGGTCGCCATCGCGAACGATCCGGAAAATCCGCTCACATGCGGCAACGGGACTTTTTGCAAGGATTTGGAGAAGGTGCAGGGAATATGCATGGATGGCTGGCACCTGCCTTCGACAAAGGAATTGCATGATGTCGAGAACCAGGCCAGTGCAACGAGGCCGACGATCGAAATTACGGACGAAGGCTCGGTTGACCGCACTTCCAACATGCTGAGGAGCGCTACCGCATGGCCTTACGGCAGTGACGATTTCGGCTTCTCGCTGTTGCCGGGCGGCTACTACCTCTTTGATTCTGGCGAATTCATGGATGCCGGCAAGAAGGCGTTCTTCTGGTCTCTTGACTATGCCGAGGAATACGCCTCGATGTTCTTCGTGTACGACGATTATACCTCTTGGTCGACCGGGACGCAGGTCATTATCAACGAAAAGTACAAGTACGCCATCTCCGTCCGCTGCGTGAAGGATTAGCGGGCGGCGTACCGGATTCGCCTATTTCTGCATGACCTTGTAATACGCCCCGTGTGCGGCCTTGCTCGGAACGCTACGGCCTTTGAGGTCGGTCTGCTTGCTTACACGGGTTTTGCCGAGGGAGCCTTTGTCGGGGCTTAAAATGCGCGCGCCCGCGATGGCGGTAGTTCCGTTCTCGTCGACGAGCCCTTCGATGACATCTGCGCTCCCGTCGAGATTCGCCTTGTAGGGGATGGTCGCGTCTTTCAAGAGCTTGTCGCCGGTGATGGTGACTTCGGGCGATTCCTTGTCGCCGATTTCAATTCCTGCGACAGTAAAGGTTGCCTCTTCGCCGGGGAGTAGCCCCTTGAGCGAAGTCTTGCTGCGCATGCCCTTCACGGTTACGTAGGCGTTGTGGTAGAGCGGCGCGATGCCGACATTCTTCACGCGGACGGCGGCCGAAACCTTGTTGACCGCGTAGCCCGTGATTTCGAACTTGTAGCCCGCATAGGAACTGGCCTCGTACACGCGCTCCTTGGTGGCGTAACTGCCTTCGGGTGCATCGTTGCCAATCACGTAGGTCATGTGGTACTTGGCGGCGGCATCTTCCCAGGTGACGCCGTAAAGGCCTGCCGGGTTCAGGAACTCGTGCTGGTCCTTGTCTTCGTAGTAGCTGATTTCACCGCCGGCGGGCGATGTCTTCCAGCGGTTTTCGCCGATGGCCTGCCAGTTCTTTTCGTTGTCGCCGTCACCCTGCGAAATGTCGTGTTCCTTGTGCATGAAGGAGTCGTCGAACAGCCCGAATTTGAGCCCGAGTAGGGTCTTGTTCCCTGCGATTGGGGTATATTTCTTGTCGGCAGCGTCAATCGAAATGCTCCAGGGAGTTTCTGTGAACAAAGTATCAAGATGCCTGAGGAATTCGCTCTGGTAACCCTTGCCTGCAAAGTTCGTGTCCAGCTTGAGCGTCGTGCCGTAGATATGGTATTCGGCCCAGTGTCCGAAACCCGCCTGTACGAATGCGATACGCGGGTCGTTGTCGTATTTCGCGGCAAAGTCGGTGTAGAACTGCTTGTAGAACCACAGGAGTTCCTTGTTGCTCCAGTCGGCATAATACGTGGGGCCGTCGCCGCCCGGGTCTTCGGAATACGTCTCGGTGTAGGACTTGTTCGCCTTGATGTAGTTGGGGACTGCGGTGGCGCCCTTCACCTTCTCGGTGCAGCCCGATGCGTTCGTGATGGTCGCGCTCGGGTACTCGATGCGGAACCGCACGATGGCCTGGTGCCCGCGGCTCGCGATATCGTCGAGCATCTTTTCGAAACTGCTCCAGTCGTAGTCGATCTTGTCGTCGGTCTTGCCCTTCACCACGGCGCAGGGGAGGCAGTACGAGAATTCGAGCGAGATGGATTTTTGAAGGTCCTTCTGGTCTTTCGCCTGGTCGGGCCAGAACACGATGCCCTTCATGGGTTCGAGCGATTCGATGCTCTTGTTGAGGGCAACGGAACGGTCCGCCGCGAACGAACTTGCTGCGAGAATCGCCAGCGCGGATGCTGCTGCGCATGCTTGAACCAATTTTTTCATACCACACTCCATTTGAAAAGATTAAGTTATACTAAATCCGCAAAAAATTATTTGACGTTCAGCCGGATTGTCGGTCTTTTGCCGACCACCTGTTTCCCGAGGGCGTCTACCTGCTTGCGCGTGGCGTTCAGCTGCCGCGGTGATGCGGTGCGGACCCTGCGGACGTTCGGGATGGCTGTCGAACCGTCGCGGAGCACTACCGCGATGCTGTCGAGGATCGGGTTGCCCGTGCCTTCGATGTAGTCGTGCGAGACTTCCCACACCATGATACCCGCGTAGCCGTTGTCCTTGACCCAGCGGCTCTTGACGGCGGAAGAATGCGGGTCTTCGAAGGTCACGTAGCCGGTCGAAGATACGCCGTAGGGTTCCACGGAAACGCTGTCGAAGAAGTATTCCCATTCGGTGTTCGCGACGATGTCCTTGTACGGGACCTGCTTGGCTGAACCCTTGGTGAAGTCGGTGCCGGGGCCCGTGGCGCCCTTGAATTCAAAGCCGAACGAGGGAATGCCGAAGACCATCTTTTCGGTGGGGACCCCGCGTTTTTTCCAGTAGTCGCGGGTTTCTTCCCACGACCATGTGGTGTAGCCTTCGTGCGGGTAGAGCGGCGAGTCGAACATTGCCTTGTCGTCCCAGTCGCCGGTGATGTCGTAGGTCATGAACCCGAACCAGTCGAGGTTTGCGACAAGGACTTCGGGCGTAAACCACTTGCCGTAATAGGGCGAGCAGGGAAGCGCAGCCGAGAGTGTCTTGCCTTCAGGCAACGCAGCGCGGAGTTCGGAGAGTAGCTTGTTGTAGGCGATGGTGTCGGCATCGGGTACGGGGTTGTATTCCCATTCCCAGTCCATGTCGAGGCCGTCCAGGTTGTGGTCGGCGACGAACTGCATGAGGTTTGCGATAAACCTGCCGCGGAGTGCGTCGTCCGATGCGACGGGCACGAAGTTTTCGCTCTGTCCGCCACCGCCGAGCGAGACGATGACCTTCGTGCCTACGGCGTGCGCGAGCGAGACCATTTCATCTAATGCTCTGGGGTCGTCTGCGGCATCGCCCTTGAGCGAACCGTCGGTGCCCGGAGTGATAAAGCTCCACAGCACGTGCGTCAACTTTTCGTACGGGACCTTGTCTACCGTGTAGGCGGGCTTGTGCCACTTGCCCCAGTCGGGGTAATAGCCGATAAACAGGGGCTCTGCCCATGCGGCGCAAAGGCCCGCGAGTGTCAAAAAAGAGAGAAAAATGGCCTTCATGTTTTTAATATATCCTTTTTTGGGGCGAATGGTCCCGCATTGGCCAATAAGGGCTGTTTTGTCCCGATTTCCTATGCCCTAGAACCCGTGTAAACCGCATTTTTTTATTGAAAAAAGGTGATTTTTGCTTATTTTGGAACATGAATATCAGGAAGATCTCAATATTGGGGGTGGCCGGTTTCGGCCTTGTTTGCGGCATGTCCGCTTGTTCTGGGGACTCCGGCGTTGAACCGGATGGCTCCGATATCGGTATGGAAGGGCAATTGAGCAGCGGTACCATTGTTCCAGGCAGCGATTGCGTGTTCGGTTCTAGTTCTTCGATTGGTGGCGTACCGTATTCGCGGACTTTGCAGTCCTCTTCTTCGAAGAGTGACGGGCACGATGGACCGCTCCCTGGCGAGGACCCGCAAATGGTCCCAGTCGATACTCCGCTCACCTACTTGGGCAACTTCCCGGTGATTTTCTCTGAAGTCTCGACCCTTACGGCGACCTTCCGCTAGAATTCAGAGTTTCTTTGTGTGCAGCAGGCGTGGACCTTCGGGACCTCGCCTGTTTTTGTATGCGGGCTTGAGTGCTATTCCACCTTTTCGGGCCACGGATGCTTGGGGTAGCGCCCGCGCAGTTCCTTGCGCACTTCGGCGTAGGTGTTCTGCCAAAATCCGGTCAGGTCCCACGTCTTCTGGATGGTGCGGAAGTTCGGGGCGAGGATGTCGTAGCGGACTTTTAGCTTGCCGTCTGCGATTTTGTGTTCGCCGCGCAACTGCATAAAATCTTCGATGCGGGCAGATATTTCGACAAGTACGCCTTCGGCGCTCTGTACCGACTTGTCGTCGTCGCTATTTGCTACGGCCTGGTAGCTGTAGCGGGCGCGCTTGCCGTTGGGGAGCACATAGTGGTCGGGGAAGGTCTTGTTCAGCCAGGCAAGCATGGACTTGCCGAAAAAGTCCTCCACGATATTCCGGTAACGGTCCTCGTTGATGTCGCGGAGCAGGAACTTGCCGTCTGCAAAATCGTCGAAGATGATTTCCATATCCTCGTCGTTGAATTCGGGGAGCCCGTATTCAGGGTAGAGCATTGCGGCAAGGCGCATCTTGGTAAGGAGCGTCTGCATCTGTTCGGTAAGGTAGCGCCCGCTCCAGTTTTCCTTCTCTATCTTTTCGCGCCATGCATCGACGGTCAACTTCTTCAGTTCTTCGAGAACCTTCGGGGGAGCCTCCTGCGTGAGGATTTCCTTGCGCGAAAGTTCGGTTGCGGTGCCGTCTGCGTTTTTGCTTTCGCGGATTTCTACGCCGATAAACCGTTCCTGCCCGCTGCGCCACAGCAGTTCGTAGCGGGTAGCGGCGTTTTCGCCTGCAAGCATTTCTTGTGCGATTGCGGCGTAGAGGTTTACCTTGAGTTCCGATTTCGTGGTGCCGGTGCGCAGCATCGAGAGCGCGAGAATCGCATAGGGCGGTTCGGCGACCTGCAGGCGGATGACGTTCTGGTTTGCGAGTTTGTATGCACTTCCGCTCGGGGTGGCGAGCCTGTCCGGGAACGCCTTAAGGAGTTGCCTGCAAACGAAATTTTTAAGGGCAGGGGAGGTTGGATTGTCACCCTGGAAGGAGTCCGTAGGACGACTGATAGGGTCCATGGATTCGTCACACCGCAGCTGCGAAGCGGCAAGTGTGTCCACTTGCAAATCCTTCTCGCGGTAATCCCGCAACTGCCGGAGGGTGAAGCTCACTTCGCGCGGGACATTGATGTTTTTCGAAAGCGTGTCGGCGGCAAGCGTCAGGATGTCGTAGGCGACCTTCGCCTTTTGCAAAAATTCCGTGCCGGAGTGAATCCACGCGAGCGCTGCGAGGAGCAGGTCGGGGAGGTCTTGCGGGCCGTTTGCCGTGGCGAGGAGCAGCGCGAGCGGGATGCTCGAAACCGGAGTGCGTATGGCCCTGATGCCAAGTTCCGTAATGGCGCCGCCATTGAGCATTCCGAATCCCTCAAGTAATTTGGTGGCGGCCTGCTCGCGTGCTTCCGGAATCGCTGTCGGCAGTTTAATGTCGCCCTGGAAGGAGTCCGCAGGACGACTGATAGGGTCCATGGATTCTATCGCTCCACGCTGTTCCGCTCCAGAATGACATGCCGTGTGAATCATTCCGGCGGTCGTCCTCGCGTGCATCTCCTGTTCCAGTGCCGCCTTCTGCAGCAGCAGTTCCGACGGCTCTATCTGCAATACTTCGGGGACGATTCCTTGCGGCATGCGCTTTTCGGATTCTTCGCTCCAGAGGCGGATGGCACAGCCGTTCTGCGTACGGCCGCTACGGCCGCTGCGCTGGATGGCGTTCTGCATCGAGATGGGGAGTGTGCGCAACACGTTCACCTTCTCGCTGTCGTCGTAGAGGCTCACGCGCTCGATGCCGCTGTCGACCACGCCCGTAACGTTCGGGACGGTAATCGAGGTTTCCGCGATGTTCGTGGTGAATATGACCCGCGGGCGTTCGGTAACTTCAAAGATGCGGTCCTGCGTTTCGCGGTCCTGCCCGCCGTAGAGTTCCAGGAATTCGGCGCAGTTTGCTCCCAGCGCTTCGGAGGCGGCGCTGTGGCAGCGGGCGATTTCGGCCTTGCCCGGCAGGAATACCAGTGTCGTCTGCCAGATGTTGTTGCGGTAGAGCGTCTTTAGCGCCCGCACCACTTCGGCGTCAAGGCCCACGCCCGAAACGAGCGAGTTGCCCGTGGCGGGAGTCTGGTTGATAATCTGGACGGGGTACAGCGGGTGGCCGAGTTCAAGGCACTTGACGCCGAGAACCGTTTCGAGTTCGGAACGGTTCAGCGCCGCCGACATCACCGCGATACGAGGCCGTTCGGCTCTATCGTAAAGAAGAACCTCCGGCATCGCCTCACTCTCGCCTCTACGACCAGCTTGCGCTTGGTCGCTGCGGCTCACACGCGGCCATTCGGCACCCTTAAAAAATGCGAAAAGCAAATCCATGTCGGCCTTGCGCTCGTGGTATTCATCGAACACAATCCAGTCGACATCGCATTTGCCGTGCAAAAGTTCCTGCAGAAAGTTTCCGTATGTCTGGAAGAGGATGCGCGTGCCGGCGCTCTTGCAGCTGTCCTGCCTGAACTGGTAACCGACGGTCTTGCCGCAGGGCTCGTTGTGGAGTTTTGCAGAGAACTGGGCAAGTGCAAGTGCCGCAATACGGCGGGGCTGCAATACGACGACGCGCCCCTTGCAGTGCTTGCTCAAAAAGTAGGGTATGAATAGCGACTTGCCCGACCCCGTGGGCGCCTCGATAAGCAGATTGCTGGACTGCGCAATCGCAGCCTCCAGCTTGTCTTCTTCTTCCGCGAGGGCTAATTCACCGTAAGTCATTATATGGAACCGGGGAGTTGCGGGGTGTCCCCGCTAGAAGGGGTGGCGAGCAACAGCGCTAGCGCTGTGCGAGGCAGGGGAAGGCGTTCCCCTACTACTACCTCGGGTACTTCAGCTTTTCGCCGGTGGCCGCGTCCATGTAAGGCGGCTTGCCTTCGCGGAACTTCTGGTTGATGACTAGGTTCTCGATACGGCGGCGCAGGCCCTGTTCCGTCTTGCAGAAGAAGTACACGACCTTGTTGGTGCCTGGCACGAGGAACATGGCGAGCTTGTATTTCTGCTTCACGGCGCGACGGAAGAACATCATGTCCTCCTTCTTGGGCATGACGATGTTGCTGCCTTCCTTGGTTTCGCAGATCATGTCGGCATCGGCGAGGAGGGCCTTGGACTTCTGCTTCAGGGCGGCGAAGTTCGGGTCCGTGTTCTTCTTGATGGTCTCGAGATTGAATGCGCCACCGCCTTCCTTGAGGGCCTTGCGGAGCCCGCGGAATGCGAAGACGGCCAGGACGACGACAACGACGGCGATAATCCAGGGCCAGTAGTTTGCAAGAAATTCTAACATGTTCACCTCTTTTTTGCGGGGCTAATTTTTTACGCGACTAAATATAGAAAATCGGATGCCGGTTCGTGGCCTGCGAAGCCGTGTTTTTCTTTTGAATAAGGTCTTATTTTCTATATTCGGTTCTATGTTTCGCCTTTTGAAAAGAAATGCCTGGATTATGGTGACGATTTGCTTGGCGGGGGGAGCCTTTGCCGAACCCGCTGCGCCCGCGGCCTGTCCCGAAGGTGCCTCGGTTTCGTCGGTCTCTTTTGAGGGGCTCAAGCATACGAAGCCCCGTGTGGTGGAACGCGAACTCCTGAACCGTGCGGGGGAGCCGTTTTCGCAGGAAAAGTTCGAGATGGAAAAAGCCCGCCTGCAGGACCTTGACCTGTTCACCGAAATCTCGGTTTCGTGCGAGGGAACGAAGCTTACCTACCATTTCAAGGAAATTTTCCGCTGGATTCCGGCTCCCGCGGGCAAGAAGACCGACCGTGACGGCCTGATGCTCGGGGCAGCGCTCGCGAACATCAATGTGCTCGGCGAAGATATCCGGCTCGAAGTCCAGTACCGCACGACGGTCGACCCGTTTTTCGACAAGAACGAGGTCGCCTTCTATGCCAGTTCCCCTTACCTGTTCGGGCTTCCGCTGGGGTGGAATCTCGAATTCCTCATGACGGACAGCTACGATGAAATTAGGAACTTTCCGGAAAGGAGTTTGCTGTGGGATTTGGACCTGGACTACGAAGTGAAGGAGCATCTCTCGCTGCTCGGCACGATGGCCTTGCGCATGATTTCTACGTGGGGTGGTGCTGTTTTGCCCGAAATTGGTGCGGGTGTCGCCTTGGACTATCGCGACAGCAAGCTCGATACGCGCGATGGCGTGTACTTCGAGTATATGCTCACGCATGTGGGGGGGGGCTCGAACTTTCTGGTGTATAATGATAGTGATTGCGCGGAGGGCAAGGAGTGCTCGAATGTCGGGATGGGCGAGAACTACTGGGAACTCCTCACGGATGCGCGCGCCTACAAGACTTTCGGGCGCTTTGTAACGGGTGCGACCGCGCTGGTGCGTTACCGTCCGGGCGACGTAAAATTTTACGACTACTACTACCATGGCGGTGCCAATACGTTTCGCGGGCACGAGGCCGATTCGGGCTCTCTCGGGGTCCACGAGGCCCTGCTCACGCTCGAGGAACGCTTCGTTCTGCTGGAGCGCCGTGCCGCGAGTGTCTGGGGTATCAACTTCTTCTACGGGGTTCAGCTGGTGGCCGGTCTCGACGGGAGCCTGCTCTGGGATAAGGGCCGCCCCGGCTGGGATAACTACGAAGGTGCCGTCTATGGCGGTATCCACCTCGTGATTCCGGCGCTGGACCGCATCCGCTTCGAGGTGGGGTATAGCCCCGACAGGGGGGAGCCGGTGTTCTACTTCGGGCTGTTCGACAAGGTGATCTCGTCTAGATGGCGTAGTAGATAGCGACCGCTCGTTCGTCGTCTCGGGCATTGAAACTTCCGGATTCTCACTCGCTCTCGCCTTCGACGACTCGTCAATACGAGTCGCCTACGGCTCACGGAGACCGCTCGTTCGACGTTCCTGGCGTTGAAACTTCCGGTTTCTCACTCGCTCTCGCCTTCGACGACTCGTCAATACGAGTCGCCTACGGCTCACGGAGACCGCTCGTTCGTCGTCTCGGGCATTGAAACTTCCGGATTCTCACTCGCTTTCGCCTTCGACGACTCGTCAATACGAGTCGCCTACGGCTCACAGAGACCGCTCGTTCGTCGTCTCTGGCTTGCAGGGACCGCGTTGCCTTGACTATTTGATACATTAATATTAAATTTACGTTAACATATTGAAAAATAAAGACTTAGGCCAAAGGTGGCCTTTTGGAGTATAAATGGCAATTAACTACTTGGATCTCCCCATCGGTCGCAGATACCCCTACGAAGTCGATTGCGTGGTGGAAATCGGCAAGGACACGAACCTCAAGTACGAATACGATGAACGCTTGCACGTATTCCGCCTGGACCGCTGCCTGCTCAGTTCCATGAGCTATCCCTGCACTTACGGATTTATCCCGAGCACCAAGGCCGATGACGGCGATGCTCTTGATATGCTCATCTATAGCCCCGCTTCCATGATGACTGGTTCGGTCTGCACCTGCCGCGTTATCGGCGCTCTCGATATGACCGATGGCGGCAAGAAGGACTACAAGGTCCTGGGCGTGCCTGTGTTTAACCCTAGGCCCATCAAGGACATAGGCGATGTTGACCAGATGTTCCTGCGCATTACGAAGAACTTCTTCCAGAACTATAAGGAACTGGAAGGCAAGGATGTGCAGATTGGCGAATGGAAGGATGCTCAGTTTGCCCGCGAGCGCGTGATTGCAGCCCATAGGGCCTATTTCCAGAACCAGGTGCAGGTGCCCGAGTCGTTCTACCAGGAACCGGAGAGCGCGGAACACCTCCCGCCCGAGGAACTGATCTGACCTTAGCGCCTTTTTTGCCGTGTTTTTTTTGCGGGCGCTTGTCTTTTTGTAGGTTTTAAACTTATATTTGAATAACAACGTTTTTTCGCTTTTTACTATCAAGGAGAAACAATGAAACGATCCCTTTTAGCAGTTCTTGCAGCAACTCTGTTGCTCTCTTCCGGTGCTTGGGCCGGGTTCTCTGTTCGTGTTGACAACGATCGTCCGCGTCACCACAATCCGCCTCCTCCGCCTCCTCCGCGTGAGCGCCTCGAGTGCCGCTTCGAAAAGCCGGACTGCCGTCCGCGCGAACGTCAGTACCGCGTCGAATACCGTAATCGTCGTACGATGATTGAAGGCCGTTGCGATCATGGCGATGCCGAAGGCCGCTGGGATTACTACTGCAACGACGGTACCCGTTGGATGATTGTTGACTTCCACCGCAACCATCCGGGCCGCGTGGACTGCCTCGACCCGCGTCGTGGCCGCATGTTCAATGCACGTAGCGTGCGTGAATGCGCCGACATCCACGACCGTTAGTCTAGTCTGGATTTAAGACAATTAGCGCTTTCCCTGTTTGCGGGAAAGCGTTTTTTTTGTGGCTTGCACTGTTTAGTTTATTGGTGAACTTAGCTTGTTCAAATCGTAAAAAAAAGGCGACCCGTGAGCCGCCGTATTTCTTGTCGGAGGTTTGGCTCCGTTCGCTTAATTCGCGAAATTCTTCCCGAGAATCGCGGAGACATTCTTCAAGATGCCTTCTGCAACGTCGGGCTTGTTCATGGAATACACGTGCACGTTCGTGATGCCGTTCGCGTACAGGTCGATAATCTGGTCGGTCGCATAGATGATGCCGGCCTGCTTCATGGCATCGGGATCGCTGCCGAACTTGTCGACGAGCGACTTGAAGCGCTGCGGCATGAACGAGCCGGAAAGCTTGATGGCGCGTTCCACCTGGTTTGCGTTCGTGATGGGCATGATGCCGGGGAGCACGGGGCAGTTCACGCCCGCGTCGCGCAGCTTGTAGAGGAAGCTGAAGAAGAGGTTGTTGTCGAACACCATCTGCGTGGTGAGGAAGTCTGCGCCTGCTTCGACCTTCTCCTTGAGGTGCTTGATATCTTCGGCCTGGTTCGGGCTTTCGGGATGCTGTCGGAATCGCTTTCCTTGAGTTCGCGGATGAGTTCCACGGCGTAGTGGTAGTCGCAGTTGTCGCGGCCGTTCGCGATGAGTTCCGGGGTGAGGTCGCCGCGGAGTGCCATCACGTTCTTGATGCCCGCAGCCTTCATGTCTTCGATGCGCTGGTGGATGGTCTCCTTGCTGCTCGAGACGCAGGTGAGGTGGGCGAGCATCGGGATGCCGAACTTCTGCTTGAGGTTCTTCGCGATGTCGAGGGTGTAGTGGCTCACGCCGCCGCCTGCACCGTACGTGACGCTCATGAATGCGGGCCCGAGAGCCGCGATGGCTTCTGTTGCCGTCCTGACGCTTTCGAAGCTGGTTTCCTTCTTGGGAGGGAACACCTCGAACGAAAGGCTCATCTTGTCTTGCTTCAGGATATCAACGATTTTCATGTCACCTCGCGGTTGTTTTTTGTGGCCCGGTCCACCACATTTGGTTTATGCAAATATTTTGATATATGCAAATATAACAAAATCGTCGTGGAAAGGGGGCTTTTTTTTCGCAAAACTGCAAAAAAGAAGAGCCCGGCGCGGCCGGACCCTTTAAAATTCTGCGAAAAAAGGAATTTGCCGCTATTTTGCGGCTTCTCCGTCGAGTTCGGCATAGGCCTTGCCGGCGGCTGCACGGATCTTGCCGGCGACTGCTTCGTCGTAGATTCCGGCGGCCTGGAGGCTCTTGACGAGTTCTTCGACGAGGGTTGAGTTGAGGGCCATGACGCCGTAAACCTTGAAGTGGCCGTCTTTGTCGGTTTCGACCTGCACGTCGGTGAGCGTGGCTCCACTCAGGTGGGCGTCCACGATGGTCTTGGAGGTGCTCTGGAAGTGTTCGGCGACCTGGTCGTTCACGTCTTCCTTGAAGTTCTTGACGAGAGCCTTCGTCTGCGCGTTTATTTCCCTGGCGAGGTCAACGCGGGCGTTCTGGTCGGCCTTTTCGAGGGCTTGCTGTTCGTCGGTGGAGACTCCGATGCCCATGCCGGCGGGAATGTGGTCCTTGATGTATTTCTTCTTGAGCATCTGCATTTCGATGAGCTTGTTTGCAGATTTTTCTTGCGGGGTAGAGCTACAGCCGATCATGAGGAATGCCGCAACAATGGCAACAACCAACTTCTTCATATATAACTCCTTTTCGTTTTCCCTTCTTGGGGCTGTGTGAAGTCTCTAGAAAAATATTTTAAACAGGAGGCAAAGTCAAGCCGTAAATGGAAAAATCCTGTTTTTTCGCTATTGAAGGAGCTTTTTGTCGGATGAATCGCAAATTGGGAGGCTAGAAGAATTTTCCGAGTGCGACGATTGCCGCGGTCCTTGCCCTCAGGCGGGTATTCCCGAGACTGATGGGCGTCGATTTCCCGCGATTGTAGTTCTTTACGGCTTCGATTTCCCGGGGCGAGAAACCGCCTTCCGGCCCGATGAGGAGAGCCGTGGGACGCTCTATGGTAGGGGCTGCCTTCTGGCCGCCGATGTCGCAGAGTACGAGGTCGCCTTCGTATGCCGAAAGCCACTTGTCGAATTCCACGGGACCTTCGATTCGCGTGAGCCACGGTTTCCTGGATTGCTTGAGGCTCACCAGGCTCTTGAGTTCAGCGCGGCGCACGAGCTTGTGCAGGTCGGAGTTCTTCGGTTCCTGCGAAAAATCCGTTCGCAGGAAAAAGATTGTGTCAATTTCTGTCTGTGCAGCATGGAAGACGACTTCTTCGAGCGCATCGTCCTTGAGGCAGGCGATGGCGAGACTGAGCCGCGGGCGTTCCGTACCTACGGTCTCGAAGTTGTCGATGCGGACCCTGCATTGCTTGGGGTCGGCTTTCACGATGGTTGCATCCGCGAAGTGTCCGTTCCCGTCGGAGAGCTGCAAGGTGTCGCCCGCGGCGGCACGGCATACGCGCACGGCGTGGCTGCTCTCGTTTTCGTCGAGGTCGAATTCGCCCACTGCAATCTGCGGGCAGTAGAAACGGCTGTCGGGTGTTTTCATGCAGTACAAGGTAGAAATTTTTCTACATTGGTGCACATGGATCACAAGTCGGTAAAAGCCGTAGTATTCGATTTGGACGGGACGCTGTACCTGAGCGGCCGCCCTTACCCGGGTGCCGTCGAGGCGGTAAAGCGCGTGGCATCACGTGTACCGGTCTATTACCTGAGCAACAATACGAGCAAGTCGCCTGTCTTTTACGAGAACCGCCTGAAGGTGATGGGGCTCCCGTTGCGCGACGATTCCATCATCTCGGCCTTGTACCTCTCGCTCGATGCCATCCACGAGAAGGGCATCAAGAACGTCTACTTTTTCGCGAACCCCGAAGTGTACGAGTGGTTTGCGGCGCAGGATCCGAGCTTGAACCTGAACCCGTCGGTAGAAGATACCGAACTTGTGCTCGTCGCCTACCACAACAGTTTTGATTACCGTGAACTCTGCGAACTCAGTTTCCGCGTTCAGCGTGGAATCCCGTTCTGGGTGACGCATACCGATTTCGTGTGCCCCGATGCGAACGGTCCCGTGCCCGATATCGGGAGCTTCATGGCGCTACTCAAGACGGCATACGGTGTTGAACCGGAACGCAGTTTCGGAAAACCCAACCCGGCGATGCTTGCGGGCGTGCTGAAAAATTTCGCTCCCGAAGAAATCCTGTTCGTGGGCGACCGTCTCTATACGGACTTCGAACTCGCGAAGCGCGCCGGCTGCAGGTTCGTGCTCCCGCTATGCGGCGAGACCAAGCTCGAAGATGTAAAAAAACTCGAGACCAAGCCCGAGTTTATCGTAGAAAGCGTCAAGGATATTGATTTCGATAGCTTCTTCGCTGGGAAGATTTAACCAAATCGTCATGCCGCAGCACCGCAGCGCTGTAAGCGCAAGCGTGCAAGGGCATCCATTAAGACTTTTTACGCCTGATGGCGGCGAATGCCCCGAGCGCAATGAGCAGCACTGCCGCAAGCGCACTCACCTTGATGCAAACGTGTAGCGGCTTGCTCCGGTATTCCATGCGGACTTCGGATTTGCCCTTCGGGATTTCGACGGCGCGCAGCGTGCCGAAAGCCTTGTAGACCTTCGCGGGAGCGCCATTGACGGTCGCGTGCCAGTAGGGGTGGTAGTTGCCTGCGACGACCATGAAGCCTGCGCGGTCGCTTTCCACCTCGAACACCTGCGTATCCATCTTGGGGCTTGCGACAAGCTTTGCGTGCCCGTTCGCGACTCCGCCTTCGCCCGCGTGTTCGGGCTTTTCGGAAAGGATTACCGTCTCGCGGTAGTAGAAGTTGTCGTCTTCGGGTTCTGCCTGCGGTTGCGCAGCGGCTGCCTGTTCCGCGGCGGCCTCGTTTGCAGAACTGTCTGCGGCTGTCGAGTCGGTCGCGGCGGCCGTGGAATCATCCGTGGCGGCAGGAGCGCTCTCCTCGGCCTTGGGCTTGCGGATGGCCGCCTTCTCGCGGAGGGTCTTGATGGCGCTTGCATCGTCCATCGTGACGGACTGCCCGTAGATGTAGGCTTCGCCCATCGCCGTCTGGATAGGCATGAAGGTCGTCCCCTGGCGGCTGTCGAAGATGATGGCGCCGATGTTCATGAGGTCGAGGAACGGGTGCGCCGCTTCGGGGTTGTTGATGTTCAGCAGGTAGTTCGCATTCTGCTGTCTGCCGCGGAACTCGCGGTAGCTGGCAAGCTCGTTGTCGTGGAAACCGTCTGCGTTGCGCAGGTTGTACTGCGGGAAGATGTTGCCCGCGAGAGCCTTGTTGCGGGAAAGCGAAAGCACGCGCGGCGTGTTGAGGGAATCTGCCTTGTAGGGCGCCTTGAACGCGTTCACGACGGCATTTTTCGGCTGGAGGTATTCGTTTGCGGGAACGTTCTGGATGAACGCCGCGTTGATGAAGAAGAGGTCTACCGCGGCGGCGACGGCGAGGATGCCGGCCTTGTATGCGGTGGCGCCCTTCCAGCGGAAAATGAACAGCGTGAGTGCTGCAATGGCGAGAATGAGGATGAATCCCGGAATCACGGAACCTGCGGTCGCGTTCATCACGATTTCGTTCAGAGGCTTGAAGTACGGTGCGATGACCGGGTCGTCGAGCAGGTTCTGCCCGCTCATGAGGAAGGCTCCGATGGCAGTGAACCCGAGGACGACGCAGGCCTGTACGGTGCGGCTAGAACCGGGCAGTTTGGCTTTGTAGGCATCCATCAGGTTGGCAAACGAGAACTCCTTGCCCTGGTCGTCGAGGTTCATCACGCCGATGCAGGCGATGCCGTACAGAATGCAGGCGACAAGCCCGACAGGCCCGATGAATGTCGTCCAGTTGTAGCGGGCGATGACGGCGAGCAGCAGGAGGATGGCGAACATTGCTGTACCGTGCGTGAGTGCGCGCATGTTGCGAACGCGGTCGGCTGCTTTATCGGAGATTGCGCGGAGCACGGGGCCGGCCATCATCACGAGCAGGAGCGGGAGCCAGAACATCGCCATGCCCGGTGCGCGGAAATTCTTGACGCCCGGGAGGATTGCGTACCAGAGCTTGAACAGCGGGGAATGTGCCCCCATGCCGTAACTGAGGGCGACGACGGCGCCAACGGCCCAGAACGTTGCCCAGCGGCGCTTGCCGGGCAGGAACAGGCAGAGGAACCCGAGGAAGGTGAGGAGCGCGCCCGCATTGTTGTGGTCGAGCTTGAAGCTGTTGTGGCCCCAGTAGAACGGGCTGCCCTGGCTGCCGGATTCGGCCATCTTGCGGTATTCGTCCATCGTGACGTTCACGAACGAACTGCCCTTCAGGTCGCCGCTCTGAGCGTCCTGCTCGTAGACGTCCACGCCGATGAATCCGGGCAGGAGCATCTGCGCGAGTTCTTCCTGGTGCAGGGACCAGCTTACGGCGTGCCCGATGTTGGTGTGGTCGCCTTCACCGCGCACGGACTGCGTGGTGGTGTACAGGTAGGGCGGCACCAGTTGGAAGCAGGCGAGCGCAAGCCCGAAGGCGAGGCCCGCGGCGGCGAGCCCGACGCGCTTCCCGCGGGTCTTGAATGTTTCGCAGTGGAAAGCGGCCTCGTACAGCGTGTAGAAACCCGCGCCCCACAAGAATAGGTACGTGAGCTGCAGGTGGCTTCCGAGGATCATCCACGCGATGCTTGCCGCAAGCACAATCAGGTAGGGAAGGCTGCCATTGCGGACAACCTTGCGGATGGCGAGGAGGGCGAGCGGTGCGATGGCGAAAACCATCATCTTGCCGTCGTGGCCACCGTAGATGTAAGTGAAGTATTCCGGAGAGAACGCGTAGAGGAACCCGAGGAGGGCGCCCCACCAGCGGTTGCCCGTGAGGTTCCAGGCCAAAAGCATCGCGCTCATGAAGGCGACCCACACGGTAAGGATGAACTTGAAGCCCACGGCTCGGGCCGGGTCCATCAGGAACTGCGTCCACACGAGCGGGTGGTAGGCGTCGGCGAACAGCGCGTCGATGGTGGGCACGCCGCCTAGGCGGCTGTCGTCCCATTCGGTGACGATGGCGTTCTCGGCTCGCAGTATGCGGCTGCCGATGCCGTTGAGCTGGTCGCTGTTGAGCATGAGCTGCGAGTCGTCAAAGGCGAACCCGCGGAAAACGATGAGGAGGATTGCGAAGAAAAGCGCGGCCATAGCCGCGAAGAAAACGGGCTTCTTGTTCAGGAAATTCATGTGAAGAAATATAGTTACTAGTTTGTAGCTAGTAGTAGCCGCAAAAAACATTAAACAACAAAAACCGGATCTGGGGTCCGGTTTTTACGGCGCGGAAACAGCAGGCGTTAGTCGGCGGTGTTCTCGTCGGCCTTGTTGTACTGGATGAGGCTGTAGATGCCGAATGCCGAGATGATGCACACGGCAGCGATCACGATAAACTTGATAATCTTGCCCATTGTAAACTCCTTAAATCGTCTTTTCTAAAGATATCTGTTTTTTTCTGAAAAAACAAGTCTTTTTTGCATTTGTTGTTAATTTTTTGTAAGAATCATGCAGATGACGGGGAGCTTCTTGTCTACCTCGTTTTCGCTCGGGATGATTTCGCTCTCGAGTACCCTACAGTTGAATTCCTTCACGAAGAATTCGAGCTGGCTCTGGTCGAATCCGAGCCAGATGTGCCCGTGCGTGGTACGGAATGATTCTTCCTTGTGCTGCGCGAGGTCGAGTAGCGCGAGCGTTCCGCCCGGTTTCATGATGCGGATGGCTTCCTTGAGGGCGAGCCGCGGGTCGGTCGCGTGGTGGAGCACCTGGCTCATGAGCACGAGGTCGGCGAAGTTCTCGGGAAGTCCCGTCTTCGTCATGTCGGCTACCTTGGGCGTGATGTTCTTGATGTTCTTCTGCTTCACTATCTTCTGCAGGCCGCTGATGACTTTCGGGTCGCAGTCGAGCGAGGTGACTTCCTTGCAGCGGTTCGCAAGCATCAGCGACAGGTCTCCGCCTTCGCCGCAGCCGATATCCACGGCATTCCCGAAGGGCTGCATGAGCTTGCTGAAGAGGCTGATTTGGGCCTTGAGGCTTCCGCCGGCCTGGTCGAGCTTGTGGATTTGCCCCTTGGTCTTGTCGGTACGTTCCTGCAATACCTGGTCGGCGCGGCAACGCAGCACGTCCTTGTCGGGCAGTTCCCCGTAAGCATCGCGGATTACGGAAAGGATTCGGTTGCTCATCAGGAGCTCTTCGCTCAGCCTGTAGTAGGCCTTGATGCCGTCGCGGCGGTCTTTCAGGAGCCCGCAGGCAGAAAGCTTGGCGAGGTGGCGGCTGGCGTTGCTCTGGTGGATGTCCAGGATGTCCTTGATCTCGTTCACGGTGAATTCCGCGAGGTCGAGGAGCATCAGTATCTTGAGCCGCATCTCGTCGGATACAGCGTTGAAGAAATCCATCGTCGATGTAATCGGTTCACGTTGCATAGTGCCATTCAATATAATTAATTAACTTTGTCGGGTGTTCATGCGGAATCTGAAATGGTGTTTTTTTGTCGCCCTCCTCGCGGGTGCGGCGTGGGCGCAGGTTCCCGGAACTTTGTCTGCGGACTCGGTGCCCGTGAGGCATTACGACCTTTCGCTCGAAAGGGATCTCCCGCTTACGTTCCTTTCGGCTTTCGCTAGCGTTTACGGCGACTACAGGCTGCACAAGATGCGTGTGGGTGCCGAAATGAGGGATGCCTCCGACTTGCTGCCGTGGGACCGTCCTGTTGCCGGCCGTTACTGCAAGGCCTGCGCGGATGTGAGCGCCTGGTCGGCCGCCTTCGGGGTGGCGCCCCTCGCGCTGGGCGCGTATTCGTGGTTCAAGGGCGATGCCTTGGGCGCAGATCTTGCCGCATACACCTTGATGCTTGCGCAGACGCTCGCCCTCCAGAACGGTGTGAACCTGCTTGTTCGCACCCTCTCGTTCTGGCCGCGCCCCTACATGTACGCGACCGACGGCGACGGCGCGGACGCGGCTTCCGCCGCGGAGGGCGAGGCGTATGGGAGTTTCTACAGCGGGCATGCTTCCGCCGCGTTTGCAATCGCAGTCTTTACCGGCGAATGGTTCTCCGAGTTCTACCCGAATTCCAGGTACAAATCGCTCGTGTGGGCGACATCACTCTCGTTGGCAGGCGTTGTCGGAATGCTCCGCATCGCCGCAGGCAGGCATTTCCCGACCGATGTGGCCGTGGGGGCCCTCGCAGGCGCGGGAATCAGCCTTGCGGTCATCAAGATTCATAAAAAATCGGTACGAATTGGCCCGGTTTCCCTCGCTGGCATCTGGGCCGGTCCCGGTAGCGCGTCGCTGGCTTTCGCTTTCTAGCAAATAGGCGTAAAAACGCTAATTTGATGCAAATCATAAAAATTTTTTTGCATGTTCCTTTTTCGATTCGCGTATATATATTACAGGAAAGTTGAACCCTTAGAGGTGCGGAATGTTAAGTTTTGTCGGCCGTTTGGCAGTGGCCTTGCTTTTTGTTGTAGAAGTGTCTTATGCGGATTTTTCAATCCGTGATAGTCGCGACGGAAAAATATACAACTCGATGCCGTCGGGCAATTTGAACTGGTTTACTGACAACGTTTCTTTTCAAAAAAATGTTTCTTTCAAGGATGGCGGAAAAAATTCCTATTACCGCCAGGCGGACTGGTCTGCTTCGTGCCCTGTAGGCACCCGTGTTCCCGATATCCTTGAATGGACAGCCTTCGCCAAGGACCGCTTTACCGGCCCGCGCAAGGTGTCGAATGTGAAGTCCTTTGCCGGCAAGACTCGCGGATTCTACGACCTTGCCGATTCCAAGCACAAAATTCAGGGCAAGGATGCCGCGTATTTCGCGGTGAACGACCCCAACGGCGTGCGTGCCATGATGCTTGATATCAAGCGCGGCAACGCGAAGGTCGTGAATCTCCCTCCCCAGGCCGTGGTGACTCTGCGTTGCGTCTCGGAACGTGACCTGTATGCGGAAAAGTTCGTCGACCGCAAGGAGATGAAGCTTACCGATCCGCGCGACAACCAAAAGTACAAGGTGGAACAGCGCGAAGGCAAACTGTGGATGCTGGCGAACCTCAAGTACAGCCTTTCTAGCGCCAAGCAGTGCCTGCTCGAAGATTCTACGTACTGCAAGAAGTTTGGTCGCTTCTATACCTACAACGAGGCGAAGAAGGCGTGCCCCGTGGGCTGGCACCTGCCCGACGACGGCGAATGGCGCGACTTCCAGAAGGACCGTGCAAAACTCAATTGGG
The DNA here is from genome assembly GCA_902762305.1 of Fibrobacter succinogenes. Lineage (GTDB taxonomy): Bacteria > Fibrobacterota > Fibrobacteria > Fibrobacterales > Fibrobacteraceae > Fibrobacter > Fibrobacter succinogenes_I. The sequence goes on along the minus strand of CACWNW010000002.1, from coordinate 295,293 downwards.
ACAATCTCGGGCGTGGCGGCTGCAGGGATTGGGACGGCTTTTGCAATAGCGAGGCGACCGGGCATTACTGGTCCTCGACGTCCATCATGAAGAACACCGGACGCTCCTGGGAGTTCCGGCGCCAAGCGAAAAGCATTGATCGCACCGACCAGAATGTGCAGAAAGGTCTTTATGTACGTTGTGTAGCGGAGTTGAACTGATGAATAAGCAAAAGAACATTCCGATACTGGTTGCCTTGTCGCTTGCCGCCATGGCAGGGCTTTCCGGTTGTTCCGACAATTCGTCGGCAAACTGCGGCAGCTGTGTCGATAGCGGCGATACTATCGAAATCAAGATTCCGGGCGAAGAAGATTCGGGCGGCAAGACGGAGGGAAACTCCGGTGATTCCGTGACGGTACGTACCGAAACGAAGACTACGTTCGATTCGGAGACCGATGCTAGCAGTTCCTCTGCGAAGGTGGAGGCTGCGGTTTCGAGTGCGGAAGAACCCGCTTCGAGCGATAGCAAGCCTGCAAGTTCGGAGGCCGCTTCGGCAGACTGGCGTGACTACTGCCTTGAGGTGGTGAACGCGAAGCGTGCGACGGAAAACCTGCCGCCCCTGGTGCGTGCGAGCGAAGAACGCGAAAAGTGCGTGGAGTCGCAGGCTGCCGCCGACATGGCCATGAACAAGGGGCATGGAAACTTCGGTGACTGTGGCGAGTTCGCGCAGAATACCGGCCCGAATGTGGCGACATCGAGATACGGCACTCCCGAGAAGATTGTCGATACCTACGTGAAGATGATGTGGGACGACGAGAAAAAGCTTGTGACTAGCGGTGAACGCGACCCGAACAAGGACAGCGATTATAGTTATATCGGGCATTACCTGAACATGAAGAACACGTCTTACAAGTCGCTCGCCTGCGGAATCGCATACAGCGAAGACGGCACCAAGGCCTGGTTCAACATGAATTTTTACTAATTTAGAAGTCCCCTCCTAACAAAAAGAGCCGTCGGCATTTGTTGCCGGCGGCTTTTTGTTAGGAGGGGAATCTGTTACTTTATCGTCGTGGTCAGGCGGAAAGCGAAGGCGACATCGCTAATCTCTTTTTCGCTGTAGACGCTGAACTGCAACTTCGTGGAAGCGATTTTCTTGACCCAGGCGACGGTCCATGCCCAGTCGTCGTAGGTGTGCTTCGATTCGGCGCTCAGGTTGTCGCGCTTGTCGATGAATTCCCATTCCACCATGAGGTTGCTCATGAGCACGTTCAGGATGCCGCTCTTCGGCGCGAAGTCGAGGCCCAGGTAGAACGGCTGGAAGTAGATGCCCGGCAGGTAGTACTTGGTTTCCGGAGCGATGTAGTTGTTCGCGTTCTTGTCGAGGTCGTCGTCCTGGGTGTAGACGCAGGAGTATTCACCGTAGGCACGCAGTTCGGGAATGATGTTGTAGCTGGCGTAAGCGGCCAGGCGGTGCGTGAGGTAGGCGGTGTTCTGCAGCACGTCGACCACGTTGGAGCGGTATGCCACCTTCATCTCGAGCGGGAAGGTGAACTTCATGTCTTCTTCGATGCGCACGTAGCCGCGGTTCGCGTTACCGTCTTGCGTGGCGAGCATGGCATTCAACTGGCTCAGGCCGTGCTTCCATCCGAGTTCCACAGCGTTGTGGCTGTAGTCGCGCATCCAGAGGCCGCGCTTGGTGAGTTCCTTGTCCACGTAGGTACCGAAGTGGGTGGACTGCGACCAGTCCGTCTTCCAGTGACCGATCTTGAGGTTCAGCATGTCTTTTTCGCTGAGTTTCCACTTGTAGTTCGCCCAGTAGAGGTCGGCGAGAATCTTGTCGTACATCTTGCCGTCGATCTTGTTGCCGAATTCCGGCGCGAAGATGCGCAGCATGATAAGGGCTTCGAGGTTTTCGCCCTTGTACTGTCCGCCCACGTTGGCGCGGATCCAGCCGCTGCTGAAGTTGTGCTCGTCGTCGGCGATGGACTTGGTGACTTGGGTCTGGATGTTGCCTTTCAGGTTGAAGTCTCCGTCAATGGCGGAGGCGAACGTGGCCATGCCCAGTACCAGGGCGGCAGCGATCTTGCAGTATTTCATGAACTCTCCTAAAAATTGAACCCTTTAGCATCGGAATGCTGTAAATTTGGCGTAAAAAATAGAATTATATGCCGTTTTTGGAAATGAAAAAAACTTCTTTTCTACTTTTTTTGTGTCATTTTATGCCGAGATTATATATTTTTGGGCGCGGATGTGTTGAATCGCCCCGAAAACGTTCCGGGGATCTCTTTCGAGGTAAATATGAAAAATCTGTCCGCGGTCGTCGCTTTCTCCGTGCTTGGCACCGTGTGTGCGGCCCCCTTCGCCGCAGAACTTGCGCCTAACAAGACCCATGCCGTGCTGAATGTGACCTACACGAACTACGACGATGTTCCCCAGGCCAAGAAGAAGCTCGTCTTCGTGGGACAGAGGAAGCCGAAGAACAAGATTGCGGTCACCACCGACATGTACGGCGAAACCGCTTTCCTTATTCCGCGCGAGGACACGTACACCATTCTCTGCGAGAGCCTTACCGGTCCCTACGAGTGCGGCGAGACTCCCTACGTGTCGAACACGGCGAGCACGGGTGGCATTACGGTGCTGTTCGACGATACGCGTGCGGAACTCACGGGCGTGAATTTCAAGGCGGGCAGTGCGGAACTCATTCCGAACTCGCTTAGGACGCTTGATAACGCTATCGCCGGCCTCAAGAGGAACGCGAAGGCCAAGGTCGAAATCGAGGGCCACACGAGCAGCGAAGGCAGTGATCAGCTGAATCAGAAGCTTTCCGAAGACCGCGCGAACAGCGTGATGGAATACATGATCCGCAAGGGAATTTCCAAGGACCGCGTGACTGCCGTGGGCTACGGTTCTAGCCGCCCGAAGGCGGATAACGGTTCCGAGGCGGGTCGCAAGCAGAACCGCCGCATCGAAATTCGTGTCGTGAACAAGGACGAGGTGACTATCTCTGCGGAATAGCAGGCGTTAGACGGCGCGGATGCCGTCTTCTTCGATGGCAATCTTCCCGTCGCGGAAGAGGCCGCCGATAATCTTCTTGAAAGTCTTTTTCGAAATGCCGAATTCCTGGCGGATTGCTTCGGGATCGCTGTGGTCCCCGTATGGCAGGAATCCGCCGGCTTCCTCGAGTTTGTGCATGATGGCGCTCGGGCTGTCGCTCTGCATGATTCCCTTGTAGCCGACGGGCGTGAGGTTCAGGGTGATTTTCCCGTCGCTCGTGAACCGCTGGATGAATCCCGGCATTGTGTCGCCGATGTAGATGCGCTCCATGCCCGGGGTCACTTGCAGCCTTCCGGTGTAGCGGTAGTCGACGAGGCATTCCACATAGTCGGGCGTAACTTCGTAGGCTGCAAGCTGCACGCGTTGCCCCACGTGCAGTTCGCTCGTGTCCATGTCCAGGAAGCTCTTGATTTTTTCCGTCGCCACGAGACGCCCGCTCTTCTCGTCTTCGAGAATGTAGACGACGCAGCGATCGCCCTTGCGCAGTTCCCCGAGCTGCTGCTTGTAGGGGAGGAACAGGTCCTTGTTGAGGCCCCAGTCCAGGAATGCGCCCACGCGGTTGACGTCCTTCACGGTGAGGACGGCGAATTCGCCCACCTGTGCGAAGGGCTTGTCGAGGGTCGCTATGGGGCGGTCCTCGGAATCCATATAAACGAATACGTCGATGATTTCGCCCTCTTCGAGCGAGAACTGGTTCTTGTTGCCGGGGAGCAGCACGCGGCCGCCTGTCTCGAGTTCGAGGTAGAAGCCCTGGGGCATTACGGCGTCGACGCGCGCGCGGTTGATTTTTCCGATTTCCATATTGGTCCTTCCGTCCTGGTAATTTGCCGCGACCATCCGCGACAGGCAAAATATAGAATTTTAGGGAGAGGCCTTGTCACCGGTTTCGGCGAGGGGGAGGTCCTTGCAGTGGCGCACGAACTTTAGCGTCTCCTTCTCGCCTTTTTCGGCCAGCATCTTGAGCAGGAACAGGAGCTTTTTGTAGGTGGTCTCCGTCATCTTCTCCTTCGCGGTGCTCTTCGTGAGGTAGAGCAGGGGAGATTCCTGCGAGTAGGATTCCTTGTTGTACGTCTTGGAGGCTGCGATGCGGTCGCAGAACATTTCCTTGATGTAGCGGTCGGGCATGTCCATCGGCACGATCTTCTTGGTCGCCATTTCGTAGTCGTACCAGAATTCGAAGTGGTGCTTGTTCCGCCCTTTGTGGTGCATCCATGCGAGGCTCATTCCCGTGTCGCGGCGTTCCCCGTTGTTCGGCGATTCCTTGCCGCTGTAGTACCTTGCTCCCGGCAAGAATTCGGTGGGCGAATACTTCGAGAGGTCGTGGAAAAATCCCTGGAACCCGATGCCGGCCTTGAAGCAGAGGCGAACGACTTCGTGGCGGTGTTTCGTGATGGTGATGAAGTGCCTTACCGGGTGGAAATTCATGCGCTAAACGATAGGAAAATTTGTCGGTGTTCGTCTCGCAAATGCGTGGGAATCGGGGCGTCTAAAAAAGGAGGTTTTACATTTTACGTATGTAAAAAATAATATAATCAGAGTTTTGTTGTCATAAGTGTTCACCAATCTGTATTACAATTGTTAATTTATACATATGGGAATGGACTTCAAAGATTCGGCCGTCTTTGCGACGGCTTTTCAGAAATTGCTCATAGGAGTACGGCGCAATACGCTGGTGACGCAGACGGAGTTGTCTAAGTCTGCAGGACTTACACGCCAGTCCATCTCGATGATGGAGAGTGGCAAGCGGGTGGCATCGTTCCAGACATTCTGCGTGCTGGCGCAGGGCTTCGGTATTTCGCCGGTTGAGCTGATGCGTCGGTTCGTGCGCATTTGCGAGGCGGAGTCGCTCGCCCGTCAAGGGAAGGTCGAGTCAAGAAACAAGGCGATGGAGTATATCGTGAACCTGCGTGCCCAGGGCGGGAATCCGGACGAAAAAATGTGACAGTTTCACTTCGTTAAACCGTTTAATTTTGAAACGCTTTGTTAGAGTGTTTTATTTTTAAACATTCTTTTTGGCGGATTTGCTGTGTTTTCGTCCTGTTTTACACAATAAACGCAAAATTCGTGCCGAATAGGGTTTGGCACGTCTTTTGCTAATAATAGGGCGAAAATAGTCCAATTTGGACCAAAGTTTAAACAAAAGGGTAATGCGAATGCGATTACCCGCAAAAAAGAGGAAAAGTAAAATGATCAAGCCTTTAGCAGATCGAATCGTTGTCAAGCCGGCTGAAGCCGAACAGAAGACCTCTTCGGGTCTCTTCATCCCGGATAACGCCAAGGAAAAGCCGATGCAGGGTAAGGTCGTGGCCGTGGGCCCGGGCCGCAAGAATGACAAGGGCGAAATCGTCCCGATGGAAGTCAAGGTGGGCGACGTGGTGCTCTATGGCAAGTACAGCGGCACCGAAGTCACCGTCGACGGCGAAAACTACCTCATCGTGAAGGAACCGGACGTCATCGCTACTCTTTAGTAGCTAGTCAATGGTCAATAGTCACTAGTATTAGCTAGGCGGCGAAGCCGCGATTAAAAGATCCAATGACCAATGACTAATGACCAGTAACCACAGAATTTTAAAAAAAGGAAAAACAAAAATGGCAAAGCAACTCAAGTTTGATGTGGCGGCTCGCGAATCCCTTATGAAGGGCGTGGACAAGCTCGCCAACGCTGTCAAGGTAACTCTCGGCCCCAAGGGCCGCAACGTGATGATCGCCCGCTCCTTCGGTGCTCCGAACGTGACCAAGGACGGCGTGACTGTCGCTAAGGAAGTGGAACTCGAAGACGCCTACGAAAATCTCGGCGCCCAGATGGCCAAGGAAGTCGCCAACAAGACGAGCGACGCTGCCGGTGACGGCACCACGACTGCAACCGTTCTCGCTCAGGCTATCACTCGTGAAGGCTTGAAGAACGTCGCTGCCGGTGCAAACCCGATGGACATCAAGCGCGGCATGGACGCTGCGGTTGACGCCGTCATCAAGGAAATCGGCAAGATGGCCGTGAAGATCAACGGCAAGGAACACATTGCCCAGGTCGCTACCATCTCTGCGAACAACGACCCGGAAATCGGTGACCTCCTCGCCAACGCCATGGAAAAGGTCGGCAACGACGGCGTGATCACCATCGAAGAATCCAAGACCGCCGACACAGTGCTCGACGTTGTCGAAGGTATGCAGTTCGACCGCGGCTACCTCTCTCCGTACTTTGTCACCAACACCGACAGCATGGAAGTCAGCCTCGAGAATCCGTACATCCTCCTGTACGACAAGAAGATTTCTACCATGAAGGATTTGCTCCCGATGCTCGAACACGTGGCAAAGCAGGGCAAGTCTCTCCTCATCATCGCCGAAGACGTCGATGGCGAAGCTCTCGCAACACTCGTTGTGAACAAGATGCGCGGCACCCTGAAGGTCGCTGCCGTCAAGGCTCCGGGCTTCGGTGACCGTCGTAAGGCCATGCTCGAAGATATCGCAATCCTCACTGGCGGTATGCTCGTTTCCGAAGACACGGGTGCAAAGCTCGAAGATGCTCCGGTCACCGTCCTTGGCCAGGCAAAGTCCATCACCATCACGAAGGACAACACCACGATCGTGGAAGGTGCCGGTGATGCTGCCTCCATCAAGGGCCGTATCGGTCAGATCAAGAAGCAGATCGAAACCACCACGAGCGACTACGACCGCGAAAAGCTCCAGGAACGCCTGGCCAAGCTTGCCGGCGGCGTTGCCGTCATCAAGGTCGGTGCTGCTACTGAAGTCGAAATGAAGGAAAAGAAGGACCGCGTCGACGACGCCATGCACGCGACCCGCGCTGCCGTCGAAGAAGGTATCGTTCCGGGTGGTGGCGTTGCCCTCATCCGTGCCGAGAAGGCCATTGACGCGCTCAACTTCGACAACGCCGACCAGAAGACCGGCGCTGCCATCATCCGCCGCGCTATCGAAGAACCGCTCCGCCAGATCGTGCAGAATGCGGGCCTCGAAGGCTCTGTCGTGGTGAACAAGGTCAAGGAAGGCAAGGACGCCTTCGGTTACAACGCCAAGACCGACACCTACGAAGACCTCATCAAGGCAGGCGTCATCGACCCGGCCAAGGTGACCCGCACGGCCCTCAAGAACGCCTCCTCCATTGCCTCGATGATCCTCACGACTGACTGCGTGATCACCGAGAAGAAGGAACCCAAGCCGGCTGCTCCGGCCATGGACCCGGGCATGGGTGGCATGGGCGGCATGATGTAATCTAGCATCTTGCTAACAAGATTCTCCTCCTAACAAAAGCACTCGGTTCAGCAATGAGCCGGGTGTTTTTGCGTATTGTGCTTTTTAAAGTCTTTTATATAAGTTGGCTACGGATATGGCTTGCACGCTCTGTTTGATGCCTTGCTTATCGCAAGGCATCTTAGACAAGGGAAGGCTCCGCCCTCCCTAACACCCTCCTTTCCCAGATGTTAATGATTATTGCAGGTCGCGCTGCAAAATTTCGCACTTCTCCCTTTTCCACTCTTCAAAAGTGTCGTCGGCGATGTGCCGCTTGGCTTCGCGCATCAGGTGCAGGTAGAAGTGCAGGTTGTGGATGCTCGCCAGCGTGAACCCGAGGGATTCTCCGGCGTGGTGCAGGTGACGCAGGTACGCGCGGCTGAAGTTGCGGCAGCAGTAGCAGTCGCAGTTCGGGTCCACCGGCTTGTCGAATTCCTCGGCATGACGGGCCGCCTTGTAGCGCAGCACGCCTTCGCTCGTGAACAGCATGCCGTTGCGCGCGTTGCGGGTCGGCATCACGCAGTCGCACATGTCCACGCCACGCTCGATGAGCTCCAGCAGGTTCCAGGGGGTTCCTACGCCCATCACGTATCGGGCGTGGTCCTGCGGCAGAATGTCGGTGCAGAAGTCCGCAATCTCGTACATCGTTTCGGTGGGCTCGCCTACGGAGAGGCCACCCATCGCGAATCCGTCGGGCCCGAGTTCCGCAATGCGTTCGATTGCCTGCTGGCGCAGATTCTTGTGCATGCCGCCCTGGATAATCCCGAAGAACTGCTGATCGTAACCGTGGATAGGCGGGTGCTCCTTGAGCCATTGCATTGCCTCTGCGGTCCACTTGAGAGTGAACTTGAGGCTATGCTCCGCTTCCTTCGCGGTGCTCGGGTAAGGCGTGCATTCGTCGAGCGCCATGATGATGTCTGCGCCGATTTCGCGCTGGGCGTTCATGACGCTTGCGGGGCTAAAGAAGTGTTTTGAACCGTCCAGGATGCTCCTGAATTCGACGCCTTCCGGTGTAATCTTGCGGAGGTCCTTCAGGCTCCATACCTGGAATCCGCCGCTGTCCGTGAGCACCGGGCCGTCCCAAGCCATGAACTTGTGGATGCCGCCCGCCTTCGCAATACGCGGGGTGGTGGGGCGCAAGTACAGGTGGTACGTATTCGCGAGGATGATTTCCGCCTTGATGTCCTTGAGCTGGGCGGGGGTCACCGCCTTGACGGTCGCCTCGGTGCCCACCGGCATAAAGATGGGGGTCGTCACGTCGCCATGGTCGGTATGGACCACGCCGAGGCGGGCCTTCGATTTCTTGGAAGTCTTTAAAAGTTCAAAGCGGTTCATCGGGGCTAAAGTTAGAAAAAAGACGGGAGTCTTTCCTTGGGGCAAAAAAGAAACCGTCGGGTATGCGCCCGGCGGTTTCTGGAATTTGCTATCGGCTCGATTAGAAGTCGAAGGCAGTTTCGAAGCCGAGTTTGAAGCCGACCTTGTCTTCGTTCTCGCCGACCGGAATGTCGAGCATGCCGAAGGCGGTCATGTTGAGGTGCTCGACCGGAGTGAGGTAGAGGCGGGCGCCGAGATCGATAGTCTTGGTGCCATCCTTGTCGCTGTCGAGGGTGTTGGTGTGGAATTCAACAGGGATGCCTAACTTCATGAAGCCGCCAAGCTTGATTGCGGGTTCGATGTAGGCGAACATGTATTCCGGAATTTCGAAGTCGTTTTCCAGGTGGACGGGATCGTATGTGGTGATGTTCTGGCCTTCAATCTCGTTGCGGTCGTTCTCACCGATGAAGGCGATGAAGAAGCTCGTCTTGATCTGGAACATGGCCACCTCGAAGGTGGGTTCAGCCAAGATGGTGTGCGCGACGGAAGTCAGGTCGGCATTCGGGTCTACATCCTTGCTGTCGGCGAGGTAATCGGCATGGAAGCCGTACACGGCACGGAATGCGAATCCGCCGATGGAAAGGCCTGCGTCAATACCGGTGTGCAGTTCGTTATGTTCTTCTTCCTGATAGCTCTTGTAGTCGAAGAACGGACGGAGGTGCTGGCCGGCGTAGTCGAATTCGTAGGCGACGTGGGCGTTGTAGACCTTGCAGTCATCGTTGTCGCAGCGGTCGTTGCCGCCACGGCCCAATCCGATGCCGAGTTCAAGACCGGCGAGATCGATTTGGAGACCGCGGATGTCGTGTTCCTTCATGCCGGCGGCGTAGTAGGTCGGATCGTCATAGCCGTAGTAGGCCTGGAATGCGCCTTCCGAGAAGGTCAGGTCGCCGAACTTGATGCCAAAGAAATCGGCCGGCTTGTATTGGATAAATGCGCCGCTGTAGTGAATGCCCGGGATGGCGTTGCCTTCGTCACCTTCGATGCCTGCGTGTGCGGACCATCTGTCGTTGAACTTCACGTCGACGTTGAAGTCATAGGTTGTCCAGTAATTGTGGTTCACGTCCTTGTCGTTGAAAAGGTCACCGGTGTAGGCGTCAAATTCGACATAGCCGGAGAACTTCACTTCCATGTTGGCGGCGGAGGTGGCTTCGCTCAGGCTGGACTTGAGCATGCTGAATGCGTTGCCGGCGGCGTTCGCGACTTCAGCCGGATTGGTGTTTTCGGCCGGCTTGGAATCGTCTGCCTTTGCTTCTTCAGCGGCCTTGGCCTCTTCGGCCTTCTTAGCTTCTTCGGCGGCCTTGGCCTCTTCGGCCTTCTTAGCTTCTTCGGCAGCCTTGGCCTCTTCGGCCTTCTTGGCGTCGTCGGCAGCCTTGGCCTCTTCGGCCTTCTTGGCGTCGTCGGCAGCCTTGGCCTCTTCAGCCTTCTTGGCGTCGTCGGCAGTCTGTTCGGTGGTGGCTGCGGCAGGAGCTGCAGCCGGTTGAGCTTGTGCGAATGCGCCAGCGGCGGCGAGGCCGAGGACGATTGCGGAGAGTGTCATTTTTTTCATTTGATACTCCTGTGAGGGGTTTATTGTTTGTCTTTTGTAAATTTAACTTGGGTTGTCCCCGTTCGGACCTTTTTTTTTTTGAAAAAGGCCTGATTATGTATCTTTTTTGTATCAAATGAAGGGAAAATTGCGAAAAAAAGAAAACCCAGTCTTGCGACTGGGTTTCTTTCTGCGGTCGGACAGACTTGAACTGTCATGGGATCGCTCCCACTAGCACCTCAAGCTAGCGTGTCTACCAATTCCACCACGACCGCGTGGTCCTTAGCGGAACGGCAACAAATTTAGATTGATTTGCGCCGTTTGTAAAGGGGTAAGGGCGAATTTTTTTGAAAAAAATCAAAATTAAATCGCGGCAACCAATTTGTCGAACACCTGCCCGCGTACCTTGTAGTTCTTGAACAGGCCGAAACTTGCGCAGGCGGGGCTCATGATGACGGTACCGCCCTTGCCGATGGCGAGGCTGTCGGCGAAGGCTTCCTCGAGTGTGGGGAAAATCTTGGCCTCGATGTCCGCGGATTCCAGCCCAGCCTGCTTCAGCGATTCGAGCATGCGTTCTGCTGTGGCGCCGATGAGCGCGATGCGCTTGAGGTTCGGGCGTTCCTTTACGAGGATGTTTGAAAGTTCGGTGAAGTCCGCGTTCTTCTCGGAGCCGCCGAGGATGAGCGCGAAGGGGCGCGTCATGCTGGCTGTCGCGGCGATTGTCGCGTCGGGGCGGGTGGCGTAACTGTCGTTGAAGAATTCTATCCCGTTCTTCTCGCCCTTGAATTCCATGCGGAAGGGGAGGGTCTCGTAGCTCTTCAGTGCCTCGAATGCGTCGGCCACCTTGATTCCCAAGGCCTTCACGGCGAGGGTCGCCGCCGCCATGTTCTCCAGCTGGTAGATGCCACGCACCTTGCAGTCCGCAAGGTACAGCTTCTCGCTGTCGATGGCGAGGGTGGCGCCTTCAATTACGGCATCCCCGTTACCGGCACCGTCGCCATCGGCGTGGCATACGGCATACTTCGTTCCGGCAGGGCTTTCCCCTGCAATCTTTGCCGAGGGCTCTGCATCCTTCAGGTACACGCAGGTACCGGAGCGCTTCTGCCAGCGGACGAGGTTGGCCTTCGCGTCCCGGTATTCCTCGACGCTCTTGTGCCAGTCCAGGTGTTCGGTCGAAACACGCAGTACCACGCCCACGTCGGGCGAGAGCGAAAGCGTCATCAGCTGGAAACTGGAAAGTTCGAGAATGCTGATGCGGTCGGGCGTCTCTGTCTCGAGCAGGTCGAGCGCGGGCACGCCGAAGTTCCCGCCAATTTCGTTCTCTACGCCGCACTTGGTCAAGATGTGGCTGATCATGCTCACAGTAGAACCCTTGCCGAGCGTTCCCGTGACGCCTACGACCTTCTTGGATTTAGTTTGTTCTAAAAACAGCTGAATCTGGCTCGTCATGATTCCGCCGTTCATCTGGAACTTGAACAGGTCCTGGCTCATCGGGTACACGCCTGCGGAGCGCACTACGGTCACGCAGTCCTTGAGACCGTCCAGGTAGCTTTCGCCACTGAAAACCTTCACGTTTACGCCTGCGGGCGTTTCCGGCAACTTCACCGGGTTCTTGTCCATCACTACGATTTCCTTGACACAATTACGTACAAGGTAATTAAACGTGCTCTGGCCTTCGACGCCAAAACCGAGAACGCCAACCGGCGCTACAAGATTGCTGCTCATATCAAACCTTTTTGCGTGGTACCGTTCTGCGACGTGCAGATTGGTCCGCCTTATCGATGCGGAAAATTTAGCAACCTGTTACCACAAGTAGCCACTGACCCCCAACATAAATCTGTTTTGGAATCGACTTTCTATGGAGTTTTTAGTCTCGGTCTCGTACCATCCTCCGATATATCTGAAGTTAAATGACCATACACCGAATAACCCATAAGACTCTTTACTGATGTAAAATCTATAGTCGATTTCTCCACCGAAACCAAGTCCTGTGCTCATGTTTACGAGGGGAAAAACTTTTACGTGGCGAGAATCAAAAACGACAAATCCGGCAGTCGCGCTTGGTCCGGAGTAATCTTTAGAGAATTGAAAAGCGGGGATGAAGATGATTCGCCATATTTGAAGTGGAAGGCCAAATATTATTCCCGGCCTATTTGAAATGTTTAAGAACGCTTCTATACCGAAGCATCCTGTGTATCGCCTGCTTAGTACAGGGTCTTTTACCACTTGAAAAGTAACAGCGGATTCTTTAAAATATTTTATTAAATAATCGGAAAACTGGACAGTTCGGGGGCTTGGATATTTTGTGCTGAAATCCGATAGGACTTTTAGTGCGTTCGCCATGGCTGCTTCCCAATCCCAATTAACGTTGTCCTCGTAATTACCTGAATGAAATTTTGCGCCTACTCGAACGTAAAGCAGGGAATCATCGCATCTATCTATATCAGGGTAAAATCTATTGTAAAAGGTAAGAGCTTTCGATAATGTGTCCAGTAAAGAATGTAGGTCTTTCTTTTCTTGGGATTCTATTCTTGTCTTGATTTTTTCCGATTCTCTCTTGACGTTATTGCTGTCGGTCAAGTCCATAAGGGAAGTGAGGTATTTCTGTAATGTGTCAGTTCTTGCAAAGGAATAACGTTCTAGGTTCCCTGCATTGGCGTATTCGTCAAACCAAATATCAAGAGCCTTGTCGTAGCGCTCCAATAGCAAGTTGATTTGCAGGAGTTCGTAACGGTCTAGGGCGTAAGACTCTAATGCTTCTTTGGACAAAACCTCTATTAGGGAATCTACTGCCTGGATGTTTTTCTGTTCCAAAGCTAACATCAGGTTGTTGCGTGCATCCAGCATTTGTGGCTGCCTTCCGATACGGTCGAGCATGCCTTCGATGTCGCGGTTTTTCGGGGCCGCGATAGAAATGCAGATAATGAGCAGAATGAATGTTACGATGGAACGAATCATTGTGAACAAAACTACAATTTTCCTCTTTCTAAAAAAAACGCCCTCGCTTTTCGCGAGAGCGGACTTCGTAATGCGGTCGGACAGACTTGAACTGTCATGGGATCGCTCCCACTAGCACCTCAAGCTAGCGTGTCTACCAATTCCACCACGACCGCAGGTTCGTCACATGCATACGCCGGCAGGAGCCGGTTTACGCGATGACAAATCCCTTTGGCGTGTTACTCGGCAGCAGGAGCTTCAGCCGGTGCGGCCGGAACTTCGGCAGCGGGTGCTGCAGGAGCCTCGGCAGCCGGAGCTGCGAAATCGCCCGGGAGAGCCGGGACGGGAGCCTGCTGTTCGGCATTCTCACGGGTTGCCTTCTGCATTGCAGATTCTTCGACCGTGACGTTCTTCTTGGCGGTGATGAGGCCGAGGGCGAACACGACGATGAAGAAGATGAGGGCTACGACGCGGGTCAGCTTCTGGATGAAGGTGGCTGCACCAGCGGTGGAGAATGCGGACTGGGACGTCATTCCGCCGAGCCCTGCGAGGCCGCCCATCTTGTCGTTCTGCACGAGAACGAGCAGAGAGAGGAACAGGCAGAGAAAGACGTGGACGACAATCAGAATCCAAAAAAGAGTTGTCATGAGACGATTCCTTGGTTTAAGTTTCTAGCCGCGAAATTACTTGGCTTCGGCAGCGTCGATGATTTCCTTGAAGGTGTTGGCCTTGAGACCTGCACCGCCGATGAGGCCACCGTCGATGTCCTTCTGGGCGAGGAGGCCGGCAGCGTTGGCGCCCTTCATGGAGCCACCGTACTGGATGCGCATGCCTTCGGCAACGGCTTCGCCGTAGATTTCCTTCACGACGGAGCGGACGAATGCCTGAGTTTCTTCAGCCTGTTCGTCGGTAGCGGTCACGCCGGTACCAATCGCCCAGACCGGTTCGTAGGCGAGCACGCACTTGGCTGCGTCTTCGGCGGAAACGTCCTTGAAAGCGCCCTTGACCTGGGTGCTGAGCACGGCTTCGAGCTTGCCGCCGTTGCGTTCGTCGAGAGTTTCACCGATGCAGATGATCGGCTTGATGCCGGCTTCGAGGGTCTTCTTGACCTTGAGGTTCACCGTTTCGTCGGTTTCGTGGAAGTACTGGCGCTGTTCGGAGTGGCCGATGATGATGTATTCGGCACCGATTTCCTTGACCATGTCAACGGAGACCTTTCCGGTGAATGCGCCCTGGTCCTTCCAGTGGATGTCCTGGATGGCGAGCTTCACGTTGGTACCCTTGATGACGTCGGCGACCTTGGCGGCAGCGAGGTACGTCGGGGCGATGACCACTTCGGTCTTCTTCACGTCCTTGACGGCTTCCACGATATCCTTAGCGAGCTGAACGGATTCGCTAACGGTCTTGTTCATCTTCCAGTTACCAGCAATGATATACTGACGCATAATTAACTCCTTGAAAGGTTTAAAATTTAACGCGCCTAAATTTAGTAAAAAAAGCCGCCTTTTGAAAGGCGACTTTTTAAACTAAGGCCGTAAAAAAGGTTAGTTGTAGTTGCTGGAACGGCTCGAAGTCGGAGCAGGGGAGCCACCGTAGCGGTCGCCTTCGATCTTTTCGAGGATCCATTCGTTTTCGTAACCCTTCAGGCGGGCCTGGTCGGGGTGCTTCCAGAAGAGGCGGGTAATGAGCTTGCCTTCTTCGGTGTAGTATTCCCACACGCTGGAGGTATCGGTCTCCGTTTCGTGGTCGGGAGGTCCCCACAGCAGGTTCACCATGTCATTGGTCATGCCTTCTTCGATATAGCCCTGCTTGAACACGTCCTTGAGGCGCTTTTCGATACCCATGCTTTCCTTGGTGACGAAGTATTCGCGTTCGTATTCATTCTGGCCGACGCCGCGTTCGATAAGAATGGGGGAAGATGCTTTGTTTGCGCAACCCAACATCAGCACCGAGCCGAGCGCAAGTAGGCAAAGATGAGACAGTTTCATAGAATCTCCTTAAGATTTTGTGTTCACAAAATAAGAATTTATCGGGCAAATAGATTAAATATTTTTTAGATTTTACATTGAAATGCGGTTTTTCTGTCGCCAAATAAAGTTTTCGCTCGTTTCTGTGCTCCTTGCGTTCGCCCTGTCCTTGGGTGACGGCTTCGACCAGAGTGCACAGTTCGGCTTGCGCTATGGGCCGAACCTCTCTTGGAGCTTCATGGCTAATGGGCCGTTTGTATGGGGCCAGTGGCTGCCGCAGTTTACCGCCGATCTTCACTACACCTGGCTCGAACCCATCGAACCGCTGAACTATGGCGAGAGGATGGGCCGTACTCCCACGTTCCTTAAAATGGAAGGTGCCGTTGAGGTTTCCCCGTTCTATGCGGGCTACCAGGTGGGGTTTGGACTGCGTCCGTTCAAGACTAATCCGCAGGTGGAGGTCTCGGTGACATACGAGAGCTTTTTCTACCTGATGAGCAACCTCGAAATGGTTACGTCCGACGTGCTGGGCGAGGGACGTATCGCCGAAACGTGGAACGCGGATTACATTGTCGATAACGCATGGGATAGCGATGAGTTTGATTACGCCCAGCAGTTCGATGTCGCGGTCAAGATAGAGTATTTCCTCCCGAAGTCCGCGCTCATCGGCCTCAACATGCATTACATCCTTACGGACATCAGCACCGATTTCTCGGGCAAGAGTTACGACTATAAACTGAACATGCCCGTGTTCAGCCGCGATTTCATCTTGGACTTTGAGTTCTTTGGGCGCGCACCTATCGGCAAGCACGTCGCCATGCTGGTGGAAACCTCCCTGTTCAGAACAGGCGTCTTGCGTGATGGCGATGTTGTCCAGAAGGAAGCACTCAGCTATATGATGGTCAGGCTTGGCCCGCATATTTCCTGGACAGAAGGCCTACGCAGCGTAACGCTGGAATTTGGCTTCTGGAACCGTCTGAAGGACAGGTTCTATGACGGAAACCTGGCGCAGCAGTTTATCGTGCAGTTGCAGTATCAGGGTTATTTCTCGTTCCCGATCCACAAGGACGCGCCGTAGTCGTGCCCGAATTTCAGCAAGTGTTCGCGTAAAGGATCGCGGCTCAGGTCTTCCATGGGGTAGGCCGAGCGGATCCAGAATTTGCCGCGGTAGTCCATGCCTGCGACCGTTACGAGCGTAGGGAGGAGTGTTCCCGAAAGTTCCTTCCAGGTGTCAATTCGCATTTCGCGTTTTTCCTTGAAGGCTCCGCGCATAGTCACGAGATGCGGCTGCGGGAGTGAATCGCTTGCGATGCTCCACCACATCTGGGAAAACGCCGTGGAGAATATCGTCGGCTTCTGGATCGAGGAATCCTTGCACATGAAAAGCCCGTGGGCGAGAAGTTCGAGGTCGTCGTACCTGACGGGCGTGTTGCCAATTTCTTCTTTCAGGTGATGCATCGCCATTTGCCTGCGGATGCGCGGGGAATCCTTCTCGATGTAGCGGCTTGTCGAGTCGGTGATGTACTTGTACGAGGGTGTGTTCGGCAGGTGAATGAAGAATGTGTCCCGCTTGGCTGCTTCGTGGTGACGCCATTCGATGTCTATCCTTGCGCGGGAATGCTGCGCATTGATGAACCATCCCTCCATGTTCACGATCATGTCCTGGTCCAGCAGAGAATGCGTGCAGAGTTCCTGCGCATGCGTCGTGACCGCAAATGTTGCGGCCATCAGTGCGGACTGGATGAGGGTGTGAACAAACTTCATGCGAGGAAAAATAAAAAACTCCGCTCCTTCCCAATGGCTGAAAAGAAAGAACGGAGTTCGTTTTTAAGGAAGAATTAGTTGTTGGTCATTGGTCAATGGTCATTGGTCATTGGTCATTAGTCATTAGTCTGTAGCTTCTGGTCATTAGCTTCCGGGCGTCAGCTTTTGGCTTCTGGCCGTTGGCTTTTGGTCTTTGGCTTTCGGGCGTCAGCTTTTGGCTTCTGGCCGTTGGCTTTTGGTCAATGGCTCCCTGACGTCAATTCTTGGTTGTTGGCCACTGGCTTTTGGTCTTTGGCTTCTCGTCGTTAACTTCTGGCTATTGACCGCAGGCTTATAGCTGTTGGCTTCTGGTCTCTGACTTTTGGCCCTTAGCTTCTGGACTTTAGCCTTTAGCATCGGGCTGTTAACTTCTGGCTATTGACTGCGCAAGGACTGCTTGCCAGTGATTGTTGACCGCTGGCAGGCTTCCGTCCGCTACCTATGCCGCATCTTTTGACTGGGCTATTAGGCGTCGGCTTCGACCGCAGCGCCTTCGCCGTCGTCTTCAATCTCGAGGGCTTCGTTCTCGCCGAGCTTGAACAGTTCCACGTCCTTCATACTCTCGCGGATTTTCTGCTCGATTTCGGAGCAGAGTTCCGGATTGTCCTTCAGGAAGAGGCGCGTGTTCTCGCGGCCCTGGCCGATGCGCTCGTTGTTGTAGCTGAACCAAGAGCCGCTCTTCTGGATGATATCAAGTTCGGTGGCGAGGTCGAGGATGGAGGCTTCACGGGAAATGCCGCAACCATAGAGAATGTCGAATTCGCACTGGGTGAACGGAGCCGCAACCTTGTTCTTCACGACCTTCACGCGGGTACGGTTACCGATGACCTCTTCGCCGTCCTTGATTGCAGCGATGCGGCGGATGTCGATACGTTGCGTGGCGTAGAACTTGAGGGCGTTGCCGCCGGTAGTGGTTTCGGGGTTGCCGAACATCACGCCGATCTTCATGCGGAGCTGGTTGATGAACAGCATGCAGGTATTGGACTTAGAAAGGATGCCGGTGAGCTTGCGGAGGGCCTGGCTCATGAGGCGGGCCTGCAGTCCGACGTGGTTGTCGCCCATTTCGCCGTTGATTTCGGCCTGCGGCACAAGTGCTGCCACAGAGTCAATCACGATGATATCGATGGCGCCGGAACGGACGAGGGTCTCGGCGATGTCGAGGGCCTGCTCGCCCGTATCGGGCTGGGAAACGAGGAGGGATTCGATATCGACACCGAGCTTGCGGGCATAGACCGCGTCGAAGGCGTGTTCGGCATCGATGAAGGCTGCGACACCGCCGAGCTTCTGGGCTTCGGCAATGGCATGCAGGGTGAGCGTCGTCTTGCCGGAGGATTCGGGGCCGTAGATTTCGATGATGCGGCCGCGGGGGAAACCTCCAACGCCGAGCGCCATGTCGAGCTGGATGCAGCCGGTCGGGATGACGGGGATTTCTTCGACAGGCTGGCTACCGAGAGCCATGATGGAACCTTTACCATAATTCTTTTCGATCTGCGCAATTGCGGCTTCGACCGCTTTTGCCTTGTCGGCGGAAAGGTTGCTAGTGGGTGTCGTGTTCTTCTTTGCCATATTGGACTCCATTTTTTGTTTTTCTTGTCTAAATATACTATTTAGTGTTCACTTGTGCAAGTGCTTTTTTGTTTATTCAGCAAAAAAAGTAGCTTGCCCAGCACTATATAAACGGTTTTGAGCCTGATTTTGAGCCTATCCCCTGCAAAAATTTTACAAAAGGATTCGTTTTGCAAACAGTTGTTACCAGAAATCCAGGAAATCGACATCCAGACGGTGCCTACGGGCTTGCCTGGGACTGCGCCGCCGGGGCCTGCGATGCCCGAGGTGGATACCGCCCACTGGCAGCCGAACTTTTCGAGAGCGCCTTTGGACATTTCCTTTACGGTCTGTTCGCTTACAGCCCCGAACTGCTCGAGGGTCTCGTGGCTTACGCCCAGGAGCTTTTCCTTGATTTCGTTCTGGTAGGCAACGATACCGCCGGCGAGTACGGCCGAAGAACCGGCTTCGTTCACGATGCTCGATGCGACAAGCCCGCCCGTACACGATTCCGCGGTGGCCATCATCTCGCCGCGTGCGATAAGTGCTTCCTTGATGGCGTGCACCCGCTCGGCGATCTTTTCTTCGAGGACGCTGGCCTCGATTTCCAAGCGTTCGATGTTCTCGTCGGTGATGGTCTGTTCGTTGCTCATTTTCATACTCCGTAATTTAGAATTCTTTTATGTCATAAAATGACATTTTGAACAAAAGGCGTAATTTTTTTGAAAAATATACCTTTTGGGACTGCGGTATGCAGTTCTAGGATGGGGGATGTGCTTGTTCTGCCTGTGCAATTATTGAATAGGACGAGTAGGGCGTATAAATGAATTATTTCTATATTTCTATGTGATGCCAAATCGTCTGTTTGCCATAATGCTGTTTATTTGCCTCGCCCTTGCGGGTGTTGCTGGTGCGCAGACGGTTCTACAGACGGGGGCCAGGCAGGTCGGTGCGCAGCCGGCATCTTCGGTGGCCGACTCGTCGCAGGCTTCGCAGCAGGAATCTGCGGTTCCCGACCAGGCGGAATCGGCTGATGGCGAGGTGGCTCAGGCCGCCGATACTTCGGGCTTCAAGGGCGACCCGCTGGTGAAGGGCAAGACGGGCATCGAAGCCATAGATACCCTCACCGTGAATGAATGGGATATCCCGACGACGCACAATTCCCTGCCTTTGACGATGCTCCTGAGTATTTTGCCCGGCGGTGGGCATTACTACACCGAACACTATGTGCGAGGCGGTTTTATCACGGGCATCGAACTGCTGCTCGTGTACGAAGTGTATTTCAACAAGTCTTTCCAGAAGGATCGCGTGCTCGAACAGGCGCGCCCGTTCCAGGACTCCGTCTCGATGTACACGAAGTACATCATGGAGGCGACTGACCGCGATTCCCTGAGGGCACTCCAGGACAAGCGCAACGAATATGCGTCCCGCGTGCGCGAGAAGAGCGACAAGAAGATGGAGCAGGAGGACCTGCGCTACGCCGAAAACGCATGGCTGTTCGGTCTTCATTTGTATGGAATGCTCGATGCCTTTGGCATATGGTATAATAATAATCACCGGAGCGTAGAACTCCGTAGCATGAGGACCGCACTGCTGTGGGCGATACTGCCTGGGTTCGGGCAGATGTACAATGGCGAGTTCGGCAAGGCGGGCCTGCTTTATATGGGAATGATTGGTGCTGCCGCCAGTATCCACACTTCGCAGAATATGGTGGAATATTACCTCGACCGCAAGCATTTCTTGGAAAGGGAAGCGTCGAGCCCCAAGGAGCTGGAGCGCGTGACCGAGCGGGTTACCTATTATCGCAAGAACCGCAACCAGTATATATGGGGGCTTGCGCTGATTTACCTTTATTCGCTTGGCGATGCCGCGGTCGACGCGCTTTTGAGCGACTTCGATAATCCGGTGCATTTCGCGCTGATGCCGAATTTCTCGGGCGGCGCGCAGGCGGTGTTCTCGCTTGACTTCTGATAGCAACATGGGGCGTGTCGCGGGCCTGTTGGCGTTTTGACTTCTGCCTGCGGGCATTTTGCATGTCGAAATTGCGATTTTGGCTGACCAATTCGCGAAAAAACTGATTTTAGTCAGCCACTTTTTGAACAAAGTAACGAATTTTGGGGCTGTTGTCGGGCTTGTTGGCGTTTTTTGGGGGTGGCCGGTGTCGGTTCTGGCTGACTAAATTGCGAAAAACCGCATTTTGGTCTGCCGAAAAAACAAATGTGCTTGCGAACAAACTAATTTTTGGCGGACTAAATCCCCGAAAATGGCGCTTTAGTCAGCCAAAATCGCGAAAATCCCCCGCGAATTGCGTAAAATCGGCCTGAACTCGGTCCCCGCGACCCAGATTTACAGCCCGCGGCCCGCATTCTATACCCCGCGGCCCGAATTTCCCCGAAATTGCGGTTCGCATTTACAACCCGCGGCTCGCGGCATCCCCGCGCGGCATCCCCGAATTGCGAAGCGAAATTACTCCATCACCAGCGGGGGCATCTTGAGGCCCTCGTGCACTGTCGTGAATGTCCCGCGGAAGTGCCCTTCGCTGTTGCGCTTGAATTCGAAGCGGTTCACCATCGTGTAGCTGAACATGCCCTCGACGAAAATGTCGTCGGCAAGCCCGCAGGCAAAGTGCTGGAGCGCCGCGATGACGCCTGCATGCGTGACCCACAGGAATTCGCCGTCGTCGTCGAGCGAGTCGAGGAATTCTTCCACCCTGCGGTCCACGTCGTGGAAGCTTTCGCCCTGCGGGAACCTGAATCCGCGCCAGTCCTTCATCCATGCTGCCATTTCCGTTCTCGGGGCGGCGGTGAGCTTCTGCCCTTCCCACGACCCGAAGTTGAGTTCGATGATGCGGTCCTCTTTCTCGATAGGGAGCCCTGTCGCCACGGAGACCTTTTCGGCAAGCCTGAGGCAGCGCAATAGTGGGCTGCTGAACAGGCGGCTCGGCTTGGGTCCTGCTTTCAGGAAATCCGCGATGGCGCTGGAGGATTCCTCCGGAAACGTGTCGGAGACATCAAAATCCAGCCTGCCGTAGCAGACGTCTTTCGGGTTGTAGGGCTTGGTATGGCGGATTGTCCAGAGGATCATGGTCGATTCGGAATAGAAAATGGGAACGCTGGTGTCTGCAAATAAAAAAAGCCCTTTTGGGGCAAAAAGAAAAATCCTAGGCGACCTGAGCACATAAAAATTCACAAGTCCGTTGCTGCTTTCGCCCTGGCGAGTTGCCCGCAAATAGTCATTGCGCAGGGCCTAGGACCCTTAAATATAGATACAATTCGACAATTTACAAGGGATTCTGGCCTGCTTTTTACAAGAAATTTGGGCTTTTCATGCAAAAAAGGGCTCTTTTTTGCACGGAAATTTGCCGACTTTGCGGGTAAGCGAAATAACACTGGCACGTTTGTAAAATTTTGTATATATTTGGGTCGTCGACGGGGTGTCGACACTGTTTGTTTGGGTTTTTGTTCGAAAAAAGGGGTTTTTCATTATATGTGACGCTGCTCACACTAAAAGGTAGAATTCGAAGAATTGGGAAATTTTGCCCCGCTTCTTCGAAAACAACCTTGGAATGTAATAATTTTTTAGTATTTTTGGGGTCGGTGTGAAATGGGTTGGAGTCAACCATTTTTCCGTGTGGTGGAGAAAATGAAAAATTTGAAGTGTTTGGCAATATTGCTCGTTGGCCTTGTTCCGACGTTCGCTTTCGCTAAGGCTAGCGTAGCTCCATTCCAGTTTTCCTCGGGTGCTACTCTTCAGGAGAACCAGGCCCGTTGGGATTCCCTGATGAAATACAAGATTTGGGGAACGGACTCTGTCGCTATTTACGACAATGTCCATATCCCAGATTCCATCGGCTATACCGGAACTAAGGGAAAGCTCAGATTTGAGAACCCTGCACACACTCTTGGCGGCCCGATCCTTGTGGGCAAGAACTTAGTGTTTAATAATACAGGTTCTGATGTTCTGATTGCCGGACCGGTGCGTGTAGAGGATTCCCTTGTGCTTGATAAGCAAGACGGGAATAAGCTGCCGCCAGTGTGGTGTGTAAAGAATAGCATTACTGCCCATTATACCAATAATTTTGCTATTCAATGGAACAATTTAATTGGCTCCCTGTATACGAATGAGACGAACGGTATTTATACAAAGAAAGCGGGGGGCTACACTTCTTGCCCGTCCGATGTTCCGCCGCTGGAGGATTTGGATGTCCCTTACTTGGGCTCGTGGCCGAGCGTTTCTGAAAACTTCCTGATGACAGCGACTGTTGCGGAGACTGGATATATCCATGTGCCTCCTGATTCTGTCGAAACGAATTCGTATGGAACGTATGACAAGTATTATGACCGCTTCGAAGTTAGTGGCACATTGAACAAGACTCTTTATGTGTTGATGCCGCCCAACGGCAAGTTGACCCGAATTTTTGCAAAGCAAGGGTTCAATTTAAACAATGCCGTGAACAATTTCAAAATCCAGGTTGCGTATGTTAAAGAGGGCACCAAATTTGAAAATGGCAAATGGGATCTGACGCATAGCGAAGAGTTTAAGTATTTGAGCAATGCCGAATATTCCGGCAACCTGCTTTTCTATACGGATAGGCCTATTAACTGGAATTATTGGCAGAATGCATCTTTCCAGGGTACGTGGATTACGAAGGACACTATAGGAGTCGGCGGCCACTTCAAGCTGGCTGGCCAGCTTGTTGCCAAGTATGTTCGTTTCTTTGCCGATATCACGGGCGATTTCAAGTACATGCCGTTTGACCCTCCTTGGATTGACATCAACCCGGAAGCGCGTACCTGGGGAACCCTCTACGAAGGCCTCTCCGGCAAGCAGACGCTTACTATTCGCTTGAACGAAGCCCCGACGACTGATGTTACTTTCAAGTATTGCTTTATTTTCTCAGGCGACCAGGCGAACAACAGGGATACGGACCCAGACTCGTTGCATGCGTTTGCCAGCTTGGATGACGTCGTCACATCGGACTTGCCCATTTGTAACGGAGCTAATTCGACCGATTATAAGACGGTGACTATTCGCAAGGGTTCTCTCGTTCCGACAAGTCCGGTTGGGGTGACTGTCAAGGATGAGCTTGTCGAGGAATGGGGTGAAATGTTCACGATTCGCGTGTTCGACATGGTGGGCGCCGTGCTCCCGAACAAGAGCCGTGAAGGCGAGTTCCTAATCGAAATTGAGGACGACGACAAGGCTCCGCTCAGCAAGGATATCGTATTTGTCGGTCTTGAAGATGAAGACAATGCTTTTGTCAGTTTCCCTGCCTTTACGGGTAACGGCTTGCCCTTGACGGAATATGAAGTGAAGATTGAATCGCTGCCGATGCACAACAGCAGTGTCTCCGGTACGTTGACTTATAATGGCAACGTCGTGGATGCCGATGCAATTTCTGCGGGTCTCGTGATTCCAAGCGCCGACCTCGGTAAGCTCACGTATCGCGGAAACCCGAATGCGTACGGAACGGATGTCGCCTCGTTCATCTTCAGGATTATCAACAAGGGAGTCCCCGCTGTCAGCAGCAATCTTGTCCGTATTAACCTCAATCCGGTGAACGACGCCCCGACGGTGAACAACCCGACTATCAAGGTCAAGGAAAACGTTGTCGGCGAGTCTACCCCCAATACGGTGAACGGCAAGATTACCGTGAACGACGTGGATGACACCAAGTTTACCTATGCGTTCGATACCGGGGATGCGAATTATACCAAGGTATCCTCCCTGTATACCATCAATTCGACGAGCGGCACGATTTCCGTGAAGAGCGGCGTGCTGCTGAACTACGAAACACCGGACAGCCTTCTGAAAATCAAGGTGAACGTCACAGATGCAGCCTCTTCGACTTCCGGTACGGGGAAGATTACGGTCAAGTCCACAGTGACCCTCAAGATTCTCGACGACAACGACAAGCCGGTCATTTACGACACGACCTTGACGGTTGCTGAAAATTCTGCGGCGGGTACCGAAGTGGGCGAGGTTACCGCGGAGGACGAGGATATCTGGAAAGTGCTCTCTTACACGCTTGCCGATATGCCGGGGAACGCGAATGTGGCGACCCTGTTTACGATAGATGGAAACGGCGTAATCAAGGTGGCGACGGGCGCCAAGCTCGATTACGAGACGAAGAAGGAATACAAGCTCTATGCCATCGTGACGGATAACGGTGCGGACAAGGGCTTTACGAACCTGAAGGATACCGCCGTTGTTACAATCAAGCTTACAGACGAAAATGATCCGCCTATCATCGTCGACGTGAAGGACAACTACAATGTTGTTGAAAACACCAAGACCGGGACTGTTTTTGCAAAATTCAAGGTTGTCGACGTGGATGCTGCCGATGGTAGCAATACCCTGAGCGCCACCGTAACGGACAAGAATCCGGTTTCGGGTTCCGTTACTGCCGACCAGCTTTTCGATGCAACTGTTACGGCATACAAAGGCGATACGGTGTATGTTAATATTCTTGTAAAGGATAGCGCCTTGCTGGACTACGAGGCTCTGTTCAAGGCCGATACGGTCAGCTACAACGTGACCGTGTCCATAAAGGATGGCGGCAACAGCGTCGTTTCTGCAGATACGAAGATTTTCGTGACGGACGAAAACGAAGCTCCGGATGCTAAGGATGGTGCGTTTACCATTGCCGAGAACGCTCCTGCAGAGAAACTTGTGGGTACGGTCAGCGCGTCTGACCCGGATACCTATAACGCGACTTACAGCAAGCTCAAGTATACGCTTGTCGGTTCTTCTAGCCGTTATGCGGTTGCTGCTTCGACCGGTAAGATTACGGTGAAGCAGAATGCGGTAATTGACTACGAAACGACTCCGAACCACAAGGATACCATCAAGGTCAAGGTTACCGACAAGAACGGAAGCGGCCTCTCGTCGCGTATTGCGACTATCGTGATTACCATTACCAACACGAACGAGGGCCCGGAGCTCACGTGCATTACGGGCGATACCAAGTGCAACGGCCCGTTCGAGATTGCTGAAAATTCCGCTACGGGAACGGTCATCCACACCTTCGCGATTTCTGATGTGGACGCGAACGATGCTGGCTTGCTGATTGTCGACCTCGTCGATACGAACGGTCGCGATGCGAAGACGCTTTTCGAAGTGAAGACGAATGCTGCGAATACGGAAATGATTGTGTCCGTGAAGGACAAGTCCAAGCTCAACTACGAAGCCGTGGATCCCGAATACGTGGTGTACCTGATTGTGAAGGATGCCGCCGGTGCCGCCGATACGCTTATCCGTACTATCAAGGTGAAGGACGTGAACGAACGCCCGACAATTGCGGGCAAGACGATTTCGTTGGCTGAAAACAGCCCGAAGAACACGCTTGTTGCAACCCTTACGGCGACCGACCCGGATACGAAGCATGTGGCTGAATTCGGTCACCTGGAATACTCCGTCATCACGCCGAACATGCCGTTCTGGATGGATTCGAACAAGGTGAGGGTTGCCGATTCCACGATGCTCGACTACGAGACGACCCCGATTTTCAAGTTCAACGTGGAAGTCAGGAACTGCACCAAGAACTCCTCTACGGGCAAGTTCACCGAGGGCTGCCTTACGGATACCGCTGCCGTGACGGTTAGGCTCTCGAATGTGAACGAGAACCCGGAAATCAAGTGCGTCTCTGGCGATACCAAGTGCAACGGCCCGTTCGAGATTGCCGAAAATTCCGCTACGGGAACGGTCATCCACACCTTCGCCATCTCTGACGTGGATGCGGACGATGCTGGCCAGCTGACGGTCGACCTTGTCGATAAGAATGGCCGCAATGCGAAGACGCTTTTCGACGTGAAGACGAATACCGCGAATACGGAAATGAGCGTAGTTGTGAAGGATAAGTCCAAGCTCGACTACGAAACCGTTGATGCCCAGTATGTGGTGTACCTGATCGTGAAGGATGCGCTCGGTGCTGCCGATACGCTTGTCCGTACCATCAAGGTGATTGACGTGAACGAACGCCCGACGATTTCGGACAAGACGGTTTCGTTGGCTGAAAACAGCCCGAAGAACACGCTTGTTGCAACCCTTACGGCGACCGACCCGGATACGAAACACGTTGCTGAATTCGGCCACCTGGATTACTCCGTCATCACGCCGAACATGCCGTTCTGGATGGATTCGAACAAGGTGAAGGTTCTTGACCCCTCGAAGCTCGACTTTGAGACGACTCCGACCTTCAAGTTCAAGGTGGAAGTCAAGAACTGCACGAAGAACTCTTCTACGGGCAAGTTCACCGAGGGCTGCCTCACGGATACAGCCGATGTGACGGTCAAGCTTTCCGACGTGAACGAAAAACCGATAATTATCGTCGACGAAGGTCCTGACGGTCAGGACGACACCGATTCGCTCTGCATTGCGTACTGCGATACGACTAGCCGCGGTGTCGACCCTCAGGGCAAGAAAACCCTTACCGTGGGTGTCAAGGAAAATGTGCCGCAGGCGACTGTCGTGCTTTCGTACGTTGTTGACGACCAGGATGTCGGAGATATCAACGGCCTTAAGGTCAAGTTGCTTGACAACAAGAATACGGGTGTCGATTCCCTCTTCACGGTCGGTTTCGTGAAGGATACGCAGACCGGCAAGAAGAAACTTGTCATTACCGTGCTGGACAGCTCCAAGCTCGATTACGAGACGATCAACCCGAGGCACGAGGTGACGATTGTCCTTACCGACCCGGATGGCCTTGCGGATTCGCTCGTGCGCATTATCGAAGTGATTGATGTGAACGAACCGCCGACCTTCGAATCCTGGCCGTTTGAATTCGCTGAGCATAATCAGCCGGGTGCCGTTGTCGGCCATGTCGAACATGGTGTCGATGTCGATACGACTGCCATTTCGGGAATCAGCATTCCTGCGAACTATGAAAATGACAAGTTTGAAATGACGGGCGGTGCCGATGGCGCGGATACCTTGTTCAAGCTTTTGAAGAATGGTGACCTGGTTGCCCTCAAGACGTTTGACTACGAGACGGACCCGCACGAGTATGTCATCTACATTTCCCTGATGGATACGTTGATGCCGGAACTCGTCGAGACCGATACGATTCACATTACGCTCCTTGACATAAATGAAAACCCGACGCTCCTTACGGATTCCGTGCGCGTCAAGGAGAATGCGGACAAGGGTGCGATCATCGATACTCTCGAAGCCAAGGATCTGGACCTCTACGATACCGTGTTGACCTTCACTCTTGTCAAGGACACGAGCGGTTGCTTCGATGTCTCCAAGAGCGGCGTTGTTACGGTGAAGGTCGACCATTGCAAGAACCTGGATTACGAAAAGAACCCGCAGCTCCCGATTACGGTGAAGGTGACCGACACCAAGGGCGGCTCTGATACAAAGACGGTTATCGTGAAGATTACGGACGTGAACGAGGCTCCGGAAATCGACGACCAGACCATCTATGTGGATGAAGACGAACCGATCGGTTCTGTTATCGATACGGTCGAGGCCAGGGACCCGGATAAGGATCCGAAGTTCAGTGACATCACGTACGAAGTTATCGGCGGCGATTCCACGGTGTTCCGTGTCGACCCGAAGACGGGAGAGGTTATCCTGAAGGATACTCTCGATTACGAGAAGAGAACGGAATACAAGCTCATTGTCGAAGTCACCGACGGCGAGTTCAGCGACACGGCGACCGTCACCATCAAGGTCAAGAATGTCTTTGAACAGCCCAAGGTCGATATCATCATCGCCGAGACGATTGATTCGACGTGGCATTCTCCTGATACCCTCTACATCAACCAGAAGACCCTGTGCATCGAATGGGTGGCTATGAACCGCACGTCCGAGCAAGTGCTGCAGGATTCTACGGAATGCGGTATCGGACTCGAGGAAGGCGAGAACATCATCATCCGCAAGTTCGAAGACCCGACGATGGATACTCCGGGTGTCGACACGCTCGTTGTGTACGTGAATACGAAGTCTCCTGTGGTTACCATCCGCAAGGTGGAAGACGAACTGGATGACCCGAACATCTTTACCGTGGTGGAAGAATACGCGCAGGGCGATACGGCGTTCTACGTGAATGACCCGAACAACGAGATTGTCGTGTCTGTCAAGGATCCGGTCGCAAAGACCAAGGAAACCTTCACGATGAAACTCAATCTGGATACGTTGAAGATTCCAGCCAAGACGTACAAAACCCTTGACGATATTGCGGACTTCAGCATTGCCCTGAACGACAAGCCGTCTTCGAAGGTGACGCATTCGTCGATCAATGGCGATAAGATTGCCGTGAGCTACACGGAGAAGGTGAACGGGAAGGAAATCCTGATTACCTACTACACCGACAAGAATGGCGAACTGCTTGAAAATGCTGACGGCGTGGTGGAAATGACCATCTCCTACACCGAGAACATAAACGGTATCGATGTGACGTTCTCCTACCAGGCCGATGCCGTTACCGGCGCTATCATCAAGACGTCTGGCGGATACGTGAAAACAAAGGATTCGAAGGATAAGTCTAGCGAAAATCAGGTCGTGTACACGGTTTCTTACGAGACTGTGGACAAGGACGGCAACGTCATGCATATCTCTTACGGTGTGGATGCCAAGGGCAATATCGTTAGAAACGAATGCGGCAGTATCGGTTACGAACTTACGTACATCTACACGGACAAGTACGGCAATACTGCGAAGCAGTCCGTGTTCGTCGTGCTCGACGAGGTTCCGCCCAAGGTCAAGATTTTGTTCCCGAGCAATGGCGAAGTCATCTACTCCAACTTTGTTGATGTGAAGTGGACCGTGGACCTCGGTGACGGCAATGGCCCGGATACCCAGGATACGCTCGTGACGCAGAGCCTCAAGAAGGGTGGAAACATTATCGTGCGCATGTACCGCGACAGGGCGGGCAACATTGCGAGCGATACGGTACGTGTCATCATGAAGAATGCGAAGGAAGTCGCAATCTCCGTCGAACAGCCGGTTACCGAAATTTCGAAGGACAAGGTGGCTGAATACTATGCGAAGAACGAACCCGAAGAAGGCGAGACCTTCGCTGTGACCATCTACAATACGAAGACGAAGAAGGAAATCGAGACCCTCGTGGGTGGCGACTTTGAAACCAAGGAAGGTAACGGCGGCGAACCGTATGAGGGCCTTGAAGGGCACCTCGGGCCGACGCTTGCCATCGATGCGAAGGCGCCTACGTACAACGAAGTGGGTGGCCTTGCCACGCTCGACGACCTCGTCAGCAAGGAAGGTCTCGTGATGCTGGACGGTGTCAACGCCGCCAAGAGCGAGAAGATGCCTGTTGCGGAATATGTGGAAAAGTACTGCACGGCTGACTTTGCCAGAAAGGCGTATGGCGACCTGAGCCGCGCGAATCTGTACAACACCGAGATGCACGTGAAGATCTGGATCTACACGACTATCGGCCAGTTCGTTGATTACTATTCCTTTACGCAGGAACTGAACGATCCGGACTACGTGAACGATGCCGGTCTCCTGACGCTCTACTTCGAGCTCAAGCCGGATAGGGACGGAAACGTCCGTACGCAGAATGGCCGCCTCATGGCTACGGGTGCCTACATCTACAAGACCGAAGTCGACATGAAGTCGGAACTGCAGTGTACGCTTCCGCCTGTGAAGAACGAAACCGCGTCTTCTTTGAAGAAGGGCGATACTCGCAAGGTCAAGGAAGACCTGCTGAAGAACTTCGGTTACAAGCGCCCCGAAAAGAGGTAACCATTGCGAGCCTTGTCTTTCTGGAGCCCTGGAGCGTAGCGATAGGGCGATAGAATCAGGCGAGGCAATCGCAGACCATCATTAATGCTCCCCGCCACCGCGCGGGGATTTTTTATTATTGGGAATCGTTATGCTTATAGGTTGTCATCTTTCTTCTGCGGCTGGCTTCAAGGCGATGGGCGAGGACGCCCTCTCCATAGGGGCCAATGTGTTCCAGTTCTTTACCCGTAACCCGCGCGGCGGGACCGCGAAGCCTTTCGATAAGCAAGATGCGATGGCGCTGGTGGACCTGATGCGCGAAAACAAGTTCGGGCCCGCGCTCGCGCATGCGCCCTATACGCTGAACCCGTGTGCGGCGGACCCGGGGCTGCGCGACTATGCCCGCGACGTGATGAAGGACGACTTGTGGCGCATGGACCACTTCCCGGGGGCGATGTACAACTTTCACCCTGGGAGCCACGTGAAGCAGGGGGCCGAAAGGGGCATCGAGCTGATTGCGGACCACCTGAATGCGATTTTGCGCCCGGATTTGAAGACTCTCGTGCTCCTGGAAACGATGGCGGGGAAGGGGAGCGAAGTAGGCAGAACCTTCGAGGAACTGCGCGCGATTATCGACCGCGTGGAACTCTCGGACAAGGTCGGGGTGTGCCTCGATACCTGCCACGTGCATGACGGCGGCTACGACATCGTGAACCGCCTGGACTGGGTGCTGGAACAGTTCGACAAGGTCATCGGGCTCAAGCGGCTGCATGCGATCCACCTGAACGACAGCAAGAACCCGTTGGCAAGCCACAAGGACCGCCACGAGGTCATCGGTGCGGGATTCATCGGGCTCGAGGCCCTGGTGCGCGTGGTGAACCATCCGGCGCTTCGTGACCTGCCTTTCTACCTTGAAACCCCGAACGAATTGCCTGGATATGCCGCCGAAATTGCGCTTATGCGTAAGCATGCCCTTTAGCCGTTGTCCTCTTTTTTCTTAAAAAAAGCGTTTTTTTGAAAAATTTTCAAAATTCCCCTTGACAACGGACGTTGTTTATCTATATTTGGGTGCGTCCAACAGACGATGCTTCATAGCTCAGTTGGTAGAGCCCGCGACTGTTAATCGCGTTGTCCTTGGTTCGAGTCCAAGTGAAGCAGCTTAGAACCCCGTTCGAAAGAGCGGGGTTCTTTGTATTCTTGCGCTTTTTCTTGTCATCCCCGATTTAGTCGGGCGGACAGCACTTAGAGCTATGCTCTTTAGTGCGCGTGGCCACCATGGTGGGGATCTCCTTTTTTATATATTGTATGTTATGATTAAGAACCTGCTTATTGCTATTCTCGCTGCGGCTGCATTCGCGCTGGCGGCTGACCCTGTCACGATTGAAGGCCGCCTGACCGAAATTCCGGGCAAGATGCCGAGCAATGACCTCTACAGCTACGTGTATGTGTTCAAGTACAAGGTGCTGAAGGTTGTCTCTGGCAAGCTCGATGCCAAGGAAGTGCTGGTGGGCGTGTATAATCCGCTTATCGCGCGTGGCAAGGTCAAGGACAAGATGGCCGACAAGAGCAAGGGCAACGTGGGCGAGTTCAAGGCGAAGGCCAAGCACACGCTCAAGATTGTGCCGCTCGAGGGTAATTGGGACGGCGCCGTGGAAGACGAGTATTTCGATGACGAATCCCCGCGCTATCTCGCTATAGAGGTGAATGAATAAATAGGGGTCAATAGTCATTGGTCAATGGTCATTGGTTCTTATAATCGCGGCTATGCCGCCTAACTTTAACCAACAACTAATGACTAGTGACTAACAACTACTTATGGTTTTTTCTTCCCAGATTTTTCTGTTCTACTTTCTGCCGACTTTTTTGGTCGGCTACTTTGTGCTGTTCCGTGCCGGTGTCAAGCATTCCGGCCTGAACTTCTTCATCACGATTTTCAGCTACATCTTTTACGGCTGGCTCGAACCGTGGCTCGTATTCCTGATGTTCGGCTCGACGCTCGTGGTTTACGTGAGCGGGCGGTTCATCTCTGCGCCTGGTGCGAGCAAGCGGCAGCGTAATCTGGCGCTCCTTGCGGCGATTGTCGTGAACCTCGGTGCGCTCGGGTTCTTCAAGTACTACATGTTCGGCATGGGCGTCATCAACGATGTGGTGGCGAAGCTCGGCTGCGAGCCGTTCTCCGTGATGACGGTGCTTTTGCCTGTGGGCATCTCGTTCTATACGTTCCAGTCCATGAGCTACGCGATTGATGTGTGGCGCGGTACTGCCCCTCCGGTCAAGGACTTCGTGACGTTCGCCTGTTACGTGGCGCTCTTCCCGCAGCTCGTGGCGGGCCCGATTGTGCGTTACAATACGGTCGCAGAAGAACTTGCGACCCGCACGCATACGCTCGAGAATTTCGTCCGCGGCATCATGTTCTTCAGTTTCGGGTTTGCGGAGAAGATTTTCCTCGCGAACCAGGTGGGCATCATCGCCGACCGCGTGTTTGCGGCGGACGCTCCGGGCGTGCTAAACACGTGGTGGGGCAGCCTTGCGTACATGTTCCAGATTTACTTCGACTTCTCGGCGTACAGCAACATGGCGATTGGCCTTGGCCTGATGCTCGGGTTCCATTTCCCGCGCAACTTCAACGGCCCGTACCGCTCGGGGAGCATCACCGAATTCTGGAAGCGCTGGCACATTTCGCTCACGAGCTGGTTCCGCGATTACCTCTACATCGCCCTCGGTGGAAACCGCGTGGGCAAGAAGCGCCTGTATTTTAATTTGTTCATGGTCATGTTCCTGAGCGGCGTGTGGCACGGTGCGAACTGGACGTTCGTTTGCTGGGGCCTGTACCATGCCTTCTTCATGATTGTGGAACGTGCGAACAACAAGAACGCGCTTTACTACAAGGCGCCCCGCGTGGTGCAGATTCTCATTACGCAGGTGATTGTGCTGTTCGGCTGGGTGCTGTTCCGTGCCGATAACATCGGCGAGGCGTGGCGCATGTGGAAGGCAATGCTCGGGCTTATGCCGGTGAGTGCTGCCGACGCCATCCTTACGGCCGAAATCTTCACGCCCACGTGCATCGTGTTCATGGCCGTGGCAGCCCTGCTTTCGTTCTGGAAGTTCCGCAGTTTCGACTGGTGCAACGAGGTAAAGACCTGGAAGGCGGTTGTCGCGCTCGGGCTCTTTGTACTCGCGACACTTGCGCTGTTTACCCAGAGCTACAACCCGTTCCTGTATTTCCAGTTCTAGGGAAAAACGGCTGTTCGTCTTTCCGTAATCGCTGTTTTATATCACGAAACAAGCATGAAATCTTGCGATTTCTAGCCAAATTTTGTGATATCCAACCTCAATTTGCTGTTTTTTTCGCTGACCGATGTCGGTGAAACAAAAGAAAATATATATTCTCCAGAAAGGAGGGTACAATGAAACAGCAAAAAGTAACCCTTGCGGCGTTTGTGTGCGCTGTTCTCTTCTTTGTGGCTTGTAGCAATGTGCCCGAATGCTCTGGTGGTTCCGAAGACGACCACGGAGTTATTGGCGGCGAAGACAATCATGACGATGTTACCGGTGAAGGCGATCATGACGTTTTTGCCATTGTAGACAAAACTATTTCGGGCGTTTCGCAGAAGGGGCCGTTTGTAAATGGTTCCAGCGTAACCGTGCTGGAACTTGGTGAAGAATCGCTTGCACAGACAGGTTCTAGCTACGAGGGCAAAATCAAGAACGACAAGGGCGAATTTTCGGTGAAGGTGGCAAAGCTTGTTTCGCCGTATGTCCTCCTCAAGGCTAATGGATTCTACCGAAACGAAATTACAGGAGAAAAGTCCAAGAAACCGGTAACGTTGTATGCCCTGACCAACCTCTCCGAACGAGACGAGGCAAACGTAAATTTGCTTACGCACATGGCCTATGAACGCTCGATTTATCTTGCCGTAGAAGAATCCCTGTCGGTCGCGAATGCGAAGAAACAGGCTGAAGCCGAGGTCTTGAAATCCTTTGAAATCGAAGGCGATTTTGACGAGGCTGAAAACTGGAATCTCTTCGGCGAAGGCGACCAGAGCGCGGCGCTGCTGGCCATGTCTATATTGATGCAGGGAGACTTGTCTGAAGCGGGCTTTAGTGAACGCCTCGCCAATTACGCTTCCGACATCGAAGTAGACGGAAAGTGGAACGATGACAAGGTTGCGACCGCGATTGCCGACTGGGCGAGTGCTTTGGGTCGGGATGATGGATTCAAGAAGATTCGCGATAATATTGCAGGCTGGGGTATTTCTACAGGTGTCCCGGCATTTGAAAAATACGTAAACATCTTTTGGTGGAGAAATTATGGATTAGGCATTTGCGACGAGAATCGCGAAGGTGAAATCCTGAAAAATCAAAACGCTTTGAGTTCTTTTGCCGATGTCTATTATGCTTGTGAATCTAAGGCCTGGCGCGAGGCTACGGATTATGAAAAGGATACCTTCGGGTGGGATGATGGAAAAGATGGAGATGCAAAGAATGGCAATGTCGTCGAGGATAATTGCTATGTGTACGAAGATAGTGTATGGCGCCTCGGGAATACAAGTGACTGCTCCTTGAAACTGGGCGGGTGTACCGCTCTCCGCCAGGATTCTGTTTGGGAGGGTGCAGATAAGGTGTGGTACATTTGTGATAACCTTAAATGGCGAGAAACGACTGAGGGTAAATTCGCATTGGAGACGTGTAATGCTGCGATAGAGGCGGTTGTAGAAAAAGTCGATTCGACATATTACATTTGCAAATCGGATGAATGGGTCAAGGCAACGAAACTTGAATACGATACGTATCAATGGCCGGATGGCAAAGATGGCGATAGCAAATGGGGTAGCGTGAATAAGAATGTATGCTATGTATTTGAAAATGGGGTATGGCGCTATGGAGATCTCGAAGAGTGCACCTTGGGACTGGGTGGCTGTACGGACAAATGCCGCGACAGAGCTTGTGTGCGTCGGGCCGACAATGACGAATGGTATATATGTTATCTTGATGGTGGGTATAAAGGATGGATACCAGCGAGTGCGTGGGATCTTGTCACGCTTGGGGGAGTGGGAACATTTGATGGCGAAATCCGCGTAGTGACATTGGATGGGGTGCACTATTTTATTTATGATGCCATGATTGAAGGTTTTTGGGTGGAGGCAAATACCATTCAAATAGATACCTATGATTATGAAAATAACAGGGATTGGTCCGATGGTGAAGATGGCGAACTTAGAAAGGGGGCCGTAACCAATTCCATGTACGTATTTGATAAATATGTTTGGCGTGCTGCGGCCGAGGTGGATAAAGCGGCATGTACGGAATTTGGCCAAATTGCTCAGGGCAAGGTTAATCAGGAAAACAAGTATTTCTGCTACGGGGACCACTGGAGAATCTTTAGGGGGCGAGAAGACATTTCCTATGGCAAGTTGGTTGACGAACGCGATGGTAAAGTATACCGTACTGTCAAAATAGGTGAGCAGACCTGGATGGCGGAAAATCTGAATTATGAGGATGAAATTGCAACGCCGGTTCTTCAGGGGCAAAGCGGTTATCCGATAAACCGTAAGGACAGCTCCGTGGTATATGGACGTGTTTATACATGGACTGCGCTTGTCGATTCAATCGCATTGGCTACGGATGCGGACAATCCGATGGATTGTGGCTATGGCAAGACATGTTCCTTGACTGCTAATGTGCGTGGCGTTTGTCCTAGTGGATGGCATTTGCCGACACAGGCGGAATGGAAAACCCTAGTTGATGCTGCGGGTGGAGAAAGCCAAGCTGGAAAAATTCTCATGTCCCAAGAACAATTGGATCTTTCGGGAGAGAAATTGGATCTTTTCGGATTCTCCATGCTAATGATGCCGGATGAATCGGTGTATTGGCTATGCTTCTGGAGTGCGACGGAGACGTCGGCAGAAGAGGCGTATTCGCTGTGCTTTGATGGTGGTTCGGGGGTTTCTCACGAAAACTACGATAAACGCCAAAGGTCTCCCGTCCGTTGTGTAAAAGACGCTGAGTATCCTTAATTTTTATTCGTTTTTGTTATATTTTGCTGCATATGGCAGAAAATCAGAATCTAGACGAACTGGCCGAGGAAGTCGACGAAGAACTCCCGAAAGTCGAGAGCAGCGAGGACCTTGCCCGCATTATCCAGGCTATCGTATTTGCATCGCCCGATATCGTGACCTTGAAGAAGTTGCGCGAGATTTTGGGGGACTTTCTGGATGCACGCACCGTTTCGGATGCGCTTATCGCCGCGAATGATTCCCTGAACAAGATTCAGTCGCCGTTCGAGATTGTGGAACAGGCCGGCGGTTACAGGTTCCGTACCCGTGCCAAGTACTACCCGTGGGTGCGAAAGCTGTTCCCCGAGGCGAACGCCCGTCGCCTGAGTCAGGCCGCCCTCGAGACGCTCGCGGTGATTGCCTACCAGCAGCCGATTACGAAGGCCGCTATCGAGCAGGTGCGCGGTGTTTCTTCTGTAGACGGCCCGATCAGGAACTTGCTCGACAAGGGGTTCATCGCGCTGGGTGCCCGTGCCGAGACGGTGGGCAACCCCTACACGTACATTACCACTCAGGAATTCATGAAGTATTTCGGCATCAACCGCATTCCCGAAGACCTGCCGCGCCTGCGCGAGTTCAGCGAGCTTTTGGAAGCGGGGACGCTCGTGCCGCAGTACGCGAAGCCCGAGCCCGGCCCGACCGAGCCGGTGGAACAGG
The DNA here is from genome assembly GCA_902762305.1 of Fibrobacter succinogenes. Classification (GTDB taxonomy): domain Bacteria; phylum Fibrobacterota; class Fibrobacteria; order Fibrobacterales; family Fibrobacteraceae; genus Fibrobacter; species Fibrobacter succinogenes_I. The sequence goes on along the minus strand of CACWNW010000002.1, from coordinate 258,463 downwards.
AAGAGAACCCCGAACAGATTGAACTTTCGATGGGAGACCTGTAATGGCCGCAACGCCGTTGATGCAGCAGTATTACGAGATCAAGAAACAGAATCCGGGCTGCATTTTGTTTTTCCGCATGGGCGACTTCTTCGAGCTTTTCGAAGACGACGCCGTTATTGCTTCCAAGATTTTAGGCATCACGCTCACGAGCCGCAATAACGGCGCCTCGGGAGCGACCCCGCTTTGCGGGTTCCCGCACCATGCCGCCGACCGCTACGTGCCGAAGATGGTGGCGGCGGGCTACAGGATTGCGATTTGCGAACAGGTGGAAGACCCGAAGCTCGCTAAGGGTATCGTGAAGCGCGATATCGTTGAGATTATCAGCGCGGGTACCGCGATGAACGAGGCGAACCTGAACGCGAAGGAGGCGAACTACCTTTTCGCGTACATGCCTGCAGAAAAGGATTCCGCGTTTGCCATAGCCGACGTGACTACGGGTTACCTGGCCGTGTGCAAGAGCGGGGTGCAGGCTTTCGAATGCGAGTTCAGCCGCCGCATGCCCAAGGAAATCATTGTGCCGGAAGGTTGCTGCATTCCGCAGCCCGTGATGGACCTGGTGAAGGCCGAAAACGTGCTGGTGACGGAACTGCCTGCGTTCATGTTCGCAGAAGAGCAGTGCCGTGACGTGCTGTATGGGCATTTCAAGGTGGAATCCCTCGTGGGGCTCGGGCTCGATGGCCGTGAAAGCGAGACTTGCGTCACGGGCGCCATGATGGCCTACCTGATGGACCAGAAGAAGTCCGAACTTTCGCACTTTACGACGCTCGAGATCCTGAATCTCGAAGACTACATGACACTCGACCCGAGTACGCTCAGGAACCTGGAACTCACGCGCCCGCTCAATGCCGACGACTATTCCAGCACGCTCTGCTACGTGCTCGACAATACGGTTACCGCGATGGGTGGCCGCACGCTCAAGGACTGGGTGAGCCACCCGCTGATTTCGGTCCCGCGCATTCGCGAGCGCGAGGAGGCTGTCGGGGAACTCGTCGGCAACCCTGTGGCGCTCGACGAGCTCAAGGAATCCCTCACGTCCATCCTCGACATGGAACGCCTTATGGGCCGTGTCGGTTCGGGCCGCGCCAACGCCCGCGACCTCGCGGGCATGGGACGCTCGCTCATGCAGGCGTCCCGGGTTGCCGACGTGCTTGAAGGCCTGCGTGCCCCGATGTTCGAAGGCTTGCGTGAAAAGCTCGTGCAGGCGAAGGGACGCGGCGAACAGCTGCTCGACAACTTCAACGAGGATTTGCCGCTCACCGTGCGCGAAGGCGGAATGATACGCCCGGGCGCGAATGCCGAACTTGACGCCATGAACGAGGACATCAAGGAACGCCGTGAATGGCTCGCGAACCTCGAGGTGCGCGAACGTGAACGCCTCGGAATCCCGCAGCTGAAGGTCGGCTACAACCGCGTATTCGGCTACTACATCGAAATTACGAAGGCGCAGATGGCGAAGGCCACGCAGCCTATACCCGAAGAATATATCCGCAAGCAGACGACGGTGAACGGCGAGCGATACATCACTCCCGAGATGAAGGAATGCGAATCCGTCATCAGCAACGCCGAAGTGAACATCCATGCGCTCGAGTACAAGATTTTCTGCGAACTGCGCGACCGCGTGAATGCCTCCCGCGCCGAACTCCAGGAGATTGCCGACGCCATCGCGCGTGTCGATGCGCTCTACAGCTTCGCGCGCGCCGCCCGCAGGTACAACTACGTGTGCCCCGAGGTGGTCGAGGAAGGCGGAATCGATATCAGGGGAGGTTTTCATCCCGTCATCGTCGCCGTGAATCCGGACCAGGAATTCATCCCGAACGACGTTTCGCTTTCGCCCGATGGCACGCGCCTGATGCTCATCACGGGCCCGAACATGGCGGGTAAATCGACATACCTGCGCCAGACCGGACTTATCGTTTTGATGGCGCAAATCGGCTGCTTTGTGCCGGCGGAATCTGCCCGCATTGGGGTAGTGGACCGCATATTCACCCGCGTGGGGGCGAGTGACCGCCTGAGTCGCGGGCTCAGTACCTTCATGGTCGAGATGATCGAGACCGCAAATATCTTGAGGAACGCGACTCCGCACAGCCTTGTGCTGCTCGATGAAATCGGGCGCGGCACGAGCACCTTCGACGGGCTTTCCATCGCCTGGGCGATTGTGGAGACTCTCCACGACGAACCCGCACGGCAGGCGCTTACCCTATTCGCGACGCACTATCACGAACTTACGGGACTTGTCGAGGGGCTCGAACACGCGGGCAACTTCCAGGTGGCCGTGCAGGAGAAGGGCGACAAGCTCGTGTTCCTCCACAAGATTCTCGCGGGCGCCTGCGACTCGAGCTACGGCATCCATGTGGCCGAGATGGCGGGCCTCCCGAACAACGTTGTCCGCAGGGCAAGGAAAATCCTTCTCCGACTCGAGAAGGAGAAGATTGACCCGAGCGACGGCGCCGTGAAGAAAAAGCAGAAGGAGCACCCGCAAATAGACATGTTTGCGCCTCCCGACGAAAACACTCAGCTCCTTAGGGACGAAATCCGCAGGCTCAAGCCCGAGGAAATGACCCCGATGCAGGCGCTCCAGCGCTTGATGGAACTGAAGGAAAATTACGGAAAATGAGTTACGAGTTCTGAGTTACTAGTTTTTAGTAATGCAGAAGTAAAGAAGCAGTTTTAAACAGAAAAACTATGAACTGGTAACTAGGAACTATTGACTACCTTATGATTGACTTCGCCGCCTTGCAAGATTACGTTTTTGAAAACCGGGTGTTCGATTCGGACTACCACGGTCTTGCGCATTGGCGGCAGGTGGAATTCAACGGGTTGCTGCTTGCGCCGGTAACGGGAGCCGATATCACGGTGGTGCGCCTGTTCGCGCTTTTCCACGACTGCAAGCGGCAGGATGATGCGTATGATGGCGAGCACGGGGAACGCGGTGCCGCCTTCGCAAAGCAGTGCTTCGAAGAAAAACGTCTCGATATCACGCAGGAACAGTTCGACAAGCTATATCATGCCTGCCGGATGCATACGCATGAGCGAGCATCGGACGATGCGACTATCAATACCTGCTACGATGCCGATAGGCTTGACCTGGGTAGGGTTGGCATTCCGCTCAACCCCGAAAAGATGGCGACAAGTTTCGGCAAGAAGCTTGCCCGAGCCGCGCATTCCCAGAAGGTTTCCGTTTATGCGATGCGCGAATGGCTGCGGGCCATCGCGCCTACGCTCCGCTAGAAGCCGATACTGATTTCTCCCATATAGATGCGTTCTTCTTCTTGGCCGGTGAAGTATCCGAGTTCTTCGGCCCATGTCGTGAATTCGAGTGTCACGAGGTGCAGTATTTCGAGGCCGACACCCGCGGAGGGGTAGCCGCCCTTGAAACCACCGGCAAGTCGCAGGCTCAGCGCGCGGATTTCGTTGTTGTAGCCGGGCCAGGCGAGCAGGGTCTGTTCCACTTCCAGGCCGAAGTTCAGGTGAGAAAGCGGCTTGTAGTTCTTCTCGGAATTAAAGGCGTCGGCATAGTCGCATGCGAAGTTGAACTTGCGGGCGTAGGCCGTATTCCTGTTGAAGAATCGCGGGCTGTAGTTGAGGCCCACGCTCAGGTTCGGCGTAATCTTGTCTCCGGCCAGTTCCTTGAAGTAGACATCGCGCAGCGATGCGCCTATGCGGATTTCGCGGGTGAGCTGGTAGAGTAGGCCGAAATCGAGGCCGAACGAGAAGGATTCTGAATCGAATATGTGGTCGGCAGCGTCGTGGTAACGGTCATTGAGCGTGTCCTGCAGCGAGGAGTAGTTCAGGATATCTACGGTGATGACCTCTACCTTGTGGCGTTTTGCTGCCTTCGCGCCGATACCGATGGAGAAGTTGTCGGTGAATCCGACTGCGAAACCGCCCTGTATCACGGCGTCCACGTAGAATGTGTCTACGCCGATGAAGGGGAGTACTAGGCCTCCGTCGAGGTACGGGGCCACGCTCGCGTCGACCCAGATTGCAGCGCCGAACCCACGTACGGCGAGTTCCGCATCCATCTTGAGTTTCATGGTGAGGTACTTGTGGTCGTATGCGTTGATCTGGTGAACGAGTTCGGGATGGGTCGATAGCGTATCCATGAGCAGGTCGTTTTCATTGATGCCCGTTTCTTCGGCCGCCTTGTGCACGCGCTGGTAGAGTTTCTGCAAGTCCTTCGCTACGTTGTATGTGGAGAAGTAGTTTTCGAACGGCCCAGCACCGCCTAGGTTCAGGCGCGCATCGCCGAAGAAGTTGCGCGGGTAGTAACCTTGTTCGGGGCGCTTCTTGTAGTTGCCCAGACGGTTAATCTGCGTGAGGCCCGCGTAGTTGTAGTAAATGGCTTCCTTGTCGTCAACGAGGGCCACATGGGCGTTACCCATGGATTCACCGCGCATGGAACGGTGGGTCGGCGCCTTGGCCGCAAAGGCCGCGGCCACGAATCCGAGGATGAGGAATGCTGCAATAAATTTTCTCATTGCTGATTCCTCCCTTCGAACCACCTGCGGAAGGCCCTGTCGTCGTAGTTGTTCCAGCATCCGCCGATGTAGGCTTTGCGCCATGCGAGGTCGTACTTTATGTTGTTCGCATTTGTATCTGCCTTGACCATCTTCATAAGATCGGCAAGGGGGAGCTCTGATGATACGCTCCAGGAGAAGTTTATGGCGAATGCGGAGAACAAGTGGTTGTCCATGACTTCGCGGTCGTTGGAATTCTCGATAACGAATGTCCTTTCGGGCGCATCGGCGGGTATGCCGTTCATGTCGATGTCGACTATGCTGTATGTCTCGCTCGAATTCACTGCTTTCACTTGCCCGATTTTGTGCTTCAGGAAGTCAGACTCGAGAACGAGGAGCTTGTTGTTGCGGAGGTCCTCGTCTATAAGCCCGTCACCGTCGTTGTCGTGACCGTCGGCAATTTCTTCGTCGACGCATCCGTCGCCGTCGTTGTCCATGAGGTCGGCCATCGCCGTATAGCTTTCGATTCCGTCGGAACTCTGCTCGACTGTTTCGCTAGCGTTGATGACATACGATGCCATTGCCTCGGCCGCGACCGTGAGTCCGCTGTCGGTGAAGAGTGCCGCTTCGGGAACATAGGAACGCATGATTTCTGTCGCGATGCTCGGGTCGGCGGCGACCGTCCTGCCGATGTCGCCAAGCGTGCTGAAAACCTCAACTGCTTCCTTGCCCAGGTCCTTCAGGGATGCCCAGTTTATATCTATGGATGGCGGGTCAAGGGATGCGTTGAACATCTGGGTTAGGTCTTTGGAATAGGCGCGCAGGATGAGTGCAGCCCTCGTGAGTCGGAGAATCGTGTAACTGGCCGAAATGGTCTTGAATGTCACCTTCTTGTCTGTCTTGCCGGTCGTATCCCTTACGATGAAGGGGTCCAGGATCTTCAGTACGGAATCAATACCGTTCTTGTAGCGGGCTGCGGTAGAATCGTCCATGGTCATGTATCCGCTCTGTCCGTCTTTCATCTTCGTGTACTTGAGCATTTCGAAAACGTTCAGCTTCTGCTGGTTCAGGACGCTCTTTGCAAGCCCGTACCAGGCTTCCGAGGTGGCGGAATCCGCTGCGAGCGCCCTTTCGAAATAGTGCCTCGCCATGGTGTATTCGGCATTGCGGAAATAGATGTAGCCTTCGTAAGTCAGTGCGTCTGCATCGTTGGACTTGATGTGGGCGGAATCTGTCGGATTGAAAATATTGCATCCTGCTATGCCTGTCATGAGTGCGAGCGCGATGCACAGCCATAGCCTCTTTATACGGTTCATATATCGTTCCCCCAAAAACGAGTTATCAAAAGAAAGCCTATAAGCAAAAAATAACTTTCTTCTGCCAAAAAGTTTTACTTTTTGTGTATTTTCCTGTGTTTATGGTGCAAAAGTCGTTTTTTTTTGCCGAAAATGGACAAAAGGGGTGTTTAGAAAATATATTTGTGCCCAATGGAACTTTGTCGCGATTATTTCCCTACCCGTGCCTACAAGATTGCCGAGATGCGCATGTCGTCTCTGCTGGGCAGGGAACGCGATAGGCTGGACTCGATTGCCCAAAAACTCGGACGGGAATCCGCCATCGGGCTCGACAACCTTAAGGAAGAACTTCCCAATATTGTCGCCTTTTCCCGGGAATACCATGCCGCATACGATTCGTACCTGAAGGCGGTCTTGCCGCAGCAGGACAAGCCTATCCAGTGCAGGGCGGCCTGCGGGAACTGCTGCCACCATTACCCGATGTCGGTGGAACCCTTCGAGCTGATATTCCTCTATCAGGAACTGCGCAAGGATGACAACCTGATTACGGTCATGGAATCGTGCCGCAGGCGTGCGGACATGTTTAATAGCTTGTTTGAAAAGCGCTTGGAGGCGGTGAACTCGGAAGACGAAGCCGAGGACCTAGCCCTCCACGACTATTTTGCGCAATGGACCCCGTGCCCGTTTTCGGACCGGAAGGGCGATTGCGGCATCTACGGGTTCCGCCCGGTGTCGTGCCGCATGTATTTTAGCCAGACGGACCCGTGCTTCTGCAGGCCCGAGACGCTCCTGACTCCGCAGAACGAGAGCTACATTGTGTACCTTCCCGACAATATCGAGGAGGCGCTCATCGGCATCTCGGAACATTATGCTGGTCTCGAGCTTCCCGAAAGCTATTTCGGGGGGCTAGTTTCGATGAATGCTTTTGAAGGAGTGCTGGGCTGATGGGCGGATCCGGACAGATGGATTTTTTCGACCAGCTGGGCCTGCCGCTTGTTGAACCCGCCGGTCCGGACCCGACGCTTGCGCGGAAGATATCGAAGTGCTCCGCGAACGGCCTCGTGCATTTCAAGTACAACCCGCGCATGAAGCGCAGCATAAGGTGCAAGGCGAACTTCTTGTTCGGGCATCCGGAAGTGCTGCTCCCGGGCTACATGGAAGCCCCCGAATTTGCCGCCGCGCGCGAGCTTGCCGCCGAGTGGGCAGAACATGCCGTAAAGCGCAAGACCAAGAAGAACAAGGAAATTGTCAAGGACCTTGTTGTGCGGTTCTGGGCGGTGGTGGACCAGGTGCTTGTGGACAAGGGGCACGCTCCGCTCGAGAGTGGGGGAAGGCTCCCGCCCATAAGGCCGAAGGGCAAGTACTTTAATCTCGACGAGGTGCTGGAGGCAATCAACCACACCTATTTCGAGGATTCGCTGCAGTGCCGCATCACGTGGAGCAACCGCGTTGGCGGACTGAGTTTCCATTCCAAGCGCAAGGATCCGCTGACGGGCGAGGAATTCCACCTGATAAGCATCAGCAAGGGGTACGATGCCGCGAACTGCCCGCTTTATGCGGTTGCGGGAGTCGTGTACCATGAATGCCTGCATGTGGTCATCCCTGTCGAAGAGAAGAACGGCAGGCGCGTTGTGCACGGGCGCGTATTCAGGCAGCGCGAGCGCCAGTATATCTATTACGACGAATGGATCAAGTGGCACAAGGAAGTGCTGCCCAAGAACATCCGGGCGATGCACCGCCACAAGGAACTCTAGAATTTCGGGTATCCGTCTTTCAGGCGCTCGTCGTAGAAGGCGCGTTCCCCGCCGATGAATTTCGGGCGGGTGCGGGCGGCGGCGAGTGTGGCTTGCCCGATGGTTTTCTGTGAAAGGCGGAGGGGGACCGCGACCTCTTTCAGGTGCATCCCGATGAGGGTGCCGCCGATGTCGAGGCCCGCATCGGCCCTGATATGCTCGATGGCTACGGGGGCCTTGAACGCCTTGTAGCAGGCGGTCGCGAACGACCCGCCCGCCTTGGGTTGCGGGACAACGTTCACGATTTCGGCGTTCGGGACGGCCTCGTGCTCGATGATGATGGCACGGTTCAGGTGCTCGCAGCACTGTGCGGCGATATAGATGCCGCGCGGTGCGAAGACTCCATGGAGCGCTTCGAAAATGACCTTGCCCGCTTCGGGTACGGAATGACTCCCGAGCTTCTGTCCGAGTGTCTCGCTTGTGCTGCAACCGATGACGACAATCTGGCCCTTGCCCAGGTGCGCCGCCTCGACGAGTTCCTCTGCCGCACGTGCCGCATCGCTGCGGATTTGCTCCAGAATGCCCTTGTCTTCGATCTCGTAAGTTATGCCTGCCATTTTCTGCGTCCTTTTTTTACATGCGTAAAATAATAACAATAGGATAGGGTGTCAAGAATATGTGCGGGAAAGACGAGCGGTCCGATGAACGAGCAGTCGAACCGTGAGCGACAAAGCCCCTAGTATTAACTAGGGGCGGGCGCGAGAGCGAGCGAAGAACCGGAGGTCTCGAAATCCGAGACGATGAACGAGCGGTCTAACTGTGAGCGCATAGCCATGCTCGTTAAGACATGGCGGGCGCGAGAGCGAGTGAAGAACCGGAGGTCTCGAAACCCGAGACGATGAACGAGCGGTCTAAAAAAGACCTGCCATTTCTGGCAGGTCCTTTGGTTTGGTTATGGAGGTAATTTCTAGAACTGCTCGAAGAATTTGTGGACTTCTTCGGGAACCCAGGTGCTTTCCCAGTTCCAGCCCACGCTCATGTTGCCGGTATCGTGGGCGGTCCACTGGTGGCTTCCGGGCCAGCTGCACCACTTGACGGGGAAGCGTTCGTCCACGGTCTTGAAGTCGTAGCACAAGTGGCCGGTGTTGCCGCTGATTTCTTCGGGCTTTTCGCTGCTCGCGTCGGTGAAGTCGCCGTTCTCGTCGGCCTTGCCGTTTCGCTTGAGGATGCGCGTGAGGGCGCTGTTCTTGGCGCGGTTGTAGTCGCAGCGGTCGTCGTTTACGCCGTGCACGTTCATCCAGGCGATAGGCAGGTTCTTCATGGCGTTGCCTTCGGGCAGCCAGATGTTGTAATCGGCCACGGCGTAGGTCGCAGCGGCACGAACGCGGTCCTGCATGTCCTGGGCCAGCGAGTAACTGAACATGGCGCCGTAGCTGAAGCCCGTGATGAACACGCGGCTCGTGTCAATGCAGTAGTTCTCGTTCAGGGTGGTAAGCGTCTGGGCGAAGAAGTCGTGGTCAGCCTGGCCCTTGTTCCACAGGCCGCCAATCGCATCGAGAGAGACAAAGATGTAGTCGCCGTTCTTGTCGAGTACCTGCTGGCCGTAGTACGGAGTCGGATGGTCGTAGTCGGCGGCGTGGTGCACGAAGTCTTCGCCATTGCTGCCGTAGCAGTGCAGCGCGAACAGCACCTTGTGCGGCTTGGTGTTGTCGTAGTTCTTGGGTAGGGTGATGAAGTAGTTGCGGGTGTCGCTGCCGACCTTGATCTGGAACTGGTCGCCGTTTTCGACGCTCTTTAGTTTTTTCAATGTGGAATTTGTACCGCAGCCCTTGCTCGGGGTCGGGTCGTTGCCGAGCGCGTAGCCGAACTTGAACTGCGGGACCACTGCCTTGAGCTTCACGTCGAGCGTGGTGTCGAGAGTGCCGAGCGGCACGGTAAGTGTGTCGAAACCTTCGAGCACAAAGCGGATGGCTTCGTCCTGGGCGGCATCCTTCAGGAGTGCGCCCTGCGTGCTGAAACTGCTGGTGTAGTTGCCCTCGGTCGCGAACTTGAAGTTTTGCATTGCGCTGCCTACGCGCACCTGCGCGAAGTAGGTGCCGCGTGCCTTGATGGCGCGGTTCAGGTCGAACATGCCGGAACCCTGCAGGGTCTTGCTGAATACCTGGTTGCCGAGCGCGTTGAAAATCGTCACGTGTACCGGCGAGGAACTGCTCTGCGAGTAGGTGAGCACGCCGTTGTTGACGTTCAAATAGCCGACGGCGTTCTTGAAAGCGTGAATTCCGTCTATCTCGTCTTCGTGGATGGTGAATTTGCCCTGCTCGTCCGTCGTTGTGAACTTGCCTTCCTTGAGGAGGCTGACCGATGCTCCTTGGAGGGCCTTGCCCTGTTCATCGGAAACGGTTCCCGACACAGTATAAGCAGAAGCCATTCCGCAGAATGCCAGAATGCCTGCCGTGAAAATATTGGTCATCTTGACGCTCATCTAAACTCCTTTTTGCCCTGAGGCACCCTGTGGGCACACTTGTCCATTAATAATTTAATGCGGAAGGGGCCCGATATGGCGCCCCTAATATATTTGCCTATGGATGAATTATCTATAAAAGGAAGATTACAAACCTTTTTTTTTATGAAAAAATTGGGTGCTACTTGCTTTTTTGTTCACTATGTGTTATATTTATACTGCACATAAGTTCAAGTGAGCGAATGAGTAGATTATGGATGTCCGAGAGAAACTGAATATTCTTTCCGCTGCCGCCAAGTACGACGTTTCCTGCTCGTCGAGCGGGTCCAGGCGTTCTGCGCCCCCGAGCGGCCTGGGCGATGCCTGCCCGGCGGGGATATGCCACACGTGGTCTTCGGACGGGCGGTGCGTTTCGCTGCTGAAGATTCTGCTTTCGAACGCCTGCAAGTACGATTGCGCCTATTGCGTGAACCGCCGTAGCAACGATGTCCCGCGGGCGACGTTCACCCCGAAGGAGGTCATCGACCTCACGCTGGAATTTTACCGCCGCAACTACATCGAGGGGCTGTTCCTGAGTTCTGCGGTGGTGGGTTCGCCCGATGCCACGATGGAGAGGCTTGTGCGGGTGGCGAAGGAGCTGCGGAGGGTCCACCGGTTCGGGGGCTACATCCATTTGAAAAGCATTCCGGGGGCGTCCGAGGCGCTGCTCCACGAGGCGGGCCTCTATGCCGACCGCACCAGCGTGAATATCGAGGTCCCGTCGGAGCGTTCGCTTACGTACCTCGCTCCCGAGAAGAACTACGGTTCGGTCTATGGCCCCATGAACTATTTTGCCGAGCGTAAAATAGAGTACGGCGGTTCGCGGGGGCGGTACACTCCGAACTTCTTGCCGGCGGGGCAGAGCACGCAGATGATCGTGGGCGCCTCGGGCGAGAGCGACTTCCAGATTCTCACGCTGTCGGCGGGGTTCTACAAGCAGCAGCGCCTGAAGCGCGTGTATTTTTCGGGCTATGTGCCCGTGAATGCCGACAAGCGCCTGCCCGCCTTGACCACCAAGCCGCCTCTGGTGCGCGAACACCGGCTTTATCAGGCGGACTGGCTCATGCGCTTTTACAAGTTCGACTACGACGAGATTCTTGACGCGAAGCACCCGAACTTGGACCTGAATTTGGACCCGAAGGCGGGTTGGGCGCTGAGGCACCCGGAGTTTTTCCCGGTCGACCTGCAGACTGCGGATTACGAGATGATTCTGCGGGTTCCCGGTATCGGCGTGAAGTCGGCGCAGCTCATTGTTTCGAGCCGCAGGTACTGCAAGATACGCCTGGAAACCCTCAAGAAGATGGGGGTAGTCCTCAAGCGGGCGAAATACTTCATCTACCATCCCGACATACCCGCGGGGGTCAGGCAGTTCTACCCCGAGATGATACGCCCGCTGCTGATTGCGCCCGCGAAGTCGCAGCAGCTGGACCTGTTCAGCCCTCCGGAGACGCTTGCGCTTCCGGCACCTGCTCCGGCGATGCCCGCAGCCGGTAGGCTGCCGCTTGCGCTGCCGGCACAACCGCGACTGTTGGCAGCGGGGTAGGTGCGCGCCTTGCTGCACACCCGCGACAAACATTTATAACTAATAACCATTGACCATCGACCAACACCATGTCTATCTGCATTTCATACGATTCTACATTCGACGGCTTCCTGAGTGCCGTTTTCGAAATCTATTCGCAGCACCTTGATGTGGAAAGCTTTGTCCCCGACCGCGATGCGGGAGCTGCGGACGACCTGTTCCAGCAGCGCTTCCGTGTGGAGGCGAACGAGGATTCGGCGATGCGCCTGCGACGCGCCATCGTGAACTATGCGGGCGAAGACGTGCTGAACCTGCTCGAGACGGCGTTCCTTTCGGAAGAGGCGGGCATCGAGATGAAGATTCTCGCCTTCCTCCGCAAGTTGTTTACGGGCGACGACCCGAATTACGGCAAAAACCCCGCATCGCCCGAGATGCTCCCGCTGTACAAGCTTGCGGGCTCCGTGCGGCACGAGGCGGGAGGCATGCTCGGGATGGTGCGCTTCTCGAAGGCTCCGGGCGATTTCTACGTCGCGAAGATAGAACCGAAATACGATATCCTCCTGCTGATGGAATCGCATTTCAGCAACAGGTTTGCGGACGGAAACTGGGTCATCTACGATGCGAAGCGCAGGTACGCGTTGCTCCACGACAAGACCGGGAAATGCCGGGTTGTCGACGTGCCCGACGATGCGGCCCTGGTGAATGCGATTAACACGGATGGTTACACCCGGCTGTGGCAGGACTACTACGAGTCCATCGCCATCAAGGAGCGCGAGAACCCGAAGCTCCTGCGCCGTTGCCTCCCGGTGCGCTACTGGAAGAACTTGCCCGAGCGGCAGGCGGCTCGCTTCTGAACGTGCGCGAATCTAGGCCCGCGGCACATTCTATGACCCTGTGCTGCATTCTACAGCCCTCGTCGCATTCCTGTGTCCCGTCCCCCTTGATTTTATCTGGATTCTTTGTTATTTTGTTTGCGGGTAACAGGGAGGGATTAGGTGTCCTTAAAAAAGAGTTCTATTCTGCTGGCGGGTCTTTGCCTGTTCGGCTATTCGCATTCGCTCGACTTGAAACCGTCGGCGCAGTTCTTTTTCCCGGCAACGGTTTCTATTCCAAAAGATTCCAAGTCCGTTTCTTCGGATAGATCGTGGGAGACCGAATATGTCATCGAGGCCGGTGTCGAGGCGCTCTTTGCGGCGGAGTATATCCCGATGCGTACGGGTTTTGGTCTGGGATTCAGGACTTCGCAGCACGATGAAGATTCCGAGGCCGCTCCGGCGACGCTCCCGGTGTGGGGAGTCCTTTCGATTGGGCGTGTCATGTGGGATGACCTTGTCTCGCCGTATTTTACCCTGCGCGGGGGCTACCTTACTCCGCTGACTGCTGACGAGCACTGGTGGGAAGCTCCTGCGAATTTCTTTGTCAATTGCGGTGTGGGCGCTGTCTTGCCCAAGGGTTTTACGGTGGAGGTCAGTGTAGACTATTCCTCCATGCGGAAATCCTATTCGGCCGATGAAGTCTCGTACCGGGTTTCCTCGCTGCGCTTGGGAATCCTGTTGGGCATGAACATCGAGATTTCCCACACCAAGGTGTACAAGTCGGGCGGCTAAGCCCAGCTTAAATGCCGTTGTTCCGCTTGATGCCGGTCTTTACGGTAATTGCTTCCTTGTGGCCGTCGTCGAACTTGAAGAATATTCTCCAGATGTAGACTCCGGTGCCGGCCTTCCGCCCTTCCTTGGAATGTTCGTCCCAGTACAGGAATCCCAGTTTGGATTGCCCATCGGGACTGTCGCGCTTCGGGTCCTCCATCTCTCCATTGTACCCGAATTTTTGTTCGAAGTTGTTCACGTAGACGGATAGCGCATCGAAGATGTAGACGTCTGCCGTGTAGGGGAGTACCGTCCTCACGCCGATGGCGGAGAGCGTGTCCGGCATTTCTTCCCATCTGGACCCATCCGGGGCAATCCAGTTCGGGAGCGGACCGATACCGCTGACGGGCTGCAACGGCTTGATTTCGGTAAGGTAGATGATGCCGTCCGTGCCGTTGATCTTGACTCCGCCGCGTCCGAGCGTGTTGCCGGCCATGTCAATGTATTCCGCATCTGGGTCGGTATACAGGCAGAATCCCGTCTTGATGGAGTGCATATCGAGGACGAACGACCATTTTGTGCCGGTTTCGTCGATGGTCGGCGGCTTGCTTGTAATCAGCGGTTGCGATGAGGAATCCCTGCACGAGGGGGAGTAGCGGAACAGCTTTTCCCAGGCGTTTTCGCTATCGCTGCCGATGATGGGTTCGGACATCTGGATGACTAGCGTGTCGGGCGGGTCGTTCGAGGACGGGTCCATATATTTCGCGAGGCTCATCTCGCCCGGATGTAGGGTGGCCCTTGCGGGGACTGCGCCGACCTTGTCGCTCAGCATTACGTTCTCGAGTTCGCTCGATAGCGGTGTCGAAAAACTCAGGAAGGGCTTCCTTGCGGAATCCGCCATGGTCAGGCCGTAGTCGAATGGTTCGTTGATGTAGGCTTCGACCCATTTGCCGTCTTGCCGGTTCTTCTTTATGTCATCCTTAGCCGCGTAGCGCCACTGGCCGTAGTTCGAATTCCAGAAAATGGAATCTATGTTCGAGATGTTGTCGTCGTGCTCTTCCTTGAAATGGATGCGTACGAAGTCAGCCCTGCCGTCCAAATCCTTGTCGTATATCTCGGCGGTGTCGGCGATGAGAGAGTATACGATGGAGTCTCGCCAAGTGTGTTTGATGGTGTCCTCGGGAATCGTGTCCGTGGTCATGGACGTATCATCCGGAGAAATCGTGGAATCTGTTCTGCATGCGCCCGTAGTGAAATATTCATGGTCCGGAATGCGGACGGTTGCTCCCCAGGAATCGGTTGCACGGAGGTAGTAGTTTATGGTGGAGAAGAAGCTTGATGGAACATAGATTTCTGCGGACCAAGAATCGTCAATGAAGGAATAGGTGAGGGCGGTTTCCTGGAAAATAACCGTCCGTGAATCCCTGAAGTAAAGTTTCGCATTCCCGATGCCATCGCTGTCCTTGATGCTGAAGGAGAACCTCTTGAAGCCTGTGGTGTCCTTGCAGGCGATGGATGCCGTTTTTACGTCGGGAATGTCATTGCCAACGAATATGGTGTACGGTTCCATGGCCGGTGTCTGGATTTTCGGGGCCTTGCCCGTTTGCCCGAGCGAATCTGTCGCAATGACGTAGAAGTCCAGCCCTGGCGCAACAACGAGGTTTGCCGGGACGGTGTATTCCCAGAGGCTATCGCGGGTGTTTTTCAGGGTGTATTTCGCGAAGACGCTGTTCGACGTACCGGATGTTCGCAGGTAAAGATCGGCGGAGTTTATTTTGATTTTAGACTGAATGTAGACGCCGATGGTGAGAGGGTTGTTCTCCGGCTGGGTGTTGTTGACCAGGTTCCAGGTGTCTTCGGTAAGGGCGATGCTCGGTGGATGCCCACCTTTGTTCCACTGGACGGTATCGCGTGCATCGGTGTTGTTGAATGTCATGCCGATGACGACGTCGTGCGTCTCGCCGTCTTGGAGTGTGTCGGGAGCCTGGTAGCAGACCAGGTACTGCGAATTGATGTTGTCGCGGATGGCCTCGTAGATTCCGGAAAGTTCGCTTGCGTCGTTTGTAGTCGTGAACATGCCTCCGGTTTGCTTCGCGAGATCTTCCAGCGGGTACGAGGCCTCGGTTTCGACACCGATGGAATGGATGACGGTCTTCTTTGACTTGCCAAGATTGATGGCTGTTTCTAGTGCGATGGTGCCATCGTTGTTCTCGCCGTCGGAGAATATGATGACTGCTGTCGGGTTGGTTTCGTTCCTGATTTGTCGCAGGCCTGCGTAGGCGCCCGTGATGATGTTGGTGCCGTTCCCATAGGTTGTGAGTTTTTCTACGGCTTTTAGCAGTTGGGACTTGTTCGAGGTCATGGACTGGAGTACGATGGTCGAGTCTCTGTAGCCGCGGAACCCGACGAGGGCTGTCCTGTCGTAGGTGCCCATGTTGTGTATGAATGACTTGATGGCATCCTTTGCCTTGATCATTCGGTCGTTGTATTCCATCGAGGGGCTCTCGTCGACGACGATGACGACCGAAATTCCCGAAACGTTGGTGATGCTAGTGACCTGGGGCTTGATGGCGATGCCGTCTTGCCAGAGTTGTAGATCGTCCTCGCCGAGCCCGTAGAACGAAAGACCGGAGTTCTTGTCGGTCGCGGAAACCTGCGCGCAGATTTCGGGATAATTCCCGATGTCGAGATTCGATATGGTAAGGGACGGTATGGCTGACGTGTCTTCGATGAACTGCGCCTCGACAGAACATTGCTGATCAGTCTGGATGACGGAAGTCTTGGATTTCTTGCTGTCACCGAGGGTCAGGTTGCATCTGGTGGGAACCCAGGAACTGAATTCATAACCTCCGTGGGGCCATGCCGTAATGGTGAATTTGCTTCCCGGATTCGTATATTGTCGCCCTGACGGGCTTGTGGCGCCGCCCTTTGTCGCGTTCACGTCCAGGATGGCGGGCGTCGATATCCAGCTCGTGAAGGATAAGTCCGGAATGCCGGTGGAATTCTCCCGGAATGTCCAGTAGAGCGGGGTGCCCGCGGTTCCTTTTACGAGGAAGTACTTTGAACCGCTTGTCAGCTGTGGGATTGAGGAATTCCGGAAAGAGCCGTCTTCATTATATCCGGTATAGGTTCCTCGTATGGAATCGGCGACACCGAAGTTGACGATGTACGGCATGGTGTCGGGTGGGGTCCATGTGAAGCGGATGGTCGATTGGGTCGATTCCGTGTAGTAGTTTTTCTTGAAGTTGAAAGTTTGTTTTTGCGTGGACACGCTGTATATCTCGCCGGGCTTGAATCGTGCCTTCAGTTCGGTATTGCCCTTGACGGTGACGAAGGTGCTTGCAGCTACCCTGTCGTCGATGGTGGGCGAACCTGTTATTGTCTGCCAGTCGGCAAATCGGTAACCGAAGTCTCCTTTCGCATAGACGGTGTATTTGGAATTGGCGAAAGCGGAATCGTATCCGTTTGCTGGCATGACGGTCCCGTGCCCGTCGGAACTGAACTTCAGCTTATATGATTGCGATGCAATGCTGATCCAAAAGTTGTTCGGGTTTTCGGTTGTGTTTGCGATGATGATGTACAGGTCGGTGTCTTGGTTGAAATGTATGGTTTCGGAAAACGTGCCGCAGAAAGTCTGCGACTTATTGATTGATGTATAGTGGAGCGAGGTGTACCGGAGGTATTTTAGTGAATCTTGGGTCAATCCGTTGGAGATGACGAGCGTATAGTCGCCTGGCGTAATGGGCTTGAAGAAGAACCGGACTCCGGAGACTCCGCTAGTAACGAATTTTGCATACAGGTGTTCTGTGAAGTTGTAAAGGGTGGGCGTTTCCGTGATGGCGTAGAGGAAGCCCAAGCTGAAGATCGGCATGACGGTGCAGTTGCTTGATATGTCGTAAACCTTTGTTGCGATTTTTTTTGTGTTTTGTATTTTGCACGACCCTTCGATAACTTCCCAGTGGTTGAACAGATAGTCAAAAGCCGCGTTTGCCATGATCATAATGGAATCGCCCCTGTTGACATTGCTTAATGTTTTGACGCTGATTCCAGAGGAATCGATGCTTCCGGAACCAGAAGTTGTCGATGGACTAATTTGGAGCGTATACGCCGAAGCGCCCATGGCCAAAGCCAAGGTAAATAGTAGAACCTTTGTCAATTTGTACACCACAATCCGTTCCCCCAGGATTGCAACGCCGTAAACAAGAACGACGTTGTATACAAAATGTATAAATTAATTTCGAAAAAAGTAAATTTTTTTATAAAAAAAGATGTAACGCGAGCGGTTCCATCAGTGAACAGAAAAAGGCCCGTATTGCGATTTCATCGCATAAACCGGCGCCTCAACAATAGAAACAAGCAAGCTTGTTTCTGCTGTACTCGGCTTAGGTTTATTTAACGGGCCTTTGCTGTGAGAATGCTCGAAAAACCGGAGTTTCGCTCCGGAGACGTCTAGAACTCGGTCGTCTGTGAGCAACAAACGCCCGGTATTAACCGGGCGTGGTTGCGAGAGCGAGCGCATACCGGAGTAATTTAACTTCCGGATGTAGCTCGAGCGGTCGCTTTAATTTATTCGGCCGACGAGGTTGCCGGAGAGCATCCAGTCCTTCGTGCTGCCGAAGCTGTGGAAGCCGGCAGAGAGGCTGAAGCGGTCTGTAAAGGCCTTCTCGAGGTAGATGGCCCCGAGGACGTCCTTCACGTGCTTGCTGTTTTTGCTCACGTACTTGGCGTGCTCGTGACGGTCACCCACGTATTCGGCTTCGAGGATGATGCGGTCGACAACCGGAGTGGTGATGGAAACACCGCCCGTGATGGGCATGACCAGGTCGCCGTCGGTGCTCAGGTCCATGAGGGCGATTTCACCGAAGACGTTGATGAAGTTGAGAACCGGCACGTTGGCCTTGAGGGACACATTGTGCTCGACGACTGCATCGGCGTCATAGACCAGGTCGAAGATGTTGCTGCGGTAACCGAGCTGGATCTTGATGTTGTTAAGCGCTTCGAGGTTGTGGAAGTTGAACACGGCACGGAGGTCGCCCTTGTTCAAGTTGGCCGATTTGCTGATGAACGAAAGGTAGAGGTCCATCGTTTCGGTCGGCGTGAAGCCGAACTGCAACTGGTTCTCGGAGGGCTGCGTGGACATGAAGCCGTTCTTGTAGCCGTCGATGTATCCACCGAAGTAGTCACCGTTCTTGTCGGTGTTGTCCCAACGACCGACCTTGAAGTTGAACATGTCGGTTTCCTGGAAGGCCCAGGCTTCGTCGAGGCTGAAGTAGTCGTCGGCCTTGCCGTTTTCGTCATTGCGGAAGGCTTCCTTCTTGGAGGCCTTGTCGGCGAAAATTTCGTCCTTCAGGTCGCCGGGGTTGAACGCCACGGCAATCTTGCCCTTGAAGTCTTCGCCTTCGGCGAGCACGGCGAAGTTGGCTTCACCGTTCCAGGTTTCGAGGTTGTCAGCGTATTCGTCGTCCTCGCTGTACCAGAATACCTTGCCGGCTTCCAATTCAAAGTCGGCGTTGATGTCGAATGCGAGCTTCGGGGTCTCGAGCACGGCGTTCTGGATCATTTTCTTTTTCTTGCGGCGTTTTTTCTTCTTGGCAGGCTTCTGCTCGGCGGCTGCGACCTGTTCCTTAGGTGCGGGTTCGGCTGCGGCGACTTCGGTTGCCGGGGCTTCGGCCGGGGCGGCTTCGGCGGCAGGTGCTTCGCTAGCGGGCGCTGCTTCGGCTACCGGTGCTTCAGCGGCAGGTGCTGCTTCGGCGGCTGCAGGGGCAGCTTCGGCAGCGGGAGCGGCCTGTTCTGCGGCGGGAGCCTCGGTGGCGGGTGCTTCAGCAGCGGGAGCGGCTTCGGCAGCGGGGGCTGCTGCGGGGGCCTTCGCATCGGCGGGTGCTGCTTCTGGAGCGGCAAAAACGGCTGCCGCCAGAACGCAAGAAGCGAGGATCATCTTTTTCATCTCTGAATACTCCTTTGGTAATTCAATATGTCAAAAGTTTAGTAAAAACAAGGTAACTGTGATAAAAGGCGGTCAGTTTTTTTTGCAAAAATGTTAGATTTCCCGCCTGTGAGGTTTGTTTTGAAAAAAATTATCTGTTTTATTGCTTTTTTGCTCGTTGCAATAGCCTTTGCTCAAGAAACACTTCCCGTTTATAAGAAAGTAAAAAGCGGGGTTGACGAATCGGCACCGGTCGGTGCGCTCTCCAAGTCGGACTGGATGAAGGAACTCCCCATTCCCAAGGAGAAGGTTCAGAAGGTTTCCTGGGTCAAGGAAACCGTGGAGGTGACGGATAAGAAGGGGCGCGTGGTCAAGGACAAGAAGGGTAGGCCCAAGACGAAAGTCAAGAAGACGAAGGTCGTGACCTGGGTGGAACGTGACCCCAAGGAACCTCCGACATACGTGCCTATCGACTGCAAGTACGGGACCGTATGGGTGCGCCGTGCGGAACTGGCCCGCTTCCAGCAGGAATCGCTCGACCTGAGCGGCGAGTACGCCTCGGCTACGGGAAGCATTTATCTGAAAAAGTCCCCCAATAACCCCAAACGTTTCAACGTGGTTATCCAGAACGGGCCCGAGAGCGGTCGTGCCGAAATCGAGATGGGCAACCTTGAAATCCGCGAATCCAACGGCCATGCCCGTTTCGCCTACCAGGAAGACGGCTGCACCGTGGATATCGCCGTTACGGGCCGCAGGGTGAAGGTCGCACAGCGTGGCTGCGACGATTACAACGTCGGGAGCTATACGCTCGCTGGCGAGTACAGTAACTATAAGGGCAACACCCGCAAGGCCGAGGTGTTCAACATGCCCGAGATGGAATTCAAGTTCAAGAAGTACCTGTGGTGCGGAAGCGGTTTTGACAGCTGCGAAGAGACCAAGGACGAAAACGGCGCCGTGTATATCACATGGAGCAAGGGCGGTAACGGCTTTATCGAGCGCAAGGCGGGCGAGACCGTGCATACCTACAGGCCGTTCGAACACGTAATCCCGCACAAGCGCGAATTCTACAAGGGCGAGAAGCCTGTTGCCATCAAGACCAAGCGCACCGACATGGCGGGCGAATGGATGATTTGGTACTTTTACCCGAAGGCAGAACGTTTCAAGATGGTCCGTGCAAACATGCGCGAAGACATCGCCTATATGGAAATCTACCAGTGATAAGGGATATCGGACAGAGCCGCGTTCTTTTCTTGGATACGGGCCCGCTGGTCCGGTTGCTGCAGATGCATCCGGATTTCTATCCAGCGGTGTCGGGCGTACTCGACATGGTGTACGAGAAGAACATCCAGGTTCTCGTGTCGTCTGTTACCTTGTTTGAAATTAGCCGTAGGGCGTTTGAAAATGGCGAAGGCGTGCTTGCCCGCCAGTATCGCGAGTTCTTTGAACATTCGAAGAACGTGAAGGTCTGCCCCGTCGATGCCGAAATCTCGGTGAAGGCGGCCGAACTCTATGCCGCCTCGCAGAAGACGAATCACAAGATTTCCGAAGCGGAATCATTGCGCCTTGCAACGGCGTTCGTGAACGGCGCCGACTGCATCCTTACCGAATGCGCCAATTTCCGTGATGCCACCGACGCGCTTGTGGTGACCCTGGACGAACTTTAATTTCTTTGCGTCCTTTTTACTGGAAATTCGCCTGAAACTAACAATTCTAGTAACTAGTAACTGGTAACTAGTAACTCAAATAACTATCTTTCCCTCCGTAAAATTACGGAGTTTTTATGTCCAACTATTGTCCTGTTATCGGTCTTGAAATCCATTGCCAGCTTGCAACTAAAACCAAGATGTTCTGCGGCTGCGAAATCGAAGTGAATACGACGCCGAACAAGCACGTTTGCCCTGTTTGCCTCGGTATGCCGGGTGCCATGCCCGTGCCGAACAAGAAGGCGGTGGAATATGCAATTCGCCTGGGCCTCGCCCTGAACTGCGAAATCGACCTGAACGCGATGTGGACCCGCAAGAACTATTTCTACCCGGACCTGCCGAAGGGCTACCAGATTACCCAGACGGGCGGACTTCCGGTGTACGACCACCCGATCTGCAAGAACGGCTGGCTTGAAATCGTCAAGGAAGATGGCACCAAGAAGCGCGTGGGTATTACCCGTATCCACATGGAAGAAGACGCCGGAAAGCTCATCCACGACATGAGCCCGACCGATTCCCACTTCGATGCGAACCGCTGCGGCACTCCGCTTTGCGAAATCGTGACCGAACCGGATATTCGTAGCCCCGAAGAAGCCGTGCTCGTTTTGAAGAAAATCAAGCAGACTCTCGAATACACGCGCGTTTCCAATGCCAACATGGAAAACGGCAACATGCGCTGCGACGGCAACATTTCTCTCCGTGCCAGCGAAGACGCTCCGTTCGGTATCCGCGCCGAAATCAAGAACCTGAACAGCTTTACGAACCTCGAAAAGGCTCTCTACTGCGAAATGAACCTGCAGGCCTCGACGCTCGACGCCGGCAAGGAAGTGGAACAGTGCACCAAGCGTTACGACCCCAACGCGGACAAGACCATCGTTATCCGCAGCAAGGAAGACGCCCACGACTATAAGTACTTCCCGGAACCGGACATGGTCCGCCTCGTGACCGACCCGGCCTTCGTGGAAGAAATCCGCCGCACGCTTCCGGAACTGCCGGATGCCCGCCGCAAGCGCTTCATGGACGACTTCGGTGTTTCTGAATACGACGCCATGGTGCTCACCGAAGACCGCGACGTGAGCGAATGGTACGACACCGCCGCCAAGAACTGCAAGAACGGCAAGGTATTGGCCAACTGGGTGATTACCGAACTCCTCGCTAAGGTGAAGGAACTTGAAGGTGGCCTCTCTGCCCTCAAGATCAAGCCCGAAGACCTCTGCAAGCTCGTGAACCTCATCGCCGACAACACCATCAACGGAAAGATTGCAAAGACGGTCTTCGCCGAGATGTTCGAA
This sequence comes from Fibrobacter succinogenes, assembly GCA_902762305.1. Lineage (GTDB taxonomy): Bacteria > Fibrobacterota > Fibrobacteria > Fibrobacterales > Fibrobacteraceae > Fibrobacter > Fibrobacter succinogenes_I. Next base: position 236,410 of record CACWNW010000002.1, on the reverse strand, counting down.
ACCGGCAAGGATCCCGAAGCCATCGTGAAGGAAAAGGGCCTTGTGCAGGTGACCGACACCGGCGCTATCGAAGAAGTGGTCCGTGCCGTGTGTGCCGAAAATGCCGCCCAGTTCGCCGAATTCAAGGCGGGCAAGGTTGCGCTGAAGGGCTTCCTCGTGGGTATGACCATGCGCAAGTCCGGTGGCAAGGCCAACCCGGGCCTCGTGAACCAGATCCTCGACAAGCTCGCTAAGGAGTAGACGAGAGAACGGGCTACGCCCTACAGACGAGAGATAAAAGGAGTCATCCTGAGCGAAGTGCGTAGCACGGAGTCGAAGGATCCAGGAATGAGCGACGATGAAAACGGCTGAATCGAGAACTTGTCATAGCGTGGCAATCCACAGCAGTTTGTTGCTCGTGGTCTTGCTCGCCTTATTCTTCGCGCTTCCCGCTGCTGCGGCTGATACAAGTACCCCGAATTTGTGCGACAGTCTCAATATAAGCACGCTGAACTTGAGCAAGGAAGATATTGCCGAAATCTGCGGAATCGATTCTACGAAGCTTGCTCAGGGGCCGTCGCTCCAGGAACTGAACGAAGAAGACCCCAAGTACATCAAGCGCGATTACAACCACCGCCAGCAGGTCGTTGTCGGCAGCGTCATTATGCTCTGTGTGGCGCTGGCCATGGTCCTGATGAACAACTACAACCCGAAACGATAGGGTTTATTTTACAGACAAATTAAACATCTCTGCTGTTGCGCTTGGCCTCCTTGTTTTTAGGGGGTCTTTTTCCTTGTATTATACGAATTGTATAGTATTTTGTATTTTACTTAAAAAATTTCATGAAAAACGTTGAATTTTTGCATATTTCGTTGATTTTGTATAGTATTTTCTATTGACTTTCGAAAAATAAGAGGGTATATTAATATACATGAAATCGATACTCGAATATAAGGACTATCACCTATACATGCAGGACTATTACGACGAGCGCAAGCGCTTGGGTGCGTTTTCGTGGCGTGAGTTCTGCAAGAGCGCCGGGTTTTCTTCGCCTAATTTTTTGAAGCTTGTTTGCTTGGGCGAAAGTAAGCTGGGCATGTCCAAGGTGGAGAATGTCGCAAATGCTATGGGGCTTATCGGTTTCGAAAAAGATTACTTTCGCGAAATGGTCATGTTCTGCAATGCGAAGAAGGATATCGTCAAGAAGATTGCCCTTATCGAAATGCAGAAAATTGCAATGGAACACAAGGTGCGTGTTGTCGATGGGGACGCCTTCCAGTATTACGAGTCCTGGAAGTATCCCGTCTTGAGGGAGCTTATCCCGATGATGCCGGGAGCCAACCCTCGCGATATTGCCGAGGAATGCAAGGAGCATGTGTCTGCCGAAGAAGTCAGGGACATATTGAACTTTTTGCTCAAGGCAGGATTCCTGAAGAAGGACGGGGAAAAGGTCTATTCGCAGACGGAACAGACCGTCATCGGCTCGAAGGAGGCTTTGCCCATCGCCATCCGCGCCATGCACAAGGAGATGGCGAACATGGCGGCTCGTGCTGTCGACCGCTATTCTCCGAACGAGCGCTACTTTACCGGGGTTACCCTTAGCGTGAATGAGGAAGCGAACAGGAGGATTGTTGCAGAATTGGATGCTTGCTGCAAGAAGGTTCTTTCCATCGCGAACGAATACAAGGACCAGAACCAAGTTTGTAGAATTAATTTCCAATTTTTCCCGGTAACGGGCAAGGTTAAGGAGACATACCATGCTTAAGAACCTCTTTCTTGCCATTGGCGCTCTTATTTCGATAAGCATGGTTGCGTGCTCCGGCGATAATGTCGCGGGCGGGACCATTGACCCGAATAACCAGGCTTTGGCCAGCAGCACATCTGAACAACCCGAGCCGGAAAGATGGAGTAGTTCAAGCGACGATGGTAACCCGAATGATATAAAACAGGAAGGTGACGAACTTTCTTCGAGTTCTTCGAAGTTGGAGGATCGAATGGAAGGTAGCAGTTCAAGCGACAGTACCCAGAAAGATCTTAACCCGTTTGTGTCATCTTCGTCGCAAAGGGGACAAACCAACCTCATCGTGAGGCCAAGGAATTTCTCTCTCGAGTGCTCGGTAGATGTCGTCAATGTGGACCCGGACGAGCCTGCTGTTTCTAGCGATGTGCTGGCACCCTATGCCTCCAAGTCTGTCGCTGCGGATTCAGTCAATATCTTGATTAGCGATTACTTTAATATTCCGTGCGGCGAAAGCGAGGCGGAGGCCTTTATGGAAAGGGCCAATACTCCGGAATATACCTCACTCGGCCTTAATTACGATACGTTGTATGTCAAAGTCATTCGGAGTAAGGGTATGTCGTATGATTGTTCGTGCGTGGCGCGTGTGCAGTTTACGCTGGATGCGGAGTACTCCGACATTAAATACACGGTGCTTGAACAAAGAAATGCAATTCAACTGAAAGAGCTTGAATAAGGAGGCGACCATGAAAAAGATACTTGCTACAGTAGCGACTTTGTCGCTCGTGCTTATTGCCTGTGGGGACGATGCTTCTTCGACGGCTCCGGATCCGTTGACCGGTGAAAGCTCCTCGTCTGAAGCGGTTCTGTCTTCGGGGGTAGAATCCTCTTCGGGTGCGAAGTCTTCGTCTTCGACAAAGGAACCCTCGTCGAGCGAAACTCCGGAATCTTCCTCTTCGGCGGCTCTTCCGGTCGAATCGTCTTCGTCGGTGCTTGTCCCTGTGGACCCGCATCAGGTAATTACGAATGCCAATGGCCAGTGCGATGCGAATGGGAAGGCTATCGACCCTATGCTGGATGGAGGCCTGGATACTGCCCCGATAGATACGGCTGACGTTCGCGAAGAAAAAATGCCTTCGTTTGCCTATCGCAGTGTCGGTTCCGAACAGACTCGCTTTACCTTGGAAAACCTTATGATTACCTGCGGCCTTGTCGTTGATACTCTCGATGTCGATGTCTCGGGAGACACGGTTTACGTGAGTGCGACGTTCGACCGCACGAATGCGATGAGGTGCATTTGCAATTTCAGGATTGAATTCGCCGTAGAAAACAGTGATGCTTATACGCAGGCGACGGTCCTTGTATTTGATGATGCTCACGGTGACGGCGGTACGCCCAACATTATGGATATTATCAATATTGTTGCCGATTCCACGCTGCGCAAAAAGGCGAAGGACATCGATCTCTCTTGCAAGAACGACAGACGGACGGCCAGGAAGCTCACGATGGCGAGCAATACGCTCCTTCCCGTAAAGGTCGACACTACGGAGAAGGCTTCCGTTGCTGGCCGTAAGGTGGGCGACGACGGGTACGATACCATCATTATTCCCGAAGAAATGATGCCTTGCGGAGTTGTTTTTGAACGTTTCGATGTTTATGAATCCAACGGGACGCTCTATGTTGAACCGGTCGAGGCTGCGGATAGTCCGATAACCAACTGCATTTGCCCGACACGGGTATCCTTCAGGATTGAGCAGAACGAGTTGTTCTCCAATGCGCATTATCTCGTGTTTAGCAGGGGAGAGCCGATGCCCTTGGTGGAAACCGTTCCTATAGATGTCTCCGATCTGGATGGTTGATGCTTGACTTTAATTGAAGAAGGAAAATGGTTATGAAAAAGTATTTCGCATGCGCTGCCGCGCTTTCGCTTATGATTGTTGCTTGCGGGGACGATTCGTCTTCGAACGTGAATGGTGGAGATCCTGGGACACCGTCTAAAAAGGCCGGGATTGCCCACGCAGGGAACTGCGGTGTCTTTACGCCCTGGGAAGGGGAGGGCGAGGCATTCGTTGTTGGCTCAAAAGGTAACGGCTACCAGGTTCTTCTCCCGAAGATGGATTACAGCGTTGAATTGTGCGATGAATGCCTGTACGAACGTTCCGGCGACACATTGCATATCTGGGATACGGATTCGACGAGGGAGGCTCTGACTTGGTTATGCACGACGGACTTTACGTTCGATATCTCCGATGCGGATGCCGACATCAAGTATTTTAAATACGAGGATGCGGTCTTCAAGATTGTGGAAGGCCCTGCTCCGGAAAAGATTTCCTCGAGCGGGAAGGTCGAATCGTCCAGCTCGCAGGGCGTGTCCTCTTCGGAACTGCCGGGAACGTCTTCTTCCAGCATTGCTCCGGGCTCTTCGTCTGGCGTGACTCCGCCGAGTTCTTCTTCTAAGCGTGAATATAACGGTCCCGTCCCGCTGAAGAGCATTACGGCAACCTGCCAGGAAGAAGTATGGACGAATGATCCGGTTGTTGATCCTGTACTGCCTGCTGCGTATCTCAGCATCTCCAACAGCTTCGCGCAAATCGATTTGCACAAAGTCAAGCTGACCTACGCCTGCGATTCCGCCTTGCAGAAGTCATTCTGGGATAACCTGAATGCGGACAATACCGTGGCATCGGTCATCGGGGATACGCTCTTTGTGAATATCGACCATTCCGGTGAGAAGGGCGTGAAACTCGAGTGCGGCTGCACGGCCGATGTGAAATTCACGTTCGATGAAAGCTATGTCGCATTCGGCTACACGGCGTTCGAGAACAACAGGCCGCCGCTGGAATTGGAGCAGAGGTCGATTAACCAGCCGGATCTGGGATACCAGAAGATTACCAAGGCAGATGCTCAGTGCATGGGGAATGATTTCCCCGACGATCCAATGGTAGATGCCGCCCTCCCGCCTGTGGCGCATATGTATGTAAACGGTGATTCGGCGCAGGTTGTCATTGAACAAATCTCGGTTACATGCGCGGCGATAATCGAAAGCGTCGAAGCCCAGGTAAAGGACAGCATACTTTACGTGACTCCGCATTACGATACTTCAGTCCCGCAGGCGGATTGCATCTGCAATACGAAGGTTACCTTCAACGTGGCGGCAAGAAGCCCGTTTACCGAGGCGACCATGCTGGTGTATGACAATGATCCCGGCAACAAGATGCGATTGATTGTGGAATAACTTCTAGTTTTTCTATATTTCGGGCCATGAAATACACAGACGAAGCAAAACAGAATTTCAAGGCCCTCTCCAATAACCCGTATCCCGGTCGTGGCATCGTGCTCGGCGAAAGCGCCGACGGCAAGTCCTACGTTCAGGTCTACTGGATCATGGGCCGCAGCGTGAACAGCCGTAACCGCGTTTTCGAGATGGAAGCCAAGACCGGCTTCATGAAGACGAAGGCCTTCGACGAATCCAAGCTCACTGATCCGCACCTGATTATCTACTACCCGGCACGTCACACTGCCGACGTCCAGATTATCACGAACGGCGACCAGACCGATACGATTTACAACGCCATCAAGCTCGGCGGCACCTTTGAGAGCGCCCTCGCTACGCGCCAGTACGAAGACGATGCCCCGAACTTCACGCCGCGTATTTCCGGCATCCATTACAAGAACGCCCAGCCGGCTGTGTACAAACTCTCCATACTCAAGAGCCGTAACAACAGCGAAGAAGCCGGTTGCGAACGCATGACGTTTGAATACGAGAAGGCCCTGCCGGGTCTCGGCCACTTCATCAGCACCTACGAAACCGACGGCAGCCCGATTCCCTCCTTCAACGGCTTCCCGAAACTGATGCCGATTTTCGACAACGCCGAAGACACGCTCAAGAAGTACTGGGCAGCCCTGAACAAGGACAACAAGGTCTCCCTGATGGTCAAGTGGATTGACAAGAAGACCTTCAAGGCCAAGACACTTATCGTTAACAAGAACAAATAGTAAGCTGAGTGTCGCGAACAAGCGAGCTCACAAATAGTTACCCTACGTCATTCTGAGAACGCGAAGCGTTCGAAGGATCCAGACAAGAATATAAAGGACTGGATCCTTCGCTACTGCTCAGGATGACGTTGAAAGTTATTCCAGTTCGAGTTCGTTCTGAATGGCGCCTTCCATGCACAGGAGGCGCCTTTTTAAGTCGGTGCCGAGCGCGTACCCGCCAATCTTGCCGCGGCTCGTGACCACGCGGTGGCACGGGATTATTACCTGCAGCGGGTTGGTATGCAGGGCGTTTCCGACGGCGCGTTCTGCCTTCGGGTGCCCGATGATTTCGGCAACCTGCTTGTACGTCCATGTCTTGCCGTAGGGAATGTCCATGATGGCTTCGAGAACGCTCATCTGGAACTTGGTTCCGGACAGCTTGATCGGAATGGTGAATTTCTGTAGCTTGCCTGCGAGGTAGAGGTTGAGCTCCTTGACAACGTTGTTGTATGCCTTCGCGGTTGAACGCGGGAGCGGAACGTCGTTATCGGGAGTTGCGTAGGCGCAGGCCTTGACCGAACTCGGGACAATAGCCTCGTCGGCACCTGAGAACCGGAGGCCGCACAGGAGGTTCCCTTCGAACGAGAACGACCATTGCCCCCACATATTGCGGTGCCTTATGGTCAAAATGCCTGGTTTCGCTTGTGCCATGCAAAAAATATACACTTTTTTGCAGTATAAAGTATTTTTTGTTATATTGCAAAGCGTGATTGATCTCTGGATATCGAGGAGTATTCGTGAAAGAAAGACAAGTTTTCTCTAGTCGGCAAATCCTTGTTTCGGTTTGCGTCGCTTCAACGTTCTTTATCGCAGCCTGCGGTGATGACGATAGTTTCTCTCCGATCTCGAGGAATCGCGGTTACGATTATGCGTACACATCGGCGAAGGATTTGTCGAAAACGCCGTGTGACTCGATGCGCAATGGTCGCACTGCCGTTATCGGCCGCGATAAAGACTTCTATGAGTGTGTTTTTGATAAACAGGATTCTGTCTTCCTCTGGGTAAGCGACTACGACACGCTTACCGCGGAAGGTCGCGAGTTCCACCGAGCGGAATCGTCGAGCAGTAAGGAGGAATCTAGCAGCAGTAAGGGAGATGGCGGCTCTGAGGCCGCCATGACGAGTAGCAGTTCGCGTTATAGTTCCTCCAGCTATTCTTTGAGCGCAATGTCATCGAGCAGCATTTCATCTAGTTCGTCAAGTTCCAATTCTAGTTCGAGTTCTTCGAACGTGAGTTCCTCAAGCGCAACATCATCGAGCTCGTCAGAGAGATTTAGCAAGATGGATGTCGAGCCGCTCCTGAAACAAAAGGGGGAACAGTTCAATCCGAATATAAGCTACGGCACCATGAGGGATTCTCGCGATGGCAAAACTTACAGGACCGTCGTTGTCAATGGAAAGACCTGGATGGCGGAAAACCTGAATTATTCAGGCCACAGTATGGGTGAATCGTTTTGCTTTAATCTCGATACGGCGTTCTGTAACTTGTACGGCCGTCTATATAGCCGCGATGCGGCGCTGAATTCGAGTTCGTGCTCTTTTCGTGGGCGCTGTGAACTGGGGAACAGGCAAATTCAAGGCGTATGCCCTTCCGGCTGGCATATTCCGTCGTACGCAGAAGCGGATTCACTAATAAATTTTGTAAGCGGCAAAGCCACTGCACTGAGGTCTGCGAAGGGGTGGGTGACAGACGTCGTTCCGGGAACCGATGACTACGGGCTGTCCATCGTCGCTTCTGGCGCTATTTGGCCGAATAATTCCAGAACCGACTTTAAACTCATTGGTAAGTATGAAGAATTATGGGTCTACGAGCCATCGACAAATAGCACCTATCTCTCGTTTAATTACGACGACGATAGTGTAGATATCGATGGTTTCACCACCTTCCCAATACACATTCCCGTCCGCTGCATTTCGAACAAGGTTCCCGCATCTTCAAGTTCTGCAAAAAGTTCGTCATCGTTCAGTTCGTCAAGTGTGTCTTCGAGTAGTGCAAAATCTTCAAGCAGCATGAGCTCCTCGAGCGTGTCTTCTAGCAGTGTCAGCTCCTCAAGTATGAGCTCCTCGAGCGAAGAGTCTTCGAGTTCGTTTGATAAAACCGTGCTATTCAATTCGTCGGTAAGCTATGGCGAAATGATGGACGGTCGTGATGGCAAGACATACAAGACCGTGAATGTCGGTGGAAAGACTTGGATGGCAGAAAACCTGGACTTTGCGGATTCTGCGAAGTTCTCCATTCTAGAAGGGAACAGCCGTTGCTATGATGATGAGCCGGGCGAATGTGTTGTTTCTGGACGATTGTACAGCAGGGAGGCTGCGCTGAACGATAGCAGGTGTACCTGTTATAATGGGACGTGTCCTTCGACGACGGGCGTTGTTCAGGGCGTCTGTCCCGACGGGTGGCACATCCCATCGAAAAGCGAGGCTGAACAACTGATAAACAGTGTTGGCGGGAACACGTTTGGAAATAAACTGAAATCGTCCTATGGCTGGAATGCTGGATATGTCGGCACTAATGAATTAGGCACGTCCTTCACGGGGACGGGGGTGTACCGCCGTCAAACCGGCTATGTCGAGTTTAAAGGAAAAGGGGCGTATACCGATGTGTGGATTTTTAATGGGTCGGAGCCGAACGGCCTGTATTACTTGATGATACAGGGCCGGGGCACTGTTGCGGTTTTTGATGAAGCCGAGTATGACCCATTTTACCCTGTCCGCTGTGTGAAGAACTAAATAGCGGGCGGAATTGCGACAAAATATGCGACAAAAAGACCTGCCGTAGGGCAGGCCTTTTATACTTTGTCATCCCCGCGCTTGCAATGTCATCCCCGCGAAGGCGGGAATCTCCTTGCTTAGTGCGCGTGGCCACCAAGGTGGGGATCTCCTTGCGGAGCTAAAGACTACTTGTTCAGCGCTTGACGCCTTTGGCGTCCGCTGCTGCGTTCGGTCATACCGTCAAGTAAACTTGACGGTGCGACACTCACTTTGCAAGCTTTTCGGTCGCGGCGGCGACGGAGAGCAGGTCTGTTTCCTGGAACGACTTGCCAATCCACTGCAGACCGACGGGGAGCCCGCCAGCCTTGCCGCACGGCACGCTCACGCCCGGGAGGCCCGAGAGGTTCAGGCTCACGGTGTAGATGTCGCTGAGGTAAACTGCCATCGGGTCGGACTCGTTCATGCCGCACTTGAGCGGGAGTCCCGGCATCGTGGGGCTTGCAATCACGTCGCAGCTTTCGAAAGCCTTGTTGAAGTCGTCGGTGATGAGGCGGCGCACCTTCTGTGCCTGCACGTAGTAGGCATCGTAGAAGCCGGCGCTAAGAACGTAGCTTCCGAGGAGGATGCGGCGCTGCACTTCCTTGCCGAAACCTTCGCTGCGGGACTTGGCATACAGGTCGAACAGCTTGCGGGCTTCCTTGCTGCGGTAGCCGTAGCGCACGCCGTCGTAGCGGGAAAGGTTAGAGCTTGCTTCGGCAGTGGCGATGATGTAGTAGCTCGATACGGCGAAACCGATGTGCGGGAGGCTCACTTCCTTGAGCGTGGCGCCTTCGGCTTCGAGCTTCTTCAGCATGTTTTCGATGGCGGCCTTGCATTCCGGGTCGAGACCTTCGGCGAAGTATTCCTTCGGGACGCCGATGACCTTGCCCTTCACGCCCGCGTCGAGCTTCGCAGTGAAGTCTTCGGGTTCACGGGTGCTCGTGGTGTTGTCGTGCGGGTCGATGCCGCAGATGGCGTTGAGGAGCGTGGCGCAGTCGGCGACGGTAGAACCGAAGGGGCCGATTTGGTCCAGAGAGCTTGCGTAGGCGAGCAGGCCATAGCGCGACACGCGGCCGTAGGTGGGCTTAAGGCCCACGACGCCTGTGCACGCGGCAGGCTGACGAATGGATCCGCCGGTATCGGAGCCGAGCGCACAGGCGACCGTGCCACTGGCCACGGCTACGGCCGAACCACCGCTGGAGCCACCCGGAACGCGGGTTTCGTCGAGCGGGTTAATGACCTTGCCGAAATACGAGGTCTCGTTGCTCGAGCCCATCGCGAATTCGTCCATGTTCGTCTTGCCCACGATAACTGCACCGGCGGCCTCGAGCTTTTCGATGGCGGTTGCGGTGTAGGGGGCCACAAAGTTTTCGAGAATCTTGGATGCCGCCGTGGTGCGCGTGCCTTCGATGCACATGTTGTCCTTCACGGCGACGGGGATGCCGTCGAGCGCTCCGAGGCTCTTGCCTTCGGCGCGGCGCTTGTCCGATTCCGCGGCCTTCGCGAGGGCGCGATCGTTCAATACGCTGATGTATGCATTCAAGTTCTTGGTAGATTCAATTTTTGCGAGAGATTCTTGTGCGAGAGCGACCGCCGATGTCTCGCCGCTGGCGAGCTTGGCGCTCAAATTCTTGATGGTTTCCATTACCTGTTTCCTCCGGACCACTTCATGATGTAGATGGCGATAATCATGCCAACGATGCTCACGACGTTAATCTTGAGGCCAAAGCCCAGCGCGAACTTAACCATGTAGAGGTCCAGGACGATTGGATCCGCCTTGTCTCCCAGGAAGCCGAGATTCAGGTCGAAGGAGGCGACAAAGAAGTTGCGCACGATGTTGTCGTAACCGCCCGCATTCATGAGTTCGCCGAGTTCCCCGAAGAGAAGCCCGAGGCATTCACCGAGCACTCCGCCGATGATGAGGCCGAGCACGATAAAGAGGATGAGTCGTCCGAAGGTGTTTCTGTTAGTCATGTTAGTTAATATAGCAATTAAGTTAACAGTCACTAGTTACCAGTTACTAGATATGCTCTCTAAAAACGTCCTAGGAACTAGTAACTCAGAACTAGGAACTTCTAATGGATGCTCCAGTCGATGGGTTCGAGGCCCTTGCTCTTGAGGTATTCGTTTGCCTTGCTGAAGTGCTTGCAGCCGAAGAACCCGCGGTAGGCCGAAAGCGGGCTCGGGTGCGGTGCCGTAAGTATCAGGTGGCCGCGGTTGGGGGCCACAAGCGCCTGCTTTTTGATGGCGAAGCTGCCCCAGAGCAGAAACACGAGGTTCTCGCGCACTTCGGAGAGGCGCTGGATGACGGTGTCGGTGAACTGCTGCCAGCCGATTCCTGCGTGGCTTGCCGCCATGTGGGCGCGGACCGTGAGCGATGCGTTCAGCAGGAGGATTCCCTGGTGCGCCCAGCTTTCGAGGTTCCCGTGCGGTGGCGGGTTGATACCCAGGTCGTCGTGCAGTTCCTGGAAGATATTGATTAGCGACGGGGGAGGCTCGATACCCATGGGCACCGAGAAGCACAGCCCGTGCGCCTGGCCCGGATTGTGGTAGGGGTCCTGCCCGATGATGACCGCCTTGACCTTGTCGACGGGGCAGTAGTCGAGCGCCGCGAAAATCTTGGAACCGGGCGGGTACACGACGTGATGCTCCGCCTTCTCCTGCAAGAGCTTTTCTTTAATTTGTTTAAAATACGGCTGTTCGAACTGGTCGGAGAGCAGGTTCAGCCAGGATTGTTCAAGTTTTACCATGTTGTCATGCCCGCGAAGGCGGGCATCTCCTTGTTAGAATTGCGATTTTCTCGCCGCGGAAGCGGGTGTAGAATAGTATGGCGGAATTCTTGCCCTTGGGCTTGAGCCGCTTGGTTTCGGCGTCGGGGTCGAGCTTCACGCCGCGCAGCTTGAGCGTGATTTTCCCGATGTCGTGTTCCTTGAGCATGCTGCGGACGGCGCCCGTCGCGATTTCGGCGTGGGCGAGAATCTCGTAGCTCGTGAATGCAGGCGCGGGAAGCGGCTTATCGCTGGAGACATACGCGATGCCTTCCGAAATCAGGTGCGCATCCGGGTCGTGGGCGAGGGCCGCGTCGCTGAAAAGACGGCTGCGGATAAGCACCGGCGCGGGTTCCGCGATGTACTTGCCGATTTCCCCCAGGGGCAGGTCGCTCCGGCTCGTCGCCGTGCGGTAGGTACGGTCCTTGCCTTCGAGGCTGTCGTTCCGGTCGAGTTTTTCCTGCAGGTCGTCGTCGAGGGTTTCGAGCGAACGGTCGCGTTTGCGGCTCCATTCGGCGACGGTTTCGCCGTTCTTGTCGATGATGACGGCGCGGACGGTATCGGGGTGCTTCGCAAGTTCCCCGAAGAGTACGAGGCATTCGCGGCAGTCGCTGTGTCCGCCAAGGTAAAGGATTTCGGTGCCGTCCGGGATTTCGGCGGGCGGGTAGCCGGGCGGGAGTTTCGCCATGCCGCCCTTGTAATGCTTGCTGATTTCCACGACTTCTTCGAGCGTGGGCGTGAGGTTGCGCAGGTCGCGCTGGTTTTCGCCTTCGATGGCGCGGCGTGCCGGGTCGATGGTGAAGTAGTCTGCGCGCATCCCATTGTCCGTGCTTTCAATGGAGCGCACGTCGGCGCACTTGACGGAAGCGTCCTTCCCGAACGCCTGCAGGTTATGCCTGTACATCGCGAGGCGGTTTTCGTCCAGGTCGACGCCCGTGAGTGTGAGCGATGCGGGCAGGTAGAAACTGTCGCCGCCCATGCCGCAGCACAGGTCGTGAACTTTCGCACCTGCGCCGGTCGCGCTTTCAGTTGTGTCGTCGGTTGCATCGTTCCCGCACGGCCACAGGTTCGCTTTCCAGCGCCCGATATCTTGCGCGGTGCTCTGTTCCAGCGCGAGCTTGTCGCACAGGAGGAACGAACTGAAACCAAACTTCTCGCGGAACTTGGGCACGAGCGCCATGTAGTCCATGATGGAGGCTCGGTCTTCGTTGCTGTAGCCCGCCTTGTGGAGCGCAGTCGAAACCTGCAGTGCATCCCACTTGCGTGTAAGGGCTTCTTCTATAAAGCCCTGGACGGTATCGGAAGCGAGCAAATCCCACGGTTGCATGGTGTAAATTTAAATTATTTGCCCGTTTTTATTTATTACGATGTTCCGCTTGCGAAACATTTAGTTTAAATTTAGGGCATGGGAAACAGAAAGGGTTGTTTTGAGTTCCGGACGGCTTGCCGTCTTTTTGGTATTACGGCTTCGGCCGTGTTGGCTTCTGCACTGTTTGTGGCGTGCGACAACGGCGGTGGCGATGCCTCTGGCTTTGATTTTGAAATCGTGGGGGATTCCTCTTCGGACGTGTCCCAGTCCGGTTCGGATACATCGTCCGATGCCTTGGCCTCGATTACATCTTCCGGCTCGCTTGACCCGCAGTCGTCGGCAGTGCCTTCGCCGTTTTCTTCTTCGTCTTTGATCTTGTGGGATCCGTATCCGAGTTCCAGTTCTTTCTTCGGACCTCGGAACTCGTCTGCTTCCGAACCCCCGCATTCCTCGGCATCGGAACCCCCGCGCTCCTCGGCGCATGAGCCCCAGTCTTCCGCATCCCAACAGCTGCTCAGCTTCGATTTCTACACCGGCGCCGACATCTCGACTGTGCAGGAATACGAACGCAACCGTACCAAGTTCTACGACGTGGACGGAACGGCGTCGGACATTTTCACGGTGCTCAAGAACCACGGCTTCAACGCCATCCGCCTCAAGACATTCGTGGATCCCAAGGCTAAGTACGGCTATGCCGCGTCGGGTTGCGGTCACGAGGCCGAAGCTTACGCCGACAAGGACCATATCGTCGCCTACGCGCAAAAGATCAAGGCCGCCGGCATGGCTTTTTTGCTCGATATCCACTACAGCGACAACTGGGCTGATCCCGGCAAGCAGATTATTCCCGAGCGCTGGCGCAAGGTGAATAGTTCCGACGCTCTCGCCGATTCCGTCTATGCCTACACCCTCGACTTGATGAATGCTCTCAAGCAGGTGAACGCGGTTCCCGAGATGGTGCAGATTGGCAACGAGACGACTCCGGGTATCCTCATCCATGTGCCGAACAGCAGTACGGACTGCTGGGGTAACGGCGTGGACAAGGCTTCCACCTCGATCAACGGCGACATGGGTACTGCGAGCGGCAAGGCGAACGCGGCCAAGTATTTCAAGGCTGGCATCAAGGCGGTCAAGGAAGTCTCTCCCTCGACAAAGACCGTGCTGCACATCGAACGCATACGCCAGTCGAATACGGTCACCTGGTGGATGCAGGAAATCTTCGATAACCAGAAGGTCCCTGCCGACGTGATGGGATTCTCTGCCTACACGGCGTACGGCGACAAGTCTCCCGATGACTGGAAATCGCTTTTCCAGACGGTCACTTCGAAGTATTCGAAACTGGAATTTATCGTAGCGGAATACAACGGCGGCGACAAGGACAACCACTACAATTACGACGGCTCCCGCAAGCGCACGAACGAGATGGTGAAGGGGCTTGACCGCTGGATAGGCTCGTTCTTCTGGGAACCGACGCTCAGCGGCGCCTGGGGCCCCGCGCTCTTTGACTGGAAGGGCAACGACCTCTACGCGAACAGCAAGGCCTTCGAGGAATTCCCTAAAAAATAAGCCGTACGGAGCGCTAGGAACATAATGTTCTGTATTCAAATAAGGAATATTCTTTTTACCGTTCTCTGTGTTTGGACTTTTGCTCTTGCCCAGAATTTGGTCAACCCTGCCGAAATGCAGAGCGAATTGAAAACGCGCAAGGACTTGTTGTATGCCTTAAAGACGGGCAACACGACCATGGTCGATAGCGCCCTTCTTGTATTGTCCTATGAAAAGATTCCGGAATCGGCGATAGACAGCCTGGAAATCCTTCAGGTAAACCTGATTCGGGGGCGTTATGACCTGGCCGTCCCGCAGTTTGCAAACATCCTTATGAAGGCGGGGCAAAAAGTCCAATTCTCCTTTGCCTATGATTCCCTGTTTCAATACCTCAGGAACGAAACCCGGTTTGCTGCCCAATACAACGACCGTCCCGGGGACCGTGACCGTAGAGAACGTCTTGTAAAGTTGAAAAGATATTTGACCGAGGCGGCGCAAGCGAACATGAAGCAGGAATACAGGGATCTTGCTTCTATCCTTGTGGATTTGCATCCTTATTATCATTTTTTAGATAAGGAATTCTGGATGTATCTCGGAGGCCCGTATAAAAGATCTCTAAGCACCGATAGCATACCAGATATTGTTGCAATGCGAGTAGAGAACAGGACTGATTTCCATCAAGAAATGGATACGGTTGCCGCCAAATCGATGCTAGAAAAAATGCGGGCGTTTTGTAAAAACTATCCGGAGTCGGAGTATTCCGCCTGGTTGGGCAAGGAAATCAAGAACGTCGAATCTGATCAAGAGCGTTACAAGCGGTTTAGGCATTATTATATGGACAAACTTTATACCGGTGGCTTGGGATTCGAAGTTTTTATCGGAAATTCGTTTGTAATGGGCGTGCCTATACAGTTTTCTCGGCTTATAATCACTCCGTCTTATATACTCGGAGAATCCGTCTATACACCAGACATGGGCGGTAAAATATCTCGCACCGACTTTGACGATTTCTTTGTTACAGTCGGCTTTGATGTGTACGAGAACAAAAGGCTTAAATTTCAGCCTTTTATCGGCGGAATCGAATTCTACACGGCCGGCTTGCAAGCGGATTTCCGCTTCTGGATGTCAAAAACCCCAGGAGGTGAATTCCAAGGGGCGACATACCTTTCTCTTAAGTTCCGGTATATGGGAATATACAGCCCTGCAAAAACGGATGCTGAAAGTGGGGATGATGCGCCAGAAGAGGCGCTATGGAGCAATTGGTTCTTTGTGGGCTTAGGCATCCATTTTTGGTAGTTTTTTTATCTCAAAACCACATGTTGCGTTTTGGCGTTGCCGCGTTTGACCATGTACACGCCGCGGCCTAGGCCTGCGTTTGTCATGGCGTTGCGGAGTTCACCGATATGTTCGGCCTGGAATTCGCCGACAAACGCTCCGAGCGGGCTAAATACCTTATATGTGCTTTGAAGGTTTTGGGGTGCAGAAAGCCCGAAGGCGATTGCGTCTGTGGAATCTGCGGGCGGTTCCACCTTCGGCTCCTGCCACAGAATGAATTCGACTGTCGTTGCGCTGCGGGCCGGGATGCTGTAACTGCATTTTGTTCCGTCGACCTGGACTTCGTCACCTTCCTTGAGGTTGTTGTTGCCGTCAGTGACGTAGGGCTTGAAGCTCCCGATTTTCGTGCTTCCGAAGTCAAAGTCCGCCTTGAATTCCTCGTTCTTGGAATTGAGGATGACGACCGCGATTTTCGTCTTGAGCGAATCGCGGTAGGCGGTGGCCTTTACGTTTGTTTCGGGATTCTTTGTGGCGTCGATTCTCCAGGAGCCGGGACGTGCGAAGCGGCTGAAGTTCCCCATGACCCAGAGTCGCTTGGTGGGTTCCACGTTGTCGGGGTTTCCTTGCCCTTGCGGCCAAAGGGCTCCGTTGCCGCAGCTGGGCTCGCTGCAGGAATAAATCCACCAGAAATGCCAGGCGTTCATGTTTGCAATGGTTAGGGCGTCGTGAATCACGTTTGCAACGCGGAGCGCGCTTCCCATGCCCACATCTTCGTTGTTGCTTCCGAGATCGTAGACTTCGGTTTCCCAGAATTCCTTGCCGGCTTCGTGAATTTCAGGATAAGCCGCCGGGTCTCCGCCATATTCGTGTGTTCCGAAAATGTCGGTGTATTTCAGGGCGGCGGGGTAGTTGAAGAATGCCTTTTTGTAATTGGGGAATCCGTACCAGTTGATGGCTTCGGTACCGATGATCTTGATGCCTGTGGTATCGAGGGTGGGGCCAAGGTAGTCGCCGACCCAGCGCGCCAATTCATCGGGTTCATAGTGGTTGTCGCCGGTGCCGTCGGGCTCGTTCTGCGACGAAATTGCGTATAAGTTAACTCCGGCCTTCCGCATGTCCTGCGTAAACTTCAGGATGGTGTTGGCCCAGTCTTGTGCGTGATTGAAATCCAGGTGCTTTTTGTCGCCGTCGTAATTTACGGTGTATTTGGATATCCATGGGGCCGCCCAGACTTTGACGCCGTATTCGCTCGCCTTTTTTGCGATGCTTGTTTCGGAGGTGGAGCCGTCCGGGGCGATGCGGATGCGGTGCAGCGTAAGCCCGGCGCCGCTGGTGGAGTCCCAGAGGAAAGCGGCATTCTTGTCGGTGATGGACCCCGCCCATGCCGATGCGGCACCAAAGCCGCTGATGCGTTGATATTCCTTGCCCATGTCAACGTTTATCGTCGCTGCACTGGCAAGGGTGCCCAAAAATGCGACGGAACCCGCGAAATGAGCGAATCCCTTCATTGAAAAAATCATAAAGCCTCCCATACGAACTTTACTTGCTATAAAGTAAATTGAAAAATTCGCTTTTTATAGGGCTAAAATCGATTTCGTTTTGATAAAATGACAACGATAATGGCTTTGGTTGGGCTGGGCCAACTTGTTGCATGCTCCTTTGGGGCCGGTTTTTCGCGTTATTAGGCAAATTTTAGCCACAAAATGGTCGGCTGTCATCTTTTGCCACTCCAATAATCTATATTTCAAGGTGAAAATAGGGTTTTCTCTTGTTCTCTATCTGAAACTTCGACAATTTCTGCGACGAGAACAAGACGAACGCTCACGTCTGCGACCGGCATGTGCCTGCCGCATCGTTTTGCTACATGGTTTATTGTTTTTATAGCAGTCTGCCTGTACGCAAGCGGCCTTTTGGGGCGTGAGTTGTTTGTGTTTATTCGTTGCGGGCAGTCGAAGGCCTCAGATAGGTAAATGCATTCAACTCCACGCCTTTTTTATTTCCGAAAAAGACTGGATAAATGCAGGACAGGGGTGAACTCGCTGAGTTTTGCTCTTGTCCTCTATCTGAAACTTCGACACTTTCTGCAACGAGAATAAGACAATAACTCGCCGTCGCCCGTGGGCTGCATGGGCGTAGTGTACCCTGGGCGTACTGTATCCGCTCGGGTTTTGCGGGTGTATTGTATTCTTTTGAAAATGTCGCGCTTTTAGGCGAGGAGTGAGTCGGCTCCCCGCCGTTTCTTTTTGCCCGTACTTCGGCCAAACGAATCGGCCAGAACCGCTCCCGCGAGAGTGAACTCGTTCACTTTCAACACGGAGCGAAAAGTGCCGAGTAAAAAGGTTGTCAAGAACGATAGCAAGCCGAAGTTTAGATTTATTGATTTGTTTGCTGGTATCGGTGGGTTCCACACGGCAATGCATTCCGTTGGTGGAAAATGTGTTTTTGCAAGTGAATGGGATAAGAACGCTCGTATAACTTATGAAGAAAACTACAAGGCTATCGAACCATCTCTTTTTGAAAAAGACGAAGAAGGTAATTACAAGTTTTTTAATGCCGATATAAACGATGTTGAACTGGATAAGGTCCCTGATTTCGATGTGCTTTGTGGAGGCTTCCCTTGTCAAGCTTTTTCAATTGCCGGTAAACGCAAGGGTTTTGAAGATACCCGTGGAACCCTCTTTTTTAATATCGCCGCAATCGTCAATCATAAAATAAAGATTGGGAAAAAACCGAAGGTTCTCTTCCTTGAAAATGTTAAAGGCTTAAAAAATCACGACCATGGAAAAACTCTTGAAACATTATTGCGCGTTTTGCAAGAAGATTTAGAATATGAAGTTCGTACAATGGTTTTGAATGCCAAGTATTTTGGTGTGCCGCAAAATAGAGAAAGACTGTTCTTTGTTTGTTGGGATAAAGAACAGTGCGCGGCAGAGGACTTTAAATTTCCGCTGGGCTTAGACAAAAATTTAAGATCAATTTTTGACGTAAAGGAATTAGATAAGGCTGTCGCGACAAAGGTGGGAGATATCCTTGAACCAGATGAAACGCTACCCGAGAAGATGACTATCAGTGATAGAATGTGGATTGGTCATCAGCTCCGAAAAGAACGAAATCGTGCAAATGGAAAAGGCTTTGGCTATTCGTTGTTCAAGGAAGATGCAACTTATTGCAGTACCATTTCGGCACGTTATTGGAAAGACGGCAGCGAAATCTTAATTGATCAAACCCAGAAGAGGAAGAATCCTCGAAAACTAACGCCTGTTGAGGCTGGTCGGTTGCAGGGCTATAAGATTGTTGGCAATGGTTGGAAGTATGCTGAAGCGGCAGAGAATCAGAACAACAAGAATAGGCTGCCGACGATGAGAATTGTTGTATCGGATAAAGAGGCTTACCATCAATTTGGCAATAGTGTCGCTGTTCCTGTGATTAGGACGCTGGCGAAGGAAATTAAAAGACAACTTTTGGAAGGGTGAGTATATGTCGCAAACTCATATATTAAAAAATCTCAACGTTGTCATGAAGAGTGCGGAATTCCGGTATCAAAACGAGTTCCTATGGCAAGAGATTTCGCTAAAAAATGATTTTCAGGATAACTATCGTCGATATTTGGCAGAAAAAGGTTGCAAGATTGAGTATCTGTCAAAATCATCCATAATTACAACAAAACAGAATCAGTACATCTTCTTGCCCAATCAATGGTTTGTCATTGCTTCTTATGTGGTGGATTTTTGTACAGAGCTTTTTACGTACAAAGAATATGCAGTGGATATATGCTCAAGTTTAAGTACCAATGTAAAAGATTATATAAAAAACTGTAGAGGTTGTAATAGCGAAAAAGAACGCTTCGAACGTTGTGCTATTAGAATTTTAGAAAGGCAGTTTCCTGATTGTGACGATTATGAGAAAACGGCTGAATATTTGTGGAAATTTTTAAGCGATTACTCTTGGTGGGATGGCGGAAAAACAATTGATAGAAATGATTTTTACGTATCCCCTGTTTTGAACAAATTGAATCTCGTCCATGAATCTCATGGCTATGTGGCCGAAATTGTGAATGCTTATGCTTCAAATTATCTTCTCAGAAGAACAGCTTCTGATATAAGCAGCATTGCGGCAGATTTCAAAAAGAAAGCAACTGTGTTGGAAGTAAACGAGTTGATAGAAGAAATTGTCCCTAAAAAAATAACCTTAAAAGAAAATGTTGAATTTCAGTATGACGCATCGCCTATAAATATAAGTATTGCGAGTCTCCAAAGATTTCAATCAAGGAAATAAGCATGGCTTGCCGTTGGATCTTAAAAGACAATCATCTTGCGATTAGTATGGCGGATGGCATATATTTTCCATCGGCATCAAATATTGTTTCGGCTAGAGAATCTTGCGGAAAAATTCATATAAATAATTATGAATGTGGTTCACCTGAATTAGATATTCCAGATTTAAAGTTTTCAAGATTTAATTGCACTCTTAAAGTAGAATTAGCCTGTCACAATAACGACTTGACACTTTCCCCATATGTGGAAAAAAATGGAAATCGTTGGTCGGTGATTTTCTGTCAAGGAAAAATCATTGATTCTATTGTTGTAGAAAATCGCTGGTTTTTTATATCCAATGTTGATGAATTTCAGGAGGTGTTTAATGAAGTTGGTGTTACATCTTCAGGAACCATTTCTCTTTCCCAATATTTAAAACTAAAGAAGTTTAATTTCGAAAGGCCTCTTTTTGAGGACAATGTTGATTCCTATTCGTTATTAAAAACTCCTAATGATGGTTCTCTGTTGAACGGGCTAGGATTAAATGCAACCTTATATCCCTATCAAAAAACTGGTTTTGAATGGATGGCTTTTATGCTTGAGCAAACGCATGGTTGCATTCTTGGCGATGAAATGGGACTTGGAAAAACACTACAAATAATTGCAATATTGACATTGGAAAGGCGATTCGATAGAGGACCTGCCTTAGTTATAGCGCCCATTTCCTTATTAGACAATTGGGTGAACGAGTGTAGAAAATTTTCGCCGACATTAAAGACTCTGATTCATCATGGTAGTGATAGAACCGGTTATTACAAAACATTTATGGATTACGATGTAGTAATTACATCTTACTCAACCTTGTGCAATGATATTCACTTTATGAATATGATTTGCTGGAATATAGTCATTCTTGACGAAGCTCAAAACATAAAAAATTTTGATAGTGAGCGAGCGGAAAAATGCAAGGCCATTCGGCGTAATCAAAGTATCGCTGTAACGGGAACTCCTTTTGAAAATCATATAAGCGATATTCTTTCTTTATTAGAATTCATTCAACCGAATGTTTTTAATAATGCCAAGGAATTGTCCGAGCAGTATTCAGATGATGTGAGCGGAGGAAAACAAATAGCGTCATTCCTTTCAACATTGATGATAAGAAGAGTCGTGGCGAATGTTTCCAATGACTTGCCTGCAAAGGTTGTAATAAATCAACCTATCCGAATGTCTAGGGAAGAAAGCGAAAGATACGTTTCTTACATTAACGAGATAAAACAGAGTAATTCTGAAGACATCTCCATAGGAATGTTTACAAATCTAAGAATGTTCTGTACCCATCCTTTTATTGTATCTCCAGAAAAAAATGAAAAAGATCCTTGTAAAACATCGGTGAAGTATCAACGTCTATGTGAAATTATGCAGAATATAATTGATTGTGGTGAAAAAGCTCTGATTTTCACCTCGTATGTCAAAATGTTTGAACTTATGAAAGCTGATTTTATTAATAGATGGGAAATCCAAGCCTCTGAAATTAACGGAAGCACTCCAATAGAAGAACGCCAAAAAATTGTAGATGCATTTAATGCATCTGACAAATCGGAGATTCTCTTGCTTAATCCAAGAGCCGCTGGAGTTGGGCTGAATATAACCGGCGCCAACCATGTTATACACTATAACTTAGAGTGGAATCCTTCTTTGGAAGCGCAAGCCACCGCGCGCTCGTATAGAAACGGACAAAAGAAAAATGTTTTTGTTTATCGATTGTACTATCAGGACACGATAGAGGAAATCATTCAAAATAAATTGGATGAGAAAAAGGACATTGCTGATGTTACTGTAACAGAAAGTAATACAAGTCATAACAAAAAGTTGATTTCTGAAATCTTAACCAAATTACCCATCTAAAAAAGGAGTACTTATATGCCAGACTTTGAACTTCTTCCGGACCCAGACCGAATCGTTAATGGCCTACGTGATACAGGCTACAATTTCAATACTGCAATAGCGGACATTGTGGATAACTCCATTGCAGCGAATGCAACCCAAGTGTTTGTTCGTGTAGATGTAGATCCAAGTTTACATGTAAGTATATGTGTTGCTGACAATGGTATCGGTATGGATCTAGATGGTTTAAAAAATGCAATGAAATATGGGTCCAAAGAACGAGAAAATAAAAGTAGCTTGGGTAAGTTTGGCCTAGGCTTAAAAACAGCGTCAACAGCATTTTGTCGTCAACTTTCTGTGATATCAAAAAAAACTAAAGAAGATAAACTTCAAAAGGTTCAGTGGGATTTAGACCATATTTGTGAAAAGAATTCCTGGGCTTTAAAGATACTTGAGGTTGATTCCGATGAAATCGAATTTTTTGATAGTGTTGCGATTGATGGCCATGGAACACTTGTTGTTTGGGATAAGGTAGACCGTCTTTTAAAAGAATATAAAAGTGATAGTACTGCCAAAAGAGCGCTCCAAAAGAAAATTACCGATCTAAAGTTCCATTTATCAATGGTGTTTCAGCGTTTCCTTGATGAAAAGGACTCAAGAGCATCTGATGTTGAAATCTATGTTAACGATGAGAAACTGGAACCTTGGGATCCATTCTGCACACAAGAAGAAAAATCAGAAAACGTCCAAACGCAAAATGTACCAATAGAAGTTGATGGTCGTAAAGCCGGATCGTTCAAAATTGCTGCTCACATTATTCCTAGAAAGTCAGAATTCAGCTCTAAGGAAGCAAGCGATAGGGCTCGCGGCAATAATGATTATCAGGGATTTTACGTTTATCGAGAAAATCGTTTAATACATTATGGTGATTGGCTGGGTTTCTTTACAAAGGAACCTCACTATTCTCTATTACGAGTCGATTTTTCGTTCACCCATGAATTAGATGAATTCTTGAATGTGGATATAAAGAAGTCGAGAATTCTTTTGATTTCGGAAATTGAAAATTTCTTGATGGAATTCTTGGCTGCACCACGAAGAGAGGCGCAAAAGAGATATCGTGACGGAGAAACGAAAAAGATTTCGACATCGGGAAAAGACGCCCATGCTCCAGCAAACAGTAATATTGATGCAAAGGGGAGTTCTGTTGAATCCTCTAACATTACGCCAACAGGAAATGAAAACGAAGCTCTTGTAAAAAACAACAGAGGCGAATTTACAAAAACGATAACTATTGTAAATGAAGTTGATCCAAAGCAAAATAGAGTCGTTCCTGTTGATGACATTGATGGTGGAGCTCTTTGGGAGCCTGCTTTGGTAAATGGAAAGCATGCTGTAAATATTAACCAAAGCCATCCGTTCTATAAAAAAATATATGGACCTATTTTGGCTAAGAGTGTTGTTGTCGAGGGTCTTGATGATTTGTTGTGGTCTTTGGCGGAAGCAGAAAATTCAACCTGTAATGAAGCAAGTATTGAAAATTATGAAGATATGCGATTCACCGTATCACGAATATTAAAGAAATTGGTTGCTGATTTGCCGGATCCCGAAATTGACGAGGATGAAAAATGACTTTGTCACCGGATTCTCTAAAAGAGTTCTTAGAGATTACATTTTCAATGCCTTTTGATGTCCGGACCGAAAACCGTGATGGGACGGAAATTTTTATTTCATGTCCGCAAAATGATGGTTTTCTTTTCTTTGATGTAGTCACATATATTTCAAATTCGATACGTATAGTTATTGAAATAAAGCCACAACTCCATGCAGGTGCGCTTGTTCATGAAATGAATTCTGCTTCAACGGAGAAAATAGAAAGATTCCTTGATTATACTAAGACAATAACGAAACGCACTGGAGTTAAGCTCGTTTTCTCAGTAAATGGAAATAATGTTCAGGAAATCAATCCATCGCTATGGTCTTATAATTGGAGGACTTTTTCTTGTCGAATTACAAAAATTCCCATTATCGAAAGCGAGTCGTTGTACGACGAATATCAAGTAATTTGTGAATGGACCAAGCAAGCGTATTGCCTAATCTTTTCCTTATTAACAATTTCTGAAAAAGAACCGGAAATAGAAGGCTTCGTAGAAGGTAGTCCTTTTGAGGTCAGAGCAACTAGATATGAAAGAAATCCTATAAATAGAGAATTATGTTTATCCTATTATGGGTATCAGTGTAGGATATGTGGACTTGACTTTAGATCTAAATACGGTTCTATCGGCCAGGATTTTATACATGTTCACCATATAGTTCCTGTTTCAAAAATTGGGAAAGATTACAAGATAAATCCAATCAAGGATTTGATTCCTGTATGCCCCAATTGTCATGCAATGTTACATCGTCAAAATCCGCCTTTTGAGCCGGATCAATTGAAAAAAATAATTGATGAAGTGAGGAAAACTTAAAAAAGCACTACGACCAACTTCTGCGATTACTTCATATTGCCTGAAAAATTTCGGCTATATCTATGGTGACTGGAAAGATTGCCAAAAGCCTTACCACAAAATCCGTTGCGTCCTTCTCGACATGAAATTCGTCATGCGGAACTACGCAAGCAATAGTGCTGCGCAGGATGAACTCGCGCAGTTGATTCACTCCTAATTATGTAAAATTTTCTTGCGCCCCTAGCCAAGTTTTCGAATAATAGGTACATTAATGCCCGACGTGTTTTTCTGTTTTTAATGGAAAAATGCGTCTTTTTTATTTCTGAGATTTCGGGATAAAGGGGACGCCTCTAACATCAACCGGTCGCAAATTGCGGCCAAATGGAGGCTGAAATGAAGTCTAAAGAAGAAAAAAAAAGAAAGACTGGTGACGATAAGTATATAGCTGATTTGCGATCGATCGTCTCGACAGCGCGAAAAATGAGTTTCCGAGCAGCAAACTTGATGCAAGTGGCATGTAATTGGTTGCTGGGTTGGCGAATCGTGGAACAGGAACAGCAAGGGAAGGCTAGGGCGGATTACGGGAAACATATTATTCAGCAGGTGTCTGATGCTCTGACTGTTGAATTTGGGAAAGGATATTCTATAGCATCGCTAAAAGGTTATAGGAAATTTTATCTTGCCTTTCGCGATTTGCAGGTACTGCCAGTTTTTCCTGCGGAGTTTGAAAACGAACTTGCCGAAAAAGGGCAGGCAATGCCTGCCCTTTTTAAAGAGAAGGAAAAAAGGCAGGCGATGCCTGTCCAATTATCCTGGAGCCATTACGAAAGCTTGATGCGTGTACCTGACCTTGATGCTCGCCAATGGTACATGCAAGAGGCGGCGGCAGAACAGTGGGACTATCGTACCCTAAAGCGCAACATCTCCTCGCAATACTATTATCGCCTAATGCAAACTCCGAAAGCGAAAAGAGCTCCAGTAGTCAAGGAGATGAAGGCTTTGACGGCCGATTTCCAAAAGGAAAGTTCTGAATTCATCAAGAACCCATTAATTGTCGAATTTTTGGGACTCAATCAGGACGCCGCATTGACTGAATCGACTCTGGAAAGTACGATTTTGAACCATTTGCAGAAATTCTTGATGGAAATGGGAAAGGGCTACGCTTTTATCGGTCGCCAGCAGCATATCCATACTGACGAAGACGATTACTATATCGATTTGATTTTCTACAACTACATTTTAAAGTGCTTTGTTCTGATTGACTTGAAGACGACCAAGATTTCGTATGAAGACGTTGGCCAAATGGATATGTATCTCAGGATTTATGACACCTATAAAAGGAATACGGGGGACAATCCGACTATCGGCGTGATTCTCTGTTCGGAAACAAATGCCGATGTAGCAAAATTTTCGACCCTTGCAACGAACAAGCGTATGTATGCCGCCAAATATTTGACGTATTTGCCTTCAAAAAAGGAACTGGCCCGCGAAATCGAAATGCAGAAGGAAATCTTCGAACACGAACATTCAGGGAAGAATGCCAATCGTCTTTGCGTCAATTCAAAAATTGAGAAGAAGCGCAATGTTAAGGACGAGGAGTCGGCCGCGCGCAAATGCTAGGCTTCTCCATACAGAACCTTTCTGCGATGGAACATGATCGCCGTTTTTACGAGATTGAGGCCACTTCGGGGAACTGGTCTGTTCGCGGAGTTGCAGCGGCAGTATGTTTTGTAGATAGGGAAAAGTTAAGTTTCATTCGTTTAAAGCCGTCGTATTCAATTGAGAATTTCTGTTGTGGTGATGAAGATTTGGATGATTTCATTCTTCATCATGCAGCGGCTTTTCAAAAACATTTGCTGTCTGTTAGTTATGCTTTTGTTGATAGCAATACCAGTCGTGTTCTTGCCTATTGCAGCCTTGCGAACGACAAGGTTGCTATAAGTGATTTTAAGGACAGGACGGAATTCAATCGATTCCGCAAGAAACGAGGGTTTCCGAACGAAAAACGTTTGAAAAGTTATCCTGCGGTAAAGTTCTGTCGTTTGGGAGTTGATGAAACTGCAAAGGGGTTGCGGATTGGAACGGCTATTTTGAACTTCATTAAGTCTATGTTCGTTATCAATAACAAGACGGGTTATCGCTTCTTGATGGTGGACGCATACTTGAATGCAGTGCCGTTTTATGAGAAGAATGGTTTCCGATTTATGAACGCCGAAGACAACGATCCGCATACGCGCCTCATGTACTACGACCTGATGGATATCGTGGCATAGAATGTTGCAATACTGGCAAGGTCTTGACTGAAAATTTCTAAATTTTGACGAAAAAAATTTTAGGTAAATTAGCTCCCGGGGGGGGGGCGTCTATGCGAATAAAACTCGTTCTTCTTCTGGTACTCTTTTGTGCGTTGACTTCGTTTGCGCAGAATAAGGCTACCGTTTTCCATACATTAAATATCGCCTTCCCGATAGACTGGAATAAGTGGGATTGGTATGAATACAACAGTAAATATGATGGTTTTTATGCCATGGAAAAAGATTTTCTGTGGGCGCCCCTTTATGAACATAGGGTGGGCATGCAGCTTAATTGGGCCCGTTATTCGGTGCGTCAGGGAGGATATTCTTCTGTATTTGGTACGGGTATAGATTTTCTTGATTTGCGTTTAAATGGCTTCCGGCATGACTTTAGATATGGTTTTAATGCAAAAGCTGGATGGGGGCTCTCTCCTGTGGCAAATGATTTTACTTTCGCGATGCATTTTATTGTAGCTAACGACATAAAATTCTTTTACTACGTCCCGTGGATTGATGACCCCGAATTCGATGTTAGTATGTCGGCTTTATTTATTAGAATCCTTGTTGGAGGGGATGTCATTTTTGATTACCGTATAACAAAAAGGTTTGGGATCACGATTGGTGCTGATTTCATGAAAAATATTCTTGGAGTTGGATTTGCCGAATATAAAGAAAATGATTATGAAGAGCCTTATCGGGCTTTGCAATTTCCAAATAACAGTCGATTTTTCTCGGGAATCAGCATTGTGCCATATATTGGCGCGTCGTTCCATTTTTAAAGAAGTTCTTGTTGGGTAATTAGACCTGTTTCCCCCTGTACACAGAAAAAAGCCGAATTTGTTCGCATTTTCGGCTGAATTCTTGTATTTTTAGATAAAACCAAAGGATGGAATATGGACAATTTCAATTTCTACAGCCCCACGGAATTCGTGTTCGGCATGGGTCGCGAAAGCGAATGCGGTGAACTCGTCAAAAAGTATGGCGGCAAGAAGGTGCTCATCCACTACGGTGGTGGCTCTGCAGTACGTTCCGGCTTGATTGACCGCGTGAAGGCTTCGCTCGACGCTGCGGGCATTGCTTATGTGGAACTTGGCGGCGTGAAGCCGAACCCGCGCGATACGCTCATCTACAAGGGCATCGAGATGGTGCGTGCGAACGGGGTAGATTTCGTCCTTGCCGTCGGTGGCGGCTCCACGATCGATAGCAGTAAGGGTATCGCCGTGGGTGCGCTCTATGATGGCGACTTCTGGGATTTTTATGCAAAAAAATTGCCGGTGACGAAGGCGCTCCCGATTGGCGTGGTGCAGACGATTGCCGCCGCGGGTTCCGAAGGCAGTGGAGATTCCGTGGTGACCAAGGAAGAGGGAATGCTCAAGCGCGATATCGGTGCCGATGTGATTCGCCCGAAGTTTGCGGTGCAGAACCCGGCGTTGCAGTGCACTTTGCCGCCTTACCAGACGGCCTGCGGCATCACCGACATCATGGCGCACGTTTTTGAACGCTACTTCACGAATACGCTTGAGGTTGAGACGACGGACCGCCTTTGTGAGGCGCTGCTCATCACGATGCTCAAGGAAGGGCCGCGCGCCATGGCCGACCCCGCCAACTACCAGGCCCGTGCGAACATCATGTGGGCGGGGACGGTAGCCCACAATGGACTTGTGGGCTGCGGGCGCAGTCAGGACTGGAACAGCCACGCCATCGAACACGAACTTTCGGGACTCTACGACTGCGCCCATGGCGCGGGCCTCGCGGTCATCATGCCCGCCTGGATGGAATACGTGGTGGACCACAACGTGATGCGTTTTGCCCAGATGGCGACGCGCGTGTTCGGCTGCGAGATGAATTTCGAGAACCCGAGGGCGACTGCTTTGGAAGGCATCCGTGCGTTCCGCCGCTTCTTGCATTCCATCGGCATGCCCATCAACTTCGCCGAACTCGGCGCGAAGGAAGAGGATATCCCGAAGCTGGTCGAAAAGCTCAATCCGGGCGACGGCTGGGGCTTTGTACCGCTCAAGGCGAAGGACGTGACTGCGATTTACACCATCGCGGCGCACGCCACGCTTGAATAGCCTTTTTGAATTGCGGCGCAAGAAGCGAACAACTCTTGCAATCTGTTCTGGGATGGTTTATATTTAAGGCAAATATGAATTATCGGACATTTGTAAAGTTGTTTGCTTTTTTGTTGGGTGCATTTTCACTTTCGTACTCTTGCGATGGCCGCTCTGCGTGCGAAGGCGGCTGTGCCATTTTCCTCAATGTCCTCGATTTGAGAAATAATCCGCAGATGGAGGAATTGTTTGCTTCCATTGATGATTCCCTATATGCGAGAAAAATCAATAATGAGTTTCAAAAGTTAGAACTGGCAGGGTTGTGCGGGTGCGATCCTGGTGGATTTTTTCTGGAGTCCCGTCATAAGGATTTGATGGATTCTGGTTGGGCCCTTAACTGGTGCGGAAAACCTGATTCTATTGTTTATTTCGACGATTATAGTATGGGAATGTATGAATCTGTGGTGCGGAGTAATTCAGTCTTGTCGCAAAATATAAGCGCACTGAAAAAGTTTATCATGGATAACGGTTGTCCTGTTGATTCCATCTATGAAATTACTTCAGACGATTTGAAGCCTGAAAATGCTAAAAAGGGAATTTATGTTACCGATTTGAATATTCGTGATAGAGATATTGTCGTTCCCGCTTATGTACAGGTCTTGAAAGCGTATCATTCAAACGGAAAACTTGCGAATAAAATTCAGTTTAAGAATGGTAAACGTAATGGGGTAGATATTTGGTATTACCCAACAGGGAAGAAATTTAAGGTGACGAATTATAAAGACGGGGTGCGTCATGGAAACGAAATAGAATATGATGAATCGGGTCGGAAAACGTACGAGGAACCCTATAGGAATGGAAAATCACATGGCGTAAAAAAGTACTACGATGAAAAAGGACGAATTCGGACTAAGCAGAAATATGAGGATGGAAAGGAAGTCCCCTTGGAAAGGATAAAATACTAAGCAAAAAAGTCCTGGGTTTAACCCAGGACTTTTTAAATGTTGCATAACTCGCGCTATTATCGCAGGGCGATGTCGCCGTTGGCGACGAGCTTGTCACGCAGCTTGTTGTGGGCCTTGTTGACTTCGTCGTCGGTAAGCGTGCGGTCCATGGCCTGGTAGGTGAGGCTGTAGACCATGTTCTTCTTGCCGGCTTCGATCTTGTCGCCTTCGTAGATGCTCTTGAGGGTGATCTTCGCGAGATTTTTTGCGGAAGAAGCCCGAACTCGCGGCTCCGGTCCGCCCTTTGCCACCAATATAGCAAAAATTTTTGTCAAAGAGTGCTAATTTGTGCAGTAGGCAACCTTTTTATATTTGTCCATATATGCGCAAGTTCGTTCCTGTATTTCTCCTGTGGCTTTCCCCGTTTTTGCTCCTTTTGTCCATTGTCTTGGCCTGTTCCGAAAACGACAAGTTTCTTGCGCATGGCACGACCGAAGAAGAGAATGCCCAGATTATCAAGGATACCGTCGCTTATCTCAAACTCCTGAAAACCTGGGAGCCGGAACAATCCGCCGATTCGGAAAAGGTCGTGCTCGAAGGGGATTCGTCCGTTTCGTGGTACAATGTCGTTTTCTTGAGAGCTCCGAAGCCATACTTTAACTATACCGATATGGGGGCCGACTCTGCCGTCTGCACTGTGAATGTCTATGAAGATGAAAACGGCGTCCGGCTTGTGGTGGACCTTGATTCTGCCAGGGAACTCTTTACGCAGCTTTTGCGGCGCGATTCCATGATGGCTATTGTCGTAGACCGTCTTGACAAGACCTATGATATGGACAATCCGGCAGCCGGATGCAAGGCGGATTCCCTTTCCTTCGTGGAACGCTGTGAAAATGCAAAGGGGTCGGTCGAGGATCAGCTCGGGCTTGCGTGCAATGAACTCCACTTGATCTGTACCCAGGAAATCATGCCGAATAAAACGGCGGAAGAGTTTATGGACAGTACGGCTACGGAGCTGAAGAGCCGTTGTGCGGATGCCCTGGGACTTTCCCTCAACGAAATGGGTAACGGGCGCCTCGACGGAAAGTTCTCGTGGCGCTACCTGAACCCTGAACTTTCTTATGGCGAGGTCGTGGACGAACGCGACGGGCAGGTGTATAAGACGATAGCCATCGATTCCCTTGTCTGGATGGCGGAAAACCTGGGCTATGCGGATAGCGATTTGACTCCGAGCCTGCTCGGGAAGAACTGGTGCTACGACAATGAACCGGACAGCTGTATAAAATATGGTAGGCTCTATACGTGGGGCGCGGCCATCGACTCGGTCGCCCTGGCGAACGATCCCGAAAATCCGCGGGAATGCGGCAACGGGACTGACTGCCGTGACTTGACCCATATCCAGGGGCTTTGCATGGACGGTTGGCATTTGCCGTCGTCTTCGGAAATACATATCCTTGAAGATGTGGCGGCAACGGGAACGCCTCAAGTGGCTGTCTTAGGGGAGGATGACGAGTGGCCTTATGGAGCCAGTACGCTCAGGAGCGCTTACCTTTGGGTGTATGGTCTCGATACATACGGCTTTTCCCTGCTGCCGGGCGGCTATTACCTTTTCGATACGGATGAATTCAAGAAAGCGGGCCAGGAGGGGTATTTCTGGTCGCTTGACTATGCCGAAGAATATGCCTGGATGTTCATCATGTACGATGGAAAGGCTTCTACTGGGAATACGTTCTTGGGAGTCAACGAAAAGTACAAATTTGCCATTCCTATCCGTTGCGTGAAGGACTAAAAGAAGAAACCGCCGAGGATGCCTCAGCGGTTTTAATCTTTATATAGGCTCGGCTTAGCGAAGCGCGATGTCGCCGTTCGCGACGAGCTTGTCACGCAGCTTGTTGTGTGCCTTGTTGACTTCGTCGTCGGTAAGCGTGCGGTCCATTGCCTGGTAGGTGAGGCTGTAGACCATGTTCTTCTTGCCGGCTTCGATCTTGTCGCCTTCGTAGATACTCTTGAGGGTGATCTTCGCGAGGTTCTTCGGGTTGAGTCCCTTGATGCGGGCGACGATGTCTTCGTGGGTCATGGACTTCGCGACTTCGAGCGAGATGTCGCGGCTAGACGGCACCTGGCGGCTGAAGGCTTCGAACACGATCTTCTTGTGGGTGGCGTGTTCCATCTTGTCCATGTCGAGTTCCATCACGTAGGTGGTGTAGCTGATGTCGTTCGCGGCCATCACGGAGGGGTGGAGTTCGCCCATGGTGCCGAGCACCACGCCGTCGGCGAGGATTTCGGTCTGCTTGCCCGGGTGCAGGAAGATTTCTGCCTTGGCGGGCACGCGGAATTCAACCACGAGGCCCACGCGCTTGAGGAAGCTCTGCACGAATCCCTTGAACGCGGCAAAGTCAATCTGGGCGGGCTTGTCGTTGAGCGGGTTCACGTCGAAGTTGCCTGCAATCGTGAGGGCGACGAGGTTCGATTCGTCGAAGCCCGGGTCGCGCACGTCCTTGCGGTCGCGCTTGAACTGGCCCTTGGCCACTTCGAACAGGCGCACAGAACCGGGACGGTTCTTCTCGTTCTCGGCAACGCTCTTGAGAAGGTTGGGGAGGAGGCTCGTCGGGACTGCGCCGAGTTCTTCGGAAAGCGGGTTCAGGAGCAGTGCGGGCTTGGAGCGGCGGTCGTCGCTTTCGGGGCCAAAGAGGACCTCGGTGCGGGCCTTGCTCGTGAAGCGCAGGCTCAGGCATTCATGCAGGCCCATCGCAGAGAGCGTCTTGCGGATCTTGCGGTTCAGAACTTCAATCGG
This sequence comes from Fibrobacter succinogenes, assembly GCA_902762305.1. Classification (GTDB taxonomy): domain Bacteria; phylum Fibrobacterota; class Fibrobacteria; order Fibrobacterales; family Fibrobacteraceae; genus Fibrobacter; species Fibrobacter succinogenes_I. Next base: position 204,346 of record CACWNW010000002.1, on the reverse strand, counting down.
CGGGAGCTCGTTCGGCTGCATCTTGAAGGAGGGCAGCGTGTACGGGATGTTGTCGAACCCGACGAGGCGGGCGACTTCTTCGATGAGGTCAACTTCGCGTTCGAGGTCGGGGCGGAAGCTCGGAATCTTGAACGTGATGGAGTCCGCCGTCTTGGAGACGACTTCGAGGGCGATGCCCGTGAGGAACTTTTCCACCTGGGCCATTTCAAGCTTCATGCCGATAACGCGTTCGGCCTGTGCGATGCGGAGCGTGACGACATTATTTTCTTTCTTGTGGTCGTCGCCGGTGTATTCGACGGTGCCCTTGAGAATACGGCCACCCGCGACTTCCTGGATGAGAGCGCAGGCGTACTTGCTGTATTCGTCCTGCGTGGCGAAGTCGATTTCGCGTTCAAAGCGGTAGCTGGAATCGGTCGAGATGCAAAGGCGCTTGGCCTGCTTGCGGACCACCGTCGGGTTGAACCAGGCGCTCTCGAGGAACACGTTCTTGGTGGCATCGACGATTTCGGATTCGACGCCGCCCATCACGCCGGCAACGCAGGCCGGACGGTCGCCGTCGCAAATCACGAGGTCGTTTTCGACGAGTTCGTGAGCGGTGTGGTCAATCGTTTCAATCTTTTCGCCCTTCACGGCGCGGCGCACCTTGATCTTGTTGCCGTGGAGCTGGTCCATGTCGAAGCTGTGGAGCGGCTGGCCCACGTCCATCAAGATGAAGTTCGTAATGTCGACCACGTTGTTGATGCTGTTCATGCCTACGGCATGCAGGAGTTTCGCGAGCCAAGCCGGGGACTTTTCGACCTTCACGTCCTTGATGACGCGGCCCACGTAGCGGGAGCAGCCGCAGCCCGGGACAACTTCGAGGCTAATCGCAGAACTTGCCGCCTCGGCATCTTCCTTGAGTTCATAGGCGAGCGGCTTGAGCGGGCGGTTGAACTTCGCGGCCAGTTCGCGTGCCACGCCACGGTGGCTGAGGGCGTCCGGGCGGTTCGGGGTCACGTTCAGTTCATAGCACACGTCATAGAGGCCGAGGCTCACGAACGGGGTGCCGGCCGGAATGCTGTCGTCAAGGACCATGATGCCCGCGTGGTCGTCGCTGAGGCCGATTTCGTCTTCGGCGCAAATCATGCCGAAGCTTTCGACGCCGCGGATCTTGGACTTCTTCATCTTGAGGGTGCCGCCGTCGGGGAGCGGGAGTTCTGCGCCAATCGGGGCGAGAACCACGGTCTGGCCTGCGGCTACGTTCGGGGCGCCGCATACGACCTGGAGCGTTTCCTTGCCGTCGTTCACGGTGGTGATGTGCAGGTGGTCGCTGTCCGGGTGGGCTTCGCAGGTGAGGACCTTCGCCACCACGAGCTTTTCGTAGACCTTGCCCGGTTCTTCCATGCCTTCGACTTCGAGGCCGATGGAGGTGAGCGCCTTTGCAACTTCTTCCGCAGATTCCGGAAGATCAACGTGACGTCTGAGCCAATTCAAAGAAACTTTCATCTTTTCCTCTTTGGCACGGGATTTGCTCGGGGCGTAACGGGACTGCCTGTGTGCAAAATACGTGCCTGCTAAATTTTCGGGTGAAAATTTAGCAAAAACGGGGGGCGAAAGCGGGAATAAAGCGTCCGATTAATGGGCGAAATCAATATTCAACGTTCTGATGAGCGAATCTATGCGGGGGGTCAACTTTGCTGCACCAACCTTGGAAAGATGCGCGTTGTCAAGAGCGTCTTCGTCGGTGTAGTCGTGTTCTCCCATCTTGTTTTCATCCATCAGGACGAAATTCGGGTAGGTTAGGCTTAAGTCCGAAAGGTCTTCAATGACTTTAAATGCGTCGCTTCGCCTTAGACCGCGGTAGCCGAACGCTCCTGTGTTCTTGTATTCAGGACTGACCGGAATGATTACCCCGATGACGGTGATATCGTGCTCCTTGCAAGTAGCGATTAAATCTTTCAGTAAATCAAAGTTTGCCTGGAATTCTTTGGCCTTGGTGTCCATCCAGCAGGAATCTTCGGCGACATTTGGTGAGCCCCATCCGAATGTGTCCATGGGCTTGAAACCGCGTGTTGGCCGGAGTGTCTTCGCTTCGGAATCTTTGCCGGGGGCCTTGTAGGTCATTTCGAACAGTTTTGGAGGGTAGTTGTCGACCCAGTAATTATGATTCTTGTCGTAAACGAAGCCGGGATACGATGAGTATGTGCGGTAGAACATGTTGTTGATGTTTTTCCCTTCGTTGTAAGCTCTGTCTAGGTCCAATGCGATAACCACCGTTTTCAGATTCTTTACGTGGGGAAGGATGTAATTTTTGAAGAAGATGGAACTTCCCGAAATGGATGCCGCCGGTGTCGCTAGATTGATGGCGAATACGGGCTCGTCGAAAAGGAGCGGATTGATCCCGTGATAAGCGCGCGAAGAACCCAGAATTACCGTATTGGCAGTGTCTTTGTATTGCCAGAGAATTTCCATTTTGTAACGGAATTCGATGGCGTAGGGGCATGCTCCGCTTGCGTTGTAATATATACCCGCGCTGTCGGGGTCAAGTTGAAATTCGGTTTCTACAGTGTCGACGGGGAGCGTGTCCGGTTCGATTTCCTTTTTTTCCATCCAGAGGGCGGGATGCCAGAGTTCGTCGCCTTCGACAAGTTCTGTAGTGTTGCTGTCTTTCGTGTTCACGAACGCAATTTTCATGTGCGCCCCGTTTGCGTTGGTAAGCGTCGCCACGATGTTGGAATTGACTCCGTCCGTTGCCCATTCCGTATGGTCAAACGCGTAGCCTGCGGGAGACTTGATGGACTGTATGAGTTTCCCTGCGCTGTCTGCGATAAAGAGGCGCTCGTGCGTGTTGTAACTGCTTCCGACGAACTTGACGCCGGGTTTCCCGACGAAGTCGAGGAATGCGGTGCGCTTGCTGCCATCCTGTGCGAGCGATGCGTTGCAGGCCTGTGCGCTGTCGTACCAAATTGTATTTGTTGCGTTTTGCGTGAGCGTGGAACCGGATTTGGCGACGCGGGCGCGAAGCAATTTTGCACCTGTGACAGCGAGCGTGTTGTCTTCGCTGATGCCGCCGTGGAAGGCCCCGTCGAAGAGTTTCTGCGGAGTCCCGAACTTTCCGTTTGTGAATGGCACTTGCCAAGTCGACGCGGAAAGGAATGTGGTTTCGTCCTTGTTGTTGCCGGCGTTTGTCACATAGACGATTACGGTGTCTCCGTTTTCAAGAACCCGCCAGCGCGGAATAGCGGCTGATTCGACATTCAGTTGGATTGCATCGCAGGCTTCCTTGTCCAGCTTGCGCACATAGAGCTTTGAATTTTTTGAAATGCCTTCCATTCCGGTGCAGAACGCCACGTAGTTCCCGTCGGGAGAGATGTCGGGATGGAACGCATCCAGCGTGTCTTCTATTTCAATTACGGCTTGAGGCCCGTTCAGGTAATCGATATAGGCGATGTTGCCCGAGATGTCGTTTCGGAAGGCTAATTTTACGTTGTATGTACCCGTAAGGCTCTTGATGGTTTCGCTCCCCGCAAGTGGCGAGACGATGCTTGCCTGGGATTTGCCGTCGTTTCCCATCCAGAGGGCGTCGGGGATAGCGCCCAGCGCCAGTCGGAAGCCCACATATTCGGCCCTAGTCGCGGAGGTTACGGTATAGACGTCTCCACGGCTGTAGGGATTCAGTTCGTTTGGGGCGGATGCGTAATTGCCGCCTTTTAGAATACGTTCGCCCTTCTCTCCGCCATCGGGCGCACCGGCGTAGTTGGTGATGGTCGTGTCGCGGAATAGCCCGAGCCAGTCGTTCACCCATTCCATAACGTTTCCCGCCATGTCGCAGAATCCCGCGGAGTCGGTTCCCGCACCGCAAACTTCACGTGCGGTGTAGCCGGAGTTGTCGCTGTTCCAGCTTTTCTCCGTATTCCAAGCCCTTGTCGCTGCGAAAACCCATTCCGCTTCGGTCGGAAGCCTGTACCCCTCGGTTTCGGGGTGAAATGTCAATCCTTCCAAATTCGAACAGTGTCCTTCGGTGTCGAATGTTGCCTTGCCGTAGGTATAGACTGTATCTCTTTTTTCTTGGCTGCTTTTGGCATTCGCGAAAAGGACGGCGTCGAAGTAAGTCACGTCGGTAATGGGCAGGCTGTCGCCCTTGCAGGGGAAGCGTTTCAGGTCCGCTTCTTTCGCAATCTTGTCGTAATCGCCGCAGGTGACTTCGTGGATGTCCAGGAAGAATTCGTAGTCCAATACGACCTTCATGGCTGGCCTTTCGTTTGTTTTGAAACTCTTGTCATTGGAGCCGACGGTCACCTTTCCGCCGGAGAGCTGGATCATGCCGTCGATTTCTTTCAAAGGATTGGTTGTCGAGTCTTGGGGCTCAACTTCTGTCGAATCGCTGCTTTGTTGGCAGGTTTCCTCGGATATAATTTGCATTTCGCTATTGCTGCATGCGGCGGCGAATAGAAACGGAAACAGGAGATATGCCTTGCTAATCTTCATAAATAGACCTTTCCAATCCCGTCAATTCTAAGATAACAAAAAAAATGTAAGGCGCGAAAATTCTATATTTGGCGCGTATGTTTACTGGAATTATTCAATCTACTGGCGAAATCGTCTCGATAGAGAGTCGTGGCGATGCGCTTTCTATGCGCCTCAAGTCGCCGGGATTCTTTAAAAATTGCAAATTGGGCGACAGCGTCGCTAACGACGGAGTGTGCCTTTCCATAGAATCTTGTACCGATGACGAAGCCACTTTTTGCCTGATGCACCAGACGGTCGAAAATACCGCCTTCAAACAGGCTGCGGTCGGAAAACTGGTGAATTTGGAACTTCCGTGCCGTGCCGACAGCTTCATGGGCGGGCACTTCGTGATGGGCCATGTGGACTGCATTACGGAGGTCATCCAGGTGGTTCCGCGCGAAACGGGCGTGGAAGTCGACCTGAAGATGCCTGCGGACCTCAAGCGCTACATCATCCGCCGCGGTTCCATCTCCCTGAACGGGATTAGCCTCACGGTGGCCGAGAAGTTCGAGGATTCCATCCGCGTGTGCATCATCCCCGAGACGCTTGCCCGCACGAACCTGCGCAACTGGGTTGCCGGGACCATCGTGAACGTGGAAGTCGACATGCTCGGCAAATATATCGAAAATTATCTGAAGGAACGTGACCTTGCTTAATACGATTGAAGAGGCCATAGAAGATTTCAAGAACGGCAAGTTTTTAATCGTGGTCGACGACGAAGACCGCGAGAACGAGGGCGATTTCGTAATCGCCGCCGAGAAGATTACGCCTGAAAAGGTGAACTTCATGCTCCACGAGGGCCGTGGCGTGCTCTGCTGCCCGCTGCCCATCAAGCGCTGCCACGAACTCAACCTCACGCGCCAGACCGCCGAGAATACCTCGATTCTGGGCACCCCCTTTACCATCATGGTCGACAAGATCGAGGGGTGCTCCACGGGTGTTTCCGCTCATGACCGTGCGGCAACGATACAGGCGCTTGCCGACCCGAACTCCAAGCCGAGCGACTTCGGCCGTCCGGGGCATATTTCGCCCCTGTACGCACAAGAAGAAGGTGTGCTGCGCCGTGCGGGACATACCGAAGCCGCGGTGGACCTCGCAAAACTGGCCGGACTCAGGCCTGCCGCCGCCCTCATCGAGATCATGAACGAGGACGGAACGATGGCCCGCATGCCGCAACTGCAGGAAGTGGCCAAGAAGTTCGGTCTCAAGATTATTTCCATCCGTGACCTCATCGACTACCGCCTCAAGAACGAGAAGCTGGTACAGCGTGTGGCCGCCCCGCACGTGCAGACCAAGTACGGCGATTTTACCGCGTATGCCTACAAGAGCAAGACCGACGGCGTGGAACACGTGGCCTGGGTCGCGGGCAACCCCGACTTCAGCAAGCCGGTTTACGTGCGCGTGCACAGCGAATGCCTTACGGGCGATATTTTCGGTAGCCTCCGCTGCGACTGCGGTGAACAGTTGCAGTCCGCCATGAAGTTCATCGGCGAGCACGGTGGCGTGTTCCTGTACATGCGCGGCCAGGAAGGTCGAGGCATCGGGCTCTGCAACAAGCTGCGTGCTTATGAGCTGCAGGAGAAGGGCATGGATACGGTCGAGGCGAACCTGCACCTCGGGTTCAAGTCCGATTTGCGCCAGTACGGTACGGGCGCGCAGATCCTTGCGGATCTCGGCGTGAAGGAAATGCGCCTCTTGACGAACAACCCGAGCAAGATTTCGGGCATCTCGGCCTACGGGCTCAAGATTGTGGAACGCGTCCCCATCGAGGTCAAGCCGAACAAGGAAAACCTTTTCTACCTGCTCACGAAGCAGAAGAAGATGGGCCACCAGCTGCATTTGGATGGCGCGGCTCCTGCCGAAGAAAATTTGAAAGAGGAAAAATAAGATGGCTAAAGAAATCAAGAATTCCCTGAATGGTTCTGGCCTCAAGATTGCAATCGCGGTCGCCCGCTTCAACGAAGTGGTGACCGACAAACTCCTGGAAGGCGCGCTCCGCCAGCTTGAACTGCTGGGCGTTGCCGACAAGGACATTACCGTCGTGCGCGTCCCGGGCGCATTCGAACTTCCGGGCGTGTGCCGCAGGCTTGCCGATTCCGACAAGTACAGTGCCGTGATGGCCATCGGTGCCGTGATCCGCGGCGAGACGAGCCACTACGACGTGGTGGTTAACGCCTCTACCGGCGGTGTCGCGAATATCGCCGCCGAAGGCAAGCTCCCGGTGATTCTCGGAATCCTCACGACCGATACCGTGGACCAGGCGATGAACCGCGCCGGCCTCAAGGCGGGTAACCTCGGTGCCAACTGGGCATCTACCGCCGTCGAAATGGCTAACCTCTATAAGTCCATCTAACAAATAAAGACAACGATTATGCAAAAAAGTTTTCGACCAGCCCGCGTATTTGCCATGCAGTTGCTGTACTCCATGGAACTGACGGGCCAGACGGTGGGCGAGGCGCTTCCGGGTGTTCTCGAGAGCCAGCCCCTTGATGACGAACAGAAAAAATATGGAATGAAGCTCGTGGACCTGGTGCTTGCCCATCGTGATGAACTCGATGAGGAAATCAAGATGGCGACGGTCCACTGGGAAATCGAACGCATGGCATGCCTCGACCGCATTGTCATCCGCATTGCCATGGTGGAACTGCTCTATGTCACCGATACGCCCATCAAGGTGGTGCTTTCGGAAGCTATCCAGATTTCGAGCAAGTTCAGCACCGCGGATTCGGGTTCGTTTGTGAACGGCCTTCTTACTGGTTTTATGCAGAAGCGCAACATAGTCGTAGGTTCGACGAAGGGAGGAAAATAATGATTAATGAAAAATGGATGAAGCATATCTTTGCGGGTATCGCGGGCCTTGTCGCCCTGATCGTCTACTCGCTTACGATGGCTCCTACAGTGAGCTTTTGGGACTGCGGCGAGTTCGTCGCCTGTGCGAACACGCTGGGTATTCCGCATCCTCCTGGAACTCCGTTCTTCGTGTTCTTCGCCCGTGCGGTCATTGTGCTTCTCCCGTTCGTGGAAGAAATTGCCAAGCGCGTGAACTTCATCTCGGTGTTCAGTTCCGCGGCGACCGTCTATATCACGGCGCTGTTCGCCTGGGATTTCCTTGCGACTGTTCTCAAGACGGACTCCCTTGCCGAAAGGATTACCGGTAAGGTCCGCACGATTGTGCTTGCTACTGCCGCTCTCGTGGCCGGCTTCCTCCTGACGTTCTCCGACACGTTCTGGTTCAACGCCGTCGAAGCCGAAGTCTACGGCCTCGCGATGTTCATCCTGATGCTCATCTCGTACCTCGGCCTCGTCTGGTACAACAAGCGCGAAGACTCTTCGAATGACCGCATCCTCATCTTTATCTGCTACATCGCGTTCCTCGGCGTGGGCGCCCACCTCTACACGATGCTCACGGTGCCTGCCGTGTTCGTGCTCCTGCTTGTCGCCCAGCCCAAGAAGATTTTTGAACGCCTGCCCATCTGGATTACGGGTACGCTCCTCTGCTCCGTGATTTACATGGTTTCTGCATTCATCGAGATCTCGCTGACCTGCCTTGTCGTGCTTGCGATTCTCACGCTGGCGAAGCCGTTCTCCCCGAAGATGAACCATGCGGTCAAGCTTTCTCTCGCTTTTGCGTTCTTCGCCCTGATTGGCTACAGCACTCACCTCTACATTCCTATCCGTTCGGAACTCAACCCGATTATCGACGAAAACGATCCGGAAATCAACATCCGCGACGAGCAGGGCAACCTGCAGCTCGGTAACATTTTCAAGGGCGAGAACTGGGAAGCCTTCAACAACTTCGTCGAACGTAAGCAGTACGGTTCCGAAAGCATGCTTACCCGTGCCTTCTACCGCCGTTCCCAGCTTGCTCACCAGGTGCTCTCGTTCCCGAACATGAGCTACGGTGGCTACCAGATGGCGCAGTACCTGCCTTACAAGGTGGGTGGCGTGAACTACGCGAACGGTGTCTACACCTTCGATCCGTCCGAGAACGTCCCGCTGGAACGCTTCGGGAAAAAGTTCCCGACCCAGATGGGCTTTATGGGTGACAACATCGCCGCCCAGCTCCTGATATTCCTCATCTTTAACGGTCTCCTGGTTCTTGTCTGCGTCTATGTCTGCAGGCGCAACAGGCACCTGGGCATCTTCCTTTCTGTGCTCTATGGCCTCTGCTCTCTCGGCCTCCTGTTCTACATCAACTTCGCCGACGGTACCCGCATGGAAGGCCGTGAACACGACTACTGGGTGTCGGTGATGAACAGGAACGTGGCCGACCTCAACACCATGGGTGCTGGCATTGCGCAGGTCCCGGATCCGAACGACCTGATTGACCTCCGCCAGAAAATCGAAGTCGGCAAGTACCGCATCGAGTTGATGAAGCAGCGCGGTGCTTCTGCTGCCGAAATTTCGAAGGTGGAACGCGATATCAGCAACTACGAAAACTCTGCTGCATGGGCTAGCTGGAAGAAAATCGAGAACGGTTTTGCCCAGCGCGGGCTCCGTGCCCCGTTCCCGGAACCGGTCCACATGGAAGTACGCGAACGTGACTACTTCTATACTCCGGCGTTTATCTTCATGAGCATGATGTTCGGCCTCGGCGCCGGTATCCTCGTGCTCCTTGCCGCGACAACGCCTGTAATGGCTGCATCTGCACCTGTTGTTGCTTCGGCTCTCGTTCTCGTGTCGTTCCTTGTTCCCTGCATTTCCAACTACAAGGAACATGACCGTTCCGGCCTGTGGGTGCCGTGGGATTACGCCTACAACCTGCTGAACAGCTGCCGCCCGAACGCAATCCTCTTCACGAACGGCGACAACGATACCTTCCCGCTGTGGTTTGCGCAGGAAGTGGCCGGCATCCGTAAGGACGTGCGCGTGGTGAACCTCTCGCTCGGCAATACCGACTGGTACATCAAGCAGATGCTCGACAACGAGCCGATTCTCAAGCTGAGCTACAACAAGAAGACTATCGATAGCGACATGGTGCTCGACAACAGCGGAGCCAACAATCCGAACCATGCTGTCGCGACCTGGGTGAACAGGGCGAACCGCCTGATGCCGCAGCTCAAGGCCCGTATCGATGCCATGGAAGGCCAGGAACTCTCCTCTGCCGATTCCGCGAAGCTCTACACCTTCAAGACGCATTACCAGATCTGGGACGCGTTTGTCGATTGGGCGAAGCGCACCCGCAGCGGCATGATGCTCACGCAGCACAAGCTCGTGATCGACCTTGCCCTCCAGAACATGGACAAGCCTATCGAAATCTCCACGACCGTGGGTACCTCGAACTTCATGGGCCTCGAGAAGTACATGGTGCAGGAAGGCCTCGTGTACAACCTGGTCAAGGGCGACCTTAACCCGAAGCGCAATGCCTTCGACGCGAAGTATGCGGCAGACCTCATCGACAGCGTCTACAAGTTCCGTGGCCTGGGCGATGGAACCGCCTACATCAACGACGAAACTTCCCGCCTGCTTTCGAGCTACGTTTCGCTGTACCTCCAGATTTCGTTCGATGCCCGCGAAAAGATTGCTGGTCTCCGCATGAGCAAGCCGTTTACCGCCGAGAAGAAGGCTGCGGCCGACAGCCTCTGCGCTGCCGCCATCAAGTACCTCGACTTGGGCAAGAAGCAGTTTAGCGATGAATGGCGCGTCTACTGGGCGGCTGCGTTCGTCTACGATATCGTGGGCGAGAAGCAGAAGGCTCTGGACTACCTCGCCGAAGGCCTGAAGAACGTTCCGGATTACGATGCCGGTGGCCGTGGCAGGCTCATGATGAGCGTGGAACAGATCAAGAACAGCCCCGAAAAGCCGATGGTTGTCGAAGAGGAACCAAAGCCCGCAGAACCGGTGGATTCGGCTAAGTCCGACTCCGCGCCGGTTGTTGCCGCCGCCAACTAGCCTAGAGGTGCCGTGATGGATTTAAGCATGGTCATTCCGGTCAAGGAAGAAAGCGAAAACCTTCCGGAACTCATGAAAGAGATTGTCGCCGCGATGGAGCCCACGGGATTCTCCTATGAGGTCATCGCCATCGACGACGGCAGCCGCGACAACACGTGGGAAGTTCTCGAGAACCTCTCGCACGAATACCCCTTCCTGAAGGGATTCCGTTTCCAGTTCAACTGCGGCAAGGCCGACGCTCTCGCCTTCGGTTTCTCGAAGGCGACGGGTCGCTATGTGGCGACCCTCGATGGTGACCTGCAGGATGACCCGCTCGAAATCCCGAAGATGATAAAGATTCTGGAAGAGGGTTACGACCTGGTTTCGGGCTGGAAGGTCCGCAGGCTCGACCCGTGGCACAAGACGCTCCCTTCCAAGCTCTTCAACCTGACTGTTTCTGCCGTGTGCGGCAAGCGCCTGCACGATTTCAACTGCGGAATCAAGGCCTACCGCCATTCCGTGGTGCGCTACATCGAACTCTACGGCGATTACCACCGATTTATTCCCGTGATGGCCAAGTGGCAAGGCTTCCGCATCACCGAGATGCCTGTCGCGCACCGCGCCCGCGTCCACGGGGTTTCCAAGTACGGGATTTCGCGCCTCGTTTCCGGGTTCCTCGACCTGGTCTCGCTCATGTTCATGCGCAGTTTCTCGACCAAGCCGCTGCACTTTTTCGGGCTCATCGGGCTCGTGTTCATGGCGCTTGGCCTTGGCGTGTGCGGTTACTTTGGTTATGAGTGGTTCCAGACGGGTGCGATGCATGTGCGTCCGTTGCTCCTTGCCGGCGGGTTCTCGCTGGTGATGAGTGTTCAGTTCTTTTCGCTCGGGCTTCTTGCCGAGATGCTCAACGGTCGCAAACGCAGAATTTATCCCATAGCCGAAACTTTTGGCGAGTGAGTTTTGTAGATTATTGCGTGTAGGAGTATAGATATGGTGTTCCCTAAGAGTCTTGTCATCATTCCCACTTACAACGAGAAGGAAAACATCCTCCTCATCATGTCGGCAATTCTTTCGCAGAACGAATGCCTCGAGATTCTCGTGGTAGACGACGGAAGTCCCGACGGCACTGGCGACCTTGTGGAAGCGGAGTCTGCGAAGAACCCGCGTGTTCACCTGATCCGCCGCAAGGGGAAGATGGGGCTCGGTTCCGCATACGTTACGGGTTTCAAGTGGGCGCTCGAACGCGATTACCAGCGCGTTTTTGAGATGGATGCCGACTTTAGCCACAGCCCTGCGGACTTGAACCGCTTCTTGGAAACTGCCGAGACGGCCGACCTGGTGCTCGGCAGCCGCTACCAGGATCACCGCATTAGCGTGGTGAACTGGGATTTGCGCCGCCTTATCTTGAGCTACGGCGCTAACGTTTATACCCGTATCGTGACGGGGCTCCCGATTAGCGATGCGACCGGCGGTTTCAAGTGCTTCCGCCGTGAGGCCTTGCAGGCCCTGAACCTCGACAAGATGAAGAGTGACGGCTATTGCTTCCAGATTGAGACGACGTTCAAAATTTGGAAGAAGGGCCTCCGCGTGAAGGAAATTCCCATCGTGTTTGCCGACCGTACCCGCGGGACATCCAAGATGAGCGGCGGCATCATTTCCGAAGCCTTCTTCCTTGTGCTTAAACTCAGGCTTGGACTCGCATAAGTGCCCATGTATTCCTGCTCCGTCATCATTGTTGCCTACAATTCCTGCGACTTTATCCCGGCCTGCCTCAAGTCCGTACGCGATGCGTGTGCGGGTATCGACGCCCAGGTGATAGTCCTCGATAACGGTTCCAAGGAACCGATTCTGCCCGAAATCAAGCAGTTCTTCCCGGAAGTCCTCTGGCTGAATTCCGAAGAAAACCTGGGGTTCGGCAGGGGGTGCAATTTTGCGGAAAAGCAGGCGACCAAGCCCTACCTGTTCTTTATCAATCCCGATACGGTCGTTTCGCGCGATTCCTTTACCAAGGTGCTCGACTTCATGGAGGAGCATCCGGAATCGGGTACGGTGGGTTGCCGCATCTTGAACGAGGACGGTTCCATCCAGTGGGCCTGCCGCCGTTCTTTCCCGACGATTGTCTCTGCCGTGTCCAAGACCATCGGGCTTGCCGCGTTGTTCCCGAACAACAAGACGCTCGCCTCGTACAACATGACGTACGCCGATCCCGACGCCGTGACCGAAGTCGATGCCATCAGTGGCTCGTTCTTCTGCATCCGTCGCGATGTCTACGAGAAACTGAACGGCTTTGACGAAGACTTCTTCATGTACGGCGAAGACCTGGACCTCTGCTTCCGCACGAAGCAGATGGGGCTCAAGAACTATTATACGCCGGTCACGAACATCTTGCATTTCAAGGGCCAGAGCTGCCGCACGCGCCGCTGGGGCTCGTACGTGGATTTCTACAAGGCGATGCTTATCTTTGTGCGCAAGCACAAGGACCTTTATTTCGTCCCGAATTTCCTCGTGTCGTTCGGTATCCTGTTCGCGGCCTTCGTGGGCATGTTCTCGCGCCTTATCCCGAAGTTCTGGAAGATGTTCCTCGACCTGGGAGTTGTGGCGCTGTGGGCTCTTGTATTTTTGCCCGGTTTGGGAAACGATGAATGCGTTTTTACATCCATTAAGGAATCCATAGGGATAATAACGACGTTTGAAGACTGGTGGCTTGTCGGCTTGGTCGCCTTTATTAATATGGTCCTTCTTATTTTCCGTGGGGAATACACAGAATCCAGCCTCAAGGGCGAAAAGTTCTTGCGGTACCTTGTGCCGTTGAACCTTCTTGCCGTTGGGGGGTATGAGGTGTTCCGTTACTTTGCGCAATTTTCTTATGACCCGGGAGACCGTTCTACAATCTATCCCAGTATTGGGTGGTGCGTATATGTCGCCTGTTCGAGCCTGTTCATCCCGTTTGCGCTCTTCGCATGGCGCCGCATCGCATTCTGGATAAACTATTTCTACCGCATCTTTGCCAAAAAACGTCACCGTTCTATTCTGCTCGGTGGCCGCGAGGATTCGCTTACCAACTGGTTCGACAGCTACAACGTGATTCCCGGAATCGAGATTCTCGGCTGCGTGAGCGGCGAACCCGAAAAGATTAGCGACGAAAACCGACAGCACCTCCTGGGACCGCTTTCGGACATGGAATCCATCTGCAACCGCACCGGCTGCCGCGAGCTCCTGGTTGTCTCGAATTTTTCGGGCTATCGCGAGGATTTCGACATGGGATGGCTCGAAAAACTGGGCCTGAAGGTGTTTTTGCTCATTGGAAACGGAAAAAACGGCAATTTTGCCCTCGTAGACCTCAAATATTTGCGCTAAGGTTAACCCTTTCTTTAAAAATTGAGTTATTTTTATGTCAATCATAAGTGGTTGATTATAAAGGCTTTATGTTCGATTATAAACTTTTGGATATTCTCTGCTGCCCTGAAACTAGGGAAAAGCTTTCTATGGCGGATGACGCCCTCCTTGGTCTCCTGAACGGGGCCGTTTCCGCAGGTACTCTCAAGAACGCCGCTGGCGAAAAAATTTCAGAACCTCTGACCGAGGCCCTTGTGAATGAGGGGGGCACCCGTGCCTACATCGTTCGCGATGGCATTCCGGTCCTTTTGGCTGACGAAGCTATTCCGCTTCCCTTGGAGGGATAAATGGCTGTTACACTGGATACCCTGAAAAAGTCCATCGGCAAGAAGAAGGCCAAGACTATGGCCTTTGCCTGGCTTGCGGACTACGAAAACATGGCCGGCGATGTGGATAACGCGCTCGCGCGTGTCGATGCCGGCTTGCAGATGTATCCCGGCGATATCCCGGGTATGCTGGTCCGCTCCAAGATCCTGTTCCAGAAGGGGCGCTTCAAGGAATGTGTCAAGGAATGCGAAAAGGTCCTTGAGAAGGAGCCGTTCTGCCTTTCTGCGCAAAAGCGCATGGGCGAGGCTTACGAGCAGATGGAAAACCTCGATGAACGTAATCGCTGTTTCCGTCGCGTGCACGACATGGACCCGCTCGATATGTTCTGGAAGGAAGAGTACGAAACCGTTTCGGATACGGGCGCTGCCGTTGCCGGAGCCGTTGCCGGAGCCGCGGGCGAGGCTTTGGCCGATGCCGACTTCTCCATGCCGGACTTTGCCGATATGGGCGAACCGCAGGCGCAGGATTCTGCTGCTGTCGAGGCTCCGAGCGAAACTGCCGAAACGCCTGCCGAAGAGGATTCTCCCTTCTCGAAGTCGCTGGATATGAACCTCGACGCTCCTGCCGAAGATTTCGGAAGCATGAGCGCATCTCCCTTCTCCACGTCGCATGGTGGCGATGAAGAAGACCCGTTTGCTGCACTTGCCGCCCTGGGTGGCGACGACAATTCCGTCGAGGAATCGGCGATGGATTCGCTGCAGCAGTCCCTGAATACCGCACTTTCCGAGGCGAGCGCCGAGGCTGCGGCCCAGACGGACATCCCTGCCGGCGAAGAAATTTCGGGCCACGACGTGGGCTCTGCGTTTGCAGAAATGTTTGGCGAAGAAGACGACTTGGATTCGTTCGGCGATATGCCTTCGGCTGCTGCGCCTGCACCGGCCAAGCCCGCTCCGGAACCCGCGAATGCGTCTCCGTTTGCGCAGTTTGATTTGCCGACGAGCCTCGAAGACGAACCGGAGCCGAAGGAAGAAGCTCCCGTTAAGAGCGTCTTCGGTAACGAGATTGAAGACAAGCCGCAGTCCGTGGATAGCGCCTTCAACGATATCTTCGGTGAAGACGAACTTCCCGAAGAACTGCCTGCGGCCAAGCCTGCCGCTCCGGTCGAGCCGAAACAGAAGGTGAACCTGGATGCGTGGAATCCCGAACCTGCAGACGCGGGTGGACTCTTCCAGAAGTCCGCATCTGCCGACATGGGGTTCGGTGCGAGCGAGGAATCGCTTGCCCTCGAAGAACCGGCACTCGAAGAGAAACCGGAAAAGACACTTGACCTTCCTGCGGAAGACCCTGCTGACAAGCCCCAGAGCCTGGATAGCGCGTTTGCCGATATCTTCGGTGAGGATGAACTCCCTGAGGAACTGCCTGCGACAAAGCCCGCCGAGAAGCCTGCGGTCGAAGAAAAGGAACTTTCGCTCGATGAGCCGGCACTTGAACTTACCGGTGCAGCCGATGGGCTCGACCTCTCGGGCTGGACTCCCGGCAGTACGCCTGCCGCTGAACCTGCTGTCGAGGAACCCGCTGTGGAACAGGCTCCCGCCGCCGCTGTGGAACAGGTTCCTGCTGACGATGCGAAGTCTGTTCTCGATGGAGAAGGTATCGGTATCGACAAGGCGTTCGATGAACTGTTCGCCGAGAAGGATGAACTTCCGGACGAGACGCCTGCTCCGGCAGCCGCGGTCCGTCCTACTGACAAATTAAATACCGCCGAAGTTGTCGAAAAGCCTGCTGCAAATCCTGAAGCAGAAAAGGAAGAACTTGACCGCGAAATGGGTGCGGCATTCTCTTCGCTGTTTGCGGACGAAGACAAGTTTGTTCCCGAAGACAAGCCGGCGATTGAAACCCCGACTCAAGAAGATACGGGCGCGAAGATCGAAGAAGCTCCCCTTGCCGATGCCGCTCTTGAAGCCGATCTCGACAAGTCCTTCAACAGCCTGTTTGGCGAAGACACTCTGCCCGATGAATCCGAGGCGAAGACGTCTGCCCCTGTTGAGAAGGTTGTCGCGGCTCCGGTAGAACCCGCCGCCGATCCGATTCCCGAACTTTCGAGCAGGTCGTCTGACTTGGAAAGCCTCGAATCCGAATTCTCCGGGGCGTTCAAGCAGCTATTCAATACCGATGACGATTCCCTGGACGAGAAGCCCGTGCCTCCGAGCAACAAGGGCGTAGACTTCCTGATGTCGGGCGATTCCGACGACGAAGTTTCCGCCGGGCTCGTTACCGACCCGACAGCGCCTTTGGACAAGTTGCCCCCCGATATTGACGAGAGCCTGAACACGCCGACGCTTGCCGAAATCTATTTTGAACAGGGACTTTACGGGAAGGCGCTGGATATTTACCAGGACTTGGCCCGCAAGGAACCCGGAAACAAGGCCATCGCCCAGCGCTTGGCCGAGATAGAGGCGGCTTACCAGAACAGGTTCGGAGGTGGCACTAATGGCAGATCTTAAGATTGAACAGTTGTTGCGTGCGATGGTGGAATACAAGGCTTCGGACTTGCATATCCGTGCCGGCGTTCCGCCTATTTACCGTATCAATGGTGCGTTGACTAAGTTGTTCGAAACGCGCGTCGATTCGGCCATGATGGATTCCTTCTTGGACGATATCATGAACCGCGACCAGAAGCAGCGTTTCGAGGCGAACAAGGAATGCGACTTCGCCGTGGGCGCCCGCGACATGGGCCGATTCCGTGTGAACGTGTTCCGCCAGCGCGGTACGATCGCTATGGTTATCCGCCATATCAAGGCGAAGATTCCTGCGTTCGAGGAACTCCATTTGCCCGATGTCATTCGCGACATGGCGCTTACGCGCCGTGGCCTCGTGCTCGTTACGGGTACGACGGGTTCTGGAAAGTCGACGACGCTTGCTTCCATGCTGGATTACATCAACCAGACGGAACCGGTGAACATCATTACGGTCGAAGACCCTATCGAATACCTGTACCGCGACAACATGGCGATTATCTCGCAGCGTGAAATCGGCGTGGATACGCTTTCTTATGCGAACGCGTTGCGCGCCGCTCTCCGTCAGGACCCGGACGTGCTCCTGGTGGGCGAAATCCGTGACCTCGAGACGATGCAGATTGCGCTTACTGCGGCCGATACGGGCCACATGGTGTTCGCGACAATCCATACGACGAACGCGACCGAAACTATCCAGCGTGTGCTTTCGATGTACCCGCCGCACCAGCACGACGAAATCCGTATCCTTCTTTCCGAAGTTCTTGCGGGCATCATTTCGCTGCGTCTGTTGCCGACTGCCGATGGCAAGGGCCGTGTGCCTGCTGCCGAAGTGCTCGTGAATACGGCTGCCATCAAGGAATACATCCGCGACAAGGACAAACTTTCGATGGTGGAACATGCCATTGCCGAAGGCCACATGCAGTACCGCAGCCAGACGTTCGACCAGGCTCTGCTAGAACTCTACAGGACGGAACAGATTACGCTGGAAACGGCCATGAATGCCGCCACGAACAAGGACGATTTCGACCTCAAGGTTCGCGGTATTTCTGGCACATCCGACCGCGGTTGGATGTAACTTTACCCGATGTCATCCCCGGCTTGACCGGGGATCTCCTTTTTATAGTTTTGCCTGCATTACTGCGGGCATCTTTCGTACACAAAGGGATTGTGGTCTCCCTGCACCTTGAAGATGCGGCGGTCGCGTTCGCATTCCTTTTCCGTGACGGGGTACATCTTGTCCCAGGCTTCGAATAGTTTGCGGTCCTGGTTCGAAAGCTTTACGCCGTAGGTCTTTTCCATGTAGAAACTGGCGCGGGCGATGATGCCGCGGGCTTCTTCGCGGGGTTGTGCCTTCTTTTCCTTGAAGTCGACGATGGTCTTGCACTTGCCGTACATCGGTTCGGGATTGTTGGTCCACTGGCTGTACATGAAGTTGCTGCGGTCGCCGTTGATTTCGCCGATGGCGGGGTAGAGGTTGTGCATGTCGCCTTCCATCAGCTTGAACGTGGTGTCGTTCATGCTGCAGTTCTTGCGTCCGCCGTCTTTCCAGCAGGGCAGAAAGTGCCCCATGTTGTGGGCCGTTACCATGTGCTCCCATTCGATGCGTTCGGCGCGCTTGAAACTTTTGCGGTTCGGGTTTTCGCGCGGTTTGAAGTCGCAACTCGAAAAGTCGACGTTCTTCTTGTCATCGTATTTGCAGCCGCAGTAGAGCGTCTCTTGCAGCTCTCCGTAATACACGCGCCGCAATTGCTTGCTCGCATCGCGGTAGTTGTAGTGCTGCGGGGCGGCGGTCGGGTCTACGCGCGCTTCGGAGAACGTCGCACAAAACTCTATCAGGGAAAATGCGAAAACGACGGCGCGACACATGGGCTTGAAGGCGTTAATCATAAAAGCAATGAAAATTGTAAAGATGTTGTTGGAAATTATAGCATTTAGTTAATAGTTAATAGTTACTAGTTACTAGAATATCAGGTTATAAGAAGCTTCTTGATTTAAACGATACTAGTAACTAATAACTCTGAACTTAGAACATGTGCGATATAAACTGTTTATTGCGGGCATTTTCTAAGCTCTGCCAACTAAGCTCTGTCAACTAAATTCTTGATAAAGATAATCACTAGTAACTAGGAACTCAGAACTAGTAACTATATTTGTGACCATGCAATCAGCTGGTTTGGAATATCTGGAATCGCGCCTGATGTTCGGGATGGTTCCTGGATTGGAATCGACGCGCGCTCTTTGTGACGCTCTCGGGAATCCCGAGAAAAAATTCAAGTCTATTCATGTGGTCGGAACAAATGGTAAGGGCTCTACGAGCTTTTACCTTGCGGGCATACTGAAGGCGCACGGGCTCAAGACGGGCCTGTACGTGAGTCCGCATCTGGTGAACTTGCGGGAACGTATCCGCATCGACGACGTGCAGATTCCTGCCGCTGTCCTGGACCGCCTGCTGTTGCAGGTGAAATCCGCTGCGCAGTCGGTATCGCGGGAGCGCATTGCCGCGGGCGGTGTCGCGCTGGAACCCACCTTTTTCGAGGTGCTCACGCTTGTCGCCTTCCTGTACTATGCGGAATGCGGTGTCGATGTCGCCGTGCTCGAGGCGGGCATGGGCGGAAGGCTCGACAGTACGGCTGTCGCGGGCGGCGAGATTGCGGTCGTGACGAGCATCGGGCTGGAGCACACCGAAGTGCTCGGGCCTACGGAGTCGGCGATACTCCGCGAGAAGATGGCTGTCGCGGGCGATACGCGCGAACGCGCCTGCGGGAAGACTTTTATTGTCGGCGGCATTTCGGGTGCATTGCTCGATGAGGCCCGTGAATATGCCGCGGAACTCGGGTGCAACTGCATTGTTCCCGAAATCTGCGAAGACGTGCGGCTCCCGAACCTCGGGCATCACTATATCGAGAACGCGAGCCTTTCGCTTGCGGCTGCGGAAATTTTCTTGAATTCGTTAGGGGGCGCGTATCACGAACCCTTCAATCCGGAACTTTCCCGCACCGTGCTGAAGTCGCGTTCGTGGGCGGGCCGCATGCAGGTGCTCGCTGGCCCGGACGGCAGGGCGCGCGTTATTCTGGACGGGGCGCACAATTCGCATGCGGTGCGCCGTCTGGTCGAGACCTTGCGTGAATACTACCCGAATGCGAAATTCCATTGCCTGTTCGGTGCCCTCAAGGATAAGGATGTGGGCGAGATGCTCAAGATGATGGCCCCGCATGTTTCGCACTGGCATATCACCAAGACGTCGTACCCCCGTTTCCGCGAACTCTCGGACTTGCGTGCCGAAATGGAGGCGCTCCACCTTCGCGTATCGAGCGAGGGAACGCTTTCGCGCGGCCACCTGGAGCAGGTCCTTCGCGGGTGCAGCATGGACATCCGTAACGATGGCCTGCCGCTTTTGATAACGGGCAGCCTCTACATGCTCGGTGCGTGCATCGAGATTCTGAAGAACGATTACGCGGAACTCGCCTTCTTCAGGGGAATGGAACCCTCGACAAACGAACACCGCTGATCCCGGTGCCCTAAAGGCCTGTAGTTTTTTACCGGATAGATTTGTGCCCTAGCGGACGATGGATTCGACCATCCCGTCCTTGAAGCGCGTTTGGAGCAGGTCGCCCGGAGCGACTTGCGCTGCATTGCGGATGAACTTGCCGTTCTTGTCGAGCGTGAGCGTGTAGCCTTTTGCGATGATGCTCTGCGGGTCGGCGCCCTTGACCTTGGTCTCGATGAGCTCGAAGCGCGTTTTCTCGAGGTCGAGGATTTTGCGCGAACCTTGCCGGAGGCCTTCTGCGTTGCGGTCGAGCCTCGCGCGTTCTTCCCTCAGCATAAAGCGGGATTCCTTCTGCAGGGTGGCGCAGATAATCGCGTGCCGGGTCTTTTCGCCCTGGATGCGCGATGTCACCCGCTGTTGCAGCCTTGTGGCGCATTCGTTCAGGGTCTGCTTGCTGTCGGCGAGCAGCTCGCGTGTAGAACTTGCGATGCCCCTAGCGACTTCGGTAAGCGTGTTCCAGCTGTCTTGCGCACGTTCCACGAGCCTCTTCGCGCAGTCGGTGGGCGTGATGCAGGCCATGTGCGCCACCTCGTCGAGCAGGCTCCTGTCGATTTCGTGCCCGATGCCCGTAAAGACGGGAATCGGGTAGTTCGCGACGGCACGGCAGAGGGCCTCGCTGTCGAAGTAGTTGAGGTCCGTCTTGGAGCCGCCGCCGCGTACGATGCACGCGACATCGATTTCGCCGTCTTCGCGCAACTTGTCCAGCGCATCGAGGACGCTCGATTCCGTGTCGTTGCCCTGCATCTTGGCATAGGCGGTAATGACGGTGAACTTGAACATCGAGGCGGCGAGCCTCGTGGTGAAATCCTTGTAGGCCGCGGTCCCTTCGCCGGTGATGAGCCCAATGCGCAGGGGCATCTGCGGGAGCTCCAGCGCCTTGTTCTTTTCGAGCAGGCCTTCCAGTGCGAGTTTCTTGAGGATTGCCGCCTTCGTGACGGCGAGTTCGCCCAGCGTATAGACCGGGTCTATGTCGAGGACCTTTGCCTGCAGCTTGCCGAAGGGGATGTATACGTCGGCTTGGATGAGCAGGCATACCTTGAGTTGCTCCCTGATGACAAACGGCGTGGGGGAGGTCTCGGTCTTGCGGCGGAGTGCGGCGAACTGGCCCGCGAAACAGTTGAGCGCGATTGTCGCGATGGGCTTCACGTCGCCTTCGGCGAAGTCCGCGATGCTCATGTAGACGACTTTCTGCTTTTCGGCAATCTGCGTGATGACTCCATGGACCCAAACCGCCGGTGTATCGGCAAGTTTGTTCCTGATGGATGTCATGTACTGCATGACCGAGAATGTGCGCGCGGGCTGTTCCATGGTTTTGCGAAGAATAGTAATTTTTTTGTTACTTCTATTGATAAATTATGAAAAAAGCCACGATGGTTCAGTTTTGAGCACCCCTGTGGTCTATTTTTTAGTCTCTTTGCTATATTTCCTTGAAGAGTATTTTAACATTAACAGGAGAATTCGATGAAATACAGATTCTGTGCTGCGGGCCTGGCCTTCACGGCGCTCGCATTCCTGTCCGGTTGTGCCGGAAGTGTAAACGCTACCAAGTCGATTGAATTTGCCGACGCCAACAAGACTATTGCCGAAGAAGTCAAGGTCGATGCCGCCCAGATGGAAGCGACAAATGCAAAGCTTGATTCCGCAAAGGCCCTGCAGGCCGACGGAGAAGACGAACAGGCTGCTGCCTTGGCCGAACAGAGTGTTCTCGAATACAAGCTCGCTGTTGCTAACGCCGAACGCGATGCAGCGAAGAAGGAAGACGAACGCGTCGAGAAGGAACTTCGCAGTGATGTCGAAAGAAAACTCATTTACCAGAGCATCCTTGACAAGGAAGTGAAGAACGGAGGAGCCAAGTAATGAATACGAAGAATTTGATTGCCATTAGTGCTTTTGCCGCTTCTCTCTGCTTTGCTGCAGAAGAGGCCGCGACCGAAGCTGCCGAAGTTGCCGCCCCGAGCGCTGTCGAAACCTGCTCGGCCTCGCTCGATGCCGCTGCCAAGGACATTCCCGCGAACGCTGTTTCTGCCAAGTATTCCCTTGCCGCAGCCAAGGCAGCCCTCGCTGACCTGGATGCAGCCTTCAAGGACGATCCCGAATCGGAAGCGACTCAGGCCCTTGCTGCCAAGTGCGATATCTACGCAAAGATCGTAGCGGCCCAGGCCGAGACGCAGAAGCTCCGCAACCACACCGCTTCGAACTGGGAAAAGCGCGCCGCCACGGCCCGCTCCATCGAGGCCATCCAGGAACAGATCAGCCAGGCACGTAGCGGCAAGGTGAACGACCTCGAAGCCGAAAAGGCCAAGATGAAGGACCAGGAAGCCCGCCTCCAGGCCGAAATGCAGCAGAACCAGGAAAAGTTCCAGGCTGAAGCCGCCGCCAAGGAAGCCGCCCTCAAGGCCGCCAGTGAGCGCGAGGCCAACCTCCAGAAGCAGCAGGCCGACTTGCAGAAGCAGCAGGCTGACCTGCAGAAGCAGCTCGAGGCCGAAAAGAAGGCCCTCGCCGAGGAACGCGCCAAGGCCGAAGCCCGCCAGGCCGAAGCCATGAACAAGCTGAACGAACTCCAGTCCAAGCTCATCCAGGTGACGAAGGACGCTCGCGGTATTATCCTCTCCATGTCCGATATCCTGTTCGACGTGAACAAGGCATCCCTCAAGGCCGACCTCAAGACGAGCCTCGCGAAGGTTGCGGGTATCCTCTCCGTGTACCAGCAGTTCAATGTGTCCATCGAAGGTAACACCGACAACACGGGTTCCGAAGAGCACAACATGAAGCTCTCGCAGCAGCGTGCCGACAACGTGATGAAGTTCCTCGTGGATCAGGGTATCGACGCTGGCCGCCTTACCGCCAAGGGTCTCGGCATGAGCATGCCGATTGCCGACAACAAGACGAAGGAAGGCCGCCAGAAGAACCGCCGCGTGGACCTCGTCATTCAGGACAAGGCCCTGCAGCAGAGCGCCGAACCGGCCGCTGCTGAACCGGCTGCAGAACCGGCAGCTCCCGAGGCTAAGTAACCGATGGCGAAGACCGTCACCGCCATGGAGGCGAGGCAGAACTTCGGCAACTTGCTGAACCAGGTTTCGCTCTCGCAAGAAGAAATCGTGATTGAGCGTGCGGGCAAACCGCTCGCGCGTCTCGTGAACGTTTCTTCTGCGCGTTCCGGCGGTGAACTGGACTTCCGCGATATCGGTAAGCTTCCGAACGGTATCTGGGAGGAACGCTAGGCCGTCCAGAAATGGGGGGAACGAAAAAAGCGAATTTGCTCAAATTGGGGATTAAAACGTTGCTTTTTAGCGTTTTAATCCCCATTTTTGTGTATAAAGTAATGAGTTTTGGGCGCCGCGGACCCGTCAGGGTGGGTGAAATCTCTTTTTATGGGGATTAAAATGATGTTTTGTGGCGATTTCATCCCCAATGAACATAAATTTTGCCGTTTTTATTGCAGATAAATTAAAATTTTGGGGATTGAACGGGCGAAAATCAGGCTGTTTAATCCCCAATTTTGCGATTTTTCCCTTTTTGACCCCCGATTTGCGCCCTTTCCGCCCTTGTTTTTCGCCATTTGCCCAGTTCAACTGTTGCGGGCGTCTCGAAGCAGCCCCTTGCCGGCGTTTTTTGCGCCCCTTGCCATGTAGCCCAAAACTTTGTATATTCTATAGCATGAGAAAGAACCTTAACCTTCGACTTCTACTTTGCATCGCGCACGGAGCGAGGTTTTAGGCTATTTTATTTGGATAGGATTTAACTAAAAAGGCCCGCTTCCGTTACGAAGCGGGTTCTTTTTTATGGCAAAATGCTATTTTTGAACTGGAAAAAGGACTTTGCGGCGTAATGGAGCCGGCAAGGAGATAAAAAATGAACGAAGCTAATGCAAGACAACCCTTCTTTTACGATGTCACCCTGCGTGACGGCAACCAGGCGCTCCCGAAGCCCTGGAACAACGCCCAGAAAAAGGACGTTTACCTGCAGCTCTTGAAACTCGGCGTGCAGGGTGCCGAAGTCGGTTTCCCGGCTTCGTCCGAGATGGACTTTGAATCTTGCAAGGAACTGGCGCAGCTCACCGCGAAGATGGCCGAGGAAGGCGACGAGGTGGCAAAGCGCGTCGTGGTTTCGGGCTTGGCCCGCTGCGTGGAAAGCGATATCCAGCGCTGCTGGGAGGCCGTGCAGTTTGCGCCGCACCCGCGTATCCATACCTTCCTCGCGACAAGCCCGCTCTCGATGGAGCACGTGCTGCACCTGAGCCCCGAACAGGTCAAGGAGAAGGCGGTTCATTGCGTGAAGTTCGCGAAGTCGCTCGTGGGCGACAAGGGCGACGTGGAGTTCAGCGCCGAGCATTTCGGTGACTGCCTCGAGAACATGGATTTTGTGATTGACGTGCTGAAGGCCGTGGTCGAAGCCGGTGCGACGACCATCAACCTGCCGAACACGGTGGAACGCTACCGCCCGCTCCTGTATGTGAACCAGATCAAGCAGGTGTACGAGGCTCTGCCGAAGAACATCACGATTTCGGTGCACTGCCACAACGACCTGGGCATGGCGACTGCCGCCACTGTCGAAAGCTTCTTCGTTGGCGCAACCCAGCTCGAAGTCGCGCTGAACGGCTTGGGCGAACGCTGCGGCAACACGAACTTCTACGAAGTCGCGGTCGCGCTGCACAACTCCGGCGTGAATACCGGCCTGCACCTGGAACGCATCTACGAGACGGCAATTCTCATCTCGCAGTGGTCCGGCATCGGCATCTACAGCCGTGCCCCGCTGATTGGTGCCGAGGCCATCGTGCACCGTAGCGGCATCCACCAGGATGGCGCAAGCAAGACGAAGGACATGAAGAAGGGCGCCTACCGCCCGATCGACTACTCCATCATCGGCCGCCACCAGAACGACGCCCTGAGCTTCACGAGCCAGAGCGGCCGCACCGCCGTGTACGAGATTATCACGAAGTTCGGCTACAAGATGTCTTTGGCCGAAGCCGCGGAACTGCAGCCCGTGTTGAAGGCTTGCAGCGAAAAAGAAGGCGAGCTCTCTGCCGAGCGCGTGCTGGACGTGTTCCGCGAACAGCGCGTGAACGTGAACGGACGCCTGGTGTTCAACAACATCGAGGTCATTCCCGACGAAAACCGCTTTATCTTCCACTTCAAGAAGGATGGCGAGGCGCTGGTGAAGTCCGTGACGGCAGAAGGCCCCATCGAGGCCGCCCTCATGCTCATGCGCGAAATCGGCATGCCGGTCGAACTCGTGAAGTACCGCCAGCTCGTCGTTCCCGAGAAGGACAAGCTGTGGGCGGGCCGCGGGCTTAGCCGCATGCTCCTGAAGGCGGGCGATGCCGAGGTCGAAGGCCGCGGCGTCTCTAGCGATACGCTCAAGGCCAACATGCGCGCCCTCTTCGGCGGCGTAAACCTCTTGTATAAGAAATAAGCTGAAAAACAAAAAGAAGGAGAAATCATGTTTTTTATCTTAGCTCTTTTGGTCGCAGCAAGTTTTGCCGTTGCTGCTGATTGGAATGATTATGCCTCGGAACCCTCGCAGGTCCAGGTAGAAGGGAAATCGTATTACGAGATTACCTCTGCCGGTGAACTTGCCTGGTTCTCGAAGCAGGTCGCTTCTGGCAAAACCGAAATTAATGCAGTCCTCAAAAATGATATCGCCCTTTGGGATTCTGTATCGGGCGATACCAATTATTGGAACCCTATCGGTCCGTCTAATACGCTTGCGTTCGAGGGGGTCTTCGATGGCAACGGGAAGACCATTTCCGGGGCGCATTCCGAGTATTCGCTAGAAAAGGTGGATTCCGTTTTTAACGGGTTCTTCAGGTTTGTCGGCGAAAAAGGCGTCGTCAAGAATTTCACGTTAGAAAAGAGTGTCTTCCAGGTGGAACACCTTGGCTCTGATGTGCTCATCTCTTATACTGAGCTAGCGAATATGCCGATTTTCTATCCTGTTGTCGGTAACGTGGTCGGGGAAAACCGAGGCCTTGTCGATAGTGTCCGTGTGATTGATTGTGAGGCTGTTGCTAAGGGTAGCGTTTCTTCGAAAGTGGTGAACTCCAGTTCTACGATTGCTTCGATAATGGTAAATGCCTATACGATGAAATTTTATGTGGGCGGTGTTGTTGGACTCAATAGGGGTTCGGTGACCCATGCTTATGTGAATGGATTGGTTGTGCCCTCGCATAGCAAAATGATTTCGATGTACATGGGGGGCATCGTTGGCGCAAATGTAGGGACCGTTTCGGAATCTCGCGTTGAAGGTGATTTGAAAGATGATTATCCATCGGCGATGGCGGGTATTTGTGGATTAAACAAGGGAACGCTTGACCATGTTAAAGTGGTCGGTGACATATCGACTGTTACGGGTTTTGCTGCGGGTATTGTCGGCGAAAATCATGGCCTTGTAGAGTGGGCGGAATATACGGGCTCACTGGGGCGTGCCGGTGAGGGGGGCGTGACGATTGGTGGCATTGCTGCCTATAATTTGGGAAAGATTTCTAAATCCTTCTATGGCGTTACCGAGGGGACCAAAACGCTTATGCTATCTGCAAGTCTTACGGACCCTTATGGTACGGGAATTAGCCCCGCAGCCTACGCAGGTGGCATTGTGGCGAAGCAATCTAATAATGGTGTTGTGGAGGATTGTGGCGTTCGAGTTTCAAGGATTATTCTTGGAACCAATATTTCTAGCACTGTTGGCATGTATACGGGTGGCCTTGTCGGAGCCGATTCGGGTAGCGTCTATAATTCGTATGCGGCGTTTTCTAAAATCTCGGAAGCCGGAAAAAAGGCTCCGCTTTACAATGTAATCTTGGGTGGCGAGCATGTAGGCAATCATTATGATTCCGTTATGCTGGAAAAAGCTTTCCCTGGCGATACGACTGGGCTCGAACAGACCTTGATGAAATCCCCGCGATTTGCGTGGATGTTGAATACGAAGTACCAGACGGTAGCGAACCGGAATATTTGGTGCCACAACGGGAACTACCCGGTGCTTGCCCTTGATGGCCGCAAGTCCACATACGGCATTGTGCGCTATGTGAACGACGTCGTGTTCGATACGGTCTATACCGATTGCAATGGTCACGCCGTTTGGGGTGACAGTATCCCCGATCCCGCTACGGGAAAGATGATTGGCGACTGGAAACTTAAGAGCGGCAGCATGACACAGGATGTCGGGCTGCAGTTTGTGTTCTCGGGCGATACGAACATATACGCATCTGTAGAAAACAGCACGGGCCTGTTCTTTAAGGTGACCTTCACGGATTATAACGATACGGTCTTGAGCGTGCAGGAAAAGGTTGCCTACGGGAAGACTCCTGTTTATCCTAGGGCAGAGCCGTTTAGGGATTCTGCGGACTTGAAATACCGCTACAAGTTTGCGGGCTGGACTCCTGAACTCTCGCCTGTTTTTGAAAACCAGACCTACAAGGCGGTCTATGACTCGACGGTCAGGAATTACAAGGTGGCTCTAGAAGTTAACTATGCTCCGGGGGCAAGGCGCTGGAGCTATGTCGTTGCCTATTATGGACAGGTGGGAATCGATTGCGGCAAAGACCCGACAAAGGAATCGGACGATGAATACGATTACGTCTTTAAGGGATGGGAGCCGGATTGCAAGACTCTCGTTGTCAAGTCGGATACCACGCTTTATGCAGTCTTTACGCCGAAAAAGAAAGGCGCAGAAGATGAATCGAGTTCGTCGGTTGCAAAAAGTTCTTCGAGTTCTGCAAAGTCGAGTTCTTCTTCGACGGAACAGATTCACACGGCTGCGGCCAAGGCGATGCTGAAGTATTCCGTGGAGAATGGCTGGATTTATGTCGAAGGCTTGACATCTGCGGAACCCGTTGCCTTGTTCGATATTCAGGGCAATCTGGTCAAACGCGAAACGCCCTCGGAAAATCGCGTGGCGATACCGCTGGAACGCCGTGGAATGTATATTTTGAGGTATAAGGGATTAAGTTCCAAGGTGTTTGTCCCTTAGTCAAATGGAAATTTGGAGAAACCAATGTTCGATCAACTGACACGCCCGTTCAAGAAGCGTTACAACAAGTACCGCGGTAAGCTGGAAGGCTTTGTCGGGCCTGTCAGGGAATCGGCGTCGAAGTTGCTCGCGATGATCCCGAAGGGGGAGGCCTTCGCGGGCTCCGAAGATTTGGGCGAGGAGCATGGCATCCCTGCTGGCGAAGATGCCGCAGGTAAGAAGCCTGGGCTGCTTGCCAAGCTCAAGGATTTCAAGAAGTCTATCAAGGGACTTTCCGACTTCCAGAAGCTGATCCTCTTGACGATTGCAGTCGTGCTGCCTGCGGGTATCTTGATTGCGGTCGCCCTCGCGGGGCTCCTGCGCCGGAATAAGTAAGGGAACAAGAAAAAGAGAAAATATGATGAAGTTATCATGGCGGGGCCAAAGGCCATGTTTGTCTCTAATCGGCTTTGCCATTGCGAAGGGCTCTGCCCTGAAGCAATCGCGAACCATCGTTTCTGCGATAATAGCTTGCCTGTTTCTTGTTCTCGTTGCCTGTGGTGACGATGAGAGCGATTTTATTTCACGGCCTGAAAAGGTGTTGTCTTCCGAAGTCCAAAGTTCATCTTCCTTAAAAAAGAGTTCGTCTTCTTCTGCAAAAGATGTTTCTAGTTCGAGTAACTTGGCAAGTGTGTCTAGTAGTAGTGAAAACAGCAATCCTGGTACATCGTCGAGTGTGACATCGAGTTCTAGTGTTGAGTCCAGTAGTTCTGTCTGGTCTTCTTCAAGGGCGATGTCTTCGTCGAGTAGCTCCTCTAGAATGTCCAGTTCTTCAGTGTCGTCCAGTTCTGTGGCTGCGGCTATATGGTGTAAGCGAAGTACTGTTGATACCTGTGTTTATGATGTGCTGATTGATGAACGCGATGGAAAAAAATACAAGACGGTATTGGTTGGTGAACAATGGTGGATGGCTGAGAATCTAAACTATGAAACTGACAATAGTTCTTGTTATGATGATGCTGACAGCAACTGCACCAAGTACGGAAGACTCTATACTTGGGGTGCAGCGATGGATAGCGCCGCTGTATTCAGTACTGATGGAGAGGGGTGCGGTAGATTGCGAGAATGTAAACCTAAATTCCCCGTGCGAGGCATTTGTCCCGAAGGCTGGCACATTCCGGATACAACGGAATGGATGATATTGTTTAAGGCTGCTGAGGATTATCCTAGGGCTCTTTATGATCCTCCTGAATGGGAAGATTGTAATTCTGATAATGATTATGGATTTTCGTTACTTCCTGCGGGAATTCTGTATAGCGATAATAAATATTATGGTAAGGACCGTTTCTCGATAATCTGGAGTCCTAGAATGAGTTCTCGTTCTAATACACAAGCATACGCTATGCTTTTTAATTGTTCGCACGATGGTGTTGATTTTCGATTTATGGATAATGGTTATTCAGTCCGTTGCATAAAGGATGAGGATTGATGCTCTCATCCCGACTCCCCAAAGATCTGTCTCCATCGCCGTTCTTTGCCGAACTGGAACGCGCGAAGGCTGATGTGTGTGCGGAATGTGCAGGCTCAAACGCGCTCCCGTTTATCGACATGACGGTAAGTTCGCCAGTAAAGGCGGGCTTGCCGGTTGACTTGAACGCGGCGGTGGAGTCGGCTCGAAACGGCTTTGGTTGCTGGAATCCCGATGCGGCGGGGTGGAAATCGGCTCGCGAGGCGGTGGTGGAGTACTACCGTGAACGTGGTGGCAACTTTACGGCGGGGCAAATCATTTTGACCGCAAGTACGAGCGAAGCGTATTCGGTGCTGTTCAAGACATTCTGCGATCCGGGCGATGTAATCCTCACGCCGATGCCGGGCTACCCGCTGCTCGATACGCTTGCCCAGCTGGAACATCTGGAATGTGCTCCGTACTTTTTGAAATTGAAGAGAGAGAAGAAAAAAGGTGTCATTCTGGAGCCGAAGGCGATAGAATCCATGGCCCCTATCGCATCTACGATGCTCCAGGGTGACAATAAGGGTTGTTTCCGCTTTGTCCTCGATTCCGACAGCCTGTTGGCGGCTCCTGAAAAGGCGAAAATCCTGCTGCTCGTCTCGCCGCACAATCCGACGGGACATTGTGTTTCCCGCGAAGAATGGAATGCGGCGGTTCGTTTTTGCGAAGAAAACAACTTGATCCTCGTGGTGGACGAAGTCTTCGGCGATTACGCTCTTTCGCCGGAGGTCCGCCGTAGTTGGGAATATGTGTTTGGCGGAAAGAGAGATTCCCGCCTGCGCGGGAATGACTGTGGGCGAGAGTCTCTTTGGGATGCTGGTGGCGGCGACTTCATTAACCTTCCCGAAGACGGCCCCAAGTGCCCCATCTTCTGGCTGAACGGCCTGAGCAAGGCTGTGGGGTCCCCGCAGCTCAAATTGGGCTGGATGGCTTTTTATGCCCCGCGCGAACAGTTCGAACCCATCCGTGCGGCCCTCGAGTTTGTGGAAGATGCCTACTTGAGCGTATCCGCCTCGGCACAGGCGCTCGGCATGTCGCTCCTCAGGCAGTCCGCCGCCTACGAGGCCCGCGTCAAGGAACGCCTTTTGCAGAACTGGCAGACCCTCCGCGAAGCGTTCCCCTCCAAGTACTGCCCCGAAGTTCTCGGCGGCTGGTATGCGGTAGTGCGCCTGGGCGAAGACGACGAGGAACTCACGCTTCGCTTGCTTAAGGAAAAGCATGTGCTGGTCCAGCCTGGTTTCTTCTTCGACTTTGATGAGGACGGCTGGGTGGTGGTCTCGCTCCTGCAGGAACCGGCGCTGTTTAAGGAAGCAATTAGCAGGATTCGGGTAGGAGATCCCCGGTCAAGCCGGGGATGACATTCTCGCGAGAATGTCAATTTTGTATATTACACGCGGAAATTGAACAGGTTTTATTGTGGCTGACAAGAAAAAGATTTTGCTCATCAACTGGCGCGATATCAAGAACCCGGAAGCGGGTGGCGCCGAACTGTACTTTCACGAGATTTTCAAGCGCATCAACGCCCGCAACTACGAAGTGACCGTCCTTTCGCATAGCGTGAAGGGACTCCCCGACGAAGAAGTCGTCGACGGCATGCGCACCATCCGCACGGGCAACAAGTTCCTGTTCAACTACACGGCGCACCGCTACGCCCGCAAGCACCAGAAGGAATACGACCTTATCGTGGAAGACCTGAACAAGATTCCGTTCTTCACGCCGTGCAATACGAAGGTCAAGCGTCTCCACATGGTGATGCACTTTTTCCGCAAGTCGATTTTCCGCGAGACGTTCTTCCCGATGGCGCTGTACGTGTACCTGATGGAACGTGCGGTGGCGCTCTTCTACAAGGGCGAAAACTTCCTCGCGATTTCGCAAAGCACTTCCGACGAGATTGTCGACATGGGCATCAAGGCCAAGTGGATCGAGGTCGTGGAACCGGGTATCGATACCGAGTACTTCCACCCGACCGAGAAGAAGGCCGACCCTCCGGTAATTTCGTATGTGGGCCGCCTCATGAAGTACAAGAATGCGCAGTTTGTCATCAATGCCATGCCGCGCCTCCGCGAACTTGTTCCGGGTATCGTACTTGAAGTTGCCGGTGGCGGGGATTACCGCGGCGAACTCGAGAAACTGGTGGACAAGCTTGGCGTGCGCGATTCCGTAAAGTTCCTCGGGCGTGTCTCCGAAGAGGGCAAGCGCGACCTCTTGAGCCGTTCCTCGCTGTTCATCAACCCCTCCTTCAAGGAAGGCTGGGGCATCAACAACATCGAGGCGAACCTCTGCGGTACGATTTCGATGAGCAACAACGTTGCCGGCCTCAAGGATTCCGTGGTGGACGGCGTGACCGGCCTCCTGTACGAGAACGACGATCCCGCGGGGTTCTGTGAGAAGGCTGCGGCCGTTTTGCACGACAAGGCGCGCCTGTCTGAACTCGAAAAGAACGCCCGCGAGCGGGCCCTCACCATGAGTTGGGAGGCGATGGCCGAAAAAATGGAAAAAGTCATCGAAAAAGCGCTCAAATAGCGTTTTTTTTACAGAAAATTTTGTTAAATTTCCGCCCGTGATTGCCCCCTGCGGTTTGTCGCTGCGGCGAAAACTGCCCTGCTCCGAAATCCTGAGCCGGACTAGGTCCGCTGGATAGGAGCCTCCTTGGCCGTCAAGCTTCCTTAGAAGCGCTATTAAGATGGCCCTAAACAACACACACATGCAATCACCCCTTCGGCGGGTCTTTTCCAGCCTTCCGATGTGGCCAACCCTTACTTATGAGGTGCCCAGATGGAAAACTACATCGCAATCGCACTTTCACTCGTCGCAGTGATTCTGTGCATCGTTATCCTGACTAAGGTTAACAAGATTCTCGACAATCTCCATACTCCGATTGTTAAAAAGCTCACCCCGGATATGAATTTGAAGCCGAATTCCCGCCGCCCTGTCGGTGCCCAGGAAATGGCTCAGCGCGGTGACCGCAACAACAAGGACCATGGCAAGGATCGTCAGAATAACAACAAGGACGCTCGTGGTGACAAGCAGGCTCAGCCTGCCCAGAACCGTGACCGCAACGAACAGCGTTCTGACCGTGGCCAGCGCCGTGACCGCCGTGAAGGCCGTCCCGACCGTCCGCGCCGCGAATTCAATAAGCCGGCCGCCGAAGCTGCTGCTCCTGCCGCAGCCGCCGAACAGGCCCCCGCAGTCGAAGCCGCTGCCCCTGCAGCTGCCGAAGCTCGTCGCCCGCTCGCTCCGCGTATCCCGGTTGAAACTCCGGCTGCTCCTGCAGTCGAGGCCGCTCCCGCTGTTGCCGCTCCCGCCGCTGCTGAAGTTGCCCCGGTCGAAACGACTTTCGACCCGAGCAAGGTCCGCTATGGCCGCCGCAATGTGATCAAGAAGGCTCCCGAACTCGCTGACGAAGCCTAATTCCGCGGAAAATTGCGAAACTTAAAAGTCCCTCGGCTCTGCCGGGGGATTTTTAGTTTGTATAGATTGCGCATTACGGGGTATTGCAGGTTGAAAGACCGCAGGGGTTAGTTAGGCCTGCTTTTGCGATGTAGGTACTAGTACTTCTCGTCGTAGCGGTCGTCGTAACCGTCATCGTAGCCGTCGTCGTATTCGTCCTGGTCGGGGAATCCCGATTCCAGTTCGGAAAAACTTGGTTCTTCGATATCGACCACTTCGACTTCGAACGTGAGGTCCTTGCCGGCGAAGGGGTGGTTCCCGTCTACGAGCACGGAGTCGCGGTAGATTTCCTTGACGGTGTAGATGCCGTCGCTCTCGTCATTGTCGAGGTTCAGGTCTTCGACGAATTCGTCGGCGGTGTCGGGAAGCTGGAATTCGCGGATGTCGTTGTCCATGAACATCTCGAGTTCCATGCCGAGCCAGAGTTCGCCGACATCCTGCAGTTCTTCCTTGGGAACTTTGAGCAGCAGGTCTTTGCGGTAGGCCCCGTAGCCGAGGTCCGAGGGAATGTCGACCGAGAATTTTTCCCCGAGCCTGCGCCCGGCAAGAGCGGTTTCGAGCCCCGGGATGATGTTGTTGTAGCCGTGAATATAGACAAACGGGTGCGTCGCGGGAATTTCTTCCAGTATGCGCCCTCCCTTTTCCAGGAGCACGTAGGCGATACTAACCTTGGTCTTGTCTTCGATTACTTCCATACGCGCGCAAATATATTAAATTTTCCGCATGCTTTACGGTATTTGTTCTGATATTCATTCCAACGCGACCGCATTCGAAGCTGTGCTCCAGTCCATGGAGGAAAATCATGTCGAAAGACGCGTCTGCTTGGGAGACTTGGTGGGGTATGGAGCGGACCCCGACGAGTGTGTGAAACTTGCCCGCAAGAATATGGATTTGTGCCTCATCGGAAACCATGACAGTGTGGCTATCAAGTATGAATCGAGCGTGGGGTTCAATCCATATGCGAAACAGGCCATCGAATGGACGCAGACGCACCTGAGCAAGGATTCGATCGACTACCTGAAGGCGCTTCCCTACATCAAGGAAGAACTAGACGACATTACGTTTGTGCACGCATCTCCGCTTTCGCCTGCAGACTGGGTGTATGTGACTGACCTGGAAGAGGCGCTTGATGCCTTCGACCATTTCCGCGGTACATATTGCTTTATCGGGCATACGCATAGCCCGGTAATCGTGGCGAGCCGCCCGATGGCAATCCCGAAGATTCTCGACGAGTATGAATATACCATAGTGAATACCGAGCGCCTTTTGGTGAACGTGGGCAGCGTGGGCCAGCCGCGTGACCGCGATTGCCGTGCTTGCTGGTGCCTGCTCGATACCGAGACGAAGTGTGTCCGTATTATTCGCGTGGAATACGACGTGTTCCGCACGCAGGAACGCATGCGCAAGGCCGGGTTGCCGAATTTCTTGATAGACCGCCTGAGCATGGGAAGGTAAGTTTTACCTCGATATGAAATGGGTTCTAGCTGTTTTCGGTAAGGCCGGTTCGCCGTTTATCGCGGACGAGGTGGAAAAGTACGTGAAGCGCTTGCGGGGCGGAATGTTCCCGCTCGAGGTCGTGGAACTCAAGGAATCTAAGCTCGATGACCGCGTGCAGTCGCTCGCCCAGGAGGCTGCACTTTTCGAGAAAAAATTCCCCAAGTCGGAGTACCGCCGTGTTATTTTGTCTGAAGAAGGCAAGCTCATGGATACGGTGAAGCTTTCCGATACATTGCGCGACCGCTTTCCGGGAAATATCGTCTTTTTGATTGGGTCGGCGTATGGCATTGACGAGAACCTGAAAAAGACTGCGGACTTGCTGCTTTCGCTCTCGCCGCTTACATTTACGCACGATCATGCCCGCGTGCTTTTTGCCGAACAGCTGTACCGCGTGCAGATGGTGATGCAGAATCACCCATATCATCACCGCTAATTTTTCTATATTTGCGCGCGTAAAAAAACGGGATTCTTTATGAACGCAGAAATCGAGAAACGCCGCACATTCGCCATCGTCAGCCACCCTGACGCGGGTAAGACCACCATCACCGAGAAGTTCCTGTGGTACGGGAATGTGATTCGCGAGGCGGGCCACGTGCGCGCCAAGGCGAACCGCAGCTATACCGTGAGTGACTGGATGAAGATCGAGCAGCAGCGCGGTATCTCGGTTTCGAGTTCCGTGCTGAATTTCCCGTTCGAAGGTTGCATGTTCAACCTCGTCGATACCCCGGGGCACCAGGACTTCTGTGAAGACACCTACCGCGCCCTGACGGCTGTTGATGCTGCCCTCGTGCTTATCGATAGCGTGAACGGCGTGGAAAAGCAGACTATCAAGCTCATGGACGTGTGCCGTATGCGCCACACCCCGATTATCACGTTCATCAACAAGATGGACCTTGATGGCCGCCATGTGTTTGACCTGCTCGACCAGATTGAAAACATTCTGCACATCAAGACGGCTCCGTTCACCCTCCCGATTGGTGTGGGTAAGCTTTTTAAGGGCGTCTATTCCATCGCCGAGAACACCTTCCACACCTTCAACAAGGAAGAAGGCCACCAGGAAATCATCCAGATGGAAGGTCCGGATGACCCGCGCCTTGTGGAAATGTGTGGCGAGAACTGGGTGAACCAGTTCAAGGAAGAATACGAGATGGTCACTGGCGGTATGGACCCGTTCGACCACGAGAAGTTCCTGAAGGGCGAGATGTGCCCCGTGTTCTTCGGTTCTGCGGTGAACAACTTCGGTGTGCGCCAGCTCTTGAACGCTTTTGCCAAGCTTGCGCCGCCCCCGATGGTGCGCGAGACCGACAAGCGCCCGGTCAAGCCGGATGAAGATGCCTTCAGCGCGTTCGTGTTCAAGATTCAGGCCAACATGGACCCCAAGCACCGCGACCGTACGGCATTCCTGCGCATCTGCTCGGGTAGCTTTACCCGCGGCGAGAAGGTCTATCACGTGCGTACGGGCAGGGACATCCGCCTGGCTGCCCCGACGGCGTTCCTCGCGAAGGACAAGGAAGTCATCGACCACGCCTGGGCGGGCGATATCGTGGGTATCAACGACCCGGGACTCTTCCGCATCGGCGATACGCTGACCGACGGCGAGAAGATGAACTTCACGGGCATCCCGGACTTCGCTCCGGAACACTTCGCCCGCGTTACCTTGTTGAACCCGCTCAAGTCTAAGCAGATGGCTAAGGGCCTCGCCGAACTTTCCGAAGAAGGTGCGACCCAGCTTTACGAACCGCTCAAGTCGGCCATCCCCGTGATTGGCGTGGTGGGCGAGCTGCAGTTCGACGTGCTCAAGTTCCGCCTGCAGAGCGAATATGGTGCCGACGTGTCTCTGGACCGCGTGCCGGCCCACGGAATCCGCTGGGTATCCGGCCCCGAGAAGGACGTCGCTAAGTTCGCCGACGAATATGCGATGGACTGCATGATGGACAAGGAACGTAACCTCGTGTGCCTCTTCCCGAACGAGTACCGCCTGAACCTCGCGATGAAGAACTACGAGAACCTGACGTTCGCGGAGACTTCGCAAGGCTAACCCGCTGCTGTAAATTTTCGTTTACTATTAAACGGCGCTGTTTTTGACGGCGTCTTTTTTTATTACCAATGACCATTAACTGAAGACCAATGACCGATGGCTTGTTTTTATATATTTCAATCAAAATGCGGGCGGACTTCGCCTGCAGGATTATTTTTTAACTAAAAGGAATAACATGAAACGTATCTCTATCGTCGCTATGGCAATTCTTACCGCCAGCCTCGTTGCCTGCAATCAGGCCGCCGCCGGTGGTTCATTCAACCAGCAGGCCCGCCTCGATTCTCTCGAAAAGGACTTCAACGTCCTCAAGGAAGAATTTGAGGTCATCAAGTACGCTCTCGACAAGCGCGGCATCTCCTTGGAACAGGCCCGTGCCGA
This sequence comes from Fibrobacter succinogenes, assembly GCA_902762305.1. Classification (GTDB taxonomy): domain Bacteria; phylum Fibrobacterota; class Fibrobacteria; order Fibrobacterales; family Fibrobacteraceae; genus Fibrobacter; species Fibrobacter succinogenes_I. The sequence continues at coordinate 167,441 of CACWNW010000002.1, read as the reverse complement.
AATGGAAGCGGACAACAAGGTCTGGGACATCCCCGACGAAGACAGCCCGGTTTTCGGCAACACCAAGAACCCGAAGCTCACGATTGTTGAATTTACCGAATTCCAGTGCCCGTACTGCTCCCGCATCGCTCCTGTGATGAAGGAACTCAACGAAAAGTACCCGGACAAGATTAAGTTCGTCTACAAGCACTTCCCGCTCAGCTTCCACAGCAATGCCAAGGCCGCTGCCGCTTCCGCCATTGCAGCTCAGAAGCAGGGTAAGTTCTGGGAATACCGCTACGCCCTCGCTCCGCATAGCCGCGAACTCAGCGATTCCACCTACCTCGCCATCGCTAAGGAAATCGGCCTCGATGTCGCAAAGTTCCAGAAGGACATGGTTCTCGATTCTGCCATGGAAGCCCGCATCGACAAGGACTTCCAGTTGGGCGTGAAGGTCGGCGTGCAGGGCACCCCGAACTTCTACATCAACGGCAAGCGTCAGGACCGCTTCAGCCCGGACCTCGTGGAAAAGCTCCTCAAGGAAGCCAAGTAGTGTTTTCAGGCGTGCACGCGATTTTTGCGGGCGCGCCTTCTAGTTATGCGATAAAAGTTTAAATTCAAGAGAAACAATCACTAAACAAGGAAACGACATATGATCAAGCAAACATTGAAAGTCGCGTCCGTCATCCTCCTGGGTGTCAGCGTGGCTGCAATGGCTCAGCCGAAGAAGCCGAAGACGGTCGTCTACAAGTTCTTCGATGAGCAGTATCGTCCGGGTGGTTTCGACTACTCCTACGGTGGCACTAGCAAGGGTGTGACCATTACGAAGGACGGCGGTTACAAGTCCAAGGCCGCCCTGAACATCAAGCTGGACCCGAAGGAATACTCCGGTGCATCCATCTGCTTGTACAACGAGTTCTTCGACCTGAACAAGTACATGCTTGATTCCAAGGTCGAATTCATGATCAAGGGCAAGAAGGGCGGCGAAGCCGTGAAGATTGGCCTCCTTGACGAAGAAGTTTCTGACGGCAAGAAAACTCAGGTCGTGCTCCCGATGAACAAGTACATCGAGGGCGGTGCCGTTACGACGGATTGGAAGAAGGTTTCCATTCCTCTCGTGGACTTCCCGGACCGCGGTCTCTACTGGGACAACACCCGCAAGTCTGAATTCCCGGCCCGTATCGACTGGGACAAGATTGCTGAAATCCGCTTCTCCATCGACAAGAGCGGCGCAAGCGATTTCGAAATCTGGGTGGACAACATCGAAATCGTGAAGGGCAACAAGAAGGCTGCCCCGAAGAAGCAGATTGTCTACTGGGATGAAAACAACGACGTCATCGACGGCCCGAAGAACCCCGAAAAGCTCGACGGCAAGGTCAAGCCGGTGGCTAACGGTACGTTCTACTCCGACGGCCTCAAGGGCTTCAGCTACAGCTACGGTGGTCTTTCTGCCCAGCGTGAAGCTCAGTCCAAGACCCCGGGCAACAAGAACGTGCTCGCCCTCTACATCGATAACAACGACTGGTCCGGCGTGACCTACTCGCTCGGTGAAGGCAAGTACATCGACCTTTCCAAGGTCCGCAACAAGGGCGGTCTCTACTTCTGGATCAAGGGTAAGCTCGGCGGCGAAAAGGTGTACGTCGGTATCCTCGACAACCAGGGCAACGACATCAAGAGCCAGACCAAGGTCAGCCTGAACGACTGGATTGCTGGCGCCAAGGTCGGCACCGATTGGAAGCTCGTGAAGATTCCTCTCAAGAAGTTCGTCGACAAGGGTAAGGCTTGGGATGCTAACAAGCAGGCCGAAGTCGCCAAGGACGTGCAGTGGAACAAGATTCAGGAAATCCGCTTCTCCGTTGGCAAGGGTGAAAACCAGGGCGAACCGGGCAAGCCGGCTCCTGTGACCATCTTCGTCGACCAGATCACCTTTACCGAAACCATCGACTGGGTTGACCCGGATATCAAGTGGGACAACTGGAAGTCTAAGGAAGCTGACCTGATTATCTCTGACTTCGAAGGCAAGTTCGCCAAGGACAAGTGGGAACCGTCTTTCGGCCCGAAGTCCAAGGCCGAAATCGAGATGCCGTACAAGAGTTCCAAGCTCGATGGCAACTCCCTCTTCATCAAGCACTTCGAAATGTCTGACTGGGTGGACTTCGTTCTCGACTTTACCAAGAACACTGCCGCTCACGATGCCAAGCTCCGCGACTGGACCAAGCACTGGGGCATTATGTTCGACGTCTACTCTGAACGTGCATGGCAGTCCATCACGGTCCAGGTCGGTGACGCCGGCAACGAGCTCTTCGTGTCCAACACCGGTGTGCCTCGCGGTCGTACCACTGTGATTGTTCCGTTCCGCACCTTCAGCAAGTTCCCGTACTACCAGCCGCCTAACGCGAAGGAAAACGGCGTGTTCGACCTGAAGAACGTCGTGTCCATCGACTTCAAACCGGGTGGAGAAGGTTCTAACGGCTCCTTCGAAATCGACAACATCAAGCTCACCAACCAGCGCGAAGTCAAGGCTGCCGCTCGTCCGGCTGTCGTGAAGGTCGACGTGAAGGGTACCGGCGAAGTGATCAACCCGAACATCTCGGGCGGCCTCTTCGGTATCAACGCTGCCCTCTGGGATGGCGACATGCTTGACAATCCGAAGTTCAAGGTTCAGACCCGCGACTTCGTGAAGCGCATCAACCACGGCATCATCCGTTACCCGGGTGGTCTCCGTGCCGATGACGACCACTGGAAGGAAATCCTCGACAACCACGACTGGATGGTCGATACCGACGAATTCCTCGAATGGCTGAAGAAGACCGGCTCCAACGCCATGTTCACCGTGAACTTCGGTTCCGGCACCGAACAGGAAGCCGCTGCTTGGGTGAAGCACACGAACATCGACAAGAAGGCCGGCATCAAGTACTGGGAAATCGGTAACGAAGTCTACGGTAACTGGCACCCGTACTACGAAAAGTACGGTAAGGACGGCGGTACCATCTATGGTAAGCGCGCCCGCAAGTTCATCGAAGCCATGAAGAAGGTTGACCCGACCATCAAGGTGGCGGTGCTCGGCGTTCTCGACGGCCAGTGGAACGACAACGTGCTCAAGGAAACCGGTGACATTGCCGACGGTATCATTGTTCACCACTACCCGCAGCACTTCGGTGAAGAAAACGACTTCGCCATGCTCAGCGCCCCGCAGGACCTCGTGCCTATCTACAGCCGCCTGCACAAGCTCGTGGACAAGTGGACCAAGCACTTCAACAAGGACAAGAAGTTCGAGCTCTGGCTCACCGAATGGAACTCCGTGGACTTCAACCCGGGTCCGCAGACCATCGCTCTCGAAAACGGCCTGTTCGTTGCTGACTACCTCGCAATGTTGGCCACCGAAAACGTGGACAACGCACAGTACTGGGACATCCACAACGACATCACTCCGGAAGGCGGTGACTACGGTTACCTGACCCGTTCTGCAGAAGACTGCATGAACTGCCCGCGCCCGAGCTACTGGGCATTCCAGATGGCTTCTGACGCTCTCCGCGGCAAGCTCCTCAAGACCGTGATTACCGGTGACAAGGAATCGCTCATCACGACCTACTACACCGAAAACGGCAAGAAGAAGAGCCTCCTCGTAATCAACAAGAGCCCGTACAGCGACTACGAACTCAAGCTCGACATTCCGGGCTTCAAGGGCAAGGCCACTGTCCAGACGCTTGACAAGAGCTCCGAAAAGCTCAAGGAAGGCTGGGCGAACGATCCGTCCAAGAAGGCCAAGAAGGGTGTTGACGTGAGCAAGCCGATCAAGGTCGGCAAGCGCACCATCACGCTCATCACGATCGAGTAAAGTCATCCTGGAGCGCTTAGCGCGATAGGATTCAAACTTGAAGCGAACGCCTCGGCATAACGCCGGGGCGTTCCTTTTTTATATTTTGTATAGAATTCAGAAGGAGGATTTTATATGGATTACAAAAAAATTCTTTTGGTTACAACACTTCTCATCGCTTGTGGAGATGATTCTAGCACGTCTCCGAATGCAAGTGAATCATCTGTAAATGAATCTTCGAGTAGCGTGCAGACTCCTAATTCGCAAGGAAACTTTATCTCTAGCTCTACTGCTGAAATAAAAAGTTCGTCTTCTGAAGAAATCGAATCGAATACCGAACTTAAGGACCCTCGCGATGGACAAGTCTATCCTATTGTCGATATTGAAATGCAGCGTTGGCTTAATCGCAATATGAATTATGCAAGTGATTCTAGCTGGTGCTACAACGATGTTGAACAGAATTGCGATTTGCTTGGACGTGCCTATAATTGGGAATCTGCCAAGCAGGCTTGTCCTGATGGATATCGTTTGCCAACCTCGAAGGATTGGAATTTGTTAGAGAAACTGATTGCAACGTCAGGTGTGGAAAATAAGGGCGAAATTAACTATGTCATGACCGGTCGCTATTCGGAATATGATGGTGAAATGAGTTGGAATTCTGGAAATAAAGCCGCTTATTTTTGGGATCTTGAAGAAGTGGATGCGGATCATGCGGCAACATCAATTCTTTATTTAGATGGCTATAGTTATTTGAACGATTCCGTTGAAAAGTCCGGAGGCTCAAAAAAAAGTGACAAACAGTTTGTCCGTTGTATTCGTGAGAACAAGGGCACTTTAGTGGATCCGCGTGATGGCCAAGCCTACAAGACAATTCGCCTTGGAAACACTGTCTGGATGCAGGAAAACCTTAATTTTGCGGCCGATTCTAGTATAGAATTCGTGGGTGAAATAGATTTCGAAAAACCGGGGCGCTTTTATACTCATTCGGCTGCGTTAACGGCTTGCCCTGCTGGCTGGCATCTTCCGTCGGCTGATGATTTTAATAGCCTTATCAAGTTGATAGAGTCTCATGCATTGATCGATTATCTTTCGCTAAAATCGGATTATGGCTGGAAGGAATACGATAGACAGACGAGTGCGGATGACTTTGAATTTACAGCACTTCCTGTTGGTAATTGCAGGTATGTTTATTCGAAAAACGCAGTCAGTTGCCACACGAATGGTCAACATACGTCGTTCTGGACGAACAGAGAAATTGTGGATAAAGATGGCTACTATGAATGTGCTGTAGTTAATTCGAGTCCGGGTGTTGGATTTGTTTGTTCAAGTTTTGAGTATAACAGCATTCGTTGTGTAAAAGATTAGTTGATATTCCGAGCTTTATGCCGGAGTGTTCACTGGTTATTGAAAGCTTGGCTTTTGGCTGAGCTTTTTCTATCTTTTTTTGCATGCAGAACGAACACATTGAAGATAAAATCAAGGGTAACCCGATTGCCCTTTTGCCGGTCGCCGTGTTCCTGGTACTTTATCTGGGGCTTGGCATTACGTTTGAATACGTTCTCCATATTTCTATGGGGTTCTACAACATTCCTATCGTGGCGGCGTTCTTGATTGCGATTTTTGTGGCGTGCATGCAGAACCGCAAGCTGAATTTCGACAAGAAGATGAACATCATGGCGGGGGCGCTGGGCGACCGCAATATTTTCTTGATGATTCTCATCTTCCTTTGCGCAGGCATTTTCGCGGGGATTTTGGGGCGCTCGAGTGCGTCGGCTGCGGCTTACTTGCTCCTGGACTTTATCCCGGCGCAGTTCGCGGTGGTGGTGCTGTTCGTGGTGGCGGCGTTCGTCTCTACGGCGATGGGAACTTCTGTCGGGACGATTGCGGTGGTTTCTCCGATTGCGGTAGAGGTGGCCCAGATGGCGGGCTTTGGCGTTCCGTTCTGCGTGGCGACGGTGATTGGCGGCGCTATGTTCGGCGACAACTTGAGTTTTATTTCGGATACGACGATTGCGGCGACATCGACGCAGGGCTGCAAGATGAAGGACAAGTTCCATGTGAACTTTATTATTGCGCTACCGGCGGCACTTCTTGCGGTGGCGATTATCACGGCGATTTCGTTCGCGACGGAGGCTCGTGCGGTTGCCGAGAATTCTTACAGCTTGGTGCAACTGATTCCCTACGTTTTGGTGCTGGCGTTGGCTCTCACGGGGATTAACGTGTTCACTGTGCTTTTGGTGGGAATTGTCGCTGCTTCAATCATTATGGTTGCTTTCGGACCGCTCGATATGATTGGCTTGTTGCAGAATATCGGGAATGGCATTTCGGGCATGTACGAGACGATTCTCGTGGCGGTGCTGGTGAGTGCCTTGTGCGGGCTTATCCGCATTCATGGCGGGTTTGCGGCTCTGCTCGACTTTATCCACAAGGTGTTCAAGGGGCATCGCAGCGGGCAGGTGGGTGTCGGTCTTTTGGTGAGTGCGTTGGATATTGCGACTGCGAACAATACGGTGGCGATTGTGATGGCGGGCCCGATAGCAAAGCAGATGGGCGACGAATACCGCATCTCTCCCAAGAAGACGGCTTCGCTTTTGGATATTTTCAGTTGCGTGGTGCAGGGGATTTTGCCTTACGGCGCGCAGATGTTGGTTGCGCTTGCTGCAATTGCTTCGGTTTTGCCGGATGCTCGCGTGAGTGCGTTCGACTTGATCCCCTACATGTTCTATCCGTTCTTGTTGCTTATAAGTGTACTCGTGTTCATTGCGATTTCTCCGCGAAAGAACAAGAACTTGAAAGTTTAAGTTGTTTATTGTTTTTGGAAAAGTAAAGAAGGCAGGCGTTTGTGCCTGCCGTTTCTAATGCTTTTCGAGAATCTTGTGCAAGATTGTCTTTCCTGCCTGGAATAAACGGCGCCGAGCGGCGGGGGCTTTTTGTATATTGGGGCTATGCAAGTTTGTATAAATTGCAGAAGGGTGTTCTGCTCGTTGCTCCTTGTGCTTTGTGCCGAAGGCTTCTGTTCCTGCTTTGGCACGGACAAGTGCATTTGCAGGTTTGCGCCCTCGACCGGGTATGGAACGGTCCCTTCCGGAAAGCATGAATTGTACTTTGGCGAGCCGATAGGCATGTCGAAACCGGGGTATTACATTGTCCTCGGAAATTACATGTACGATGACAAGGTGCGCGGAACCTTCTTTGCGTATTTGCCGTTGTCCGGGAATGAAGCGGAGGTGAGTTTCATGCAGGCGTTGGTTTCGGGATATTATATGGACCAGTGGAAGGCGGATACTCTCCAGGCTAGGGAAAAATCGATTGAAAAGATGCGCCCGCAACTGCAAAAGGCCTGCAAGAAGAAGACTGAATTTCCCGAGGAACTCGTGGCCCTGATGAAGACGTTCTTCGAAAGGAACAGCATGTCTATTGTGGGGGCCTGGGGCGGTGCCGAAGAAGGCGGACTCCACATTGTACGCGTAGACGAAAATCAGAACCGCACGTTCCTGGATGTAATGCACCTGTTTTATCTTGAACGGTGGTTCGAACCGAAGGAACTCATCAAGGACTATTTTACGCTGTACAAGGGCGTGAAGGCAACCTTGGAAAGAATTTCGGGCGTGTGCAAGGTTGTGTGTAGCGGATACGAATGTTCGCTTGAGGAGTTTTAATATGCGTAGGCTTGTGGCTATAATGTTCCTGATGGCAGGGCTAGCCTGTGCCGAAACTTCGTGGTTCTTTGCGCCGGAGGACCAGAAGGATGCTCCGGTTAGCGTGAACTTCAGGAAGAACGCCCTAGACGGAATTTTCTCGCAGGCAAAAATCGATTGGGACGGCGACGGGCTTTATATTTTCCGCGAGAGGGGAGATTCTCTCCGGCTGATTGTTGTCGCGAAAGGCGGGGAGGCTGTGCTGTACCAGAAGCCCAGCCAGAAGGAATCGCGCTGGCGTAACCCCGAGGCATACCTCCGGGAGCGTGAAGGCCTGAAGGGTTACAGTGATTTTGAAAAATGCGTGGAGCGCTTTACGCTTGATTCCGCATCGTATAATGAAATCGAGGGTTTGCCGCTGGCAGAATTCCCGGTAGTAATCCCCACGAAGGCGGATTCCGCAAAAGCTTTTCATTATGAGGTCAATACCCTGCAGATGCCTCTCTATCTCGGCTACAAGAAGGAGGGGGAGCGGGTGCAGTATTTTGCCTTCAGGGATTTTCGGGTCGACTCGCAAAAGTTGACGTACCCCCTGGATGCTATTGAGCAGGGCCTGAAAAAGCTGGATGCATTGCTTTTCAACAGGAGGGCCGCAAGATGCGAATGAGGATCCTTCTGCTGTTGATAACGCTCTCGCTTGCCTCGTGCTATGTGCTGTTGCCGCGCACGAAAGTCAGTGACGGCTTTACGCCGGCTGGTGGCTTGCTGACATCGGAAAACGTGAAATTGCAGTTCTACTGGGAACTCGGCGTGGTGGTACGTACAAACGAGAACCTGTACCTGCGGGATGGCTACGGGAACAAGGACCTGCTTGTCGGCGCTGTCAACGGGACGAACGCAAAGAAACGGGTCCTTCCGATGGAATTGTGCGGGGATGTCGGCGTGTCGATTGAACCCTCGAAGGAGGGAACTTTCGATGCAAAATGCGTCTGGAGAATAGACGGCTGGCACGATGTCAATAAGATAGACTACCTTGTTGACGAAGCCTTCTTCAGGGCTGTTTTCACGAAGGTGATTGGCAAAGAATTGCACATCTATTATTCCGGCGATTCGCTTTTGGAAACACCGGACCCTGCTGTCGTTCACCGGAAACTGATGCCGGAGGAATCGAAGAAAATCCATGCGGAGTTCGAAGAAAGGAGCGTCGGTACGCCTGCACATGGGACCTTTATTAACGAGATGATTTTCCCGCTGGATATGCCGGTCTATACCATCACGTACCACAGGAATGTCATGGGTTTCAAGGGCTATGAGCCCCTGAAGTTGGATGCTTCGGAATTGCCGCTAGAGCATTTCGACTTGCCGTAGATTTGTCTTTTGTTATAGGGGGAATTTTTATTTTTGTGACGATGAAACATTTATTTGTAATGCTAGTTCTATTGTTGACGCTTGCGCCTGTGTCGAATGCGACAACCTACGCTGATGAAGTTGACAGGTCTAGGGTGGTACTGGAATTCAGGAATGCTGCGACGAAGGCGGTCGAAGATCATCGATTCAATGATCTGGCGCAGATTGAAAAAGACATTATGGCGTTCAGGGATAGTTCCGGGTATGGCAAGCCGGTGTTCCGTGATGTCGAAGTTATCATGATGAAGTTCTTGGAGAGGGATTTTGCCTTTGTCGCAAATCCGGATTCGATTGCCGCATACTTGTCCAATTCACTTTTTGTGGATAAGCTCTATTCGGAACTTCTCAAGTGCATCAAGGAGATGAATGCTGCCGGTAAACTTGAAGAGGAACTCTTGAAAATTGAAAATGCGAGCGACCGAGCGTTCGTGCGTGTAATAATGGCGCGGCTCATGAATGTGGACCAGAATCAATTGACGGAGATGATAGACCGCCTAGCCAAGGATTTAGACAAGGATGAACAACTGAAATTTTTAGTCCATCGCTTTTGGAAAAAGGAAGGGTATGACTATGGTAATTACACTAGCTACTCTGTCGGCTTCCAGTTCAATGTGCCGATTGGCAGTTTTTGGAATGATATAGACTGCGGAAAGGGCGCTATAATTGATGTGGGGATCGTTTACAAATTGTTCATGTTTGGGATGCAGGTTTTTGGAGCCTTTCACGATATCCCGAATCAAGATTCGTACGAAATCGTTTCTGGCGGATTAGAATTTTATCTGGGGGCTGCTCCGAATGTTTCGACGGGCATGATTTTGAAGCCTTATGCAGGTTTCGGAGTGCAGATGGCCTCGCTTTCCGATAAGGGAGAAAGTGGGACAATAAAGGACCAGGCGACTGTGATGATTGACGTGGGAATCGCGTATGATTTTACAGTTCTTGAAAATCTTTCCAGTTCTTATGCAATTCGTTTGAGGACCGGCATAAAGAGTCTCTTGATTGATGATTTGTTGGAGTCGTCGGGATTCGTATTTTACGCAAATATCGAAATAGCGAAGCTCCAAGTGAAGTACAAAAAGTTTGAATTCGATTACGCGAAGGCCCGCGACAAATAAGAATCAGATATTAGGGTGAGATTGGTGCGGGGAGAACGATTTAGGACCATTTTTGTTGCCTTGTTTTTTCTAAATTTTCCGCGTTAAAACTCAAAAGGAACCGATATGGAAAACATTACCCAGATTTGGAAGAAGATTCAGTCCCCCGAATTCAACCCGGCTACCGATATGAACCTGGTTGAAACAGTGAAGCAGGTCGCACTGACCTCCCAGGAAAGCGCCAAGGTGAGCTTTGGAACTTCCGGTTGGCGTGGCGAAATCGGGTCCGAATTTACGCTCCGCAATCTGCAGGTCGTGGGTGCCGCCATCGTGCGCCTCTACAAGGAAGCTACTCCCGAACTCTTTGCCGCTCTCGGCGTGAAGGACTTTGCCGAACTCCAGAAGCGTGGCGTGGTCGTTGGCCACGACAACCGCTTGCTCGGTCACGAATTCTGCGAGGCCGTTGCCGACCAGTTTGCGAAGGCCGGCGTGAAGGTCTACTACGGTGGCGAAATGCCGACTCCGGAATTCAGCGCCGCTATCGAGATGCTCGGTGCCGCCTGCTCCATCAACATGACCCCGAGCCACAACCCGAGCCACTACAACGGTATCAAGTTCAACCCGGCCGACGGCGGTCCTGCCGGTCCGGAAATCACGAACGTCATCACGAAGCTCTCTAACGAGATGATGGCCACCTGGAAGTTTGAACCGGTGGGCAAGGTTGACTGGGAAATCATCGACTCCCTCAAGATTTACAAGGAATTCCTCGTGAAGCAGGGAACCATCAAGTTCGACCGCATCAAGGAATTCATCAAGAAGGGCCGCCTCACTCTCGTGTGCGACCACGTGCACGGCTCTACCCGCCGCCGCCCGGCTGCGCTGCTCGACAATCCGGAATGCCTCATCACGCTCCGCAACGAGGATGACTCCCTGTTCGGCGGCATCGCCCCGGAACCGTCCAGCAAGAACCTCGAGAAGGTCCGCAAGGCGACGGCACGCGCGAAATCGACATGAACCAGTTCGGTGCCATCGCGTTCCACTACATGGCTACCTGGCGCAAGGAACAGGGCTGCGTGGCCAAGTCCGTCGCGACCTCCAACTTCGTGAACATCATTGCCGAAAAGCTCGGCGTGCCCGTGATGGAAACTCCGGTGGGCTTCAAGAACTTCCGCCCGTGGCTCAGCCGCAATGCCAAGCAGAAGGCTCTTGTGGCGTTCGAAGAATCTGACGGTATCTCCGGCCTCAACAACACGCTCGAGAAGGATGCCCAGTTCGGCCTCCTCATCGCTCTCGAAATCATGGCTGTCACCGGCAAGAACCTCGGTGAATACCTCGACGCCCTCTACGAAGAATATGGCCGCTTCTATCCGACCCGTTCGGGCTTCGAAGTGGACAAGTCCCTCGTGGGCGAACCGCTCAAGGCCAAGGTCAATGCTATCGCCGATATCGCGAAGCCGGGTGCCAAGGTCATGGTCGGCAAGAACGAGAAGACCGTGAAGCAGCTTTTGACGCTCGATGGCGTCAAGGTCATCTTCGACGACGACTCTTGGATGCTCGTGCGTCCGTCGGGTACCGAACCGAAGGTGCGTATCTACACCGAATGCCGCGAACCGGACGAGAAGGACCCGATGTTCGAGGCTGCGAAGGCGCTGTTCTTCAAGAATTAATTTAGGGAGGGAGAGTTTATGAAGAAGATTCTAGCATTGCTTGTGCTGGCGCTGGCCATGGTCGGCTACGCACAGGAAGGCAACATCAAGCCGAAGTTCCAGGCGTTCTCTGGAGCACTTCTCAAGCTGAAGGAAGCCGATAAGGGGTTCCACAAGTTCTCGCTGAAGGTCGATGTCGCCCCGTGGGCGTTCCAGGCGATTGGCGAGGTGCGTGTGCCTAACGGCGATACGGAAGCCTTGCGCGAAGCGCTTTTCGAGGGCGACCTCTATGCAGTGCTGGCCTACATTGATTATCCCGTCGAAGTGAAAGGCGAGGAATATCAGGTAGGGCTCTTCGACATAATGCTCTTTTTCGATGACGAACCGACTACTGTCCGCAACGTGAAGTTCAAGCTCCTGCCTCCGGCCGATGACGACTGGTCCAAGTCGGGTCTGCAAGACGCTCAGTCTTCGGGCTCGCTGCTGGGCAAGATTTGGAACGGCAAGTACGAACGCGAAATCACGAAGGCTTCTGCCGACCCGATGGACAAGGGCAAGCTGAATGCGCTCAAGCGTAAGAAGGCAGCCGCCGAAGAGGAAGCTGCCGCCATGAGCGTTTCTGAAAAGAAGAAGAAGCGCATGAAGGATATGGCTGAGGAAAACGGCAAGTCGAAGAAGAAAAAGAAGAAGGCTTCTAGGGACGAGGACGAATGCGACGATCCCAGTCTCACTCCGAAGGAAAAGAAGCGCTGTCTCATGAAGAAGAAAAGATAAATTTTTAACCAAAACGAAAACCGCAATAATTTGAGGTAATCTATGTCCGGTCACTCCAAATGGGCCACCACCAAACGCAAGAAAGCCAAGACTGACGTCGCTCGCGCCAAGGCTTGGAACAAACTTATCAAGGAAATTTCTATCGCTGCCAAGCTCGGTGGCGGAAACCCGGATGCGAACCCGCGTCTGCGTGCCGCCATTCTCAAGTCCAAGAGCCAGAGCTTGCCGACCAAGAACATCGAAAGCGCCATCGCCAAGGGTACGGGTGCGAACTCCGGTACCGAAATGACGGAACCGCTGTACGAAGGACGCGGTCCGGGCGGAATCGCCATCATGGTGCAGTGCATGACCGATAACAAGGTCCGCACCGTTGCCGAAATCCGCAACATCTTCAACAAGAACAACGGTTCCATGGGCGAATCCGGTTCCGTGTCCTGGGCGTTCACCTACAAGGGCGTGATTGTCGTCGACGCTGAAAAGTACCCCGAAGACCAGGTGATGGACCTCGTGCTCGAAGCCGGTGCCGAAGACATGTCCACCGAAGACGGCGTGCATGAAATCTCCACCTCTCCGGAAGCATTCGACGCCGTTTCCAAGGCCCTCGAAGCAGCGAACATCGAAATGATGAGCGCCGAACTTTCCTATGTTGCCAACGACCCGGTCAAGCTCGGCCACGACGACGCTGTGAAGCTCCTCAAGCTCATCGACAAGTTCGAAGACCACGACGACGTCCAGGAAGTCTACCACAACGCCGAAATCGACGAAGCCGATATGGATGCCGAATAAGTTCTGCGTGTCATTGCAAGCACCGAAGGTGCGCGGCAATCACTAACGAGAATGTAGAAACCGGGTGCGATATGCATCCGGTTTTTACTATTTGTTCATGAAAAAATTTTTTTTGACAAATTACTACCTGGTGACGAATGTATATATATTAAAATGGAAAAGGAGAATGCCATGAATATTCGCAAGTTCTTTCGCTTAAGCTGTTTGACCATCGCAAGCCTATTCTGGGCAAGTTGCGGTAGCGACTCCGATACTTCGACCAGCGTGACGGGTATTAATTCCGGTACTGATCCGGAAAGTTCATCTGATGCCTTGCAACAGACCAGTTCTTCCGCGGAGCCGAATTCTGCCGATGCTGTGCCCGAGTCTTCTTCGTCGGATGCTTTGGGAGTAGGTTCGTCCGACGATGCGAGTTCCTCCAGTTCAGGGATAGAAAGTTCTTCGAGCGCCGAGCTGTTTAGGCTGGCTAGGGATCCTTCCATAACCTGTACTAAGTTCCAGTTTTTAGAGGAGCAGTGCCCCGTGTCGTCTGAACCGTACTATTCATGTACGGATTTGCAGGAATTCCTGAAAAAGGACACCACGGTGTCGCAAAAGATTCTGGACAAGTGGGAAGATAAGCTTTTGTCGTGTGGCGCCGTTCACGAATCGGAGCCCCTTTATGGGGTTGTGTACCGTGTTTGTCCCCATTATCAGGTTACGTACCTAAAATGCTCCGATGGCAAGACGTACAAGCCGTATGCGGATGAAGATGGAATCGCCTATATTACAAAAGAGGAATACTACGAGACGCACAGTTCCAGCTCCGTGGCTGAAAGTTCTAGCTCCAGTGCGCAGCCGGAAGACCTGACCACGAACTGCCCGCAGGATTCCTTCGCCCTGTTTTACGATGTCCTTGCCGATGTGCAGAAGGAACTGTACGAAAAGATCGTGAAGGTCCTTGATGAAAACGATACATTGCCCGAAGCGAAAAAGGCGTTCCTGGATAGTATCATTAATCGAGAAGAAAAGACTCTGAACGGAAATCTGTACCCCTATTATCCGGGTCAGCATTATGATTTAGAATATATAAGCCTGAAGTATGAGTCCAATTACTGGTTTGATGGCTATGTTGCGAAGACCAAAACCTGTGCGGATGGAACGCCCGAGACGACTGCGCTCTATCGGGAAAAGTACGAAGAAATCCTCCAGGAATGCCTGGACCTGATTAATAGAAAACTTGACGAAGAATAGTTACCGTCCGAGCGTTTCGCGGTAGCTGTGCACGGCATCCTTGTAGGTGCTGACCGCTTTCGAAATGCGCTCGGCGATATCGGCCTGGCCGGCCTTGCTCATCATGTAGGCTTCGTCTTCGAGGTTGCTGATGAACCCGATTTCGAATAGCACTGCGGGCATGAGCGCGCCCACCAGCACCATGAACCCGGCACCGCCGACGCCGCCGGCCTGGCGCTTGATTTTGCCGCCGTCCATGGCCTTGAGCATTTCTTCGGTGAACATGTAACTGTTCTGCTTGTATTTTTCGAGGCGCGCTTCCAGTTTGAACCACTCGATGGGGGAGAGCTCTTCCTTCGCGTTCTTTTCGCCGTAGAGTGTGGCCACCTTGTTTTCGCGGCGGGCAATCGCCTTGTCTTCTTCGCTTTCGGGGGCGCGCAGCACGTACACGTGGTAGCCGCGGATCTGCTTCTTGCGTTCGGGAGTGGCGTCGATGGCGTTGCAGTGCAGGCTCACGAACAGGTCGCCGTCCCACTGGTTTGCAAGGTTTGCGCGCTGGCCGAGTTCAATGAACACGTCCTTGTCGCGGGTCATCTTCACGTTGAAGCCCGCCTTCTCGAGTTCCTTCTTCAGGAGTTTCCCGATGGCGAGTACGATGTCCTTTTCTTGCGAGTTCTTGCCGAGCGCTCCGGAGTCCTTGCCGCCGTGGCCCGGGTCAATCACGATGGTCTTGACTTCGCGGGTGCCCGCGGTCTCTTTCTTGGGGGCGGCAGTCTTGCTGCTGGCCGAAGACTTGACTGCCTGCGCGGTTGCTTTCTTTGCCGCGCTTGAACTTGCTGCGGTAGAACTGCTACTTGCCGGTTGTGGTTTCTGGAAAATGCGGTTCGCGTCGGCTTCGGCAACCCACAGGTGCCCGTCTTCGAGTACCGGAGTTGCGGAAAGGTCGATGGTGCTGCCGTTCACCGAAGCGTAGGGGATGCCTACCGCGAATTTCGCGGTGTCCTTGCCTGCGACCAGGATGAAAGATTTCTGTACGGGGAACCAGTGGAAGGAGGCTCCAATTTTTTTCGAGAAGGCTTCGGCATCGACTGCGGTAACGTCGGCAAAAGAGAACGTCCAGCCGACAACCAGCAACAAGGCCAGAATTAGCGGTGTGCCTTTGCGGCGCGATCCATTTCCAGCTTTGCTTCGCGGTTGATTATGTCCTGTCGCTTGTCGCGTTGATCTTTGCCTCTGCATATTCCGATTTCGAGTTTTGCACGTCGGTTCTTAAAGTATAGTTTTAGCGGGACGATGGTGCAACCCTTGAGTTCCTTTGCCTTGCGCATTTTCTGGATTTCGTGCGCGTGGGCGAGGAGCTTGCGCTTGCGGGCGGGAAAATGGTTGAACTGGTTTGCGAAGAGGTATTCGTCTATGCGGGCACCCACGAGCCAAAGCTCGTCCTTCTTCTCGTCCACATCGACCCAGGCTTCGCCGATGGTGCATTTGCCGTCGCGGATGGACTTGACTTCGGAGCCGATGAGCATAATGCCCACCTCGAACGTCTCGTCGACGAAGTAGAGGTGAGATGCCTTCCGGTTCATGATGACCGGCGTGCTCTGTTGCTCCTTCTTGGCCATGCGCTATGCCTTCTTGCCCCAGCCGCCCTTCTTGCCGCTGTCGGCAGGCTTCGATTCCCAGCCGACCTTCTTCTTTTGCACGTGCGGGACAGCTTCGTCGAGCGCCTGCACGAGTTCCTTGCAGCCGTCGCCTGTCACGGCGGAGGTGACGATGACCTTTTGGCGGTGCTTCTTGAATTCCTTGATGGCGTCGTCGATTCCGAGGTCGCACTTGTTGAGCGCGATAACGAATGTCTTTTCGGCGAGTTTCGGATGGAACGCCTTGAGTTCATCCTTCAGGACCTTGAACTGTTCGTAGGCGTTTTCGGCAAAGCCGTCGATGACGAACAGCAGCGTGTGCGTGCGTTCGATGTGCTTGAGGAACTGGTGGCCGAGGCCCTTGCCTTCGCTGGCGCCTTCCAGGAGACCGGGAATGTCGGCGACCACGAAGCTGTGGCCGTTTGTCTGCACGATGCCGAGCACCGGTTCGAGGGTTGTAAACGGGTAGTCGCCGACTTTGGGGCGACCGCTAGAAATCTTGTTCACGAGGCTCGATTTGCCCGCATTCGGGAATCCGACGAGGCCGACGTCTGCCATGAGCTTGAGTTCCAGGAAAAGTTCGCGCTTTTCGCCTTTTTCGCCGGGCGTGCACTTGCGGGGCGCCTGTACCTTCGGCGTTGCGAAATGCTGGTTGCCCATGCCGCCCTTGCCGCCGCGCGCCGCGATCCACTTCTGGCCCGGAACGGTCAGGTCTGCGAGGATGCGTCCTTCGGAATCCTTCACGATGGTTCCGCGCGGGACGCTTACGATAAGGTCTTCGGCGCTACGCCCGGTGCAGCGCTTGGCGCCGCCGGGCTGTCCGTTGCCAGCCTTGTAGAGGCGGGCGTTGCCCATGTCCAAAAGCGTGGAGTACTGCTCGTTGACCTGCAGTATCACGTGGCCACCGCGTCCGCCGTCGCCTCCGTCGGGGCCTCCCAGGGGTACGAACTTTTCACGGTGAAAACTGCAGATGCCGTCACCGCCCTTGCCGGAGCGAACTTCGATTGATTTTTCGTCTAGGAACATAGGATAGTGACTGTGGGTTGTGGGCTAAACCAGGCTGATGGATTCGTCGAGACCCAGAGCGATGTTCATGTTCTGGATGGCGGCTCCACTTGCGCCCTTGCCCAAGTTGTCGATAATTGTCGTCACCTGCATCACGTTCTCGTTGCCGAAAACCTGGATGCGGGCGTTGTTCGTGTCGTTTTCGACGGTAGCGTCAAGGCGGCCGTTGAACAGCACGGGGGCTGCTTCGTAGGGTATCACCTTCACGAAACGGCTGCCTTCGTAGTGCTTTGCCAAAATTTCGGTGAGGCCTTCGGGGCCGACCTTCTTGGTAAGCATGTTCGCGAAGATGGCAACCGTGACCGCCATGCCCTTGTAGTAGGGGCCGAGCACCGGGTTGAAGAAGGGAACGTTGTCGAGTTCGCAGTATTTCTTCATTTCGGGCAGGTGCTTGTGTGCGAGCGCGAGTGCATAGGGCGCGGGAGCCATGATGGCCTTCGATTCGCCCGCCTTGTGCGCGAGGTTCGCTTCGTCTTCGTATTCGGCGATGAGCTTCTTGCCGCCGCCGGAATAGCCCGTGATGCTGTAGGCGGCGAGGTTCGCGCTCTTCGGGAGGATTCCCGAGGCGACTAGCGGGTACACGCCCAGGATAAAGCCGGAAGCGTGGCAGCCGGGGTTCGCGATGCGCTTGCTCTTCGCGATGGCTTCGCGCTGGGCGGCCGAGAGTTCGGGCATGCCGTAGGTCCACGCGGGGTTCACGCGGTGCGCCGTGGAGGCGTCGATCACGCGCGTGTTCGGGTTTTCGCAGAGGGCGGCACTTTCGACAGCCGCAGCATCGGGCAGGCACAGGAACGTCACGTCGGACTCGTTGATGAGTCGCTTGCGTTCGTTAATATCCTTGCGGAGTTCGGGAGAAATGCGCAACACTTCGACGTCGGTGCGCTTTGCGAGTCTCTCATAAATCTGCAGGCCTGTAGTCCCTGCTTCACCATCTACGAAAACTTTGAACATTTTTACCCTTTAAATTACTTTCCTGCGCCGCAGCACTTCTTGTATTTCTTGCCGGAACCGCACGGGCACGGGTCGTTGCGGCCAACGACCGGACCTTCGTGGCGGACGGTTTCCTGCTTCACTGCACGACCGTCGTAGAAGAACCATGCACCGCCCACCTTGTGGAACTCGCCGAGTTCGTGGTGGTTGCGGGTGATGTTGCCCTGCTTGAAGCGGGCGACGAATTCGACCCAGCCGATGTTCTTTTCTTCTTCGGTCTTGGTCTGCTTGATTTCGATGCCGAGCCATTCGGACTCGCGGCTCCATGCCTCAACGCTCGGTTCGTCGAAGTCGCTACGCTGTGTGGCTTCGAGGGAATCCTTGAGCCATGCAATTTCGTGCTTGGCGTATGCGGTGTAGCGGGAACGCATCAGGGCTTCGGGGCTCTGAGCGAGGGCCGTTCCCTTGATGATGGGTTCGCAGCATTCGGAGTATTCTTTACCAGATCCGCAGGGGCATAAATCTTTAGCCATAGTCCAATCCTTATTTGTTATGAGCAGCGGGCTTTGAGTGTTGTCGCTTTCTACCCGATGCTCTTTTTATTAAAAAATAGTTAATGTCTGAATGAAGTTCTACTGGTGGCACATTGCATGCAGCGTATCGTTCGACGCTGAATTACAGGCACTTCTTCATGAGCCAGAATTCTTCCTTGCCTTCGCGGCCGGGGAGGCTGTTCACTGCCGGAACGCGTTCGACGATATCGAACACGCCGTCGAGGCGCGCCATGAGTTCGCCTTCGCTGGTGCAGTGCGGCGGGCCCTGGAGGGTCTTGCCGTTCATCAGCGGGAACATGAGGCAAATGAAAAGTCCGTCGTCCTTGAGCATCTTGTAGCAGACTTCGAAGAATTCGTCACGGCGTCCCGGGTGGATGGCGGAGAACGTACCGTAGTCGTACACGATGTCGAACAGCTGGCCGCCGCGCTTCGGGTCCTTGGGCGAGAGCGTGAACAGGTCGAGGTCGAGAGAATGCAGGTTCTTGTGCGCACGGCTCAGGTGGTCCAGTTCGTCAACTGCGGTTGCAGCAAAGTCAACGGCGAGGACTTCGTGCCCGCGCTTCGCCCATGCTTCGGCATCGTAGCCGAAACCTGCGCCGGGAACCAGAACGGAGCCCTCGGCAGGGCAGGAGGGATGCTTGAAGAATTCAAGCAGGGCCGGAGTCGCCTTCTTGAAATTCCAGTAATCCTTGCCGTTGGCATAGAGACTGTCCCAGAATTCCGGGAGGTTCTGCGTTAACATTATTTACCTTCCTTTTTGTACGCAAGCTGTCCGCAGGCGGCGAGAATGTCGCGCCCCCGCGGATTGCGGATCGTTATTTGAATTTCGGCTGCCCGAACCGCGGCGAGGAAATCCTCGACTTCTTCCGGTGTCGGAGCGTGGAGTGTCGGATCGTCCCCGTCGTTAAGCACGATAGCGTTCACCTTCACGCGGCGGGGGGCGCAGATGCGGATGAGTTCCTTTGCTGCCTTCGGGGTGCAGGTGATTCCTTGGATGAGGACGAATTCGAAAGTTACATAGTTGTCGGTGCGGCGGATGTAGTCATCGACCGCCTCGAGCAGTTTCTCAATGGGCCAGACCCTGTTCACGGGCATCACGGACGAACGGTACTCGTTGTTCGTACTGTTGAGGCTTACCGCGAGGCAGCAGGGTGTGTTCCTGTCTACGAGTTCCTTGATTTTCGGGACGACGCCCGAGGTGCTCACGGTCATGCGCTTTGCGCCCATGTTGAACAGGCTCTGGTTATGCAGCGTGCAGCACACGCGGTGCACCTGCTCCAGGTTGTTGAGCGGTTCGCCCATGCCCATGAAGATAATGTTCGTGACCTGGGCTGTTTTGCCGTCGGCATCGAGGATGCCGTTGTCCTTCAGGTACCAGTTCACGCAGAGGATTTCCTCGAGGATTTCGCCTGCTTCGAGGTTCCTGGTGAAGCCCATCTTGGCGGTACGGCAGAAGGCGCAGTTCTGCGCGCAGCCGATTTGCGTAGATACGCATACGGAAAAACGCCCGTTCGCGGGAATCATGACCGTTTCGATGTGGTGCCCGTCGTGGGTCTCGAAAAGCCATTTCACGGTGCCGTCGGTAGAGACCAGGTGCTGGTCTTCCTTGAGGGCGAGCATGCTGAACTGGGCGGAAAGTTTTTCGCGGAGCGCGGGCGGGACGTTCATCATCTCGTCGAAACTGCGCACCTGCTGGCAAAAAAGCCACTTCTGGATTTGGTCGGCGCGGTACTGCTTTTCGTTCACGTCCCTGAGCCAAGCTTTCAGCTCGTCTGTCGTGAGGGACTTTATGTTGCGCGGCCATTCCATAGTGGTGTAAAGATAGAAAAAAAACAGTTTTTTGTTAAGGGCTAAATACGCTTAAAACCCTTTAAAATAAAGGGTTTCAACGCTTTTTACAATTCGAATAGTGTTTGTTTTTTGCGAAAAGGAACTAGAACATCTTGCGCGTCTTTTTTGCGCCTTCGGAATGTTCTATGCTTCCCTTGTTGCTAAATAGGGTCGCGTCGTCGGCAGACTTGGTGCGTACCTTGTAATGGTCACCGTCGCAGACTTCGTCGGGGTAATTGTTCGTCGTGTAGAGGCAGTAAGTCTTTTCGGTGCAGAATTCGCCTGCTAGTTTACCTGTAATGTTGCAGACGCCCTTGCCGATAACTCCTGCGGGGACGGGGAAGGATTTCTGCCTGAGTCCCTTGTGGATTTTCGTCATCACGGCAATCCACGGCGGAAGCGCGTAGTTTCCGCCCGTGTGGCCAACGCCCATGGAGACGGCCTGGTCGAATCCGACCCAAACGCCCATGGTGTAGTGCTTGGTGAAGCCGATGTACCATGCGTCGGTATAGTCGTTCGTGGTACCGGTCTTGCCGCCGCTCGGGTGGTTGAACCCGCTCGCCGTGACCTTGTAGCCTGTGCCGCGGAGGTTCACGTCTTTCAGGATGTCTACCATCAGGTAGGCGGAAGGCTGCTTCATCACGACGCTTTCAATCTTGGAGTTCTTCTCGATGACTTCGCCGTTCTTGTCTTCGATGGATTCGATCATGTACGGCTCGATTCTTGTACCGAGGTTCGGGAACACCGTGTAGGCGGATGTCATTTCGAGGAGGGTGGCGCCTACGGAGCCGAGCGCGAGGCTCGGGACGGCGACAAGCGGGGCCTTGCGGATGCCGAATGCGCGGGCGTAGTTCACTACGGCGCTGAGCCCGTACTTCGATGCGGTAAGGACTGCCGGGATGTTCTTGGAGCGGTAGAGCGCCTTGCGGAGCGTCATCATGCCTTCAAAGTTCTTTTCGGAGTTGTGCGGGCGCCACATGCCGTTGGCTGCCGTCTCGTCGGTCATCGTGATGGGGGCGTCGTTCACGGAGTCGCAGGGGGAGGCTCCGTTGTCCATGGCCACGGAGTAGACGATGGGCTTGAAGGAGGATCCCGGCTGGCGCAGGGACTGCACGGCGCGGTTGTAGCGGGATTCGTTGAAATCGTTTCCGCCCACCATCGCACGGATGGCGCCGGTTTCGTTCTCGATGACGACCATCGCTATCTGGGCTTCGTGGTAGCGGACTTCGGGCGGATAGCGCCATTTCTTGGGGTTAGGCCCGTTGTCCTTCTCCAGGTAATCCTTCTTGAAAAGTGCGTAGACGCTGTCGAAATGGGCGTAGACCGAATCCTTGTCCATCTCGTATTTCTCGGCGAGCTTGAGGTTCTTGATGGCCTTCTTCTTGAATTCCGTGCGGTACTTGGCGACCGTCACCTTGGCCACGCTGTCGGCAACGCTCTGGATATCGGGGTCGATGGTACTGAAAATGGAGACGCCGTCGGCATAGAGCGAGTTCTGGCCGTACTTCTTTTCCATGTACTTGCGGATTTCTTCGAAGTAGTACAGGCCGTTGCCCGTTTCGGGTTCCTTTTCGGCGAGGACGATCGGCGTGGCGATGTACTTGCGGTAGTCTTCCTTGCTGATGTAGCCTGCGTCGTACATGGCGTAAAGTACCGTATTGCGGCGTTCGAGCGAGGCCTTCGGGTGCCTGTCGGGGCGGTAGGACTCGGGTGCCTTGAGCATGCCCGCGAGGACAGCGTATTCGGGAATGGAGAGGCTGTCGAGCGCATGCCCGAAGTAGTATTTGCCTGCGGCCTGGAACCCGTAGTTGCCGCCGCCCAGGTACACCTCGTTCATGTAGAATTCAAGGATTTCCTGCTTGGTGTAGGTCTGTTCGATGCGGATGGCGGTCATCGCTTCCTTGATTTTACGGGCGATGGAGCGTTCCGGCGTGAGGAACAGGAGCTTGGTCAACTGCTGGGTGAGGGTGGAGGCTCCGCGGAGCTGCTTGCCGCTCAGGGCACTCTCGATGATGGCCGACGGGATGGCCCAGACGTTCATGCCCCAGTGCTTGTAGAAGGCTCGGTCTTCGGTCGCCATCACGGCGTGGATTGCGTTTTCGGGGATGGAGTCGAAGGGAGTCCATTCGCGGCGCTCCACGAAGTATTCGTGCGCGATTTTCCCGTTCATGTCATATATATTGGTGACGAGCTTCGGGTTGATCTGCTCGAGCTGCGCGAGGGACGGGAGTTCGGAAGAGTAATGGTTGTAGGTGATGATGACGCCGATGATTCCGAGGAAGACAGGCGCAAACAGGATAGCGAGGCAAATCAGGAATTTCCTGTCCGTAAAGAGATTCTTTAGGTAGGAGCCTGCCAAATTGAGAAAAGTCTTTATTTTTTGCATCGTAGACACTTCGCAAGAAGAAATTATTAAACAAATTTAGAAAAATCCCTTGACAATTCAACCGATAATGCTATATTTGGGGTCGTTCAAGCGGATGTAGCCCAACTGGATAGAGCGTTTGGCTACGAACCAAAAGGCTCCAGGTTCGAGTCCTGGCACCCGCAGAAAAAGATGCTTCGCGATAAGCGAGGCATCTTTTTTGTTATATCCCCAATTTAGGACGAGAAACGGGAGCCGCCGTGAGCAGTTCGCGCCCGTGCGAAAGCCGAGCGTGAACGCGAGAGCGAGTGAGTAACCGGAATTTTTACGCTAGAGACGACGAACGAGCGGTCGAAACCCCGCTCCAGGTTCGAGTCCTGGCACCCGCAGAAAAAGGCGATTTGCGCAAAGCAAATCGTCTTTTTTGTTTATTTCGGGTTTGAAATGCGCGGCGAGCGGCCGTAACCCGTAAAAAATATATCTTTATCGCATGAACCCTTCCATCGACTTTATCGGCGATATCCATGGCCACTGCTCCGAACTGCGGCTGCTTCTGAATAAGCTCGGGTACGAAGAAACGCAGGGCGCGTTCCGCTATCCGGGCGGGGTGCGCACCGTCGTGTTTCTGGGAGATTACGTCGACCGCGGGGACGAAGTCCGCGACACGGTGAACCTGGTGCGTTCCATGCGCGATGCGGGTTCGGCTATCGCCTTGATGGGCAACCATGAGTTTAATATGCTGTCGTTCTGGCAAAGGAATGGTTCCGGAGGCGGGCATTTCCTGCACCGGATGAAGGACGGCTACCTGCGCGAACATAGCTTCAACAAGATTGCGATTCATTCGCGGACCGTATCTTCGTTTGTCGGGCGGCGCCAGGAATTCCTCGATATGCTGGAGTTCGCGAAGACCTTGCCTTTTTACCTAGAAGAAGAATCTTTCAGGGCGCAGCACGCCTGCTTCGACGGCTCTGCGGTGGCCGCTTTGAAGCGTGAAGGAATCCGCTGCTTTGCCGACGGGAACTTTGATGAATTGATTGCGCGCGCAAACGATGAGGATCATGAATACGCGGACAGCCTTTTTGGACCGTTGAGTACGCTCCTGAAGGGCCCCGAGATGGACTTGCCCGTAGGCGAACATTTTACCGATGCCGAAGGCGTGCGTCGGGTGAAAACCCGCATCGCCTGGTGGGTCGACCCCGCGGGTGCGTCGTTTCGCGAACTGTGTTTCCAACCGGGTGTGTCGATGGATGTTGTGGCGGATGTCGCTCCGGAAGTGCGTCGCCGCAGTTTTTACGGCGAGAAGGAGCGTCCCGTGTTCTTCGGGCACTATTGGCTTACGGGGCTTCCGAAACTCATTCGTGATAACGTGTGCTGCCTTGACTTTAGCGTGGCGGGCTATCGTGGCGACGGACACCTGGTGGCCTATCGCTTCGATGGCGAACAGAAACTTGACGAAAGCAAGTTCGTGTGGGTGGAGGCTATCTAGATGAAGCCCCTGCTGAAAAAGTTGGCGTCGCTGAAGGTGACTGCTACAGTCCTTGCCGCCTTCCTGGTGCTAACTTTCTGGGGAACCCTGGCACAGGCGAATGCGGAATCGGCCGGGTTTTCAGCGTCGATTGCCATCGAGCGTTTCTTTGGCAGTTACTTTATATGGGCGCTGGGCGTGGTGCCGTTGCCCGCGTTCAAGAGTATCGCGGTTCTTGCGTGCGTGAACCTTGTCGCGAGCATGGCTTTCCGGATGCCCCGCGGTTGGAAAAACGCGGGTCTCTGGCTTATGCATGTGGCATTGCTCGTGCTGCTCGCAGGTGGCGTTGTCGGGAGCTCCATGAAGCGGGAATATAATGGGTTCGAGGTGATTACCTTGAATTCTGTCGAACTTCCTGATTCCAGTGCGACCGCGCAGAAGCTCAAGTTCTATGCGGCAAATGATAGCCTGGGCGCAGAGCCCTTGGATCTGGACGAATCCGTTCTCTTCGAAGGCTGGCCTTACTATGCGCATTTCCGGGGTGACCTTCGTATGTCGAAGGATAAGGTCATCTCGATGTACAAGGTTTATTACGACCCGTTCCATTTTGTGCCGTATGTGTTCATGGTGCTGTTCCTGCTGGGGGCTGCATTCCATTATGTGGTGAAGGTGCGTATGTCGCGAAAGTCTGCTACTCGTATGGCCGCAAAAATTGTGTCGGTGTTGGCGCTAGCGATGCTTGCATTGCCGATGGATGTACGGGCTGACGAAATTCCGGATGATGCCCTGATATGGTTCTCGGTGGATGGAAAGGCTCCGGTGATTGCGGATGGCGTAGTGCGTCCGTTTGATTCGTTTGCACGGGGATTCCTCGATGATTTGAGCGGGCGAGTTACATACAAGTGTCGAGAAAAGGATTTTTGCGACGGGAAGGAGTCTGCCGTAAACATTGTTGGGTGGATAAAGGATTTATCAGAAAAAACAAGCAATCTGGCGCTTTTCAAGGTGTTGCGCAGCGATGTGTTGGAAGCCTTGCGTCTGCCGGCTGATTCTCGCTATGTAAGTTATGCGGAGTTGGCGTCATCGCGTAATTTGCTGGAACTCTATGCGAGCCGAGAAGACAATCACCCGGCAACGGCCGAAATGAAGCGCCTTTACGCAAACGTTTTGCAGTATGAAGC
Organism: Fibrobacter succinogenes; assembly: GCA_902762305.1. Lineage (GTDB taxonomy): Bacteria > Fibrobacterota > Fibrobacteria > Fibrobacterales > Fibrobacteraceae > Fibrobacter > Fibrobacter succinogenes_I. The sequence continues at coordinate 142,061 of CACWNW010000002.1, read as the reverse complement.
GGTAAAGAATAAAACTGCGTTTACCATTGTCGAGGAATCTTCTTCGGAGTCGGTGGATGTGAAACGGCTTGCGACGGAGGTGTCTTACCATAAGGCGAATCTTGCCCTGGTCGCCTTTGTCCTTGCTTTTATCGCTTGCCTGCTCGCTTCGCTGAATATGGTATTCAAGTCGCGCAAACTCGATATCGCGGCGAACGGGGCCTGCATCGCGACTGCGGGTATTCTTGCTGTCCTGTTTGCCTTGCGCACATACATTGCCGCCCGAGCTCCGCTTTCGAGCCTGTACGAAATCGTATTGCTCGTGGCGATGCTCCTGATGGCCTTTGAAGCCGGAGCGTTTTTATTCTGCAAAAGAAGAACCTACACGCTCATGGTTCCCGTGACGTTCATGGCGGCGGTACTCCTGTTCTTTGCAAAGTTCGTGCTGGAACCGGGCGATACTTTCCGGCCTATCCCTGCGGTGCTGAATTCTTCGGTATTCCTCACGATACACGTGTTCACGATTGCGCTTGGCTTTGCGGGAATGATCCTTTCGGGCATCGTGGCTCATGTGGCACTGTTCCGCGCATCTATTACCGGCAAAATTGCTTCCACTTCAGAAAAGGACCGCGCGGGCTCTCCGCTCGATTCGCTCCTGTACGGCACGCTCGTATTCGGGGCGGTCTTTACCGTAATCGGTACGCTCCTGGGCGGCGTGTGGGCGGACTATGCGTGGGGCCGCTTCTGGGGATTTGACCCGAAGGAATGTGGCGCACTTTTCGTTATCTTGTGGGCGATGCTCCTTTTGCATTTGCGCTCTGGCCGCTTGGTGAATGCGCGCATGTTCGCCTTGCTCAACTGCTTCAACGTAATCGTGACTTTCCTCTGCTGGTTCGGCGTGAACCTGCTCGGCGTGGGCTTGCACAGTTACGGGTTCCAGGGCGGTACGGCCATGTGGCTCGGCGTATTTGTGCTTGCCGATGTGCTGTTTATCGTGCTTATTGAGCGCTTCGTCAAGAGAAACGCTATGTAGCCCTCGCTTTTCCGTGTTATTTTATATATATTCATGAAAAAGGAGGCATGTAATATGCAGATTGTGACAACCGATTTTATTACGGGCAAGGAAATCCAGACCCTTCAGATGGTCAAGGGCAGTGTCGTGTTCAGCAAGAACGTCGTGCGCGATGTATTTGCCGGCCTCAAGACTCTTGTTGGCGGCGAAATTGCAGGCTATACCGAAATGCTGAACGACGCCCGCAGTATTGCGACGCAGCGCATGGTGGACGAGGCTTCGCGCCTTGGCGCCGATGCAATCGTGAACATGCGCTTCATGACATCCTCTGTCATGGCGGGCGCTTCCGAGATTATCGCTTACGGTACGGCCGTAAAATTCAAGTAAATAGCCTGTACTACTCTGTTTGATATCGCATTTGTGCGCATCTTGCTTGCGCACATTTTTTATTTGCTTATTTTGGCGCGCACGGCAAGCCTTACGCCGTCTGCGGCACTTGTGACGATTCCGCCGGAATATCCCGCGCCTTCGCCGAGCACAAATAGCCCCTGCGTGTTGACGCTTTCGAGCGTATCGTTGTTGCGCGTGATGCGTACCGGGGAACTCGTGCGCGTCTCGGGTGCGACAATCAGGCCCTGCTCGATAAATCCCGGAATCTTGCGGTCGAAATTCTGGAAACCTTCGGCAAGCGATTTGCAGATTTTCTTGTCGAGCCAGTCCCACATGTTGCAGGCGACAAGCCCGCACGGGTAAGTGCTTTTGGGCAAATTCTTGTCGGCGTGGTGGGCGAGAAATGATTTGATGGTCTGGGCAGGGGCCGCGTAGGCCTTGCCGCCGACCTCGAAGGCATCGCGTTCCGTCTTGCGCTGGAAATCGAGCCCGCCGAAGGTAGTTTCGCTCGCCTCTACGGGTACGACAATCGCGCCGTTCGCGGTGTGCCCGTTGCGGCGGCTATAGCTCATGCCGTTGGTGGCGAGCGTTCCCGGTTCCGATGCGCAGGGCACCAGGACGCCACCCGGGCACATGCAAAAACTGTAGGCGCTGCTCGTCTTGTTTAGTGTCGGGGTGGCGAGGAAGTATTCCGCGGCTCCCGTGAGGCGCGTGTCTACGCCTTTCCCGAGTTGCTTGAGGTTGATAAGGGTCTGCGGGTGTTCTACGCGCACACCCATCGCAAAGGCCTTGCTTTCGAGCGTAACCCCGCGGGCCGCGAGAAGTTCGTATATCCCGCGGGCGGAATGCCCCGTGGCAAGCACCAGGGCCTCGCATTTTTGCCAGCGGGTGGCGCTGTTTAATGCCTGCGACACGCTAGAAACGTCACGCAGCTTAATCGCGCAAATCCGGCCATCCTTGATTTCCACATCTTCGAGCGCAGTATTGAAATGAATCTTCCCGCCGAGCCGTGCAATCTCCGCGCGGATCTGGCGCAGCATCAGAACGAGCCTGTCGGTGCCGATATGCGGTTTCGCGAACGTTACCACGTGCGAGTCCACGCCGAAATCTACCATGTCGCGCAGGACCGTTTCCGAGAATATATTGCGGCTGCGGGTATTGAGCTTGCCGTCACTGAATGCGCCGGCCCCGCCTTCGCCGAACAGTACGTTGGAATGCTCGTTGAAGATTCGGTCGGCGAAGAACCTGCGGATGTCGCGGAACCGCTCTTCTACGGGTTTGCCCTGCTCGTACAAATCGACGGTAAATCCGCGACGCAGCAGGTGGAGGGCTGCCCACAGCCCTGCGGGGCCCGCCCCGACAATATCCACATGGCTTGCCATCGGTACGCTACCTGCAAGCGGGTCGCTCTCGAGAGTTTCACGCTCCCGTGTCGCCTCGATTAGTCCGCGGGCCGCATTGCCCGAAGCGCGAAACGGGTGTTCCACGTCAAAGATAACGTTGTAGCTCCAGTGCGGCGCTCCCTTGCGACGACTGTCCAGCGCAAACCGCTCCACCTCCAGGTTGAAAATCTCTTCGGGATTCAGGCGCAGTTCTCGCGCCAAGGCGTTGCGGACTTCGCCCTTCTTTTCGAGGGCGACTGGCAATTCTCTGTAGCGGTACGTGAACATCAGTGTAAAAATAAAAAACTGGTAAGTGATTTCGAAATTAGCAGTACCCCGTGAACGGAAAAGGCCCGTATTAACGGGCCTTTGGAGTGAGAGTGAGCGCTTGCCGGAGCAATTTAAAACCTGGGCTAGGCGCGAACGGTCTCGTCAGAATACGTAGTGTGCGTTCACGCCCATGTAGATGTCGCTGTATTCGTTGCTCTTGTTGTCGGGCCGGAAATAGACCGCCGATCCCACGAACCATTCCGTGTAGAACTTCTTGTTGTGGTTCACGCGCACATTCACGTTACTGAGTATGTCCATCTCGGTTTCCTTGATGTCCTCGCCAGCTTCCTTCCAGCCCGTATTCATGTAGCGGAACGAAGAACTGATGTCTAGTATCAGGAACCGGCTCATGAACGGGATTTCGATTTCGTCTTCGACAGTGAACTCGAGTTCGCTCATGTCATCGCGGTTGTAGCTCTTGTAGCGCGGCGTGATGCCGAAGCGGTTCTGCAGAATCGGGAGCGTCGTTGTTACGGAGATGGGGTAGGCCTGCTCGAAGTAGTTTGAGCCTCCGAAGTAATACCCGAGTTTGCTCCAGTTGGTGTCCGAAAGGTTCATGCCTTTGATAGGCTTGTCCTTGTGGAATATAGATTCGTCGGTGCGCAGGGCCAATATGCCGTTGGCCTTGATGACGGATTTCCTTGCCCGGAGAGTCGCTCCGATGTTCCAAGTGTGCTTGAGAAGCCTTTCCTGGAAGCACGAGGCGAGATAGGGTTCTTCCGCGAGTCCCATGTACCTGATCCATCTTGCGCTGTCGACATAGGAGGAATCGCCTCCGTTGACAATCAATATCGAGTCGCGGCCGTTGCGGGCGCTGAACCAGCCGTCTTTGTAGATGCCGTCGTCTAGGGCGTAGTTGCTCTGCAACTGGAATGGACGGTGCTGAGTCTTGTATTCCAGATTGTACGAGAAGTTCGCGCTTACGTTCTTGTTTATCTTGAAGGTGTTGTCGATTCTCGCGTTCTGGATGTACTTTGTACGGTCGTAGTCGAGTTCGTGCTTGTCTAGCCAGGAATCGCTCACGTTGTCGAACAGGCCCCACTCGGAACCTTCTTTTAGGCCGAAGATGTTCTTCTTGTTGCCTTTTGCCGCATTCTCTACGTTGACTTGATAGCTGATTCCGAGATTCCAGAACTTTAAAATGTTCTGTTGTTCCAGGTGTACCCCGAGTTCGCGTGTGTCCGAAAGCTGGTTCGGCGAGCCTGCGCTGTAGAAGTCTTCGCCTACGTATTTGATGTGGCCGTCTATGCTTGTCTTGTTGAAACTCCAGTTGAGCGATGCGCCGACGGCGAAGTTCTGGCTGCCCCAGTTGAGTCCGAGAACCCGTTCATCGTCGCGGTTCTCTTCTTCTTGCTTCTGTACGGATTTGGCTTCGCTTATAAGCGTGCGCAGTGAATCGCGCATTTGGACCCTGTTGAGCGTCGTGTTGTCGCCAAATATGGAATAGAGTTCCGCATCGGATAGGCTGTTTATCTTGGACTGGTTCTGCATCAGCTGGCGCAACAGGTTGAACGAAGAGGAAGTTATCCCTGCATTGGAGAACACTTTGTTGATTGCCCTCTGGCGGATAACGTCGGTGGTGTCGGCTCGGCCTATGGCTATTTGCGTGTTGAGTTCGATATTTCCCGGGAAGAACAGCCAGTTTCCGTCGGCATAGAACGTGACGGATTCCTGCATCGGGTCGCTCGTCGTCCACGAAGTGCTGGCACCGTCGCGCAGTATCGGGTCTTCGAGTTCGTCGTTCGCGTAGATTACACCGGCCTTTATGTCGAAGCGGCGCAATGGTGCCCACTTGATGTACCCGCCATAGGCGATGCGCTGGGCCTGCAATTCGCCGTCGTCAATATATTCGTTGTAGATGAAGGGGTGGCGTGCGCCTTCTACGAGGCTGCGCCGTGTTTCGCCGAAGAATCCGTTGAGTTCGAATAGCGGCTGGTTCGCGTTGTTCCTGAGGAACGATACCGTGTATTCCGCACCGAAGACCGGGATGCCCGCCATGTAGGTCTCTCCGCCCGCCTGCAAAAAATCGCCGAGCGTTACCTTGTTGAAATTGTCCTTGTAGCTCAGGGTTACCGGGTTGGGGGAGAAGTGGTTCCATGCGTCGGCGCTCAGGTCGGTGGTGAATTCGATAGACCTTCCGTCGGTTGACTGCATCAGTAGGTAGGCACTGGCCGCTCCGGCGAGTCCCGGAACCTGGAAACTGTTCTTGTAGCTCTTGCCCGGGGCTATAGTATCGGCATCGACGATGTCGTCTTTGTCGGTATCGTTTTTGCTAGTGCTTACGATGTGGTATGTGGCTCCGATCATCGCGTTGCCGACGATGCTCCAGCGGGCCTTTGTCGGTTTGTCGTTTGTGAGCGCGTTCTGGCGCTGTTCGGAAATGTCGGCGATTTTATCCGATGCGTTGTACGGACGGACTTCGATTCCTGGAATTTCGGGCGCAGGGGGCAATGTCGCCAATGCCGCTTCGGCCTCGCTGTTTATGTTGTCCTTGTTTCCCTTGGCCGATTCGATGATTTCGGGAGGGAGGATTTCGGCCGAAAGGATGCCTATATCGTTCAGGGAAATCTTCGATTTGCTCAGGGATACGAGCGTGTTGCCCATGTTCAGCATGCCCGTTTCGTTGTTGGTTATCCGGCTGGTCAGAATCTTCGTTTCTGCAAGTTCGGAATTGACGACGGCAACCTTGTTGTTTTCGAAGGTGCATCGCTCGAGTGTGCCGTTGGCATAGTTGGAAAGGTGGAACGCCACCTGGTTCACTTTGAATTTGGAGTCGCTGACGGTGACGCTTGCGTTGCGTGCGTAGAAGCCGCGTACGGAATTCTCGACGGAGGCGCCCTGAAGGTTCACCGAGCCGTTCTCGACCGCAATGCCTGCGTCCGCACCGCTGATTTGCACGTTCTTGATTTCTGCGGTTTCTTCGCCCGTAATGGTGATTCCCTTCCAGTCCCCGGCATTGGGGTTGTCGCTTGCAGAAAGGAACTGGACCGGCGCTGTTCTGGATCCGGCGACGATTAGCTGGCCGTTGTTCACTTGGAAACCGGTTCCGGGCCTAAAGTAAAGGACGACACCTGGCTCGACGATGAGGCTTGTATTCGGGGCGACGGTGAGGTCGCCGGTAACGAGGTAGGGGGACTTGTCCTGCTTGAGGAACCCGTGGATTTCGCCCGCGATTTCGGTGCCTTCGTGAAGTGCCTGCGGCGGTGGAGTCGAGTCGGAGACAAGGTCTGCGATTGAGGAATCCGTTGCCTCGGCCTGTGCAAATGCCATGGTGGCACCGATGGCGATGGTCGAAAGTAGGGTCTTGTAGGGGTATTTCATTACGGGATCTCGTAAGTCTTGATTGCGGTCGCCTTCCTGCCATTCTTCATTTCGACGAAGATCTTAACCCTGGAGCTCTTTCCGTATGGAAGTTCTAGCGGGATGCTGTAGTCCAGTTCCGTAATTTGGCTGTTGCGGATATCAAGAAGCGTGGCGTCTTCCAGGGAAACCCGGATATGCTCGATGTGGATGGGGTCCTGTTGCACGACATTCGAAATCTTGAAGCGCAGGGTCTTGTATAAGAAAATCGATTGTGCTTTCGGGGGAGGTGGAGGCACACGCAGGGATTCGTGGTTCCCGCCCGATATGGTGATGGTCGGCTTGTTCTTGGGGTAGCACCCGAGGGTTTTCTTTAGGGTGCTGCTGTTGCCGGCCTGGTCTTTGGCTAGGAGGGCGTAGTTGTGGACACCCGGCTTGAGCTTCACTTTGAAGGAGGCGTCTTGTGTAAACGAATGTTCCTTCGTGGTCACATCGTCGACTTCGGTCGAAATGTGGATTAGGTCGTCGTTCGCGTCCAAAAGCGAGAACAAAGCCTCGCACTTGAGGGAATCGGAATGGATGAGGGATAGCGTCGGGGGGAGCTGGTTTACCTGCGGGCAGGTCTTGTTGATGTTCAGGGCGACCTTCTTGGTCTGTTTCCCGTTCTTGCCCTGGTATTCCACGATCACATCCTTCGCGTTCCAGTTGTGGTGGACATCGCTGATAGAGACCGTGTGGTCGAATTCCCCGTTCGCGCTCAGGGGCACGAGGTTTTTCGACTTGTTGTCTCCCACCTTGACAAAGAGTGTTCCTTCGGGGTCGGTCGGGTCGAATTTACCCTCGATGGTCACGGCTCCCGGTTCGCAGACATCTACCGGCGCCGGGTTCGTAATCACGATGAGGTTGGAATCCCCGAGCGCTTCGTTAGCCTCGTAGTATGTAGTCAGCAGCCCGCAGTCCGTCGAGATGCTCTTCGTGCAGGCCTTGTTTGCCTTGTCTTTTTTCGGGCATTCGGCCGGAATGTCCATGCTGCAGGTGGCGGGGAATTTCTTTGCGCCGCTCACGCCCGGCTCCCAGTCTGCCGTATATTCGAATTTTCTTGCGTCCTTGAAGGTCTTGCCCGCCAGGGACAGGCTGACACCTTTGTTGCAGGAACCCTTGATGGTCACGTAATTCGCCGTGATGGTGTCCTTGAGGGAATCGAAGACGCACTTGAGCTTGTCCTTGTACTTCTCGATTTCGTCCTGAATTTTGCTGTCGGCCTGCTGGGCTTCCTTGATGACCTGTTCATCGGATTTGTTCGGGTCCTCGATCAGCTGTTCGAGGATTTTCTGGAACTCGTCGCTGCCCGAGGATTTCGCGTTTACGGTATTGCATGTCTTCGAATCGGGCCTGATGTACACGGTCTGGCCGCCGTTTACTTCGCATTCCAGTCCCTTGGGTGTCTGGAGCAGGGCGTTGCCGTTTGCAAGCGCCATGAATGTGGCCTTCGGGGTCTGGCCGAATATGCCGCTTGTACCGCGGATGGCGGCTATAGCCGTAGTTGTCTTGAACTTGAAGCTCCCTCCGGAACGCTGCTTCTGCGCGTTGAACTTGACCTTTCCGGTCTTCACGTCGGTGAGGACGGTCTGAGCTTCCTTTTCGGTTTGGAGCGTGGTGAACTCGACGTGCGAGATTTCCTGGACGGTGATGGTACTGCCGTCGGGGAGGGCCATCACGACCCATGATTCTATGCCGGTACGGATCTGGTCTTTTTCCTTGATGCGGATACCCACGTTGGCATCGTTCCATTCTCCGATGTTGGTCGATTTTTGGAACTTCGCGTCGCCGAGCCTGTCGATGACCTTGCCAGAGGGGCTTGTTGCAGCCATGGCGCACGTTCCTGCTGCCACGAAAAGGGCTGCCGTTGCCTTGATTTTCGCAGAAAATGACATAAATCCTCGTTTGCGAGTTGTAAACACATTACAAATATATTCTTTTGTGGTGAAAACCCGTGCAATAATTGTATCTTTGGTATAAGAAAATTGTGCTATTTAAAAGAGGTCCAATATGAGCATGGAAGCAGAAGAACCTACCGTCGAAATGACCGACACCGAAACGGGTGAACAGGTTATCAAGGAACTGGACAAGGCTGTCCTTACCAAGGGTGCCTGGCAGACCATGATGTTCCTTTGCCAAGAAAAGAACGCCAAGACGGGTGAATTCGGGGAACCGAAGGTCTACCTGCGCCGTTACCAGAAGGCCGGCGGTGCGTTCAAGGCACGTAGCAAGTTCAATATCAGTGGCAAGGCCCAGGCCGAAGCCATTATTGAAAACCTCAAGAAGTGGTATAATATTTAATGGCAGACCCTGCTAGTAGTAAAAAGAAAAAATATACGATTGATTTCCTGTGCGAGGGGGACATCGAGGCTTTCCCGTGGAAGGCGAAGTTCGAGTCCATGGCCCGCAAGCTCCTGGCCGAAGAAGGCAAGGAGAAGAACGTTAACATTGTCCTCTGCACCGACAGCTTCGTGCGCGAGATGAACCGCGATTACCGCGGGCTCGACAAGGTGACGGACGTGCTTTCTTATGAATGGCACGAAGAGGATTTCCTGGGCGAAATCTATATCGCCCGCGACCAGGTGAAACGCCAGGCTCCCGAATACGGCAATACGTTCTATGCCGAACTCAAGCGCGTGATCGTCCACGGGCTTTTGCACTTGTCGGGCTACGACCACATCAAGGCTTCCGACCGCAAGGTCATGCGCAAGCGTGAATGTGAATTCCTCGGGCTCGACTTGTACAAGGAGCGTGTGTAATGGGCAATTCCGAAATCCTCGCGATTGTCTTTTTGTGCGTGTTCGTGCTTACGTCGGCCACGTTCTCGGCCACCAAGTGCGCTTTCAGCCTGATATTCGCGAAGCGTGACCCGAAGGAACGCAACGAGCGCGAAGAGAAGATTGCTGCCCTCGTGAGGTGGAACGGTTTCAACGAGTGCGTCTCCATCGGGCGCATTTTCGGCAACGTGAGCGCAGGCGTGCTCGGCTTTTTCCTGTTCTCGAAGAACCTGACGACGTTTGTTGTCCAGCACCCGTATGCGAGCGTCGTCGTGTACCTGATTGCGGTATGCGCCGTGCTGTACGTGCTGACGGTTTTCATCCCGTACCTGCTGGCTAGCCTCAAGCCTGATACTTTGTCTGTAATTCTCGTGCCGCTGTTCCGGGTTATCCGCCTGCCGTTCGTGCCTGCGGCCAAGTTCTGCCATGTGGTGTTCGTGAAACTGCTCGAACTTCTGGGCTACGATTCCAAGCTCAGTTTCCTGCCCGAAGAAATGCGCGATGCCGTGCAGGCCGACCTTTCCGACATGCAGGATGTCGAGGACGAAGGCCTCGAAAAAGAAGAGCAGCAGATGATCCTCAACATTTTCGACTTCGTGGAAACCCCGGTGCGCGAAATCATGACCCCGCGAGTGGACATGTGCGCTATCGATGTGGAAACTCCGCTAGCCGATTTGGTGAAGGTCTTGAACAACGAACGCCATTCGCGCCTGCCCGTGTACAAGGACACGATGGACAATATCGTGGGAATCCTTTCGAACCGCGACTTCCTGGAATGGTATACCGAACATGGGACAGAACCGTTCGACATCATGAAGATTGTGATGCCGCCGGTGTTCGTGCCCTACCACAAGAAGATTGACGACCTGTTGACGGAACTGCGCAAGACGGGTAACCAGCTTGCCATCGTCATCGACGAGTACGGCGGAACGGCTGGCCTCGTGACTCTCGAAGACATCCTCGAAGAAATCGTGGGCGAAATCCGCGACGAAGACGACGTCGACGAGGAAGATGACGTGCAGAAGCTGAAGGACGGCCGCTACATTCTCGACCCGCTCATGACGCTTTCGGACTTGGAAGACGAACTCGAAGTGGAACTCACGCCGCCCGAAGGCTCCCATGTGGAAACGCTTTCCGGCCTTATCCAGGCGACCCTCGGGATTATCCCTTCGCCGGGTGCGGAAGTCGAGATAAAGGGGTACAAGTTCCGCGTCCTCAAGATGGACGGGACCCGCATGGAGAAGGTGATGATGATTCTCCCGCCGGGCAAGGGTACTCCGACCGGAAAGTTCAAGATTGTGGGTAAGTAGGGCCCGGGCTATACAGCCTAGGCTCTGCCTGCTGCACTGCAGGCGCTAAGCATACATCGCTTCTATCTGCTCCGCATAGCGGGCTTCGGCGATTTTTCTCCGGATTTTCAGCGTGGGCGTAAGCAGGCCCGATTCCACGGTGAGCTCGTCGCCCACGAGCGTCCACTTGCGTATCTGTTCCCAGTGGTTGAGTTTCTTGTTCACGCGCGTGATATGCCTGTGGATGGCTTCGCGGACACGTAGCGACTGCAGCGCCTTTTCGATGTCGAATTCTTCCTTTGTGAGCTTGAGCAGGCGGCGGGCACCTTCCGGGTTCAGCCAGATGACGGCCGATGCGAACTTGCGGTCGTTCGCGATGACGAGCGCCTGTTCTACTGCAGGGTGCCTGCATATTTCGAGTTCGATGGGGTTCGGGCTCACGTACTTCCCGGTGCTTGTCTTGAGGAGTTCCTTGATGCGTCCGGTGAAGTTCAAGAAGCCATCTTCGTCGAAGAATCCCTGGTCTCCCGTCTTGTAGAATCCGTCTGTTGTGAAAATCTGCGCGTTCAGCTCGGGCTTGTTGCGGTAGCCCCTGAAGACGCTGTCGCCCTTCACCTCGATTTCGTTCTGTTCGCCGATGCGCACCTCGAGGTGGTGGAGCGGGAGCCCTATGGTGCCGGGCTTCGAAATCTGCGGGCTGTTCGCCGAAATGACTGGGCTGCATTCCGTCATGCCGTAGCCCTCGTAAATGGGGAGCCCGATGTTCAGCAGGAACCGCAGTATGGACTTGTTCAAGGCGCTCCCGCCGCTCACGATAAGCTTGAAGTTGCCGCCGAGTGCCGCGCGCATCTTCTTGTATACGAGCCTGTCGTAGAACCTCTGCAAGGGGGTCTTGCGTTTCTCGGGGTCGCTCAGCTTGGCGAGCTTGACGGCGTTCTTGATAAAGAGGCTTTTCGGACCCTTCGCATGGTCGGCGATGAGCGTCATGCTTTCGTAGAGCCGCTCGAGGATTCGGGGCACAACCACCATTACCGTCGGGTGTACTTCGTTGAGAATCTGCGCCGTGTTCTTCGGGTCGTCTGCAAAATAGGTCTTGACGCCGTTCAGGGTGTAGAAGTATACGACCATCCGCTCGAGCACATGCGCTACCGGCAGTATGGTGAGGGTCGTATCTTCGCGGCTGTTCATGCGGTACAGCCCGAGCAGGCTCTGGATTTGCACGAGCATGTTCCTGTGCGAAAGTTCCGCGCCCTTGGGGACGCCTGTCGAACCGCTCGTGTAGATGACGCTGAAAATGTCGTCCGGATGGATGGTCTGGATTTTGTCGTCTATCCAGCTGAAATACTTCGGGTCTTCGCTCTGCTTGTGGCCTTCTTCGATAAAGTCGTTCCAGTAGATGCCGTTTTCGGGCAGGTGCGATGTGCCGTCGATGCATACGATTCGCTTGAACTGGGATAGGATAGCCTGTAGCGGCAGATCGAGATCCGTTATCGCGTTTACGACGAGCACCTTTACATGCGATTCTTCGCACTGGTACAGGAAGTTTTCGGGGGCGATGTTCGGGAACAGCGGGATTGTTTCCCTGTGGTTCACCTGCGTCGCGATGTCGGCGATGAGCCATTCCGGCGAACTCGGGGCGATTATGCCCACGTTCTCCTGGGGCTCGAGCCCGCAGTTGTCGAGCGCGATGGCGCAGTATATCGCGGTGTCCCGCAGGAATTCCCTGGAGTAGTGCAGCCATTCCCCGTTGACGCGCTTGTACCACCCTCCGAAATTGTCCCGGGAGCAATTTGCGAAGAACATGGACGGGAGAGATGTGAACTGCAATGGTTCCATGCCTACAAAATACGTTATCTTGCCCGAAAAAGGGTACTTTTTTTTGTTTTTTATTTATTTTTCCACAAAAAGGCGTTTATGATTAAGAAACTGTCCGATTATGAGGCGTACCTGAAAACGCTCCTGGAGACGGGCTGTCCGCTGACTGCGGAACAGCTGCTGTCGGTGCGTACGCACATCGGCTTTTTTCAGCATGAGCGCCTTGCACACGAAATGGTGCTTGTGCTTTTTGCTCTCCTCACCGTCGGGGGCTTCTTGTTCTTTGCCGCATGCCCCGACATTCCTGTCCTCATACTTTCGGCGCTTTTCCTTGTGCTTCTGGTTCCCTACATCAAGCATTACTATGGGCTCGAAAATGGCGTGCAGCGCCTGTACGACCTGTATGCGGAATTAGAGAACTTGTAAATAAAAAACACGCCAGAATGAGCTGGCGTGTTTCTTAAGGATACATTTGACGAGGGTTGACTCTATTCTTCGCAGTCGTCATCGATGGTGCAGACTGCCTTTCCCATGCGCGGAGAGGTGATGGTGCTGTCGCTTCCTGCGGAGCATGCGGCGAGAGCGGCGAGCATCATGGAACAGAAGAGAATAGCGATATATTTTTTCATGATTAGGCCTCCCGATTAGAAGTAGATGAATCCGCCGAAGTTGGCGAAGATGTTGTTGTTGCCGTCGGAGAATCCGCGGAAGGGGTTGTTGTAGAAGGTGTTCTCGATGGAGGCTTCCAATGCGAAGTTGCTGTACTGGAAGCGGAGGCCGAGATTGACCCTGGTTGCGCCCGTGAGGGAACGGATCTGGGTCGTGTTGTTCGTTATGATGGCGCGTTCGTCGTTGTAGTTTGTGATGAATTCTTCCGATTCCATGGTGAACAGGTCCCAGGTGTAGTCGGCTCCGCCATAGACCATCCAGCAGTTGCCGAGAGCGATTTCGGCAAAGATGTTCGGCTGGGTGTAGATGCCCATGGTGAAGTAGCTGTCTTTGTTCTTGTTCCTCTTGTCATTGAATTCATCGTAGAACACGAACGGGGCGCGGGTGTTGAGGCCGAGCATGACGCGGGCGCCGTTCCCCTGGAGAATCGTTGTCCCGATATTGAATTCCGGCTGGAGGTAGACGTTGGCTTCCTTGCCTGTGGTATCCATGGTAGTGGTCTTCGAACCTTCCTTTTCTTCGCCCGAGAAAGAATTCTCGTGACGTACGAGCGTAAGGGCTGCGCTCCAGGAAATTTTCTTTGCTGCGGGTTCGTTGCTCACGGCGACAGTACCGCCGAAATCCCAGAAGTCGTGTTCAGCGTCGGAAGTTTTGATGACGTCAGCATCTTCGAATTCGCCAGAAGAGGACGACTCGTCCTGGTAGGTGAGCCAGAACAGGGAGGCGTTCAGGTCCAAGCCTCCCAGGGGGAGAGCGAACCTTGCACGGACGATGTCGCCTGCGGTTACGGAGTACGTGTCATCGGTTGTCTGTTGGTAGACGTCACGGGTCTTGGTGAAGGTGAGTTCCTTGCCGAAGGCGTAGCTGATGGAGGCGCCGAATCCCTTGTTTGCGATACCGACGGTGGTGCGCCCGAGATTGTTGGCCATTTCGAACGAGATGAACTTCGTGCTTGCGTCACCGAACGAGACTGCACTGAACTTGCTGGTGGGTTCCATGTAGACGAACTTGGCACCGGCCATCTTGTAAGGCTTGTTCAGGTTGTCGGCGACGGTAGCGTCTGCGGCCTGGTTGCCGACGCTGTTGTAGGCGATGCCGTGCAGGGCGGCGGGCTTTGCTGCGGTTGCTTCTTCGGCGGGGGCTGCGGCCTTGGCTTCCGGAGCTGCGGGCTGAACCTGGGGTGCAGGAGCCGGAGCGGGCGCCGGTGCAGGTTCTGCGGCGGGAGCAGATACTTCTGCTGATGCCGGGGCTGTCGTCTGCGCGTCAAAGCTCGTATTCAGGCTTTCCTGGGCCATGGCGGTAGTCATTGCAACCGCTGCAGTCAGGGTAATCAGTTTTATGTTCATTCTGTATCCTTTGTTATGCATTTAAACTTTTTGTGTTAAACCTTAAATTCTGTTGAATCAGTCTTCGCTTGTGGAGCTTTCCGGTTCTTCGGAGCTGCTTGATTCCTCTTCGCTGCTGGAAGATTCCGGTTCTTCGGAGCTCGAAGAACTTTCCGGATCTTCGGAGCTCGAAGAACTTTCCGGATCTTCGGAACTGCTAGATTCTTCTTCGCTGCTCGACGACGCCTCGCTGCTGGAGGATTCGGAACTCGACGATTCAATGCTGCTCGATGATTCTTCTGAGCTGCTGGACTCATCGTCGCTGCTGGAAGATTCTTCCAAATCTTCTAAGCTCGAAGAACTTTCCGGTTCCTCGGAACTGCTTGATTCCTCTTCTTCTTCGCTGCTCGATGAAGCCTCGCTGCTGGAGGACTTGGAATTCGACGATTCAATGCTGCTCGACGATCCTTCGGAACTGCTGGAAATTTCGGCGAACGAATAACCGTGCGGCGTCTTGCTGTTGAACGGGCCGGTGATGGTGGTCTCGTGGGAACATGCTGCGATGAGGGCGAGGACCAGGAACAAGGCTATTGAAAAAATCTTATTCATCTTCTTTTCCTCGGCTAGAATGTTATGATTCCTGCGAAATCATATGCAATGGCTTTCCCGTCGAAACCTCTGAAGGGATTGCTGTACATGCCGGCTTCGATTCCCGCTTCGAGCGTGACGCTCTTGTAGTTGAAGCGTGCGCCGGTGCTCATGTAGGGGACGCCGGTCTTTGTCGAGAATTGCATGAGGTTGTTTCTTCTTTCGCCTTTGATTTCCCAGTGCTCGACGTATTTTTCGCGAAGGGCGGAAGAACTCCATGTGTAGTAGGAACTGCCCCAGAGCATCCAGTTCTCGGTCAGGAAATATTCTGCGAGAATGTGCGGGGTGAAGGAAATTGCGCCCTGCAGGTAGTAGTCCATGCGGTGATTTTCCTTGTCCTTAAGCCAGTCGTAGATGTTTGCCGAGATGGAGGTGTTGTTGCCGACATGGACTCGGCCGTTCTTGGATTTGAGGACAATATTGCCGAAGTTGTAGAAGAGGTTTATGTAGGTGTAGTCCTGATTGGAACGGGTCTCGACGTCGTAGTTCTCGTCTGGATCTCTTGTGCTTGTGTAGGAGGAATCCAGTGTATTGAGGTAACGCGTGGCCGAAGCCCCGAGGCTCCAGGTGAAGTCCTTGGCGACAGGCCTGTTCGTGAAGGTGAGGTTGCCGCCGAAAGTGTGGCCGTGCCTGCTGAATTCCTTAGTAGACTTGCCTTTGCTATCGGTGTATGCCTGTGTGTTCGATGAATCGTTGTTGGACTGGGAGTAGCGGAGGACGGTCGTGAAATCGACTGATGTGAAGGGGAGGGAGAGACGGAGCGAAAAGTTGTTCCTGGAGGAACCGACGATTTCGTCGACCTCGAGCTTGTGGTAGACGGATCGCTCTTCGAAGAAGCTCAGCTTTTCACCGACGCTGAATGCGAAACTGAAACCGAGGGACTTGGTGGCGATACCGAGCATCACCTGGTTATTCATGTACGCGGCGAAGGAGGTCCGCTCGCCAGACGTGTAGCTTGCAATACCGTAGCCGTTTGTCGGGCTCAGGGTTACCAGGTTGCTCCCGTACATGAGGTAAGGAGAATAGATGTTCCGGAACACGGAAGGGGCTTCGCCAGGTGTCCTTGTGGCGTTGTAGTAGGCGCTCCCGTGTAGAACATTGAAGTTGGCCGTATCGGGTTCATTTTCTGCAAAGCTTGTTGCAAAAAATAGGGACAACATTGTCAATAGTAATTTTGGCTTCATCATCGTTCCGAATTAATTTATAGGAATGATAATAAAAAAATATCTTTTTGAGGGGCTTTCCAGTCAATATTTGTGTTGTTTTTTGTTGTGAAAAATGAATATTCAACGCAGAAATTGCGTTAAATAAAAGAAGTTTAATTTTAAAAATGAGAACATATTTTGTAAAATTATTGAAAAATTTGCTTAAAATTTTGAAAATAAAGCTATATTGTTTTTGTTATTTTGAGAACATTTAAAATTGGTGTAATCGGGATTGTTCCCGAGTGTTCTCGAAAAAAGGGATGCTTGTATGAAAATTTCTTCGATTTTGTTCCTAGGGCTCGGCCTCGCGGCCGGGGCCTATGCCGAAATTTCCCTGGTGGCGGCCGGGGGCTGGCTCGAATCCGCGTATGCGCAGTGGGCCGACGACGGCTCCGACAGCTACAACGTTTACTATAGCGGTGCGGGCAAGACCGACGTGAAGGTCGATGCCCAGCTTGTCCGCAAGTACGGCTCCACCTGGCGTGTGGACGTGCCGGGCCTCAAGGCGGGTGACTACACGCTGAAGGTCGCGGGAGTGAAGGGCGGCAAGGAGGCTGCGGCCGCTACGACGAAGACGCTTTCGGTGAAGGCGCACGACCGCGCGGGATTTGCGTTCAGCAACAATCACGTCCCCGGCGCCTACAAGGTGGACGGCACGCTCAAGGACGGCGCCGTCGTTATCTACATCAGCGAATCGACGAAGAACTCGGTCAAGCTCGACGTCACGACAGACAACAAGGGCGGAGCGACGAACTGTACCGGCTTCCAGGCGATCCTTGCCGCCGTCAAGAAGGGCTTCGAGAAACGTCCGCTCGATTTCCGCCTGGTGGGCAACATCACGGACCCTGATTCCACGGACAAGGGCGATGTCCTGGTGGACATGGACAAGAAGGAAGGCGTGTTGGTGACCATCGAGGGCATCGGTCCCGATGCGACCGCGAACGGCTGGGGCATCCGCATCAAGAATGCGCAGGACGTGGAAGTCCGTAACCTCGGAATCATGAACGTGGATAGCGATGAAGGCGATAACATCGGGCTCCAACAGGACAACAGCTACGTGTGGGTGCACAACTGCGACTTCTTTTACGGCGATGCGGGCAGCGACAAGGACCAGGTGAAGGGCGATGGTGCACTCGACTGCAAGAAGTCTACCTATATCACCTTCAGTTACAACCATTTTTGGGATAACGGCAAGTCGAACCTGCTCGGACTCAAGGAAAATACGGCGGACGGGCTCTACATCACGTATCACCACAACTGGTACGACCATTCCGACAGCCGCCACCCGCGCGTGCGGTTCTACAGCGCTCACGTTTACAACAACTACTACGATGGCAATGCGAAGTACGGCGCGGGTTCCACGCTCGGCTCCTCGGTGTTCATGGAGGCAAATTACTTCCGCAACTGCAAGTACCCGATGCTCACCTCCATGCAGGGGAGCGACGTCTATGCGGGTGGTGCCAAGCGCGACCCGGCCAACAACGGTACGTTTAGCAAGGAAGCGGGTGGCACGATCAAGGCTTACGGCAACTACATGGAAGGTTCCTACACGTTCATTCCGTATGGCGCTGCTTTGTATAAAGTAAAGGGCGCGGAAACGACGGCGGCAAGTCAGGGAATCAGTACCTCCGTGGATTTCGACGCGTACGTCGTGGATGGCCGCGATACGAAGGTGCCTTCTACGGTCAAGTCGTATGACGGGGAAAATACCTACAACAATTTCGATACCGACAAGTCCGTGATGTACAGCTACAAGGCGGACGATGCCGCGACGGCGAAGGCGAACGTGATGGCATATGCGGGCCGCGTGCAGGGTGGCAATTTCAAGTGGAGCTTCGAGAATTCTAAGGACGATGCCGCCTCCGAAGTGAACCAGGCGCTCAAGGATGCGCTTGTGGCATACAAGGGATGGAACGGGGGTGTCATCCCTGCCTCGAATGGGGATTTCCTTTCCTCCAGCAGTTCTGAAAAGTCTAGTTCTAGCGTCACACCGCAGTCGAACTCTAGCGAGACAAGTGTGTCCATGAGTAGCTCCTCGAACATTACGGAGGTGCTGGCGATGCCCCTGCATGGCGAGCCCATGCGGTATATTGCAGGGGAATCGCGCCTCGAAATTTACGCCCCAGGAGCGTTCCGCTTGGATGTTGTCCGCGTGGATGGCCAAAAGGTGCTTACGAGTACTGCCCGCGTGGTCGACTTGTCGGGTTTGCCTGTCGGCGTCTATCTTGTTTGCTTGGTAAATGGAAATGGAATGAAAATTATGTCTGTAAATAAACATTAATTTGTTGAAAATGTGCTAGGAGGGGAAATTTTATACGGGCGTTGTTTTGGCGTTTGTTTACTCTATTTGTACAAAGTAATACAAATAAATTCGTGTAATTTGTACAAAATGCTTACTTTTTTTATATGTGGAGGAATTGTTTGTTTTAGGTATTGCTTTAGTTTGTTTGCTATTATATTTTTCTTTACACCCACAATGTGCATTCAGCATGTTGTTTTAAAAAAAGGATGGGACTATGAGAAAAGAAATAGCATTGATTGTGGCCGCTGGCTGCATAGGCGCTAGCGCTGCTACGAGTAACTATGACCTTTTAGGTCGCCGTGGGAGTCAAATGAATTCCCCGATGGTTTACAAGAACATAGATTACGCTAAGACAAAAAAGGAAAACCAACAGAAAAATGAACCTTTGCCGGAAACGCGTTCCTTGCAGAAGAGTGGTATGAAAGGTTCTTACTCTGCAATTGCGGGAACCCTCAATACGTTTGAGCCTTGGTATAGAAGGTTGAATCTTATGAGGTGCCCTGCTTCGGGAAGTTGCTCTAGTGGTTATTACGAACGAGGTCAATATCTTCAGAAGGCGAATGAGGCGTTTATTTCCGCTATTCCATATTTAAGAACGTCTTGCTCTAATCCTCCTTCTTGCTCTCAATCTCAGCAGTTGCATAATTATCCTGCGAAGTACCCCTATACGGCTTATACGGCCCATACCGAGATGACCAATAACACGACCTATGCGTCTACTTTTAATCAGGTGGAGTCTGGTTACGGTTTTGGTAGCTGGCTTTATCTGTCCTCTAGCCTAGAGCCGGGCGCAAACAGGTTGTTTAATGATAGGAGCGATATTCTTTGCAATTTATCCAAATATTGCTATGTGAGCGATTGGCTTGATGGAGATGCCGGCGACATAGGTGTCTTTATGGGTGTCGATGCTCTCCCGGTGCGACTCGGTAATAATGCTTTCGTTCCTAGCTATTTTAAGCCTCAGAGTGGTGAATCTTACAATCCGGCTCCAGGCTATGAAAAACGCGAATCTCAGACATACGCCCTCTTGACGGCGGCGACTACTCATGCAAGTACCGTTTATGCTCCTGCGGTCAATCATGCTCATGTTTATGTAGGTAAAACCGACCCGAAAAACCCTGCAAATGCTGAACCGCAGATTGTTGTGGGTGTCCGTAACAACAATATTGGTACAACAAAGTGGTCTGCGTATAATGCCCAGGCTAAGGCGCTCGACAACTTTATTTACCAGTATCGTACACTGGAATTTGTTCCTTCGGGCAACTATGGGCACGTAAGTGGTCAAACGAAGATGTTTGGCAGGGCCTTAGCCGCAAACGCCGTTACGGTGGGTGCGGTTCATTTGGTCAATCAGAATGGCAATTATCCTTTGCAAGTTGCTCCGTATACATCGGTAACAGCGCAAAATTATGAAGGTGTTCAAAAACCGGAAATTTACAACTTTGACCGTATGTATGGGAATAACGAGATGACGAGAACCTATAGGAGTGACATGGTTTATCCGCCACTCTATGATGGTACAGAAGTGGCAGCTACGTTGACTGCGGGCATGGCGGCGAACCTTTTGGCTTCCAACCCGTTCTATTACTGGCATCCGGAAGTTGTGAAGGCCTTGCTTCTCTCGTCGCGTAACGGTCATCCTATCGCTTCTCCGTATGTTAATAATCAGGTGACGGAAACTGTGCCTGACTATGAATATCTTGTGTTCAGTGAAGACGTCATGAATAAAAAATATGATTACGTCTCGAAATACTGGAACGGTGATATCAATAAGTTGAGGACGAAGGTCTTGAGCAACGGAAAATCGGCTATTGACTTCTTCATTGAGAACCCGAATTACGGCCTTAGCAGTAGCGCTGTTCGTCCTATTAATGCCGCTATTGCTTGGCTTAACAGTGGTGATGATATTGAACATTGGGGCGGTGCTACTCCTCAGGACTTTGATCTGCAGGTATTCGGTTCTCCGACAACCAATGTCAATGACATTCTCACTCCTCCTATAACCACGTCTTCGACCTCTGAAAACTCTTATGAAATGGTTGAGAACATTACAAATACCAATGTGAAATACCTGATGTTCCGCATTGTGCTGTATGCTGATCATTGCGGCGTGAACAATGTTGGTCAAATTGCCCTTGGCTTCAATATGTCTCGTCGTGTAAACTAGTAGTTGTTGAATTGTAAATAGGTTACGGACGGTCGGGGTGTCCCGGCCGTTCTTGCATTTTGCGAAAATAGCGGTGCACTTGCGGGTAAAAAATTGCAGGGGCTCTTTTTTTTGTGCTTTTTTTGCTAAATTGCTTCATATGAATATTAGACTTTCTGTAGTGGCGCTTACGCTTGCTTTCTCGTTTGCGACCTCCTTCGCTGCCGACCCGCGCATAGAGCAGGGCGCAATATTCGAGGCCAAGGGCGATTACGAAATGGCTCTCGGCGAATACAGGGCTCTCCTTGCGGAACAGCCGCAGAACTCCGAGGCGTATTTCCTTGCTGCGGAAGTCTACGTCAAGATGCCCAAGCCTGATCTTGCACGCGCGCTTGCCAACTACCGCCTGGCGTACAAGTTTACGCCGACTATGAGCAAGGCGTACGAAGGTGCCGCAAAGGTGTACGAAAAGATGGGCCAGAAAGCCAAGGCCCAGGAAGAACTTGCAAAGGATCCGAAGAACAGGCCCGTCGAAGAAGCCGCTGCCCCTGCCGTAGAGGCAGCCCCGGCCGCAGCTCCGGTGGCAGAAGCGCCCGCGCCGCAGAAGGTCGCCGAACCCGCTCCGGAACCGGTCAAGGCGAGTGAACCTGTACCGCAGAAGGTTGCGGAACCTGTAGAAAAGAAAATTGCCGAGTCACCGAAGCCGGTCGAGGCTCCCAAGGCGGAACCGTCCTCCGACCCGTTCGAGAAGGGCAAGGCTTTCCTCGCCGAAGGCAAGTACAAGGATGCTGCCGCGATGTGGCGCGAAGTTCTTGCGAAGCAGCCCGGACATGCCGGCGCGTATTTCTATGCGGGCGTTACCCGTTACGAGATGGGCGAGTACGACAAGGCGGAATTCAACTTGAAGAAGGGCCTTGCCTACAAGGAGCAGGGGAACGACGCGAACTACTACCTCGCGCTTGTCTACCAGAAGACTAACCGTGGAGACCTGGAGAAGAAGGCGCTTTCTGCGTACCTCAAGAAGGCTGCTCCCGACGGAAAGTTCCGTGCGCTTGCCGAAAACCGCCTTGCCGAAATGAAGGCTGCGGTCGAAGCGACGAAGGCTGCCGAGACGGAGTCCGCTGCCGCAACGAAGCCGGCGGAAGCTCCTGCCCAAACGGCACAGACGCCTGCTCCGGTACAGAAGGCTGCTGCGGCACCCGCATCTGCCAATGAGGAATTCAGCGTCGCGCATGCGAACGCCTTGTTCAAAAGCGGCAATCTCGCCGAGGCCTTGCGCATCTACAAGGCGCTTCTCGACAAGGAAATCAGTACCGACGAACGGTATTTCGCGATGCTCCAGATGGGCAACATCTACCGCGAGCTCCGCGATTTCCATAGTGCCGTGACCCGCTACCGCACGGTGGTGCAGCAGTACCCGGAATCTGACTGGGCGACCGAAGCCGAACGCGCTCTCGAAGATGCCGTATGGCTCGAAAGGCACGCTTCGGAACTCCCGCGCCGTACACGCTAGTTCCATAATGCGAAAAGCCTTAAAAAAGCCCCAAAAATGGGGCTCTTTTCTTTTTGGCGGGGTGCTCCCTATTGCTTTTTTTTGCGTGAAAACATAGATTAAGTAATGGCTTTTAAAGGGGGATGGAATGACCATCAAAAAGACGTTGGGAAAGAATTTTGTCGCAGGCTTGCTTGCTGCAGGTGCGGCACTTTCTATGTGCGTGTTGTCCGCATGTAGCGAAGATGCCGGAGTTCCCGGTGGCGCGGGTGTCGAAGCGGAAGAAACGGATGCGGTTGCTGCCGAATTTTCGAAGGATCCTGCTCCTGAAATCGGCGAAGGAGCTGCCAAACCGGCTGTGCCGGATGCTGACGGAGGCCAGTATGGAGATGCTGGCGAAGCATCGTCTGAAGAACCGGTTGCGGAATCTTCTTCCAGCGTCGAGTCTTCCGCTGTCTTTGATTCCGTTTTCAACATTCTTTTCTCCGACGGCATTGACGGCGTCGATACGGCCCGCCATGACCCCGACAGCGTGGGCGTGTGGCATTTCTACGACCCCAGGGGTACGCACGACAATCCCGACTTTGCCTATGGCGAAATGACGGACCCGCGTGACGGGATGGTCTACAAGACGACGACCATCGGCGGCCAGGTATGGATGGCCGAGAACCTGAACTACTTCGACATCGAAGGGGCTGCGAGCTCAATCAAGAACGACTGGTGCTATTGGGATAAGCCCGAGAACTGCGAATCGGCGGGCCGCCTCTACACGTGGAAAGTGGCGAAACGGGTTTGCCCCGAAGGCTGGCGTTTGCCGACGAAGGCGGACTGGGAAACCCTGTTGCAGGAAGTCGGAGCGGATTCCTTGAACGAGATTCTCTGGAAGGGCTCTAGTAAGCTCAAGTCTATGAGCGGCTGGGAAAATGATGGTAGCGGTACCGATGACTTCGGCTTTACGGCGCTTCCCGCGGGCATGAAGTTTACCACTCGCACCCAGGACGGGTTTACCTATCACGGATGCTCTTCCCTCATGTGGGCTGCTACGGAAGCCGACGGCGGCGCTGCGGATTCCCTGGCTTACCACATGTACTTGGATTGCAGTAACGACAACGCCATTGTGAAAACGGTGAGAAAGATCGATGGACTTTCGGTCCGCTGTGTGAAGGAATAATAGGTGTGAGCGGTGAGCCTTGAGCTATGAGGGCTGCCGCTTTGTGGAGTTGGATGAGGAATATTTGATATGAAATTTTTAAATGCAACGTTGTTGGCGTTCTTGGCTGCGGGAGTTTCTTTTGCGGATCCGCCGTCGAATTTTAGTGGTTGGGAACTCGTGTTCGAGGATAACTTCGACGGCACCAGCCTCGACAAGACGAAGTGGAACCCCACGTACAACTGGGGCCCGACGCACAATCACCGCGCCTATTGCGCCGAAGAGAACGTAATCGTTTCCGACGGTACGCTCAAGCTCAAGGGCGAAAAGAAAGTGCACCCGAATGCCAAAGGAAAAAAGGCGAAGTTCAACAACAAGGAAATTCCCGTCGACTACACTTCGGGAGCAATCGATACCAAGAATCATTTCGAAGTGAAGTACGGCTATATCGAAGGCCGCTTCAAGGCCCCGTGGCAAAAGGGAACGTGGCCTGCGTTCTGGACTTTGCAGGACGGTTGGCCTCCGGAAATCGACATCCTTGAAATTCCTGCATCGCGAAAGCAGCACCATTACTACTTGCATTACACCGACCCGAGTTGGTACAACAGTCATGGCTCGGCGTGGGACCACGAAGCCTCCTTCGGTGGGCACAAGGACGACAATACGGACCGTTCTGCCGGCTTCCACAATTACGCCGTGGAATGGGACGAGTCGACGCTCAGTTTCTATTTCGACGACAAGAAGTTTGCCAGTTACAACCGACCGACCGAAATCAAGCAACTCTCGGCGCAGTACATCATCGTGAACCTCGCCATTGGTGGCTGGGCGGGTGATGACATTGAAATTACGGCGGACAAGCCCGCGTATTTCGAGGCGGACTGGGTGCGCGTATGGCAGGCCAAGCCCGCGAAACCCGATACCGTACGCATCATGTCGATGAACTTCGGCACGTGCATGGTAAGGACTGCTGAAGACAAGCTTGCGCTGGGCGACTGTAAGGGCGACAATGCGATTGCAACGATTACGCCGCTCTCGGGTTCGGCCTACCGCATCAATTTTGGCGACCTCTCCCTTGATACTCCGGACGAATCGAAGGATGCGGGCCACACGATGAGCCTTTACAAGTGGAACGGCGGTGCCCACCAGAAAGTCTCGATGCAAAAGCAGTCCGGCTACGAGGGCTCCGTGGTGCGAATGAAAATGCAGCACAGCGATATGTACCTGCGTGCGACGACTGATGCCGAACGCGTGGTACAGAGCTGGGAAGATGACTGGCGCTGGTACCAGATGTGGCGCTTGCTCAAGCCCGACGAGGCTATTCCTGCGAAGGATACTACCGGCAAGAGGGATACGACAAAGACGGATACTACGAAGAAAGATTCGATTCCGCATACAATTCCGTATCTCGGTAATTTTACGAGCGTCTATGGATCCTCGGTCCATTACGCAGGCAATCGTTTGTTTGTAGAACTAGGAAGCCGTTTTGCCGATGGTGCGACGGTGCGCATCATGGACCTGCAGGGCCGCGTAATCATGCGCCAGCGTGTTGTTCATGGTGCTGCGATGGATGTGCGCGCATTGCCCGCGGGCGTTTACCACGTAGCCGTGCAAAGCAAAAACCGCACGGAAATTCTGCGGTTTAAAAAGTAGGGTAGTCTTGCCCGAATGTTGGTGTCATGCCCGACTTGATCGGGCATCTCCTTTTTTAAGGGTGTAACTAAACGACCTGCACGAGCAATCCCTTGAGGTACTGCCCTTCGGGGAAGGCCGTGTTTACGGGATGGTCGGCGGGTTGGCCGAAGCGTTCAATGATTTGAACGCGCCGATGTGCATCGGCGGCGGCATCCGCGATAATCTTCTGGAACAAGTCCATT
This sequence comes from Fibrobacter succinogenes, assembly GCA_902762305.1. Taxonomy (GTDB): domain Bacteria; phylum Fibrobacterota; class Fibrobacteria; order Fibrobacterales; family Fibrobacteraceae; genus Fibrobacter; species Fibrobacter succinogenes_I. The sequence continues at coordinate 116,937 of CACWNW010000002.1, read as the reverse complement.
TCCATGAGCCCGGAGCAGCTGAAGGTCGCGAGCATGCCGCCTTCGGCCAAGAGCTTCATGGCGAGCAGGTTGATGTCCTTGTACCCGCGGGCGCCCTTCTGCAGGTTGTCCTTGCTCTCTACGAACTTGGGCGGGTCAAGAACGATCAGGTCGAACGTCTCGGCCTTGTCGCGGCACTTGCGCAAGTACTGGAACACGTCGGCTTCCACGTGCGTGGCATGCGCGGTGCTGAGCTTGTTGCGCATGATGCCTTCCTTCGCGAGCTTGAGGGCGTCCTTCGAAACGTCCACCTGGTAGACCTTCTCGCAGCCGCCACGGAGGGCATAGAGCCCGAATCCGCCGGTGTAGCAGAAGCAGTTCAGGACCTTCTTGCCCTTGGAAATTTCACCGATGCGGCGGCGGGCGTCGCGCTGGTCGAGGTAGTAGCCCGTCTTGTGGCCGTTCTTCACGTCGATGGGGAAGAGAATGCCGTTTTCGTCAATGATGACGGGTTCATCGGGCACTTCGCCGAACACGACTCCCGTACGGAGCGGTAGTCCTTCTTTTTTGCGCACGTCGGAATCGCAACGCTCGTAGATGCCACGGCAGTGCGTCTTTTCGGCGAGCAGTTCGTAAATGTCCTTGCGGTGGACTTCCGCACCGGCGGCAAGGATTTCTACCGAGTAGATGTCGGCGTACTTGTCGATGATGCATCCGGGGATGCCGTCGTTTTCCGCATTGATGAGGCGGAAGGCGCTCGTCTTGTCCTCGATGTCGAAACCGCGGCTCTTGCGTGCGGCGATGGCGCGGTCGAGCAGGTCGCTGAAGAATTCACGGTCGATGTTGCCCTTCTCGCCGAACGTCCAGAAGCGCCCGCGTATCTGGGACTTGGGCGAATACGCCGCAAGACCCAGAAAGTCGCTCTTGAAACTGTAAACCTCGACGGTATCGCCGAGAGAGGGGTCGCCGACGACTTCGTCGACAGCCCCGCTGAAGATCCACGGGTGGTAACGCAATGCGGACTTTTCGCGTCCGGCCTTCAGGGTAATCGCTTTCATGCGCGTAAATGTAGAAAAAGGACGCTTTTTTTTCTAGATTTGCGCCCAAGATGTTTGAATCCCTTTTTGACAAGTACCCCTTTTTCCGCGTTGTTCCTGCTGTGCTTTGCATGGCCATCATTTTTAAGCTTTCGTCCATGACGACTGCGGAGCTGGAAGATTTTCCGCATATCTGGGATAAGCTGGCTCACTTTTGTGAATACGCGACTCTCGCCGGTTGCTACGCCATGCTCTGGACGCGTAATGAATGGTCCAAGCGCCAGTGGCTGCGTGTGCTGGTCGTTGGGGGCCTTGCCCTGGCTTACGGGTGTACCGATGAATTCCACCAGAGTTTTGTGGAAGGGCGCGACAGCAGCGCTCTGGATTTGGTGGCGGACCTTACGGGTGGACTCACGGGTGGCGCCATCTATGCGCTGGTGTGCCTCCTTTTGAACAAGTTCGACCCGATTCGCGAAAAGGTCGAGTAGATTTTCGTTCGCAATAATTATAAATTATCTTGCGATGGCCCGGGTGACTAAAATCGCTCTTGGATTTGCTAGCCGAAGGAGCTTGCTGCTCTCTTTGGCCGTTTTGCTTTTCCTGGTGGTGGCCGCTCCTGCGCAGGATTCGGCTTCGGTTCAAGCGCCAATGCCGGCTGATTCGGCAATTTCCGACTCTTCGAAAACAGAAACTGCGGAAACGGATGTATCGAAAAACGATACGGCAACTATCGATACGGGCAGTTCTTCGTGGACCCGTTTTTTTGTCTGGCCGTTCGAACATATTATCCAGCCCGTCTTGAACGGAGCCGTGTACCCGATTGCGCAACCCATCCGCTATGCGTTCGACAACGGGGTCATCGAGACTGCGGTAGACCTCATTACGTTCGGTAAGAAGCGGAATATCCTCCTGTACCCGATAATGAACCTGAAGCCTGGCAATTCTACGATGCTCGGTGTCACGTACCGCCACAGGAATGTATTCTTGAACCGCGACTACCTTGTCATGTCGTCCGAATACTTTGCGAATAGCGACTGGTTCTTTGATGTCCGCTACACGAAGCATGAACTTTTTGGTACCAGGCTTTTTGGAGGCGTGAGGTTCCGCCAGTATTGGGATCGCGATGCGCAGTTTATCATTCCGGGGACGAAGGAATCGTTCGTGATGCCCGATTCCGCATCGATATTCGATTATCGTATGGGGCTGCCGCTGACAAGCGATGGCCACTGGAGCCTGGAATTCAACGGTCGCGTGGATTTTGTGAGGTTCAGCCTGCCGGACAAGTCGCAGGATAGCATCCTTATCGACAAGAAGTTCTTCATCGAGGACCACGGGCTCTACCAGCACTACATGCAATACCCGCTGGAGGTCTCGCTGCTGTTCGATAACCTGGATTTCCCGTATACCCCGAGCCGTGGCAGCCGTATGCAGCTTTCCGCCCGGTATGTGATTGTCGGGAAGTACGGGGGGATCACGCAAACGGAGATGTCGAAGGCTACCGGCAACCAGGATGATGGCCCGTTTAGGGATCGCGGAGACAATCACGACTTCATCCGGACCGAGCTGATGCTCCAGCATTATTTCTATTTCGGTAAGGCGGAGACGTTCCATTTCTCCAAGAAGGAGGCACGCCAGAACAGGCGGTTCTACACCGACTTCAACTGGGATGCAGCGTTGCGCATGTGGCGCCCCGAAAACGTTCGCGAGACTTTGTTCGAACGTCGCGTCATTGCGCTGCAGTACCGCCTTATCGACATATGGGAAATGGAAATCGGGCATGCGAGCGTTGATGCTTACACGCTTATAGGCCCGAGATTCCCGTTGCGCGGATACAACGACTACTGGTCGGCGAGGCATGTCATGAGCCTTTCGGCGGAATACAGGTGGCCTATTGATTACTATGTGGACGGAGTGCTATTCAACGAGTACATGATGCTTGCACCGGGCTTCAAGGACTGGTCGCTTGACCGCCTCTACAACTCATGGGGGTTCGGTGTGCGTGTGCGCAGGCCGGACATGTACTGGTTCCGTGTGCAGCTTGGGTTCCACGGACTGCACGGCGTGAATCTCGTGCTGACAATAGCGCCCGAATTCCGGTAAGACAGTGCGCTGGTGTGGCGCAGATTCGCAAAATTTTAGAACAAGTTAAGCTGGTCGCCCTCGATACCCTTGTTTGCAGGAATCGTCTTGTGGAGCATCATGTAGGCGTTCCTTGTGGCGATGCGCCCGCGGGGAGTGCGGTTCAGAAGGCCCTTCTGGATGAGGTAGGGCTCGTATACTTCTTCTATCGTGTTCGCTTCTTCGCCCATGGCTGCACTGATGGTGCCGATACCTACGGGGCCACCGTCAAACATGTCGATCATCGTGGAAAGGATGCGGCGGTCGGTCGGGTCGAGGCCTTCGCTATCGATTCCTAGCATGTCGAGCGTCTTTTGGGCCGATTGCACGTCTATGATGCCGGTTCCGCGCACCTGCGCGACATCGCGGCAACGGCGTAGAACCCGGTTCGCGATGCGGGGCGTGCCGCGGCAGCGCCCGCCTAGCAGTTGCGCTGCGTCTTCGGAAAGCTCCACCCCGAGGATGGCTGCACTGCGCATCAGGATTTTCACGATGTCCTTCTCGTTGTACAGTTCGAGCCTGTACTGGAGCCCGAAGCGGTCGCGCAGCGGCCCCGTAAGTTGCCCGCTGCGGGTGGTGGCGCCGACGAGGGTGAAGTGCTTGAGCGGCAGGTTCACGCTCCGGGCGGCGGGGCCCGAATCCAGCATGATGTCGAGCCTGAAATCTTCCATGGCGGGGTAGAGGTATTCCTCGACGGTGCGGTTCAGGCGGTGGATTTCGTCGATGAACAGAACGTCGTTCTCTTGCAGGCTTGTGAGCAACCCCGCAAGGTCGCTTGCCTTCTCGAGGACGGGCCCGCTTGTAATATGGATGTTCACGCCCATTTCTTTTGCGATGATGCCCGCGAGGGTCGTCTTGCCGAGGCCCGGTGGCCCTGCGAACAGGCAATGGTCCAGCGAATCGCCGCGGTGCTTTGCCGCCTCGATGGCGATGGAAAGGCTTTCCTTGATGGCGTCTTGTCCGGTGAATTCGGCAAGACTGGGCGGCCGGAGATTACGGTCGGTGTCGCCTTCGTCGAAAGCGCTCTTTTGCGGGGAAATGATGCGGTTGTCTTCCATTCTATAACCTGTCATCCTGGAGGCCATGGGCCGATAGGATCCATGGCTTTAAAGATACTTTAATGCCTCGGGGATGAGTGCGGCGGCATCGGCGTTGTCGCCGAGGATTTCTGCGGCCTTTGCGACGGCCTTTTCTGCGGACGGGTCCTTGACGCCGAGGGTGTGCAGCGCGAGTACCGCTTCGAGTTTGGCTCCGGTGAGGGCGCCCATTCCGGTGACTCCGCTCCCTTCGACGTTCCCGAGCGCCTGCAGGAGCGTTGCCGCCTTGTCCTTCAGGCTGAGGGTCATCTGCTCGCAGGATTTTTTCCCGAGCCCCTTGATTTTCCCGAGGGCGGACTTGTTCTCGCTTGCGATCATGTTCAGGAGGTCGGCCGGGGTGACCCCGCTCAAGATGCGCTGCGCCATTTTCGGGCCGATTCCGTTCACGTCGAGCAGCATGAGGAAGACCGTCTTTTCGGTCTTGTCCGCAAACCCGAAGAGCGTCATGGAGTCTTCGCGGACAACGAGATGCGTGGAAAGCGTAATTTCGGTACCTTCTTCGGGCAACATGCCCGAGGTGTAGGCGGATATGTTGATGCCGTAGCCGACGCCGTTCACGTCTACGACCACGAAGGTGGGGGACTTTTCCACGAGAATTCCGCGAATACGTTCAATCATAGAAGCTCCGAAATGATATGCACTTTTGTGCTACTGCACAAATATATACTAAACAAAAGGCGTTGTCAAGATATTTCGTGTAAAAACCTTTGTTTGCCCCTTTTTCATATAATTAGGAAAAAGGTGAGGTAGACCTGTTTTTACATTATACGTATGGATTTCCGTTGCTGCGATATTTTGCGCTTGGTGTGGTTTTGTCTTCCTGTGTCTTTGTTTTGCACATGGGGCTGTGTTTCGGGCGATATGCCCGACGAGCCGGAAGAGCATGAAACTTCGAGCGAGGACGTTCCCGATGGATACTTGTTCTTCCGGGATGACAGTACAGGCCGTTTGAAGTACATCGCTTTTATGGGAAAATTCACGGACCCTGGATTTAGCCTGCTGGATTCCGCTGCTGTCGATATGGACCTAGGGCTCGACTGTTACCATCCTGAAGTCTCGCCCGACGGGAAATGGGTCGCTTTTTCGACTGGCTATGAATCTTCAGGTGGTGCTTCGTCGTTGTATGTCAAGAGAATCGGAAACTCGGCTCCTCCCCAAAAATTGAACGTCGTGAATGCCGCCATCCCGCGGTGGAGAGTCTTGCCCGATGGGGATACCGTCATTGTCTATGTAGATGATACGAGAGTCCTGCCTTCTAGGAATACGGAAGAGGATTCCTTGATCAGGATACATTTTTTGCAGTGGACGGATCGAGGTACGTGGATAGTCCCTTTTAAGGGGGGCTCGTTCGGAAAAAGCAGAAAGATTGCTGACGGAACGTTCAATGGAGGTGTTTCGGAAGACCTGACTTATATGGTTTCCGGATCAGCGCTGCTCTTGGGGCGGCATGTCGTTTATGGAGAGGGTGGGGGTGTAGAAAAAGAGGAAACGTCGATTTGGTTCGATTGGGAACAGGTGTGCAATACCTCCTTGTCGCGGGACGGTACGAATAGGACCTTGTTCCTGGATATGAGTGGAAAGCAGGGTGTGGATTTTTCTGGAGAAACGTATAGGCCGCATCAACGTATTTTGGTGGTTGATGAATCCGGGACGCTGGTTCATTCGGTGCCGTCTCCTGCGGGGACAGCTTTTAACAATACCGAGTGGATTGGTGTCGATGACTATGTCATTGCTGACCTGATTGAAACGGAGTCGTTTAATTCGTCAATCGTTCTTGTGAATATGCGCGATTCTTCCATCGTAGACCTTGTTCGCGGCGGAAAAATGGGATACCCCAATCTTTGGGTGAACCCTGCGTATCGGCAACCTTGATTAGCCTGACGAGATTTTTTATTATCTTGTAAACAAATACGCGAAACAGGAAAAGCCTATGCTAGAATCGATCCACAATGCCGTAAATGCCCTGAGCGGTTTCTTGTATCAGCCCTTTATCGTGCCGTTCCTTTTGATTGCGGCGGGCGTGTACCTTTCTGTCCGCATGGGGTTCCCGCAGATTCGCCTTTTTGCCGAAATGTTCCGCGTTATCAACGAGAAACCGGTGCAGGGGAGCGGAATTTCTTCATTCGGCGCCTTGATGGTCTCGACGGCATCCCGCGTGGGTACCGGAAATATTGTCGGCGTTTCTTCGGCTATCTGCATGGGTGGCCCGGGTGCAGTTTTTTGGATGTGGCTGATTGCGGTTTTCGGAAGCGCTTCTGCGTTCGTGGAATCGACGCTGGCGCAGATATTCAAGCGCGAGGACCTGGTGACGGGACATTCCTACGGCGGACCTTCGTATTATATACAGACGGCGCTGGGGCAGCGTTGGCTGGGTGTCATTTTCTCGGTGTTCATTCTGTTGACCTACCTGGTCGGCTACAACCTCTTGGCTTCTTACAACGTCCAGACCAGTTTTTCGGGCTACAGTTTCTATAGCGAATCCAAGACTCCCTTGATTGTGGGGGGAGGCCTTGCGGTCTTGTTTGCGTTGTGCGTGTTCGGAGGTGCCCGGAAGCTCACGCAGATTACGAGCTATCTGGTGCCGGTGATGAGTATTGCCTATATCGTTGCGGCCATCGGTGTCGTATTTTACAATTTCAGCAACATTCCTTCGATGTTCGCGACTATTTTCAAGGATGCGTTCTCGTTCGAGGCCGGTGCGGGCGGATTTGCCGGAAGCTGCATTATGTACGGTATCAAGCGCGGTCTCTATTCGAATGAAGCCGGTATGGGTTCTGCTCCAAACGCCTCTGCGAGCGCGAGCGTTTCGCACCCGGTTAAGCAGGGTTTGGTGCAGTCGCTTTCCGTGTTTATCGATACGCTCGTGATTTGCTCTGCGACGGCCCTGATGTGCCTTTCGACCGAAGTGGTGCCGACGAGCGAAATTTCGGGAATTCCCTATGTGCAGGCGTCCCTCCGTACGGTGTTCGGTGAATGGGGCCCGGTGTTCATTACGGTATCGATATTGCTGTTCGGCTTCACGACGCTTATAGGCAACTACTATTATACCGAGGGTTGCCTGCGCTTTATCATGAACCGTCGCCCCGGCAAGGCGGTGATGACGGTGTTCAGGATAATCGCATCGGTTATCGTGTTTGCGGGCGCTCTTGCGAGTGCAGGCTTCGCATGGGATTCTGCGGACTTGTGCCAGGCGCTGATGGTCGTCGTGAACATTCCGTGTATCTTGATTCTTTCGCCTATCGCAATCAAGGCCCTCAAGAATTATATGGAACAGCGCAAGAAGGGTATCGAACCCGTATACTACGCCAAGGAATGCGGTGTCAAGCAGGACACCGATTTCTGGAACCGTCTAGAAGAATAGTTTTTTGGGGGGATTGACCCCGAAGTTTTTACTTCAGGGTAATCTTGCCGTCGTCTGCAATCTTCACGCCCGCTTCGGGAATGTCCTGCTCGGTCAGTTCCTTCATGAGCTTGATGCATGCGCCCTTGTCATCGCGGGTGGGCTTGCGGTCACCGTTGTTGCCCCTCTGGATAAAGGAGTAAATCTGGCCTTCCTTGAAATTGCCGGTCTTCTTGTCGACGGTAATTTTCACGATGGGGGCATAACCCGTAACGCCCGTGATGTTCACGCTGGTAGAAGTCGCGAAGTTCCCGAGGCTGTAGGCGATAAACTTGCCCTTGTAGAGGTCGATGGCGCGCGGCACGTGCGGGCCGTGACCGAATACCACGTCGGCTCCCGCGTCGATGGCGAGGCGCGCGAACTGGTAGGGGTTGCCGCGGTTGTCGCCCAGGAACGTTTCCGATTCGCGCGTGACGTGCGTGTACTTGGAGCCTTCCGCACCCACGTGCATTGTGACGATAATGATATCGGCGCTGTCGCGCAACGCGGCGATGGTCTTCTTGGCCTTCTCGGTGTTGAACACGGTGAGCGTCCCGCTACTTACGGAGAAAGATGCGAACCCGTAGCGCACGCCGTTCAGTTCGAGTACGCGCTGTTCGCAACTGTTCTCGAAACCCGCATAGGCGAGGTTTGCCTCGTTGAGGGCGCGCATTGTGCCAATCTTGCCTTCGTTGCCGAAGTCGCCGGAGTGGTTGTTAGATACGCTTACGTAGTCGAAGCCCGCGTCGAGCAGGTGCTTCGTGTAATGTTCGGGTGAGCGGAAGCAGTAGCAGTTGCCAGACTTCTTCGTCACGCGGCAGCAGGGTTTCGGGAGGCCGCCCTTGTTCAGCAGGGTTCCTTCGAGGTTGCCGGTGGTGAGGTCCGCGTCGCGCAGGATGTCCTTCACTTCGGAGAAGGTGAGTTCGCCGTCTTGTGTCGGAAGCGCGGGCTTTTCGTCGGGGTAGTTGAGGCCCATCATGATGTCGCCCACGCCGATGATGGTGAGCGATTCTCCGGCAGCTTGTTCAGCGGCGGGTTGTGTTGTTGTAGAGTCTGTCGTTGCTGCTTGCGGTTGCGCAAAAACCGTGCTTGCCGCAAGGGCGAAGCACATGGTAAAAGTTTTCGTGAAGTTCATCTTGTTCCCGTTAGTCGTGGATGGAGTTCTTGAGGCCTTCGATGAGGCGTGCGAATGCGGCGTCGGTTTCCATTTCCTTCTTCACGCTCTTGATGGCGTGAACGACGGTGGAGTGGTCCTTGCCGCCGAAGCGTGACCCGATGCTCTGCAAACTGATGGAAGAGCATTCGCGCATGAGGTACATGGCCACCTGGCGCGCCTTCGAAATTTCCTTGGTGCCGCGTCCGGGCTCGGTGAGCTTGGATTCGGCGACTTCGTAGTGCTGCGATACGGTGTGGAGCACGGCGTCGAGGCTTACGCGACGGCGGAGCGTCGGGGCGATTTCCGCGGCGACCTTCTGGGCGATGCTCATGTCGATGTCATGGTTCATCAGGCTCGACTGGAGCGTGAGCTTGATGATGGCGCTCTCGAGGCTGCGGACGTTGCTTGCAATCTTTTCGGCGAGGAAGTGGAGCACGTCTTCGCTGATGTCGAGGTGGCGCTCTTCCGCCTTCTTGTGGAGGATGGCTTCGCGCGTTTCCACGTCGGGCGGCTGGATGTCGACGGTGAGGCCCCAGGAGAAGCGGCTCACGAGTCGATCGGAGAGGTTCTTCACTTCGCCTGCAGGAGCATCGGAGGTAAGCACGATTTGCTTGCCGGCCTGATGCAGCGCATTGAAGATGAGGAAGAATTCGTTCTGCGTTTCGTACTTGCCGGTCCAGTTCTGGATGTCGTCGATGAGGAGGATGTCCACTTCGTTGCGATAGAAATCACTCATTTCTGTCACGCGGCCTTCGCGCAGGCACTTCATGTACTGCTGCGAAAAATCTTCGCTGGTGAGGTAGCACACGCGCTTGGCGGGATCTTCTTCGAGCACGTAGTTGCCGATGGCCTGCAACAAGTGCGTCTTGCCGAGGCCCGAAGGTCCGTAGATGAACAGCGGGTTGTACTGCGTGCCGTACGGGTTCTTCGCGACAGCGAGTGCTGCGTTGAAGGCGAGCTGAGCCTTGTCACCCGGAACGAAGTTTTCGAAGCGGAAACTGTTCGAAAGCGGGACGCTCGGCTTGAGAAAATCCTTGAAGTTGTTGTCGATGGGCGGAGCCGCCTGCATCACGACTTCTTGCGGCTGGAATTCGAATTCCATGGGCGTGTCGTTGTGGGTGGCTTCCTTCCAACCGAGCTTGATAAGTTCCTTGTATGCGGAGTAGACCTTAATGTCCAGTCCGGGGGGCACGGATATCACGGCGTGTCCCGGAGTCTGGTTCACCATCTTGGTCTGTGCGAAATACGTCTTGAATACGGAATCGGAGAGCATTCCGCGTAAGTAGTTCAGGCATCTTTCCCAGTCGATTTGCATAGGGGTGTGTCCTCGTCCGTTGGGTTTCCTGTATCTTAAAATCTATCAACAAGTAGGCTAAAAATTTAACAAAATCGGGCGGGTGTGTTGATAAGTTTGCCGAAATAGGGCTGGAAAAACGTTTTTTTGATGTCGGACTGGCTGTGTAAGTCCTTGATTGTCATTGTGTTAAAAACGAGGGGCTGTTTTTTCGGCTGAGGAAGACGTATATGTGCTGATTCGTGGAATTCTTGCCGAAAAAACGGTATAATCCTGTTTAATTACAGATAAATTAACAAAAACAGCTGCGTTTCGGGGGGTCGGGATTTTGGGTGCGGCTAAACCTGTGCGTGGGAATGGGGGCTCGACTTAAATTTCTATATTTTACGCAGTATGGAAATCTTTGATAAAATGGATTATTTGTCTTTGCTTCCCCTGCTCCTGTGGGTGGTGCTCTATGTTTGGTTCTATCGTTTTTCGTACCCTCTTTATCTGCGAAAAATGATGAAAAAAGGGAAAAAGTGGGCTTGCGTCCCTGAAAAGGTCTCGAAGAAGCCTGGCTGGGTGGCTAAACTGCGCGTGAAGAACTTCATGTTCTCGCTGGTTGCCTCGGTTGCGCTTTCGGTATCGGTTTGCTGGGCTCTCGACAAGGCCGCCATCTGTCCGCCGGTGTACGGATTTGCTTCGGTGCCCGTATTCCTCCTCCTCGCGATCGCGCTTTACCGCATGGCGATGAGCCGCATTACCGCTCTTTTCGAGGCGGCATATTTCCTGGAATACCGCAAGGTGCGTTACCAGTCCGAAAGGAAGGGCAATTTCCAGAACGAGACCGACATCCACAACCGTACCGCATGGAGCTTCGCCAAGAAGCTCAAGAATGCCGAAGCCCACGGAAGGTTCTGGAAGTACGTAAACGCGATGGCGAAGACGAAGAAGATCCCGCCCGATGTCTATGCGGAGACGATGTATGTCTAGGAATATCCTGGATACGCTCGGTATGGGCGAGGAGGTGCTCGAAGGGAAGAAGGCGTGGATGTACGCCGAAGAGATTCTTCTCCTGGTTTCGAGGACGTTCGCGCTCAACATCAATGTGCTCAAGGGCAAGTTGCACAAGAGCATTTTGCTTGCGTATCTGTACCTGCGTATTGCCGATACGGTGGAAGACGATCCCGGCATGAAGGCGTCCGAGAAGGAGGCCCTGCTCGGGCTTTTCGCCGATATCTTCCGCACGCCCGACCTGAAGGAAGAGGCGGTGGCCGCATTCGAGGCCGCGCTCCCCGAAAGCTGGCGCAAGTCTGACCATCCGTATATGAACCTGTGCCTGCATACGCATGTGGTTGTCCCGCTTTTGAAGGAACTGCCCGAGGTCTATGCGGCTCCGGTGCGCGATGTGACCATCGAGATGTGCGGTGGGATGGCGAAGTTTGCCCTTAGGCAGGAGGCGGCGCTGAGTTCGGGATGGTTTACGCTCGAAAGTGTCGAAGACCTGGACGAATACTGCTATTACGTGGCGGGTATCGTCGGAAAACTGCTTACGAACCTCTTTGCCGCAGATACGTGCCTCATAGGCGAGGCGCGTAAGGCCGAGATGCAGAAGCTCGACGTGAGCTTCGGGCTTGCGCTCCAGGTGGCAAACATCGTGAAGGACTGCGTGGAGGATTCGACGCGCAGGGTGTGCTTTGTTCCCGAAGAAATCTGCCGTCGCCACGGCTTCGCGCATTCGTACGAAATGTTCGACGTGCCGGCTGCGGGTTCGGATGGAGCCGCAGCGGCGTTCCGTGCCGATTTCGATGCCCGCCGTTCTGCGGTGATGAGTGAACTTGTCGCGAAGGCGTGGAGGCACCTGGACGATGCCATCGCCTACACGAAGCTCGTGCCGAGCGTGAAGATGCGTACACGCCTGTTCTGCCTGTGGCCGCTCTTTATGGCGGCAGAGAACATGAAGCTCATCGGTGACGGTTCGAGCCTCTTTGCCAGTGAAACGAAGGTGAAGATTTCGCGCGACACGGTGAAGAAGATTATCAAGAGCACAATGCGGCATTTCTATTCGGACCGCTGGATTGAGAAAACTTATACGAAATTGAAGAAGGCTGCAGTGTCATCCTGAGCGGAGTGCGAAGCACGAAGTCGAAGGATCACCCTGCGAAATTAAGAATGTAAAGGAGACGAATGAAATTCTACAATAAGTGGCCGTTCCATATTGGCGTTATTGTCTTTAGCATTGTCGCAGACCAGTTGACGAAGCTCTGGGCGCTTGCTCGGTTCACGAACGAGACGGGTGCGCCGAACCACGATATCATCAACGTGATTGGCGAGCTGGTGCGCTTCCAGCTGGTGTTCAACAAGGGGGCCGCATTCAGCAGCCGCCCGCAAGACCTGATGCCTTTCCTTTCGCCGACGGTGTTCTTCATATTGATTTCTGTCGTGGCGTGCGTAGTGATGTTCGTTTTCTATAAGAGTATCGACAAGCGCGATTGGCTGAGCCGCCTTGGCGTGGTGATGATTCTCGGTGGTGCCGTGGGCAACTTCATCGACCGCATGCGCCTCAAGATGGTGGTGGACTTTATCGACTGCGACTTGCCAGACTTTATCATGACCCGCTTCCCGACGTTCAATGTAGCCGATTCCTTCGTGACGGTGGGCGTGGCGGTGGTAATTTTGTCGCCTGTGATTCTGAAGAAAGTGCACAAGCAGATCAAGGAAGAAAAGGAAATAGAGAAGCAAAAACTTGCCGATTCCAGGACGCCCGAAGCAAAACCGGAATCGAATGAGTCTGAAGCAACCGAGCCGAAGGATTAGGCATGAATTACATTGTTAAAGAACAGCATAACGGCGAGCGCATCGACAAGTTCCTTGTCGGCGTGATGGAAAACGTGTCGCGAACCGATGTGCAGAAATTGATTGCCGCAGGCGAGGTGAAGGTGGGCGGCGCTGCCGCCGCCAAGAATTTCCGCGTAGAAACGGGCATGGTCGTAGTCGTGGAAAAGCTTGTCGAGAAGGAATCGAGTACGCTCGAACCCGAAGATATCCCGCTCGACATCGTGTACGAGGATGAAGACATCGTCGTGCTGAACAAGCCGCGCAACCTGGTGGTGCATCCGGGTAATGGCGTGAGCAAGGGTACGCTTGCCGCTGGCCTTCTGCACCATTTCAAGGACAACCTGTCGCAGGTGAACGGACCGCTTCGCCCGGGTATCGTGCACCGCCTGGACAAGGATACGCCGGGCCTCATGGTGGTGGCCAAGAACGATGCCGCCCACAGGCATTTGGCGCACCAGCTCGAAACCCGCACGCTGCACCGCACCTATAATGCGCTTGTGTGGGGCTGCCCGCGTGACTTGGAAGGCTGCATTGACGCTCCCATCGGGCGCAATCCGAAGAACCGCCTCAAGATGGCGGTGGTGAAGGGTGGCAAGGAAAGCCGCACGCATTTCGTTGCCAAGCAGTTCTTTGCGATTGCTACTTTGCTCGAACTCCAGCTCGAATCAGGCCGTACGCACCAGATTCGCGTGCATAGCCGTTATACGGGCCACCCGGTGGTGGGCGACCCGCTCTACGATGGCCGTGAAGAAAGCCTGAACCGCGTGCCGCCCCTGATGAAGGATATCGCAGCGAAGGTTCTCGAGATGGCTCCTGCTCAGTTATTGCAGGCGGTAAAGATTGAACTCATCCACCCGCGCACGGGCAAGAAGATGAAGTTCAAGGTCCCGCTGGAAGAACCGTTCGCGAAGGTGCTCAAGTTCCTGAAGAAGGAATGCCCGGCAGACGCTCCGGTGTTCGACGAAGAGGAAGGCTTCCGCGACTTTGATGCCGACATCCGTTTTGACGAAGGCTTCGACGAGGAAATCGATGAGAGCTCGCTCGACAAGTTCGAGGAATGCGTTTTCCCGGAACTGAAGGAGCGCAAGACCCGCGCCCAGCGCCATGCCGAGAAGGCGGCTACGGCCGCGCACCGCAAGGCGAAAGCGGCTGAACGCAAGCTCATCAAGCAGATGAAGGCCGCCCGCAAGAAGGGCGTCGCTGTTGAGGACTTCGTGGAACCCGGTTACGAACCGACCATCGACCCGGATTTGTTAGATTAGTTACTAGTTTATAGTTACTAGTTACTAGAATATCTTATATCAAGAAGCTTCTTGATATCTGCAACACTAGGAACTCGGAACTCAGAACTAGTAACTAAACCGAAGGTTTATTATGGAATCTTACTTCTTTATCGGTGTTGCGGGCGTGGGTATGAGCGCCATTGCCCAATACCTTGTCGGCAGGGGCGTTGCGGTGAGCGGGTCTGACCGCCAATTCGGCGACTTCCTTGCGGGCAAAACGGAAAAGCCGCTCGTGATGAGCCAGCTCGAAGACTGCGGAATCAAGTGCTTTGCGCAGGATGGTTCGGGCGTTGTCGCGGGCCTCAATGCCGTGGTGGTGAGTACCGCCATCGAAGATACGAATCCCGATTTGAAGCGTGCGAAGGAACTCGGCGTCCCCGTGATGCACAGAAGCGAGATGCTCGCGAAGATTTCGAAAGAGGCGAAGACTATCGCCGTGAGCGGTACGAGCGGTAAGTCCACCGTGACCGCAATGATTTACCACATTCTTGAATACGCCGGATTGCAGCCTTCGGTGATGACGGGGGCTGGCCTCGTGAACCTGCAGGCGCAGGGAAAGATTGGCAATGCGGTGAGCGGCAAGGGTGAATGGCTTGTGGTTGAAGCCGACGAGAGCGATGGAACGCTTGTGCGCTATGAACCGGAAATAGGCCTGATTCTGAATGTGGACAAGGACCACAAGGAAATGGACGAACTGCAGGAAATCTTCCTCAAGTTTAGTCACAACATCCTTGGTAATGGGAAGATTTTGATCGTGAACGATGCGCACCCGCTGGCGAAGAAGTTCAGCGCGGGCCGCGAATTCGATTTCGGTTTCGAAAACTATGTGGGCGTGCAGGGCACGGATTTCAAGACCGCCGGTACGCATATCAAGTTCCGCGTGCGTCATCTGGCAGAACTCGTGAACTTTGAAGTTCCGCTTCCGGGCAAGCACAACATGGAAAACGCCCTCGCGGCTGTGGCCGCGGCGCTTCGCGCCGGAGTGTCGCTCCATACGTGTGCCGACGCGCTAGCCACGTTCCCGGGCGTGTTCCGCCGTCACCAGATTCTGGGGACGTTCAATGGCGTCACTCTCGTAGACGACTTCGCGCACAATCCCGCGAAGATTGCCGCAAGCATCAAGAGCGCACAGGACTTTACGGATGGCCGCGTGATTGCCTGGTTCCAGCCGCATGGCTTCGGGCCCACGCGCTTCTTGCGCAAGGACCTCGTGGAATTCATTGCGAAGACGCTTCGCCCGAAGGATTTTGACGACGACCGCGACAACGACATGATGTTCTTCAGCGAGATTTACTATGCGGGCGGAACTGTCACGCGCGATATCAGCGCGGGCGACCTTGCCGACGACCTTTTGCTGAAGGGCTGCGAGGCCATCTACATCGAGAACCGCGATGAATGCGCTAAGAAGATGGTGGAATGCGCCCAGCCGGGCGATACCATCCTGCTGATGGGCGCTCGCGACCCGAGTTTGCAGGCCTACGCGCAGTCGGTACAGAAACTACTGGAAAACCGCGAGTAAATCTTTTGACTGACGGAGGAGCCATGAAAAAGATTTTATTGAAATCGGCGCTCTTGCCTGCTCAGGATGGGGCTCGCGTTGTCGACATCTTGATTGCGGGGAATCGCTTTGCCCGCATTGGGATTGTCTCGCCAGAAGAGTCTGCGGGTGCCGAAGTCGTGGACTGCTCCCGTTTTGCCGTTTTTCCTGCATTTTACAACGGGCATACGCATGCTGCCATGTCGCTCTTGCGCGGGTATGCCGACGATATGCCGCTGCAGAAGTGGCTGCAGGAATACATCTGGCCGTTCGAGGCCAAACTTACGGGTGGCGATATCGAGTTGGCTTGCCGCCTAGCCTTTCTCGAGATGATAAAATCCGGGACGGTGTTCTTTGCCGACATGTACTGGCATCGCGAACGTACCATCAAGATAGTTGAGGAAATGGGCATCCGTGCTGCGGTGGGCGTGACGTTTGCAGAATCGCTCATGACGGCAGAACAGATAGAGGGCAATTTTAAGTTCTTGGCTGCCCATACGGGTGAATCGGATCGCGTGAGTCTTGCGGTTGCTCCGCATTCCGTTTATACGGTGGGCGAGAAAATGCTAAAGCGTTGTGCCGACTTTGCACGTGTGGAAAACTTCTTTGTCCACACACACCTTTCCGAAACGGTAAAGGAACTGGAAGATTGCGAAAAGCAGTACGGGTGCAGCCCGGTCCGCCTGCTGGAACGTACTGGAATGCTGGATTCGAAACTCGCTGCAGCGCACTGCGTTCATTTTTCGGACGATGACATGAAGGCCTTTGTGGATTCCGGCGCGACAGCTGTACTGAATCCATGCTCGAACTTGAAATTGGCAAGCGGAATTCCACCTATTGACCGCTTACTGAATGCGAAAGCCAAGGTTGCTCTCGGTACGGACGGCGATTCCTCGAATAACAATCTCGACATGCACGAAGAAATGAAACTTGCGGCGTTACTTGCGAAGGTGCAGGGGGGTGCCGAAATGTTGCCCGCGTACGATGCGCTGAAGATGGCTACGGTGAATGCTGCGCGTGCTTACGGGCTAGCGGATGTGGGCGAAATCAGGGAAGGCTATCTGGCGGATTGCCTGCTGGTCGACTTGAAGAACGAACGCATGGTACCTAGCCACAATTTGGTGAGTAACTGGGTATACGCTGCCGACAGCAGTTGCATCGATTCGGTTATCTGCAACGGGAAATTCGTGATGCGCGGTCGCCATGTTGATGGCGAAGAAGAAATTGTCCGCGATGCGGAAGCCTGCGCGAAGAGGCTTGCGTCCGCTACTTAGTGGCTTTTTCGACTTTTCCCTTGACGGTCGAAACGGCTGAGTCTGTTTTTACTTCTACCTTTTTTACAAGCGAATCTTTTGCTTCGCTTGCCACATCCTTGGCGTTGCTGACAGCGTCCTTTGCTGCCTGGACTGCGGCGTCCTTGGCCTGTTCTGCGGCCTGCGTCGTGGTCTCCTTGACCTTCTCTACGGCCTTGTCCGTGATTTCCTTGCTGAATTCGCTTGCCTTCTTTTCAGCAAAGCCGACCAGGTCGACTTCATCGGATGAGAACCCGAGCACTTCGAGGTTGAACTTGTAGAAATTGTAGGCGATGGCGTCGTTCCTCGTCTCTTTGAGGCCGCCCGAAACCGGAAGAATGTGCAGGATGCTGAGGAACATGAAGCAGATGACCCATGCCTTGCAGGCGCCGAGAATGCCGCCCAGGATGCGGTTCAACTTGCCCGCGCTCGTGTTCGCGATGGATTTCTGCACGAAGTGCCCAATCATGAAAAGCAGGACGAACGGTACGAGGAACCCGATGCAGATGCTGACGAGCTTGACCGTGAACCCGCTGATGGCGAGATTCGTTGCTATCGTGTCGGCGAGCAGGTCCTGCGCAAAATAGGCTCCTGCAAGTGCTGCTGCCCAGGCGACAAGTCTGAATACGTCTTTCAGGAAACCGCGCCAGATGCCAATCAGCGTGAGTATGAGAATGCAGACGAGGCAGAAAATGTCTATCCAGTTCATAGAATTCTAAAGCGTAGTCAGTAGCAGGAATGCGACTGTAGTTGCTATTGCGGAGGCAAGTGCAGTAATAACGATAGTCATCTTTCCGCACTTGTTCGGGTAGGTCTTCGGTTCTATGGCGGTTATTTCGCCTTTTATTGCAGATGTCACCCATTCCGAAAGGTATGGCGTGAGGTCGCGCGGATAGGCTCGCATGATGCGGCTCAGTTCATCGGCGACATCGGCGGCCGAGAGCGGACGCTTCGAGGGCTTTTTTTCGAGAAGCTGCATCACCAGTTTCACGAGCTGTTTCGGGGTGCCTTCGGGGAAGGCCTTCTTGCCGATTTTGAGCCTGCGGATGTTTTGCAAAGTTTGGTTGAGCGATTCCCCGCGGAACACGTTTTCGCCCAGCAGCATTTCGCTTGCGATGACGCCCATGCTGAACAGGTCGGATGCCGGGGTGGCGTCATCTCCGATGGTCTGTTCGGGGCTCATGTAGGCGGCCGTACCGATTTGCGAACCGGCCATGGTGAGCGTCGGGTCGTCTTCGTACACCTTGTCCATGTGCGCGACGCCGAAATCGAGCAGACGGATTCGCCCGTCCTTGTCGACCATCATGTTCGCGGGTTTCAGGTCGCGGTGTACGATGCCTGCACGGTGCACGACGCTCAGGGCGAGAAAAATCTCGTAGAGGATTGCCATCACGACCCATACGGGCGGTTGCTTGCATGCGTCAAGAATTTCGCGGAGGTTCTTGCCCATCACGAATTCCATGGAAAGCGAAAGTTGGCCGTCGCTCTCTTTCCAGAGGGCGTAGGGCACGACGATGGCGGGGTGGTTCAGGTGGGCGAGTATGGTCGCCTCCTGCTGGAACCTGCGGATAAACGCCTCCTGTTCGAGGAGGGTCGGGACCATCTGCTTCACGATGACCATGCGGTCGAGGGATTCATCGTGGCATAGCCAGACATTGCCCATGGCGCCATGCCCGAGCACCTGAGTCGGTTTGTATCCGCCGATTTTCTTCGGCATCGCTTCCTTTGTCTTCTTTGCTACAGGCATTTTTCCAGGTAAATCGTGTGGTGCTTCGTCTTGGGGTCCAGATTCGGATAGTCAAGAATATAGTGTAATCCGCGCGATTCCTTGCGGTGGAGGGCCGCGATGAGGATCATCTTGGACACCTGCAGCGCGTTCTGGAATTCGATGAAGTGGAAATTTTCGGTTTCCTTGTTCTTGATGGCGGCCTGCACGTCGCCTTCGAGACCTTCGATAATCTTGAGGCCCTGGTTCAGGCCCGCGACGGTACGCACGATTCCGCAGTGCGTCCACATCATGTCTTGCAGGATTTTCTTGCGCTTGCGCCAGTAGGCGGCTTTCGTGAAGGTGACGCGTTCCGTCTTGTTCGACTTCGAAGTGCTAATCTTGTCTTTCAGGAGTCCGCTGTCGCAGATGTTGTCCACCGCACGGATTGCGAAAACGACGCTTTCCAGCAGGGAGTTCGATGCCAGGCGGTTTGCACCGTGGACGCCTGTCGCGGCGACTTCGCCGCAGGCGTACAGGCCATTGATTTCGGTCCTGGACCAGGTGTCGACCAGTACGCCACCGCACATGTAATGTGCGGCAGGCACCACGGGAATCCATTCCTTCGTGATGTCGATACCGGCGTCGAGGCACTTCGCGTAGATGTTCGGGAAGTGGCTCTTGATGTCCTTCGGGGTGCGGCCCGAGAGGTCGATAAACATGTTCGGCTTGCCGAGGCGCTGCATTTCGCTGTGGATGGCGCGGGCCACGATGTCGCGGGGTGCGAGCGAGTGCAGCGGGTGAACCTGGTTCATGAATTCTTCGCCCTTGTCGTTCTTGAGGATGCCGCCGAATCCGCGTACCGCTTCCGAAATCAGGAACGGCTTCTTGAGGCTCGGAGCATAGAGGCTGGTCGGGTGGAACTGCATGAACTCGATGTCCTGGAGGGCGGCGCCTGCACGTGCCGCAATCGCCATGCCATCGCCGCAGCTGTCGTGCGGGCATACGGTGTACTGCCAGATACGGCCCGCACCGCCGGTCGAAAGGATGGAGGCCTTCGCGTAGAGGTCTTCGACAAGGCCTGTCTTCTGGTGGATAATCTTTGCTCCCACGCAGCGCTTCGCCTTGCCTTCGCCCTTGCAGATCAGGTCCTTGATGTAGCAGTTCTCTATATAGTGGATGTTCTTGTGCTTGTGCAGTTCGCACAGCAGCGCGCGCATGATTTCCTTGCCGGTGAGGTCGGCGGCGTGCAAAATGCGGTGATGGCTGTGCCCGCCTTCGAGGTGCAGGTCAAACTGGGTCTTGTCGACGGGCGAGGGGGTGAACTGCACGCCCCATTTTACGAGCTGCTTGATAGTTTCGGGACCGCTCTTGGTGAGGATGTTCACGGGCTCCTTTTTGCAGAGGCCGGCACCCGCTTCGAGCGTGTCGTCGATATGGAATTTGAACTTGTCTGTCTTTTCGGTGACAGTGGCAATGCCGCCCTGGGCGTAGTTGGAGGATCCGTCGGGCTTTGCGCCTTTGGTGAGAATGACAACAGAAAGGCCTTTTTCGGCTGCGTGTATGGCTGCGCTTAAACCGGAAATTCCTGCACCGAGGACCAAAATATCGTACATGCGATGTCTCCGTTGAGAAACTTTTATTTTTGAATGACCAATAGATAGAAAAAAAGCGCTATTTCGGCATTATTTGGTTTCAAAATAAATGGTTTTGGAATTTATTGCTAAATTTTGCTCCGACAAATTTTAATGGAGTCTACTCTATGTTAACGTGGATAAATGAAAAGGCCAAGTGGGTTATTGTTATTTTCGCGGCAGGTATTGTCGTGGGCCTATTGGCTATGGACCGTGTTCCGAAGGGTGCGCAGAGCTATCCTGTCGGTGTCGTGAACGACCGCAAGATCTCGTACTCGGAATTTGATTCTCGTTTCAAGATGATTCAGCAGAATCAGTTCCAGAACCAGCGCCTTGAAGACGAGCAGTATGCACAGCTCCGCAATGATATTTTCCGCTCTTTCGTCCGCCAGATTATTCTGGACGAACAGATTGAAAAGGCCGGACTGGCAGCCTCGGTCGCCGAACTCAAGTCCGAATTCAAGAACAATTTCGAAGTTGTCCGTTCCCGTGTGATTCAGGAAGCCCAGTACAGGCTCAACGCCATCCAGCAGCAGGCCACCTCCCAGGAAGAACTGATGCAGCGTAGCCAGGCCTACATCGCAGGCCTCCCGAAGTTCGTCACCGATACGACCGCAACCAAGGAAGACTTCGAAGCTTGGCTCGAAACGCCGGAAGCTTTCAAATGGAGCATGATGCTTCAGCTTGAAGAAGAAATGAAGAACAGTAATATTCCGGTCAAGCAACTTCAGATGCTGGTTGGTGCGGGTGTCCACCCGACGACCCTCGAAGCCAAGTGGTCCGTCGAACGCCGTCTGACCGATTTCGACATCGATGTCGCCTTTGCTTCCAACAATGATTTCGCTGTTGCCGAAGACGTGGTCGATACCGCGATGGTCAAGGGATACTTCAATGCCCATACCGACAGTTTCTTTGTCGAAAACGATGCCGCCAAGTTCCAGTATGTGTCGATTCCTGTCGCCGCTACCGCTGCCGATGACGAGCGCGTGCGCGAATATGCAATGACCATCTACTTCCAGCTTGCCGATACGTCTTCTACCGCCTCCTTCGAAGAAATGGCTCGCGTCTCTTCCGAAGACCCGAGCAGCGCCGAAAACGGTGGCGTGCTTCCGCAGCCCGCTGGCCTGGGCGTGTATGTTCCTGAATTCGAAAAGGCTGCCCTCGCTCTCGATTCCGGTGCCGTTTCTGAACCGGTCAAGACGCAGTATGGCTACCACATCATCAAGAGCTTCGGCAAGACTACCGATTCTACGGGCGCTGTCACTGCGAACGTCGGTCACATCCTGCTCGTCGTGAACGCTTCTTCCGAAACGATCGACAGCCTCGAAAAGATTCTTACGGGCATCAAGAACGATGTCGCTGCCGGCAAGGACTTTGCAGCTGCCGCCAAGGAAAAGAACCTCGAAGTCAAGGAATCCGGCTGGGTTGACCGCAACGGCTCTATCGCCGACCTCGGCTACCTGAAGGGACTTACTTCTTTCGCATGGCCCAACGAAAACCTTCCTGAAGAAGCCGGCAACGTCTCTCCGGTGCTCCGCAATGCGAAGTTCGTTGTGCTCGCCAACAAGCTCAAGGAACTCAAGGCTGGCGACCGCGATTTCGACATGTACTTCGAATCCATCAAGACTGCTCTGAAGGCCAAGAAGTCTGCGAATGCCGCTGGCATCTACCTGAACTCCGTTGCAGACAAGGTCAAGGCCTGGAAGGCTCCGGAAGCGGGTGATTCCACTGCAACTCCGGTCTCTGTCGAAAAGGTTTCTATCCAGAACATGAAGGCCTCTGCCGAAGGTTACGTGAACGGATTCGGCTATGGCAACGTTGCCTTGTTCAAGGTTCTCAACGAACAGAAGGTCGGCGAATGGGGCCCTGTTGTCGAGACGGATCTTGGTGCCGTGATGGTGCGCGTGAACAGCAAGGTCGCTCCTGAAGATGCCGCTGTCGAAACTGCTGTGAAGCAGGAAATCGAAAGCGCTGGCCGCTTCGCTTCTATGACTTTGTTCAACGGATTCATTAGCAACATCGAGAAGTCTACTCCGGTCGAAAGCAATCTTGACCTGTTCTACAGGGATTGACGAAATTAGCGGGCTTTGCTATATTTGAGCCCGCTTGACGCCCCCATCGTCTAGTGGCCCAGGACTCGGGATTCTCATTCCCGCAACAGCGGTTCGAGTCCGCTTGGGGGTACTAAAGAACTCACTTCGGTGGGTTCTTTATTTTTTTTGTGCTTTTCGCCTTGTTTTAGGTTATTTTAAAAGCATGAAGAAGGTTTTGTGTGCAATTCTTTTGGCGGCTTCTGCCTTGCCGGTGCTTGCGGTAGAACAGATGCCCGACCTGGTGGATTCCCGTGACAAGCAGGTCTATAAGACGGTACAGATTGGTGACCAGCGTTGGATGGCGGAGAACTTGCGCTTCAACTTGAAGGGTTCGCTCTGCTACAACAAGCAGGAATCCAACTGCCGCGAATATGGTCGCCTCTACACATGGGCCGCGGCCATGAAACTCGTGGACTACTACAATTCGACTTCCATTACAAAGCTCAAGAAGCGCGTGCACGATGTTTGCCCCGCAGGTTGGCACGTTCCGAGCAACAAGGAATGGAAGAAGATGAAGTATTTTGTGGGCAAGAAGGGGCGCAGCGACGGTGTGGGTATCAGCCTCAAGTCGAAGGAGGGCTGGGACCGTGAACTCAGGCTGCCGGCAGGGAGCGACGAGTTCGGATTCAATGCGTTGCCGGCTGGCGAAAAGCACTATGTGGGCGAATACATGGACAAGGGGGCTTCGACGCAGTTCTGGGCGTCGAACGAGTTCGATGCCTATGGAGCCTACTTCTGGCGCCTCGCATACGATTCGAGAACGCTGGACAGGGTGTACGATGCGAAGGACAATGCGGTCTCGGTGCGTTGCGTAGAAGACAAATTGTACGAAATCAAGGAACCGCCTCCGCCGCCGGTTGTCGTGAAGCCGGAGGTCGTGAAGGTGCAGAACAACGATGTCCTTGCAATACATATAGGCGACCAGGTTTGGATGGCGAGAAACCTCGACGTGATTGTTCCGGGCAGCTTCTGCTATAAAGGCGTGCCGGCGAATTGCGCGAAGTATGGGCGCCTCTACACGTGGACTGCCGCCATGAAGCTCCCGAAGGATTTCGAGGAGAAAACTGCGCGTGATTCCGTGAGGCGTATTCACCGTGGTGTTTGCCCCTTGGGTTGGCATATCCCGAGCATATACGATTTCGAGCGCTTGAAAGCCTACCTGCAAGATATTGACGATGCGGTCGCTGTCGGCACGAACTTGAAGACCCGTGGTGTGTGGATTGAAACGGAAAACTCCATGCCGGGTGAAAATGGCTTTGGCTTTAACGCTTTGCCGAGCGGTTATCTGATTCCGAGAGCGGGCTATACGGGGATGGATTCCTCGTCCGGATTCTGGAGTTCTGCCGAAGTCGATTCCTCGACGGTGATGTTCTGGTCGCTGCGCTACGACAACGACGAATTCTTCCGCGACAGTACGGCCAAGTCGGCTGCATTCCCGGTGCGTTGCCTGATGGACCCACCCGGAGAGGATGAAATTTATGACAGCGCTGCGATTGCCGATGCACGTGACGAGAACCGCTACAAGACGGTTGATATCGGCGGTGTACGCTGGATGGCCGAAAACTTGCGCTTTGCTGCGCCCGGCAGCTTCTGCTACGAGAACAAGGATATCCGCTGCCGCAGTTACGGGAGACTCTACCCGTGGCATGTGGCCATGAGACTGCCGGAAGATTTCATCGCGAATCCTGTGGAAGGCGCCGTGCAGGAGGTACACCAGGGTGTGTGCCCCGATGGCTGGCATATCCCGTCGCGCAACGACTGGAGAACGCTTATGGCTGCGGTCCAGAGGATGGGCAAGGGCAGCGTGGCTGCAGCCCTGAAGACGCGCGAAGGCTGGAACCGCGGTGGCGCTCCGATTACGGAAGCGTCCGGTTTCAATGCGATTCCTGCGGGCTTGCGCTACAATGATGGTGAATACATGGATTTAGGCTCGAGCACGTATTTCTGGGAAACTAGCGGCGGCTACGAAGGTACGGGCGCCGGCTACTGGAACCTTATCAATGCGCGCGACGAGGTGATGCAGGCAGAGGACTTCGATAATATGGCCGTTTCGGTGCGCTGCGTGAAGAATGCTGCATCTGCAAAGAAGGTCGAAGCTGCGAATGAAGCTGCTTCGAATGGCTTGAACGCGGCTCCGGCGGATGGCGCGAGTGCCGCTCCGGCGAATGCTGCGCCGGCACCTTAGAACAAACTGAACTGTCCGTTTGCGTCGGCTGCGGGTGTATCGCCTGCAGCCTTCTGTTTATCGCTGGCGGGGGAGGTCGCGGGCATCTCGTCGCCTTCATTTGCATTGCCGGCGCCTTCGTCGCCCGTAATGTCGCCGGAACCTGCCGCGGCAATTTGCTCTAAAAGCCAGGCCTCGTCGTGTACGGGAATCCCGAGCTCGTTCGCCTTCGTGAGCTTGCTTCCGGCTGCTTCGCCGGCCAAAACCCAGCTTGTCTTCTTGCTTACGGAACCGCTGACTTTTCCGCCGTTCTCTTCGATGAGCTTGCGGGCTTCGTCGCGGTCCATGCTCGGGAGCGTTCCGGTAATGACCGCTGTCTGTCCCTGGAATAGCGTCTTTACGACGCCCTTGAATTCAGTGGGGCACCCGAGTTCAATCAGCTCGTCGATTTCCTGCGTGTAGCGTTCGGTGTGGAAAAAGTCGTAGACGGATTTCCCGATGCGTTCGCCGACGTCGTTCACGTTCTGCAAATCCTCGACGGTGGACGTGCGGATTTTATCCAGCGTGCGGAAGTGTTTCGCGAGGTTCCTAGCACTGGTGCGACCTACGAAGCGGATGCCAAGGCCGTGCAGCAGGTTTTCAAGGCTTCGCTCCTTTGATTTCTGGATGGCGTCGTACACGTTCTTTGCGCTCTTTTTGGCCATGCGTTCTTGCGATTCCAGGTCCTCGATGGTGAGGCGGTACAGGTCGGGAATGCGCTTGATTTTACCCGTGGCGATGAGGCTTGCGATAAGGGCAGGGCCGAGATTTTCGATGTTCATGGCCTCGCGGCTCACGAAATGCTCGAACAGGCATTGCACCTGTGCCGCACAGTGCATGTTTTCGCATCGGAGAATGACTTCGCCATCCACGTGCGTGAGGGGCTCGCCACAAACCGGACACTTGTCGGGGGCGGTGACGGGGAGCGCCCCTGCCGGGCGCAATTCCTTCTTGACGTCGGTAATCTTCGGAATGATTTCGCCGCCCTTCTCGACGCCGACGGTGTCGCCGAAGTGGAGGTCCAGTCGAGCGACTTCGTCGAAGTTGTGGAGGGTGGCGCGCTTGACGGTAGTGCCCGCGAGGCGCACGGGTGCAAGGTTAGCCACGGGCGTCACGGCACCGGTGCGGCCGACCTGGAATTCTACGGAAAGGAGCGGCGTGTAGGCGCGCTCTGCCTTGAACTTGTAGGCGATGGCCCAGCGCGGGCTTTTGCTTGTGGTGCCGAGCGCGCGCTGCATGGCGAGGTCGTTCAGTTTCACGACCATGCCGTCGATTTCGAAGGGGAGGCTGTCGCGGCTCGCGCCGATGTCTTCGGAAATCTTCATGATTTCGTCGACCGAATCCGCCTTCCAGAAGTCGTTCGTGTGGAACCCGAGCTTTTTCAACTGTTTCAGGTTCTCTTCGTGCGTCGCGTTGTTGCTTTGCGGAATGTGGTAGGCAAAGAAGCGCATCGGGCGCGTCTTGCATTCGGCGACGCTCTTGAGCTTGAGCGAACCCGAGACGGTGTTGCGCGGGTTCTGGAAAATCTTCTTGCCTTCCAAAACGAACTGCTCGTTCAGGCGTTCGAAAGCTTCGCGTTCCATGTAGACTTCGCCGCGTACTTCGAATGTGCCTTGGGGTATTTCGCTCGGGTCGATTTTCAGTTTCTTGGCGTCAAAATATTCGGGAATGTCCGCAATCGTGAGCGCGTTCAGGGTCACGTCGTCTCCCTGAACGCCGTCGCCGCGGGTAGCCGCCTGTTTCAAGCGCCCATTCTCATATACGATGGAGAGACTTACCCCGTCTATTTTCCTCTCGCAAATCCATTTCTTGGCCGCGCGGTTTTCTCCAGCGCCTCTCAATGCCGATGCGTCTATTTCCGCAATCCCATCTTCAGCCGCCCTGACGAACTCCGCCATTTCTTCGGCGCTGTATACGTTCGCGATGCTGAGCATCGGCACGGCATGCGTGACCTTCGCAAAGTCGTTCGTGAGGTCGCTGCCTACGCGCTGGGTCAGGGAATCCTTGCCGCGCAGTTCCGGATACTTCGCCTCGAGAGCTTCCATCTCCTTGAGCCCGAAGTCGAAATCCTGGTCGCTCATGGGGGAGAAGCCGTCTTTGTAGTAAAGGCGGCTAGCTTCTTCGAGTTGTTTCTTTAGTTCAAAATAGCGGGTAAGGTCAAAATCTTTCTGGTCCATCGCTATCAAAATAGAAAATATGCGTGAACGCTACAGAGTCTGACACCTAATCGTAGCACGAGACCGTGCCGTCTATCTTGAGAGTGCTCATTTCGCACGTTTCTGCAATATTTCGGGCTGTACGGAGCGATTCGTTCCATTGCGAGATGTACTCGTTGGAGTTTTCTCCGTATTGCTCCTTTACACGATTGGCCAAGACGAGTTGGTCTACGATTTTCTGTTCGCATTCCGAATAGTACGGGTTGCTTTCATGTTGCAACTGGAATTCTAGACCATGGCAGGAGTGCTCGACATCGTCGGGGGAACCGTAGGTGCACGAGAATGCCTGCAATGCGAATGAAGATGTGATGATGCTGGCCAGCCTGTAACGCCTGCTCCAGAAAACTGCGCTCAGGAAAGCGAGTGTTTTACCGAGAATTTTGCGGAAAAAATTGTGCATTTGAAACCTCCTTCTTTCTTAGAAAGGTAATTTATAATTTTTATTGACAGAAAGTTCTTTGGTTTCAAATAATTTATCTTCAGTTCAGAAAGTGTTTCATATGAAGATAAAAAAGCCTCCCTGCGGGGGAGGCTTCGATGTGGAAAAAAAGCTGTACCTAGCGGTATTGCGTGCTCCAGCGGCGCTTGAATCGGGGCTCGTCCAGGACTTTCGCCCAGATGAATCCCTTGCGCACGTCGGCGATGTTCCTTGTGGAAACAAGGGGAGCGCGCCGCGCGACAACAACCGTTCCGTCGTCCGAAGCGTTTGGGTCTTCGATCGCGTCAAAGCCGGAAGAAGAGGCTGCGGATTCGCGTGCCGATTTGGCGCGGCCTTCTAGTTCGTTCAGCTTGCGCTGGCGTTCCAGTTCCTGGTGGAGACCGTCGTCTTCTTCGGCTTCGGCTTCGGCTTCTTCGAGAATCTGCTCCTGCGAGGGTTTATCGTGATTGAGGAGATTGTTCAACTCGATGAGGTCGTGCACCAGCACGTCGTACTCGCCGTCACCCATGTCGCGCCCGATAATACGGTACTTCTGGAGTTCAGCGAGCATCGTAATCGCTTCACCCTCCGTCAGGTCGAATTGGTCTTTCAGAAATTCCATATCGACGACGTCGAGTTCGATTACCTCTTCTGCGATATCGCGGAAGGTTAACGGTTCGTCACTGTAGTGCGGCTGCGGTGCCGGCGGTGTGGGCGGCTCGATGTTTCCCTGCTCGGCTTCGTTCTGTGCATTTTCGAACTGGCGAATCAAATCCTGCAAGGAACGCGGAGGTGCAAACTGCGGCTCCGATTCCTGGGACTCGATTTCGCTTTCGTCTTCATCTGCATCGTTGCTCGGCTGGTACTGCGGCATCTGTTGCTGCTTTTTCCTGTTCGCAGCAACCTTCTTGATGACAACATCAAGAAGCCAGACGCCGATGAGTATGAGTAAGCCTTTCATTTACTACTTCGCTTCCGGAGCAGCTCCGATTTCCTTGCGCATCTGCGTGTCGGCTTCGATGTTCTTGAGGTTGTAGTAGTCCATAACGCCGAGCTTGCCATCGCGCAGTGCGGATGCCATGGCCATCGGGATCTGGGCTTCGGCTTCGACGAGCTTGGCCTTCATTTCCATGACCTTCGCCTTCATTTCCTGTTCGGCGGCATAAGCCATGGCGCGGCGTTCTTCTGCCTTTGCCTGTGCAATCTTCTTGTCGGCTTCGGCACGGTCAGTCTCGAGGATAGCACCGATGTTCTGGCCCACGTCCACGTCGGCGATGTCAATGGAAAGAATTTCGAAGGCGGTACCGGCATCGAGGCCGGAGGCGAGCACCTTCTTGGAAATCATGTTCGGGTTTTCGAGCACGTCCTTGTGGCTCTTTGCAGAACCGATGGAAGACACGATGCCTTCACCCACACGGGCAATCACGGTATCTTCGCCGGCGCCACCGACGAGCTTCTGGATGCTGGCGCGCACGGTAATACGGGTCACGGCATGTAGCTGGATACCATCGAGGGCCACGGCGGAAACCTTCGGGGTCGTGATGACCTTCGGGTTCACGGACATCTGCACGGCTTCGAGCACGTTACGGCCGGCGAGGTCGATGGCAGCGGCTTCCTTGAAGTCGAGCTTGATGTTCGCCTTGTTGGCGGCGATGAGGGCCTGAATCACGCGGAGCACGTTACCGCGGGAAAGGTAGTGAGCTTCGAGCAGGTTCGTGTCGACGGGGAGGCCTGCCTTGCAACTCAAAATACGGGCTTCGACGATGACCTGCGGAGGCACCTTACGCAAGCGCATACCGATGAGCTGGAAAATGCTCACGTTTGCCTTGGAGAACAAGGCTTGAAGCCAAAGGCCGATGAACTTGCCGACAAAGGCAAGGATGACGATGACGGCAATTGCCGCGATGATGATTCCAACGATAAGGAGTGTATCCATTGTTTTTCTCCGTTTTTGTTTAATTCTACTAAAATTTTCTAGGCATTTCCATTTTGTTCGTCGAGCCCGACCCAGATGTGGCCTTCCTGTATGGATTCGACCTTCACGCGGGTGTTCGCTTCGATGATTTCACCGTGGGTCTGCACGTCAAAAAGCTTGGTGCTTCCGTCGGGCATGGTAAAGCTTGCCTGGCCTACGGGGCGCAGGAATGTCTTCGCAATGCCGGTATCGCCCACATGCAATTCCTGTACGGATTCCGTGGGGGAGGCCGCCGTCTCGAGGTCGGTCTTGAGCATGGGCGTCCAGCCTTCGGGCAGGAGCGGAATCAGGTACTTGCTGGCGGCGATCGGGAATACGAGCGCGACGCCCGCACAGCACAGCATATAGAGCAGCCCCAGTAGCCATGGGGTCGCATCGAAGGTCGATTCCACAGTCTCGGGCACGAACTCGGGCATTTCTGCGGGCGAGAACGACATCGCAAGGGCGATAATCATGCAGATGATGCCGCCGATGCCGAACAGGAATGTCCCGGGCATCACGAATATTTCTACAAGGAAGAGGATTATGCCCGCGACGAGCAGGATGGCGGGAATGTAGCCGTCGAGCTGCGGGGCGAACTGCCCGAGGAACACGATGCCGATAAGCACCAGGCCTATGACGCCGAATAGCCCGAATCCCGGGGTCTTGAATTCGATGTAGAGCGCGCCGAAACCGAGGATGAGCAGGATGCCTGCGATGGCTGCGATTGCGGAGGCGATATCTTCGCCGAGTGTCGTTTCGACTTCGCTTGCGTTCTCGATAGCGAGTGTCGTCTCGAATTCCTCGCGGTCCTTGAAGGTGCCCCTGGAGAACCCGAGTTCCTGCGCTTCCTTGTCGGTCATGGTCAGGAGTTCGCCCTTCTTTACGAGGATTTTCGGGGCGCCCCAGAACTTCTTTTCGGCGCTGTCCAGGACGGCGAACTTTTGGCCTTCGATGATGAGCGTCGTGTCGCGTTCGGTCTTCTTGCCCTTGTCGAGTTTGGCGGTGAGTTCGAGGACTTCGAGTTCCGGAGTCACGAACGAGGAACTCAGGAGCTCGGGATAGCCGTTACGCTGGGCGAGGTTCCTGAACTTGGCGCGGAGCGGGGATTGAATCTTTTCGCCGACGATTTGCGGGGTGCCGTCGCCGCCCTGCACGATGGGGGCGCAGTCGCCGATGGTGGTCGCTTCGAGCATGTAGAGCTTCTTGCAGGCGAGGGCGATAAGGCTGCCCGCACTGATGGCTTTCTTCTTCACGAGCGCGATGGTTTCGGGACCCTTGACTGCCATGATGGTATCGACCAGGTCGAAGGCGGCGTCGAGGCGGCCTCCGAAGGTGTTGATTTCGAATACGATGTAGTCCGGATTTTCCTTGAGGGCGTCGGCGATGGCGCGGGCGCAGAAATCGTACATGGAAGGTTCCACGTCGCCTTCGAGCTTGATCCACACGGCGCGCTTCTTATCTGCAGTCATTCTGGAGGGAGCTGCGCGACCGATAGAATCTGTAGCCGTATCTGTCACGATGGCCTTAGTTGCGGAATCGACCGTTGCGGTCGTGGTGGAGTCTGCGAACCCGAATGCGGCGGCAAACATCAGAATCGAGAGAATCTTGGAAAAAAACTTCATGTCTATAATGTATAAAAAAGTTCCCCAAAGAGGAGAACGTTTATTCAAAATAGATGGAGCGGAGCCTCTCCTAGTCGAATGAGCGATTCTCGTTAAGAGTGATGCATCTGGGAAAGGAAGGTCTTAGGAGGGGCGGAGCCTCTCCTAGTCGATTGAACGATTCTCTTTAAGAGAATCGTTCATATAAAGCGTCGCGTTCGACGGGGACTAGGCCTTCGTTCGTAATGAGGGCCTTCATTCGCTCGGGGCTCATGCCCACAGGCACGGTAGCTCCGGCGGCGTGCGTGATTTTTTCCTCGATAATCGTGCCGTCCAGGTCGGAAGCTCCGGCGTGGAGCGCCTTCATCGCGGTCTCGATGCCCATCTGAATCCAGTAGGCCTTGATATGCGGGAAATTGTCCAGGAATAGGCGTGCGACTGCGACCGTGCGCAGGATATCCTCTTCGCTCGTGATGCTCGGGACAATCTTGTGCAGCGCATTGTGTTCCGGGTGGTACACGAGCGGGATGAACGCGAAGAATCCGGGGGCTTCGTCCTGCAGGTCGCGCAGCATGCGCATGTGGGCGATGCGGTCCTCTGGCTTTTCGATGTGCCCGAACAGCATTGTCGCATTTGTCGGGATGCCGATTTTGTGTGCGGCGCGGTGCACGTCGAGCCATTCCTCTCCGGTCTCCTTGCCGGGGCAAATCTGGTCGCGTACGCTTTGCACGAGTATTTCCGCGCCTCCGCCGGGGAGGGCGTCCAGGCCCGCTTCCTTGAGTGTGGTCATGATCTGCAGGGGCGTCTGTCCCGAGATTTTCGCGAAGTGGCAAATCTCTACCGCGGTGAAGGCCTTCAGGTTTACTTTCGGGAATTCTACGCGCAGCTTGCGCAGCATTTCGATGTAGTAGTCGAAGGGATGGTCGGGGTGGAGCCCGCCTACGATATGCAGCTCGCGTGCTCCGCCGGCAATAGCCTCTGCCGCCTTGTCCCGGATAGTATCGTAATCCCAGTCGTATGCGGTCGGGCTGTCCTTCTTGATTTTCGAGAAGGCGCAGAACTTGCAGTGCAGTACACAGACGTTCGTGTAGTTAATCTGGCGGTTGTTCACCCAGTACACGGATTTCCCGTGCAGGCGTTCCTTCTCGGCGTTTGCGTGGGCGCAGAGTTCGTCGAGCGGTGCATTCAAAAATAAATCGAGAGCTTCGGATTCGCTAATTCTCGGCATTTTATACAAACTAGTTCTATCGCGCGTTGGCCGCGCGTCTTACTCAAATTCTTCGCACCACTTGGGCACGATCTCGGTCGCCTTGCCCTGCACGAACACGTCTGTATCCGAGTCGTGAGCAGGAATCTCGAGATTGAGGCAGGTCACCTTCGCGCCGAAGCGCTTGGCAAAATTCTTGAAGCCTGCGGCGGGGTAGACCACGCTGCTGGTTCCTATATACACGAACTCATCGCAGGTGCGGAGGGCGTTCTGGATTTGTTCCATATAAAGGGGGACTTCTTCGAAAAAGACTATGTCGGGGCGCGTACCTGAACCGCAGAACGGGCACTTGGTTTCGAGGGTCTCTTCGCCATCGAACATGAATTCGTGTTCCGGGTCCCTTATGCAGCGGAGTTTCATCAGGTCGCCGTGCATATGGAGTACGCGCTTGCTGCCGGCCCGCTCGTGCAGATCGTCGACGTTCTGGGTCACGAGCAAGAAGCGGTCCCCCAGGCGCTCTTCGAGTTTGGCGAGCGCAATGTGGGCTGCGTTCGGCTTGTGCTCGGGAAGGCCCTTGCGTAAGAAATTGTAGAAGTCCATCACGCGCTTCGGGTCACGACGAAGAGCACCGGGCGTGCAGACGTCCTCGATGTTCTCGTGCTCCCACATCCCGTCGTTCCCGCGGAATGTGCGAAGTCCGGATTCGGCGCTAATCCCTGCGCCTGTCAGTACGACCAATTTCTTATCCATACATTCTTAATATAGTAATGCATGGCGCGGAGGGGTACTGTTTGTAGCGGTCTAGCATGCTTTTTGTTGGCAAAAGTGAGGAAAATTACATGCCAAACCGTGTTTTAGGCGAGCGAGACGAAGAAAAGCGTCTCGGCGATGATTCCCGCTTCGAAATCGGGGAGGTAGAGACTCTCGTTTTCGCCGTGGGCCGCGCATTCCGGATCTTCGAGGCCGGTAAGCAAAATGGGAATGTCCCCGAAGGTCTTGCGGAAGAGTTCTGCGCCTGGGATGCTTGCCCCGCAGCCGATGAATTTCGGCTCGGTCTTGTAGGCCTCCTTCATGGCGTCGCTCATCTTCTTGAAGAAGGGGTGTGCGATGTCGGTCACGAACGGGTTTGCGCCGTCTTCGACATCGATTGCAATTTCGAGCCCGTTAGGCGTGTTTTGGCGCAGGAAGTTCACGAGCATTTCGGTGCAGGCGCCGGCATTCATGCCGGGGGCCAGCCGGATTCCGATTCTCGCGTAGGCGCAATCTTGCAAGACGTTGCCCGCATTCGTCCGGCTGCCCACTTCCATCGTGGTTACCACGATGGAAGGCCTGCGCCAGAGCGATTCGAGAATTTCTTCGTCGGGAACGGTAAGGCTTACTTTATCCAAAACCCCGCTTTCTTCGCGGAATTTTGCTTCCCCGTATCCGAGACTGCGGTACGACTGCAGTTCTTCTTCGGTAGGGGGCACCAGGGAGTCTTCGAAGTGCGGGATGGCGATGTTCCCGCGCTCGTCGGTGAGATTGGCTATCATGCGGCAGAGTGCCTGCGCGGGGTC
The DNA here is from genome assembly GCA_902762305.1 of Fibrobacter succinogenes. Taxonomy (GTDB): domain Bacteria; phylum Fibrobacterota; class Fibrobacteria; order Fibrobacterales; family Fibrobacteraceae; genus Fibrobacter; species Fibrobacter succinogenes_I. Next base: position 83,355 of record CACWNW010000002.1, on the reverse strand, counting down.
GGGAATCGGGCCCGACCAGCTTCCGGAATGGAGCGGCGTTTTGGTGCTGCGTAGCGTGACGTTCACGGCGCTCATTCCGCGCAGTGTCGTCGTGATGGAGGGGACTCCCTTCGCGAAGTTCCCGAGGTCGGCCACGATTACCGCGTCGCACTTGAGGAGTTCCGCATGCTTTGCGAGGATTTCTTCGAACCCGGCGCTGCCGGATTCCTCTTCGCCCTCGATGATGAACTTCAGGTTCGGCCCGTTTTTGCCGAGCAGCTCGCGTACCTGCTGCGCCGCGGCAATATGCGTGATGATGCCGGCCTTGTCGTCGGCGGTTCCGCGACCGTAGAGCCTGTCACCGCGGACTTCGGGCTCGAACGGGGCGCTCTTCCACAGGGCCTCGCGCATCGGTGGCTGCACGTCGTGGTGGGCGTAGAGTAGTATGGTCGGCTTGTCCGCACTGGTGAGGCTTTCGGCGTAGACCGTGGGCCTTCCGCTCGGCGGGAGCAAGAACTGGATATTGGTGAAGCCCGCTTCGGCAAACATGGCCTTTACGGCTTCTGCGCTGTCCATCACGAACTTCTGGTCAAAATTGTCAAAACTGATGGAAGGGATGCGGACTAGCTGTTTCAGGGCGTCGATGTATTTGGGAAAATTCTCACGGATTCTGTTTTCTACGTTGCTATTCATGTTCTTGACCTCATTTTTTTTGTAATTTAAATAATATGGGAAATGATTGTATCAACCACGAATATTATTTGCGCTTCAGCGACAAGGTTCTTGCACTTATCCGTCGGATTTTTCACAACTCGCCGGAGTTCCGCCATGATTCGTTCAAGTATGTAGCGCGCTTCGCGCCGTTTATTCCGTTCATGGGCGGGCGCCCGGATTTGACGAAGCCGCTTCGCCGTGTCGTCACTTTTTCGGACCACAGCAATTCGCTTTACCTGGGCTGCCCCATCATCTTGGCGGCAGGTGCGAACAAGACGGCCGAACGCATTAAGGATTATGCGAACGTCGGGTTCGGCGGCATTACCGTAGGGACTGCGACTCGCCATTTCCGCGAAGGCAACACGCATAGGCCGCGCATCGGATTTTTGGAAGAAGACCGTGCCATCCACAACAGCATGGGCCTCAACAACGAGGGGGTCGATGTCATCGCGAAGCGCGTGGATGCGCAGCTCGTGAAGGCTCACAAGGCCGGACTCTGCGTCGGCATCTCTGTCGCCGAGACGCCGGGGCTTGTTGATCCCGAAGAAAAACTGAAGGATATCATCGAAAGCTTTTCGATTGCCTACCGCGCGGCGGACTACATCGAAATCAACGTGAGCTGCCCCAATACGGGTGAGTCCCGCGTCGATCTGGACATGAGTTTCTCGGAACGCATCTTTACCGAAATCATGAACTTCCGCAACGGCCTCGGACTGCGCAAGGCGGTGTATGCGAAACTCAGCCCGGACCTCTCGGAGCGTCACCTGATTTCCATCATGGATATGCTCGTGCGTACCGGAGTGAACGGCGTGGTAATCGGGAATACATACCCGACCGCGAAATTGAGTGAACTGCCCGTGAACGCGAAGTTCGAAGACTTGACCCCGCTCCGTGCCGATGGCGACTGCGGTGGAATGTCGGGCCGTCCGCTGTTCGAGAACATGGTATGGAACGTGAAGTACATTCGCGAACACTACCCGCAGATGAGCATCATCGCTTGTGGTGGCATAGACCATGGTTACAAGATTTACGACCTCATCAAGCTCGGTGTCGATGCGGTGCAGTGCTATTCCGTGGTGGCATTCCGCTGGATGGCGGCACACGCCATGAGGAACGAACTCATGGATGCTATGCTGAACGACGGCTACAAGTCGCTCGGCGAGTACGACGACCGCAACCCTAGGAAATAGATGTTTAAGGGGAGCTATCGTTATGCGCCGTACCCGCACAAAAAAGTTTGTTCGTAATATTTTTCTCGCTTTGGTTTTGTGCCTGGGCATAGCTCCGTCCGCTTTTGCCGACGACTTTATGGGGCTGCCTATCGAAGATTCCGCAGCGAAGGATGAACGCTCTCTCCCTACATGGATTTTTGGTGGCGGGGCTTCTCTCGCTTACTACCTCAGGGGTATCGATGGAACGGTTGATCTGGATCTCGAATACAGGGCCCACCGGTATCATGCGTTCGGAATCCATGGCGGGCTTTCCTTTGCGGGGGAATTCATCGAAACCGGGCTCGACTGGCGCTGGTATTTTAAGGGCGCCCTGATGCGGTCCGGGCATGATGACTTTTTGCATTTCTCCGTATCGCTGTTCTGCATGGAGCATTTTGAAGAATGGTTCTTCTCGCCCGCGCTTGAATTTGGTTACGGTCGCGATATCCTCTTCTTCAAGAAATCCGACTTGCTGGGCCGTATCGAGGTCCAGGCAGCCTACTTGCTAGGGGAGCCCGTCACCAAGATGAACGACAGGCTCTTAGTGGACCAGAGTGGCCGCCTTATCGTGAACATCCGCTTCTCGCTGCTATTGTTCTAGGAAAATAAAATTCTAGGAGAATGAAATGAAAATGACTTTGACGCATCGCTTTGTTGTTTTGCTTTCCCTGTTGTTGGCAGTTCCCTCTTTCGCGGGCCCATGGCTCGGGCTTATCTTCAAGAAGACGGAATTCGAAAACCACCTCGCGCTCGACGTGAAGGGCGTGCATCCCGGTTCGGGCTGTGTTGCCGCGGGTATCGTCGCGGGCGACAAGGTCATCGGTTTTGCGGGTAAGCCGCTTGCCGACATGTCGCAGATTACTTCGGTGATATCGTCGTCCAAGGCAGGTTCGACTGTTGCGGTCGAAATCTTGCGCGACGGTAAAAAGAAGAGCCTCAAGGTGAAGCTCACTGACAGGCCCGATGACATCAGCAGCCTCACGGGATCTGCAATCGGGAGCAAGATGGCGGAATTCGGGAAGAACTTCTACCAGAACGGCGACAAGCGCAAGGCGAAACCCAAGGCGACCCTGCTCGACTTCTGGGCGACGTGGTGCGGGCCTTGCCGCCAGACGCTCCCCATACTCGAAAGCATCTATTCGAAACTCGGTAACCAGGGGCTTGAGGTTATTGGCATTGCCGACGAGAACCTCTCGACGCTCAATGCGTTCTACGAGAAGCAGCACCGTTCCCCGTATCCGCTATACCGCGATGCGACAAAGGATCTGTGGCGCCGTTACGGGATACGCGCCGTACCCACGCTGATGCTCCTGGACAGCGAAGGCTATATCAAGGGTGTATGGAGCGGAGTGCCCAACCAGAAGGCTCTCGAGCAGATTGTCGTCGAAACGATGAACGGGAAGTAGCGGGACGGCCTTGAGCCGGCCCTGCTTACTGGATTGCGGGCTTCGAGAGCGTCTCGAAGATCTTGTTGTATTCGTCCTTGGAAATCCTCTTGTAGCCGGTCGTGATGTCGGCGAAGAAGTAGTAGGCGGAGTCGCCCTTGACCTTCATGGAGTAGGCCATGTCCATGTCGTTCTTGCCGCGGAGTTCGCCGTCTTCGATTTTGGCGGTGAGGTCTCCGTGGATGTTGCGGATGATGAAATCCTGCCCGTTTTCGGTCAGCACTTCGAAGATGGTGTTGGCTTCACCCTGCCAGTAGCCGACGAAGGAGTCCTTGTCCGCTTTTTGCCCGCAGGCGGTGAAAATCATGGGAACGATGGAAAGAACGGCGAGAGAGATTAGCTTTTTCATATTTCTCAAAATAGTTATTTTTTTGCGAGTAAATGAAGTATTTCGCCATAATACCGCTTTTTCTTGCCGTTTTGTTTGCCGGAGGAGCCTTCTGGCTTATACATACGAACGTGAAGGCCGTTCCACGTTACGAACCGGTAACAATTGAGGAGCCCGTTTTCGATGCGGAAGCCTACCTGCGTAGCCTGAAGGCGCAGAAAAAGCCGTTCAACAGCCGCGCTGTCCACAGGCTAGTGCTCCAGCGTACCGGGCAAAAACAGGGCGTGTACCTGGAGAGCATGGAACCTGCTCTGGATTCGGTCGCCCTGGAGGTGATAAACGTGTTTCATTCCGTGATGGGGTATGAATACGTGCCGGTGATAACTAGCGGGAACGACTACCCGTACCATGCACGCAATTCCAAGCATTACGAGAACAAGGCGCTCGATTTCCGCCTGATGGGACTGAAGCGCGAGGAGCGCAGGTCCGTTATCGAAATGTCGCAAAAACGCCTGGAAGGCCGTGCCCGCGTGCTATGGGAAAAGGGCGAGGCCGAACACCTGCACGTGGAATTACTTGATTGATGATTGATAATTGATGATTAATGATTTCACATTATCCATCATCCATTATCAATTATCCATTATATGTTTCGCGTCACTTGCAGCATCTAAACCCGACGCTCGGGTACTGGTTCTGCGGATAGAAGCTGAACTTGTTGTCGGTGCACTTGCTTTCGTTGTTCGTGTTCCAAGCACCGCCTGCCACCAAGAACATGTTCGGGTGTTCCTTGCTTGCGGTGGAGGTCCATTCCCACAGGTTGCCGTTCATGTCGTACATGCCGAACCAGCTGCGGCACTGTTCCTTGCGGCCGCTGCGCTTCATGGCCTTGGTGTTGGTGTTGCACTTGTTCTGCTTGTAGCTGTCACCGTACGAGAACTTCGTCTTGTCCTTGCCGCGGCATGCCGCCTGCCATTCGTCGATGGTGCACAGGTGCTTGCCGGCCTGCTTGCAGAGTTCCACCGCCTGTTCCTGGCTTACCATGTCGCGCGGGTTGGCGTCGGGTTCGTTCGGGTATTCGTAGGCGTCTACGCATACGGTCTTGCCGCCAACGGGGACGGGGTAGGCATGCTTCCCGCAGATGTTGTCCGATGCCATGTCATACTTGGCTTCTTCCCACGGGGAGCGGTTCCCGACGGAATCTTCCGCAAAGAAGAACACGCTGCCGGTCTTGTTGTATTCCACGGCCTTGCCCGCCTCTTGCGGGTGGAGCGTGTCCCCGATGGAAAGGAATGTCTTGCACTTGATTTCGTCGCACTTGACCTTTAGCTTGATGGGGTCGTAGTAGCGGCCTGCGGGCGGTACGATTTCGGCGCCCGGTGGCGTCTGGTCGGCGGCTCGGATGCTGTCCTGCACGCGCTTCTTCTCGAGGGAATCGAGGCGAGCCTTTTCGAGTTTTGCGAGGCTGTCGGCGACAGCCGCGAGCGAATCGTTGCGGGCCTTGTCGGCGGCGGCGATGCTGTCGCGTACATGCTTTACGCTGTCGCGCACGTGACGCAGGCTGTCCTTGTTGATTTCGGGCTTGAGCGAGGCGAGGCTGTCGGCGACGCGGAGGGAATCTGCTGTACGGAGGGAGTCCGCCAGGGCGAGGCTGTCGGCAATGCGGGCTGCTTCGGCGAGGCTATCGGCCTTCATCTTCTCGAGGCGACGCAGGCTGTCGAGAATGTACTTCTGCCTTGCTTCGAGTTCGGTTTCCTGCTGCTTTTGCAGGGCTTCCTGCTTCATCTTGTCGAGCTGGCACTGCACTATGAAAAGGCACAGCAGCAAGAGGAACATGATGACCAGTACGGCAATGTTCTTCTTCTTTCTCTTGTTGTCCTTGTTCTGTGTATCCGTAGTCTTCTTTTCTTCTTTTTCGTTCGTGCTCATAATGCTCTATGCTGCCAGTTGAAATGCTTGTTGAAATGCGGTTCCCGTGCGTGTAGGGCTATTCGTCTACCTGGATCTTTTCGGCGGTGGCGGTCTCTTCGTGGTAGAGTTCTGCCCAGTGGCGCTTGATTTCGGCTTCGAGTTCCTTGATGCTGAGCTTGCGGCGCAGGCTGTTGCGGTAGGCGATGGAAATGCCGCCCGTTTCTTCGGATACGACGACGACCATGGCGTCGCATTCGGCGGCGAGTGCCTTGGCTGCACGGTGGCGCATGCCGTAGCCGGCGTCGCCTTCCGCGTTACCCGTGGGCATGGGGAGGATGCACCCTGCGGCGACGATGCGCTGGCTGTTGAGGAGCACGGCGCCGTCGTGGAGTGCGGAATTCGGGAAGAACAGGGCGCGGAGCAGTCGGGAACTGATGCGTGCGTTCAAAATTTCTCCGGTCTCTTCGTAGTTGCGCAGGCCCACGCGCTTCTCGAGCACGATAAGTGCGCCCACGCGGTTCTTTGCGAGGTCCTGTACGGCGGAGGTGATGGATTCTGTCACTTCGTCGAGGCCGCTGGAATGGAAGAAGAGCTGCCGTAGGTCCGCTCGGCTTATCATCTGGCCGATGCGGGTGAGCGCGCTTCGGATTTCGGGCTGGAACAGGATGACCAGCGCCACGATGCCGATACCTGTCAGGTTGCTGAGCAGCCATGTAATGCTTCGCAGTTCCCACCATTGCGCGATGAGCCATGCGACAATCAGGAGTAGGCCGCCCACGATCATCTGCACGGCGCGCGTTCCGCGGAAAAGCAGGAAGACGTAGTACAGGATTATGGACACCAGGAGGATGTCCAGGATGTCGGCCATGCGGACATCGATGACGTCGAAGAGCTTAAACAGTACCATTGGACCTCAGTGCCTCCAGGTAAAGTATAGATTCTTTTGCTTCGCGGACGTCGTGCACGCGGATGACGGATGCTCCGCCGATTGCCGCGACAATGCCTGCGGTGACCGTCGGGATGAGCCTGTCGCTGCTTTCGAGGCCGGGCATCTTCCCGATGTAGGATTTTCTCGATGTCCCGATGAGTACGGGATAGCCTGTCTGCGCGAACACGTCGACGGCCTTCATCAGGTCGATGTTGTCCTGCACGGTCTTGCCGAACCCGATTCCGGGATCGATGCAAATTTTCGCTTTCTCGACGCCCAAGGCGAGAAGCTTGTCGACCTGCGCGAAAAGTTCGCTTTTTACTTCTTCCACCACGTTCGCGTAGGGCTTGAAATCGTTCTGCATGTTGCCGAAGGAACCGCGCATGTGGTTGAGCACCACGCTGGCGCCGGTCTGTGCGACTGCGGAAAGCATGTCGGGGTCCATCGAGCAGGCGCTGATATCGTTGATGATGTGGGCGCCCAGGCGCATGCATTCGCGGGCGACCTTCGCCTTGACCGTGTCGACCGAGATGTAGAACTTGCGGCTTCCGGGGTTCTCGAGGTCGTCGGAGATGCTAGCCATCTGGGCGAGTGCCTCTACTACGGGGCAAACGCGGTCGAGCTCCTCCTGTACGCTTACGGGGGCGCTGCCGGGGCGGCTGCTTTCGCCGCCGATATCGAGTATGGTCGCACCCTGTTCCAGGAGCATTACCGAATGTTCATAGGCGGCTTCGGGAGTATTGTGTTTTCCGCCGTCGAAAAAACTGTCAGGAGTCGTATTGACAATGCCCATTACGAGCGGCGTTGCACAATCGATAACATCGTCGCCGATTTTCCATGGGTTAGAACGGGTCTTTTCGAATACATCCTTGAGCATCAGGCTTGCGGTTCCTCGGGTGGAATTTCTGTGGAAGAAATGCCTGCGGTTTCAGGCTTCGAGACGACTGGGGTCTCGGTGGTTACGGGGGCGATAGGCGGTTGCCTGCCCGGGTCGGGCGGGGGAGTCTCTTCTTTCTTTTTCTTCTCGGCCATCTCTTCGAGAGCCTGGTACTGGCGGCTCTTCTTGGTGCCGGTGAGTTTTTCGCCCGCCATGACCTTGTCGATTTCTTCGCGGTCAAGGACTTCGAATTCGAACAGTGCTTCAGCGAGATCGATAAGCTTGTCCTTGTTTTCTTCAAGGAGCTTGCGTGCCGCCTGGTCCATACGCTTGATGAGGTTGTTGATGGCGTTGTCGATTTTTTCGGCCATCATCTCGGACATTTCCTTGGGCTTGGAAATTTCGCGACCGAGGAACACTTCACCGTCAGCGCGGCTGTAGCATACCGGCCCGATTTCTTCGTCGAAGCCCCATTCCGTGACCATCTTGCGGGCAAGTTCGGTGGCGCGCTGGATGTCGTTGCTGGCACCCGTGCTCTGGTGGTTGAAGAATATGAGTTCGGCGAGGCGGCCCGACATCATGATCATGATGCGTTCCTCGGCGTACTCGCGGCTGTAGCTCACCTGGTCGCGTTCCGGGAGGCTCATCGTGATGCCGAGGGCGCGGCCGCGCGGGATAATCGTAATCTTGTGGAGCGGGTCAGAGTGCTTGCACAGGAGCGTCATGAGGGCGTGGCCCGCTTCGTGGTAGGCCGTGTGGCGCTTCTCTTCGTCGGTCATCAGGAGCGTGCGGCGCTCGGCACCCATGCTGAGCTTGTCGCGGGCTTCCTCGAAGTCGAGCATCGTGACCTTCTTGTTGTTGAACCGCGCGGCGAGGAGGGCCGCCTCGTTCACGAGGTTCTCGAGGTCGGCACCTGCGAGTCCCGGCGTGCCCTTCGCGATGGCGGATACGTCCACGTCCTTGTCGAGCGGAACCTTGCGCTTCTTCAGGTGCACCTTCAAAATTTCTTCGCGGCCCTTCAGGTCGGGCAGTCCCACCACGATCTGGCGGTCGAAGCGGCCCGGACGCAGGAGCGCCTTGTCGAGCACGTCGGGGCGGTTCGTGGCGGCAATCAGGATGACGCCTTCGTTCGCGGCAAAACCGTCCATCTCCACGAGCAACTGGTTCAATGTCTGTTCGCGTTCATCGTGCCCGCCTCCGAGGCCTGCGCCACGCTGGCGGCCCACCGCGTCGATTTCGTCGATGAACAAGATGCACGGAGCGTTCTTCTTGCCGGTCTCGAAGAGGTCGCGTACGCGGCTTGCACCCACGCCTACGAACATCTCCACGAAGTCGGAACCCGACATGCTGAAGAACGGCACTCCCGCTTCGCCGGCGACGGCGCGAGCGAGAAGCGTCTTGCCGGTACCCGGAGGCCCGACGAGCAATGCTCCCTTCGGGATACGTCCGCCGAGTTCGTCGTACTTTTTAGGCGCTTTCAGGAATTCCACGAGTTCCTGCAGGTCCTGCTTCGCCTCGTCGCAACCCGCCACGTCGTTGAAGGTAGTCTTCTTCTTCGGGTCGGTGCTGAGGATTTTCGCCTGGCTCTTGCCGAAACTGAACGGGTTCTTGCCGGGGCCACCCATCTGGCGGCTCGTCATGATCCAGAAGAACGCGATGAGGAGGATGACCGGGAGGAATGCCATGATGGTGTCGATCCACGTTGTCGATTCGTGGATGACCTTCACCTTCACGCCCTTGAACATTTCCCATGCGGTAATCTGTTCGTTCGAAATTTCGAGCATGTGGCTCGAAAACTTGCGGGTATCGCCTTCGTTTTCGGAGCGGGTAAACCTTACGATGGGGCTCTTGTTCTTGTTCGCTTCGGCGATTTCTTCGGGGCTAAGCTTGTAGGCGCCCTCGATGATGATGCCGTCGGGGGTCTTCTGGAGCGTAAGTTCGGTAATGACCTTGGAGGAATCTCCCATCATGGCGAGAAATTCCGTGCGCGTCAGGCTCTGTTCCTTGTCGTTGCCGGTCAGGGGCAGCATGACAAAGAGCATGACAAGCATGATAAGAACAATTATGAAATTCCTGTTCTTGAACGGCGATGCGGGCTTCTTGTTTTGGCTCATTATAATCCTTTTTCTTTCATTCCGCAAGATACAAATTTCTGGGCTTCCTCTGGGCTCTTGAATTCGCAAATCCAGACAGTAGGCCCGATTTTGGCGATGGAACGCCTGCGGTATGCCGCATGGTGCGGGATTTTGACGTGTGCGGGTTCATTTGTTCCGTAGAAGAACCCGATGGGGAAGCGGAAACCCCGTTCCGAGAGCCACAGCCGGAGCATTTCCGAAAGGTCGGCACCGGCATGCTCCCGCAGGACCTTGTTGAGCCTTTTCTTGTCCAGCGTGAGTGTGTGAGTGTCATCCCCGACTCGGTCGGGGATCTCCCTTTCTTCCCGGATTCCGGCAAATAACGCCTCGCACCTTGCGATAACCTTCGCATACGCCCTGTCGGCAACTCCTGCAATCCGGCAGAGCTGTTCCCTTGCGCCGGGGCATTCCTGTTCCAGTTGGGGGAGCAAATCGTGCCGCACCCTGTTGCGCGCGAACTTCACGTCTGCATTGCTTTCGTCTTCGCACCATTCGAGACCGTTTTCGCGGGCGTAAGCGAAGAACTCCCCGTGCGTCATGTTCAGGAAAGGACGATAGATGAATTTTGATTGATGATTGATAATTGATGATGGATGATTGATGATGAGGGGGGAAGTATCCCCCTGATTGTAGCCCGTTGCACGGTCTTCCATCACCCCCTCTAGCGGGGCTTCAGACGCCAGCCCCGCAACGCCCTGGCTATTGCCTAAAACGCGGATTTCCTGAATTCCCCGCAATCCTGCCAGAGTTGTTCCGCGACGGAGCCGCATGTACATAGTCTCTGCCTGGTCGCCAGCATGATGCGCGGTCACGATAGCGATTGGGCTTCGGACGATTGGGCTCAACCCTTCGTCATCCTGAGGCGAAGCCGAAGGATCCAATGCATGGTGGACTTTATCGGCACGGAGTGCCTCCAGAGAGACATCAGCTAGCGCCTTGTACCTAGCATCTCTCGCATTCTCTTCGAGCGAGCCCTCGGCATTTTTTAGCGCTTTGCCATCTAGCTTCTTCAGGAAAAACGGAACGTTATACTTGCGAGCGAATGCCTCGACAAATGCAGCATCCCTGTCGGCAGTTTCTTCGCGTAATCCGTGATGCACGTGCGCGATACCGAGCCATTCTATGCCCAAGGCTTCTTTGTTGTGAACAAAGTAATGTGCTAGACAAATGGAGTCCAGACCGCCCGAAACTGCGAGCAGCAGGCGCTTGAACCCATGACGGTGAATATTTTGTGTTAGATCAAAACTCAATCAAATAGGCTCTCTAGGCAGGCGTCGAATTCTTCTTGGTTGCCTTTTGCGTAAGTTGAAACATATCCGTCGTAATCGTCAATTTGAAGATAGGGAAGATATTCTTCGGAACAGTATTTTGACGATTTGACAGGAGTCCTTTCTGATGTTAAAACGCATTCTTTTTTATCTGTAGATATGACTATTTTTGTATAAATTGTTTCGTTGTTATTTATAATTTTGTTTGTTAATTCATCGATGGATATTGTTCCCTTGTCTTTAAAATTTATGAGTGTCTTGACACCTGAGGAATTTACGGTAATTCCGTTATCTGCATATTTTAAAGCTCTTTCTGCGTCGCTCATTTCGTCGTAAGGCCCGAGTTCTGTGTGCGAGATCTTTTCGATAATTTCAAATATTTCGTAGTCATAATTGAAAGGATATGTTTGGACTATATAAATGGTGTCCTTTGTTATAAGATAGGAATAGCTTTGTTTACAATTGGTATAATCGCCGTTTAGGCTGTAATAGCAAAGATGTTCCCACTCGCTTTCGAGTGCTGTATTCTTTCCGTAATAGGTCTCCTTTGCGCTGGGCTCTTCATAAGTGCCCGCAAGGACCTTGTCTAAATCTACATGGTTAAGTGTGAGCGTGTCGTTGGCAATCGCATAGAAGTACGCGTTGTCCGATGTGTCGGGCTTTAAGGTGAATACACCATTTTTATATATGCATCTTGGCTGCATCGTGTAAAAATAGGGCTTGCCGTCTAGCTTACCGAATGTAGGAATCTGCTTAATGACGAATTTGTTGTCGCCGAAATCTGCAATGATTTGTTTGCTTGAAGAAGACTTTATTTCATCTGTGCTAGAGGAGTTTGCTTCTTGAACGCTTGATGAGGTTTCTGCCTTGTCGCTAGAAGAATTTGCCTTTTGAATGCTTGAAGAAGACTCCTGTTCGTCTTTTTTCTCGGAAGACGAACTGACGTTAGTTACGTCCGAGGACGATTCAATAGAAACTTCTTCAGATGAAGAATAGTCATCATCCGAAGCAGATGAAGAATTGTCGTCGCCGCAAGCGATCATCAGCAGCGCGGAGAAAAGAATGCAATATGCCTTTTTCATAAAACCCTTTTGCTTGCCCTAAAAATAATTTATATTAGCCCCTTAAGGAGGCCGTTATGGCTAAAAACGACGCAAAAGAAAGCGCGAGGCTCAGAAAGCTGCGCATAGACGGCTCCCAGAACGGAGCTACCCTACGGACTAGAGTTGTCCGAGACAAGACGAAGTACACCAGAACCCTTAAACACAAGAAATCCCTCGCCGATGCGGGGGATTTCTCGTTTTTGAACTCTTTTTTCAATTTGAATTGCTCGATGTCGCCGTTCGCTTCGTGGTTCTGCGTATTATACAATGTGTATAATATTGATGCTTGAATTGATGGAATTTTTGTAAAAATAAGTAAATTTTTGAAAATTTATCATTTTTTGTATAATAAAGGTTGTTGACTGGCCTTGCCGAAAAACATATATTCAAGTGCATGAAGTCGGTTCTCGAATATATGGACTACCACCTGTATATGCAGGATTACTACGACGAGCGCAAGCGTCTGGGTGCTTTCTCGTGGCGTGAATTCTGCAAGAGTGCCGGGTTTTCCTCGCCGAATTTCCTTAAACTCGTTTGCATGGGGCAGAGCAAGCTCTCCAAGATCAAGGCGAGTGCCGTGGCTAGGTCTATGGGCCTTGTCGGTTTTGAGGAAGACTACTTTTACGAACTTGTTTCGTTCTGCAATGCCGAGAAGGATTCCGTCAAGAAGGAAGCCCTCCTCGAAATGCAGAGAATTGCAATGGAGCACAAGGTGCGCGTTGTCGATGGGGATGCCTTCCAGTATTACGAATCCTGGAAGTACCCTGTATTGAGGGAACTTATCCCGATGATGCCGGGCGCCTGTCCACGCGATATCGCCGACGAATGCAAGGAACATGTGTCCGCCGAGGAGGTTCGCGATATTCTGGGCTTTTTGCTCAAGGCTGGATTCCTGAAGAAGGACGGGGAAAAGGTCTATTCTCAGACGGAGCAAACCGTTATCGGTTCGAAGGAGGCCCTGCCTATCGCAATCCGTTCCATGCACAAGGAAATGGCGAATATGGCGGCGCGCGCTGTCGAGCGCTATTCTCCGAGTGAACGCTATTTTACCGGGGTCACGCTTGGCGTGAATGAAGAAGCGAACAAGAGGATTGTGGCGGAAATAGATGCATGCTGCAAGAAAATCCTCTCCATTGCGAACGAATACAAGGATCAGAATCAGGTCTGCCGAATCAATTTCCAGTTTTTCCCTGTTACGGAAAAGATAAAGGAGACGCACCATGTTTAAAAAGTTTGTTCTTTGTACGGGAAGTTTCCTGCTTCTTTTCTTGATTGCCTGCACTGGTGAAAATATGGCGGGCGGAACGATTGACCCCAATTCTAATCCGCTTGCGGTGGCCAGCAGTTCGTCTTCGTTGGATGCTGTGCCCGAGGTGACTTCGTCATCTGGTTTGGAAAATGGATTCGAATCCAGTTCGTCGGACCGTGAATCTGTGATGAGCAGTAGTTCGGATGACAATGGCGAAAATAAATTCATACCCGATTTGTCGTCTTCTTCGGCAGAGGATGCGATTGATGCGGCCTTGTTTGCAAGAAACGTATCTCTCAGGTGCGTAGACGATGTCGCCCATGTGGAATTGGACGTGATGGCGCCTTATGCGTCCAAGTTTGTCGACGGGGATGCTGTAGATATTGTGATAACCGATTACTTTAAGATTCCATGCGATAAGGGCGAGGCGGAAGCCTTTGTGAATGAAATTAATGCCCTCGGGGATGTGGATCTTGGTATCGTTAATGATACTTTGTATGTAAGTTTTGCGCGGAATATGGACGTGACGTATGGTTGCGAATGTGTCGCGGAAGTGAAATTCTCGCTGGACGTGAGCAGTTCTGATCTAAAATACACGTCGCTAGAACAGAGGAATACGATTCCGCTGGTAGAGCGGGAATAAGAAGGCCGAAAAAAAGGTATTGGCCTGCATTTCATGAAAAGTTTTTTTCTCCTATGAAGTTAGGGGCGCTCCGTAAGGGGCGCCTCTTTAAAGTTCATGCGGGTGTTGACCGAGGGGGGTGGTTCAAGGCTTGCGTTTGCTTGACGTTGTATATCATGTTAGTTATATTTTGTTTGCATTAATTAACTAAGGAGGACAAATGCAGCTTAAATATGCATTTTCTTTTGCAGCTGTGATAGCTTTTCTTGCTGCTTGCGATAGTACTGTTACCAACATCAATGACGACGCAAAGGGCGAGGGGACTATTACCATCAAGGTCGTAGATAATCATTCCGGAGCAGCCCTTTCTGGCGTGTCCGTTTATTCCGTGGTTGACGACGAGGCTGTCATTGCCGATTCCCTGGGCCTTTCTGTGTGGAAAGATCAGGTCTTGGGCGACCATAGCTTCCAGGTTTCCAAGGATGGTTACGCTACCGTTCATGCGCTTGTGACGCTCGAAGAAAAGGGCGCTGGCGATGTTCCGCGCGTAGGCGATGTCATTCAGACTGTTCCTATGTACAAGGTGGGCGTTCAGGCCAAGGGCATTGTCCTGTATACCGACGACAAGGGCAAGTTGAACGGAGCCTCGGGTGTTACCGTCTATGCGAACCTGCCCAAGCAGTTCGTTCCGTGCGAATTGACCACGGAAACAGACGAAAGAGGTGAATACTCCTTCGATAAGCTTCCGGAAGGTGTCGAAGTCAAGATATCTGTCGGTCAAGAACAGATTGACTCCAAGACTTATGTGGGCAGCGAAATCAAGCCTGTTGGCGGAACCTCTTTCCGCGCTGGCGACCTCATCAATGTTGCTACGATCAGCCTCGTGAAGACTACGACCCAGATTGTGAAGATTTCGGACAATACTTCCGAGATTGACTCCACGTCCGACGTGACCTTCACGTATGCTGCGGAACTGGAAGGCGATTCCGTGAATACCTCCAAGTGGACCGTTTCCAAGTCTGGCAGCAATGTCTTGATTTCTGTATCCTTGAGCGAGGACAAGCGTACGATTGAAATTTCTCCGTATTCTGGCAAGTGGACTAAGGATGCCTCCTATACCATCCGCGGAACGGTCTACTCTGTAGACGGCGCTTCTACGCAGGTGAGCGCGACTTTCGTGGTGGGCGGTTCTAAGAGCACGAACAGGCCGGACAATGTTGAAGGCCTCAAGGTTGCTCAGGATCCGGACTACACTTACTATGCCCGTCTTTCTTGGGATGAATCCGAAGACGCCGAACGTTACAACATTTATCTCAAGACGAACCTCGATAACGACTTTACCTACTTGGCTTCCACCACAACCTTGCTGTACTACAGAGTCGATGTCGACAACTTTAGCTCCAAGGTCAAGACTCTCTACTTCATCGTTCTTCCGGCGAATTCCGAAGGCATAGAAGCTGATATCGCAGGCGCCAAGGTCATCAAGTACACCATCAATTCGGACGATGATGACGATGATGAAGAAGACGAAGAAGAGGAAGATGATGACGACGGTTTAGACGAAGATTAATAATTAGACGTCAACAGCTTTAGAAAGAGAAAGACCGCTGGTAAAACCGGCGGCCTTTCTTTATGAAATTGAAATTTTTTTTAGAGTGAATTAAGTTCCTTCGGAGGAAGAACTTTCTTCGCTGGAGCTGGATTCTTCGACGCTGGAAGAACTTTCTTCGCTGGAACTGGACTCATCGACGCTGGAAGAACTTTCTTCGCTGGAACTGGATTCTTCTACGCTGGAAGAGCTTTCTTCGCTGGAGCTGGACTCTTCTACGCTGGAAGAGCTTTCTTCGCTGGAGCTGGACTCTTCGATGCTGGAAGAGCTTTCTTCGCTGGAACTGGACTCTTCTACGCTGGAAGAACTTTCTTCGCTGGAGCTGGATTCTTCGATGCTGGAGGAACTCTTGGGCGTCTCGATGACGTCGTCTTCGTCAAAGACGGGCTTTTTCGAACTGGAACTGGCGTCTTCATCGGATGCGCTGCTGGAGGAAGTTGGGAGCTCCATTTCCCAACCGAGGTCGATCCACTGCTCGTTTTCGCAACGGTAAAAACTTCCGTCGGCGAGGACTCGGTTAACTTCTCCCTGTTTAGATGAATTGCATTTTCCCAAGTCGGCGAGGGTCTTTACGACTCCGTCGGGCATTGGTGCTGACGATCCGAAAGATTCGGAATCACCGCAACCGCTCAAAAAGGCGACAGACATTATGGAGGCGCTAAGAAAAACTTTTTTCATTCAGTTCTCTCCTTTTGTTTTCCCAAAAAGCATCTTAATTTGTAACAAAGCAATATACAAATTTTGAATGTTTTTTTAAAGATTCACTTTTTCAATTTGGCCAAAAAGACCTGTTGAACGCACTTAGAATGCTGTATTATACGAAATGTATAATATACAAAAATATTTGACTAAATCGGTGCTGGAATTTGTTGATTTTGATAAAAAATCTAAATTTTTGTATAATAAGACACTAGCGGAAACTTGAAAAAAAGATATATTCCTTATTGTAAAATCGGTGCCTTAATCAATAAAAGGAGACTATCATGAAAAAGTTGTTTGTTTTTGGTGCGACGCTGTCGTTTATGCTGGTTGCTTGTGGGGATTCTTCTTCGACTGCTCCTGTTTCGGGCGGGGAAGAAAGTTCTTCTGCGACGACGATTTCTTCGGGCGCGAATGGTGCGGAGTCGTCCGGCTCTAATCTGAATTCCTCGAGTTCCGAGAATCCCGGTTCTTCCGCAGATGCGCCGTCTTCTTCTTCGACTGCTCCGACTTCTTCGTCGGTTTTTAGCGGGAGTGTCGCGGTGCCGGTGAGCAATGTGTCGCTTGAATGCAAGGCGAACCATGATTTTGATGGGAATACCCTCCCGACTGACGTTTTGGCCGAACCTTACCCTTACAAGGGTTTCGTTTCGAGAATCGACGGGCTTGCGAAACTCACCATCATCAATGCGTATTTGAACCTGCCTTGTGGCGGCGAGGCAGACTCTGCGGTAACGGAAGCCAAGAAGGCTATGGCTCGTACTGGTGCGAGCCTCATCAACGATACGCTTTTCGTGAATATCGAGCGCAACAAGGGCGTTGATTATAAGTGCGGGTGCAATGCTCGAGTGGAATTCCTGTTCGACGGACAATATGTCGGCTTTGGCTACACCGCCTTTGACAACAACGGCCCGACGGAAGTTATCGATGCGGCAAAGGATCGCCCGCGCCAGATTATCGAGGATGTGTCGGCTCAGTGCCGAAAGACGAACATTGTGGACGACCCGTTGACGGAAGGCGCTTTAAGTGACGGGCCTACAGGCGATGATGCGATTCCTCCGGTGGCCTACATGTACAATCTGGGAAATAAGGCAGAGATTGTCGTCGAGAACGTCCAGTTGACCTGCGGTACGCAATTCGAAAACATCGATGTCTCCGTTGGGGGCGATACCCTCTATGTGAAGCCGACCTTTGACGAGTCCTCCATGCTTGCCGAATGCATCTGCCCGACAAAACTCGACTTCTATATCAGTGCGGATGAGGCCTTTATGAACGCGATGCTCCTTGTGTTTGATTACGGATGGAGCAGTAATCCGAGCAACAAGATGCGCATCATAAAGGAGACGCACGTCACGCCGGCGAACTAGCCCAAAATATTCTCCTTGGAATGACAAAAGGGGCGCTCCGTATGGGGCGCCTCTTTTTGCTTGCTAATACGTTATCTTTTTTTTTTCGCAAATATTGCGTTGAATGATTGTTTTTTTAGAAAAATGTGTGTCATTATGGTAAAAGTCAATGGGAAAATGTGCATATTCATATAAAAAGTGAGTTGGAAAACGTGTTTAAGAGAAAAATAGACAAGATTCTGGAGGACTGGCTTGGCGAGCCACATCATAAACCGATAGTCGTAAAAGGCATTCGTCAATGCGGCAAGACAAGCAGTGTGATGGATTTCGCCACACGGCATTTTAAACATGTTGTATATCTGGATTTTCGCATGCATCCCGATTACAAGAAGTTCTTTGTTACCGACATTTCCGTCTCGTCAATTATCATGCGAATTTCTGCAGCAATACCCACGGCAGAAATAGAACCTCACGAAACGTGTTTTGTTTTCGATGAAATCCAGGACTGCCCGCTAGCCCGTAGTTCTCTAAAATATTTTTTTCTCGATGGACGATTCGAAGTCATGTGTACCGGTTCGTTTCTTGGCGTTTACGGATACAAGACAAAAGAACAGAAGGATGAACCAGAGGCGTCCATCCCAGTGGGTTTCGAACATATCGTCGAAATGTACCCCATGGATTTTGAGGAGTGGCTTTGGGCAAACGGCATCAAACCGATGCATTTCAGTTATCTAAAAGAATGCCTACAAAAAGAGACTCCCGTTGACCCTGCACTGCATGATCGTTTTCGCGAG
The DNA here is from genome assembly GCA_902762305.1 of Fibrobacter succinogenes. Classification (GTDB taxonomy): domain Bacteria; phylum Fibrobacterota; class Fibrobacteria; order Fibrobacterales; family Fibrobacteraceae; genus Fibrobacter; species Fibrobacter succinogenes_I. The sequence continues at coordinate 65,137 of CACWNW010000002.1, read as the reverse complement.
TTGCTCCACCAGTATGTTGTTGTTGGCGGCATGCCTGAAGTCTTAACAACTTTTGTAGAGACGGGGCACGTGGGTAAAGTGCTGACGGTCCAAAAACGTATTGTAGAAGAATACAAAGCCGACATGGTGAAGTATGCTACGCCTGCTGACAAGGCACACATCCGAGAATGCTTTGAATCTATCCCAGCTCAGCTTGCACGCGAATACAAGAAATTCTCTTATAATATCGTGCGAAAAGGTGGCCGCGGACGAGATTACGCCGGGAGTCTACAATGGATTGAGGATGCGGGAATCGTACGCCGGTGCTATAATATCGAGAAAACGGAACTGCCTTTGGACGGCAACAAAATTCAAAGCGAATTTAAAGTCTACATGTCCGACATCGGGTTGCTCATTTCGATGCTTGAAGACGGAACTCAGTCAAATATTTTAAGTGGAGACCTTCTTGGCTACAAGGGAGCGATTTTCGAGAACCTTGTTGCTGATTTACTTGGTAAAATGGGTCGAAAGCTTTACTACTATCACAAAGATAGCGGCGTCGAACTCGATTTTGTCATGCGTTACCAAGGCAAATGTACTCCTGTCGAATGCAAGGCTCAAACCGGTAACGCAAAGTCGCTAAAGACTGTTCTCAAGAATACGGAGAAATATCATGTAGAGCAGGCGATAAAACTTGGCGACTACAATATAGGGCGAAATGGCGCAATTCTCACGCTCCCCCTATATATGGGATTTTTGCTGACTCAGCCTTAAATTGTAGTTCTTTATGAAAAAATTTATTTCTTTATTGCTGATTTGCCTTTCTTGTTCATTTGGGGAAGAAAACGGTTTAAAAAATTCATATGTTGCCCCAAAAGAGAAAAACATTGCGGTGAGGCAATCTTATAAAACAGTGAATCCGAGAAAAACTGTTGGCCGTAAGAAATGGTATGAAGTGGATTGGAATCAGGGTGTGAAACTTTGTCCTGATAGAAAAAATGCTAGTGATGGCGTTTGGATAGTAAATGGTCCTGCTCATGTAGATTCTCTAAATTGTGTCTATGTGGATGGCTCTCCTTACACGAGGAGCATTTTAGTGCTGTTCTCTAGAGATTTGAATGATTTGGCAGAAGCGGATTCTAGCTGGATTTTAGTAAATCAAACAATTGTGGACTTTGCTGGAAAAAACTTCAAAATATGGGATTCATATTATGGTGAGGGGTCAAAGAAAAATAAAGTAAGAAATATCTCTTTTCAGTATGATCTAATTGTAGACAAAACAGAATTAAGAATAAAAGATGCCATTTGGTTACGAAAAAAATTTTCTGAAATGCATGAAAAAATGCCTAATAGTCCTCAATTTAATTCTTTTGAAACATTCTTTAAAAGGGATTTTGCAAGAAGTTTTTACCCCTTTCAAGACTCTATAAATAATTTGAATTATCCAGTAGTCAATGATGAACGCTATGTTTTAATCCGTTCACTAGTTGACCATTTGAATCCTGCTTGGATGAGTCCTGTTTTAGAAGATTCTACCTTATATTCCAAAAAAAGAAATGGGCTTGTACGGAAGCTAGAAAATGGTATTGTTGTTTTTTGGGATACTACAGCAAATGGATATAGATATCCTTTAAGAGATGAATGGAGCGTTCTCCAAAATGGTGGCGCCTCAACAATATTCCCATGGGGAAACGAACCCGATGAAAAAGAATTAAGTCGTTATATGAATATAAATTGTTCTAACGGCAAAATCGGAGTTTATTCGATAAAATCCTTTGAGCCCAATTATTTCGGACTGTACGATGTTTATGGTAATGCGGAAGAGGTTGTAATTTCCATTAAGGGAACGACATATAGTAGTAATTTAGCATGCAATGGCTATGAGGATTCGTACGATCTTCGCCCTAGTTGTCGTTATATGAAACAATATGTTTGTATTGAACGAGGAATGCCATATCCTAAAGACTCTCCTTTAATAAAAGGGTTTAAGGGATTCCGCTTAGTACGTAAACTTGAATAATGTATAAATTGCATATTTTTTTTGTGTTATTCTTTGTCTCATTCGCTTTTTCTGCGAGACGATATAAAAGTCCTCGTTTTTATGCCCAACTTTTTATGGCTGTTTCGTAATAGATTCTATTACGAATTATAGAGTTTCTTTATAAATTTGTGCAATAAAAAAGAGATCTGCATGGCAGATCTCTTAAAGTTTATGGAGATCCCCGACTAAGTCGGGGATGACAGTTAGTACAGCAGAGCGAACACCATACCCGGGCGGAAGTACTTGCCGGCGGTGTACTTGAGTGCCGTGCTGTGGAGCAGCATGAACAGCGCGCTTGCTTCAACCTTATTGGCCTTGGCGATGCTGCCGAATGCCTTTGTAAAGGCGGGCAGGTTGCGCGGGAGCTTCGGGCTGATGCGGGAGTCTGCAAGCAGGGCGCCCTTCTTCAGGAGTTCCTTGTGCATCTTGTCGGCGGCGGTAGCGCTAAGGCCGAATGCCTTCACGAGGGCTTCCGGGTGCAGGCGGCAGGAACCGTTGAATCCTTCCGGTGCGGCGAACGGGATACGGGCTTCTTCGTAGAGGTTGCGGATCATGGAATCACCCATGTCGGCTGCCTGACTCACAAGGCCGTGGTGCATCATGGCGCACATGATGCTGTACTGGATGCCAATCCACACGTCGTGAGCCTGGAAGTTGAATTCGTCGAGCGGAGAGCCGTCCTTGCGCACAAGGTTTGCAGCACCGATGAGCGGGCTGTTGGCCTTGTAGTTCGTGTTGAAAACGCGGAGCAGGTTGGCCTTGGCCTTCTTCTCGTCGCTGATGGGCTTGAGGCCGAGCAGGCGGAGGTAAGTGTCGGCGAGCATCGAGTCGGCAAAGACGTCGTCGCAGTCGTTGGCAATCTTTGCGTTCCAGCTGGCGGTAAAGGCTTCCTTGCACTGGGCGGTGAGCCATGCCTTCTTGAGGCCGCGGAGTTCGTTCTTCGAAAGTTCCACATCGCTCGGAATTTCGCCGGAGTTCAGCCATTCGTTGATGGCCTTGAGGGCGGCCTTCACGTCGCTGCCGTCGATGGCGAGCGTTTCCTTGATGGCGTCGGCGAGTTGCGGGAGCTTGTCAGCCACAACGTCCTTCGCTTCCATCGGGGTCACGAAGAAGTGGTAGTAGCCTTCAGCTTCGTCCCACAGGGCTTCGTCGAATTCCTTGTTGGCGGCGTCGGCCTTGGCGTTCCAAGTGTCGGCCTGAGCCTTATCGCCGAGGATTTCGGCAATCTTGGCAGCGGCGCGGAGGCCAGCAATCCAGAGGCTACCGCAGTACACGGAAATGCCGTGGCTGGAGAGGTTGTCGAACGTGTCGTCGGTACCGTGGGTGAGCGGGAAGTTTTCGCCTTCGTTCACCATCTTTTCGAGGTACTGCATGGCGGCGTAGACGGCTTCCTTGCAATCCTTCAGGTTTTCGATATCCTGCGTCTTCACGTAGTGGCGGAGAACCATCAGCACGTACTTCGGAGCGAGATCCTTCCATTCCTTCACGTTGTGCCAGTCGTAGGCATCGGGTTCTGCATCGAAGGGGCTTCCGAGGTCGTGAATCACGGCGCCACGCACGGCGCGCGGGCCTTCGAGTTTCGGGTCCGGCAGGTCGGCGAACGGGTGGTTCACGTATTCGTGGTGACGGCGACGGTTGTCGTTCACGGCGAGAATCGCATCGCCGAAGCGCTTCATCACCACACCGTCGAGGCGCGGCATCAGGGCCATCAGGCTGAAGCTGCCGTAGAAGTAAACGTCAAGGGAGTTGAAGAACGGATAGTCGGCGCATTCGCGGACGAGGAAGCGGTCGTCCTTGTCCCACACGGTTGCTTCGGCGAGGAAGCTGAGGGTGTTGATGGCGAGGCTCTTGAATTCGTCCTGCTTGGCAGCCGTCTTGTAGAGCTTGGCCACAGCCTTCTTCGGCACGAGAGCTTCGAATGCCTTGAGGCGTGCGTCCATGTTTTTGTCGGCGGCGAGGGCTTCTTCGAGGATGGCGCCCACGCGGCCATAAGCTTCGGGGAAGAATGTGGTGTACTTCTTGGCGGAAGTAAGCTTGTTCAGCTTGATTTCGGGGAAGTCGAGCACCAGGTTGAACTGGAAGCTGACCTTCTGCTTCGGCTTGAGAACTGCGGTAACGGCAACAGCACCGGCCATCGTTTCGCGGCCGCTGTAAACGTTCTTGACCCAGGCTTCGCAAACGCGACCGCTGCGGAGAGCGCCCTTCAGCACAGAGGCTGCATCATCCTGGTAGAACATCGGCTTCACGGATACGTTCAGGTTGTCCTTCTTGTTCCAAGCGACGGACACGCCCATGCAGCCGTTGAAGTCGCTTTCGGCGAGCGGCTTTTCGTTGTAGAATTCGAGACCGCGGACTTCGCGACCGTCCTTGGCCTGCTTGCTGAACTTCACGCCCTTCGGGAAACGTGCAGACGGAACGAGCACGAAGCTCGAGTCCTGAACGCCCTGGCGGTCCTTCTTGGCCATGTAACCGGCGATGCAGTCCTGCACCTGCACGATCGTGATTTCGCGGGTTTCCTTGGTGGTATTTTCGAGAGTGAACACGGTAGCGTTCACCGGGAGGCTGGAGAGGCGTTCGTCACCCGGAGTCACGTAGCTGGACTGGGTCTTGGTAATCGAGATACCCTTGCCTTCGTACTTGGTTTCGCTCACCGGGTAGAGGGCGGCGTACTGCATCTTGGCGGCATCGTAACCGGCCTGGCCCAGGAATACATTGTCGTTTGCCCACGCGGCGGTGAGTGCGCCCTGACGCACAACCTTTTCACCAACGACACCGTTGAAGAAGTCAATGACGGCGCTGCGGTTGAGTTCGGCACCGGCCTTGTTCAGGAGGGCGGCGGTGCGGTCGCTCCATTCGATGTGCCAGCGTTCAAACGCGGCGGCGTTGTTCTTGAAGAAATCCTTTTCGGCGATGGCCTTGTTGAGCTTGGCCTCGGCTTTCTTCTGGTTGGCAAGTTCGGCTGCGGTAAAGAGCGCTTCGCCCTTGGCATCCACGAGCGGGTACTTGGCGAGCATCTGCGTGAAGCCGGCGAAGTCGGCAATTTCGAGAGCGGCCTTCGCGTCAATCACGGATTCGCGGAAGAAGAAGTTGTTGAAGCGGAGGTCTGCGGGCTTTTCGGTGCGGACCTGCACGCCCGGCATCACGTTCATCACGGGAGTGGTGCCAGCAGGCGTGGCGGTGAATGTCGAGCCGATACCGCCGACAGCAATACCCGTGGTAGAGGGAGTCGTAGAAAGCGGGGTGTACCAGGGCTGGATAAATTCCACGGCGAGGCCCGGGGTCATCAGCTTCTGGACGGATCCGGCCTGTTTTGCGCCGGCGAGGTAATCTTTGATGCTCATAGTGAATTCCATGAATAGGGTTAATTTTCGGGGTAAAAATTAAAAATTATACGCGGAAAGGACTCGCCCAAAAACAAAAAAGTGTTTACAAAACGGAACTCGGGCCAAAAAAGTATTATCTTTTAGTGCATGAACAAACTTATGTCATACCTGATTCTTGGCTTACTTGTCATCGTTGCGTTCGCTCTCCTCAAGACTTTTGTCTTGCCGCCCGATGTGACATCCAAGGAATGGTTCGTATACCTGACTGCTGCGGTGACCGTACTGGCTGTCGTTGTCCCCTGCGTCATTTATTATCTGCGTACGCCTCCCGGAATCGACCACAAGTAAACGGCTATTTTCTATATTTGGCCGCATGTTGAAAATCGGAGTTATGGCTTCCGGTGGTGGAAGCAATTTTAAAGCTATTATTGACCATATTGGCGAGGGCGATCTCGAAGCCCAGTGCAAGTTTTTGATTACGAACAACGGAACGTGCGGTGCTGTTGCGCATGCGCAGGAATACGGGATTCCCGTCTACCATATTTCGGGGAAGACCCATCCGGTTGTTGCGGAATACGAGGCTGCATTGCTGGATGTAATCGACCGCTACGATATTGATTTGCTTATTCTTGCGGGCTACATGAAGGCCCTGCCGGTGAGTATCGTCCGACGCTTGCCCGACCGCATTTTGAATATCCATCCCTCCCTTTTGCCCAAGTTCGGCGGGAAGGGATTCTGGGGTATCCACGTGCACGAGGCCGTGATTGCCGCTCATGAGAAGGAATCGGGCCCGACGGTGCATCTGGTTAGCGAAGAAATCGACAAGGGCCGTATCCTTGCGCAGGTAAAGGTGCCCGTGCTGGAAGACGATACGCCGGAGGTGCTTGCCGCTCGCGTGCTGGTGCAGGAACACAATCTGTACTGGAAGACGATAAGAGACTACGCCGCTCAACTATGAAATTCAAGCTGCCAGCATTTCTTGAAAATGTATCCACGCCGGTAGAAGGCGAGGTGGCCTTGCGCAAGTTCGCTGCCGACCCTGCGTCGGTTGGCGGTGTGGATTCGCTCGACCTTTTTGCGTCGGTCGCTGCGGATGCTGGCAAAAACGTAATCGTGGTCGGCGTGGACGAGGTCGGGCGAGGCCCGCTTGCCGGCCCCGTGGTGGCATGTGCCGCTGTCTTGAAGGCTCCGGATATCATGCCCGAGCTGAACGACTCGAAGAAGCTTACGCGCAAGAAGCGCGAGGCGATGTTCGATGCGGTGAAGGACGCGTGCTCCTGCTATGCGATTGCGAGTGCCTCTGTGACAGAAATTGACCGCTTGAATATCCTGGAAGCGGATTTCCTGGCGATGCGGCGTGCCTTGCAGGCTTTGGGAATGCGTGGGCTTGACGCTCCTGAGCCCGAGATTCCTGTGGAGGTGAAGGGAAGTTTCGCGAGCCTAGATCCTTCGACTTCGCCCGATTCTATCGCCTTCGGCTCCAGAATGACAGGTTCCGCTCAGGATGACACAACGATATTCATCGCCGTGGATGGCAACCTCAAAATCCACGGGGTCCCCGCTGAAATGCAGATGCCCATCGTGAAGGGCGACGGTCGCATTGCTAGCATCTCTGCGGCATCTATCCTCGCGAAGGTGTTCCGTGACCGCTATATGGACCGGCTTGCCGAAAAATATCCGGGTTATGCGTTCGAGGTGAATGCGGGCTACGGCACGAAGGCTCATCTCGACGGCATACGTAAACTCGGGTTTACTCCCGAGCACCGCCGGAGCTTCCACCCGAAGGGACTGGACTGACAAAAACGCGCCTGCGACGATAAATGGGGCCGTTTTAGGCCTTTAAGTTGGTCTTAAAATTTTCTTTTTGCTACATTGGGTTCGGGGCGGTTGTTCCCGCCCGAAGTTTTTTTGAGGAGGTTCCTTTGAACAATTCCATACCTCTTGTACAGATGGTACTTCAGTCCGATATCGCGACGATTGTCGTTCTGTGCATCCTGGCTATCATGTCGCTCGGTTCTTGGGGCATTATCATCGTGAAGTTCTTCACCTACCGCAGGAGTAAGCACGCTAACGCGGAATTCTTCCGCAAGTTCAGCACGGTTACGCAGTTCGTGCAGCTGCAGGGCCTTTGCGAAACCGCCGAGGACAGTGCGCTCCGCCGCCTTACGGCCGAGGTGCTGAAGGAAGCCTCCAAGTTCAGTAACTTCGTGAGTTACGATTCCATCCAGCACCGAGCATCGCTTTTGGAAGATACCATCCAACGCTCCATCGAGGGCCTGCGCCTTACCGAAGACCGCTACCTGAGTTTCCTGGCCACGAGTTCGAACCTGGCCCCGTTCTTCGGCCTTTTGGGTACGGTCTGGGGCATCATGATCGCATTCTTCCAGATCGGCCAGCATGGTTCCGCCGACCTTTCTGTCGTTGCCCCGGGTATCGCCATGGCGCTTATCACCACGGTGGGCGGCCTTGTGGTCGCAATTCCGGCTTCTGCAGGGTACAACTACTTCACTAGCTGCAACGGCCAGAACGAAATCTCGTACTTCAACTTCGGTTCCCAGGTGTTGAGCCTGTTCAAGCGCGGCGACTTGCTCGCCCTCGAAGAAGTCGCCGGCTAGGGGGGCTAAGTGAAGCGTAGCCGCGGAAAAGAACTCAAGCAGGAGATGAACCTCACGAACATGATTGATATCGTGTTCTCGATTCTCATCGTGTTCATCATCTCTGCGCCGCTCATGAGCCAGGGGGTCAAAGTCGACCTGCCCAAGGCCGAAGCCCCGACCATGGAGCAGGAAAAGCTCCTGAAGGTCTCCATTACCAAGGACGAGGAAATCTATATCGCCGACATGCAGGTGGATTTCGACAGCTTCAACAGAGTGTTCAAGTCTCTCTGGAACGGAGAGATGGCTGTCGTCATCAATTCCGACGAAACCGTCCAGTACGGACTGGTGATGAAGGTCGTGACCAAGGTGCAGAAACTGGGCGTCACGAAACTCGGATTCCTTACCATGAACCCCAAAGAAAAACCGGGTAAATGAGCAAGCAGGAAGACAGAATCAAGTATTTCAGCTCGGACGTGGATTCCACGCTCGTGAAGATAATCGTAGTTGCGGTTGTCTTTCATTTCCTCGTTGTCGCCTTTTTTATCGGGCTGCACTACGTGAACCTGAAGCCCGAACCGGAACCGATTCCCGTGTTCGAGATGGTGCAGGTGGCCCAGCCCCCGAAGCCCAGGCCCGTACAGCCTAGGCCCGAACCGAAACCGAAGACGGAACCTCCTAAGCCGAAGGTGAACAAGGAGTTGCCGCCCGAGATAAAGCCTGAACCGGAGCAGAAACCCGAGGAAGTGCACGAGGACGTGCCTCCAGAACCGGAGCCGGAACCAGAGCCGGAGGAAGAATTTGATGTGGACGATCTCGACCTGCCGAAGGCTGTGGAAGCGTCCAGCCTGAACCCTGTGGGGTCGGTCGACATGGATCCGCTGATGCAGGTCTATCTTGAACAACTGAAGAAGATTATCATGAGCAACTTCAAGCCGCCCAAGGACTTGAAGGTGGGCCGCGATGCGAAGACGACGGTACAGTTCCAGGTGGACCGCTTTGGCGGGATTACGGCGGTAATCTTGAAGCGCTCGTCGGGCAACAAGGCGTGGGACCACCTGTCGGTGCGTGCCGTGCAGATTTCGAAGGTGCCCGAGCTCCCCCCGAACTACCGCGCTCCGAGCCTGGTGCTGCATTTCAATTTTACGCCCAACTAGGATATGACGATGAATTTTTCGAACGAGGATAGCAAGGATATGAATTACAGGAATTCGCTGACTGGCGTTCTGGTATTCTTCTTTCTTCTCTTTGCTCCGATTGCGAGTTTCGCTGCCATCGATACAATCGCGGTGGATGTAGGAATTTCTGTTTTCAAGACAATTCCCATCGGCATCGTGCCCTTCGAGGAAAAGGGCAGGATTGACTGGGTCGAGGAACAGCCGCATAAGATTCTTACGCGCGATGCGAACCTTTCTGGCCGGTTCGACGTGGTTGCGTCCCCGAAGTTCGACCTCGCGAAGTTCAGCCGCGAACATGCGGACCACTACATGACGGGCAAGGTGGAAAATGCTGGCGCGGGCATGCTTCGCGTGCAGTGCTTCCTCTATGTTTCGAAGTCCAAGACGCTCCGCCTGGGCGAAAGCTACACGGTTCCGCAGAAGGATTTGCGCCGTGCGGTTCACGAGTTCTTTGACAAGGCTACGCTTACCATTTGCGGTGAACGCGGTGTGGCGAGCACGAAGCTTGCCTATGTTTCCAAGATCGACGGCGTGAAGCAGGTCGTGGTCTCGGATTACGATGGTTTCCACCGCAGCCAGGTGACGCGCGATACGACCATCAGCATGATGCCCGTGTGGAAGCGCGGCAACAAGGGGCTTGTGTACGTGAACTTCAAGACGCACAGGCCGCGCCTTTACGAGAAGAATTTCGGTGGTGCGGAACACCCGCTTTTTCCGCAGTTCGACCAGACCTACAGCCCCGCGGTGAACCCTGTGACGGGTGAACTGCTGTTCTCTTCGACGGTCGACGGCAAGACGGACCTGTATCTGGGCAACACGGAAACGGGGAAGGCGCGCAAGTTCGCCTACCTGAAGAGCAACCAGACGAGCCCGGCCTGGAGCCCGCGTGCATCTGAAGTGCTGTTTACAAGTGACCGTGGCGGCAGCCCGCAGATTTTCGTGATGGGCCGCGACGGTAGCGACCTGCGCCGTGTGACGTTCATGGGGCGCTACAACGAACGTGCAAGCTGGTCTCCGGAAGGCGACCGCATCGTGTACACCTCGATGGACAACGGCAAGATGAACATCTATACTTGCGCGCTCGACGGTAGCGACATCGTGCAGCTCACGAACAATGCTGGCAACAACGAACACCCGACCTGGTCGCCCGATGGCCAGCTGATTGCCTTCTCGAGCAACAGGAGCGGGACATATCAGATTTACATCATGAGGAAGGACGGGGCGAACGTGACCCGCATTACCAATTCCGGCGAGAACACCGCGCCGACTTGGTCGTTCTTTAACGAAGGGATTAACAACAAAAAGGAAGGTAACAAATGAAGTTATACGCAAAAATCGCCATGATTTCTTGTGCAGCGAGCCTCGCTCTCGTGGCATGCTCCAAGAACAATCCGCCCGAGACGAACCCGCAGCCCGAAGCTGCTCCGGCCGCAGCGGCACCTGCTCCCGCAGCCGCACCTGCAGCTCCTGCCGTGAACGAGGATTCGCTCGCTGCTGAACGCGCCCGCCTGGAGGCCGAACGCCTCGAAGCCGAACGCGCCCGCCTCGAAGCGCTTATCAACCAGATCATGAGCGAAGACGTGTACTTCGATTTCGACCGTTCGGAACTGACCGAAAAGGCTAAGGAACTCCTTGCCCAGGTGGGCGAACTCCTGCTCAAGGAAACCCGCTTCACGGTTACGATTGAAGGCCATACCGATGCTCGCGGTACCGAAGATTACAACTTCACGCTTGGTGCAAAGCGCGCCATGAAGGTGAAGGAATTCCTGAGTGCTTACGGTATCGAAGGCAAGCGCATGGAATCCGTCAGTTACGGTAAGGAAGCTCCGAAGGCTCAGGGCGAGACCGAAGAGGCCTACTCCCAGAACCGCCGTGCGAACTTCCGCGTGAACATCCAGCCGTAATTTGGGGATTAGTCAAAGGTCATCGGTTTGGCCAGTAACTAGCAACTTTTTAACTAGCGTTAATTATGAATAAACTTGCTATAGGAATGCTCTCGATTGCCGTCGCGCTTGTCGGGTGCTCCAGGATTACGATGCTTCGCACCGAGGAAATGAGAAACGTCGGTACGGACGTGCAGGTTTCCGTGAAGGGAAATCTTGATTCCGCAATGCATAAGCTTCGCTCGGACAACAAGCAGCTCCGCAAGCGTGTTGACTCCCTCAAGGCGGAACTGGTGGCTTCGGCTGTGGCGCAGAAGCGCATGCAGGCCGAAATCACGATGCTTTCGCGCCGTGTCTCGGATGAGTCCGAACGCAACGACTCCAGACAGGAAGAAATCATCTACCGTTTGGACATGCTGCTCGGGAAGTCCGACAAGATTCTCGCGAAGAAGGTCGTGGTGAGCGGTGCTCCGCAGGCGCCGATCTCGCTCGACAGCCTGGAACGCGAAGCCGAAAAACTGGTGGAAGCCGAAGCGACCTTCAATACGGCGCGCTCCGATTTCCATAGTGGCGAATACAAGCTCGCGTTCAAGGGCTTCAAGCAGGTTTATGAGCAAATGAAAACCGGTGAACTTGCCGAGAACTCTCTCTACTGGATGGGCCTCTGCCTAATCGAGGTGAACCAGAGGGATAAGGCGAAGAAAATCTTTACGAACCTGTCGGAAACCTTCCCTGACGGTGCAAAGTCTTGTCCTTCTATTTTCAAGCTTGCGAATCTCTATGGCGAGGAATGCGATATCCAGTCGCAGAAGCAGTTCCTCCAGAAACTCCTCTCGAAGAAATCCTGTGAAAAGACGGGCGAGTTCGAACAGTCCGCCGAAATCCTGCAGGAAATCCTGGAGAAGGAAGAGAAGACTGCTGCCGGCGAAAAGGTGGAGGCTTGCGTGCCCGCGGTGCATGCGCCTGCTGCAAAATAACCGGAAAGAGCTTTGAGAAAGAAGTCCGACGGGAAAACCGCCGGATTTTTTTGTGGGATGTTTTTTGCGGGTTTGGCGCTGCTTCGGGAGGGGTGCTGCTTTTGCGGGGTTGGCTCTGCCTTTGCGGGTTTGACATTGCCGCGGGCCGAATTTCGGGAATCTAGAGTTTTTCGGACCTGATTTGCGCGGGATTCGCTCTTTTTCGGGGCTAATAGGGGCTTTTTGGGGGCTGATTTTTGCTTTTTGGCAGACTAAATTGAAGAAAGTGCCGTTTTAGTCAGCCAATTTGTGAATAAAGTAACAAGAATGGGGTGTATTTCTACATTGCGGATGGTTGATTTTGGCTTTTGTGGCTGACTAAATCGCATAAAACGGGAACTTAGTCAGCCAAATGACCCTCGGCTCACCTAAATCTGTTACGGATAAAGTAAAATTTGGCAGACCAAATCGCTGAAAATTGAACTTTAGTCAGCCAAAATACGGGATTTCGCTTTCAAAACACCATGATTTGGCCCGCGCATCTTTCCCCGCGCGTCATTCGCGATAGCCGTTTACGCTTGCATAGGGGCGCATTTCTCTCGTCCTCCGCGCTTCCTGCAAAAAATTAGCGGGCTTTGCACCCGCTATCGTTATGGTTCGTCGGCATCGATGACGACGCGCTGCACTTCTGCACCGAGTTTTGCCATCTTGGCTTCGAAATCCTCGTAACCGCGGTCGAGGTGGTAGATGCGGCTAATCTTGGTTTCGCCTTCGGCAATGAGCGCTGCGAGCACAAGCGCTGCACTAGCGCGGAGGTCGGAACCCATCACTTCGGCGCCTTCGAGCGGAAGCCCGCCCTTGATGGTCGCGGTGTTCCCGCTGAGAGTGATGCTTGCTCCCAGGCGTTCCATTTCGGCCACATGCTTGAAGCGGTCGTTGTAGACGGTGTCCTGAATGACGCTGTTGCCCGGCACGGAAAGCAGGGTTGCCATGAGGGGAGCCTGCATGTCGGTGGGGTAGCCCGGGAAGGGGAGCGTCTGGATGGTAATGGGCTTGAGTTCTTGCCCGCGGGCATCGACTTCGGCCCAGTCCGGCCCGACAGTCACTTTGCAGTTCATGTCGCGGAAGGCGTCGAGCGTGGAGGCAATGTGTTCGGGAATGATTTTGTTCACCCGCACGCGGCCACGCGTAATGGCGGCTCCGCAAAGGAATGTGCCGGCCTCGATGCGGTCGGGGATGGTAAAGCCATTACCAGGGCGTAGAGCCTCTACGCCCTGCACCGTCAAGGTGCGCGTGCCGCGGCCCTGAATCTTGGCGCCCATCGAGACGAGGAAATCCACCAGGTTGTCGATTTCGGGTTCGAGCGCCGCATTCTGCAGCACGCTGGTGCCCTTGGCGAGCGTAGCCGCCATAAGCACGTTCACCGTGGCGCCAACGCTAGAAATCGGGAAATGGAATGTACCGCCGGGGAGTCGCCCGTCGCAGGTGGCTTCCACGTAACCGCGGGTAAGGGTAATCTTTGCGCCAAGCGCCTCGAGCCCCTTCAGGTGCAAATCGACAGGGCGCGGGCCCCAGGCGCATCCGCCGGGGAGCGAGACGCGGCAGCGGCCGAAGCGGGCAACGAGAGGGCCGAGCACGTAAAAGCTTGCACGCATGGTCTTCACGAGTTCGTAGGGCGCTTCCAGGTGGTCGGCACCGCGGGTGTCAATCTTTAAGCAATGCGCTTCGCCGCTGATGCGGCAGCCGATGACGCGCAACACGTCACTCATCGTCTTCATGTCCTTCAGGTGAGGGACGTTCGTTATTTCGGAGACTCCGTCGGCGAGGAGGGCTGCTGCCATCACGGCGAGCACGGCGTTCTTCGCACCGGAAATTTCTACTTCCCCGTCCAGGGGCTTCTTGACTTGCGGAACGATAAACTGGTACATATTTTTAGTCGATAGTTGAGTTTCTAGTTGCTTGTTTCTTCGGTGCCGGATTTGCGCTTTGGGGCATCGTATACGACGAATGTCCGTGCTATCCAGTCGTGCAGCGCGCGGCGCCTAGGGTCGAAAAGGACTATCAGGTAGCCGAACCCGTAGATGAACTGCGAGAGGATGCTGCAAAGGTAGCGTACGATCGAGGAACTCCAGGAAAGTTTGTTCCCCTCCGCTGTTTCTACGTGGATGTGGAGGAACATCTTGCCGGGAGTCGCCGAAAACACGGCGTGGAATACGATAAAGTAAAATGCCTGGATGATGCTCCAGATGGTAAGGAGCGAACCGATTCCCGGGGTTTCGGACAGCTTGTTTATGGCATCCTGTGCCATCGGGTCTTGCAGATAGTTACCGACCGCCTGCTGGATGGCGTCCAGGTCGTAAATTCCTGCCTGCGCAAGGATGAAAAGTACAATTCCTCCGACGAACCCCAATATGAGGTTGTCTGTAATGAATGCCAGAGCCCGTACGAAAAAGCCTGCAAAAGCTTTGTTCTGCTTGTTGGTCTCGATAATTTGTTCGAGAGCCTTGATGGTGTTCTCGAGTATCTCTTCTTGCTCGGGATTTGTCTCGAAATAGTCCTTTTCGAGCTTTTCGACGGCTTCTTTCCACGGAATCCAGTTCTCCATGCCGCTATGCCAAACCAGGGTTTCGCTTGTTATTTTACCCTGCTTTTCGAATTCGCGGATTTCCTCTATAGAATAGGGGCCCTGTCTCCGTTCTCCGTCGGTAATGCTTTCGTCTATAAAGAACCATTTCATACGTGTTCCAAAGATAGAAAAAAATGCTCCCGAAGTTCGGTGGAAAAAGGCATGCGCTTCAACCAAAATGGCGCAAATTTACTAAATTTCGGCCCATGAGAATGTATAAGCCGGGGCAACGTTTCGTTAGCCAGTCAGAGCCGGAATTGGGTCTTGGAGTCGTTTCCGAGGTTCAGGGCCGTACCGTCAAGTTTTTGTTTCCGCTTGTGGGGGAGGTGCGTCTTTACCGCACGGATAACGCTCCAGTCGACAGGTTCATTTTACAGCCGGGTGAGACCGTAAAGAATGACAAGGGTGTATCTTTCGCTGTAGAAAGCCTCCGCGAAGTAGATGATTTGGTTGTCTATGTGGGCCGTGGTGGCCGCGAGATGAAAGAAGCCGACCTCACCGCGAAGCAGATGGCTAGGCCCTCTGACTTGTTCCGCGCCCTGACGAGCATCGGCAAGGCACAGAAACCCGATGGTGCTCCGACTGCGAATGCTGCGGACGTGTCTTCTAAGGCGTTCGAACGCCGCCGCCGTGCCATGGAACTTTCGTGCATGTGGAAGTCTTCGCCCGTGCGTGGCATGATTGGCCCGCGCGTGAGCATGATTCCGCATCAGTACTACCTCTGCCACCGTGCCTGCAGCGAATCGGCGCTTCCGCGCCTTATGCTGAGTGACGAAGTCGGCCTCGGAAAGACTATCGAGGCAGGCATGATTTGGCATGCGCTGAGCATGCGTGGCCGCGTTTCCCGTACGCTCATCATTGTGCCCGAGACCCTGAAGCACCAGTGGATGGTCGAAATGAAGCGCCGCTTCAACCAGCTCTTTACGTTGGTGGACGAGGGCTTTATCCGCGGGCTTTTCATTGGCGTCGGGAAAGACGAACAGAAGCCCAATCCGTTCTTGCAGAGCAACAATATCATCGTGGCGATTGATTTCCTCATGGGCCAGCCGGCCCTTATCGAGGATTTGCTCAAGACGCAGTGGGACATGACCATTATCGATGAGGCTCACCACCTTGTCTGCGAAGACGGCTTTACGAGCCACGAGTACATGCTTGCGAATGCTGTGCTCGCGAGGTCGAAGGGCGTGTTGCTCCTGACGGGTACGCCGCTCCAGCTGCACCCCGAAAGCCAGTTCAACCGCTTGAAGATGCTCGACCCGGCCCGCTTCGCCGATTACAACTCCTTTATCAAGGAGCAGGAAGAATACCGCAAGCTGGTGAACGACCTCTCCAAGCTCCCGACCGACCCGAATCACCGGATGAGCTGGGAAGATTTGTACGAGTCGGTGCCGAAGAATTCGAAGATTCGCCCTTGGCTCGAACAGGAAAATTCGAAGTCCATGACTGCGGGCGAATGGATCCGCCGTATCGTGGACGGCATGGGTACGGGTTCCGTGGTGTTCCGCAACACGCGCAAGGGCGTGGGCGGTTTCCCGAAGCGCAAGCTCGACGAAATATGCCTTGAACCGAACCCGAAATACCGTGAAATGGTGGAGGCCGCAGCCGAGAACGATTTGGACGCCTCTACGGACATTCAAGAGAACGGGCTCCTGTGCACGCGCTATTCCGACGGCTGGGAACTCGACGAACGCATCGTCTGGCTCAAGGAGTTCCTGAAGGAACACCGGAACGACAAGATTCTCCTCATTTGCGAATCCATCCAGGTGGTGCTCGCGCTGGAGACAATCCTTACGGATTACCTGGGCGAGGGCACGTTCTCGATGTTCCATGAGGATATGACCATCATGGCCCGCGACAAGGCCGCCGCGAATTTCAGCAAGAAGAACGGCGCGAACTTGCTCATAGCCTCCGAAATTGGTTCCGAAGGCCGCAATTTCCAGTTCTCGCACCATTTGGTGCTGTTCGACCTCCCGCTCGATGCTGCGCTTGTGGAACAGCGTATCGGACGCCTGGACCGCATCGGCCAGACGGAAGATATTATCGTGCATGTGCCTTACGTGAAGGGCTCGGGCCAGGAAGTGATGTTCCGCTGGTACAACGAAGGTCTGAACGCTTTCGGCGCGCCCCTGATGAGCGGTGGCGAACTTTTCCTCAAGTACACGGACAGCCTGATTGAGGCTCTTGCCGACCCGAGACATGGCCTTGAGAACTTTGTCGAAAGTATTATTCCGCAGGTGCGTAAGGATTGCGAGGCGATGCGCAAAAACATCGAGAAGGGGCGCGACCGCCTGCTGGAATACAATTCCCGCAACCCCGAGAAGGCGAAGGAGATTACGGACGAAGTCCTGCGTATTGACGCGCAGACGGAACTGAAGGAATTGCTCCTGGAGTCGCTGCATGCCCGCGGGCTCGATGTGGACGGAAGCGCCATTGCCGGCTGCTGCGTGATTACGCAGGGCCCGCAAATCGAAGACGGCTCCATTGCCGGTATGCCGAGCCGTGGGCTTGTCGCTGCGCAGAACGAAGAAGACGAGCAGGGCTCCGACAATATCTGCCTTACGGCGACGTTCGACCGCAATGTGGCGATGGTGCACGACGAGGTGGACTTCTTGAGCCTCGAACACCCGCTCGCGCAGGGCATGATCGATTTCGAGACGGGCGTGAACCACGGGAATGTGGCCTGCTGTATCTGGCCCTGTTCCGGCCTGCACGGACTTATGATGCAGTACGATTTCGTGGTGGAACTGCCTGTTCCCGAGGAATGGGGTGTCACCGATATCGTGGGCCCGCGCTATGTGTGCGCTCTCGTCGATGCTTCCGGAATAGACCAGTCCGAGCATCTGGAGGCGCTGTCGAAGGCCGAACTTCGCGACGTGAACGTGCCGCAGGGCAACAAGGCTGTCGATGCGACCTTGAGGTATTTTGCGAAGGAAGGCCTTGCGATTGCGAAAAAGTCCGTGAGCGCCTTTGCGAAGGAATATGCCGACAAGGCGGCAAACGCAGTCGAGGCCCGCGCCGAGCAGGAATACCAGCGCATGAATCACCTGCTTACCTTGCGAGGCAAGGCGGGTAACAGCGCCGAACTCAAGCAGCTCCGCAAGAATGTGGGCGACCGCAAGAAGATTGTCGCGAACCCGCAACTCCGCCTGGATGCCATCCGTTTGCTTGTTTGTAGATAATTTTATACTTAATTTTTTTGCTTTAAGTAGCAAAAAAAATTATTTTAGAAATGGTGTGGAAAAGGGGGAGGGTATGAAACAGGTATTCGCTATTGTCGTTTTCCTCGCCGTTTCGGCGTGGTCCAATATTTTCTCTATTGATGCGGGCATTAGTTTTGAGAAAGGGTATCTGGATATTGATACGACAAAAACGTGCAATGTCGATACGTCCTATATCAACTGTTCGCTGGAAAAGGGTTTAGCATATTACTCGACATTGGATACTGCTGTTGCAGTGTTCTTTATGCCTCGTATTGCAAAAGCTTCTGTCTATGCCTTGCAATCGAATCCGAATACGCATTCCTTGACGGAAATATTGCGCTATGAGTTCATAAAATGGGTCGAATGGGGAATCATCGTTATGACGAAGGATAGTGCCCAACGCTTATTGGACCGCATTTTGCCGGATTCGCTGCAAATGAATAATCGTCACATTCTCCATAAAAAAGTATGTGATACAGATCCTTCGCAGTGTCCTAATTGGGGACCGTATGGAGGCGGTTTGGGTGGCGGACTTTCCGATGAGGATGCTGCCCGCCTCCCTCAAAAAAAGGTTCTTGCAGAATCGTCGGAACCTGCCCAGGCAGACACGTCGGCTTCGGTGGGAGGTTCTTCGGAAACTGCCGCGGATACTTCCGAGAAGCCGTTGCGGATTTTTGAATCTGCGAATTTTATGTCGGAATCTGTCATTCCGGGAATGCGGTATCACGTTTTTGACGTGAACGGAGTCTTTATCCGTAGCGGTATCTGGCAGGGCTCGCTAAAGACGGATGGTTCTACTAGGATTGTTCGGTTCGAGAACGGCAAAACTGTGATTTTGAGGTAAGTATGAGACCGATTTTAATGAGCATCGTGTTTCTTGCCGCTTCGGCGTGGTCCAGCGTAAACCTTATTTGGACGGAGTTCCAGTTCGAAAAAGGGTATTTGGAAGTAGACACTGCAAAGAATTGCAATGTGGATACGACCTATATCAACTGCTCGCAGGACAGAGGTCTTGCGTACTATTCTACGATGGACACCACTTTCGCTGTGCTTTTCAATCCGTTAATCACAAGGGTGCAACTTTTTAAATCCTTGAATGTGGACGAACAAAGACAAGCCGCCGCGGGATATGATTTCAAGATGACGGCAGTTCTGCGTTATGAGTTTATGAAGTGGCAGGAGTGGGGTATTATCAAGATTACAAAGGATAGTGCCCAACGTTTGCTGGATCGTATTTTGCCTGAAACGAGAGATGTTCAGGGACGTAAGATTATCCATAAAAAGGTTTGTGACGAGGAAATGCTATCGGCATGCCAAGGAGAGATCCTTTGGGGTGGGAGCGGTTCACCGAGTTTTTCTGAAGAAGACATTGCGCGCCTCCCTCAAAAAAAATTTCTGGCAGAATCGTCGACTCCCGTCCCGGCAGACACGTCGGCAAAAACTCCGGTAGGTGAGCAACCGACGGATTCTGTTGTTGCGCAGCCGAATGATTCGGTCGGCGTGACGACTCCCGATTCCACAGACAAGCCGCTCTTCATTTCGCGCGGGGCTCCGGTGGGCGGTTCTTTGCTGGGCCTGCGTTACAGCGAGTTCGACGTGAACGGAGTCTTTATCCGTAGCGGCATCTGGCAGGGTTCGCTAAAGGCGACTGGTTCGACACGTGTCGTCCGGTTCGAAAATGGTCTAACGGCTGTTTTTCGCTAGTTTTTCCTCGTCAACTTTTTTTGTTGCGCTGATACATTCTATTTTTTAGTTGTATGAGTGAACTTCGTAAGAATATTTTAGATGAGTCCCGCCGCATCGTGGTGAAAATCGGGTCCCGTATTTTGGTGGATTCCGAGAAGGGCGGTGTACGCACCCGCTATATCCAGAAACTTGCAGATTCCGTCGCCCGTCTCATGGAAGCGGGCAAGGAAGTGGTTGTTGTGACGAGCGGTGCCGTAGGTACCGGCATGAGCCAGCTGGGCTACAAGGAAAAGCCGACGGTGCTTGCCGAAAAGCAGGCCTGCGCCGCCGTGGGTCAGATTGACCTCATGTACGCCTACCGCGAAATGTTCCGCTGGATGCAGCTCTCGGTGGGGCAGATCCTTTTGTCTGCCGACGACTTCCGCGACCGCACCCGCTACAAGAACTTGCAGAACACCATCAAGGCGATGCTTGCACGCAAGATTGTTCCGATTATCAACGAGAACGATTCGCTTGCTGTCGCCGAAATCAAGGTGGGCGACAACGATAAACTTTCGAGCGACGTTGCTTTGTTCCTCGATGCCGACCTGCTTTTGATATTCACGGACGAGGACGGCCTCTTTGACGACAACCCGAAGAAGAATCCGAATGCCCGCCTGTTGCGCTTTGTGCCCGAGATTACGCCTGCTGTTCTGGCCCTTGCCGGAAAGCCCGGCGAGACGGGTTCTGCCGTGAGTACCGGCGGTATGCGCAGCAAGCTTGAAGCCATCCGCAACGTGACGAGGAGCGGCTGCAACGCTTTCCTCGCGAGCGGCATGAAGGTGTTGCCGCATCAGGTACTTTTCGAAAATGCGCAGGGGACGCTCTTTGTGGGCTCCAAGAAAAAGCTCAACAGCCGCCAGCGCTGGCTCAGCTTTATCACGACTCCGCGCGGGGCCGTGGTGGTGGATGAGGGCGGCGTGAAGGCGTTGCGCGAAAAGCACTCTAGCCTGTTGCCTGTGGGCGTGTGTGCCGTGAAGAAGCATTTCGACAAGGGCGACTTGATTGAAGTCCTGAGCCCGTCGGGCGATGCGGTCGCGCGCGGTGTCGCCGGCTTTGACAGCGAGACGCTGAAGCTTGTGCTGCACAAGAAAACGGCGCAAGTGCACGAGATTCTGGGCAAGGATGTGCCCGACGAACTTATCCATAAGAACGATCTGGTAGTTTTTTAGCCCGCCTTTTATATATTTAATGCTATGAGATTCTCCCGTTCTTTAAAGATAGCCCTCCTTTCGATTCCCCTTGCGGTGGCGCCGGCCCTGGCCGATGCTGTCGATGTGGAAACGGTTGCGAGTGGCGGATTCTGGATGCGCGACAACCAGCTGCACGATATTGGCGACCTGCTCCTGTTCGGAACGGGGTCGTTCTTCGATATCGGATTCAACTACACGCCGCTTCCGACGCAAATTCCGCTCCGGAGCGCCTTCGGCGAACACGAAGGCTTTGCGACCCGCCATCATGTAGGGTTCTTGTCGTCTTATCCGGTCAAGGAGAATCGGTACCTGAACGCTCTCGTGTGGTTCGAACGTTCGGGCTGGGATAGCGAGGACTATTTCTTTTTCCCGCAGTATAGCGATTTCGGCTTGGTGCGTTCCGTGACCACGTGGGGCCTTGGCTATACGGATGTAAAGCGGGGATACTCGGTGGCTGCCGGTATGCAGCACCAGAACGTGGAATTCGTGGGCGATGTCTTCCCGGCCGAAAACGATTCCCTGCTCTATAGCTGGGCGAACTTGCGTTACGGCCGTATTAGCGCCCAGGTCCAGTTCCACCGTACGGATTTCCGCCTGTTGCGCCTCTCCTTTGACCTGGAAGACCGCGCCGTTTTCGGTGGAGCCTCTTCGGGTATCCGGACATATTTGCCCAATATCGATGCGACTTTATATAAACGAAGACTCGACGGGTCCGACGAAGACTTTATCCGTGTGAACTGGGAACAGAACCTGTACGGGCAGAGGCTCTATGCCGAGGTCACGTACGATTTCCCCGACGACGGCTTCCATTCTGCCGCACTCAAGTTCTATCCCGATCCTTCGCGCTTCTTTGCGTTCGAAGTGACCTGCCTTCGCCGCCGTGTTATGGCTGACAACTGGGATGACCTGATGCTCGGCTGGGCGGTTGAAATGCCTATCTTGCGCGTGGGCTACAATGCCGCGAATGAATACGACCACCTTTTCCATGCGAAGGGAACCTGGATTCTCGAGTTCCACTTCAACCTCGAAAGCCTGAATGACATGCTGTTCGCGAAGAACGGCCGCCAGGCGATTGAGCTCGAGACGACGCAAATCAAGAGGAAGAATACGCCGAACAAACCTGCCGAAACGACTCCGCTTACCGGGGCTGCCGAGGGTTCGTCGGGTACTGCCTCGAAGACGATTACCGCGAAGGGCATCCGCTACGAGAAATCGGGCCAGACGTCTAACACGCAGGGAGGCAAGTAATGAGAAAGTCTGTCAGGAATTTGCTTGTCGTTGCCGCGATGCTTGCCTGCTGCTCCGTCCTTTCGGGCTGCCTCAGCCACTGGTTTGTCGATTCCTCGACAAGGCTCCAGGTTGAAAACCGGACGGAATACACCATCTACGGGATTGATATCGTGTCCGAGGATGGAACGGAATTCAGACCCTGGATTCTGGATACGATTCCTCCGGGAACGCGTAGCCGGGTCTACGAAGAAGACTGGGTCGGCACGTTCCGCGTGAGGGTCAACTGGACTCACGAGGACACGTCCTTCGTCGAGTTGGATTTTGAAGGCGGGAGCCAGTATTTGGTAATCTCGATAGACGATGACGGGCAAGCGCTCTTCGAATTCAAGTAAAAGCAGGCTGAAGACGTTACTTTTTTACTACATTAAGCAATAGTGCAGATAACTAAGTTAAAGATTTTTGGATTCAAGTCCTTCGCCCAGAGGACGGAAATCAATTTCCCCACGAAGGGACTTACCGCCGTGGTGGGCCCGAACGGGTGCGGAAAGTCGAATATTACCGACGCCATCCGTTGGGTCTTGGGCGAACAGAAGGCTGCGCTCCTGCGTATGAGCAAGATGCAGGACGTGATTTTCAGCGGTACCGAAGAACGTGCCGCGATGAGCCTTGCCGAAGTTTCCATCGTCATCGACAACAGCGATGGAACGCTTTCTTCTGAATATTCCGAGGTCATCGTGACCCGCCGCGTGCATCGTGACGGTTCGGGCGAATACCTCATTAACAACCAGGAATGCCGCCTGCGTGACGTGCATGCGCTCCTGTTTGACTCGGGCCTCGGCTCCAGCACGTATTCGCAGATGAATGCCGACATGATCAAATCGGTGCTCAGCGACAAGGCCGATGACCGCCGTGTGCTTTTTGAAGAGGCTGCCGGCGTGAGCAAGTACCGCCAGCAGAGGAAGGAGGCCGTGCGCCAGTTGGAACGCGTCCAGACGGATATGGAACGCGTGGAAGACAACCTGAGGGCGACCCGCCGCTCCGTGCGCCAGTACGAGACCCAGGCCGAGAAGGTCGAAGAGTACAAGAGGCTCTCCAAGCGCCTGCGTGAACTGGACCTTTCTGTCAGCTTGGACAAGTTCGAGGACTTTATCGAAGGCCTGAACACGCTTGATACCTCGTCGCGCCGGATGGAGCACGAGGTTGAATCTGCAAAGACTAGGGCGACCGAACTCCAGACGAAAATCGAGGAAAAGAAGCTCGATATCAGCGAAGACGAGAACGCCTACCGCGAATTGGAACGCGAGGTGCAGGCTGCGACCATCGAGCTCAACAACCTGAACAACGACATCGTGCGCTTGCGCGATTCGATTTCTTCGATGGAATCGTCCAACGCGAAGGCCGAAGAAGAGATTACCCGCAGCGAGCAGAAGGTCGGCGAACTTACCCAGGAACAGGGTCGCCTCGAAGAGGAAAATGCGGTTCTCGGGAACGACAGCGAAGTTGACGAGATGAACGCCCTTTTGGAGCGTGAACGCGAGACCCTACAGGTGATGCGGGACAAGCTTGACGACTTGCGCCAGAGGTCTAGGGACCTTTCCAACGAGCGCGTTGCCGCTATCAACAAGCTGAATGGCCTCAAGGGCCGTTTCGAACGCATGGATGCGGAAGTATCCATGCTTCAGACGAATCTCGATGGCTGGGAGGCCGAACTCGGGACGCTCCGTACGCAGAAGGGCGATGCCGAGCGAGCCGCGGCCGATATCCAGCAGGGCATGGACGATGCCCGCAACGAAATCACGAATTTGGAAGAGCAGAAGGCCGTGCGCGAGGAACGAGTGGAATCCCTCGGGGCGGAACTGCGTGAATTGCAGGCTAAGGTGGCCGCCTTCAAGAGCGAAGAAGCAGGCCTCCAGGCGCGCATTGAAGTCTTGCAGAGTGTCGCGAACGAAGGTTCCGACGCGAGCCGCTGGCTTGCCGAAAACAAGGCCGGCCTTACGCAGGGCATCCTTTCGGAACGCATAACCGCGACGCCCGAATATGCCGCCCTTGTGGAAAATGCCTTGGGCGATGTGCTCGAGGCGACCGTTGTCGAGAATGCGGACAACCTTGCAGAAATTGTTTCGGCCCTCAAGTCCGAAAATGTGGGCCAGGCGCTGATGGCGCTCACGTCCAAACCGCGTCCCGCCTTTACGGGCGCCATAGAGGGTGCGGGTGTTATCGGCCCCATGCTCGATTTCGTGCAGGCCGACGATGTGACGAAGGCCTGGCTCGGCGGGCTCCTTTCCCGCTATATCCTGGTGGAATCCCTCGATGCGGCGCTGGAACTTTCGGCACGCTACGGGAACGAGGACCTGTGTTTTGTCGCTCCCGAAGCGACGGTACGTACCGCGGGGCTCGTGTCTACGGGTAGCCCGACTTCCGGGACGCTCAGCCGCAAGAACGAAATTGCCGATGCCGAAGCGTCGCTTGCCGATGTGCAGGGGAAGATTTCCCAGACGGAATCTGACATCGCTAGGATTCAGGATAACGTTGCCGAAGAAAGCCAGATGCTCGAATCCCTGGTGGACGACATCCGCGAAAAGGAAAATTCGCTGCACGGCGGGGATGCGGCAATCGCCATCCAGAAGAATACGGTTACTTCTTGCGAAAGCCGTATCGCGCAGCTCGAAGAACAGTGTGACCGTGCGCGCTCCCGAATCGAACAAGCCGAAAGCACCAAGAACGCCGATGCGGAACTTGCCGAGGCCGAGACGGATGCAAACCGGGCCGAAGACGAATACAGCCGCGTGAACGACGAACTCCAGGAACAGGAGACGATGTTCCGCGAAAAAGACGAAGACGTCCGTGAACTGGAGCGCAGCGCACTCGACAAGAGCGCGAAACTCACGCAGAACACGAACCGCCTTAAGAATATTGCCGACCAGATGGAATTCCTCGGGAACACAATCCGGTCGTACCGCGATGGAATCGAGAAGAACAACGAGAGCATCGAAAAGCTCCGTGTCGATGCCGATGCCATTGCCGGCCAGGTGCAGGAAAAGGATTCCGCACTCCGCGAACTGGAAAACAGGCGTGACTTGGCCCGCGAAAAGTATGAACTCGTGTCGGGCGACCTTGAAGAATGGCGTGGCGAGGTGAACCGCCTCCGCGACGACATGATCGACAAGATGAAAGACTTGAACGAAATCGTCCGCCGTCGCGAAGCCTTGCAGGCGAATGTGGACCGCCTCAAGGAACGAATGCTTGCCGATTGGGAAGTCAACCTCGAGGAACCCGGCGAAATCGAGCGCGTGGAATACACGCAGCCCGAAGCCGACCGCGAAATCCGCGAAATCCGCGCGAAGGTGAAGGAACTCGGGCCCATCAACGTGAACGTGATGGAAGACTATGAAGACGAGAAGAAGCGCCTGGAAGAAGTCGAAAAGCAGTTCGACGACCTCGACAGGGCGCGCGCCTCGCTTGACCGCACCATCACCAAGCTCGACGATATCGCCCGTACCCGCTACCTCGAAACGTTCGAACGCATCCAGAAGAACTTCCAGTTTGTGTTCAGCAAGCTGTTCTTGAATGGCGAAACCAAGATGAGCCTCGTGGAAAAGCTCGACGAGAATGGCAAGCCGATGGATATCCTCGACGCGGACATCGAAATCAACGTGCGCCCCACTGGCAAGAAAATGCGCGGAATCAAGGCGCTCGTGCTGGACGAAGTCGACGGCCCGCTTGATGACGCCAACGTGGGCCGCTTCATGGCGCTGCTCCGCGAATTCAGCAAGCAGACCTTGTTCATCGTGGTGACGCATAACAAGCGTACCATGGCCGAGGCCGACATGCTCTACGGTGTGACGCAGGAAATCAAGGGTATTTCTCGCATTGCCAGCGTGCAGCTTGCCGACGCAACGAAATTTGCGATTTAGTATGCCTCGCACAGCTCATACTGTCATCCCCGCGAAGGCGGGGATCTCCGTTTTAAAGGGTTTCCTCTTTGCGGCCCTTTCTGCCGTCTGCTACGGCACAAACCCGCTGGGGGCTTTGAACCTGTACGCCCAGGGCTATTCGCCCGAGAATGTGCTGTTTTACCGCTTCTTTACGGCGGCTCTTCTCCTTTTTGCGGTGATTCTCGCGAAGGGCTCGCATTTCAGGGTTACGCTCAAGGAACTTGCGGCTCTCATTGCTTTCGGGTTCCTGTTTGCGGTCAGCTCGCTCACGTATTACGCTTCCTTCAAGTACATGGATGCGGGGCTAGCCTCGACGCTCCTCTTCCTTTACCCGCTCGAAGTTTCGGTGATGATGGCGCTCTTCTTCAAGGAGAAAATCAGGCGCTGGACCGTCGTTTCTATCGCGGTCTCGATGTCGGGCGTGGCTCTCCTCTATCGCGGCGGCGACGGCAGCTCGGCGCTCAGCACGGCGGGTCTCGCGCTCGTATTCGCCTCTTCGCTTTCGTATGCCATCTACATGGTCATGGCGAACCGCATCAACCTGCAGATGGGGGCGGTGAAGATGACGTTCTATGCCATCTGCTTTTGCCTCGTTTTCCTGTTGCTCTATTCGGTAATTTTCGGCTCGGGGTTCCCGCCGCTCTTTACGCAGGCGAGTTCGTGGGGTTGGGGCTTTATGTTGGGCCTCGTGCCGACGGTGCTTTCGCTCATATTCATGGTGAAGGCTGTCAAGATTATCGGGTCTACGCCCACGGCGATTCTCGGTGCGCTTGAACCCGTGACCGCCGTGGCGATAGGCGTGCTTGTATTTGGCGAAATCCTCACGGGCAGGCTCATCGCGGGTATTGTCCTGATTCTCGGATCTACAGTGCTGATTGCCGTAAAGAAGGGAAAGTAATTACTACATTTTGAGCATGCAGGCAACTTGTTCTAAATGCAATAAGGAATTCAACGACAAGGTGGGTATGACCCCCTTGCAGAGCAACATGGCTATCCGCGTGCGCAACAAGGTGGGCAACATCTGCCCCGATTGCCGAGCCGAAATCAGCAAGACTCGTCGCGGATGGTGGATGATGTTCTTCTACGATTTGAAAATAAGCTTCATCTGCTTCTGGTTCCTGGTGCCTGTGGTGCTCGTGTTTGCCGCGTTTACGGTTTTCCTTGCACTCTACGTGCTGTAGCATAATTTCATGCAGTTGTCCATGGACAACATGTATACGCTTTTTTAGGTCGCCCGCGTCTATTTGGGGCTGAAAAAGGGTAGATTTAGGGGGTAGCGCTTGGTGGCGCAAGGAGTATGCGGAATGTTTGATGTACCTTCCAGATTTTTGGCCGTCTTGTGCGGATTCGCGGTATGCGCGTCTGCGGCGGTGGACCAGTGCAAGCCCATCGGCTGGGCTACCCGTTCGGGCCGTAGTTCCACGGCTTTCGAGGTAACTGGCGGCGGAAATGCGACCCCCGTTACGGTAAAGACCTTTAATGACCTGCAAAAATACGCGAAGGATTCGTCCCCGTGGGTCATCTACATCGACGGCACCCTCGGGGATGGTTGGAGCGGTACTTCCGGTAGCCGCCTGAACATCACCGCCTCGAACAAGACGATTATCGGCCTCAAGCCGGGAACGCTTTTGAAGGCGCCTATCCACATCACGAATAAGGCTTCGAACATCATCGTCCGCAATATCGTCATCCAGGGCCCGGGCAGCAATGCCGACCAGGCGTGGGACAACCTCACCATCGAGGGCGAGGCGAAGAACATCTGGATTGACCATTGCGAATTCTGGGATGGCCAAGACGGCAATGCCGACGTGGTGAAGGGTGCGGACAACGTGACGTTTACGTGGTGCATCTTCGGCTACAAGAAAAAGAGTACGCACAACCTTTCGAACCTCATCGGCAGTTCCGACAACGAGCCCGTGAGCGAGGGCAAGCTGAACGTGACCTACATGTTCAACTGGTGGAAGGCGGCGAACCAGCGCAAGCCCCGCTGCCGCTATGGGAACGTGCATGTGGTGAACAACCTCCTGACCGGCGATGCGAGCATCACGAACGGGACGGATGTGCTTGGCGTTTCGGCGGGCCACATGTGCCGTGTGCGCACCGAGCGGAACGTGTTCATCAACGAGGCGAACCCGATTTACACCGGCAACGCGAACGGCACCGGCGTGAACGAGGTCATCGACAACATCTTTACGAACTGCTCGGGCAACACGAAGGGCACGGGAACCTCGTTTACGCCGCCCTACGACTACACGGGCTTTATGCTCAATGCGAGCGAGGTGGAGGCTGCCGTGAAGGCTGGCGCCGGAGCAAACCTCGAAAGTCCCACTGCCTGCGATGAATCGACTCCTGCATCCAGTTCCTCCGTGAGTTCGGCGAGTTCCAGCAGCGTAGAGCGTATGGCCGAGAAGGCCTACCAGGCCGAAAAGGGGGCTATTACGGGTGGCACTTCTGAAAGCAGTAACTCGGGTTTCCATGGCGAGGGGTACGTGAACTTTGACAAGGGTGGCGACGTCGTCGTGAAAGTGAAGGTCGATACCGCGGGAGAGTACAAGTTCGATATCGATTTCGCAAACGGTTCGGGCGAGGCGCGCAGCCTTGCTGTGACTGCGGGTCTCGATACGGCGAAAGCCTACTTCAAGGCCACAATTTCCTGGACTACGTGGGTGACGGAATCGGTGAACCTGGACTTGGTCGCCGGCGAGAACAGCGTGAAGTTCGCAACGCTCGATGGCAAGGATGGTCCGAACATCGACCAGTTCGATGTGACGCTCGTGAAGGCGGCCGATATGAAGGATACGACTGCTCGCGATACGAACTCCGGCGACACGTCCAAGATGCGGGTTGCGGTGCATTCGGGCGATGCCGCCTCGTTAATCGCTCCCGCGGGTGAATACCGCGTGAGCCTCTTCGACACGAAGGGCGTGCTGGTGCGCCGCGTGAACGTTGCCTCTACCCGCATGGGCGATATTTCATATATTACGCGGGGCATGCCCGCGGGTATCTACGTGATGCGCGTGAAGGCTCCTGGAGTGGATCGCCGCTCCTTCATCGTCGTGAAGTAGCATAAGGCTGCATATCGTGTGGGCTGCTGCATTGAGTTTGCGGGGTGCGCTTGGGGCCGCTGGTGCCCGCGCGGGTTGCAATATGGCGTGAGTGCTGCTCCCGGAGGCTAGATTGTGGCTTTTTTCGGGCCGATTTCAGAAAAATGGCTGACTAAATTGTGAAAAATTGCATTCTAGTCAGTCATTTTGCATACAAATTAAATGCGGAATAGCCGCGGGAAACCGCTTTTTGGGGGCCGCAAGGCGGGCCGTTCGTTTTTTGGCTGACTAAAACACAAAAAAAGCTGTTTTGGTCAGCCAAAACAGCTAAAATTTGCCCGAAAATGCGAGGCTTTGCCGGAGGTTCTTTGCCAGCATTAGAGCCGAGCGGCTTTTTTAAGAGCCTCGGCCTTGTCGGTCTTTTCCCACGTGAAGCGGGCTCCCGTGCGGCCGAAGTGGCCGAGGGCGGCAGTCTGCACGTAGCCGGGCTTTCTCAAGTCGAGCATCTTCTCGATGCCGGCCGGAGAGAGGTCGAAGTTTTTCGCGACGATTTCTTCAATCTTGCGGTCGTCGATCTTGCCGGTACCGAAGGTATTCACGAGCACGGACACGGGCTTGGAGTAACCGATGGCGTAGGCGAGCTGGACTTCGCAGCGGTAGGCGAGGCCGGCAGCCACGATGTTCTTGGCCACGTAGCGGGCGGCGTAAGCTGCGCTGCGGTCGACCTTGGAGGGGTCCTTGCCGCTGAACGCGCCACCGCCATGACGACCCATGCCGCCGTAGGTGTCGACGATGATTTTACGGCCGGTAAGGCCACAGTCGCCGTGTGGGCCGCCGACAACGAACTTGCCGGTCGGGTTCACGAGGTAACGGGTCTTCTTGTCCAAAAGCTTGGCCGGGATGACCTTCTTGATGAGCTTCTCGATGATTTCCTTTTCAATCACGGAGTGCTTGAGTTCCTTGCCGTTCACCTTGTCGTCGTGCTGGGTGGAGATGACGACGGTGTCGACGCGCACGGGCTTGTCGTTCTCGTCGTATTCCACGGTCACCTGGGACTTGGCATCCGGGCGCAGCCACTTGATCTTGCCCGTTTCGCGGAGTTCCTGGATCTTTTCCATGAGCTTGTGGGCGAGGCTGATCGGCAGCGGCATCAGTTCCGGCGTCTCGTTCACGGCGTAGCCGAACATCATGCCCTGGTCACCGGCACCCTGCTTGTCGTCTTCCTTGCCTTCGGCGGCCTTGGCGTCAACGCCCTGGGCAATGTCCGGGGACTGCTTGTCCATGGCGACGAGCACAGCGCATCCCTTGTAGTCGAACTGGAGGTCAGGGTTCACGTAACCAATATTCTTGATGGTGTTGCGGGCGACTTCCTGGAAATCGACAACGGCCTTGGTGGTGATTTCGCCGGAAATGACTACGAGGCCGGTATTCACGAGCGTTTCGCAGGCGACGCGGCTCTTCGGGTCCTGCGCGAGGCAGGCGTCGAGGATGGAATCGGAAATCTGGTCGGCAACCTTGTCCGGGTGCCCTTTCGACACGGATTCAGAGGTAAAAAGATAATGTGCCATTGTTAGGCTCCTTAGTGTTTTCAATACCGAAAAGAATGTCGCATTTTTGACCATCCCCAAGTACTGAAAAAACGGGTTTATGTTCTCTATGCATAAATCTACAAAAACGCATAAATCCTGTCTATGCAATTTGTATGATTTTTGCACAAAAAGTTCGTTACTATTTGCATAAAGGAATTTATATTTATAGGACAAGAATAAAGGAGATTATTTCCCTAGCTCAAAGGTGAGATTTTTATGCGAGTTTTCATTACAGGCGGTACAGGATTCATCGGGCATTATGTGGTCAAGGCCCTCCTCGAGAAGGGGCATGAGGTGGTTGTCGCGACAAGGCATCCGAATAAGGTCCCGTCCCTTTGTGTCAACCCCAATGTCAACTTTGTCCAGGCATCACTCACGGATTTCGAGAAGATGGGCGAAGGGCTCAAGGGCTGTGACGCCTGTATCCACATCGCACTTGGCTGGGGCGAGACTCCGAGCACCATGCTCATGAACGACACCCGTGCGACAGTCATGCTGCTGGAAATGGCGGCACGTGCCGGTTGCAAGAAGTTTATCATGACAAGCAGCACTGCGGCGATGGGCCGCATGCGCCCGTCCATGCGCGAAGTCACGAGCAACCTCCCGATGGACCTTTACGGTGCCACGAAGGCTGCCGGAGAGGCGTTTGTCCTCGGGTTCCGCCACGGTTACGGCAAGAATTTCCCCGAAGTGACGATGCAACGCAACATCATCCGCCCGGGCTATACCTTCGGCAATCCCGCGTTCCCTGACGGCTGTTCGCAGCCCGACCGCAGGTTCTTCGAGATGGCGCAGGCCGTGAAGGAAAACCGTGATATCCAGATTGTCAAGAACGACGGCACGCAGTTTATCCATGCGAGCCAGCAGGCCGAACTCTACATGAAGGTCCTGGAATCCGACAAGAACGAGGAAATCTTCCTCGGGCTCGGCTCCGTGTGGATTAGCTGGAAGGAAATCGCCCAGATGATGCTTGCGCTCCGCCCGGAGTCCAAATCGAAAATTGTGGAAACCGACCTCGGCTGGGGCGACGACCCGATGCTCTTCGACGTGCAGAAAATCAAGGACCAGTTCGGTCTCGTATTCGATGCGCACGACTTCATGGCCGACCACGTGAAGTGGACGTTCGACCAGGTGTTATAGCCTGCGCCTTGCATTGACGCAGATTGTTTTTTAGCAACACACGATAAGGGCGATGAGGCCCGCGAACATCGCAATCTTCACAGCGGATTGCGATTTCCTGTATTGGCCCTTGCGCGCCTGCACGAGCACGTAGGCGAATATCGGCGTGAGCGTTATGCCTGTGATAATCAGGAACAGCGGCGGGTAGTTGTGCCCGAACACCTTGTCCATGTAGAACACCGGGAGCGGGAGCGAAATCCAGGTGAAGGCGATAATGGCGCCTGCTAGCCTGCGGGCGGTCGCCGAGCCTGCGATAAGCGGGAACGTCATGATGCCGGCCTTCAGGTCTCCGGTTTCGTCTTCTAGATCCTTGTAGATTTCACGTGCGGTCGTGAGCAAGAATGCGAAGGGGATGGCGGGGATAATCGCCCAGATGTGTTCTTGTGCGTAGTCGTTTCCTGGTAGGATGAGATTGGATAGAATGTGATAATCCATCAGGGCGTAGAGCAGGGGTGTCGTGCACAGGAACGCGACTGTCATGTTTTTCAAAAGCGGGATATGCTTGAGCCACTTGTTGTAGGCTATCAGGAGCACCCCGAGTAAAAAGAAGAAACCGAGCGGAAAGTATTCAAACGGAGAGGACGAGTTTGAATCTCCGAGTCCGCAGAGGAGCATCAGCACGAACAGGACTATCCAGGTTATGCGTGCGGCCTTTACCGAGACCTTCCCGGTTACGAGCGGGCGTTCCGGGCGGTTCAACTTGTCGCTTTCGAGGTCGAGGATATCGTTCTGGATGTTCGCAAACCCGATGGCGAATGCGAACCCGAACGCTTCCACTATAACGGTAGACCAGCCGATCCAATCCCAGTCGGAAATGCAGTCGTCTGGCGGAAAAAGCGAATGGGGAAACCCGAGTAGCATATACCCGACCACGAGCGTGATTATCGCAATCACGATGTTCTTGGGGCGGGTCATCTTGAGGAGTTCTAGAAACATTGCTTGCAAATATAAAAAAGAAAAATCCGGCTTTGAACCGGATCTTTTAGTAGCGGGGGCAGGACTTGAACGCTGCGACCTTCGGGTTATGAGCCCGACGAGCTACCAACTGCTCCACCCCGCGTCGAGGTTGGCTCCATATATAGAAATTTGAGCCTGATTTGTCAAGGGGGAGTGCTTTTTTTAGCAAAAAAAGGCGATTTCGTTTGCATGCTACTGCGAAGGCCGCTGTTTTTAAACGAACTTCTTGAGGATGTGCTTGCTTGCGACGAAGTAGTCCACGCCGCTGATGATCGTGATAGCTGTGATTACACCCATGACTGCCATCGGGAACACGTCCCAGATGCTGTCGAATCCCGGGATGAGTGCTCGCACGGGGTCGATGGCGCCGAGGAGAATGGCGACGATGCCGATTCCCTGGAGGGCTGTCTTCCACTTGCCGCTACGGCGTGCAGGCATGATGAGACCTTCACTTGCTGCGAGCGTACGGAGCGTCTCGACGCTAGATTCGCGGAAGTAGATGAGCGCCACCATCCACACGGGGGCATACCCTGTGGCGATGAAGCACATGAATATTGTCATGTTCGAAATCTTGTCGCTGAACGGGTCGAGGTACTTGCCGAGCGTGCTCACTTCGCCCATCTTGCGGGCGAGTTTTCCGTCGAGGAAGTCTGTGAGCATGAACCCGAGTACCATGATGAGCGCAAGGCTCTTGAATACGATGCTGTTGTTGCTGTAGTCCAGGTCGTTATCGTAGAAGAATACCCAGAGGAAGAACGGAGTGAGAACGATGCGGCTCATGGTGAGCTGCGATGCGAGGGAAAGCGGCTTGCGGTGGGCGGGGTCGCGGTAGTACCAGTAGGCGTACGCGACAGTAGAGGCGAGGATGAGCAGGATGGAGGTGACCATCGAAATCTGCTGGTAGTCCTCGAGGTTCAGCAGGTACACGCCCATCGTGATGGTGATGGAAATGTTCGCGAGCTTGCTCCAGCGCCTCTTGCGCGGCAGGGACTTGCCTTCGCGCAGCACCCCGAGCGAGAACAGCGTGTGCGCAATCAGTCGCGCGAGCAGGAACACGCAGCCGACGGCGAGCAACTTTTCGACCTGTTCATTCTGCAAAAGGTCGCGCACAAAGATGCTCGTCATGACCACGAAGGATAGTGCACCGTCGATTACGTTCAGCCATAGCCTGTAATAGGGCTTCTCGATTTCTTGGCTACGGAGCTGGTAGAGGTTCACCCAGCCCATTACAAGGGCAATTGCCACGAACGCACAGGCGGTTTTTGCCATGCCGTTCCATATGAAGATTATAACGCATACGAAAACGAGTGCCCTGAGGACGCTCCAAACGCGCGATCTGAATCGGACATCGGATGTGTTTTCGGTCATTGGTTTTTCTCCAAAAGTTGCTTGGCGTGCTCGCGCACGGTTGCTGAATTGTCTCCCAGCATGCGGACCAGTTCCTCAATGCGTCCGTCGTTGTCAAGTTCCTTGACGGACGTGTAGGTACGATCGTCTACGACCTGCTTGCTTACAGAAAGCTGGTTCTTCGCCCGGCTGGCGACCTGGTGCAGGTGGGTGATGGTGAGCACCTGGTGGTGCTTGCCCAGATTCTTGAGGGCTTCACCGATGCTGTTGCCGACTTCGCCGCTGATGCCGGAATCGACTTCATCGAAAATGAGGAGCGGAACCTTGTCGAGTTCTGCCATGACACTCTTGATGGCAAGGAGCACGCGGGAAAGTTCACCGCCAGAAACCGCCTTCTGCAGGCTCTTGGCGCCTTCACCAGGGTTCGGCGCCAGCGTAAATTCAATCTTGTCGGCTCCGTTGGCAGAATAGTTCGCCTTCTCGACGCTCGTCTTGAAGATAGCCTTCGGCATCCCGAGGGTGCGCAGCATCCCCTGTACGGCGCTGTCGAACCGGAGGGCGGCTTCGGCGCGCTTTTCGGTAAGGCGCTTTGCTGCAAGTTCCATTGCTGCTTTGTGCTTTTCCATCTGGCGGGAGAGTTCCTCGATGTCGGCATCGAGATTCTCGAGGCTTTCGAGTTCCTGCCTGCGCTGTTCGGCAAGCGCGATAAGGCCCGCGACATCGGTGCGGTACTTGCGCTTGAGTTTCTGGATGGCAGCGATGCGCGCGTTGGCGCGGTCGATCTCGGCGGGCGAGAGCGATTTCGCGGGCGAAAGCCTGAGCAAGTCCTTGCAGATGCTTTCGAACGGGTCGGCGACTTCGGTAAGCGCGTTCAGCGTGTCTTCGTAGTGCGGGATGCGCGAGGCGAGCGTGCGCATCTTCGCCTGCAGAATCTGTACCTGATCCAAGAGGCCGTTGTCGCCGCCGAGCAGTCCTTGAATATCGTTGATGCAGTGGCGTTCCGTTTCGCCCTTGCTCGCTATGTTGACCTTCTCTTCGAGTTCTTCTTCTTCGCCTTCGCGGAGGGCGGCTTTCGAAAGCTCGTCGAACTGGAATTTGAGAAAGTCCTTCTGGGCGGCAAGCTCGGTCGCCTTGCTCTTTGTTCCTTCGATTTGGTCGAGGATGCTGTTCCAGGCGTCCCACGATGCGGCATATTCCGCGAGGAGGCTTGCGTTGCCGGCATAGTCGTCGAGCATCTGGGCGTGCGTGCGCGTATCGCGGAGCAGAATCTGTTCGCTCTGGCCGTGCATCTGTATCAGGTGCTCGCCCAGGTTCTGCAAGTCGGCGAGGTTCACGACGCTTCCGCCCACGCGGGTGCGTCCCTTGCCGTTTTCGAGGATTTCGCGACGGATTACGAGTTCGTCGTCGCTGTCGATGCCCATGTCATCGAGAATCTGCTTGACCTTCGGCTCGTTGCTGATGTCGAAAATGCCCTCGATGACGGCCTTTTCTTCGCCGGTACGGACCATCGATGCCTGCGCCTTGTCGCCGCAGACCATACGGAGCGCCTTGAGGAGTACGGACTTGCCGGCGCCGGTTTCGCCGGTAATGGCGGTAAAGCCCTCGTGGAAGGGAACATCTGCGTGCGAAATGAGCGCGAACGAATCTATGGAAAGCTGCTTTAACATGGTAAGAAAATTAGCAAATCCTGAGTGTCAAAAATAGACACTTTACTTTTCGAATTCAATCACGCTCCTGTAAATCGGGCGGCCTTCCTTCCGGTACTTGCGTTCGAAACCGGTCGTGATGCCCTCGGTGGGCTCGGCCGTGTTGCGTACAATGACCTTGCAAGTGGGGAAGGCGTCGAAGGTCTCGAGCGCAATCTCGTTGTATTCCTTGTGGTCGGTACCCCAGTAGAATATGCGCTTGCCGGGCTTGAGGCTGCGGGCGACTTCGGTGAGGAAGTCGGGGCGCAGGAGCCTGTTCTTGTGGTGGCGTTCCTTGGGCCACGGGTCCGGAAAATACATGTGGAAGGCGTCGACGGTATTGCTCTTCACGCAGTCGCGCAAGAAGTAGAACACGTCCCCGCGGAGCATGGCGGCATTGCCCTGCTCGATTACGCCGCGCTTGGTCATGCGTTCGACGGCAAATGCTGCCCAGGTATAGTCCCATTCGCTACCCATGATGAAGTAGTCGGGGTGCTTCTCGGCGTAGTCCGTCATGAAGTTGCCCTTGCCGCTACCGATTTCCACTTCGATGTGGCCGTTTTCGCTCGGGAACATGTCTTTCCAGTTGAAGTCGAGCGTGTGCGGCTTGCCGTCTGCCGTCTTGATGGGCTTGCGGTCGCCGTTGGTGCGGAACACGTAATGCCAGAGTCCCTTCTGTTCGGGGTCGGCCTTCAAATCGCGGTAAAATTCCGGGATGACGACCTGCTTTTCGCCTGCATCTTCTGCAACTTCTTCTACATTCTTTTTGATTTCGTCTTCTTTCATATTAATCATCAATTATCAATCATCAATTATCAATTAAATAAACGCCACTACCTTTTCTTTGAATTTTTCGGGGATGGCCTTCTTGAGTGATTCCTGGATGTATTTCTCGGAGTATTTCATTGAGAAGTGGCTCAGGATAATCTGTTCGCACTTGACTTCGTCCCCAAGTTCGTTCAGCGCGCGCACGATGTGGTCTAGATGCGTGTGGCCTTTCTTGCGGCTCATGGGCTCGTCTTCGGGGGCGATGAACGTGCATTCGGTGACGAGCACCTTCGACTGGAAGATACTCTTGTTTTCGAGCAGGCTTTCGCCGAGGCAGTCTCCCGTGAAACTCAACAGCGGCTCGAACACCTCGCGCGTAATCTCTACGCCGTCTTGCCTGAGCTTGATGATTTCGTCGGCGCTCTTGCCCAGGAATTCATCTTTCAGCTTCTTCTTGTGCAGAAGGAGCGTCGCGCCCATCGCGTATACGGAATGCTTCACGCAGAACGGTTCGAGCACGAGGTCCTTGCGGTAGGCGAGCGCAATTCTTTCGCCCGCCCTTACGGGGACGATTTCGGGGTACTGGAACTTGGCTTCGCTCACGCCTTCGAAAAGCGCTTCGGCCTTTATCCAGTTTCTGGCGCCATCGCAGATGGCCTCGGGTATGTAGTAGATGCTGTCGCGTTCCACGCCCATCATCTTTCGCAGGCTGTGGTGGCGCATGAGACAGCGGGCATGGTCGCCATGCGCATGCGTGAGGAACACATGGTCGAGGGGCGTTGCCGACAGCGGGCATTCTCCCATGTCGACGCAGAAGTTCAGCTCGGGGAACTGCATGTACGTCGCTAGCCCCGAAATGGAGAATCCCTGCACGCCGGAACAGGCCGCCTTGAGGTGGACCTGCTTGAGCGCGTTATGTATGTACTTGCTTTCTGTTGTCACGTCAATACCGCGACAAAATCTAGAAAAAAAAGAAGCCGCGTGTTAGGCGGCTCCATTTTCGTTCGTCGTTAGCGTTAACGGCTCTTTTCGTCTTTTTCCGACTGGATAATCGATTCGAAATCGGAGCATTCCATGAGTTCGATGTTTGTACCCATCGCCTTGCTTCGTGTTCTGGCGTTACCCTTCTTTTCGGGGACGCGGAAGCAGAAGTAGTACGTACCGCCGAGGTCGGTCGGGATGCCCATCTTGAAGACGCGGATTCGTTCCTTGGAGCCCTTGTTGTAGTAGATTTCGTGGTAGTCGTAAGTGTTCTTGATCTTTTCGAGGCGCTTTTCGTTGTTGAAAAGGAGCTCGTTCACGATGGGCCCTTCCAGGTCGATGGGGAGGGAATTCTGGAAACGGAGTTCCAGCTTGCCATTCGTCTTGACAATCGTCGTCTCGCTAGGCTTGATGAGGTAGCGCTGTTGCGGGATGTTCTTGTACGCCTTGTTGTGAGCCTTGCGGACTCCGCACATTTCGCGCATATCCGGGTTCTCGGCGAAGTCGATATCGCGGCAGATGGGAGGCAGGTTCGTGGGGACCTCGTATTCGTCACCGCCATTGGAAGATCCAGCGCAGCCGGCAAACAGGGTCAATGAGGCGAGAAGGGTGGTCAGCTTGATGGCGGGAAGTATAGATTTCATGTCATAAATATAAATTATCTGCCCCTAAAAACTTTTTTTTTCTGATTTTTATAAAAAAAATTTCGTTGAGGGGTGTTCAAGGATGTTTGGATATGATAAAATTGAAAATAAAAAGTTACAAAAGTGCGGTTTTCAGGAGGGCGTTTCCATTTTTTTAGGGGACATGTCTTTACCAGACAAAATAAAAACCTATTTTTATTCCGAAAGGATTGGGTAAACGGTATAAGATGAATATTTACAGTTGGAACGTGAATGGAATCCGTTCTGCGCTAAAGAAGGGTTTCGGAGACTGGTTCAAGGCGACTGCTCCCGATATCCTGTGCCTGCAGGAGGTGCGTGCCGAAGAAGAACAGGCCGACGGCCTGCAAGTTCCGGACGGCTACTACACGTTCTGGAATTCGTGCAAGCGCAAGAAGGGCTACAGCGGTGTGGCCGTATTCTCGCAGATAGAACCGGATGCCGTGAACTATGGTTTTGACATCGAGGAATTCGACGAGGAGGGCCGTGTGCTCCAGCTCGTGTTCCCCGACTGGGTCCTGAATTCCATCTATTTCCCGAACGGTGGCTCCGGCGACGACCGCCTGGACTACAAGTTGCGCTTCTACGATGCGTTCCTCGAAAATTCGATGCGCTGGGTCAAGGACGGCAAGCACGTGCTGACCGTGGGTGACTACAATACCTGCCACAAGGCGATTGATATCGCCCGTCCCGAAGAAAACGAGAACGTGAGCGGATTCTTGCCGATTGAACGCGCCTGGATGGACAAGTATGTGGACTGCGGTTTCGTGGATACGTTCCGTACCCTGCACCCCGATACGCGCGAAGCCTATTCCTGGTGGAGCAACCGCGGCGGAGCCCGTGCCCGTAACGTGGGGTGGCGCCTGGATTATGCGTTTGTGGACGAGACGCTCATGCAGAATGTCGTGAGTTCCGAAATCCACCCGACGGTGATGGGCTCGGACCATTGCCCCATCAGTATCGAACTGGACCCTCCGTTCGCGCCCCTGCCGATTAAGCCGGCAGATGCGGATTAGCTGTCTGTCCTGATATTTGAAAAAGCGGTGCCGTAAGGCGCCGCTTTTTGCATGTAGGTTGCTAGAACTGGAAGTAGATGAACGGGCAACTATCCGCGCTCATGAACTGGTAAATCAAGAAGATGATGAACGCCGTGGAAAGCACCATCAGCGGTATGGGCTGCGATGCGAACATGATGCGGTAGCGGCTCTTGAACTTTTTCGGGATCCAGTGGATGAGCATGCCCGCGATGAACACGAGGATGATGTTGATGTGTTCCCAGGCGATGGTGCCGAGCGTATCCCACTTCCAGGCGGTTCCCATCTGGTTCACCATGTTCTTGGCCGTATTCCAGGCGACTTCGTTCGCTTCGGCGGGGTCGAGGTTTGAACCCGCGCGGAAGAAGAGTCGCGTAAATGTGATGAACACGAAGGTGAGCGTCACGTTCCATGCCACGTAGAGCCAGTGGTAGGTCTTGTCGCTGAACAGGCGGAAAATCATCACGGAGTAGATGCCGATGAACAGTACGCCGAACCATACGGCGGTAATCGCGCAGATGGGCAGGTGGAACTGCTTGTAGATGATTGTGCTTGCGGCAAAAAGCAAGAAGGCTGCTGTCGCGCGGAATGTGCGGCTCCGCTTGACCCAGATCTTGTTGAACACCTGGCCGAATCCGTTGAGGCCGCCCCAGATGATGAAGTTCCAGCTTGCACCGTGCCACCAGCCGCCCACGATCTGGGTTGCCATGGCGTTCATGTTCGTGGTGATGAACTTGCGGGAATCCGGCTTGAAGTAGGCGTAGATGGAAATGTAGAGGAACAATGCGACGAGCGCGATGGCGACCCACACGCTACCCGAAAGCATGATGGCGACAAGGCTCAGGAAGCCCATCCAGAAGAACGTGCCGATGGAGGCTCCGCGGTTGCCGCCCAGCGGGATGTACAGGTAGTCGCGCCACCAGCTCGAAAGGGATATGTGCCAACGGCGCCAGAATTCCGTGGGGGAGAGCGCCTTGTAGGGGCTGTTGAAGTTCTGCGGCAGGCGGAAACCCATGAGGAGCGCGACGCCGATGGCGATGTCGGTATAGCCCGAGAAGTCGGCGTACACTTGCAGGGAGTAGGCGAAGAGCGCGATGAGGTTTTCGAGGCCGGTGTAGAGCAGCGGCTGGTCGAACACGCGGTCCACGAAGTTTGTTGCGAGGTAGTCGCTCAGGATAATCTTCTTGCCGAGCCCGTTCAGGATCCAGAATACGGCCATCCCGAAGGCGCGGCGGGGCAAAAAGTAGGGCTTGTAGAGCTGCGGGACGAACTTGTCGGCGCGAACGATGGGGCCTGCCACGAGCTGCGGGAAGAACGAGAGGTAGAAACCGAAGTCGAGGATGTTCTTGACGGCCTTGATTTTCCCGCGGTAGATGT
This sequence comes from Fibrobacter succinogenes, assembly GCA_902762305.1. GTDB lineage: Bacteria > Fibrobacterota > Fibrobacteria > Fibrobacterales > Fibrobacteraceae > Fibrobacter > Fibrobacter succinogenes_I. The sequence continues at coordinate 24,651 of CACWNW010000002.1, read as the reverse complement.
CGATGCAGTAGCTGATGGCCTGGAACGTGAAGAACGAGATGCCCACGGGCAGGATGATGGTATCGACCAGCGAGTGCGTGCCGAACATCTTGTTGCTTGCCGCGGCAAAGAAGTTGTACACGTGCAGTTCGATGCCGGTAAAGTCGTAGAGGGCGTCGAGGAAGAAGTAGGAATACTTGTAGTAGCACAGAACGAGAAGGTCGATGATGACGATGATAATCATCAGGAACTTCTTTTTCCACTGCACCTGCGCTTTTTCAATCCACTTGCCTATGAAGAAGTTCGCGATGACGCAGAAGATGAGAATGCATACATAGCTTCCGCTCGTCTTGTAGTAGAAGAACAGGCTTGTCGCAAAGAGGAATGCGTTACGGAGCAAAAGCTTCCTGTGGACGAGCGAGAAGATGGCGAAGACGACTGCGAAGAATCCCCAGAAGTAGAATTGCGTAAATAGGAGCGGGCTATTCTGGTCGAATGCAAACGTGCGGGTGAGGTAGGGTATTAAGTAGTCAAGCATTTGTTTTAGAGGGGGGGCAAAACTTGATGATTGTTGTCATCCCCGGCTTGGCCGGGGATCTCCTATTTCTTAGGTTTATCCTCCACCTTCTTCGGTGTGGGTTCGAGTGCTGGCAGGTTCGCGATGTGTTCCTGGTACGAATCGATGAGCGCCCTGTAGAACATGTCGCCGAGCAGGTGGTAGCCCGCCTGGTTGAAATGCACCTTGTCTTTCTTTGCGAGGTTCGCCTTTTCCCACTTGGCCATGGAACCCAAGCCTCCCATCAGGGAGAACTTGTCCCAGATACCCGCCTTGTACTTTTCGGCGAGCTTGAAGAACGCTTTGCGGGCCTGTTCGCCTACGGGGTGTTGCACGTAGCGGCGCTTGCGCACCTTGCGGAACATGTCGTTGTTCGTCTCGAATACGAAGGCTGTATTCGGGTTAACGCGCTTTATGCGCTGGATGAGCGTGTCGTAGTTGGCACGGAACGCCTTGTCGTCAAATTTTTCGACGTTGGCGTCGTTTACGCCGATAGCAAATATCACGAGGTCGGGCTTGACGAATGCGAGCTCTTTTTCGAAAAGCGGACAAATGTCTTCAAAATAGTGCGCAACGCGTGCCCCGTTTATGCCCACGTTCGTGTAGATTATTCCCGGGTAATCGGATTCGGAGAGGACTCCGGTGAGCGTGAACCTCGGGCGGACCGCCGACATCGTTTTCGAAAGTTCGATAAGCGAATCGCAAACGGCCTTCTGTGCGGAATCTACGGGAGCCTTTGCAGTATCGAGCAGGGCGCATGCCGCCATCAGGCCGTTCTGTACTTCGACGCGTTCGAGGCATGCAGTATCCAGAATGTCGCAGTCTCCCTGGAACATGGAATCTGCGGAAGCTTCGACATTTTCTTTTACGGCAGCGTTCTTGTTTGCTGCGGAATCCTTTCCGGTAGTGGAATCGATTTCCGTAGTGTCGAGGTTAGCACGGTAGATGGAATCCTGTACAAGTGAATCGATGATGTACTGCGCGACCTTTGCCTGGAGTGTAGTGTCTGCCCAGCGGAAGGCGAATGTCAGCGTGTCTATCGGGCGGGGGCTCTTGAACACATAGCTCTGCGTGGCGGTGTCGAGCACACCCTTGATATCTACCGAGTCGACTACGAGTACAGGGACGACGTTGTTGCTGTCGCTGTACCCGAAGAGGCGGAACTTAGTTTCTTCGTAAATCGGGGAGGAATTGTACTTGTCGAGCAGGAGGCTGAATTCGGCTCGCGGGTCGCTTGTACTGACGGCGATGCCCAAAAGTCCGAGCGGTTTCTTCACTTCGCGGAGCACGTTCTTGCTCATGTCCCAGATGCCCTTGTATTGCGAGCCGTAGCTGGAAGGCGTGTTCGTGCGGGCGGCGGAGTACGGGAACACGAAACCGCGACCGGCGGATGAACCCGGGTATTCCTTTACGAGGTGTTCGCGGATGCGGCCCGAAATGACATCCGCCTGGATGTGCGAACCGCCGATATGCATAATCCGCACCTGTCCCTTGTTTTCGAAAACAAGGGAATCCATCTTCTGGTAGAATGGTTCGAATGAATCCTTGCCGCTCGGGAACTGGATGAGGTTGAGCGTGGAGTCAATGAACTCGTATTTCGAAAAATCGATGACGTAGCCCGTGGGGTTGGAAACCGGCGGAGCGGCGAACAGCGCGGTAGCGAGAATCCCGACTATGGAACCGAATATGCGCGAAAATCTTGTCATTGATCAGCCTCCGCCTGTGGGGCCGCTTCGGCGGGCTTTTCGGCCTTGTTTTCCTTGTACCACTTGCTTATTTCCTTCAACTTCGCATCATCGATCTTGTGCCTGTCGCGAAACTTGAAGAAGTCGTAGTGCATGCGCAGTGCGTTGCAGAATAGCTCACCCATGTAGGCAGCACCCCTGCGGCTGAAATGGATGTAGTCGGCTCCGGCGAGCGGCGGGGACTGCTTGACCCACTTGCGCATGGAACCTTCTCCGCCCATCACGCGGAACATGTCCCAGTAGGCAAGCCCGTTCTCGAGCGCGATTTCGCGGAGCATCTGGATGGTGAGCTCCAGTCCGGGGTAGCTCTTGATTTTGCCGTCCATCTGCTTGGCCATGTCGGCGGGCCCGATGAACAGGATGTCGGCATCAGGGTTCGCGTTCTGGACGGTCTGGATCTGTTTCGTGATGAGCTTGCGCGTGTATTCGAGGTTGCTCTTGTTGAGGCTCGGGACCAGGTTTCCGCCGTATTCCATGATGATAAGGCGGGCGTTCATTACCTTGAAGGATTCCGCCAGGAGTTCCTTGTCCATGCGGGTGAACACCGTACCCGAGCTGCCACGCATGGCGACGTTGTCGACTGCGACACCGTAGGGCCCGTCGACCGAGATGGAGTAGATTTCTGCGTTGCCGGAGAGGTTGACCTTTGCGTTCGACGTGGTGTCGGGGAGCTTCCACGTGAACACGCGGAGCTTGTTGAACTTCTCGTCGGTGGGTGCGGGAGCGTCTACGAATTTCTTCTTGCGCTTTTCCTTCTCGGTGCCTTCGTTCTCGATAATGGTCGATTCGTATGCAAGCCTTGCCCTGAGGTTCCCGCGCTTGCTGGCGAGTACCTTGATGATTCCGTAGCCGCCCACGTGCGTGAACTTGCCGTCCTTGTCTTCGCGCTTCTTGATGCCGATGACGGCGCTGCCTTCGAGCTTGCTCACCTGCGCGAGCGGCCCGTAGCGGTTGTGGTCGGCACGGTCTTCTTCGGTACCGAACATGATGAAGCGGGTGAGGTCGCCGTTGTTCCACACGCTCGTCGTCTGCGACGGGATGTTCAGCACCGCGGGGAGCATGCCCGGCCCGCCGCCGCCGAATTCCTTCTGCAGGTCTTCGCGGATGGTGGCCGATATGCGGTCTTCTTCGAGCTGCGAGTCGCCGTAGTGGACGATGTGCACGGTGTTCGAATCGATCTTCGCGAGTTCCAGGTGGAGGAACAAGCGGTCAAACCATGTGGGGTCGTTGTTCGGGAGGTCGAATCTGTTGCGCCCGTTCTGGAAGAAATCTTCGTAGAACTTCAGCGAGTCGGAGAACTTCGCGAATTCTTTGGCCTGCGTGGCCGCCATCATTTGCTCGATAGCCTTCTGCGGGTCGGTTTCCGCATTGTCGTCTTCGGCTACGGCGTTCGGGTCCTCTTTCTCGAAGATGTCGGTGAGTGCGGGGAACCTGAATGTCGTGTCGGCGATGGTAATCCCGCTTGCCGGGTAGAACCATGCCATGAGGCCGAGTACGACGAAAAGGCTTAATATGCTGAGAAATGATTTGAAAGGCGTCATGAATTTTTTCCCCTGTCATCCTGGAGCCACGTAGTGGCGATAGGATCTACCGGGGATCTCCTTATGCGTTCTTAGATTCAATAACCATCTTGCTGCGTTCTACAATTGCTTCGGGGCTGCCCACGAGCATTTCGCCCACGCGCATGTCCTTGTACTCGAATTCGCCCGCAGCGGCCTTGGAGCCGTCCACATAGACGACAATCTTTGCGCCCTGGTAGTTCGCCTGGTCGAGCTGCTTGCCCATCTTCATGGGGGCGAGCGGGTGCGAGACGGAGCAGTTGCCGAACTTCGTGTCGCGGAATATCTGGGCGGTCTCGAAGACCTTCTTCATGTCGTTCGTGAAGCTTGCGATGTAGAAGTCGACGCTCTGCTTGGGGCTCGGCAGCAGGTTGTGCTCGGCGAGGAGGTCTGCGAGGACCACGTCGCCCATGCCAAAGCCCACGCCCGGGATGCGTTCGCCGCCGAGCTTTTCGGTGAGGCTGTCGTAACGGCCACCGCCGGCGATGGCGCGCATGGATTTGCCCTTGTCGAATACTTCGAAAACGATGCCCGTGTAGTAGGCGAGGCCGCGCACGATGGAGAGGTCGAGATTCACGCATTCGCCGTAACCTGCGGCGGTAAGCGTTGCGAACAGGTCTTCGATTTCGGCGAGGGCGGCGGTAGCGTTTTCGCTATGCACCTTGGTCTTGACTTCTTCGATGCTCTTGCAGCTCATGAAGTCGTCGAGTTTCTTCACCTGTTCTTCGGTGAGGCCGGCATCGGCAAGCGCCTTCGCAAAGGCTTCGGGGCCGATTTTCAGGCGGCGGTCAAGCACCGGGTACACAAGCGCCGGGTTCGGGGCGCCGATTTCTTCGAGGTAGGTGGCCAAAAGCTTGCGGCTAGAGACGCCAATTGCGAATTCGCCGTCCTTTAGGCCGAACTTGCGCAGCATCGTTGCGATGGAGGCGAGCAGATCGGCTTCGGCGTAGATGCTCTCGGTGCCGATGATGTCCATGTTCAGCTGGAAGAACTCGCGCAGGCGGCCCTTCTGAGCCTTCTCGTAGCGGAAAAGGCGCGGCATGCTGAACCACTTGAAGGGCTTCTTCAGTTCGCGGGCCTTCTGGATGACGAGGCGGGCGAGTGTCGGGGTCATTTCGGGGCGGAGCGCGATTTCGCGGTCGCCCTTGTCCTTGAAGTTGTAGAGCTGGCTTACGATTTCTTCGCCGGACTTGCCTGTGTAAAGCTCCTTCGGCGACACTGCGCCAGGTATCGAAAATGTAGTTCTGGATGCGTTGCGCTTCCGGGTAAAAATCGCGCGTGCCCTTGGGCAGCTGAGGGATAGAAATACTCATAGTGGCGCAAAATATAGTTATTAGTTACTAGTTACTAGTTACTAGTATGGAAAATGTGGGTGGAAAATGTATGTGTCATCCTGAGCGGAGCGAAGGATCCAGTGAAGTATTGCCTAGTCGTGGAAGGCGCGTAATATTACGACTTGGATTATGGAAAGTGTGGTCTTGGAGCGGTGTAAATAACTACCTTCCTCAAAAAAGGAGGCCCCCATGAAACTCCTAGCCCTGACACTTATTGCAGCCCTGTTTTGGGCTGCAACGTCCTATGCGGACGAATACGAAAAGACATGTTCTGGCATTCTGAACAAAGTAAAGGCTGGGGAGACGGCTGTGGACTATGCCGCTCTTCGCCAGAATTGCGCTCGGACGTCTTGGTACGTGAAACGCAAACAGAGCAAGATTGACGAAATGAACAAAAAAATGAATGCCGCTGCTAGCGATAAAGATTACGCAAAGGTCAAGAAACTGGCCAAGTCCATTCTAGACATAAATTACCTCAACATGACGGCGCACAAGATGCTTTCGTGGGCGTCGGAGGCGCTGGGGGACTCTGTCGAGTCAAAACGCCATCTCGATATTGAACTCGGGCTCTTGCGCTCTATCGGGCAAAGCGGTTCCGGAAAGAATTGCCGGGAAGGGAGGATTGTTATCGATGTCGAGGAGGAATATTTCGTGATGCGGATAATGGGCTGGAAACTCAAACGCCAGCAGACGGTAAGCGATGGCGACAATACTTGCGACCTCATGGAAGTCGTCGATTCCGAAGGCAATGAGCGGAATGAGTATTTTAACGTGAATATCGTCTTCGAGAACTATAGCCGAAAATATAAATAGGCTTAGATAAATATAAATGCAAGTGCTGCGATGAATGCCGCAAAAAGAACTAGGCCCTTGTAGTTGCGCTCTTTTATACAACGGTGACCGTACTTAAATGGAGCTTTATAATAGAAATTCCACATTGTTTTATTCATAGAAACTAGATCGTTTTTAGAATCCTCCCGGGGATTCTTTTTTTGCTCGCTGTCGTACATATAACCCAAGACCCCTAAAAAGGGAAGGCTTAATAAGAAAACGAATGCAATGAAGTAATTGGAATTAAATTCAAACTTGTCCTGTATCTCAGCAATAAATGCATCTCTCGCAATTACGGTAATGCATATTATTCCGATGATGAACAAAATAAGCACTGCGACGTAACGCTTGGAATACAGTCGGGCCTTGAGCGGGATTTTTTCTTCCTCGACAATATCTTCTTTTTCGTTTGAAGACTCTTTATGCGGCTTTGGCGCCCCGCACCAAGGGCAGTGGGGCTCAGTGAAATTGTAGGCTTCGCCGCATTCCGGACAGAACATTTTTTTTGTTTTACCTCGGCTCATAACGAGCCCCTATAAGATTCAACCAACAAACTAGCCATGGTTCAAATATAAACCATGGCCAAAGACTATCGATCATTTAAGGAACATCTTTTTAATATAAGAATGGGCCTGCATACCTAGATTCATGATCACTGCAAAACAGTACAAGAATGGGCACTGAAACAAAAATATTTACAAGAGCAACACAAGATTGCACGTAAAAAACCGATTCACGGCCAACACAAAAGGCAAAAACGATAGACGATAAAAAAGAAAAAACATAAGAAATTGTCCAAAACGAAGAAACCGATTTTCCTTTTTTTCTTCCATCCTCGCTTGTATTAAAATCAGACGAATCATCCAAATACAAATTCAAAAGAACCATATATGCATAAAAAGGCACTAGGCATCCCAATTTTGTAATAACGCCACCCCAAAATGCAGATATAATAATTCCCAACCAGAACAGGAAAAACGGAAGAGCCATCCCCAAAACAACAGACTCGGGGACGAACCTAAAATCAATGTCATTCCATTTTTCCATACCTATAATATACTTTAAATCAACGTCATTTTTTATCCAAATTGCAAAAAATCATGTTGATAATTATTCCAATTTAGATAAAAAAGCGACCCAGAAAGGGTCACTTTTTCGGACTTGTCCATTTTACGTTTTACCTCGGCTCATAAAGAGCCCCTATAAGATTTACTTTCTGAATATACCTTATTTTATGCGGCTTCGCAAGCGTTATGTAAGTTTTCCTTGGACCTCTTGCCAGTTTTGGGAAACTTAGGTACATTAACGCCCGAACGCATCTTGCTATGGAAAGGCAAGGTGCGTTCTTTTTTATCTGAATTTCAGGTGGAAGGGGACGCATAAATGGCATATTTTTCGTTGATTTGCTGAAAAATCAACAAATATATTGACAAATAACAATTTTTTTGTATAATAACCTATGAAATTCAGAGAAATTTGTAAATACGCAGAAGACAGAGGCTGGAAACATACCCGAACTACGGGTGACCTTTGATTAGTAGGAGTTGAACATGGATTACGCAGCAAAGGTTGAAAAAGACAAGAAGATGGGTTTTGTGGTATCTTTTCCTGATTTGCCGAATGTGAATGCATTCGGTCGTACGCAAAAGGAAGCTCTTGCGCAGGCGAAAGACGCGCTGGATGGTGCCATGGAAAGTGACCTGGAACTCGGTTATACGTTTATCTATCCCAAGACGGAGCCTGATCCTAAAAAGGGGCTGTTCCCTGTAGCTTTGTCGCCCAAAGTGGAGATTGCTTACAAGATTTTTGAGGCTCGTCGTGGAATGAAAAAGTCGCAGGTGGCTAAGGCTGCAGGAATGACGCCTCAGGCTTACCAGCGTTTTGAAACCCCGAATGGTTCTCCGTCTGTTGAGACCCTATATAGAATTGCGAATGCGTTGGGAAAGAAACTCGAAATATCCTTTGCTTAAAGGATGGTCTTTTGTGATGCAACCTGTTTTTCTACATTTGCAGTAATGGATAATAGTTCCCTGAACGTTTTGATTTTGGCGGCTGGGCTCGGGACGCGCCTGCGGCCGCTTACGAACGACGTGCCTAAGCCGCTCGTGCCCGTGGTGGACGCTTCGATTCTCGATTTGCAGGCCCGAAAGGCCTGTGCCATCGGGAATGTGCGCCTGCATGCGAACGCCCATTACTTGGCGGAACAGGTGGTGGAGGCGGGCTATGCGCTCGGATTCGAGAAAGTCTGGGTGGAACAGCCGGAAATCTTGGGAACGGCGGGGCCGTTGCGCCGCATTTATGCAGAGGGTTACCGCGGTGGCTTGCTCGTGATGAACGGCGACGCCTATTGCATTTTTGACCTGCGTGCGTTCGTGAGCAACGCGCAGTCTTTGGCGGCTCGTCCGAATGGCCCGCAGGCGGCGCTCTTGGCGGTGGACTTCCCGAAGGTAAACACCTTCCGTGTGGGCGCTGATGGTCGCTTGGCGGGAATTGCCGGGCGCTTCGGCGAAACTTCCGGAACTCCTGCGACGTTTTCGGGTGTTTCGTGGTACAGCGATGCGGCCCTCTCGCGAATTCGTGAGGGCGAATCCGATATCCGAGAATTTTGGAAGCAGGAAATCGCCGCGGGCCGCGCTCCGTTCGTGGACATGACGCAACTGCACGCGACCTGGATTGACATGGGCTCGCCCGAGGGCCTGATGGCTGCGGTGGAGGCCCGCTTGAAGGAACTGGGCCGTGACGTGAACGAGGCCGTAATCGAGCCCGGCGTAAAAATTCCCGCAGGCGTTACAATCAAGCACTCCGTGATTTATGCCGGAGCGGAAATCGCAGAAGGTGAAACCGTCGAGAACGAAATCCGCGGTAAGGGATTTATTTGGAAGGTTTAGTATATGCGAAAGTTTAGAGTTGTACTTGTTGAACCGGAACATCCTCACAATGTGGGCTTTGTGGCCCGCGCCATGCACTGTTACGCTCTCGACGAACTGTATATCGTCTACCCGAAGCGCGACAAGGTGATTGAAAATTCCTACCACACTGCACCGAACAGCCACGAGGTCCTGGACAAGGCGACCATCGTGCACAAGTTTGAGGACGCCATCGGCGATTGCGCCTGTGCTGTCGCGTTCAGCCGCCGCATTTACGGTTCCGCCATCAAGCATACGATGATGCCCGGGCTTGCGGAACTTTTGCCCGAGAACGGCACGATTGCGCTCGTGTTCGGGCGCGAATCCTGCGGGCTCGAGACCGAAGAGGTGAACGCTTGCACGTACCAGTGCGAAATTCCGGTGCCGGGGCTCATGAGCCTCAACTTGGCGCAGGCGGTGACGGTTGGTTTGTATGAACTTTGCCGCAGTGGCGCACTCGCGAATGGCGAAGGTCGTGCGAAGCGTGGTACGAAGGGTGCCTGCGAGACGGCCCCGGCGACCATCGACCAGATCGATAGTTTCAAGAAGTTCCTGGACCGTTACCTGACGGGGCAATACCACGACCAGGCTTGGCGCGACAACTTCCTGAACACGCTTCTTCAGCGCATCCACCCGACGCGCAACGAACTTTCTGCACTTTTTGGCCTCATCCGCAACCTTGCTGGGAAGCCTGCACGACTCGAACGTGCCGCGGACAAGGCTGCCAAGGAAGCTGCTGAAAAAACGGAAGAGGCTTGCGGGCAGTAACAACCCGCAATAAAAAACGCAATAAGCAAACAGCAATAAGCTATGGAAGTCGAATTCAACATCGCAGGGCGAATCTTGGCCAAGGATGGCACGCGCGTCATAACGCTGGCCGAAGTCCTCGCGTCGCCTGTTGCTGCGGGTGCCGGGACTGCGGCCGACCTCACCGAAGACATACTCTCCGCCTATTGCAAATCGGTTTCTGCACAGAACGCCTGCAAAGTCTATCTGTGGAAAGACCGCGAAGAATACGGCAACGCCAACGTGTTTAACGGCGGCTCCGATTACGAGGTCGTGAACGAAATCTGCTTCTTGTGCATCTACGATTGCGGAAACGAAGTGGCCCGTGAAACTACGGACCACTGGAACGAAAAAATCGACGCGGTTATTTGAGGCGGGTGAACACCAGCCGCTAAAGTTGCTCTAATCAGTCTTCGAGCGCGAAGTCGACGGTTGTCACGACTCGGATTTTCTTGATATAGGGCGTGTTCTCGTCGCGGTTGTCGATGGAGAATACTCCCTGCGAGGCGTTCCGGATCTTGCCGAGCTTGCTTTCGGAATCCTTTGCGAATTTTTCTGCTGCTGCGCGGGCGTTCTTGGTCGCGCTTTCTATCATCTGCGGCTTTATGTCGTTGAGTCCCGTGAATTCATAGGAGGCGTAGTTGTTGTTGATGACTATGCCCATGTCTATCAGGTTGACCATTTTTTGCTGGAGGTCGCGGACGGCCTCTACTTTATTTGTCGCGATGGTAAGGTTGGTGTTGCTGGAATAGCGGAACCTGGAGTTGTTTTTCATGAAGGGATTCGCTTCGTTGTCGTTTATGCTGGGCAGGTTGAAGGTGATATCTTCTGCCGCAATGCCGTTGTCGACGAGGAACTGCTTGATGATGTTGTTGTTCGTAGCTATGTCCTTGAAGAGTTCCTTCATGTCGTTTCCGAGCAGCCCGTAGCTGATGTTCCAGAATACCTTGTCTGCAGGGACTTCCATTTCGGCGAGGCCGCGCACGTGCACGACTCGGCCGCGGTCACTTGCCTTGTTTATGCCGCAATAGACAAAAGCGCCAAATGCGATTATGGCTATGGCGATGATCAATGCTTCAGGAATACGTGTCTTCATTGTCGATACTCCATTTTATTTGATTGTTGTCAACGTTTCTTATTCCTAAAATACGAAAAAAGGGGGGGTATGAATAGTGGCTGGAGGCTCATTTTTATTATTTTTCTTAAGAAACCCATAGAGGCCCCATGAAAACAGCGACAATCAAAATTCAGTACCTCGACGATTCCATCCCGAAACTCACCTACATCGGCGGAAAGTCCGACTGGATCGACCTCGCTGCGGCGGAGACCGTGACGCTCAAGGCTGGCGAGTTCAAGCTCATTCATCTGGGTGTGGCGATGAAGTTGCCCGAGGGCTACGAGGCGCATATCGCCCCGCGCAGTTCCACGTTCAAGAACTTCGGTATCTTGCAGGCGAATTCGGTGGGCGTGGTCGATTCGAGCTACTGCGGGGCCAATGACTGGTGGAAAATGCCTGTGTACGCCACCCGCGACGTGGTAATCGAGAAGGGGAGCCGCATCGCTCAGTTCCGCATCATGGAAATCCAGCCGACGCTCACCTTCGAGGAAGGCCCGCTTGACGGCGCCGACCGTGGCGGATTCGGAAGCACCGGCGTGCTCTAGGGGTGTGTTTCTGTTGTATTCTTTTTGTTATATAGTTGGGAACACAGAGAGAACATATTGTTTTGTAAAATCTCTATTTACGTGTTATTTTTTATAAAAAACTGCTATATTTATTTTTGTATGCGTGAGGACCTCGGGTCAAGCGCCTACGAAATTAGCCCCTGTCACCCCGGCAGGGGCTTTTCGTATGCCTTCTTGTGGGCGCATTTGTTACGCCTGTAAACGCTTTCCTCGGCAAAAAATGTCCGGAGCGAACCATAAAAGTCTATTTTATTGCCTGTAACACCGACTCACCGCGTGCTTTATGCAAAGTTCAGGGGTGTCGCAGTCGCGCAAACGCGCAAAGGGATTGAAATGATTGACGTGAAGGGCAAATGGACCTTGATTACCGGCGGCTGCCGTGGTGTGGGCCGTCTTACCGCTATCGAGATGGCAAAACTCGGTGCAAACATCATCTTGCAGGGCCGCGACAAGGCGCATGCCGAACCCGTAATTGCCGAACTCAAGAAGTACGGCGTCGAGGTGCGTGCCGTGGGCTGCAACCTCGAGAGCGAAGCCGAAATCGATGCCGCCCTCGCCGAAATCGACAGCTGGGGCGTGCAGGTGGACCTCGTGTTTAACAACGCGGGCCTCATGAGCCACTACTTCACCGACTACCTCACCAATACGATGGATGATTTCCACCATGCGATGGCCGTGAACTTCTTTGCCCCCGTCAAGATAGCCTACCACTTTTTGCCGGGCATGATTGAACGTGGTTTTGGCCGCATGCAGCTTACCACGAGTGGCATCGCGAACGAGCCCGAGCTGATGGGTTATGCCTGCGCGAAGGCCGCCCTCACCAAGTTCGTGAAGGATTTCGCCTGCAAGCTGAACGGCACCGACGTGATGATGAACGTGATGGACCCGGGCTGGCTCCGCACTGATCTCGGTGGCCCGAATGCCCCCAACGCACCCGAAACCGTTATTCCGGGTTCCATGGTCTCCGTGCTCTTGGACGACAAGAAGAGCGGCCGCTGGTTTAGCGCCCAGGAATTTACCGGCATGACCCTCGCCGATGCCATCGAAAAGGGCGAGAAGGTCGAAGCGTAATACGGAATAATCGCTTTGTAGTACCGAAATTCTCGTATTTTTGGAAAAAAGTCTGTCGGTTATGCCGATAGGCTTTTTTTTTACGTAAAATAAACTAATTTTTTTTTAGTAAACTACCATGTTCTTCACAACGAAAAAAGGAGAATCTAATATGCGTTCATTCATTGCCGCATTAATGTTGCTCATGGCAGGAGCCTGGGCCGCCGGAAATGGTACCAGGGGAAACCCGCTTACTGTGGAATCTGCGGAGGATTTGGAAGAACTGCGCTTGGCAGTGATTACCTCGACTAACTACAAGGGCGTGCCCGTCACGAATATGGGTGAGGGTATGTTCTTCAAGCAGACCGCGGATATCGACCTCTCGACCAAGTACGGCCGCGAAAAAGGCAATTGGAAGGCCATTGGCCCGTTTGCCGGGAGTTATGATGGCGGTGGCTTCAAGATTTCGAACCTGTTTGTCGACGAAGATGTGGATGAGACTATGACTCCGGCTCTCTTCGGTCCTATCATGGTAGACTCCGATGATACCCTCTATTTCGAGAACATCGTTGTCGATAAGGCTTATCTTCATGTTTCTGCGACTACCGGTGCGATTATAACGCAGGTGGTCTCGGGCGTCGTTGTTGTGCGGAACAATACGGTCGATCTGGAATACAAGTCCGGTGCGACGGCGGAGGGCTCGCAGGTCGGTGGCATCATGGGCAATGCGGTTTCCGGTTGGGTCGGCTTTTATAACAATACGGTAAAGGGTTCTTTTCAGGCGACTTCCAGCGACGGTATGACCATGGGGGGCCTTATCGGAACTCTGGTAACGAATGGAAACTTTACCGGCAATACGAATGAAGCCAATATCACTGCCAAGGGGAATATCTCCGTGACCGTGGGCGGCTTGGCTGGGGAGAATCTTTCCTCGACCGTGATAAAGGGCAATACGAACAAGGGTAATATACAGGTGGAGGCCAACAAGGGGATACCCTTTATAGGAGGCCTTATTGGTGTCAGCGCCGTGCATGGATACCGGAATACGTATGTCGGTAACGTCAACTACGGCAAGATTGAATTTACGGGCAAGGACGCCTCCTTGGGCGGACTCTTCGGGTTGATTCAGGGAGATTCGACTATGGTCCTGGACAGCTGCATCAACCATGGCGACGTCATTTATCATGGAACCGGATCGCAGGAACTCGCTTATGTTGGGGGCATTGCCGGCTTGTGGGAAACCCCGTCGGGTACCCGCCTGCAGAACTTCGGGAATATCGTTGTCGAGAATGCCGATAGCCCCTTTGTCGGCGGGCTTGTCGGTTATGTTCGCCAAGGCACTAAATCCATCACTCTCAAGGAGTCGGTCAACAATGGCAAAATCTCTATCAAGAAGGATACCTCTGTGGACGGCAAGATTGCGGGCCTGGTGGGCGTCACGGATTCCCTGTTGTTCGCTGAGTTGGACAGTTGTACCAACAAGGGCGACATTGAAATTATAGGAAAGGCGGACCAGACGCTTGTTACGAGCGAATATGCCATAGTCTACTCGGGCGTTCGCTTCCAGGCCAATGCTTGCAAGAACGAGGGCTCCATTTTGTTCTTGGATGGAACTATCAATATCCCGACGCCTGTTGCCAAGAAATCTCTGGAAGTGAGTGTGGCGCAGGTGGGCGAGGGGCGTATCGTCCTCGAAATTCCTGGAATGGAATCGATGAGCCGCGTGCGTGCGGGAGTGTTCTCGTACGACGGAAGGCGCCTGCCGGTGAGCCAGAACGCCTCGGGCAACCTGCTGCAACTGGAAGGCCTGCCGTCGGCTGGGCGCTTCCTGGTCCGTGTCTCGACGCCAAGCGGAAATCGCTCTGTTCCTGTCACGTTGCGTTAACTCCTTGCTATATTTCTAGGCATGAACAATTCACAATCCCGCAGCAAGCTTCGTGACGAAGTCTATACCCAGATGATGTGCGCCCAGGCGCGCCTCAGCAAAGACCAGAATACCCAGATGGGCGCAGTGCTCGTGAGCGCCGAGGGCCGTGTGATAAGCACCGGCTACAACGGCGCCCCTGCGGGTTTCGACGACGAGACCGTCCCGTACACCCGCGAAAAGCAGCTGCTCGCCTACGACCTGCTCGATGCCGATACGGGCGAACTCCTGAGCCATCACGAGTTCGAGGCGAACAAGTACCCCTTCATGGTGCATGCCGAAATCAACGCGCTGCACTATGCCCGCGGGAAGGTGCCCCCCGGCTCCAAGCTGTACGTGATTGGCTTCCCGTGCGAACGCTGTGCCTTGGACGTGAGTCTTTCGGGCGTTGCCGAGGTGTTCGTGACCAAGGACGATTACGACCCGAAGTCCACGCTCAACAACAGCCGCGATACCGCCTACTACATGTTCGCTCAGGCCCACATCGTGGTGACCCTCTGCGGCAAGCGCATCCGCCCTGTGGTTTCCAAGCCCGCTGCGAAGTAGATTTTTGTAAAAAGACTGCTTTTTTGTGCATTATCTATGCGAATGACACTTTCTGTCGTTCGCATTTGTTATATTAGTGCACATGGTAGCACTAAACAAGTCTAAGAAAGAAATTGAGTACCTCTGCACGGATTGCGGCAACACGACTCCCAAGTGGGTCGGGAAGTGCCCGTTCTGCGGGGCGTGGAACACCCTCAAGGAACATGCGGTGGAGCCTGTCGTGGCGGCTGCGGCGCGTGGCGGGCGCGGGCTTGGGGGCCCGGTCCACCAGGTGGTGCCGCTCCGGGACGTGGCGACGGAAGACACGCGGCGGCTGAGTACCGCCAATGCGGAATTCGACCGCGTGCTTGGTGGCGGGCTTGCGCCAGGTTCCCTGGTGCTCATCGGTGGCGACCCCGGGATAGGCAAGTCCACACTGGTACTGACTACGCTCGCCACGATGACAGCCGCCGGCGTGAAGACGCTGTATGTGAGCGGGGAAGAGAGCGCCTGCCAGGTGAAGCTCCGGAGCGAACGCCTGAACGTCTCGGGTTCCGACATGCTGCTCCTGTGCGAGACGAGCCTCGAGAAGATTGTGGAACAGGCGAAGGAACTCAAGCCGCAGGTCATGGTCATCGATTCCATCCAGACGGTTTACAAGGGCGACCTCTCGGGAACTCCGGGGAGCGCCACGCAGTTGCGCGAGTGCACGCTCGACCTCATGGTGTTCGCGAAGAACAGCGGCTGCATCACCATCCTCATCGGGCATGTGACCAAGGACGGGCAGATTGCGGGGCCGCGAATCCTCGAGCACATGGTCGATACCGTCGTCTACTTCGAGGGCGACCGCAACCACCAGTACCGCCTGCTGCGGACCATCAAGAACCGCTTCGGGGCTACCGACGAGATAGGCGTGTTCGAGATGACGAGCCACGGGCTTGAGTCGGTGGCGAACCCGAGCCGCGTATTCTTGCAAGAGAACACGCCGCCTACTCCCGGCAGCGTCGTGTGCTGTACGCTCGAGGGTTCGCGCGCGCTTCTCTTCGAGACGCAGGCGCTCGTGAACCAGACGGGTTTTGCCGTTCCCCAGCGGGTGGCCGCGGGTATCGACCCCAAACGCCTCACGATAATCCTCGCGCTTCTCGAAAAGTTCGGGGGAGTCGCGATAGGCGCCTCCGACGTGTTCGCGAGCATCGCGGGCGGGATGAAGGTGACGGATGCTTCCTCCGACCTTGCGCTCGCCCTCGCCATCGCGAGCAACCACCTCGGGATTCCGCTCGGGCGGCAGACCATCGCCATCGGGGAGCTCGGACTTTCGGGCGAGGTGCGCAGTGTCGCGCTCCTGGACCAGCGGCTCAAGGAGGCGCGCCGCCTCGGCATGGTGGAGGCTGTCGTTCCGGCGAACGGCAAGCTTCCCGAAACGCTCGAGGGCATGAAGGTCGTGCGCGTCCACAGCCTGTCCGAGGCAATCTCCTGGCTTATGGACAAAAAGTAGTCCTGCCGAAAACGCAAAAGGTTACCCGGCAAAAAACGAAAAGCCCCGCAAAAATGCGGGGCGATTTAATTCCGTTAGAGGTTCCGACTACTCATCGTCATCATCGACGTGCTTTTTCTTCTTTTTCTTTTTCTTCTTCGGCATAGCGTCGTCAGCCACGGAGGATTCCCTCTTGTTGTTGCTCTGGACGACGATTTCGGCTGCCTTCTCGCCCGGCTTGGTGAAGCCGTACTGGCGCGGATCGAAGCCTGCGGGGAACTTGGTGCGGCTGTCGTAGACGACCTTCTTCACCGTGCACTTTTCGATTTTCGCGTCGCTCAGGTCGGCGCCGGAGAAGTCGACGTTCTCCATCTTGGTGTCGGCGTCAATCTTGACGTTCTTCATCTTGGCGTTGGTGAAACGGACCTTGACGAGCTTGGCACCGGCGAAGCTTGCGCCGTTCAGCTGGGTACCGATAAAGTCGGTCTGTTCGATGGTGGAGTTGGCGAGGTTGGCCTTGTCCATGTCGGCACCGTCGAAGATGTTCTTCTTGATGTATGCGCCGTCGAACACTGCCTTGGTAAGGTCGGTGCCGCGGAATTCACACTTGCTGACTTCGGTATCGAAGAAGGAAGTCTTGGTGAGCTTCGCCTTGTCGAAGTTGGACTTCTTCACGACGCCCTTGTCGAAGACCACGCCGGTGAGATCCTGGCCAGCGAATTTCATGCTGCTCAGGGTGGACTGGGCGAACTTGGCCTTCTGGAGCTGGGTCTTGGAGAGGTCGACGTCGTCGAACTCGGTCAGGGAAAGGTCAGCTTCCTGCAGGTTCACGTTCTGGAATTCTGCACCGCTGAAGTTGGCCTGGGAAAGACCCGCTTTGGCGAAGTTCACGTTGATGAGGTCAACGCTCTTGAAGTTTGCCGCGATGAGGTTACATGCGGTAAAGTCGGTCTTCACGATGGTGGCCTTCTTGAGGTTCGCGTCAGCCATCAAGGAACGGGAAAGGTTCGCGTTCGTGAGGTTCGACTTGGAGAGGTCGGCGCCGGTAAGGTCGACGTCCATCATGGAAGCCTGCGTGAAGTCGCTCTTGCTGAAGTCAGTCTGGTCCGAAACCTTCATGGCGTCGAGGCGTGCGTTCTTGAAGTTCACGTTCGGGAACTGGCTGCCGAGGAGCGTTGCACGGTAGAGGTTGGCCTCTTCCATGTTGGCGCCCTTGAAGTTCGAGTTACGGATGTCGGCGCCGCTGATGGTGACCTTCCTGAGGTCTGCTTCCTTGAAGTTGGCTTCGCTAATAACGGCGTTCTGGAAGGACACGCCTTCAAGTTTGGCACCCTGGAAGCTCGGCTTTTCGCCAGCGCTGCGCTGGAAGTCGGTGACGCCCTTCTTGGCCTTGGCGTCCGAGAAGTCATATCCGTCGATACGCTTGTCACGGAAGGACGTGTTAAGATCCTTGCCTGAATAGTCCTGGGCAAAACCGCCAATTGTCAGCGCACCGATTAGGCATACACCGAACTTCGAAATCTTCTTCATATTCATAGTAAACTGTTCCTTTTATGGAAAACCAAATAACGGATAGCCTTAAAATAACTAAAAAAATGGAAAAACAATCACTTATTTAAAAAAACTCCATTATTTTTTGCGTAAAAAACTAATTTTGCGCTTACAATGTCCCTTTTTAAGTTTCAATCGTACGATTTGGTCGTCTGCGGGGCCGGTCCTGCAGGCCTTATGGCCGCCTGTACGTTTGCCAGACAGACGGGCGGTGCCAGACGGGTTTTGCTGCTCGACAAGAAGGCTCCCTGGAAAGAACCCATCTTCTGCGCCGAGGCTGTGTCCGAGAACCGTCTGAGCAAGTTGTGGCCCGTTGACCGGTCCTGGGTACGAGGTCGAATTTCTGGAATTTACTTTACTTCGCCGAGCCGTTACAGGGCCGAGTTCTACAGCAAGAACTGCGGGCTTATCCTGGACCGTTCCGGATTCCACCATGCGCTTGCCGATGGCTGTGCCGAGGCGGGTGTGGAATGCCGTTTCGACGCGCTCGTGAAGTCGCTGTCCCGCAATGAGGACGGCACGTGGAATGTCTGCGTGAAGGGCCCCAGTTCCGTTACGGAAACTGTAAAGGCTAAGGCAGTCGTCGATGCGACTGGCCCGGGTGCGCGCCTTACCCGCGGTATTGAATGCCTCGATGGGATTGAATCTGGCGATACTGATTTGGAACCGGCAGTGTTTGCTGTCGCCGAAGGTATCGAGCACAGCGCGGAACATATTGAACTCTTTTTCGGGAGCGAATTCCAGGACGGTTACGGCTGGATTTTCCCGCGCGATGGCGTCGAAGTGAACATCGGTTTCGTGCTCGGGAAGAGCGCTCTGCCCGGTACGTCGCTGCGCGAAAAACTGAAGTCGTTTATCGCGGAACGCTACCCGCAGGCGAAGGTCAAGGCCATCTACGGCGGCATGATCGCCTGCGGACAATCGCAGCGTCCCTTGGCCCGCTGTGGCCTTTTTAAGGCCGGCGATGCTGCAAGCTGCGTGAACCCCATCAGCCGTTCGGGCATTGTGGAATCGATGCTCTGTGGAAAAATTGTCGCGGAAGCTGTTGTGGACTGGCTTGCAGCCGGAACGCCCGATGCCCGCCAGAAGGTCGAACAAGGTACTCTCGGCCGCTGGATGGACGTCCTCGGCGATGCCCACCTGCAGATTGCCCGTGCGAAGCCCGGCTTCAACGCCATCAAGGATTCGCAGTTCGACCGCGCAGCGAAGAGCCTTTCGAAGCTCCCGCGCGAAAAGCAAACCTTGTTCCGCATATTCTTCACGGTGCTCTGGGCATGCCCGTCGCTCATCTGGAAAATGCGTTCATTTTTAAAGTAGGGAATCATGGCAGACTCGATAACAGAAAGGACAGAAGAAGTTCGCGCAAAGTTTGCATCGTTTGCCGATCCCGATGACAAGTGGAAGTTCCTGCTCGATCTCGCACGTGCGCACAAGGGAATGGACGCCTCGCTCAAGGATGCAAAATTCATTATCCAGGGCTGCGCCTCGACGATGTATCTTGTGCCAAAATTTGACAACTGCGTTCTTCATTTCGAAATGGATGTGGAAGGCGGAACGACGAACCCGCTCATCAGCCGCGGGCTCGGTGCGCTCGCCCTGAAGGTCTACAACGACTTGCCGCCCCGCGAAATCCTTTCGCTCGATCCGGTGTTCTTTCAGGATATCGGCCTGAATGTCGGGCTTTCCCCGACGCGTTCGAACGGGTTCGCGAGCCTTGTGAAACAGATTTATTTATATGCACGCGTCTACGACGCGATTTCAAAAAAGTAGGGAAGATATGGTTAGTTTCTTGAACGGAAAGAGCCCCTTTGACGAGGCTGAAGAAAAACTCGAAGCGGGAGAGACCATCAACGGTCGCCCGAAAATGTCCACGGGCCCCGTCATGGGCTGGCAGGACGGCGTGTTCCTCCTGGTCATCATCGGCCTCATCATCGGCGGGTACCAGTACTACCAGTACGCGAAGAACAGCAGCGCCGAGACGTTCGCTAAGTGCGACGCCCTCTACATGGCCGCAGCCACGGAACCTGCGAAGTACGTCGAGGTTGAAGCTTGCTACGATAGCACGTGGGATCTCGGGTTCGTGAGCGATTCCATGGAAGTGCTCCGCCAGAACCGCCAGGGTCAAATTGCCGACATGCGCAACGCCCAGAAGGATATCCTCGAAGATGCGAAAATCCTGATCGAAGATGGCGATACCGCGAAGGCCGTTTCTACGCTGAAGAATTATGCCGGTGCCTTCCTGCTTCGTCCGTCCGATGCTGCGGAATGGAAGAAGATTGCCGCGTTTGATGTGCCCGAAAGCAAGCCGGAAGCCCAGCCAGAAGCCCAGGGCGAAGCGTCGGCCAAGTAAAATTGGCCTGGCGGCGAAAAAAAATGTAAATTAGGGGCATGTCGAAACTAATTGCACTCGATGGGAAGACTCCCCGCTTGGGAAGCCGCGTTCTCGTGGCCGACGGCGCGATTCTTGTTGGCGACGTTGAGGTGGGGGACGATTCCTCCGTGTTCTATAATGCCGTGCTGCGTGGCGACTTGGCCCCGATCCGTATCGGACGCCGTACCAACATACAGGATAACGTGACCGTGCATGTTTCGACGGATGTTCCGACGGTTATCGGAAACGAGGTGACTGTCGGGCACAATGCCGTGCTCCATGCCTGCACCATCGACGACAACGTGATGGTGGGGATGGGTGCGATTGTCATGGACGGCGCGCATATCAAGAAGAACTGCATCGTGGGTGCTGGCGCCATCGTGACGCAAGGGAAGGAATTCCCGGAAAATTCGCTTGTGCTGGGTGCCCCCGCGCATGTGGTGCGCGAATTGACTACTGAAGAAATCGAGGGTGTCCGCGGTGGCGTGGAACGTTATGTCGAAATAAAGGACAAGCTCCTGGGGGCATAGCGTGGCGCTCAAGTTTTATTTCTTGATAAACCCGATTAGCGGTGGCGGAAAGGGAAAGCTCATAAAGGAGTTCCTGCCCGAAATCATGGAGTCCATGGATTTCGCTGCCGACGAATGGAAGGTGGAATTTACCCGCTACGAAGACATGAAGGGGCAAATTCTCGAGGCGCTTTCGTGCACCGAGACGCTGATTGCGGTTGGCGGTGACGGGACCGTGTCCGCCGTGCTTTCGACGATGCTTTCTTCCGACTTTTCTAACAAGGTGAAAATCGGGCTCATCCCGCTCGGTACGGGCAACGACCTTGCCCGCGTATTGAACCTTTACAAGGCTTACGCAGACCAGGGCTTGCTGTTCCTGGTGCGCCGCCTCTTGCGCGCAGATGCGGTTCCCTTCGATATCTGGAAGGTGAACGGCAAGTATGCGCTTGCGAACTATTTTTCGGGCGGTATCGATGCGCGGATTGCGCACGATTTTAACCATGACCGGGCTACCGGCATGATTTCTTCGAACTCGGTAATCGTGAACAAGCTGCATTACGTGCGCCGGTTCTTTGCCGACAGGAATTACTGCCTGAAGGGCGGGACCTTGCGCTATGTGGACAAGGACGGCGAGAAGAAGGCCGTCGACCTCAAGGGGCACCGCACGGTGATCGTCGGGAACATACCGAGCTTCGCGAGTGGCGCGAACCCGTTTTTCAGGTCCGACATGGCGGACGGGCTTCTGGAAGTGGTCGATGTCCCGAACATGGTCGCGTTCCTGTTGGCCATTGCGATTGGGAACATCCCTGTCGTAGGGCACCTGTACAAGAAGTATTTGCGCAAGTCCACGAAGGTTCGTTCGCTCGAGTTCAAGTTTGTGCCGGATGAATTCCTGCAGCTCGACGGCGAGGACATGAGCGGCAAGCTCGGCGATACCGTGTCGATAGAGTTTGCAAGCCAGGTCCAGATGCTTCGGTTGGGGGACTAGGTGCGTCCTGTTAAGTTTTCTGTCGTGCTGGACTGGCTTAAGTCCGAGGGCTTTGTGGCGGGCGATACGGCGCTGGACGCTGTTCCCGATTTTGAAATTGAAGGGTTTGCCTCGGTCGACCTGGCGGGCCCGGCCGATGCCAGTTTCTGGGTGGGCGATACCGTCAAGAACGAGACGAACGCGAACGGGTTCGCAAGTTCGCTCCTGGGCAAGATTCATGCGGGGCTCCTGTTTGTCCCGCGCGGCTTGGGGGCCACCTGTTCGGGAAATGTTCCCGGAGTGCGCTGCCTGGTCCCAGTTGAACACCCTTACCACGCGATGGTCTGCTTCCTCGAAAAATTCGCGGTTGAACCTGCGGGCGCGCCGTTTGTCGCTCAGTCCGCCCGCGTGCATGCGAGCGCCGTAGTCGAAGGTTCCGTGGGCGAGAACGCCGTCGTGGGCCCGGGATGCGTGATTATGCGCGGGGCTACGCTCGGCGCTGGCTGCGTGCTCGAGGCCAACGTGACTGTCTACCCGAATGTGGTCGTGGGCGAGGGCTGCGTGTTCCAGGCGGGCGCGGTAATTGGTTCCCGCGGGTTCGGCTTCTATGAATACGGGGGCGTGCGCCGGCCTGTCCCGCACCCCGCGGGTGTGCGCATCGGGCGCGATTGCAGCTTCGGGGCGAACGCCGTTGTGGCCGCCGGCTTCATTACGCCCACCACGATAGGCGACCATTGTCATTTCGATTCGTTTGTGCAGATAGCCCATAACTGCCGCCTCGGGAACAACATCTACATGGCGTCGCAATCCGCCGTCGCGGGTTCCGTGATTGTGGAAGACGATGTGGAGTTCGCCGGCGGCGCGAAGGCGGCCGGGCACCTCACCATCGGGAAGGGCGCCCGCATTGCCGCGAAGGCGGGGGTGACCAAGAGTGTCCCTGCGGGCCGCACCGTTTCCGGATTCCCTGCCGAAGAAATTTCCCGCTGGCGTCGTTCCATGGTAAGGCTCCGCCAGATGGGGGAGAAGTAGCATGCCTCTCAAGTCCATCGAGTTTTCATCACCATCGCTCTCGTCTAAAAGTGCCACGGTGCGGGTAGACCTGCTGGAGCGCGACCCGAACAGGGCGCCGCGCATCTGCTGGAATGTCGCCGGCGAGCGCTTCTATTCCACCGACGCCCTGCATTGCTACGGCGAACTGGAATACAGCGTGGCGCGTACCTCCATTTACTCGAAGCAGGGCCTCGACCGCCGGCTTTCCCTGCATTCTCCTGAGCATCTTGCCCCCGTGTTCCTCGCGTGGCCCGAACTTCGGTTCGACGTGCATGCTACGGAAATCCCTATGATGGACGGGAGCGCGTTGCCGTTCTTCCATGCGTTGCGCCGCATTGCCGGAGTCCCGCAGGCGCTCCGCTTCTACGATGCGTCCCTGGAGCATTCGTGGGAACTTCCGCGCGGCTACGTGAAGGTTTCGCCTTCGGATACCTTCGAGGTGGAATACGAGATTACCAGGCCCGACGGATTCTCTTCGGCGGCTAGCCTTTCAGTGTATTCTGCCGAGGACCTCTACAGCGCGTTTTCGGCGCGTACGTTCATATTTAAGGACGATTACGAGGCCGCGCGTGCTTCTGGACTGCTGGGCGGGGTCGACGAGAGCTGCGGAATGCTGCTCGGCACCCAATCGCGGGTTGTTTACCGCATGGACGAGGAACCTGCCCGCCATAAAATTCTAGACTTGTTGGGCGATATCGCCTTCGCATGTCCTGCCTTGCCAAAGTTACGCATTCAGGTGCTGAACGGCGGCCATACCATTCACCATAAAATCATGGAGAAACTCCTGCCTTATGTCTCTACTGGAAACCCTCAAGAAATCTGAAAAAGCTGGTGTCGTTTACGAAGCCGATGTGGTTCATGGCCTGCTCCCGCAGAAGGCCCCGTTTGCCTTTGTCGACGAAGTCCTGAGCCTCGAACTGGGCGACGGCAAGGAAGTTCTCCCGTCTCTGGTGGGCCTCTACCACGTGACCGGCGAAGAGAAGTTCTTCCAGGGCCATTTCCCCGGCAATCCGGTAATGCCCGGCGTGCTCCAGGTGGAATCCATGGCCCAGGCGGCGACTCTCCTCACGATGATTGCCCGCGAGGCCGAAGTGGTGGGCAAGCGCCCGGCGTTCATGGGCATCGAAAACTGCCGTTTCAGGAACCCCGTGCTCCCCGGCATGGACCTGCGCCTCGAAGTGAAGCTCATCTCCGTGCGCCACGGAATCTTCAAATATTCCGGCAAGGCGTTTTCTGGCGAAAAGCTCATGTGCGAAGCCGATTTCGTCGCCGCGATGGTCTAATCGCAGGGGCTTCGCCCGTGTGATTTTATGCATGTATGTAAAAAAAAGAATTTAATTTCCAAGCGTATTTTGCTATATTTACCACGGAAAAATTCAATACCTTAAAAGGAAGGTCTCATTATGGCAAGAAAGAAGATTGCACTCGTTCGCCCAGAAGAATCTTGGCGACGTTGTTCTTATCGACATTCCGCAGACTCAGGGCATGCCGAAGGGCAAGGCTCTCGATATCATGGAAGGCCGTTCCGTCATCAACTCTTCTGTCGATCTTCAGGGTTCTACCGACTACGCCGACCTCAAGGGCGCTGACGTGGTTATCGTGACTGCCGGTTTCCCGCGTATGCCGGGCATGAGCCGCGACGACCTCCTCGACAAGAACTGCGGCGTGATCAAGACCGTTGCCGAAGCCATCAAGGCTAACGCTCCGGACGCTTTCGTCATCGTCATCACGAACCCGCTCGATGCCATGGTTTACAACATGCAGAAGCAGTCCGGTCTCCCGGCCAACAAGGTCATCGGTATGGCTGGCGTGCTCGACTCTGCCCGTCTCGCTTGCTTCGTTGCCGACGAG
>CACWNW010000001.1 GCA_902762305.1 Fibrobacter succinogenes | reverse complement strand
CCCCGCGTACGTACCATTACGGCATGCCAAGGCGAAGCGGTTTGCCCTAGCGGATGTATCGACACCTACGCGCTCGCTAAGGAACTCGACGACCGCTATTTTGCCCGCGAACTCCCGCACAAGTTCAAGTTCGGCGTGACCGGTTGCCAGAACAACTGCCTCAAGGCCGAAGAAAATGACGTGGGCATCAAGGGTGCCATCAAGGTCAAGTGGCTCGAGGACAAGTGCATCGGCTGCGGGCTCTGCGCAAAGACCTGCCGCAAGGGAGCCATCAAGGTCGAAAACAAGAAGGTCATCTTCGATGAATCGCAGTGCAACTTCTGCGGTCGCTGCTACAAGTCTTGCCCGACGGACGCCTGGGAAGATACCCACGGCTACATCGTGTCCTTCGGCGGTCTTTTCGGCAACAATATCAACAAGGGAGAAACGATTATCCCCTTCATCGAAGACAAGCAAAAACTGCTGGACATCTGCGATGCGGCCATCACGTTCTTTGCCGAGAACGCGAAACCCGGTGAACGCTTCAAGTACACCATCGACCGCATCGGTCGCGACGTGTTTGCAGACAAGATTAAGGAGGTTTACAATGGCTGATACACAGTACAAAATCGACGATACCATCGACATTACCGATGTCGTGTGCCCGACTACTTTCGTGAAGGCGAAGGTCGCCCTCGAAGAACTGGAAGAAGGCCAAATCCTTTCTATCCGCCTGAACGACGGCGAACCGGTGCAGAACGTGCCGCGCAGCATCAAGGAAGAGGGCCACGAAATCTTGAAACTTGACGACAACCAGGACGGAACCTACACGCTCATCGTGAAGAAGGTCGGCGACTAACCAAGGAGTATAAAATGATTATTACAGTTGCAGGAAACAAGAAGGAATACAAGGATGGCCTCACCGTCGCAGAACTGATTGAAGCCGAGAAGATTGATAACCCGCTTTACGTGACGGTTTCCGTGAACGAGGAGTTTGTCGAAGGCGGAACGTTCGACAAGGCCGTGCTCAAGGACGGCGATAGCGTCGAATTCCTCTATTTCATGGGAGGCGGCTGCTAATGGCTTTTACTAACGAACAGCTGGAGCGCTATTCGCGCCACATCATCTTGAAAGAGGTGGGTGCGAAGGGCCAGAAGAAGCTCCTGAACGCAAAAGTTCTCGTGATTGGCGCTGGCGGTCTCGGGGCTCCTGTGGCCATGTACCTTGCCGCCGCAGGCGTGGGCACCATCGGCATTGCCGATGCCGATGTGGTCGACCTTTCCAATCTGCAGCGCCAGATTATTCACGCTACAGCCGATGTGGGCAAGCCCAAGGTGCAGTCCGCGAAAGAGACGATGGAAGCGATGAACCCTGACGTGAAGGTGATTACGTACCATACCTTCGTCACAAGCGAAAACATTCTCGACCTCATCAAGGATTACGATTTCATCATCGACGGCACGGATAATTTCCCGGCGAAGTTCCTCATCAACGACGCTTGCGTGATGGCGAAGAAGCCCTTCTCCCATGCGGGAATCATCCGTTTCCAGGGACAGCTCATGACGTACGTTCCGGGTCAGGGCCCCTGCTACCGCTGCGTGTTCAAGGAGCCGCCTCCGAAAGATGCTGTGCCGACTTGCAAGCAGGCGGGCGTGATTGGCGCTATGGGCGGCGTTATCGGCAGCCTGCAAGCGATGGAAGCCGTCAAGTACATTCTCGGCGTGGGCAATTTGCTCACGGGCTACTTGCTCACTTACAATGCGCTCACGATGGAATTCCGCAAGGTGAAGCTCCCGACGCATACCGAAGACTGCGCCGTGTGCGGCACGCACCCGACCATCACGCAGCTTATCGACTACGAGCAGGCGGTTTGCGATTTGAAGCATTAATCCCTTCTCGTCATCCTGAGCCCCGTCAGGGGTGAAGGATCCATGGAAAAGGAATTTCAAATGATTACATTACCGAAATCTGAATACGAAAAAATCCTCGCGCATGCCGAAAAGAACCTGCCCGAAGAGGCCTGTGGGCTGATTGCGGGGCGCATTGAAGGTAGCGACAAGCATATCGAGAAGGTCTTCCTGCTCACGAATATCGATCATTCGAACGAGCATTTTTCGCTGGACCCCAAGGAACAGCTTGCCGCCATCAAGGACATGCGTGCAAATGGCCTCTCGCCGCTGGGCAATTGGCATTCCCATCCGGAATCCCCTTCGCGCCCGTCGGAAGAAGACAAGCGCCTTGCCTACGATAGCAGGGCGAGCTATTTGATCCTTTCTTTACAGGACCGCGAACATCCGGTGCTCAATTCTTTCCACATTGAAGGTGATATTGCCACGAACGAAGGTCTCGTAATCGGCTAAAGATCTCCGTACAATGGTGCCTCTGGGGTTATCGTGAAATTCCTACCCTGGGGGCACTTTTTTTGTGATTTTGGCGTAAAATCGCCGAATTCGCGTTGTTTTGACTAACAACGGCTTTTTTTTGCACGATAGGTGAAATTGTGCATTCCTTATTTATATTATAGCTGGGTTTGTTATGGATAGGTTAAATCAACTCTTGGGAGAACAAAATGAAAAACCTATCCGTATTATCGGTAGCCCTGCTGTGTGCTTCTATGGCCACAGCGGCGGAAAATTCAATCTACACCGGCACATTCTTCGACGATAACGGAGCCTACTTTGGCCCCGATTGCGAAAAGGATGGTACGCAATCTACGGGCGCCTACTACACGGGCGATTACACGAGCCCGTTCAAGACTTTCCTCGGCAAGACCGACAAGGATATCCAGGGCAAGCTTGACGAACTCTGGAACCATTACTTTGGCGGCCAGAATGACAAGACTGTGTATTACGAAGACCGCGATGGCGGCTACATCGTCGATATCAACAACAACGACATCCGTTCCGAAGGCATGAGCTACGGCATGATGATTGCCGTGCAGACCAATCACAGGGAACAATTCGACAAGCTCTGGAACTGGGCCAAGAAGCACATGTGGAAGGACCCTGCCACGGGCGGCTCCGGCTATTTCGCCTGGCAGGCTAACCGCGACGGTTCCGTGCGCGACTGGGGCAACGCTCCCGATGGCGAAATCTACTTCATGATGTCGCTCCTGTTTGCTGCCCACCGCTGGAACGACGAAGGCTACATGAGGGATGCGCAGAGCATCTTGAAGGCCTGCTGGAAAGGCAACGGCCAGTCCCTGTACAGCGAACAGTCTTTTATCGCAACCTTCCAGCCGTCTGACGGCAACAACACCTGGGGCGATGCCTCTTATAGTTTGCCTGCATTCGTAGACCTGTTCAGCCGCTGGTCGACTACCAACACCGACAAGTGGAAAAAGGCGACGAAGGCGACCCGCGACCATATCTACAATTCCGCAAACCCGAAGTCGGGCCTGTGCAGCGACTACAGCAACTTCGACGGAACGCCGCACCATGCCTTTAGCGACAACTCCACGAAGTATGCGTTCGATGCCATCCGCTGCCCCATGAACTACGGCATGGATAGCTACCTGTTCGGTGTGGATATGGAGCGCCAGACGAAGATTGCGAAGGTCATCACGGACTTCTTCGAGAGGGACGGCTACAGGCACGGTCACTTCAACTGGGACGGCACCAGCGGATACGGCGATTTCACCATCGGCCAGGCCGGTGCGAATGCAGTTGCTACCTACGCTCTGCTTGAAGAAGAGAGCTACAAGGATTTGGTCAAGAAAGTGCTGCAGAAGGCCTGGGATTCCAAGCCCATCGTGGGCAGCCAGCGCTACTACGACGGCCTGGTGCATTACCTCGCCATGCTCCACCTGACCGGCAATTTCAAGATATGGAAGGAGAAACCGCAAGTCGAGAAAAAGACCGTCGACAGCAACGTGTACAACGGCGTTACTTATGATACGGAGACGACTTTCAATTCGTTTGAATCGTGCAAACTCTACGAGGTGACGGTGACTGCGAAGAAGCCGGAACAGGATACTTCTATTACGAATCCGGAGAAGATTGCCGCACGCATGGATTTCGCTGGCGTGAAGGTGCTGTCGCACAACGGCTCCATTGTCATTGAAAATGCTCCGATCGGTTCGATGTTTACGGTCGCTGACCTCAATGGCCGTGTGCTGAAGGCCTCGAAGACGCAGTCCGCAATGCACGAGATTCGCATTGGCAATAGGGGAGTCATGCTGGTGAAGGTCGGCGGCAATACATATAAAGTTGTAAAGTAGAGTTTGCCTGCGCATCTGGTAGTGCGCATTCGGCTTTGCACGGAAATTTTTTTTGCTCCACACATACAAGACAGGACGTTCATTGAGAACGCCCTGTTTCTTTTTGCGCATGGTCGCTTAATTTCTTGATGCGTAATGAGTTAGAAAATGCGGGGATGACGAGGGTAAATTTTTTTTGTGATGCTGTTTCTTGCATCGGGATTATTGACTCGTCTAGTGTGAATTTTTTTTTATTTTTGTGAGGTTGAATTTCAATTAGAATTGGTATAAAGAAGATGTTTAAAGTAGGTTTTGATAACGAAGCGTACCTCAAGACGCAGTCCGAAAAAATTGCCGAGCGCATTGCGAAGTTCGGCGGAAAACTTTACCTGGAATTTGGCGGAAAGCTGTTCGACGACCATCACGCATCCCGCGTACTGCCAGGCTTCGCGCCCGACAGTAAGATCCGCATGCTCGAAAAAATCAAGGACAAGGCCGAAGTCATTATCGCCATCAACGCGGGCGATATCGAGAAGAACAAGGTCCGCGGCGACCTGGGAATCACTTACGATCAGGACGTGCTCCGCTTGATTGATGCCTTCCGCGGTTATGGCCTGTATGTGAGTTCCGTGGTGCTGACCCGCTGGCAAGAACAGCCGAGCGCGATTGCCTACCAGAAAAAGCTGGAAGGACTTGGCCTCAAGGTTTACCGCCATTACCCGATTGCGGGCTACCCGAGTAACATTCCTTTGGTCGTAAGCGACGACGGTTACGGCAAGAATGAATTTGTTGAAACAACGCGCGAACTCGTGGTGGTTACGGCTCCCGGCCCCGGGAGTGGCAAGATGGCCGTGTGCCTCTCGCAGATTTACCACGAAAACAAGCGCGGCGTGAAGGCGGGCTATGCGAAGTTCGAGACGTTCCCCATCTGGAACATTCCGCTGAAGCATCCGGTGAACCTTGCGTACGAGGCTGCTACTGCCGACCTGAACGACGTGAACATGATTGACCCGTTCCACCTGGAAGCTTATGGACAAACTACCATCAACTACAACCGCGACGTGGAAATTTTCCCGGTGCTGAACGCGCTGTTTACGCGTATCTTGGGTGAATCTCCGTACAAGAGCCCCACGGACATGGGCGTGAACATGGCGGGCAACTGCATTATCGATGATGCGGCCGTCTGCGAAGCCGCCAAGCAGGAAATTATCCGCCGCTACTACAACACGCTTTGCGACGTGCGCAAGGGCAATGCGGACAAGGACCAGGTTTACAAGCAGGAACTAATCATGGAACAGGCGCAGATTAGCACTGTTGACCGTCCCGTGATTGCTGCTGCCGTTGAACGTGCTGAATTGACCGGAGGCCCGGCCGTGGCTATCCAGCTGAATGACGGCGCCATCATTACCGGCAAGACGTCTTCTTTGCTTGGAGCCTCTTCTGCCGCCCTGCTCGACGCTTTGAAGCATCTCGCAAAGATTCCCGATGAAGTGCGCCTGCTTTCGCCGATGGTCATCGAGCCGATTCAGAACCTCAAGACAAAGCAGCTCGGGCACAAGAACCCGCGCCTGCACATGGACGAGGCTCTCGTTGCGCTCTCTGTGTGTGCCCTCACGGACTACAACGCGAAAATCGCCCTAGAGAAGTTGCCGGAACTCCGCCACTGCGAAGTGCATTCCAGCGTTATCCTCTCGCAGGTTGACGTGGGCGTGTTCCGCAGGCTGGGAGTGAACCTGACCACGGAACCGAATTATCAGAGTGGAAACTTATATCACGGATAAAATCGTTCGCTAAGCATCGCTCAGCGGCTAAGATTGCTTACCCAGTAGAGCCCGATTTAACGCCTTATCGCTAAATTCGGGCTCCCTGTCGCCAAAAACCTCCTAATCTTTATTTGGGAGGTTGTTTTTTTCTAATATGGTCAAGTCCGTGGGGGATAAAATTGCTTGATGGGCGAGGAATGGAATGAGTCGATTATATGATTGCATAAAGCGTTACAACGACACCCTTCCTGACAACGTTTCGTTTACTTTCAGGGAGGGGGAGTCGTATGCCCATATCAGCTATCGTCAACTGTACGAGTACCTGAACACGCTGTCGAGTTACCTGGCCGGATATAAGGGCAAGTCGATTGCGATAATCGGCAATAACAAACTGGAATATGCGGTTTGCCTGCTTTCGGTTATATGCAATATCGGTGACGCGTTCCTGGTCGACAAGGAATTGAGCGAAGAAGATGTCGTGAATGTCTTTTCGCAGAAAAAGCCGGACCTGATTATTCTCGACGACGACTTGGATTTCGTTTTTGAAAATTATGAGGTCCTGAAATTCAGTGACGTCAGGGAAGTGCTGAAAACTAGGAGGGATTTCGATAACGATGCGAGTTTCTCCGGCGGCCTGATTCTGCATACGTCCGGTACGACCGGCATTCCCAAGTGCGTCCGGCTGGACGAGCAGAATTATTTTGGAGTCATTCCCGAACTGAACCGCAAGTGGAACGTGACCAGCGAGCAGTCGTGCATGCTGATTATTCCCCTGTACCACATTTACGCCCTGGTAAGCCTTTTCCACGGCCTGTATGCCGGAATCAACAACATTCTGGAGTATGATTACAAGAGGCTGAACGTCCTTGCTCAAGGAAACGAGACCGTGCCTGTTCATGGGCGTCCCGCTCATGTACAACCGCATAAAGGATGCCATTTTCGAGAAAAGCGGGAAAAAGGTCAAGACTGCCATCAAGGTATCCAATGCCTTGCGTAAAATCGGGATTGATGTCCGGAAAAAGGTCTTTAAGGAAATTCACGAGTTCTTTGGCGGGCGCTACATATTCGGTTGCTCTGCCGGAAGCGTTCTTCCGTACGAAACTAACAAGTTCTTCAACGATGTGGGGCTACCCGTATACAACGTTTATGGAATGACGGAAACATCCGGACCGATTGCCATCAATTACAAGGGCCATAACGACTACAAGTCGGTCGGTGAAATTCTGGATGTCAACCGGGTCGAAATCATAAACAAGGACAGCGAAGGCGTCGGAAGCGTGTTCGTGAAAGGCGGGAATGTTTTCGACGGCTACATCAGGGACGACAAGAAGGATTATTTCCTGGACGGCTATTTCGATACGGGCGATATCGGGTACATCAAGGACAATTACCTGTATGTCATTGGCCGCAAGAAGAATATCCTGATTGGAGATAACGGGAAAAACATCTCGCCCGAAGAGATAAACAAGAAGATTCTGAAGAACAACAAGATACACGATTGCAATGTCATCATGGAAAACAACAGGTTGACGGCTATCGTCAATACGGAATTGTCTGAGATGGAATTGAAGAGGTATATCGACAAGGTCAATGACAAATTGCCGAAGTACAAGAATATCTACAAGTTCAAGATAACGGATAAAAAGATTAAGTAGGTGGACCCGATGGAAATTATCGAAGTTGACAGCAAGAAACTGAAGAAGCAGTATATCGATTTTATATACGATTTGTACAAGGATGACGAAAATTTTTGCGACATGAACTTGCTGTTCGTCAAGAATTTCTTGTACCAGCAGGATTCCTATTCCAGAAGGTGCACTGTAAAGCCGATAATGATTTTGGACGAAGGCGAAGTGAAGTTGGAAGGCATCTATGTCGTCGACGAGACGGATATCATAAAGCTTTCGTTTGTCGAGTTCAGAAGGAATGCATCGAAGTATTTGCAGGAACTAATCGCGTATTCGAAAAAGGTCATCAAGGAATTCGGCAAGAAGAAGGTTGTCGTCGGGATAAACGGGCAAATCAGCTACGGGCTCGGTGTACTCACGAATAACTATAACAGGAATTTCGAATTCAATTCGAACTACAACTTGGATTATTACGCGCAAGAAATGGATGCCGCCTTCCCGATAATGAAGCGGGCGTTCTCGTATAACTATGTGGCGACGCATAGCCTTTCGATGTTCGACAACGACATGCTGAAACAGGTGTATGACAATTTCCAGTTCAGGTACTTTAATGTCCGCGAATTCAAGAAGGAGATGCTGCTGTTCGGCGAACTCTGCCACCAGTCTTTGAAGAAAACTCCGTATTATTCCGAGAAGACACCTTATGAAATGTACGAGCTGATGAAGCAGATGAAGTTCATCTTCAAGAAGGAAGACATCATCTTTGTGCAGAAAGACGGCAAGGATATCGGTTTTGTCTATACGCATCCCGACTATGCGGAATTGTTCAACAGGCCGAAACTGAACTATGCAACGTTTTACTTGAAGTATTTGTTTAAAAAGACGCATAACGTCATATACAACATCATCGGCGTCTTGCCGGAATACCAGAAGACGGGACTTGCGATTGCGCTAATCCACAAGTCGATTCTGATGCGGCAAGAAAAGTATCCGGCCGGAGTCTCGTCGTTCATACTGGAAGAGAATATCCCGTCGACAATGCTTTGCAAAAAGTTGTCCACCGGAATCAACAAGGAATTCCATCTGTACGAAATAGAAGGCGAAAATGTATAAGAGAATTGAATCTGCGAGGGATCTTCCCGAAGAGTGGGACATATTGTGCAGGGACAATATTTATATGTCCAGGTCCTTCATGCAGTTTATGGAGAAGGTGAATTATTGCAACCAGTCGTACCACCTTTTCTATAAGGGCGACGAGCTGTATTCTTGTTTCATGATGTTTGAACGGAAGTTCAACCTTTTCATATTCACCAAGTACAAGGTGAACGTTCCGATGAAGTTTATCTATTTGCCTTTGTCGGTATCGCACCCGAGCATCGTATGGAACGACGATAAGAAAGAGGTGACGGATGTCCTTCATAAAATGAAGGGCGTGAAAATCCTGATCAATATCGGCAAGGAAGAACTGGACGGATTTTCCAAGGGGCACTATCTGCCCATCTGCATTCTGGAAAACAAGTGGAATACATGGGAAGAATACCTGGGCGCGATGCGGGCGAATTACAGAAGGCGCATCTTGCAGGCGCTCAAGAAGGGCGAACGCATCCAGTACGAACTGCTGAAGGACAACAAGGATTTTACGGACGAATGGTACAAGCTGTATGAGCAGGTGTTCGACCATTCCGAATATTCCCTCGAAAAGCTGACGGCAGATTTCTTCAGGAACGATATCGCGAAAACGGTGCTCCTGAAAATCGACGGCAAGGTGGAGGCGTTTATCCAGCTGATCGAAGACCGCAATAACGACATGCTGATATTCGAGTTCTGCGGGTACAATTATGAAATTGGCCACCAGTACGATATCTATTACAACATGATGGCTGAAATTACGAAGTACGCCATCGAGCACAAGTTCAAGTATGTGCAGTTCGGGCAGACCGCCTATGATGCCAAAATGAAATTCGGCGCGAAGATGTACTATAACTACTATTTGCTATCCCATAGTAAT
This sequence comes from Fibrobacter succinogenes, assembly GCA_902762305.1. Lineage (GTDB taxonomy): Bacteria > Fibrobacterota > Fibrobacteria > Fibrobacterales > Fibrobacteraceae > Fibrobacter > Fibrobacter succinogenes_I. Next base: position 315,485 of record CACWNW010000001.1, on the reverse strand, counting down.
AGGTTTTTGAACTGGCTCATAAAAAAGTACAACAACTTCTTGCAATACAAGGTTACAGATTATAGTTTTAACGTATTCAGGGAGGCGTGACATGAAAATCATGCTGGTAAGGCCGAAGCCTCACAAGAATTCCCTCGGGCTTGCAGATCTTATGACCTGCGAACCGATCGAGATGGAATATGTTGCGGCCCTATGCAAAAACCTGGGCCACGATGTCGTCCTGGAAGACATGATTCTCGAGAAGAAGCCGCTCGACGTCCTGGTAAAGGGATATGCGCCCGATGTGGTGATGTTTACGTCGTACATAACGCATGTCAACGTAATCAAGCATTACTCCGATTTGGTGAAGGGCGTTGATGCGCGGATTGTGACGGTGGTGGGCGGTGTGCACAGCGAGGTGCTGCCGGACGATTTCAAGTACAAGAATATCGATTACGTCGTCGGCGTAAACGGCATGCAGAATACCGAGATTCTGTTGAATGCGCTCGAAAAAAACGAGAAGCCTTGCTTCAAGCATGGTGAAATTGACAAGGCGTATAGGCCCCCGATGCCCGACAGGGAGGTCACGCGGAGGTACCGGAAGCATTATGACTACGCATATCATGTTCCCTGCGCTTTGCTCAAGACATCGTACGGGTGCCCGTACAATTGCAAGTTTTGCTTCTGCGTGCAGATTACCCAGAACCAGTATTACGAAAAAGAACTCGGCATTGTCATCGAAGAACTCAAGCAGATAGAAGAGCCGAACGTATTTATTGTCGATGACAACTTCCTGGTGAACAGGAATAGGATTATCGCTTTCTGCAAGCTCTTGGATGAAAACAAGATTGACAAGAAGTTTATCATATTCGGCAGGGCGGATTTTATCGTCAGGAACCCGGATATGATCGAACTGTTGAGCCAGCATGGCCTTGACGCCGTGTTTGTGGGCATCGAGAGCTTCAAGCAAAGCGACTTGAACGATTTCAATAAAAGGACAGACGTGGAAACAGGCGAGAAGGCTTCCGACATTTTGTACAAGTACAATGTCGACCTGTATGCCGGTGCCATCGTCGGGCCCGACTGGGATAGGACGGATTTCAGGAATTTCGCCAAGTGGATCCGGAAAATGCATATCCGGTATGTGAATTTGCAGCCGCTTGTTCCGCTGCCCGCGACGCCGATTTACGATGTCTACAAGGATCAGCTTTTGCTGAAGCGCGAAGAATACGAAAAATGGGATTTGACGCATCTCGCAATTCTGCCGACGAAGCTTACTCCTTCGCAGTATTATTTCGAGATAATCAGGGGCTATTTCAGGACTACGGCCAGTTTCAGCTCATTGAGGTATATCCGCAAAAAATGCGGAGTCAAGGTCGAGATAAAATGCTTCCGCGGTGCGATGAAGATGCTGTGGCATTACGTGAAGATGATGTGGGAATACAGAAAGGTGGGGACGTATGAAAAGTAAGAGAATACTGCTAATCCAGCCGACCATATACGACAACAACCACCTGCTTGTCAAAAAGGACAAGCTGTATTTTATCGGGCTCACGATGCCCCTGCTCGCGGCGGAATGCGGCGACGACTGGGATGTCGAAATATGCATCGAGACCATCGAGGATATCCCGTGGGATACGGATATCGACTTGATCGGCATAGGCAGCATGGGCCATTCGATTATTCGCGGCATAGAAATTGCGAAGGAATTCAAGAGGCGTGGAAAGACGGTTGTCATGGGCGGTTACATGGCGAGCCTCGTTTCGGACGAGGTCAAACAGTACTGCGACTGCATTATGATTGGCGATGCGGAAAGCTACAGGAAGCAGATGCTGGACGACTATCTGAATGGGACGCTCAAGCCGTTCTATACTACGACAGTCGAGAAGCTTTCTACTCCGTTGCCCAGGTACGAACTAGTCACGCGCAAAAAGATTGGAGACTTCTTGCCGGTCCAGGCGGGAAGGGGTTGCCCCAACAGGTGCCTTTTCTGCTCGATTGCCTGCCTATACAAGGGTAAGTACCTGAGAAGGGAAATTCCAGAAGTCATGAGGGACATCAGGAAGGTGAAGGAACTTGGTTTCAAGAAGTTCCTCCTGATAGACGACAATATCTTGTCGGATAGGAAGTACACGATGGACCTGTGCAATGAAATCAAGAAGTTGCACATGACATGGTACAGCCAGTGCTCCATCAAGCTTGCCGAAGATCCCGAACTGCTAAAATGCGTTGCCGATAGCGGTTGCATTTGCCTGAGCTTCGGGCTGGAGACGATTACGGCGGGGAACCTAAAGAAGATGAACAAGTCTTGGGAAGACCCGAAGGACTACAGCCGGATGATACGGACCATCATCGATGCCGGTATCGATGTCGCGACCGAGATGATGATCGGGCTCGAAGACGATACGGTGGAAAGCATAAAGGCGACTGCGAAGTTCGTAATAGACAATAAGGTGACCGCGCCCAAGTTCTATATCATCACGCCGGTTCCGGGAACACCGTTCTTCGAAGAAGTGAAGGACAGCAAGGACCTGGTCAACAAGGATATCTATACCTACAGCCCGTCCGGGCCGGCGGTGAAAAACAGCAAGCACTTGACGGCCAAGGAAATTGACGAGATGTACTGGTGGCTCTACAACGAAGTGTATTCCATCAAGAACATCTACAAGCGCATTGTGTTCTGCAGGAGCTTCTTGCGGCATCCCTTCCGCTCGATGTTTAACCTGGGCGTGAATTTCTTCTACCGCTACCACATCAAGCATAATATCGCACCGATTATTATTTGAGTGCCTGCAGCAGCGAATCCAGGCGGTGCGTCAGCTGCGCTGCGCCCAGATAACTCAGGTGGTCGTAATCGTGAGCCATTTCATCGGTGTAGTCGTGCTGTCCCCATTTGTTTTCATCCATCAAGATGACATCCATTGCGGCAATCCTGTCCAATATTTTTTTTGCATCGGAGTTGGACGGCCCGAAAGGACCGACCGTGTTCATTTCGCCGTATTGCGGGTGCACGGGGTAGTTTAATGCGATGACCTTGATTCCGGCTGCGTTTGCCATGCTGACGATTCGTTCTAGGCGCGCGAAATTTTCTTCGACCGCGGGTTCTATATAATAGATTTTTTCCGGATCGACGGAAATGACGGGGGTTTGCCATGAAATCGAGGGCAGGGAGAATTCGTCTCGATAGGGGAGGTTCGCCTTGTTTGTCAGAGTGGGGCCATCAATGACTGCGTCGACGAATCCGTCGGGAATTGAGTCTGTCCAGAAATTGTGGTTCTCGTCGTAATGCAGGCCGATATTGGTACTGTAGATGTCGTTCCAGTCTTGTTCCGGTATACGCCAAAACGCATTGGGTGTAACCTCGACAACGATAAACTTGATTTTTTTCTTGTGGTTGAGGACGTAGTTCTTGAATAGGTATTCGGTGCCGATAAGGTCTCCGCCGGAATACCCGAAGTTTAACAGGAAATTCTTCTTCATATTGCGCGGATCCAGTCCCATCAGGGTCCTTGAACTTCCAAACGATGCGACCGTAAACGAATCTAGCTGCGTCCAGAAGTTTTCGAGTTTTTTTCGCAATTCGTAAACGCAGAATTTCGAGTTCTCTTTGTAGTAGAAACCTGCGCTATCAAAATCCAATATGGATTTGTCTGTGGGGAAAGCCCTGTTTTTTATCCATAGGCAAGGGTGCCACAGTTCTTCTCCGCTCGTTAGACCTGTGATGGAGCCGGTTTCGACATCGATGTAGACTATTTGGGTGTGGGCGCCGTAGTTGTTTTCGAGTGCCGCGACGATCCCGTTCCCGGCCCATTCCGTATGGTCGAATGTGTATCCTGATGGGGCGGCGATGCTCTGGATTAGAGCTCCGGTACTGTCGGCAATAAAGAGCCTTTCGTGCGGTTGGTAAGATGCTCCAACGTAATCTTGACCTTCTTTCCCGCCGAAGTCCAGGAAAGCAATCCTGTTTGTGCCGTCTTTGGAAAGCGATACGTTGCAAACCTGGTAGCCTCCGTACCACACGGTGTCGAGAGCTTGCGCGTTAGAGGAGCCGTTTGCGATTCGGGCGCGCAAAAGCTTGGTTCCGGTAACGGAAAGATTTCCGTTTTGGCTTATACCGCCGTGATATGCACCGTCGAAAATTTTTTGTGGTGTACCGAATGTCCCGTTTGTAAATGGTACCTGCCAGGTGCTGCGAGAAAAGAATTCGCTGTCTTCCTTGTTGTTGCTGGCGTCTGTTACGTAGGTTATTGTCGTATCGCCGTTCTCGAGAACGCGCCATCGGGGAACGGTCGCACTTGAAACTTCCAACCTTATTGCCGGTGCTGCCGGGTCGTTTGCGTTGCGCACATAGACGGAAGATGTTCCGCTCAGGCCTTCGGCCTTGGTGCTGAATGCAACCCAGTTGCCGTTGGGCGAGACATCCGGGTGGAATACATTCATGGTATCCTTGAATTCGCGTATCAAGGCTGGCGTACTGGAGTAGTCGATGCTGACCAGGTTGTTTGTTACATCGTTGCGGAAGAATAGTTTCGACTTGGGGCTCTTTACGATGGAACGTATGGTGGCCGAACCAAGCAGAATGTTGATGGGGCTTTCGTTCAATTCACCGTTGTTGTTTATCCACGATGGGTTGGGAATGGCGCCATAGGCCAGTCGAAAACCGATGTAGTCGGCCTTGCTTGACGAGGTGACCAGGTAAATGTCGCTTCTGGAATAAAAGGTGATTGTTGAAGAATCGTTTCTGAAGCTGCCGCCCTTTACGATGCGCTCGCCGATGCCTCCGCCATCGGGGGCTCCCAAAAAATTGGTTATCGAGGTATTTCGGAATGAGCCGAGCCAATCGTTAACCCATTCCTTTACATTGCCTTCCATGTCGCAGACTCCAATTTTATTGGCTTCCGTCGAGCAAACGGTATGGACAGTATAGTCGGAATTATTGGCCGACCAACCTTTTTGTGGTGCCCATCCCTGTTGGGCGACCAGCATCCATTCCGCTTCGGTGGGCAGGCGGTAGGCTTCTGCATTCGGGTCGAAAACAAGTCCCTCTAGGTCGATGCAATGACCTTCTTTGTCGAATGTGGCTTTCGTGTACGTGTATGCGGTATCTTTTTTTTCGGAATTGCTGCGGGCGTTGGCGAAAAGGACTGCGTCGTAGTAGGTGACGTTTGCCGCGGGAAAATTCTTGTTTTTGCAGTCTATCTGCAAATCCATTAGGCTGTTGAATTCGGAGCAGGTAGTTTCGTGCTTGGCGATAGAAAAGTCGTAATCAAATTTCGTCTTCATTTTCGGGCGTTCGTTGGGCTTGGCGTTGTCGCTGTTTGTACCCACGAAGCCTTCGTTGCCTGTCGAATGGAGCCGGACCATGTTTGTTTGCGAATCATATTCGCTGCTGATATCGGTGTACGATACGGAGTTGGAACAACTGCAAAAAAGGAATAGCGATAGGATTAGTAAAAGTGCGGTCATTATGAGGCTCCGGCTATGGGTGAAAATAGCAAAAAAGACCGCGATTTGGGTCGCGGCCTTCTTTTATGAACGATGTTACTGGATTCTTCGCGACCAAAGGTCGCTCAGGATGACGCCAAAGGCATCACTTCACGCTGGCAGTCAGCAATTTAGTAATCGCGCTGACGTACTCAGCCGGGTTCGGCAGCGGAGATCCTTCGGCAAGCAGAGCCTGACCATAGAGGGCCTTCGGCCAATCGCCAAGATCTTCCTTGGCTTCGGCCTTCTTCTTGAGCATTTCGCAAATCGGGTGCGTCGGGTTGATTTCCAGGATGCGCTTGCTCTTCGGCAAGTTCTTCTGGCCCATCGCCTTCATCATGCGCTCCATCTGGGCGCTCATGGCGTCTTCGCTGGTCACGAGGCAGCAGGGGCTGTCTTTGAGGCGGCTAGACACGCGGACTTCCTTGATGTCTTCGTCCAAGACCTTCTGCAAGTTTTCGCAGAGACCCTTGAAGATACCCTTGTTGGCTTCTTCGGCCTTCTTTTCGTCTTCGGTCTTTTCGAAGTCCACATCGCCGCGGGCAATGTCGTGAAACTTCTTGTCGCCGAATTCCTGGAGGCTAGACATCATGAACTCGTCGATGCCGTCGCTCATGAGCAACACTTCGTAGCCCTTGGCCTTGAAGGCTTCGAGCATCGGGTTGGACTTCACGGCGTTCTTGTCGCCGATGAGGTAGTAGATTTCCTTCTGGCCTTCCGGCATGCGTTTCACGTATTCATCGAGGCCCACGAGAGCGTCGCCTTCGGTCTTGGTGCTTTCGAAGCGGAGCAACTTCTTGAGTTCGTCAAGATGTTCCCAGTTCATGTAGAAGCCTTCCTTGAGGACCATGCCGAGTTCGCGCCACCAGGCGTTGTACTTGGCGGCATCCTTGTCGGCCATGTTCTGCAGGGAGTCGAGCACCTTCTTGATCACGTGCTTGCGGATATTCGTGATAATCTTGTTGTTCTGCAAGATTTCACGGGATACGTTCAACGGCAAGTCTTCGCTATCGACCACGCCGCGCACAAAGCGCAGCCACGGCGGCAGCAAGTCCTTGCAGTCGTCCATGATAAAGACCTTCTTCACGTAGAGCTTGAGGCCATGCAGAGCGTCGTTGTGCCAGATGTTGAACGGGGCCTTCGACGGAATGTAGACGAGGCTCCAGAATTCCTGGGAACCTTCGGCGTGGCTGTGGCTCCAGGCGGCCGGTTCGTCGGCTTCGTGGCTGATGACGTTGTAGAAATCCTTGTACTGTTCTTCGGTGACTTCCTTTTCGCTCTGGCGCCACAAGGCCTGCTTTTCGTTCAGGCGTTCTTCGGGCTTTTCTTCGATTTCGCCCTTGTCGTTCTTGGTGGCTTCGGGGTGGAAGTAGATGCCGTAGCTCACGAAGCCGCTGTACTTTTGGACGATGTCCTTGATCTTCCATTCGCTGGCGAAATCTTCGGCGTCTTCGTCGTCCTTTAGGTACAAAGTAATCTTGGTGCCGACCTTGTCGAGCGGGGCTTCAGAAATTTCGAAGTCGCCGGTGCCTTCGGAGGCCCACAGGTAACCCTGTTTTTCGCCGGCCTTGAGCGTCAACACTTCGACCTTCTTTGCGACCATGAACACGGAGTAGAAACCCACACCGAACTGGCCGATCAGATCGACGCTGCCCTTGTCGCCTTCCTTGAGGTTCTTGATGAAGTTCTTGGTGCCGCTACGGGCGATGGTACCGAGGCAGTTGATCAGGTCTTCCTTGTTCATGCCGATACCGTTGTCTTCGACAACGATGCGCTTGCCTTCCTTGTTCACCGAGATATCGATGCGGAGCTGCGTGCCCACCGGGAGCAAGTCGGCGTTCGAGAGCGAGAGAAAACGGCGCTTGTCGAGTGCGTCCGCCGCGTTCGAGACGAGCTCGCGCAGGAAGATTTCCTTGTTGCTGTAAAGGGAATTGATCATCAAGTTCAGCATGTCGCGAACTTCGGTCTGGAACTCCATCTTTTCTGTTGCCATATTTCGTCCTTTTTCTTTGTCATTCCCTGCCATCTTGGAGCCACGTCGTGACGGCAAGATTTATTGGGAATCTCCGTTATGTTAAATTTTTAAGCGGTTGTGTCGACAAAATGTTTCAAAATGAAACAAAATGAAGGCCCCGCTTCGTTTTCGCTGTAGTAGGAGCAATAACCGTGCCAATGCTGGCCGGTTGTCGGGAATGACTAGAGTATCGGGGTCTTGCTTTTTTCGCCGGCGATTTCGCGCACGAGTTTTGGAACAAGGTAACCGGGAAGTCTGGTCCGGATTTCCTTGATGAGTTCTTTTGCGGTTTCGTCGCTCACTTCGAAGTGCGCGACCCCGTTCGCATGATCCAGCTGGTGCAGGTAGTAGGGGAGGACTCCCTGCTCGAACAGCCTGCGGCTCAGTTTTTCGAGCGTTCCCGCGTTGTTGTTCACGCCCTTCAGGAGCACGCTCTGGTTTAAAAGCGTCCAGCCGGAAAACCTCAACTGGCCGAATACCATCTGGGACTGTTCATCGAGTTCGTCCGGGTGGTCCACGTGCGATACGAGAACGCATTCGAAGCGGGCGGGCAGTTCGCGCAAGAGCTCGAAGTGCTGCATCACCACATCGGGCCGCATTACGGGGAGCCTCGTGTGGATGCGCAATGTGGTGACCGAGGAATGCATGGCGATTGCCTCCACGAGGTCGCGGAATTCGCCCGGGCCTAGCATGAGCGGGTCGCCTCCCGAAAGGATGACTTCCCAGATGTCGCTGTGCGTGTCGAGCCAGTCGCTCACCTGCCGTGCCACATCGGGTATGTTCTGGAAGGGGTAGTTCTTGCGGAAACAGAAGCGGCAACGCGCACCGCAGGTGGCGGTCGAGACAATCAATGCCCGCCGGTCGTATTTCTGGATGACGCAATCCGCCTTGCCCGCGGGCAGGTCGCCCACCGGGTCGTCTACGAATCCGGGAACGCTTGCGAGTTCGTCGCGGGTGGGCAAGATTTCGCGCAAAAGCGCCTCGGGTTCCGCCGCCTTCTTGATGAGGTCGGCGTATCGCCTGGAGCACAGGAAGGGAAACTTGGGGCTCAGGTCTAGTTCGTCGTTCGGGGCGGCATTTGCGATGGCTGCCGCGCATTCCGGGCCCAGATATTCCAAAAATTCGGGAATTTGCGTGAAAACTTTTGTGACTTCGTCCATTATATTGCTAAATTTAGCTATCAAAATCAACAAGAGGATAATATGGGTACTGTAAGCACCAACGAATTCCGCAAGAAGTTAAAAATCATGGTTGATGGTCAGCCGTACGAAATCATCGAGAACCAGTTCGTGAAGCCGGGCAAGGGCCAGGCCTTCAACCGCGTTCGCATCAAGAACCTGGTGACTGGCCGTACTCTCGAACGTACCTGGAAGAGCGGTGACACTGTCGAAGAAGCCGACGTGACCTACACCGAAATGACCTACCTCTACAACGATGGTTCTACCTGGTACTTCCTGGACAACACCACTCAGGAAACCATGGAAATTGCCAAGGAAGCCCTCAATGGCTGCGAAGTGTGGCTGCTTGACGGCGCTACCGTCGAAGTGACCTGGTGGAAGGACCCGAAGACGGGTTCTACGCTCCCCATCGAAGTCATCCCGCCGACCTTCGTCGACCTGATGATCGTTGAAGCTCCTCCGGCAGTGCAGGGCAACACCAGCGGTAACGTGATGCGCGAAGCCATCCTCGAAACCGGCGCCAAGGTGATGATCCCGCTGTTCATCGAGAACAACACCAAGATCCGCGTGGACACCCGCGACGGTTCTTACCTCGAACGCGCGAAATAAGACCGCTCGTTCGTCGTTTCGGGTGCGGAACCTCCGGTTCCTCACTCGCTCTCGCAACCACGCTCGGTTAATACCGAGCGTTTGTTGCTCACGGTAATTTTAGCGTGTCATCCTGGAGCGCGTAGCGCGATAGGATCCATACAAATTTCGCCTCGTCCAAGCGACGGGGCTTTTTTGTTTGCTAAACCGCCTCTCTAAATAGGCTTTTTGGGGTGCTGGGGCGTATAAATTGAAAGAAAAATGGTTTTTATACGCCCCTTTGTTATGTTGTGTGTAGCATTTGTGACTATTTTGCAATTTTCGGGCGTATAAATCAAGCTCATTGTTCTGTTTTATATGCCCCTTTGGTGTTTTGATGTGAGCCTTTGAGCTGTTTCGCGTATAAAGGGGCGTATAAATCGCGTTGTTTTGCCGGTTTTATATGCCCTGAGGCTAAAAACAGGCTTCTTTTTGTTATGTTTTGCCTTGAATAGGTGTTTTAAGGAGGATATATGCGTTCCCTTTGGCTAGGAGTTCTTGTTTGTGCCGCGATGTTTGTCGCTTGCGGTGACGACGACGGCGATTTCGCGACTCGTCCTTCGGACGATTCGTCGTCCAGCGTGTGCGATGACGAGTCTTCGTCCAGCGGGAAAGAGATTGCCACGAACTCTTCGAGTTCTCGCAATGACAAGTCCAGCAACAGTTCGGAATATGCAAGGCTGTCGTGTGATGTCGAAACTGATGAGAACTGCTTTGAAGACACTCGCGACGGCCAGACCTACAAGACCGTAAAGATCGGCGATCAAGTATGGATGGCGGAGAACCTGATCTTTGAAACGGATAATAGTTTCTGCTACAACGATTCTGCCGAGTATTGCGAAAAGTACGGGCGCCTTTACACATGGGCCGCGGCGATGGACAGTGCGGGCACATGGAGTACGAACGGCAAGGGCTGCGGCTATGGCAAGAAATGTAATGTCGATTCGACGGACTCAGCGACCTTGGTGCGTGGAGTTTGTCCTGAAGGTTGGCATTTGCCTTCGCATACGGAATGGTACATCCTTTTCTTGGCGGTGCACGCATCGTTCGCCGGAACAGAACTCAAGTCCACGTCCGGTTGGAACGACAATGGCGACGGCACGGATGATTTCGGGTTTTCGGCGCTCCCTGCTGGCCTCATGCATGATGTTAGGTATTACTACCAGGGCGACTACGCCTACTTCTGGAGTTCTACAGAGGGCGGTAGCAACTACGCATACGACATGTACTTGTTCAGCGACTACAACAATGCGTACCTGGGCGACGACTACAAGGACCACGGATTTTCAGTCCGTTGTCTCAAAGACGATCCTTGACCCCTTCAAAAAGTCCACGCATTGACAATCTGTCTATGGAAAAAGGGCGCTTCGGGCGCCCATGTTTTAGTTAGCGGAGAATTTCTGTGCCGCGCTCGCTCCTGCCGAAGTTTTTTTAACGAGCTATCCTGATGGTAAAATCGAAGTTGTGACTTGTGGTGATGAGGTTGTCATCATCATCAGAATCATATTTGCCGAAGGTGTAACTGAATGCAATGCCAGTTTTCCAGCGTTCGCTGAACCAGTAGTCGTAACCTACTTCAATACGGGCAAAGGTATTGTCGAAACTATCTATATCAGTTTTTTTAAAGTAGTAGGTGTAACCAATGGTGTGATCATTGTTCTCGCGTTCTTGTACCTTTTGGACGGAGCCACCAACGCAAAGTCCAAAATATAGGCCGTAAAGATTACTTCCTTTGTCTTGGAATGGATAAATTTCTGTACCGAGCCCTATTAGGCCTCTCATGCTTACTGCTTCAATATTCGTTTCTTCCTTACCATTGGAGGTGCTTCCGAAGGATCCATATCCGATGCCGATTCCTAAAGCTCCGTAAACAGAGATTGTGTTGGCGAAGTAATGGCCGGCTCGGGTTTCGATATAAGGAAGAGACCGCCCGTCAAATGTACGAATTGTTTTTTCGTTATGCCGATCGTTTTCGGTATTGCTTAATGATGTGTGGCCGAACGAGAATCCTGTTGAAAAATAGAACCCTCGGTGGGCGTGATAGTTGACGTCGTTATTTATCTGTTGGAGAAGTTCTGAGGTTAATGTCATGCTGCTGTCGGCGCCGGCTTCAGGTTGCTTCTGTTCGTCCTTCCAAACGAAAGTTGAATCCTTGATCCCTTTGGCGGCTCGATCATTTTCGACATACGCGCCCATATCCCAGGCATATGCATGAGCTGCAAAAATAAGTGCTAAAAACGAGAGGGCAAAAAACTTCTTTACCATGAATTTTCCCTTTGGTAGGAACGTATTGCCGCGTCCTGAAACAGTGGGGCAGTCGCTTAAAAGGTTATAGCAGAAGGGACTAGTGCGTAAGCCTTATCATCAGTCCGAAGGTGTGGCCTGTGTGGGACTCGCGTTCCTGTTCGTCGATGTAATTGGATCCGGATTCTTCTTCCTGGCTGCCGATGGTGTAGCTCAAAGCGACACCGAAACTCCAGCGCCTGCTAATCCAAAACTCCTTGCCAATTTCGAATCGGCAATAGAGGTTGGCGAATGCGGTTGATATGGTTTCGTCGTAAACGTCGTCGTAATAGTGGTCCGTGTAGGTGACAAAATCCAATGTTAGGCCCGCACTGATTCCAAAGAAAAGACCATAGATGGAACTTTCCTTGTTCTGGATGGGGTAGAATTCTCCGCCAACGCCGAAAAGCAGCCTGATGTCCTGGTTGCCGTCTTCTTCGAAGGAACCTTCTTTGGGATCGTCGCCGGTGCGTTTGATTTCGTCTTCGTAGGAGCCGTAACCGAATCCGAATCCGAACGCCGCGTAAATGGAGGCTACATTGGCGATGGATGCTCCGAGGCGGAATTCGTCGTACGATAGGAGGCTGGAAAAACGGTCCGTTTCTTCTACGGGGTCGTTGCTAGACTTCGAATTTATGGTCTTGCTCAGACTAGTATAGGCGAACCCTGTACCTACGGAAAAGTAAAATCCCCTGTGGGCGTGGTAATACACATCCGAGTCGCTTGAATATGCGTTGGATTGCGCAAAAACACAAGATGCGATTAACAGCATTGCCGAAATGAGTTTCTTCATCAGTATTTCCCCTTTTTATTTTATTGCTTCCCTAAATACTCTTGCGACTTCGTCGGGCTCATCGCTTCTTAGCCAGGTGAGCGTCTCGGTGCCGCGGTAGCTCCACGCGAAGATGTTGTCTATCCCTGCGGCGCGGCTTTCCTGGACTGCAATGGCGAGGTCGTTCTCGCGGCCCGCTTCTATCTGGTAGGCCTTTACCCACATCTGCACGGCCTTGCCGTACTTGCCGGCGACATCAGTCAGTTTGCGGGCGGTTTCCGCGTACTTCTCGCGGACCCATTCCTCGGTCGCCCCGCGTTCCCAGTACGGGTCGGATGCGACTTCGTCGACGCTTGCAAGGCCTGCAACGCGGCCCCAGTCGTCGAGCCCCCCGGGGAACCACGGCGGGAGCATGCACACGCAGTTGCGCTTGCCGCGGGCGTGAACGTCCTCGGTCATTTCCTTCAAGAAGTCGATGAGCGAATCTTCGCGGAACTTCAGTACGTCTTCGGTGAGTTCGGCAGGCATGTCGTACCCGAAGCGTGCGCGGAACATCTCGCGACAATGCGGGCACCGGCAGCTCCAGTTCTGTAGCCCGCCCTTCTCGAAATAAAAGTGGGGTTCGTCCCAGAAGATGGTGTCGACTTTCGTCGCGCAGACGGATTCAATCCACTTGTGCATGTAGGCGCGGAATTCCGGATGGTTCGGGCAGGCGGCCACCTTGGGCTTGCCGTCCAATGCTACCTGGCACAGGTCGTGATTCCTGGCGGTGAGTTCCGAGTACGCCTCGCCGCCAAACACGCGGCCGACCCCCCACGGGTTCACGTAGACCTTGAAACCCATATCCGCAGAGGCGTCCACGATTTCCTTCATCGTGCCGTAGTAGTACTGCTGGTCCTCTTCGCTCCATGTGTGGAGTACGGCGTTGTAGCCCGCCGCCTTGATATCTTGCATGTCGGTAAGTACGTGCCTAAGCGAGCGCACGCCAAAGTAGCTTACACCTTTAATCATGCGTAGAATTTAGTATTTGGAACTTAAAATGTGGAAAGAATAATGATTGATGATTGATTATCTCTCATTATCCATCATCAATTATCCATTATCAATTAATCATTCGCCCACTGCGGCGTGGGAGTCTTGCGGAGCACCTGTTCGAGAGTCTCGCGCCATTCGTCTTCGTCGAGCGGGCGACGTATCCAGTAGAGGCTGTTGTCGCTATCCATCTGGATGGGCATGGAATCCGGGACGATTTCGACAATCCACGATTCGGGGATGCTGCTGTGGAGCCGCTTGCTGAACGCGATGTTCACGTCGGTGGGGCGTTCTGCATGGTCGAAGATGATGAGGGACGGGGTTTCGCCCACGATGAGCGCCGTTTCGAGAATTCCGGTCGCTTCTTCGACGGAATTGCAGGTGTACATCGTGCAGTCTTCCGCCATGTCGTTCTCGAGCAACCAACGGAGAGTCCACTGGCTCATCCTGTCAAGGCTTCCCGGGGAAGACGGCGAAATGAAGAAAATGTGTCCCATGGCCTAAAAGATAGGTATTTATTGGAGGGTGTGAATAGATTTTTTACCTTATTTTCAGAATTTATTTTCAACCCCACAAATATCGCCAACTTATCCACTACTTGTCGCCATGTTGTTTTTTGAAGCCCGCGCCTTAAGCGTCTTTCACGATGCCGGGGGTTCCTCTTGACCGGGACGGAGATATTTAAATTTGAATCATGTTCCCAGATTTAGGCGAGTTCAGTTTTATCGATTCCCTGTTGAAGAAGTCCCTCCCGATGGGGGAAGTCCCTCCCGCGCATAGGGGGTGGCTCCCCGTGGGCGACGATTGCGCCATGTTCGACGGGTGGCTCGTGACGAAGGACCTCTCGGTCGAGGGGACGCATTTCCGCATGGACTGGTCTACGCCGGAGCAGGCGGTAGAGAAACATATTGTCTCGAACGTGTCGGACATCTCTGCGATGGGTGGCGTCGCGAAGCTTGCCGTCTCGGGCATCTGCGTCAACAAATCGTGGGACGAACAAACTCGCAGGCGCATCGGCGATGCCGTCGCCGAGGGCTTCGCGAAGCGGGGGATTGCGCTTGTCGGGGGCGATACTGTCGCTGCCGGTTGCGGGATGCTTTCTACGACCTTGCTGGGCACGCTCGGTGCGCAGTCCCCCCTCGTGCGCTCGGGCGCACGTGTCGGCGACGGCGTGTTTGTCGCGGGAACGCTCGGGAAATCTGCCGCGGGGCTCTGGATATTGATGAACCACCCGGAAGCCCGGTCCGAATTCCCCACGCTGGTCGATTACCACCTCGCTCCCTCGATAGACGAGCGTTTCGGCGCGAAACTGCTCGAAATGGGCGTGCGCGGGGCCTGCATGGACATCAGCGACGGCCTTTCCTCGGAACTGAACCATCTCGCGCTCTCCTCGGGGGTATGTATCGAAATAGAGGAACAAAATATCCCGATTGACCCTGAGGTTTTGCGGTTGTGTGTGCGCTATCACATTGACCCTCTTGATTTTGCGTTAAATGGTGGGGAAGAATACGAATTGCTTTTCTCAGTTTCTGCCAAAAATGATATATTTCAAAGAAACGATGCCCTGCCGGGCGGCGTGTTCAGGATCGGGACCGTAGTCGACGGTTCGGGGGTCCGCATGCGCTGCCGTGACGGGGAGGAAAGGTATGTTAAAGCACAGGCTTGGTCTCATTTATGATAAATAACGTGAAATTGAACTTGGGCGAGCTACTGCTTCGTCAGCATGTGCTCGATGAAGACCGGTTGGCGCACGCCATATCGGAACACAAGCGCACGGGCCTTTCGCTTGCGAAGGTGCTTGTCCGCCTGCAGATGGTATCTGAGGATACCCTCACCAGCATCCTCGGTGTGCAGATGCAGTCCGCCACCAAGATGCGTATCGGTGAAATGCTCCTTGCGCAGGGCTACATTACGCAGGACCAGCTCAACAAGGCTCTCGAGACCCAGAAGACGACGGGCAAGCGCCTGGGCCGCACCCTCGTGGATCTCGGGTTCATGCCCGAAGAGCGCCTGGTCGAAATCCTGTCGCGCCAGTTCGAAGTCCCCTACGTGAAGCTCGAGAATTTCTCGATAGACAACGACGCCTACACCTACCTGCCCGAAGAAATGTGCAAGCAGTACAAGGTGGTGCCGCTGTTCATCTCGAAGTCCGATGACGACCGCCGGACGATGCGCGAAGCGCTTACGCTCGCGATGACCGACCCGACCAACATGCGCGTTATCCAGATAGTGAAGTTCAAGGTCAAGATGGACGTGGACGTCGTGATGGCGTCCGAAGCGGATGTCGTGAAGGCCATCGAGCGCGTGTACGCAGGCCACGGCCCGCAAGAAGAATCCCTTGCCGAACTTATCAGCGAATCGAAGGATGGCGAAGAACTTGAAACCGTGGAACGCGGCCAGGGCGGTAACGATGAACCCGAACTGAGCGACGAAGAAGGCCGTGCGGTGGTGAAGATCGTGACGACCCTTATTCACGAAGCCATTGCCCGCCACGCTTCCGATATTCACCTGGAGCCGCAGGAAACCTTCCTGAAGCTTCGTTACCGTATCGATGGTGACTTGCAGGTGATGGCGCCTATCCCTGCGCGCCTCATGCCGCAGATCCTTTCGCGTATCAAGCTCCTTTCCAAGATGGACATCGCCGAAAAGCGTAAACCTTTGGACGGCCGCTTTACTGTGCGCTACAAGGGCTCCGAAGTCGACCTTCGTGTGAGCTCGTTCCCGATTTCTCTGCGCAAGCGCGGTGTTTGCGAAAAAATCGTTATGCGTATCTTGGACCCGAACTCGGGTCAGTTCCCGCTGAAGGACATGGGCTTCGACCCGCGCGTGTTCAAGCAGTTTATCGATGCGATTAATGCCCCGAACGGCATTGTGCTTGTGACCGGCCCGACGGGTTCCGGTAAGTCTACTACGCTTTATGCTTCCATTCGCGAGATTCTTGATTCCACGATTAACATTTCTACCATGGAAGACCCGGTGGAATTGAATATCGATGGCGTGAACCAGGGACAAATTAACAATGCCGCGGGCTTTACTTTCGCGGCGGGCATTCGCGCCCTGCTCCGTCAGGACCCGGATGTCATCATGATCGGTGAAATGCGTGACCAGGAGACATCGTCCATGGCTATCGAAGCAGCCTTGACGGGTCACTTGGTCTTCAGTACGTTGCATACGAACGATGCTGCCGGTTCGTTCCCGCGCTTGCTGGAAATGGGCCTGGAACCGTTCCTTGTTTCTACCGCTATCAAGGGCATTCTCGCCCAGCGTCTTGTGCGCCGCATTTGCAAGTACTGCAAGGAGCCGGTGGAAATTTCCGATTCCCTGCGCGAAGAGCTGCACCTTTCTCCGGATATGCAGTTCTACCACGGCAAGGGCTGCGACAAGTGCGACGGCTCGGGCTACAAGGGACGTTGCGGTATTTACGAGTTCCTCGTTCCGAACGAATCCGTGCGTAACCTGGTCATCAAGCGTGCTTCCGGTGACGAAATCAAGCGCTGCGCCATGAAGGAATGCGACATGATTACGCTGCGTATGGACGGCATCAACAAGGCGTTGCAGGGCCTTACCACGCTCGAACAGGCGGTGGGCGCTTCTGCACCGGATGATTGATGAATTTGCAATAAACGATAATCGAAAAAAATGATTGGCTATAGACAAAAGAGGATGCGATGCGTTGCTTAGTTACTGGTGGTGCGGGCTTTTTAGGGAGTCACCTGTGTGAACGGCTTTTGAACGACGGGCACGAGGTGATTTGCCTTGATAACTATTTTACGGGCCGCATGGCGAATGTTGCCCACCTGCGCGACAACAGGAACTTTGAACTCATCCGCCACGACGTGACGGAACCGATTCTCCTTGAAGTGGACCGCATCTTCAATCTCGCGTGCCCCGCAAGCCCCATCCATTACCAGTTCAATCCGGTAAAGACTATCAAGACGAGCGTGATGGGCGCCATCAACATGCTCGGCATGGCGAAACGCGTGAAGGCTCGCATCCTGCAGGCGTCTACCAGCGAAGTTTACGGTGACCCGGCGGTGCACCCGCAGACGGAAGACTACTGGGGAAATGTGAACCCCATCGGCATCCGCAGTTGCTACGACGAAGGGAAACGCGTTGCCGAAACCTTGTTCATGGATTACCACAGGCAGAACAACGTGGACATCCGCATCGTGCGCATATTCAATACGTATGGCCCGCGCATGCTCATGAACGACGGCCGCGTGGTATCGAACTTCATCGTGCAGGCACTCAAGGGCGACGACATCACGATTTACGGTGATGGCGGCCAGACGCGCAGTTTCTGCTATGTGGACGACCTCATCGAAGGTTTCGTGCGCATGATGAACCAGGACAAGATTATCGGACCCGTGAACATCGGCAATCCCGGCGAGTTCACGATGCTCGAGCTTGCGAAGGAAGTGCTCGACCTGACGGGTTCCAAGAGCAAGATCGTGTACAGGCCGCTTCCGGGTGACGACCCGAAGATGCGTCGCCCGAATATTGACTTGGCGAAGTCCGCGCTTGGTTGGGAACCGACAATCCCGCTGCGCCAGGGTCTCGAGAAGACGATTGTCTATTTCGACGAGCTGCTCAAGGGTGAAGGCTAGTTCTTTCTGGAATCTTTTTGCCTGGGCGGATATATATTTCTGCATATGAAGCTCGAGGACCCGCAAATAACCACGCAAAAAAAAGCGCCAGAACAAAAGCCGACGGACAAGGTCCCTCTGCATATAGTGAATGTTCCTCGCAGAAAGGTTTTGACATTGTCAGAGCCTGATTCCTGGCCTGTTGCTTTGCAATTTTTGTTGTATCCGAGACCACTGGGAAACGGACAGTTTTTTGTTCTCCGTGTTGTATTGCTTTTGGCGATGATTTTTTTCTCGGTGCAAATGATGCGCGATGGATACGATGCCTGGGTGGCCCAGTATTTGCATTGCCTGAATTTGCCGGTTCATGAAACGGGCCATATCGTGTTCAAGATTTTTGGGAACAGGGTCCTGCATTCGCTGGGAGGTTCTCTTTTCCAGATTATAATGCCGCTAGTCTTTTGCTTCGCGTTGTGGATAAAACCCCGGGATATCTTGGGAGCCTCGGTTGCTCTTTGGTGGGCTTTTGAAAACTTTATCGATGTCGCCATCTATATTGAAGATGCCTTGCACATGAAATTGACGCTGATAAGCGGAGGAACGGGTGCCGAAGCGCCTTATGGATTTCATGACTGGAATTTTATCTTGTCGGAAATGGGACTTTTGCTCAAGTACGACGTTATTGCCAATGCCACTTATGCTATTGGTTATGTTGGAATGTGGCTCTGCGTGCTTTGGGGCGGTTGGAGCTTATTCTACTATTGGTTCTACCAACGCAATTCGTGAAGATTACAGCTTGCTGCAAATCGGGCAGTTCTCGGGTTTGTGACCCATTGCCTTGCAGTACGTGCGCCCGAAGTAGATAATCTGCAGGTGGCGTTTTTCCCATTCTTCCTTCGGGAATATCTTCTTGAGGTCAGCTTCGGTCTGCTCGACGGAACTGCCGTCCGAAAGCCCCCAGCGCTTTGCTAGCCTGTGGATGTGCGTGTCGACGGGGAAGGCGGGCACCTTGAAGGCGTGAATCATCATGACGCTCGCCGTTTTGTGGCCTACGCCGGGGAGTGCTTCCAGTTCCTCGAAGGTACGGGGAACTTCGCCGTCGTATTTCTCGACAAGCGTTTTGGACAGATTGTAAATGTTCTTGCTTTTGGTGTTGAAGAACCCGCAGGGCTTGATGATTTCGGCTATGCGCTCGACTCCGATCTTGACCATCTTTTTCGGGGTGTCGGCTGCCTTGAACAAAACCTTGGTCACCTGGTTCACGCGGATGTCGGTGCATTGCGCGCTAAGCACGACGGCTACGAGAAGCGTGAAGGGGCTTGTGTAGTCGAGCGGAATTGGCGGGTCTGGGAACAGCTCGTCGAGGGTGTCGCTGATGAACTTGATTTTGTCTGAACGCTTCATATGTTGGTCACTTTCGTGTTTCGTCCGTAGCGACGCTGCGTTCTTCAGGCTTAGTCGCAGTCCCGCGTGAAGTCCTGCTGCATGTTGAAACTGGGCATGTCGTCGGTCGGGTGGCCGACTTCGACAGCGGGGACGCCTGCATAGGTCGTATGTGGCGGAACGTCGCAGAGCACCACGGCGCCGGCGCCAATCTTCGCGCAGTCACCGATGTGGATATTGCCGAGCAGCTGGGCGTGTGCACCGAGCATCACGCCGTTGCCGATTTTCGGGTGACGGTCGCCGACTTCGTTGCCGGTACCGCCGAGCGTCACGCCATGCAGGAAGCTCACGTTGTTCCCGACAATTGCTGTCTCGCCGATGACGATGTTCGTCGCATGGTCAATCAGGAGGCCGTGCCCGATTTTTGCGGCAGGGTGGATATCCATGCCGAACTTGCGGCTCACGATGTTCTGGAGCATCTTGGCCGGGAATGGGCGGTTTTCCGTCCAGAGGGCGTGCGCCACGCGGTAGGCCTGCAGGCCCTGGAAGCCCTTGAACAACAGGAGCGGCTCGAGGTAGCTGGTGCAGGCGGGGTCGCGCAAGACGGTCGCGTTCAAGTCCTTGCAGGCAGAAACGAGCAGTTCTGGGTATTTGACGTAGAGGGCGCTGAACATCTTCTCGAGTTCCGCACGGTCGATAACTTCGCCCGCGAGTTGACAGGCGAGCGTTACGGAAAGCATGTCGGCAAAGTTCTTGCGGTTCAAAACCTGCTCTTCGAGCATGAGCTTCGAGAGCGGCTCGGATTCTGAAAGCGTGCTGGCCTCGTCATGGAGGCGCTTTTCCATTTCTTCGACTGTCATAGCGAGAGCAAATATAGAAATTTGTGGCGGCTTGCAGTCTAGTCGGCGAGTTCAAGAAGCGCGCGGGCCGGGATGCGGAACCATCCGGGCCTGAATTCGAGTTCGTAGCAGGCCTCGTAAACGGCCTTCGCGAGAATATACGGGGCGGTAGCGCGCTCGAGGTCGCCGATGTCGACGTGCGCGACGCGGGCGTACCCTTCGAGGAAGGCGCGTTCGCAGGGGCCGGAATCGTGCCCGCTGACTGCGCCTGCATACTGGAAACTGCGCAACATGCCCGCGATGTCGACGGCGGGGGAGCGCAGTGCCCTGCGGTATTCGAGGCTGCGGGACGGTTCGCCCTCGAAATCGAGAATCTTGAATGTCGGCGCTGTTTTGGCCGCCGAAACCAGCACCTGCCCCAGGTGGTAATCCCCGTGGATGCGTTGCGGGGCGAACAGTGTGGATTTCGCGCTGCCGAACGACCTTGCCGCAATTTCGCGGAGGTCTGCAATTTTTGCGGCCAGCTTGACGGCGAATTCGCGCGTTTCTTTACCTGCATCGCGCGTCTCGTTGCCCGCAGGGGTTCCCGCGTCTGTCGCTTTGCAAAGGAGGTGTTCCAGCTTGTCGAACGGTATTTCTACGGGCCCGCATTCTTTTCCGGGCATGTCTTTCAATGCCATGTGCATCCTTGCGGTTGCTTCGCCTAGCCCGCGCGCGACCTGTGCAAGCGATTCCGAAGCTTGTGTGCCCTGCGTAAAGAACGTCCATGCGTCGTGCATGCAGGAGAGGCGCTCTTCGAGGATGCCGAGTGCATATTCGTTGCCGGAGGCGTTGATGTACTTGCACGAACCATAGAAATGCGGTATCGCGTCGAAACCTTTTGACTCGAGATGCGCGAGGATTTCGACTTCGGGATGCACGCCCGCTTGCAGCCTGCGGTAGAGCTTGAAGAACAGGCGGTCGCTTGCAAATGCGGAATTGCTCTGCTCCGCATCGAGCGGGCGTATGGCGAGGAGTTCTTCTTGCGGGATTTGTTCTGAAAAATCGTGGGACCTTTCGAAAACGAGATGTCCGGCGGCTGTCCCGTAGCTCCTGGATATGCCGGCGAAGGCTTCCGCAAGGGCGCTCCCGATGCGGCCTTCGTCTTTTATGAGGGCGTAAAAATCGGGTGCGCGGTTCTCGCCGGCATCGAATGTCACGCGGACGATGGCGATATCATTCCCGGCGATGCCTGTGCGGGATTCCTCCGTGACAGAATCGATCTTCGCGCCCTTGCCCATGAACCAGCGCTTGCTGGAAATGCCTTGCATGTCGTCCATGTGCGGAATTATAGCAATAAGTGCGTAAATGGGGGCTCTTTAGGGCTGTTTTTTAGGGGCGGGGGCGTATAAATGAGGACGGTCGTGCTTTTTTTATTTGTGTGAGGTCAGCGCGGGGAAATATCCCTGCTGGCGCAAGGTCGCGAGGATTTTCAGCTTGATTGCTGTCGGTTCTTGCGGTAAGCCGTCGAGCACGAACTGCGGAATGCGCTTTTGCGGCCTGAACTGTTGCGGCAAATCGCGGTAGTCGCCCAGTTGCCATGCGTAGAGCATCTTCCCGATAAATTCGTCCCAGGGAAACACGTCGCTTTGGGTCAATGTGAATCGCGCCGGCTTCTTGTAGTCGAGCGAATCGAGGAGCAGCGAGCCGTCTTTATAGCATGCAAAAAGCGCAGCCTGCCTCTCCATCATCTGGGTTGCGGGCTGCGCCGGAATGGTAAGAATAAGCGACATCGTGCTCGGGCTATGCGGCAAGAACTTCGCGCTGGATCTGCGTGTACTGGTAACTTGAAATGGAAGTGATTCTCAGTACCAGGTCGCGTGTGAGCCCTGCCTTTATGAGGGCCCTAACATAGTTCATCTTATTCATGTCGGGTGTTGTCATGGGAACCTCTTGGAGGGTGTTTAACATCATTTTGATATTAAAAACATAGTATTTTTTTATGAAAATGGGAGGGTATTTTTGGGGCCTTTTTGCGAGTTTGTATTGTTGCTCACATGCGCATAAAAGCTTTGTATACACTATGGCATTGATTAGTAAGGAGTTACACAAATTGTATTCCAGAACGGAATATTACGGGCTGGATTTTTGACGTGATGCACGTCACGCAAAGAACATCAAATATTTTCAAGAACAGGGAATTCTTTTCGGTAGTCGTCCAGGGATTCCTTGCCGATTCGTGCGAAAATGACGCATTCTTCGTTTTCGCAAGCCTCTGCGACGATTTCTCCGAACGGGTTGATTATTTGTGAATTACCTGTGTAGTTTCTGTCGCTAGAAACGCAGTTGACTCCGGCGACGAATGCCTGGTTCTCTATGGCGCGCGCCTTGAGGAGCGTGTTCCAGTGCTGTACGCGTTTGCTCGGCCATGCCGCTTGTACGGTGAAAAGATTCGCACCTTTCTTGACGGCGTCCCTGTAGATTTCTGGAAAGCGCAGGTCGAAGCATACGGTCGGCGCGATCTGCCATTCCTTCATTTTGAATAAACTAATATCATTGCCACCGATGAATTTCCCTTGCTCCATAAAGAAGGGTTTCCGCTTGTCGTAACAGGCGAATTCGCTTGCGCTATCTGCGGTGTACACGCTGGTGTGGTTTGTTAGTTTATTCGGGCAACCGGCTATCCCGGATCCCATTACGATGCATCCTGTCTGCTGCGCGAGCCGGTGTAAAAACTGTGCGGTTTCGCCGGTACTTGCAGAGGAAAAGTCTTCCGCCGCTTTTTCGGGATGAAGCGGCAAGTAGCCCGTGGCGAACATTTCGGAGAGAACGATCAGGCCCTTTACCGGGTCGTCGGCATCTTTCCGGATATCGCGCGTGAGCGCCTCGACTTTCGCGAAGTTCTTAGCCTTGTCGTTTGCGGCGACTTCCATTTGGACCAGAAAGATG
Organism: Fibrobacter succinogenes; assembly: GCA_902762305.1. Classification (GTDB taxonomy): domain Bacteria; phylum Fibrobacterota; class Fibrobacteria; order Fibrobacterales; family Fibrobacteraceae; genus Fibrobacter; species Fibrobacter succinogenes_I. Next base: position 292,380 of record CACWNW010000001.1, on the reverse strand, counting down.
TCTAGCATAATGCAAGAAATATAAATTTTGGCGGCCCTTGTTGCAAAATCTGCATCCGAAGCCCCGTTGAAAATACGCCTGCGCCCGTGAAAATTCTAATTTATGGAATATGAAACTTCGCATCCTGATTGTATTGTCTCTATTCTTAGCTGCTTTTGCCTATTCTGCCACCCCGACGCCGATCGTGGGCGTTGTCCTAGAAGCGGAATCGGACTTGCCGCTTGACGGGGTGCAGATTACGTACCGCTCCGGCAAGAAGCTGGGCAAGACTTCTTCGGATGGTCGTTTCGAGTTTACGGTTAGTAGCAGGAATGCTTCTCTTGTGTTCCAGAAAGAAGGCTACGACAGCGTCTTTGTGGAGCTGCAGGATTTTGCCGACTTGCTCGATATGGTCGTGACCCTTTCTTCTGATTTGCGTGACCTCGGTTCGAGTACGATTATCGGCGGGGGAGAACCCGTGAAGTGGGAACCCGAACGCAAGGTATCGGTGGACAAGCTCGAAGATGCGGCGGGCATGCGTTTTGACTTGACGGAACACTTGAGCCAGATGCCCGGCATTTCGGGCCAGAAGGATTTCAGCAATGCGCTTTATTACGAAGGCTCGCGTGCGGGCGACGTGGCTTACCATCTCGGGCGCCTGCGCATTCCGAACATGCGTCATTTGGACGTGGGATTCCCCGGAAACCTTTCCATCGTGAATCCGCACGTTCTGAGCGGGATTGAAATTCACGACCACTACGGGAGCGGCCCCATCGGCCAGGGTCTCGCTACTTCGGTGCAGTATATTCCGGAACAGACGAAGGGCGAATGGGGCCTCAAGGGAGCCGCCGGCCTGACTGTTCAGGAAATCCAGTTTGATTCTCCGTTCCTGTTCTGGGACAGCTTCCGCTTTGCGTTCCGCAGGCTCGACGGTGAAATGCTCAAGAACCTGGGCGAAAAGTTCTTTACGGAATTCCGCAAGCGCGACGGTGACTGCGAGAGCGATTGCCGCGTGAAGTCTTCGGACCCGTTTGACCTCTCGGCGATGGATTTCTATGCGCAGTTGAACGGCTCGGATTCCATGGGCAACACCTGGGCCTTGCGCACCCTCTACAGCATTGACGACTATTCCATAAGCCAGGATACTTCCACTGCCTACGATGCGGTGAATTCTGTCGATATCATCAGGGGTAGCCAGAGCTATCTGGTTATCGGTGCGGAATATGCGTCGAAGTTCGGGACGAGTTTCCATGCGGGTTTTGTACGCCAGTACCTGAGCGATACGCTCCAGGATACGACGGGATTCCGCAGCAATGCGATGTCGAGGGAAAACGCCGCGTTCATCGATGCCTACGAGGAAATCCATTCCACGATTAGTGCAGGAGCCGATAAGAATTTCAAGATGAAGTTCCTCGGTTCGGAAGTGAGCGGCGCCTTGCTTTACGAGCACCACCTCTTGGATCGCAATTATCCCGATTTTGGCGGGAAGCAGTCGGATGACTATCAGACGGGCGTGATTTCGGGAACGAGCCGTTTCAACTGGAAGAGCGATTATTCGCAGACGATTTTCTCGGTCGGCGCTATTGCCGATGCCGTCGACCATAACGCGCAGCCGACCGCATCCATCGATTTCGAGAAAAACCTGACCAAGAAGGATACCGCATTCTGGCGTGCCTTCGGAAACGTCGCTTACCGCAGCGACTGGAAGTATTTCTATGATGATGGCGACCTGACGGGGCGCCTGGAAACCGGAGCGTCGGCCAAACTAGGCTTGGGCTACACTTCCAAGTACCTGGTGGCGCAGGCTAGCGGCTTTGGCCGCTACTACTTCGACCCGCTGCTGCCGATGCCGAAGGCGTATGCGCAGTACAAGGACATCACTCCGGTGGATTATGCCTGGGTGCTCGGCGCCAACGCGAAGATGGAATGGAAGACGTCTCACCACTTCTCGATGTCGACGAACATCAGTTCCGTGTACGGTGAGTACGAACTGGACGAGGGTTCGCTCCCGTGGGAAGCGAATTCGAGGCTCGACATCGTCTCGCATTTCCGTTACTACCCGCGCAAGGATTCCCTGTTCTCGATTATCCTTACGCACCATGCCGCATTGCACAGGCCGCTTTACTACTACAACATCGTGCCGTCTGACCCCGCGACCAAGGAGAACGGAACCCGCAGGCTGCGCGACCTCAACGAATTTACCGACATGTTCCGTACTGACCTGCGCGTGAATCTCGATATTATCCGCGACAAGGGATGGTTCCGCAAATCCAGATTCTACCTGGAACTCGACAACCTGTTCGCGAATCTCGATGTCGGGGCGCTTCGTTTCTTGGGCTCCGAGAACGCGCGCGAACGCTCGTGGGTTACCGAGGATTCCGACAAGAATACGGCGAACGGGTTTGATCTGAAGCCGTTCATGGCGAAGGGCATGGGACTCTACTTCCAGTTCGGTATCGAGGTGCAGCTGGGACTTTAATTAGACGAGAGACGAAAGACGAAAGACGAAAGGAAAACGCACTTCTATCATCCCCGCTGTCGAGCGGGGCTCTTTCTTGTTTTATTTTGCTGCCTTGTGACGGCGTTTGCTCACGAAACGGATATTCCCTTCGAACCCAAGAAGCCCGAAAAACCTCTGCGGTTCTGCACTGCGGCTAAGCAGTGGGTGTCTTATGCGAGTGCGGATTCGAACCTTGTCGAGATAACGAACATGAAGGGGATCCGCATGGACCTGCGTTACGGAACGTTCAATAACGTGACGGGGCACGACCTCTATTGCGGAATCCAGCGGGCGTTCGTGCACAGGGACGCTCTACCCAAGCTGAAGCGTGCGCTTGCCCTGATTGCGAAAGAACTGCCCGGATACACGCTTGTGATTTTTGATGCTGCGCGCCCGATGTATGCGCAGGCGGCCCTCAAGAGCAGCGTTGCGGGGACGCCTTACTCGAACTACGTTTCGTCGGGCAAGACGGGCGGGCTTCACAATTACGGCCTGGCACTCGACCTTTCGCTCGCCGACAGTACGGGGGCCTTGCTCGATATGGGTACGGACTTCGATTCGTTTGAACGTTGTGCCGGGTTGGTGGGTGAGGCGGACGCATTGAATTCCGGGCGCCTTACGCAACAGCAGGTCGACAACCGTAACCGGCTCCGCGGCATCATGAAACGTGCGGGGTGGGTCTCGCTCAGCAGTGAATGGTGGCACTTCAACGCTTATACGCGCGCCTATACCAAGGAAAACTATTCGCTGTTCCCGATGTAATATTTGACTGAGCGGACGTGCAAAACATTTGTCCGTGCTTATCCCTATGTTGTCTTCCCCGACTTGGTCGGGGACCTCCCTGCTCGTTCTAGAATTTCTGGTGTAATTCCTATTGATTCGGCAAGGTCTTTCCATTCAGCATTGTCTTTTTCTATCAGATTTATCTTCCATGGACGGTTCCATCGTTTTAACCTTTTTTCTCTCTTTATAGCATCATCAATGTTGAAGAATAGTTCGTAATGTACAAGACGATTTACGTTGTAGTCATTTGTGAAGCCTTGATTCCTCTTGATTTTATGTTCAATTATTCGGCGAAATAAATCGCCAGTTACGCCGGTATAGAATACGGTGTGATATTTGTTTGTGAGAATGTACACGTAATAATTGTTGTTCATTTTCTTGTAATAAAGGGAGGTGCCCGGTCAAGCCGGGCATGACAGGTTTCCCATGTTTCGATTATTGCAAGAAACATGCCAATTTGAAAACGGCGAAATTGTGTGAAAACAGCAGGTGCGTGAAGCGGAGCCCGATGATTAATCGCTTAAATCACTGATTTATCGGCTTTAATCAGTAAGGGGCAGCACTTTGATGCTGGCGCGTTTCAGGCGGTCGTTCAACGCCATGCCGACTCCGGTATTCGGGATCGGGTCCACGAGAATCAAGTCGTATTCGGGATTGTCGAGGTCGTGCATGTAGGCGTATAGCTTTGAGGTGGCCTCGATCATATCGCCAGATTCGGACAGGTTCACCGTTGCAGGAATCGGACCTGCCTGGTTCCCGAAAGCGATGCGCACGGTATGGGCCGGCAGCTTGAAGCCTGCGGGCAGTTCTCCGAAATACAAAGGCACCTGCGGGCGGTAATGCGTGTCGCACTGGCCCGGCGCTTGCATCGCCTGCCCAGGCTTGCTTGTAGATTCCTTGATAGAAACATCGCCGAGGACTTTCGCGAACATCTCGGGAGTGATTGCTCCCGGGCGGAGTACTGTCGGTTTATCGCCTGCGAGCGATATGATGGAGCTTTCGACCCCGACGGAGCAGGGGCCGCCATCGACGATGCCCGAGATGCGGTCAGCGAGCTGGGCGGCTACGTGTTCTGCGGTAGTGGGGCTCACGTGCTTGAACAGGTTCGCGCTCGGGGCGGCAAGCGGTAGGCCGGATTCCTTGATGATGGCCTGCGCCACGGGGTGGCTCGGGAACCTTACTGCGACCGAAGGTAACCCGCTCGTGCACAGGTCGGGAATGCAGTCCTTTTTCGGGAGTATCATTGTCATGGGCCCGGGCCAGTAGGCTTCGGCGAGCTTGTAGGCGGCATCGGGGATGTCCTTCGCGATATTTTCCAGTTCAGAAATGTCCGCGATATGCACGATGAGCGGGTCGAATGTGGGGCGTTCCTTCGCTGCAAAAATCTTTGCGAGCGATTTAGGGTCGTATGCGTTGCCCGCAAGCCCGTAGACAGTTTCTGTAGGGATGGCGACGACTTCGCCAGCCTTGAGCAGGCGCGCTGCTTCGGAAACACTTGTCCATGGAGGGAACTTCATTATGGCACAAAAATAAAAAAAATAGCCCTCGGTTAACACCCGAGGGCTATGATGCTTACTTGGAGCAACCGCTCGTAACCGAGCTATTCCGGCTTTGCGGCTTCTTCGGGCTTTGCTGCCTGCGGCTTCGGTTCATCCTTGCGGCCGAACGCGAACACCTTGTCGCATGCTCCGTTGAAACGCTTCCAGATTTTGTCGGACTGGTCGCGCGGCACGGCGCCGACTTCTTTCCAGAGCCTGCGCAGGTGCTTGACCTTGTTCATCGCTGCACCGACGTTCGTATCGCTCAGGTCGCCAAGCAGGTCTTCGGCCTGTTCGCAGAGCAGCACCTTCTTCTGCAGGTTGTTCTGGCGGGCCTGTTCCTGGATGTCCAACTGGTCGCGGCGGCGCGTGAAGAAGTCATCGCATGCTTCGCGGAACGCCTTGTGGATTTCGGTGTCTTCGATGCCACAGGATCCGAGTTCGCGCCATTCCTTCTGCAGGTCGCGCACGGCGTCGGCAAGCTGGTTAGAACCTGCGCTTTCGGCGAACTGCTTCACCTTGTCCACCATTTCGAGCTTCTTCTTCTTGATGCCTTCCAGTTGCTTGCGGAGTGCGTCGTCAGTTTCCGCCATCGCAGAGATGAACTGGTTCATCTTGGAGTTGAAACGTTCGTTGATGGATTCGATGGCTTCCTTGGGCACCATGCCGATGGCCTTCCATTCTTCGCGGATGGCCTTGATTGCTTCTGCAGTTTCGGGCGTGATGTTGGCAGAGTCCATCGCATCGAGCTTGTCGCAGAGGTTCACCTTCTTGACGAGGTTTTCCTGCTTTGCAGAATCCATTTCTTCGAAGTGCGTGCGCTTCTTGTCGAAGAAGGCGTCGCATGCGCTGCGGAAGCGCGTCCAGATTTCTTCGGACTTACTCTTGGGGACAGGACCGGTCGCCTTCCATGCGTCCTGAAGCTGCTTGAGTTTGTTGGACGTCGCGTTCCAGTCGGTGGATTCCTTCAGGGCTTCGGCCTCTTCGCAGAGCTTTAACTTCTTCTCGAGGTTCGCTTCGCGGTTGTGGTCTTCTTGCTTGATGCTTTCCTTGTACTGCGCAAAGAATGCGTTCGAAGCGGCCTTGAAGCGGTCGATGAGCGCGTTCAGGCTTTCCTTGGGCACCATGCCGATGGCCTTCCAGGATTCTTGGATTTCCTGCATGGCCTTGTACTTGTCTTTCCAGAACATGGAGGTGTTCGCTACGAGTTCCTCGATCTTCTGGCAGAGGGCTTCCTTGCTTTCGAGGTTCTTCTGGCGTTCAGCTTCGCGTTCTTCGATGAACTGGGCGCAGTTCGTGCGAATCTGGGTGTAGAGGGCCTGGAACTTGTCGCGGAATTCGACGAACTTCGCGGGGGAGACCGGTCCGATGCTCTTCCACTTGTTGCTGTATTCGCGCAACTTGTTGAGCACGTCCTGGCTGCCGGGTTCCTTGGCGAGCATTTCCATTTCTTCGAGAATGTTCGCACGGTCGTTCTCGTTGTGCCAGGATTCCCACTGGCGCATTTCCTGGAAGCGTTCTGTGGCGCTCTTGTACTCGAGCCAGAGGTCGTGGTACTTGAACTTCTGTTCGCCGACGATTGTCTTCCATTCGGTGAAAGCGTCCCTCAGTTTCTGGCTGAGGTTCTTGAAGTCTTCGTTCTCGTCGAAACTCTTGACGCGCTCGATAAGGGCGCGGAGCTTTGCGGAGTTCTCTTCGAAAACCTTCTGGGAGGCTTCTTCGAATGCGTTGATCTTTTCCTTGAGCTTGTTGCGGAGCGCGTTGTAGCTCTGGAGCAGCGGGTCGTCGCCTTCGAGTGCGGGGAACTTTTCCCATTCGCGAACGAGGGCGTGCAGGTGCTTGGATGTCGATTCGGTAATGTCGGAATCGGCGAGAGCCTGGAACATCTCGAGCAGCTGCGGACGAGCCTTGGCTTCTTCGCTTGCAATTTCTTCGGTCGCCGCTTCCGGTTCGGGCTTCTTCACTTCTTGGGTGCGGACGAGCGCGAGGTTGAACCGCTTCACGCTGTCGGCGTCCATGATGGATTTCTTTTCGTTCCATTCGGCGATGATTTCGTCCACGCGGTCCGACTTGTCGGCGACTTCGCCTGCATTGAGAATGGCTTCGAGCTCGGCCAGCAGTTCACCGAGGTGGAGCTGCTGTTCGGCCTTTTCGGCAGCCGCCTTTTCTGCAGCGATACGTTCGGTGTCCGCTTCTTTGAGGAACTTCGTGTAGCTGGCGAAAATTTCGTCGAGGGTCGTCTGCTCGGAGCCCATGCCCAGGGCCTTCGCTTCTTCCATCAGGGAATCGAACTTTGCCTTTACCGAGAACGGGTCTTTTTCGGCGGCGAGGTGGTGCGCCTGCTGGATAAGGGCATGCCTCTTTCCGGCGAGGAGCGCGGCGGCCTTCTTGCCGTTGTCTTCGGCTTCACGCCTTGCACGGAGCTTTTCATTCGCAATCTTTTGTACGGAGTTGTGTTTGGACTTTTTGGAGACTTCCGCCAGCGATGGTTCGGATTCGATGCGTTCGACAGCCACCTTCGCGATATCTTCCTTCGCATCCTTGGTGGCGGCCAGAACCAGAACGTTTAACTTGCCGGTGTTCTTGATGAGTTCCATGCGGAGTTCCGAACTGGGCATCGAGCGTGCGAGTTCTTCGGCGTAGCGCGTGTCCTTCAGTTCGTTCACAAATGACAAAACTTCTTCGTTCGCGGGTTCGCGGAAAACCTTGAGCATCTTGGTGACTTCTTCGAAATAACGCGTTTCGGCGAGCCTGCGGATCCCGGCCTCGTTGTCCTTCTTCGAAATAGCCGAAAGGGACGGAATCAAGGTCAGCTTCTTTACAGCTGCGCTTCTTACGCTACTATCTTCATCCGAAAGGGCAATGCGTTCCAGGGTGCTTTGCTCCTGGACATCCATCTCCTCAACCGCCTCAAGGCGCTTTTCGGGGTTGGAATTCTGCCATTTCGGTCTAAATGCGTCCAATAAGCTCAAATTCATATATATCTCCAATGGGTAGACGGACCCGTTAAGGTTCGTATATCATAATCTAAATAAAAAGATAAGAGACCGTTTAAGAAATAGGTGATTTTTTGGCAAATTAAAGGGCTGGAATAAGGTCGTGATTACCTATCTTTAACCCTGAAATGGCAAAACGCATCAAAAAGACGGCTCCCTCCGAGCAAATTGGGGCAAAATTCAGCGCATCGGCGCTGGAACGCTTTTGCGAGGTCTACATACCCCAGGCCCCGTCCGTCTTTACCTACGGCGTGCCCGCTAATTTACCCGAAGGAACGGAAATCCGGCGGGGGAGCGTCGTCTGGGTGCAGTTTGCGAACCGCAAGAAGCCCCTGCTTGCCGTGGTTTCGAAGGTCTTAAGCGAGCGGCCGCAGTTCAGTGTGCGTTGCGCGTATCCGCATGCTTCGGGATACGTTTTCGGCGAAAGGTTCATGGAGGCGCTCGAATGGGTGGCGCGTTACTATATAAGTACGCCCATGAAGGTTCTCGATGTGTTTTTGCCGGCGCAGTTCGAAAATTACCTCGATGCGCTTGCTGCTGAGGAGCCGGCGGGGAATTGGGCTGATTTTGAAATGCCCCCGCATCCGGATGTCCCTGCGTTGACGGATGAGCAGCGCGTTGCTCTCGATTCGCTGGTTGGCGACTTGTCGGCTACGGGATTCCGAAGCACCCTGCTGCATGGCGTTACCGGTTCGGGCAAGACGCGCGTATACCAGGAACTGGCCTACGAGGCCCTGAAACGCGGGATGCGCGTGCTCATCCTCGTTCCGGAAATTGGCCTCACCCCGCAGACTGCGGGACGGTTCGAGGATTTTCTGCATGTCCCCGTTCAGGTGCTGCATTCTGCGCTTTCGGCCCCCAAACGCAGGGCGTCATATGTTTCCATATTGAAGGGCGAGGCGCGCGTGGTTCTCGGGACCCGCAGTGCGATACTCTCACCGTTCGATTTCGATGTCGTGATTCTCGACGAGGAACACGATACTTCGTTTAAACAGCAGGATCCGGCCCCGCGTTACCATACCCGCGAACTTGCGTTCCATTTGGCGTACAAGTACGGGGCGCTAGTCGTGCTCGGGAGTGCGACCCCGAGCCTCGAGACTTACCACAATGCAAGTACGCACAAATTAAAGTACCTGAAACTGCAGAAGCGCGCAACTGCGGCGGCACTTCCGGATGTGCAAATCGTCGACATGGGCAAGATCCGCCAGCAGAAGGGAATCCTGATGTCGCCCGACCTGCGCGATTCGCTTGTCAAGTGCCTTGCCGATGGTGACCAGGCCATAGTGCTTATGAACCGCAGGGGCTATTCCAAGGTGCGCGTGTGTAGCGAATGTGGCGAGACGCTTTACTGCAAACATTGCCATGTGCCATTAGTTTATCATAAACAGTACCGCTCGCTTGTGTGCCATTACTGCGGACTGCTATACCCGGTCGACACTCCATGCGCGGCCTGCGGGGCTGCAACATACGAGTATGTGGGCGGAGCCATCGAAAAGCTCGAAGAAGAAATTGGCGAGTGGGTGCCGAACGCGAAGGTGGTCCGCATGGACCGCGATACGACGCAGAACGTCGGTTCCGTCGAAAAAATTCTGGAATCGTTCCGCAACCGCGAATACAACATCTTGCTCGGGACCCAGATGGTTGCGAAGGGCCACGACTTCCCGGGTGTCAGGCTCGTGGGGGTTGTCGGTGCGGACAGCGGTCTTGGGCTTCCGGACTTCCGCAGTACAGAAAGGCTCTTCCAGCTGTTGAGCCAGACTGCGGGTCGCGCCGGTCGCGCGCAGGGTGGCGGCAAGGTACTGCTGCAGACGCTGCGGCCCGATGAACCCGTGATGCAGTATGCGCTTCGGCATGATTTCGAAGGTTTCGCCGGGAAGGAACTGGGCGACCGGCGCGATGCCTGTTACCCGCCATTCTGCAAACTCGTTGAGGTATCCTTCGGGAGCAAGGACGAGGGGGCTCTGCGCGATGCGGTTGACCGCGTCGATGCGCTCTGCCGGGCCGAAAAGACGCTTATGGTGATGGGACCGGTTGATGCTTTTATTCCCGTGGTGCAGAATGTTCGCTGGGCAAAACTCTACCTGAAGACGAACGACCTTTCGACTGTGCGCCGCATCCTTTCGCCTGTCGTGAATAGCGCAAAACCCTTGATTCCGGGTGTCGAAATCAAGGTGGAAATAGAATAGCGCGATAGTCCTTCTATTTGTCGGTGACAGGCTCGATCTGGGGATGGATTCTGCAAGGTTCGATGGCCTTGGTGGCGAACAGCTTCCAGTTTAGGTTTTCGTAGACGAATGAAAATTGCCAATTTGGAATGCTGCAAAAAAAAGAAGAGGGAATGCAAAAAGCCCGCTTGCTCATGCAAACGGACTTGTTTGATTTGAAAGGAAATTTTGGTTGTTTTTACGGGAAGGCTGGATCCAATTCGGTAACGATTCCCGATCCGATAGTGCGCCCGCCTTCGCGGATGGTAAAACGCTGGCCAACTTCCATGGCTACCGCTGTAATCAGTTTTACGTATATCGTTGTCGTTTCACCGGGAGTGATCATTTCGGTACCTCTCGGTAGCGTTATTGTTCCGGTAATATCGGTTGTGCGAAAGTAGAATTGAGGGCGATAGGCGTTTAAAATAGGAGAATGGCGGCCACCTTCTTCTCTTGTGCATACGTAGATTTCTGCCTTGAAATCGGTGTGCGCCGTTATGGAGCCGGGGGCGGCAAGAACCTGACCGCGGACGAGGTCTTTTTTGTCGGTTCCGCGAAGAAGAAGGCCGGCATTGTCGCCTGCTTGAACTTCGTCAACCATTTTACGGAACATTTCCGTGCCGGTGAGCGTGAATCTGGCTGTGGGGCCAAGGCCGACTCGTTCGACGGTGTCGCCCATGCGGATCCTGCCGCGTTCAACACGCCCCGTGACAACGGTGCCGCGCCCGGTGATGGTGAAAATATCCTCGATTGCCATCAAGAATGGCTTCTCGTCAATGCGCTGGTGGCGTGCAAAGTACTCGTCACAGGCATCCAGAAGTTCCATGATTTTATCCTGGTAGTAATTGTCGCCTTCAAGAGCCCTATCTGCGGAACCGCGGATGACAGGGGCGTTGTCTCCGTCAAAACCGTACTTGCTCAATAATTCGCGGGCCTCCATTTCTGTGAGATCTTGCAACTCAGTATCTTCGACAAGGTCGCACTTGTTCAAGAATACGATAATATCTTTTACGCCAACTTGGTGTGCGACCAAAACGTGTTCGCGAGTTTGCGGCATCGGCCCGTCTTTTGCGGAAATGACGAGAATTGCCATGTCCATTGAGGTGGCTCCGGTTATCATGTTTTTCACATAGTCGGAGTGACCGGCGTTAGATACGATTGAGTAGTGATAATTTTGGGTTTCGAATTCGACTGTGGAGGTGTTTATTGTGATATGGGAAGTATTTATGGTGACACCGCGGCTTTTTTCTGGAGAAATTTTTTCGAAGTCTTTGGAGTAAATGCTTTTGTTGGAGAGGGTTTTCCCGATTGCCGCAATCAACGTGGTTTTTCCATGATCTACATGTCCGATAACACCGAGGTTGCAGTTCGGCTTTCGCCTTCTAAAATGTTCTTTTGCCATTTTTATTTCCCTTGTTAGCTTGTTCTGTCTTCAATATTTTATTTGTGAATACAAACGTTATTCGAAATATACGTTTAACTTGACAGAAAAAAATAGGCAAATTGTAAATTTATTTAATCTTGCACAAGCTGGAGTGATTTAATCTGGGTACTTAGCGCGTGCGGTCATCTGTGAGCAACAAGCGCCTCGTATCAACGAGGCGTGGTTGTGAGAGCGAGCGCAAACCGGAGTAATTTAAAACCGAAAATTTAGCGCGAGCGGGCAATAAAAGCCCGGTTGCATTTGCAAACGGGCTCTAAAATGTGCAGTAGGTGGGGCTCAGCCCTTACCTCTTCTTCTTCCTCTTGTTCTTGTCTTTAGGAGGCGTGTAGTTGCTGCCGATTTGGCCACCGTTGTTCTGCTTCTTGGCCATGTCGCCCACCTTCTTGAACATGAGCTTCATGTCTTCGTACTGCTTGAGTACGGTGTTCACGCGCCCGATTTCGGTGCCGGAACCCTTTGCAATGCGGTTCTTGCGGCTGCCATCGAGAATCTGCGGCTTCTTCCTTTCCTTCGGGGTCATGGAACTGAGGATGGCTTCCACATAAACCAGCTGCTTCTCGTCGATCTGGTCGAGCGGGAGCTTGTTTAAGCCCGGGATGAGCCCGAGGATGTCCTTGATGCGTCCGAGTTTCTTGATGGTGCGGAGCTGGTTCAAGAAGTCGTTCAGGTCGAACGTGTTGTTGAGAATCTTTTTCTTGAGGTCCTTCGCGTCCTTCTCGTCGATGACCTGCTGGGCCTTTTCCACGAGGCTGACCACGTCGCCCATGCCGAGAATGCGGCTTGCCATGCGGTCGGGGTGGAACAGGTCGATATCGGGGAGTTTTTCGCCCACGCCGATAAAGCAGATGGGAACGCCCGTCATCTTCTTGATGCTGAGGGCCGCACCGCCGCGGGTGTCGCCGTCCATCTTCGAGAGGCAAACGCCCGTGAAGTTGAGTCGCTGCCAGAAGGTCTCGGCGACGTTCACCGCTTCCTGGCCTATCATCGCGTCGGCGACGAACAGGATTTCGTCGGGGTGGACGGCTTCCTTCGCCTTCTCGAGTTCCTGCATGAGTTCTTCGTCAATCTGCAGGCGGCCCGCGGTATCGTAAATCACGAGGTCGAAGCCGTTGTCCTTCGCGTACTGGTAGCCGTGCTTGATGATTTCCACCGGGTCGCCCTGGCCTTCGTCGTACACGGGGATGCCGATGGACTTGCCGAGCACCTGCAGCTGTTTGATGGCAGCGGGGCGGTATACGTCTGCAGCCACGAGGAGCGGCTTCCTTTTCTTCTTGCTGCGCATCCAGAGGGCTATCTTGCCCGCGAAGGTTGTCTTACCGGAACCTTGGAGGCCCGCCATCATGATGCCTACCGGAGCGGGACCGGAGAGGTTGATTTCCTTGGTCTCGCCGCCCATGACGGCAACGAGTTCGTCGTGGATAATCTTGACAATCTGCTGACCGGGGGTCACCGAGTTCAGGACTTCAGACCCGAGAGCCTTTTCCTTGACGGCCTTCACGAAGTCGCGGGTCACGTTGAAGTTTACGTCGGCTTCGAGGAAGGCTCGGCGCACTTCACGCAGCGATTCGGCGACGTTTTCTTCGGTGAGTTTGCCCTGCCCACGCAGGTTCTTGAGTGTAGATTCTAGAGAGTCGGTCAGCTGTGAAAACATAGTGCGCTAAAGATAGAAAAAACAAAAGCCACAGGAAAGCTGTTTTCGCTTATCTGTGGCAGAATAGTATTATACGTGGTTTGTTATGCTAGAAAACGAAGGCAATGCCGATGTGCGGCACTATGTTGAGGCCGGAGAACATATAGCGGATTGCTTCATTTTCGTTGTCTTCGTCATCGGTGTAGCGTATATCATAGGTGAGTACGCCAATGCCAAGGAAGTTTGTCGTAATGTCGACACCGCCTATAAGGGCGATGTTGTTGGAAACTTGGAAGGCGAGGATAAGGTCGCCGCCAAGTACTAAGTCGATGTTGGCTACAGAATAATCGACATCATGGTAATTTGGATATTCTCCTTCAAGCGCCTTGATGTCAATGCCCATGAGGAAGTGAAATGCGAAAATCAGCGGGTCTGAAACGGGAGCCATACCCCAGCCAAACTTCATGTTGAAATTCATGCCATCCAAGTCGGGGCCTCTACGTCCGATTTTGCTCTGAGTTTCGCCGGTAATGTAGCCGGTGGAAAGTCCAAAGAGGGAAGAGTAGCCGTTGTCGCTGACCCAGTAACGGGTCCAGTTGAATCCGAAGCCGAACGAATTCCATTCAAGTTCGCCATCGTCTATTTTCCACGTCTCGTTTTCAATCGGGAATACGAAGTTGAGGGACTGCAATGAGCGACCACTTTTCTTCGGCTTTGCGGGCTGGGGCTGGACATAGGGACGGCTGTAGTACTGCTGTTGCGGTTGCTGGACAATGTAGGTTGTTTGCTGCGGAACGGCGTTGCCTTGATTGTACTGCTGTTGCGGCTGCTGAACAATGTAGGTCCTTTGCTGTGGAACGGCGTTGCCTTGGTTATACTGCTGTTGCGGTTGTTGAATAATGTAGGTTTGTTGGGGAGCCGGAGCTGCATAGCTTTGGGCTGCGTCCGAACTGTAGTCGTTGGATTGTCCGTCGCTGTAAGACTGTGTGTCGCTGGGCTGTTCTGCATAATAATCGTCCGTCTGGGCAAACGAGGATGCTGTGAAAATCAGCGTTGCGGCAAGCATGACTTTGGTACAATAATGCTGCATATTAGCTCCTATCTTAGTTATGTTTTTCTGGGAGATAAAAATATAGACTTATTTTGTAATAAAAAAAGTGGGAAGAGTAAAAAAAACAGGCGTAAATGTTTTTTTTTAGAAATTCTATTAGAATATTTAATGCGGCTTGCATCAAAGGCATACGATAAAGCGTAAAACCTATATTTTTTTAAATTTGCCTGCCATGAAGCCTTTAAGTGAACGTACCGAGACCTTTACCGATTCTGTTATCCGCAGAATGACCCGCATCGCGAATGCCTGCGGGGCGATAAACCTTTCGCAGGGGTTCCCGGATTTCGACCCTCCGGAGACGCTGACGAAGCGGTTGTCTGAGGTGGCGCTTACGGGCCCGCACCAGTATGCGATTACGTTCGGTGCGCAGAATTTCCGCGAGGCGCTGAGCGACAAACAGTTCCATTTTAGCGGGCTTCGTTACGATCCGCAAACGGAAATCGTCATTACCTGCGGCAGCACCGAGGCGATGATGGCTTCGATGATGTCGGTTTGCAATCCGGGTGACAAGGTCGTGCTATTTTCGCCTTTCTACGAGAACTATTCTGCCGATACGATTCTCTGCGGTGCGACTCCCGTTTACGTGCCGCTTTCTCCGGTGGACTTGAGTTTCGATGCCGATGTTCTGGAAAGCGCCATGAAGCAGCCTGGCGTGAAGGCGCTCGTGCTGTGCAATCCGGCGAACCCGAGCGGGAAGGTCTTTACCCGCGAGGAACTTTCGGTGATTGCCTCCCTTGCGGTGAAGTACGACCTGTATGTGATTACGGACGAGGTCTACGAGCATATCGTTTACGCACCTCACCGTCACACGTATATCTCGACGCTCTCGGGGATGTTCGAACGCACCATCGAATGCAGCAGCCTGAGCAAGACGTACTCGATTACCGGCTGGCGTCTCGGATACGTGCTTGCCGCGGCTCCCGTGATGGACCGCGTCAAGAAAGTCCACGACTTTTTGACGGTCGGCGCTGCCGCTCCGCTCATGGAGGCTGCCGTGACGGCGCTCCGCTTTGATGATTCTTACTATGCAGGTTTGCAGGCGCACTACACGCACATGCGGAATTTGTTCACGGAAGGCTTGCGAAATCTGGGTCTGCGTTTCTCGGAACCGCAGGGTGCTTACTTTGTATTGATTGATATTTCTGAATTCGGATACGGCTCGCGCAGTTCTTGTGCTGGGTCGAGCGCTGTTCTTGACGGCGGGAAGTTGCCCGACGAGCAGTTCTGCATCGACATGGCGCAGAAAGTGGGTGTTGCCGCGGTGCCGGGTTCCAGTTTCTTCAGGGAGCCTGTGGACCACCTGGTGCGCCTCCATTTTGCCAAGAAGGACGAGACTCTTTACGAGGCGCTGAACCGCCTCGAAGGTCTCAAGAAACTGAAACGCTGATTGCGGAAAAAGAAAAGGGCCTACCCGTGTGGATAGGCCTTTCAAGTTTTCTGGTTTAGCGGAGGGCTAGTCTTTGTTGAAGAGCTTCTTCAGCATGTCGCGGATGGGCTTCCTCAGCAGCGAATTGGGGGCCTTGCTTATCCAGACGATATATGCGCTGCGGCCTGTAATGAGGTAAGAATTGACAAGCTTCCTCTGGTTGTTGAAAATGTCGAAACGAACCTTGATGCGGTCCGGTCGCATCGACCAGCCGGTAGCGCGGTCTTCCCAATGCAGGATTTGCGGAATGAAAATGTAGTCGAATTTTTGCAGGTCTTCGTCGCTAATGTTTTCAATTGTAACGGGAGTCGGGATTGTCGCAATCTGCGGGCTGTACTGCTTCAGTTCTTTTTCCAGCGCGGAAGCGACGTCAATGCCGGATGTGGGGTAGTCGATGGTTTCGTATCTTCCGAATTCCGGCGTGACAATCAAGAAACTCGTACGGTCTTGCATGTACGATTGGGGTGCCATGAACTCGCTCTGGTAAGAGGCGGTACAGCCGCTCATTAGGAAGGTTGCTGTAAGGAAAATTAATGCTGAAATGATTTTTTTCATAGAGAAGTTCCCTCTTTAGGTTGTTACTGATAACAATGTAAAAAAAATTACCCCGTCAAATTGACGGGGTTAAAAAGCTTTGAGTAAAGTTGGAGATTACTCGTACTTGATCACGCCGGCCGGGCAGCTGTCGGCAGCGTCCTTGATTTCGTTTTCGTAAGCGGAGAAATCGACGCCTTCCTTGACCTGCATCTTTTCGGGAACGCAGAACACTGCATCGCAGGTAGCTTCGCAAGCGCCGCAAGAGACGCATTCGTCGCTGGATTCGTCGAGCCAAACTTTCGTGATAGCCATATATTTACCTCTTTTGTATGGTTGAATTATGGCTATAATATAATAAAAACATTGCAGGCGAGGGTTGTTTTTCTAAATTTACCTCCAAATTTCAGCAAATGACGGAGCAATGGTGCTCCGGTTTTTTGCCGAAGTCGAAGAGGACATCGCAAACGATGAAAAAAGTGGTTGTAAAAATTGGTGGCAGCTTGGCAATCGACGAAGCCAAGTTGGCCGATTTTGTGGCGGCAGTCAGCAAGCTTCCGGCTATGGGCTGCCAGGTGGCCGTTGTACACGGCGGTGGCAAGGATATCAACGAGAATATCGCCTTGCTGCGAGAACAACCAACCTTTATCGACGGTCTCCGAGTTACGACACCTTCCATTATGAAGATGGTGGAGATGACGCTTTCGGGACACGTGAACAAGAAACTCGTGCGAATGCTCCTTGCGAACAATTGCAATGCGGTCGGACTGTCGGGTGTCGATGGCGGACTTTTCGAAGTCGTCAAGAAGCAGGGCAAGGTTGACCTCGGTCTTGTAGGCGAGGTCAAGAAGGTGAACCCTGCGATAGTGAACGCCCTGTGGTCGTCCGGTTTTGTGCCCGTGGTAAGCCCGATTTCTATCGGTCCCGATGCCGACGGCGTACTCGTGAGCTGGAACGTGAACGCAGATACCGCGGCGAGCGAACTTGCCGTGGCCCTCGAAGCCGACCAGTTTGTGCTGGTGAGCGATGTTCCGGGCGTGATGGACGATACCAAGACGGTCATTCCTGAACTGAGCGAAGAAGCTGCCGAAAAGCTGATTGAAACGGGCGTCATCAATGGAGGCATGATTCCGAAGGTGCGCGAAAGCTTCAAGAGCATTGGCCGCGGACTCAAGAGCATCCACATCGTTGGCTGGAAGGATGCCGAACACTTTGTAAAACAGATTAATGGAGAATTGAACTATGGCACAATTCTTGGATAATTTCCTCGAGCAGGACAAGGAAAACATTGCGCCGCTTTACGGTAAGGCCGATGTGGAATTCGTGAAGGGCGAAGGCTCTTACCTGTTCGATTCCAAGGGCAACAAGTTCCTTGACTTTGTGGCGGGTATCGCCGTGAACGCTCTCGGTTACCAGAATGCGGGCATCAAGCAGGCGGTAATCGAACAGCTCAATCATTTCAACCATATCAGCAACCTTTACCCGAACTACCCGCAGATCGAGCTTGCGAAGGCCCTGCGCGAAGTGACCGGGTTCGACAAGGTGTTCTTCTGCAATTCGGGCACCGAAGCGAACGAAGGCTGCATCAAGATGGCGCGTAAGTACTTCAACCGGAAGGGCGAAACCAACCGGCAGAAGATCATTACGTTCGTGAACAGTTTCCACGGCCGAACCTACGCCGCGCTTTCGGCCACGGGCCAGCCCGCGCTCAGGGAAGGCTTCGGCAATATGCCGGGTGACTTTGTGCATGTCGCCTGGAACGATGTTGCCGCATTGAAGGCCGAAGTGAACGCAGATACCTGCGCCATCATGTTCGAAAGTCTCGCTGCCGAAGGTGGCGTGATGACGCTCTCGAAGGAAATGGTCGAGGCTATCAATAGCCTGCAGAAGGAATTCGGCTGCCTCGTGATTGTCGACGAAGTGCAGGCTGGAACCGGAAGGCTCGGGACATTCCTCGGGTTCGAAAAGTACGGACTGAATCCGGACCTCGTGAGTATGGCGAAGGGAATCGGCGGTGGCCTCCCGCTCGGCGTGGTTCTCATGCGTCAGGCGATTGCCGACCAGCTCAAGGCCGGTGACCACGGCACCACATTCGGTGGTAACCCGCTTGCCTGCGCTGCAGGACTTTCCGTTGTCAAGCAGGTCTGTGCAACTGGTTTCCTCGATAACGTGAAGGCTCGTTCCGAACAACTCAAGGCCGGCCTCAAGGCTCTCGTGGCGAAGTACAGCTTTGCCAAGGAAGTGCGTGGCGATGGTCTTATCCTGGGCATTGCTCTCGATGAATCCATGCCGGTAGGCAACGTCGTCGCCGCCGCCCGGGCTGAAAAGCTCATGGTCTTGAGTGCCAAGGGTAACGTGCTGCGTATGCTCCCGCCGCTGAATGTGAGCGAAGCGGAGTGCAACGAGGCTCTGGCTAAGTTGGATGTTGCCCTAGCAATGGCTGCGAAGTAATTTTCACTATAAGCTTCGCATGGCTACGTTCTCGGACTCTCGCTGACCAAAATATGAAAAAGCCGCAACGAATAGATTTCGCTGCGGCATTCGCTTTTTAAGTGGTTTCTTAATGGCGCAGATCTGCGCGGTACCATTCGCCGTAGAGGTCTTTTTCTCTGTTTGGCGGTAGCCCGTTTTCGTCGCAAGTCCATGACGAATCTACGATGAAATCGACGTCTAGTTCTAGTTCTAGACTGAGGAGTCCTGTGCAGTCTTTTATAAGGAAAACTTGAGAGATGTCATCATCCTTTTGGCAATTGCCTTTCGCGAAAATATAGGCGAATTTTACACTTGTAGAATGCAAACCGCTTTCTTTGATATCAGTCAATATTGGGGCCGTCGATAGAAACCCGGGCATAGCGATTGTGTAGATGTCGCAGTGCTCGGAATTGAAATTTTCGCCGATGATGGCGGACGTCATCGGAAAGTATTTGGCGACTTTCCCAGGTGAGGCTTCCTTGATGGTGAGACCGTTAAATGAATCCGAATCAAGAGCAATTTCGCTTGTTGGCAGGATGCGGTAGGCGAGTACGAGGCTGTCAAACGTAATTTCTTCGGAAATATCCGCGAATTGCTCTGCATATTTTTCCAGAGTGAACGATGCCGTATCGATTGGTTCACCCTTGTTGCCTGTGTCGAGGTGGTCAATGGGGTTGTGCCCGGGAGTCCAATAATCTTCGATGGGGTCAAAGTCCGAAACGTCAAGCTTGCCGGCGGTAATGTCGGAGCAGACACTTTCAGATTTCTTTACGAAGTCCTGGATATAGCGGCTCGTGTCGAAAGCTACCGTGGAATCCCGTCTTATATGGCATTTCTTTGTCCCGTCTGCCTCGGATTCAGAGCATTCCATTGTAACGTGGCTGAAATCACCGCAGACGGCGTACAAATCCCCCTTCGAAGTGCAGAAACCCATGTGATTGCCATGCACGATGATTTTCGGGTTGGTGTTGCATGATTCTCGGAATTCTTGGAGGATGCTGTCGCAAGCCGCTCCGACATTATGCATTGTCAATGTTTTTAGGATGTAGCTTGATGTAATCTTGAACTTTGCATCGAAGGATTGGTCGCCAGCGGTACAAGTTGCCGATGCTCCCTTTTCGTCGCTATAGGCGTTGACATCGAGGTTGTCCACGTCGCTGTTTAATGAGACCGGTTCTGTCTTGAAGGTGATTGCTTTTTTGTAGAGGGTGGAATCTTCGCCTCCGCGGAGTTCGTTGAGTTCGGGAATGATCGGCTTGTCGCCTTTAACGATAATGGAATCGTCTTCGGCGGTTGCGTTCGGGATGGTCGTGGAGCCCGCTATGGAGGAATCGTCCGAGGAACAGGCGTAAAGTGCGCAAAGGGCGAGCGCACCTGCGATATAGATATTCTTCTTGAGGTTAAGCATGGTTCGCTCCTTCTATCTTGTTTGTAAACGGGAAAAGTTGGAAGTTCAGGCCGTAGACCTGGTCTTGGTTGTCGCTTTCGTTTGCGATGGCGGCAATTTTCTTGCTGCAGATGTCGATTTCGTTCACGATGCGCGAATAGGTGGCATCGTTCACGCCGATGGTCATTCCGGTGAAGTAGCGTTCGCTTGCGCTGTAGCGGTCTACCGCACGTACGGCCATGTTGCCCATTTCCTTGTGCATGGCGCGGATGGCGATGGGGAGGGCCTCCGGCGACCCGATGACGGCCTTTTCGGTCTGGGTGTAGACTTTTTCGCCATCCTTCTTGAGGAACCCGGCTTTTACCAAAAAGGCGAGGATGTCGCGGACTTCTTCGGCAGAAACATATTCCTTGCATTCGTCGGCGACTTTGCGGGGCTGTGCTCCGGGCATCATCGGGGCGAGTTCGCGGATTACGGGATACTTCCAGGATTCATAGTACTGGAAGGCGTCGCTGTCGACAACGCGTACCTTGTGCTCGAGGGCGATTTTTTCCAGCTTGAGCAGAACCGCTTTTTTGTCGGCATCCTTGGTTGCCTTGGCTAGAATCACGAGGAGAGAAAAGTATTCCTCTTCGTGTCCGCTGAGTCCCATCGCCTTGGATACCTGCTTCATCTTGACCTTGCTCAGGCCGCTCTTGCCTTCGCATACCAGCTTGAGGTAAGTGGGGGAGGCGAATCCGGCAAGTTTCGAGAATTCCCTCCACGAGAATGCGCCCGTGCGTTTGCGCTCGTCGTAGAAGTCCTGCATAAACTTGCGGTAGTCTTTGTATTCGGTTATCGGTTTCATGTCTATAATATACCTTTAAAAAACATGCTGTCCAATAGGCGGAATGATACGAGAATTAAGTTTTTTAAAGAAAATCAACAAAAAATCAAATAAATTTTCAATATTTTTGTCGGAATGATACTTAGTGTATCATTTGGCTGTTTTTGCCATCGCAGCCCAATCAAAAAATCTATATTGATGTGACAAAGACACAAGAAACAAAAGGATGCAATATGGCAAACAAATACGCCGGAACCCAGACCGAAAAGAACCTCCAGGCCGCCTTCGCAGGTGAATCCCAGGCCCGCAACAAGTACACCTACTTCGCCAGCCGCGCCAAGAAGGACGGTTTCGAACAGATTGCCGCACTCTTCTTGAAGACCGCCGACAACGAGAAGGAACACGCCAAGATGTGGTTCAAGGAACTCGATGGCATCGGAGATACCGCCGAGAACTTGAAGGCTGCTGCCGACGGTGAGAACTACGAATGGACCGACATGTACGAAGGCTTTGCGAAGACCGCCGAAGAAGAAGGCTTTACTGTCCTCGCCAAGAAGTTCCGCATGGTTGCCGCCATCGAGAAGGCTCACGAAGAACGTTACCGCAAGCTCCTCCAGAACGTGGAAACTGCCGCCGTGTTCGAAAAGAGCGAAGTCAAGGTGTGGGAATGCCGTAATTGCGGCCACATCGTCGTGGGCACCAAGGCTCCGGCTGTGTGCCCTGTGTGCGCTCACCCGCAGTCCTTCTTTGAAGTTCACGAAGAAAATTTCTAAGAAACAAGCAAATTTGGACGTTTTTTCGTCGGGAGAAATCCCGGCGATTTTTTTTTATAAATTTATTACAAAAGCAAAACAACATAAAAAAAAGGGACAAGAAAGAGAAAGTGAAAATGGAAGAATTTATCGGCTTCAAACCGTTCTATTCGCATGAGACGGATGTTTACAGTCTCAATGGATTTACTCCTGCTGTCGTAGACAAGGCTTATTTAGACAAACTAGGAGTCAAGGTCGTTCCTTCTGAAAGTACGCTCGAGGGGTTGAACCGCGGTTCGAAAGTCTTCATGGAGCGCGTCAAGAACAAGACGGTTATTCCCGTATCGAAACTTTACCTCGAAGAAATCAATCCTGAAAAGGTCAAGACTGAAATTCATAACTACACGGGCCGCTGCCCGACGCTCACGTTTGAAATCAATCCCATCAAGGGCTGCAATGTCGGCTGCCAGTACTGCCTGGTGACCGATGGCGTACATGAACAGAAGCTGGTCGCCTACGAGAACTACCACCTTTACGTGCGCAAACTGCTCGAAGAGATGAACGGCGACCCCTGGGGGCCGGTGACCGAAGAGGACATCCGCAAAAAGAACGTGCTTTTGCAGGACCTTGCAACCGCCATCGAGGAGGCTCCGGAACGCAAGCAGGAAATCGAAGCGAAAATCGTGGAACTGAGCCGTGGCAAGAACTGGAACCACTATTACTACTTCTCCCCGAAGACGGAAGCGTTCCAGGAACCGACGGTACAGACCGGTATCGCGCATAGGATTTTGAAGGAATTCATCGAGCACTTCAAGAAGCATCCCGATTCCAACGCGAGGCTCTTTATCGCCTCGAAATCCGGCCCCAAGCACTTGCAATACGAATACGAGGGCGAAACCATCCTCGACCTTTTCGAACAGCTCAAGGGTAGGATGCAGTTCAATACCAGCGTGTCCATCATGCCGACCGAATTCAGGAACCTGCTGGAGCCGTATGCGGCCCCCATCGACGAACGCCTGCAATCTGTAAAGCTCTGCCGCGAACGCGGGATTCAGGCGAATTCAGCGCTTATCCAGCCTATCGTCATGCCTTACCTTACCGACGAACACATCAAGGAATTCTTTGACAAGCTGCATAATGCGGGCATTATCAACTACAAGCCGGAATTCCTGACCGCATGCATGGAGAACCTGGCCATGCTCGGACAGTGGCTCGGGCATTTCGACAAGAATCTGGAACGCGAACTCTACGAAGTCTACCTGAAGCCCAGCAATGCGGATCACCGCAAACAGCGCGGGCGCACCGCCCCCGAAAGGGAACTCTGTATCGCGGCCATCAAGCGGATGATGGACTACACGCAGACGCTCGGCATGTCGACCAGCATATGCTATTGGGTCCGCAAGCAGCTGCAGATTCCGAATACGCTTATCCCCATCATCAACCAGAACGGCTTCCAGTGTCTTGGATACCAGTCCAAGCTGTTCCAGAAGTAACCCCCTGCGGTGAAGGTTTTATGACTGCCAAGACGAATTTTTGGAATGTCTGTAAAGAACTGTACGGAGACCAGGAAAGCTATTATCACAGGTGGTATCACGAAAAGCCGATGGTCATTACGCCCGAAAGGAACGCGGAACTGCGCCGCATGCACAGCATCCTTTACAAGTGCATCGAATACATGGCGGCAAACTACGCCGATTTTACGGACAAGTACATGCCGCTTTCCGAAAAGGAAATGGAAATCCTCGAATACCAGGGAAAGTATCCTTTCCTGGCGGGAACTTTCCGCCCCGACTACCTTGTCTCGGACGAAGGTGAACTGAAACTCTGCGAAATCACGAGCCGCTTTTTCGGTCACGGGATTTTTATGTCGTACTTTGCCGAGGCAGCAGCAGAAAAGTTCATGGAGAAGTATCCCGGAAGCAAAAGGGAATCGCTTTACGAGCAGATGATGCAGAGCGCGCTGGATATTGTCGGCGACAAGGAGGAAATCTACGTGCTGAAGAGCTCGGACAAGACTTCCGAAATCAAGCTCTACAAGCCGTTCTACAAGTACTTTGGGAAAAAGGTCACCATCCTGGAAGCTGACGAAGTTGAAAGCCGCATCAACGACTGGAACGGAAAATTCGTTATCAGTGCGTTGAACCAGATGGATATCCTGAGTTATTCGATGGATACCATCAAGGCCATGATTGATTCGCGAATGTACAACGATTTCCGCACGGTATTCCTGATTCACGACAAACGGTTCATGCGGCTCTGGTTCATGCCCGAATTTACGCGGAACTTCCTTACCGACGAAGAAGCGGAATTCCTGCGGGCGCATGCCATCGAGACGTGGATATGCAAGGACAAGTCTTCGGAAGACATCTTGAAGAAAGCGTATGCGGACAAGAACGGCTACATACTCAAGCATTTCCGCCTGGGCAAGAGCGAAAAGGTCTATGCCGGACCATTGACGGACGGAAACAAGTGGAAAGAGCTTTTCGATGACGGTTCCATCAGGGACATGATTATCCAGCCGTTCCTGTACCAGAAATCGTACCGTACCGTATGGGAAGGGACACCCTTCAATGATTACATATGCGGCATGATGCTCTGCATTGATGACAAGTATTTCGACTCCGGACTATTCCGTACTTCCAGTTGCCCAGTGACGAACATGGTCGACGACAGGAAGGCGTTCCCCTTGGTGACGGACGACGAGCGTATTGTTTCTTGCGGAGATATCCTTTGATTATCGCCGGAAACCAGCCCTACTTTCTCCCATATCTAGGCTTCTGGCAACTTGTGAATGCTGCCGACCTGTTCTTGATTGGGGACAACTACAACTTCATAAAGCGCGGGTGGATTCAGAGGAACAGAATTCTCGTCAACGGTCAGCCTCATTTCTTGGGGCTGGAGGTAAAGCACATCACTTCGTTCAAGAAGATAAACGAGACGGAATTCGTGGATTTCGATGTCGACCAAAAGTTGAACACCGTTTACCGTGCCTACAGCAGGGCTCCGCAATTCGATGCAGGTTATGCCCTCATGAAGAATATTCTAGGGAATCCGGAGCGCAATGTCGCGGATTTCCTTTTCCAGTCCATAAAGGATGTTTGCCAGTTCCTCGGGATTGGCATGAAATTCATCAGGAGTTCCGAAATACCGGGCAACGACAGCTTCAAGCGGGAATATCGCATCTTCGATTTCTGCCGGCGGCTCGGTGGCGATACCTACTTGAATGCTGTGGGTGGGCAGGACCTTTACCATTTTGATGACTTCGAAAAACACGGAGTTACGCTGAAGTTCATCCATCCCAATCTGCGACCGTATAAGCAGTTCGACAACGAGTTCGTGCCGGGACTTTCGATATTGGATGTCATCATGTTTAACCCGCTGGATGCGATAAAGGATATGCTTCATGATTGTAGCTTTATCGAGAAGGGGATTACGCGGCAGGACTAGCCTCATTTGTGGTTTTAATCATGATGAACTTCGCTCGCCATGCGTAAAAGTTCCTAAATTTATGGGGCTAACAATTCCATAATGAGGATAAACACAAAATGGCAAGAGCTTTGATTATCGGTTGTGGCGCTGTCGCCACGGTTGCTATCAAGAAATGCTGCACGGCAAGCGAAGTGTTCAGCGAAATCTGCATCGCTAGCCGTCACCGCGAAAACTGCGAAAAACTGGCACAGGAACTGCGCCCGAACACGAAGACGGTCATTACGACTGCCGCGGTGGATGCCGACAAGGCTGAAAATGTCGTGAAACTCATCAAGGAATACAAGCCCGACCTGGTGATGAACATCGCGCTCCCGTACCAGGACCTCGCCATCATGGACGCCTGCCTCGAATGTGGCGTGAACTACATGGACACGGCGAACTACGAGCCCGAAAACATCGACGATCCCGAGTGGCGCAAGGTCTACGACAAGCGCTGCAAGGAACAGGGCTTCAGCGCCTACTTCGACTACAGCTGGCAGTGGGCTTACAAGGAAAAGTTTGAAAAGGCCGGCCTTACGGCATTGCTCGGTTCCGGCTTTGACCCGGGTGTTTCGCAGGCCTACTGCGCTTACGCCCTCAAGCACCAGTTCGACACCATCGAAGAAATCGATATTCTCGACTGTAACGGCGGCGATCACGGCTACAAGTTTGCGACGAACTTCAACCCCGAAATCAACCTGCGCGAAGTTTCTGCACCGGGCAGCTACTGGGACACCGATGCAAACGGCAAGGGCCACTGGGTCGAAATCCCGGCCATGAGCATTAAGCGCGAATACGTGTTTGACGAAGTCGGCAAGAAGGACATGTACCTGCTGCATCCGCTTCTTCATGACGTTCGGCCAGAGCTACCTCGACCACATGCGCTGCCTCGAAGACGTGGGCATGCTCAGCACCCAGCCCATCAAGTTCCAGGGCCAGGAAATCGTGCCTATCCAGTTCCTCAAGGCGCTCCTTCCGGACCCGGCAAGCCTCGGCCCCCGCACTGTGGGCAAGACGAACATTGGTTGCATCTTCAAGGGTACCAAGGACGGCAAGCCGAAGACCTACTACCTGTACAACGTCTGCGACCACCAGGAATGCTACAAGGAACTCGGCAGCCAGGCTATCGCCTACACGACTGGCGTGCCGGCCATGTGCGGCGCCATGATGGTGCTTACCGGCAAGTGGAACAAGCCGGGCGTGCACACCGTCGAAGAATTTGATCCGGATCCGTTCATGGAAGCCCTCACCAAGTACGGCCTCCCGTGGAAGGAAAACTTTAACCCGGTGCTGGTGGATTAAAAATCATGGAGTGGTCATTGGTTGTTGGTCATTGGTCGTTGGTTGTAATTATCGCGCCATAGGCGCCTGATTATAAACTATTGACTAATGACTAGTGACTAGTGACCAAAACTTGAAACCTGATTCTTGAGATCAAATAATGAAAAAATGGCGCATTGACGATTCCCGTGACTTGTACAACGTCAAGGGTTGGGGCGTGAACTTCTTCGATATCAACGAGAAGGGACACGCGACAGTTCACCCGCTCAAGAACGGCGGCCCGGACATCGACCTCTACGATCTGGTGCAGGAACTCGCGCTTCGCGACGTCTCCACCCCGATGCTGCTGCGTTTCCCGGATATCCTGGACAGCCGCATCGAGAAAATCAACGAGTGCTTCAACAGGGCGCGCGAAGAGTATGGCTTCAAGGGAACGTACTTCGGCATGTTCCCCATCAAGGTGAACCAGCAGCGCGCGGTCTTGGAAGAGGTGGTGCGCCATG
This sequence comes from Fibrobacter succinogenes, assembly GCA_902762305.1. GTDB lineage: Bacteria > Fibrobacterota > Fibrobacteria > Fibrobacterales > Fibrobacteraceae > Fibrobacter > Fibrobacter succinogenes_I. The sequence continues at coordinate 265,546 of CACWNW010000001.1, read as the reverse complement.
GCAAGAAGTTCAATATCGGTCTCGAGGCCGGTTCCAAGCCGGAACTCCATGCCGTACTTGCCAATATGGACAATGCCGACGCCCTCATCATCTGTAACGGTTACAAGGACGAGGACTTTATCGAACTCGCGCTTCTTGCGCAGAAGATGGGCAAGAAGATTTTCATTGTTGTCGAGAAGATGAACGAGCTCCACCTGGTGGTGGAACTGTCCCGCCGTATCGGTGTCCGCCCGAATATCGGTGTCCGCATCAAGCTCGCCAGTTCCGGCAGCGGCAAGTGGGAAGAATCCGGCGGATATCATAGCAAGTTCGGCCTAAACAGTTCCGAACTGCTGGAAGCGCTCGACTACATCAGGGAAGAGAAGATGGAAGACTGCCTCAAGCTCATCCACTTCCACTTGGGTAGTCAGATTACGAATATTCGCCATATCAAGAGCGGGCTTCGCGAGGTTTCGCAGTTCTACGTGCAAATCCGCAAGATGGGCATGGGCCTGGAATTCGTGGATGTGGGCGGCGGCCTTGGCGTCGATTACGACGGCACCCGCAGTTCCAACGCGAGCTCGGTGAACTACTCCATCCAGGAATATGCGAACGACGTTGTCTATGCGCTTTACGAAGCTTGCGAAGAGGCAAAACTTCCGCATCCGAACGTGATTGCGGAATCGGGCCGTGCACTTTCGGCTCATCATTCCATCTTGGTTTTCAATATCCTCGAGACTGCCGGCCAGGCTTTCTTCGACGACGAAGAACACGAAATCAGCAATGATGCTCCCGATGCGCTCAAGGACCTCTACAGCATTTACAAGGGACTGACTCCCAAGAATTTGCTCGAAAGCTGGCACGATGCCATGCAGATCAACGACGACGTGCTGAGCGGATTCAAGGTTGGCGATTACGACCTGCCGACTCGCGCCATGAGTGAACGCCTGTTCTGGAGCATCGCTCGCGAAGTGAACCAGATTGCGAGCGAATTACGCCATCCGCCTTATGAACTGGCGGAACTTCCGCGCCTCTTGGCCGAGAAATACTTTGGAAACTTCAGCTTGTTCCAGAGCCTGCCCGATAGCTGGGCAATCGACCAGGTGTTCCCCGTGATGCCTATCCAGCGGCTGAACGAGGAACCGACCGTTGAGACTACCATCCAGGACGTGACCTGCGATAGCGACGGCAAGATTACGATGTTCGTGCGTGGTGGCGACGTGGCCCGTACGCTTCCGCTCCACAAGCTCAAAAAGGATGAGCCGTACTACATCGCGGTCTACCTTGTGGGAGCTTACCAGGAAATCCTCGGTGACTTGCACAACCTCTTCGGCGATACGAATGCGGTGCATATTGTGTGCAACGAGAATGGCACCTACGAAATCGACAAGATTATCGATGGTGAATCGGTGGAAGATGTGCTCGATTACGTGAACTTCAGCGACAAGGCGCTGGTGCGTACCATGGAAAACTGGGTGACGCGCTCCGTGAAGGAAGGAAAAATCAGCCTGCAAGAAGGCAAGGAATTCCTGAACATCTACCGCAGCGGCCTGTACGGGTACACGTATCTGGAGTAGGAAATGGTCATTGGTCATTAGTCAATGGTCAATAGAATTTATTCAGGCGCCGTAGGCGCGATTATCTAAACCAATGACTAATGACTAACTACTAATAACTAGATCATGATTCACGAGATTGCACCGCATATTTTCTGTAACGAATTCAAGGTCGTTGACCCGAAGGCCACCGACTTTGTTATTCGTTATGATGGCGCGAAGACCCTCTTGAAGAAGGTTGCGACTTCAAATCAGGATGGCGCACCGGCCGCGGGTTTCGCAATTCCCCGCGTGGGCGAACTGCTCGCGCTTGAAGGCAAGACGCTTGCCGATTTCGAAGGCCACTACCTTTTCAGCATCGACGATACGGCGTTTTTCCTGGACGATAGCATCGAGGCGAAGCCGGCCGATACTGTCGCGACGCTTGAAGGCTACGAATTTATGGGCAGCCGCACTTTCCGCACCATGAATCCCGTGGAACGCATGGGCGGCGCTACCGCGGTCCATATCGCGCATTGGGAATCGCTGAACAAGTTCTGCGGCAAGTGCGGGAACGTGACTATCCGCGGTGACCATGAACGTTCTATAGTTTGTCCTAAATGCGGGAATGTCGTTTACCCGCGCATCTCTCCGGTCGTGATTGTGGCCGTCCGCAACGGCGACAAGCTCCTGATGGCGCATAACATCGACAATCCGAACCCGAGGCTCTTCCTCATTTCGGGTTTTGTGGAAGTGGGCGAGAGCCTTGAACAGGCGGTGCATCGCGAAGTCATGGAAGAAGCTGGCCTCCGCGTGAAGAACATCCGCTACTTCAGTTCGCAGCCCTGGGCCTTCAGCGACTCGCTTATCGCGGGCTTTACCGCCGAACTCGATGGCGACGATACCATCCGCATGCAGAAGGAGGAACTCTCCGAAGCTATGTGGGTCAAGCGCGAGGACATCCCCGAATACGAGACCGACGTGAGCATCAGCTGCTGCCTTATCGAAGACTTCCGCCGCGGCTTTACGCTCTAGGTTTTCTCCCTTTGTTTTTCTATATTTACATACGATGAAATTACCTGTCGTATGTATTATCGGACGCCCGAATGTTGGGAAGTCCTCTCTTTTTAACCGGATCCTGGGGCGGCGAGCCGCGGTCGTTTCTGACCGTGACGGCGTTACCCGCGATAGGCATTACCAGACGGCCAACTACAAGGGTCACGAGTTTACGGTGGTCGATACGGGCGGATTCTTGCCCGACGATACCATCGATGTGCTGGCCGATAGCGTCCGTGCGCAAATTTTCAACGCCGTGAAGGAATCCGACCTGGTGCTCTTCATGGTGGATGTCCGCGTAGGCATTACCAAGCTCGACCAGCAGTTCGCGCGCCTTGTCCATAAAGAAGACAAGAAGGTGATTCTCGTGGCGAACAAGAGCGAGCAGCAGGGCGACCGCCAGGAAAGCTACGAGTTCCTGAAGCTTGGTTTCGGCCTGCCCCGCACCATCAGTGCGCTTACGGGTTATGCCTGCTTGAGCTTGCTCGACGAAGTCATATCGGTTCTCCCGACTCCTGTGCGTGGTGAACGCAAGGAAGAACGCCCCATCCGTTTCGCCATCCTCGGCCGCCCGAATGCGGGCAAGAGCACGCTGTTGAACCGCCTGCTGAACGAAGACCGCGCGGTGGTTTCCGACATCCCGGGTACGACTCGCGATTCCATTGACTGTGATTTTGTAGTTGATGGCCAGAAGTTCGTGGTGACCGATACCGCGGGCCTCCGCAAGAAGGCGAAGGTCGAAGACGAAGTCGAAATCTTCAGCAACATGCGAACCCTCGAAAGCGTGCGCCGTTCCGACGTGTCGGTGCTGATGGTCGATTGCACTCGCGGGCTCGAAGTGCAGGACTTCCGCATCATTACTGAAATCCGCAAGGCGGGCAAGGGCCTTGTGGTGGTCCTCAACAAGTGGGATATCCTCCCGAACAAGACCGAGAAGAGTTTCGATCACATGGTCAAGGAAATGCTCGAACGCGAACCGATGCTCGAGTATGTGCCCATTATCTCGATCAGTGCCAAGGAAGGCCAGCGCATCAACCGCGTGGTACAGGCCATCCAGACGGTGTATGCCAACTGCCGCCGCGTGCTGGGCCGTGACCGTGTCGCCGAAAGTTTCGCGAATTTCTTGCAAGAGAAGGCGCCTCCGAGCCATAACGCCCGCGTGGTGTCGCTTACCCGCGCATGCCAGATTCTGGTGGAGCCGCCGGTCATCGCTATCGAGACCCGCACGCCCGAACTGGTGGACGAGTCGTACAAGCGCTATCTGCTCAAAAAGTTTTATGAGGAATTCCAGCTGCAGGGTGCCCCCCTCCGCCTGAATTTCGACCAGAAGTTAACTCTCAGAAAGGATGAAGAACTTGAACAGTTTACTGAGTCTTCCAATAGCGTACTTGCTGGGGTCGATTCCCAGCGCCATCTGGATAGCAAAGCTCGCAAAGGGAAAGTCGTTCGACATTAGGGACTACGGTTCCAAGAATGCGGGCCTCACCAACACGTTCCGCGTGCTCGGTTGGAAGCCTGCGCTCCCCGTGGTCTTCATGGATTTGCTCAAGGGGTTCTTCGGCCCGTGGATAGCCATGAGGTTGTGCGAAATGCAGGTGGCCGCCGGTGGCGCCGACTATTCCAGCTGGGTTCCGCTTGTCGCGGGTATCCTCGTGATTCTCGGGCATAGTTTCACCTGCTTCGCGGGTTTCCGCGGGGGCAAGGGCGTCCTTGCCGCTCTGGGCGTGTTCCTCGCGCTCTGCCCGATAACGGCGCTTACGTGCCTCGGCGTGTGGGTGGTGCTCACGTTCTCGACTAAATACGTGTCTGTCGGGAGTATCGGAGCCTGTGTCGCCCTCGGTGCCCTGGGGGTGATGGGCTACTTCAAGTTGCCCTTCCCGCCGGACGATATCAACCTCGGGCTCATGATTACCTGCCTTGTCGTGGCCGTTTTCGTGATTGTGAAGCACAAATCGAACATCAAGCGCCTTATGAATGGCACCGAGAACGGTTTTGGCAGCAAGCGCAAGACTCCGAAAGCGTAAATATTGTAGATTGTTGGTAAAGGAATATCATTATGAAGGTTACAGTTTTAGGTACTGGTGGTTGGGGCCTGACTCTCGGTCAGGTGGTCTATGAAAATAAGTGCGAAGTCTCCTTTTGGACAAACTCGCAGGCCGAAGTCGATTTGCTTTCGACGGAGCATCAGTACAAGGACAAGCTCCCCGGCGTAATCTTCCCGGCGGATTTCAAGTACACGACCGACATGAATGCCGCTCTCGAAGGCTGCGACATGGTGCTTATCGTGGTGCCGTCCCAGTTCATGGGTGGCGTTGCCAAGAATCTCGGCAAGTGGACTCCGGCGAAGGGTAAGGAACCCGTAGTCGTGTGTGCCACAAAGGGTATCCTTGAAGGCACGAATCAGCTGATGAGCGAAGTGCTGCTCTCGAACGTGCCGTGGCTTACTGACGACAAGATGGTCGCCTTCAGCGGGCCTTCGCATGCCGAAGAAGTGAGCCGCCATATCCTTACCGCGATTGTGGCCGCCTGCGTGAACGAGGAATCCGCGAAGCTCGTGCAGAAGGTCATGAGCTGCTCCTACCTGCGCGTTTACAGTTCTACCGACATCGTGGGCGTGGAACTCTGCGGTTCCGTGAAGAACGTGATTGCCATTGCTTCTGGCGTGCTCTACGGGCTCGAGGCTAGCGGCAAGTACAAGATTGGCGACAACACGCGTGCAGCCCTCCTTACCCGCGGCCAGGCCGAAATGTGCCGCCTGGGCAAGGCTCTCGGTGCAAAGTCCGAAACGTTCGCTGGCCTTGCCGGCATGGGCGACCTCATCGTGACCTGCCTTTCGCAGCATAGCCGCAACCGCTACGTGGGTGAACACATCGGGCGTGGCGAAACCATCGAGCAGGTTCTTGCCGGCATGAAGATGGTGGCCGAAGGCGTGCCTACCTGCAAGAGCACCAAGGCGCTCGCCGACAAGCTCGGTGTCGAGATGCCCATCGTGAACTCCGTGCATGCGCTCCTCTTCGAAGGCAAGAAGGTCGACGATGTCATCAAGGACATGTGGGGCCGCGAGCTCAAGGAAGAAGTCTGGGGCTAATCCCCTTTAAAGCTGAATTGAAATTCCGAGATGGGCGGCAAACCCGTTTCGGAAAATCTTGCCGGATTCCAGTCCGGCATTTTTGTTTTTGGCGGGGGAGGTTCCCTCCGGAGTCTTCTTGGCTCCGCGCTCGATAAAATCGGTCTTTAACGGGATGAGCTGCGTGGCCGAAGCGAAAAGCGAGACGTTGCGGAGCAAGCCCTGCGTCGCTCTTTCTGCGGAAAGGCCGAGGCTTGCGACAAGGCCGTAGCTTTCGAGCATCCATGACCAGGACTCATCTTCTGCGTTGAAGCCTATGAAGGATGTCGTTTCCGAGGTCTTCTGGATATCTACCTCGTTGTAGGTGTAGTATCCGTGAAGCTCGATTCGGGGGGTGATGCTTATATGCCGGGCTATGCCGAATTGCGGGCTGAAATGCCCTCCGAGCGTGAAGGCGGAAAGGTCCAGGTCGGAATCGACCCGGTAGTTCTTCTGCATAAAAGAGAACGAGAGCGTCTGCGTGAGGGAGGGGGGCAGCAGGCGGTTCGGGGCGAGCGTCTCGAAGAATCGTTTCTTGTTTTTCTCCATCCGGATATTGGCTTTGAGGCCGCGAGCCTGCAGGCCGAATGCCTGATGGTCCCAGCGGATGTCGCCGTAGTGGAGGGTCGCCTCTAGCGGGATATACATGAACCGCTTGGTGCTGTTGTCGCGGTAGGTGTTCCCGAATATGTTCGCGTTTGCGTAAAGCCCTGCATAATAGAGCTCTAGCTGGCTCATCTCGAACTTGTGCGTGAATCGGGAATCCCAGAACCAGATGCGCGAGGAATCCTTGATGAAGTATTCGCGCTGGATGTTCTGTGGAGCCGTGCTGATCTGTTCCAGGCTGGCGGCGAAGTCGTTGCCTGCAATTCTTGCCCCTGCTGAGAATCCCTTTCGCAGGTATTCTGTTTCCCAGCGGGCCTCGATAAGGTGGACCTCGTCGCTGTCGTTTGCGGATTCCCAGCGGACGGTGCCCAGTTCAGGGTTACCGCGTTCGATGAGCGCCGTCGCGTAAAATGAGGAATCCGCCGTATGCGCCGAAATGCTTGACGCAAGGGAGGTGAAACTGCTAGCCTGCACGGAGAGCGAGATGTGCCGGAAGTCGCTCCGGATGCCCGCGGAACCGAGCGTGCGGTTGCTTTTGAACGAAAGCGTCCAGTCGTCTTCCCATAATCCGCCGATGCGGTAATTTGCGAGGCCCGCAAAAACGGTGTATTTCCCGGCGCTGATGGAATCGGCAATGCGGCAAGATGAGCTGTTCAGTTCCTGCGAATCGGAATCCAATAAAAAAAGCCCGCCGCATTGGGCGAGGCCTTTTGCTTCGCCATACGCCAAGGATGTCACAAGAAAACTTGTTAATCCTATGGTGTACAGCGATTTGGAAAAAAAATTCACGTTATGTTATTAATATTAGTATTCGTCGTCCCAGTCTTCATCCCAATCTTCATCATCCCAGTCATCTTCGTCATCGTCTTCGAAGACTGCGGGCAGGATTTCGTCCCAGAAGATATCCTCGGTCATGCCGGGGAATACGCCACCGAAGGTAATATCCGGGAAGATGATGAGCTTGCGGAGGTCTTCGTACTTGTAAGATTCGACTTCGGAACCGACCATTTTCCCGTTGATAAGCTCCTGGATGGTTATGGTCTTTTTGCCACTCTTGTCGGTGAAGTATCCGTAGTTGGGAACCTCGTTTTCGCGGAAGGCTACGGCGTACTTGGTGGTGCCCTTGTCTTCCTTGCACATTCCTGCGGGGAGCGTCACGTCGGGAACCTTCCATTCGGTTTTCGTTGTCGGCTCGTCGCCACCGACGGTCATGTTCATGGAACCGCCCACTTCGTATTCCCTGACGATGAACTTGATTTTGCAGCCGTCTGCAAAGTAGCCGATTTCGGCATGGATGCGATCGGGCCTGTAAATGTCCATGTGGATTGTTCCGCTCGTATCGTCATCTTCCCATCCGTAAATTTCGTTGGACTTTATGCTGGGATTGAACTTGTAGTATTCCTGGGCCACATACCCCTGCATGTATCTCTGGGCATAAGCTTGTCTTTCTATGGCTTCGGACCAGTAGAATCCGCCATCCGGGTTCACCCATTCGGACCTGTCGTTGACAACATGGTACGGCAGGAACTTCTGGATACCGTCGGTATTTTCGAACAGCTTGGAAACATTGACCTTGAGGGTCTTGCCTTCGGCGTACGGGATTTCGAACCCTTCGCGGAGCTGCTTCCTGATGGTTGTCAGGGAGTCGATAATCTTCTGGGCGTCGCTGGTGCTCAGGTCGGCTTCTTCGTCGTCACCCACGACGTACAGGTCGTTTTCCTGTGTCTCGAGCCCGTTTTTCGCTTCTTCCAGGCCGTACTGCAAGCCGAACTGCACGTAGGTAATGGCACTGTCCAGCAGGTTCGGGATGTTCTTGTATTGCTTTTTCCAGGAATCATGGATGCTTGTAAATTTGCTGTCTTTCCCGATGAGCTTGAACAGGTGCTCGAAACCATGGTTGTCATAGTAGTTGACTTTGGGTCCGAGTTCCATCAGGGAATCGACCCAGTCGTATTTCCCGTTTTCGTCGATATCGAGGTTTATGCTGACGAGCGCGGTAAGGGATGCCTTTGCTACGTACATGGCTGCAAGGACCGGGGCGAAATCACCGCGGTCTAGTTCGACGTCGCGTTTGTCGATGGGGAATGTACATGTGAATTCATCGTCGTTTGCGATGTTGGTCATGTAGCTGATGGCGGAATCCAGGGACGGGATGGCGCTGCTGATGGCGGATTGCACATCGCTCACCAGGATGCCACGGATTTCGTCGGACGAATTGATGGTGTAGTTGAATGAAAGTTTGGCTGCTTCGCCGACGTCGTCCGTGAATAGGTCTGCCTTGGCCTTGCCGTTGCGTGCGGCCAGCGTGTCAAGGAAATTGTTTATTTTCTTGTTGTTGACGATATCCGAAATGATTGCTGCGACGTAGGAAAGCTGAGCTTCGCAGCTTTTGGGATATTTTTTGAGGATGGTCTGGATGGAGGCCTTGGTGTCGGAACTCAATTGCTGGGCCTTGTTCAGGTCGCCTTTGCCCAAGGTGGAGTATACATCCGTAAGTTTTGTCTTAATTTCTTCGATGGTTGCCTTGTCGGCTTCGTCGGTAATCTCTTCGCAGCCGGAGGCGACATCCACTTGGGTTTCTATGGGCTTGTCGATGTCGGCTTCGTCGCCTGATCTGAATACCGATTCCCCGTCATCGGTGGAACATCCTGTCAAGTATGCCAGGGTGCAGAACGTGAAAATGGAGGCTTTAGAGAGTATTTTCATAGGACCCTTCTTTTTTTGTTTGTAAAATAAAAATAAGAAAAAAAAGGTGGAAAAGGTGTTTTTTATCGGAAATATGTGCGTTCCGTCAATTTTCTAGACATGAAATGCGGAAAATGGGCGAAAAAGCCTATTTCCGCTTGCCGAGGGCCACAAAGACGACGGCTCCCTGCATAGCCTGGAAGAGCAGGGGCAGGTAACTGAGCAATGTCGATGCAAGAACAATGTCGGGAGGGACCCCGAGAAGCCCCGAATACAGGCTTACCTGCACGTTTTCGCGGATGCCGATTCCATTTATGGATATCGGGAGCATGGTGAAGGTGACCATGATGGTGGTGAAAACCGTGATGACGGCTATATTTATGTCGACTCCCACGGCCCTGAAGTAGGCATAATGAATAATGATGGTGACAATCTGTAGCCAGATGGAGTCTAGTCCCGACAGGAGAAATGCCTTGGGGTGTTTCCTGTAAATAGCGAAAGCCTGCTGCAATTTGAGCAAGAAGGGTACTTTGTTCGTTATTTTTTCGGGAATCTTTATTTTGTCCGAGAACATGCCCCCGAATATGATGGCAATGGCGATAATCGCGACTACGCTTACTGTGATTGTATAGGGTTTGGGAATCTGGTATTGCGTTGCCACGAAGGGAAGGGCGACGAAGAAACTGAGGAACATGGCCAGAAGTCCCATGACACGCGATATGGCGATGGCGGCGACGGAGTTGGCGGTGTTCCCGAATTTACGTCCGAAGGCTATGGTCTTGACTGCGTCGCCCCCGAATCCGCTAGGGAGCAGGTTGTTGAAGAAGTAGCCGAGGGCGATATAGGCGTAAAATGTGCGAAATTTGACCTTTTTGCCCTCGTCTAACAGTAGACCCCGCCAGCGGTTGGCCTGGATGGCCATCAGGATTACGGTTAGGAATAAAATAAGGAGCAACCAGGGGAGGGTTGACTCGTTCCAGTTGGAGATGGCATCGAAAAAGGGTATTTTTTTCAGGATGTAGGCAATACCCCCTCCAGTTACGATGATTTTAATCACCGAAAAAAGCCATTTAGTCTTTTTTTTCTGTTTTTGGGGTTGCATAGTCCTAATATAAAATATTATATTCTCTAACAGATGTTTACCTTATCGGTAAAGGAGGAAATAATGAAAAAATTATTTGCACTTCCTGCTGTAGCATCTATTGTTATTGCAGGATTGTTTGGATGTTCGTCCGAATCGACAACATCCGTAGAGATGGGAAATTACGAGGCTCCGGTTAAATCCGGCGAGGTTGCTCGTGTAAGTGCATCGGATGCGAAAGCCCACTTGGCTATGTTTAGGCATTCCGTTGTTGAATCCAGGCAGTTTGAATCTACGGAAAACGACAGTGCCTCTGTCGAAATCGATTCTACACTCCAGAACGAAAATTTTGCGGTCGATGCAGATGTGGCGGTCGAAGATGATTCGATCTATACGATAGCCTCTGCAGGTGTCGATGGAAGCGGCTTTGCCTGGATGGTCCAGGTTGAAAACGGAGCCGTGGTCTATTCCTGGCGCGAAAGTGCCGATGCCGAATGGCAGAAGTTCACGACCGGAAAGATCGTTGAAAAGAATGAACTCAGCAACGTTCGTGTCGAGCGTGCTGGCAAGGTGGTGGTCGTATTCGTGAACGGCAAGATTGAGGGAGCCTTCCGCAACGAAACGACCGCTGCTTTCAAGATTGAAGGCAAGATTACGTTTGGTTTCGATAAGAAGGATCCGGGCAAGTGCCATTGCCACAACGGCCATGTTGAACAGGTCGGCGTGGAAACTATCGAAGAAATCATCGATACGCCTATTGATTCGCTCGAGGTCGAAGTACCCATTGAAGAACCGGTTGAACCCTTTGGTGATTCCGTTGATGTAAACGATTCTGCCGTCGTTGCGACGAATTGGATTGCTGAATGGAACTTCAATGATTCCGCGAATGTGGGTCTTGATGTGACTGGCAATGGACACGATGCGACCATCGGTGAAGGTTCGGTGTCTTCTGTTGGCGGCATTGCGACTTTTGACGGAAGATCCGGATTCGAGGTTGCCTTGGCTAACGACCTCAATATTAATGAGTTTGTTGTCGAAGCCCGTGTGAAGCCGACCCGTTTCGGCACCATGCAGAACATCCTCGTGGCTGAGCCTCCTGGACGCGGTGTGGATGGCTGGATGCTCCGTATTGACGAGGGCGTGCTGACTGTTCATCTGCGTGATGCCGGTGCAGATGGAGATGATTGGAATGTCTTCCCGGGCAAGAGAATGACTCTTGACGAATGGTGCGAAATCCGTGTGGAACGCAGCGCTGACAGCGTTAGGTTGTTCCAGAATGGTGAACTTACCGTTGCCGCCGCCTATTCGGGCGACCTGACCCAGATGCGCTATGACTGGAGCATCGGTTACGATGGCATGCAGCAGGCTTTCCACGATCGCTACTTTGTTGGCGAAATGGACTATGTCCGCTTTGGCGCATTTAATGGCTTCTCCGCCGGCACTTTGTCGGCGAAGGAAAAGAAGCCGCTTGTCGCTTGGGAATTCAACGAACCGTCATTCGTGGGTCTCGACCGCATGGCGAACAACTCCACGCATGACCTGGAGGGCAACCCGCACATTGTCGATTCGACAGTTATCCTTGATGGCAAGTCTGGCTTGCAGGCATACCTCTCGAAGGTGTTCCAGCGCAATACCTTTGCGATTGAAACCCGAGTGAAGCCGACCAAGTTCAGCGAAATGCAGAATATCATTGTTGCCGAGCCTCCTGGACGTTATGGCGATGGCTGGATTGTCCGCCTTGACTATGGTGTGCTGACGGTGCATTTCCGCGATGAAGATACCGATGGCACAATTTGGAATGTCTATGAAGGTGCTATGCTGTCTCTCGATGAATGGACCGAAATCCGAGTGGAACGCGCCGCCGATGCTATCAAGGTGTACCAGAACGGAGAATTGACTGTCAATGTTCCTACGAAGGGTGACGTCTCGCAGCTCAGTTACGACATCGGTATCGGTTACGATGCCATGATGCAGGCCAAGCACGATCGCTTCTTTGTGGGCGAAATCGACTACATCCGCTACTACGGGCTGTAATACTTTGTTAGGTGTTTAATCTATATTTAAGGGACCTTCGGGTCCCTTTCTTTTTTGGTAATTATGAGCATTGATGTCGGTATAATCAACTATAATGGCGGTGATGAACTGATCGCCTGCGTCAGGAGTCTGTTGGCGCAAACAGAACCTGTGCGCGTTTTCGTTTTTGACAACGCCTCTGCCGATAAGTCAATCCTGCTCTTGAGAGAACAGGGGCTTGATTGCACGATTATTGAGAGTGATAAGAATCTAGGCTATGCGGGCGCATGCAACGGGCTCTTGGACAATATGGATTCCGATATTCAGGTGCTTTGCAATATGGACTTGGAATTCGACCCGGCTTGGGCGAAGAACCTGCTTGCGTGTTTTGAACGCCACCCGGAAGCGGGCTCGGTTGCAAGCCTCGTGATGGAAAAGAGCGGGGTGGTAAATGCGGTCGGTGTGCAGTTCGGTGCGGACCTGTTCGCGAAAAACGAGGCGAGCGGGCTGAATATCGCCGATGCCGATGTGCGAGAGAAGGAAGTTTTCGGCTGTTATGGCGCGGTGATGAGTTTCCGCAGGGTGGCTGCCGAGGCTGCGGGCCGGATGGATGCGAGTTTCTTCTTGTTCTTCGAAGAGACGGAATGGTATTTCCGCCACAACCTCGCCGGATTCAAGACGGTATTCTGCCCCGATGCAAAGGTCTATCATGAGCGCTCGATGACGACGGTGCGCTATTCCCCGCGCAAGCTGTTCTATTCCGAAAGGAACCGCCTGCGTTCTGCGGTACGCCTGCTGCCTTTTGCGGATATCGTGAAGCTGCCGTTTCGCGGGTTCGTGCGTTACTTGAATATGGCGAAGGGCGGTGTGCCAGGGCAGTCCGGTGACGGGAAAAAACTCTCGAAGGTCGCCATTTGCGGTGCGCTTCTGAAGGCCTGGCTGCAGGCTTTCGCAATGCTCCCGCGGGAACTGTGTACCCGCACGAGATACCGCAAACAGTTCGGGAATGTCGGTGCGAAAGTGCGCGCCATTCTCGAAATGTACCCGATAACGCGGGCCTGATTGTCGGTTACGCTTCGGCCCTGAAGTGGTCGAACATTTTCTTGAGCGTTACGCGGATGTCGGTTCCGTTCCAGTACTTTTTCACGCGGGTGTTATCGGCGCAGAGGTATGGAGTTTCTACCGGGCGAACTTTATCGGGATCCACGACGATATCGATATCCACAGGCGTGAATTTTAGAATCACGTCTTTCAGCAGGTCTTCGATTCTGTGCGCGATACCCGAACCCACGTTGTAGGTGTCGAATTCGTTCTCGTTTTCGAGCAGCATGCGGTAGACGTGCACGACGTCTTCTACGTCAGAGAAATCGCGACAGGCGCTCAGGTTCCCGACGAAAATCTTGCCGGGCTTGCCCGACTTGTCGATTTCGGCGGCCTGCTTCACGAAGCTCGGAAGCGCGAATGTGGTCGTCTGCCCGACGCCCGTATGGTTGAACGAGCGCGTGCACACAATCTTCATCCCGTATTTCTTGCGGTAGAGCTGCGCGAAGTTTTCCTGCGCAATCTTCGAGATTCCGTAGGGGTTGCTCGCTTCCAGCGGGTCCGTTTCCTTGAGCGCCTTGTTCCCTTCGGGAACGGCATATTCCTCGGCACTCCCGATTAGAAGCGTCTTTGCTTGCGGGGCGTGCTTGCGGACGGCTTCCAGCAGGTTGAGCGTGCCGTTCACGTTCACGCTGATGGTATCGGCGGGGCATTTCCAGGAGGCACCCACCGAACTGATGGCGGCAAGGTTCACCACGGCATCGGGCTTGGCGCCTTCGATAAGTGCTTCCACCTGGCCTGCGTTCTGCAGGTTCACTTCGGGCAGGTCCGCCTTTATGGTGGAATGCCCTGCGGCCTCAAGCTCGCGGACAAGGTACTTGCCTACGAATCCGGCAGCGCCGACGATGACGACCTTCATTAAATCTTCCCTTCGGCAAGGAGCTTGATGTCGCTTTCGACCATGCGCTTGACCAGCTGCTCGTAGCTGATTTCAGGCTTCCATCCGAGAACCTTCTTCGCCTTGCTCGCATCACCGATAAGCAGGTCCACTTCGGCGGGGCGGAAGAACTGCGGGTTCACCTTCACGACCACCTTGTCGGTGCCCTTGAGGGTAGCGTATTCGTTAATGCCTGTATCGTGGAATTCAATTTCCATTCCGGCGGCCTTGAAGGCGAGCTGCACGAATTCGCGGACCTTGTGGGTTTCACCCGTAGCGACAACGAAGTCGTCGGCTTCGCTCTGCTGCAGCATGAGCCACATGGCTCGCACGTAGTCGGCGCTATGGCCCCAGTCGCGGCTCGCATCCATGTTGCCGAGCTCAAGCACGTCCTGCTTGCCGGCCTTGATTTTTGCGACGGCAATCGTAATCTTTCTGGTCACGAACTCGGCGCCACGGCGTTCGGATTCGTGGTTGAAGAGGATGCCGGAGCAGGCGAACATTCCGTAGCTTTCGCGGTAGTTCTTGATAATCCAGTGTCCGTACAGCTTGGAAACTCCGTAAGGGCTGCGCGGGTAGAAAGGTGTCGTCTCGTTCTGCGGAATAGCCTGCACCTTGCCGAACATCTCGCTGGTAGATGCCTGGTACACGCGGGTGTCGGGCTTGCATAGGCGAACGGCTTCCAGAAGTTTCGTGACGCCGATGGCATTGATGTCGGCGGTAGAGAGCGGGGTTTCCCAGGAGGTGGTCACGAAGGACTGTGCGGCGAGGTTGTAGATTTCGTCGGGTTTCGCAATTTCCATGGCACGCAAAAGCGATGCGGAATCGGTCATGTCGCCAAAGATGAATGTGACTTTGCCTTTGAGGTGCTCGGCGTTGTTGAAGTCGAGTTTGCTCTTGCGGCGGACGAGCCCGTAAACTTCGTAACCCTTCTCGAGAAGGAACTCTGCCAGGTACGAACCGTCCTGACCGGTAATGCCTGTAATAAGTGCGCGTTTCATGCTCAAAAAATACAATTTTTGGGTTTGATAATTGTGGATGATTTCTGCGAATCCTATCCTTAGTACGTATTTTACCTTAAATTCTGTCTTTTTTTTTGCTTCTTAAAAACTGCGCTTTGTAGTAAAAAAATATGGTCTCGATTGTTTATTTTTGTTTATATTAATAAACACAAAGTCAGGAGGGTAACATTATGATGAAGAAAACTTTGTTTTCTCTTGTTGCACTTAGTGCAATTTTTGCGGGCTGCGGCTCTGATAAATCTTCGGATCCACTGTCGAGCGATTTGACGGGCGAATCCCCGCTGGAACATCCCCAAAATGCAGAGGCTGTCGGAGACGAACTCGATTCGCGCTCGGACGGATGCTCGGTAGGCCTAGATATGACAACGGTTGTTGATCCGGAAGATGGCCGTGCGGTTATCTTGAACATTTCTGGCGAAAAATCCTGCGCCCCGGATTATGAAGCGCAGCCTATTGCCGATATCTACGGGGATCTTACGTATAGCATTCGTACGCGCAGTGGCGAGGTTGTTGAAGAATTGCTTCCGGTTGGTTCTGTTCACTACGGCTGCATTGATTTGACCAATGCTTCTAGCCCGAAATTTAAAGTCTCCGATTGCACGGGTATTGCTCCGGGAACCTATCGGCTGTACATCACTTACGAAGGAACGCAGACTTTTTATGCCTTTAAGGTAAGGGGCGAAATTGACGAACTCGATGAGCATTCGGACGAATGTTCTGTAGGCCTGGATATGACAACGGTTGTTGATCCGGAAGATAGCCGTGCGGTTATCTTGAACATTTCTGGCGAAAAATCCTGCGCTCCAGATTATCAAGCGCAGCCTATTGCCGATATCTACGGGGATCTTACGTATAGCATTCGTACGCGCAGTGGCGAGGTTGTTGCAGAATCGCTTCCGGTTGGTTCTGTTCACTACGGCTGCATTGATTTGACCGATGTCTCTAGCCCGAAATTTAAAGTCTCCGATTGCACGGGTATTGCTCCGGGAACCTATCGGCTGTACATCACCTATGAAGGAAAGAATATGTTCTATTCCTTTAAGGTACGGGGCGAAACTGACGAATAGTTTACCGCTTTGAATCAGATGGACCCGGCTAAATAGCCGGGTCTTTTGTATCTACTACGTAGATTCAAAACTCGGCGCCTCGGTCATAGGCAAGTAAACTTGCCTGCGACTCTCGGCTTGATTGTTTTTTTTTAAATTGCGGATATGGCTTTTGTTCATCTGCAAGTTCACTCCGAATTTTCTGTTTTAAAGTCGTCCGCGCGTCTTGATGGTATTCTCGCTGCCGCCGCTAACGATAATGCTCCCGCAGTCGCCCTTACGGACCACGGAGCCATGTTCGGCATCTTGGAAATCCAGACCCGTGGCAAGGATATGAACAAGGCCCGCAAGGAGCAGGGGCTCCCGCCGGTAAAGACCATTTACGGCTGCCATGTCTATATTGATTCCCCGAGTGCAAGCCAGAAGGACCCGACGACATTCGAGAGGTTGACGCTCCTCGTGGAAAACGAGAAAGGCTATTACAACCTCTTGCGCATAGTCAGTTACCGCTACGAAGAAAGCGACCGCTGGGCCGAGATTCCCTCGGTTCCGCTGGATGTCGTGAACCAGCACAAGGAAGGCTTGATTGCCATCGCGGGTGACTTCTTTAGCCGTTATGGGCAGAACGTGTCTTCGGGTCGTGATTCCCTGGCCCGCGAGTACATGGATTCCCTGGACAAGATTTTTGACCGGGACCATCTATACCTGTCTGTATGCGATAACGGGGTGCAACAACAAAAGCGCTTGAATGAGTTTAATGTGAAACTCGCAAGCGAAATGGGGCGCGAGGTAGTCGCTGTGGCCGATGTTCACTACATCAAGCCCGAAGATGCGATGGCCCACAAGGTGCTCCGCTGCATCTCGCTCAAGTGTACTCTGAACGATTTTACGGATGCGCGCTTCCCGACAGACAAGTTCTATTTCCGTACCGAAGAAGAAATGCGCGCTCTTTTTGGGCATATCCCGGGCGCTATCGAGAATACGGTAAAAATTGCAGATCGCTGCAACTTTACCGTAAAGACGGGTATTGGCGACGATTTCTGGCCGCGTTTTAAAATCCCGAAGGAATTCTTGGAGTCCGACGAATACACGAACATCAAGAACATCATGAAGGCGGAATACGATGCCGAATATCCGGTAATCCGCGAGCGAGAAGTCAAGGGCGTCATCAAGGACAAAAAGAAAAAGGTTACGGAATCGTATTGCGCCGAAAAGGGGATTGAACCTGATGCGCTTACCGACGAAGACAAAGCCGAAATAGAGCGCCTATCCCAGCCGGAATTCTTTGACGAAGACGACAATAAGGCTTGGGACAAGAATGTTCGCCGTTGGTGCAAGCCGGGTGGCGATGCCGACATTTATATTACGCACCTTTGTAATGAACGCCTTAAATGGCGCTTCCCCGACGAAGATTTCAAGTTCCCCGCGCACGAGACCGACGTGGCGAAGCGCATGTATAAGGAACTGAACTGTATCCGCAACATGAACGTTGCCGGCTACCTCCTGATTGTGTGGGACTTTATCAACTGGGCACGTGAACACGGGATTCCCGTGGGTCCGGGGCGTGGTTCTGCGGCTGGTTCGCTTGTCACCTACATCATTGGCATTACCGACATCGATCCGCTCAAGTTTGACTTGCTTTTCGAACGCTTCTTGAACCCGGAACGTGTGAGCATGCCCGATATCGATACGGACTTTGCTGACCGCGACCGCGGGCGCGTTATCCAGTATGTGACCGACAAGTACGGTTACGATTGCGTTGGGCAGATCATTACTTACGGTATGCTCAAGTCGAAGGCCGTGGTGACCGACGTGGCGCGCGTACTCGGGTTCCCGCCGGCGGAGGCGAAGCAGATTACAAAGCTGTTCCCGCAGCGCACTTTGAATTTTAGTTTGAAGCAGGCCTGGACGGGTAAAGACAAGAAGGGCAACAACCTCGAAGATGGTTATAGCCCAGAACCCCTGCAGGCGCTCATCAACAGCCGTGCCAGCTACCAGAACCTTTGGGATATTGCCAAAAAGCTTGAGGACCTGCCGCGACAGACTGGCGTGCATGCGTGTGGCGTGGTGATTACGCCGACTCCGATTTACAACTTGGCTCCGTTGTATCGCGCGGCTCCTGCCGATACGCCGGTGGTGATGTACGACAAACATTACGCCGAAGATATTGGCCTTCTGAAGATGGACTTCCTTGGGCTCATTAACTTGTCCATCATTCAAGATACGGTCAACATGATTAAGAAAAATCGTGGAATTGACCTGGATATGGGGCATATCCCGCTCGATGACAAGAAGACTTTTGATTTGCTCGGCAAGGGTATGACGACTACGGTGTTCCAGTTCGAATCTCCGGGTATGCAAAAGTACCTGCGCGAACTGAAACCGACGAGAATTTTTGACCTGATCGCTATGAACGCCCTGTACCGTCCGGGGCCTATTGACCAGATTCCGCATTTTATTGCGCGCAAGAACGGCAAGGAAGAAATCGACTGCTACCATCCGGATTTGGAACAGGTGCTGGGCGAAACATACGGCGTTATCGTGTACCAGGAACAGGTGATGAAGCTTGCCCAGATTCTGGGTGGCTACACTTTGGGCGGCGCTGACAATATCCGCCGTATCATGGCAAAGAAGATGCCTGAGAAGATGGCGAAACTCGAGCCGGAGTTCTTCCAGAAGTGCTTGGACAAGGGCTACGACCGTGCCATGATTCAGAAGGTCTGGGATGCGGTGCTCCCGTTCTGCGGATATGCGTTCAACAAGAGCCATGCTGCCGCATACGCTTACGTGGCGTACCAGACGGCTTATTTGAAGGCGAATTACGGCCCAGAATATATGGCGGCTTCGATGACCTCGAAGATGGGCAAGACGGAAGATATCGTCACCATCATCCAGGAATGCAAGCGCATCAATATCCAGGTCCTTTCACCGAACATCAATACGTCGTATGGTGTGTTCACGGCGGACAAGGAAGGCCACGTGCTTTATGGCTTGGCTGGTATCCGCAACGTGGGCCTTGCGGTTGTCGAGGATGTGGTTGCCGAGCGCGAGAAGCATGGCCCCTACAAGGATATTTTTGATTTCTGCAAGCGTGTGGCGGAATACCAGGGTACCTTCAAGGAAAAACACCCGCCCCTGAACAAGAAGGTGCTGGAATGCCTTATCATGGCGGGCGCACTCGATTCGTTCCCCGGTAGCCGAGCTGTCCTTATGGCGACCGTCGATAGGGCAATCGAAGTGGCTGCCAAGCACCAAGAAGAAAAATCGATGGGGCAGATGTCCCTGTTCGACATGGGCGGTACTAGCGCTTCGATGGAGAATACCGCTGAAGTCTTGGAAGATGCCGAAGACTGGAGCTGCATGGAAATGCTCAACAAGGAACGCGAAGTCCTTGGCATGTTCCTTTCGGGCCACCCGCTCGATGAATTCCGCCCCGAACTGAAGGGCTTTACGACGGTATCCCTCGCTTATGACGACTTGAGAAAGAAAGTGGACAGCGTGGTCGCCGTCGGTGGCGTGGTGATGCAGATGCGCTCGATAGAAACCAAGCGCGGCGATACGATTGGTGTGGGCATGATCCGCGATTTCCATAGCGATGTGGAACTCTTCTTCAAGAAGGATACTTGGGAAAACCTGCGCGACCGTATTTCCGAAGATGACCGCATTCTGGTGAAGGGCCTTTTGGGTTTCAAGCGCGATAAAGAACGCAAGATGACCGAGGAACTCCAGATTACAGTTGATGAAGTCGTGCAGCTCGATACCGTTCGCGAATCAATGGTGAATTTTATTCACGTATGCATGGACTCCGTCATCTTTTCGGATGAATTCTTGGCGAAGATGGAAGAAGGCCTGCAGCGCTTTGTCGCCGATACCGAAATGGGGGATCATCCCTGTGAACTTGTCTGCCATGTAGAAACGGAATCCGGATACGAGCATGCCATTGTGCTGCATAAGTACAAGCTCCTCTACACGCAGGAACTGCTTGCGTGGCTGCGCCAGGATCTCGGCATCATGAAGTTGTGGGTGTCTCCGAAATCGAGACGTTGATATGCGTAAACCCTTTGTCCTTTTTTGTGCGGGCGAGGATTCCGGCGATGTGCTGGGAGAATCCCTCGTGCAGGAGGCTATTCGCCTGGGGTTCAGGGCCCGCGGGGTCGGGGGTTGCCGGATGCAGGCGTCGGGGCTGGATGCGGTCGAAGATTATGAGGCGCTGCCGGTGTCGGGGTTCCTCGATATTTTCCCGCGTGTGTTCCGCCTCAAGCACATCCTCGCGCATCTCGAAGGCCTGTTGAAGAGCGAAGACTGTATTGCGGTCGTCTGCATCGATTACCCTGGATTCAACATGAAGCTCGTACGGATTGCGGAAAGCCTGAACAAGCCGGCCCTGTATGTGGCGCCCCCGCAGGTCTGGGCCTGGAAGCGCGGTCGGGCAAAGTACCTGCGTTCAGCCCGCCTTGCGGTGCTGTTCGATTTCGAACGTCGGTTCTACGAAGGGTTGCACTGCAATGCGCAGTGCATACGCCATCCGTTCCCGCGTGCCGCCGGAAGCAATTCGAATGCGGACCTGCTGCTCCTTCCTGGTAGCCGCAAGTCGCAGGCCCTCCGCAACCTCCCGTTCTTTGCCGCGGTCGCATCGCAGAGGCATTCCGCAAACCCGCAGGGCCGCGTGGTCGTGCTGGCCTCGCGCGAATCCCTTGTCGAAACGTTCACTCGGGCTCTTGGCAAGGTTTTTGGACAAAGTATTCCCGAATGGATTTCGGTTGAGGTCCCGCCCCTCGATGCGGGGGAGCGCGCAGCCATGTTTTCGGAGTATTCCTATGCACTTTCTGCTCCGGGGTCTGCTTCCCTCGAACTTGCGCGTTCTGGCGTGCCGCTTGTGGTCGCGGGCGTAATCGAGCCGCTCACTTACTTTATCGGGAGCCGCTTCGTGAAGACGGAATTCTTTGCCCTCCCGAACATCCTACTCAGGCGCGGGGTCGTGCCCGAGTTCTTCTTTACGCGTGGGAATGACCGCAAAAAGGCAAGCGTCGCCGCAGTCGCGGGCGCCCTCGGCCAATGCAATACAGAAACATCCAGGGCCATTGCGGATACCCTGGATGAAACGTTTGTAAATGCGAAAAGCCCCGAAGCGCTAATGCTTGAATTTCTTGGCGAGTTCGTCGAGCGTGATGCGCATTAGGGTGGGAGCCCCGTAGGGGGACTTGAGCGGATCTTCCGTAGACATCAGTTGCCCCATCAGCTGGGCCATCTCTTCGGGCTTCAGCTTGTCGCCTGCCTGGTACGCGTTGGTCTTGGACCACGCCTTCGCGATGGTGTCCGTGATATGCGATGGGTCCGCTTCTCCGGTGCCGGCGCAGCTGTCCAGAAACTGGTGGACCGCCTTGATGGCGCGGGAGAGGGGGAGTGCGCTGGGGATGGCTCGGATCTGGAAGGTGTCGCCGCCGAAGTGCTCCACGAAAAATCCGAGCTTCTTCAACTGCGAGTCGACGCTTGCAAAGACCTGTTTTTCCATCTTGCTCAGTTCAATCAGTTCCGGAAAGAGCAACTCCTGGCTGTCGAGGTTCGTGCCGTTTTCGAGTGTCGCAAGCGCCTGCTCGTACAAGATGCGAGAGTGGGCTGCGTGCTGGTCGATGATGAGCAGCCCTTCGGTGTCTTCTCCGGCGATATAGGTGTTCGCAATCTGGAAAAGTGTCGGGGGCGCCCACGGGGCGCTTTCCGGTTTCGGTTCGGGCACGTTCCCTTGTCCGGGTTCGAGCGAAATGATTTTGCCGGCTTCGGGCTGCGAGAACAGGTCCTGCACGTCGTCTGCTACGCTGTAGTTCTTCGCCTTCTTCCACTCGTTTACCCCGCTGTTCTTGCGCGGTTCGGGTGCCTTGTAGGTGGGGGAGGCCGTATACGCAGGGGCGGCCTGGTATTGCGGTCCGGGTACATCGACGGTGTCTGCCTGGACCATGCTCGCGCTCAGGTCTATAAACGGCGAGTTTGCCTCTAGGTCTTTCTGGAAGGTGTCGCGGATGGCGTGATTCACCACGAGGAATACGAGGTTCTGGTTTGCGAACCTTACTTCGCGCTTTGCCGGGTGTACGTTCACGTCGAATTCCTGGTCCGGCATGTCTAGAAACAGGACGGTAACCGGCTTGCACTGCGCTCCGTAGGGCTCGTAAGCCTGCGAAACCGCCTTCGCGATAACCTTGCTTTCGATGGGCCGCTTGCGCATGAACAGGAACTGGTGGTGGCGCTTGCCGTTCGTTTCTGTCGTGGGGGAGATGTACCCCGTTACGTGAACGCCAGCTTCGGTGTAGTCGACGGGCAGAAGGTTCTTGGCGATTCCCGAGCCGATGGCTTCGGCAAGTCGGGTCCGCAGCTCGCCGGGAACCCCGATAAATACAGCTTTTTCGCCGACCTTGTAGTCGAAGCGGATTTCGGGGTGCGCGATTGCGGTCTTCAGTACGACGTCGAGAATCTTCGTGCTTTCGGAGGTCTCGCTACCGAGGAACGTCCTGCGGACGGGGGTGTTGAAGAACAGGTCTTCGATTAGGAAGGTCGTACCATGACCGGAGGCGTAAGTTTGTTCTTCTTCGACATTCCCGCCTTTTAAGATTAACCGCCCGCCATCGCCGTCTTCGGTGGCGGTGGAAATGGTCATTTTCGATATGGCGGCAATGGAAGCGACTGCTTCTCCGCGAAAGCCATTTGTTTGTAAATGGAATAGGTCGTCTGCTGAATGTAGTTTAGATGTAGTGTGTCTGAGGTAACAAAGGTTTAAATCTTCTTTACCCATCCCCTTGCCGTTGTCCGAAACGAGGATTTTTTTCTTTCCGCCTTGTTCGATTTGAATTTGGATGCGAGTCGCTCCTGCATCGATGGAATTCTCTATAAGTTCCTTAACGGCGGATGACGGACGCTCAATTACCTCACCGGCAGCGATTTTGTTGATAATTTCATCGGTTAAAACGTGTATTTCAGCGTTTTTCATGGCCAAAATATAGCCAAATCATACCCTTTACCCTCATTTTTTGTTAAATTGGTGCAGGATTCCGGTGGTTAGGGGTCTCAAAAAAGAGAGGATAGAATAGTGATATCGAATTTCTTTATGCAACTTGCTCACATTGAGTTGTTGATGACCTATTCGGTCAAGGATATTCTTTCGCTTGTTCGTCGAGATGCACGATTCGATACAAAGCTCGTTAACGATCTGTTCTTTGAAGGAACATTCATAGACGAGAATTCTCACCACTTTGTCTTTGACAACCTGGTGCAATGGTTGTACGACCGTGGTGAAAATCCTGATGATTTCGTGGAACGGATTGTAAAGCGCTGTGCTGATTTCGAGGCTGTCCCTGCACGCAGCGTTCTCCGTTCCTACCTGCCGTTCGTGTCGCAGTTCTACCAGACCAAGGATGTGCGTGCGCTTTGCCTGGAGATTATCCCCAAGCGCTATCCGTTCCTGATCAATGCCGGAATTCTCCGCGATACGATTCAAGACGACGAAAGGATGATGTACTTCACCTTCCAGTTCGAGACTCCGGGCTCCCTGGTTTCTAACCCGATGCGCTGGGCTCTGGGCCTTTTCCGCATTGGACCGCTCCTTTTGAATACTCCCGCTTACGAGCACATGGGCTACGTCGCCACGCAGACTTCTTTCATCGAAGCTCTCGAAAATCGCGTTCCCGCCGAAATGGTGGATGGCAATGTGTTCATTGGCGATAAGCTGGTCGGCCGGACCGCCACGTTCGGTGAGTGCCTTGATGAATATGGCTTTGAATGGACGAGAAAGTCCGAAAGGGAAATGGGCTGCGTGCTTGCCCTCGAAGACGTCCGCGATGCCAAGACCAATTCGCTCTTGCTCCGCAAGGGTTGCTACTACGGAACTCCGAGCAACATCCTCGATGCGAGGTTCAAGGCGAATGTCGTTACTCAGGAACCGTTCCTCAAGCTGATGAGCTCCGTGGTTAAGCAGGAGTTCGACGTCTGGCAGCCGATCCAGAAGGCTCAGGAACAGCTCCTCGGAGCCATGAATGACTCTGTAGAAGTAGTGTATTACAAGAGCGATGACTCCATTTCGGTGAACAGCAAGCATCTGATGCGAAACGTTCCTGCGAGAATTCTCCGCAACCTGCTGCGCGAATATACGGCAACGGGCCGCGAGGAATACGAGAACCGAGAGTTCAAGCGCGATCCGTCTATCTGCATGGATCCGCTGCGTCCGAACTTCGAGAGCAGGTTGAACCGTGTTATAGCTCACATCAACGGCACCGAAGAAAAGGATGGCTCTATGAGCGAAGGCGTGAAGAAATTCTTCGAAATCGAGCGCCATCGCCGTGGTGGGTTCCGTTTCCTGCCGAAGTGCAAGATTATTTTCCGTGAGGAATAATAATTTTTTTACAAAATATTTGCGCAAAAAAGGCAAAATGCACTTGCCGGAAGCCATTTATTATGGTATATTTTAATCGTTGGGATTAGTGGAAAGGTAAATCCTCGAACAACTCCATCATTGCTCCCCTCCTGATGGGTTTAAGGTTCCGGAAACGTCTCAATATTTTCTCCTTCTTAGGAAAGGGCCCCTCATGGGGCTCTTTCTTTTTTCGTTCTACGAAAAAAGAGGGCCCCATGAGACAAGTTTTTGAAATGCTTGTATGAACGACTGCTGGGAGAGGTTTGGGGTTGGACCAGCCCGGTCTTGTTTATTTAGTTGGCTTCGGGCATAAATCGCGCGCTCACACGATCACTTCGTTTAAGTGTTCGCTTTGCGGTTTATGCTCCTTCGCCAAGAACTAGCGAGGGGTCTGGTCGAAAATAGTTTGTCGCTCTGCTGCATATACTAGATGTGTGTTTCGGGAGAAAAACCTGGTGACTGTTAGTCCCTGCGGTTTTTCTTTAAACTGTTTTTTTTATTTGCATCGAAGGTGCCCATGAAGAATCTTGTTTTGTGTGTCGAGGGTGTCTTAGGGAGGTGGAATCAGCCCGGTTGTGTTTATTTAGTTGGCTACGGGCATAAATCGCCAAGAGCCGTCTGAGCCCTGTCCGAAATTAGTTTGTCTTTAAATAGAGAAATAGCCCGCTTCTCTGCGGGCTATAAATGTTTTGTACCAGAGGTTCTAGTAACTAATGACCAATGACTATTGACCAATAACTACTTGTTGATCGTAATTCAGCATCTGGGAAAGGGGTCCAGGGGGCGGAGCCCCATGCGTCATAAGGCTGCGATTACTTGTTAATCGCAGCCAAAAACGCATCCTTTTTCTCTTGGAGGAATTCCTTGCTGTTGTACTTGCGGATACGGCGGAGTGCCTGGTCACGCAGCTGGCGGACGCGTTCGTGCGAGATGTTCATGGACTCGCCGACTTCGCGCAACGTCTGCGGGGCTTCCTGGTTGATACCGAAGATGCCGGTGATGACCTTCGCTTCTCGTTCGGGGAGCTGTTCCATCAAGTCGCGTGCGAGAACTTCGACGCTCTGGATTTCGGAGTCGGCTTCTGGGTTCGTGGCACCGGTATCGGGCAGAACTTCGGCGTAGGTCGCCTTGGAATCTGCCTTCAGGGGGCTGTCGAAAGAAACGCCGCGCTGGCCAATCTGGATGAGCTCGCGAATTTCTTCGTTAATCTCTTTTCCGCGGGACTGTTCGTGCAAAGCCTTGCGCACGCGCAGGTGCTGGTTTGCCGGGAGGCGGATAAGGTTACCCTGCTCGTTGATGGCACGGGTGATGTAAGCCTTAATCCACCACACGCCGTAACTGATGAACTTGAGGCCGCGGGTGTGTTCGAAGGATTCAATAGCGCGAACGAGGCCCATGGCGCCTTCGCTCACCAGGTCCGGGAGCGGGATGGGGCAGCCGCGGTACTGGATGGCGACCTTCAAAACGAAGCGCATGTTCGCGGAAATCAACTTCTTGCGTGCAATCTTGTCACCTTCTTTCGCTTTCTGGAATAGGATCTGCTCTTCTTCACGGGAAAGGGGGGCGGTCCTTCTAATGTCTTCGAGGTAACGTTTAAGTGTAGTATCGGTGGAATCTATATGCATTTTATTTCCTTGCACCTTAAATATCGCTTTTTTTATTAGCAAGTAACGTGCCAAAAGTGTAAATTTTTAGTCGAATTCTGTAAAAAGCGGTTTTATCGTGGTTCTGGGGGTATTTTCACGGCGGAAGTCCTTGAAAAGCGTCTGTAAAACGTGAGTTTTGTCATAAAATGTAACAAATGTCACGAAATTTGTAAAGTTGGGCGGGCGTGTACGAGCTTCTCCTTGTCCCGTTTGGGCGCAAACATCCATTTTTCCGCCTGCGCGGGTTCGTCTCTGGATTGCCATTTTCGTATATTTTGCCCGTTATGTCAATTAAAGAGCCTGATCAATCTGTATGGAACCGTTTCTGGCAGCGGAAAAACGACATGGGGAAGGTTTATCCGTCTTCGCCGTCCGTGCTGAACGCCATCAAAAAGAATTTTAAACTCGAGGGGCTGAAGGTGCTCGAAGTGGGCGCCGGTACGGGTCGCGACAGTGCAGAACTTGCGCGCCTGGGTGCCGAAGTCTATGTGCTCGATTTTGCCGAAAACAGCCTCAAGATAGTAGACGGCCTGCGTGCCCGCGAGAACCTTTACGAGAATTTGAAGCTTGTGCGCGGTGATGCGTTCAAGGCTCCGTTCCCCGATTGCACTTTCGACCTTGTCTTCCACCAGGGCCTGGCGGAACATTTCAAGAACTCGCTCCCGCTCATCCAGGAAAACTACCGCATCCTGAAGCACGGCGGTTGCTGCCTCTGCGACGTGCCGCAGACGGTGCACCCCTACACGGTCATCAAGCATATCCTTATCGCGATGGACAAGTGGTTCGCCGGATGGGAAAAGCAGTTCACCATGGGGCAGTTGAAGAAGCTGATGGTCGATGCCGGATTCAAGTGCGAATACGCTTACGGCGACTGGATGCGCCCGAACCTGTTCTACCGCATGTTGCGCGAACTGGGCTTCAAGCTTGGTGTCGAACTCCCGAAGTATCCCCTGAACGGGACCTTGTACCAGAAGGCGAAGGACGCGATGCTCGATGCCCTGGTCTCTGTCCCCGTGATGCACTATACGCAGCTCTCTATCGGCGTCATCGGACGCAAACCCTAGTCTTTATATGTCGCTCAATCCCAAACTAAAATCTTCGCTTGTGTTCCTGGCAAAGTTGCTGGTGACGCTTGTCCCGGCCTATTTCGTGTACAGGAACATTGTCAGCGCTCCGGATTGGGATATTGGCGACTTATGCAGGCTATTCTCGGTGGAGGGAATCCTTCCGTTCTCGCTTGCGCTGGTGTGCCTTGCCGCGTCGAATTTCACGGCGTGCCTGCAGTGGAAACTTTTGCTCGAACGTCAGGGCGTCCACCTGAGCTACGGGCATTTGCTCAAGCTGTATTACGTGGGGTTGTTCTTCAACAACTTCATGCCGGGCAATGTGGGCGGCGACGTGAAGAAGGTATACGACATCCGCATGCAGGGCGGGCAAGACACCGTGGGCGCGGGCCTCACCGCCACGTTCTTCGACCGCTTGTACGGCTTGTTCTTTGTTACTTTATTCGCCCTTGCGATGGGTGCGCTGTTCTTTGTCCACGACGATACGCAGCGTTCCTTCATTTGGCCGTCCATCTGGATTTTCCTCGGGTTCTGCGCTTTGTTCGCTGGCCTCTGCAGCCGCCGCATCGGGCGCCTTTGCACGAACGTCATGTCGAGGTTCTTGCCGCAGTCGATAGGCGAGCGTCTCGTGCACATGTTCGAGCGCTTTACGCATTTCCGCTCGTTTAAGCTCTGGTGGCAGATTTCGCTCCTTTCTTTCGCGACGCAGGCGCTCCGCATCTTCGTGCATTTCTACTGCGGTATTGCGGTGGGCGTTGCGCTTTCGATTTCTTGGTATTTCTACTACATCCCGCTGGTCGCCATCGTGAGTGCGCTCCCGATATCCATCGGCGGTTTCGGCCCGCGCGAACTGCTTGCGCAGACGTTGTTCGCCCGAGCCGGAGTGGCGAGCCTCGAATCGGTTGTGATTCAGCTGCTTGCTTATTTTGTAAGTTTGATATTGAGTTTGTTTGGCGCGTTCGTCTTCCTCTTGGGAGGGAAGTCGTCGGCTAAGGCTGTCAGGTGAGTGCCTGATTTTATTAGATAGCGGGGCGCGGAACTAGAATCGCCCCATTCCATCGAGGTTGACTATGGATGCCGAGGGCATCTTGCGTGGTCTGAATGCGGACCAGCGTGCAGCCGTTTTACACGATCATCAGAAAGGAGCCCAACTGCTTATCCTTGCGGGGGCGGGCTCGGGAAAAACTTCCGTCCTTACGAAGCGTATCCAGTACCGCATCGCCATGGGCGTGAATCCTGAAAATATCTTGGCGCTCACGTTCACTGCGGCGGCCGCATCCGAAATGCGTGAACGTGTCCAAGCGCTGTTCCCCGGTGCAGGAGTGCGGCTCTGTACATTCCATTCGCTTGCGCTCTACATGCTTAAGCAAAAAATTGGCGGTAAATTCGCTTACGAGATGGTCGGGTTCAAGAAGTCTCCTGTGCCGCAGGAATCCGCGGACCGCGACTTTATGGACGAACTGTCGCGGCTCCATGTCCGTGGGGCGAAGTTCAACCGCGAGAACCTCTTCGACGATTCGTTTTCGGCCTCGGTTGTATCGCGCCTCGGGAAGCTCCGACGCTCCGTACTCGAAAGCGGACAGGTCGTATTTGAGGACTTGATATTCCAGGCGATACACCTGCTCGAAGACCATGAAGAGGCCCGCGCCTTTTTCCAGAGGCAGTGGACGGAAATTCTGGTGGACGAATACCAAGATATAAACCCTTCGCAATACCGCATGGTGAAGGCTCTCCTGGGTGATAGGAATAGTTTGTTTGTAGTCGGGGATGATGACCAGGCGATATACGGATTCCGTGGTGCGGATATCGGGAACATAAACCGGTTCTGCGAGGATTTTAAGCAGAGTACGCTTATCCGGCTGGAGTGGAATTACCGTTCCACGCCGAACATTCTGCACCTCGCGAACGACATATTCGAAAACAAGCCGCTCAGGCTCCGCAAGGTTTTACGGGCGGGAAACCCGAAGGGCTCGGGAGGCAACCCGATTTTCAGGGAGAACCGCCCTCCCGAGGTGTGGGTATCCGAAACGCCCATCGAGGAAATGCTCAAGATTATCTGCAAGATAAAGGAACTGCGCGAAAGCTATGACCTCGCCTGGAAAAATTTCGCCATCCTGGTGCGGTACAACCGCCAGCGCGTCTACTACGAGCAAGTCTTGCGCGATGCGGAACTGCCGATAGCGGGCGAGGAGGTGGAAGATGGTACGGTCGAAGACGGAATCCACGTGGAAACGGTGCACGCTTCGAAAGGGTTGCAGTATGCCGTAGTCTTCTACGCCGGGCTTGCCGAAGGGCTTACTCCGGGGGAATGTAGCGGCAGCAGGCGGCAGCGGAAAATGCAGTTGGACGAAGAACGGCGGCTCTATTATGTCGGGGTCACGCGGGCCGAGGCTTACCTGATTTTGTTATATTGTAAGCAGCGTTACTGGAAGGGCCGTCTCCGCAATTACAGGCGGTCAAGGTTCCTGCCCCGCAGCGCAAAAATTCAGCAAGGTTCTAATATGCCTATTATTTTGTTCAAAATCCGCGTTGTCGTCTTGGTACTTACGTACATGTTCGTGCATATGCTGATTCTGCCGTTCATGTTGATATTCCGACGCAAGGAAGTCGACCTCTGGCTGGACAAGAAAATCCAGAGCTTTGCCAGGTTCTGCATGAAGGTGTTGCGGATTGATCTTTCGGTCGAAGACCAGACTATTCTCGGCAGGGTCGATTGGACAAGGCCCGTGTTCGTTATGGGCAACCACAATTCGTATGCGGATATCCCGATTATTTTCCTTGCCATCGAGCGTACTATAGGTTTTATTGCGAAGGCCGAACTGCGGTTCATCCCGTTCCTTGGATTCTGGATGAAGAAGATTGGCTGCGTGCTTATCAACCGCGAAAAGGGTGGTGGCGCAAAACTTATCCGCGAGGCGATGGCGAAGGGCCGCGCCCCGAGGCTCTTCATATTCCCCGAGGGCACCCGCGGTAAAGACGAGAACATGGTCCCGTTCAAGAGCGGCGGATTTAGGCTTGCCGTAGAGACGGAAGCGACCATACTCCCGGTCTATATCAAGGGTTCCGGCTTCACGTGGGAACACCGCAAGGATTCTTCGCGTTGCAAGGTGACGGTGAAGGTTCTTGAACCCGTAGACGTGAAGGCTTTGATTGCCGAACGCGGGACGATTGACCCGCGCAAGGATCTGATGCACCTTGTCCGCGACAGGATGGATGCCGCCGTATGATAGGCGTTTTCGATTCCGGATTCGGTGGACTCACCATATTGCAGAACCTCAAGAAGGCTCTGCCCGGCTACGACTTCTTGTATCTGGGCGACAATGCGCGTGCGCCCTACGGCTCGAGGAGCTTCGAGACCATATACCGTTATACGCTCCAGGCCGTGCGAGAACTTTTCGGCAGGGGGTGCCCGCTCGTAATCCTTGCTTGCAATACGGCATCGGCAAGGGCGCTCCGGAGCATCCAGCAGGATGTGCTCCCGTTTGAGTTTCCGGACAAGAGGGTGCTTGGCATCATCAGGCCTACTACCGAAGAGATCGGGCGTTTTAGCAAGACGGGACATATCGGGATTTTTGCAACCTCGGGTACGGTATCTTCGAATAGCTATGGCATTGAAATCCACAATTTCTTCCCGGAACTGAAGGTGACCCAGCATGCCTGCCCCATGTGGGTCCCGCTGGTGGAGTACGGGGAGCGGGGGACCGAGGGGGCCACGTTCTTTGTCAAGAAGGATGTCGACGCGCTTTTGGCCGAAGACCCGCAAATCGATACGGTGCTCCTGGCTTGCACGCACTACCCGCTCCTGGAGGCGGAGATACGCGCCGCACTGCCACCGCAGGTTCGGCTCGTTTTCCAGGGCGATATCGTGGCCAACAAGACGGTAGACTACCTCAGGCGCCACCCGGAGATGGACGCGCGCCTCTCGAAGGGCGGAAAAACGACCTATTTGACGTCCGATACTGCAAAATTTTTCGAAAAAGGCGCCTTTTTGTTCGGAATTGATGGAATATCGGCCGAATCAGTTGTCCTGTAACTTATAAAAAATGTATTTTGCGATTGTAACTGACGAACCTGTTTAGGTCCGCTTGTGTTTTTTTTATCATAGTGAGTAGATGTAATATGCCGAAAACACAAATCAATCTCGAAGGTTGGCAGGATTACCGTGGCAATGCCGCCGGTAGCCTGCTTTACGTGGAAACCAGTCACCAGTCCGAAATGCCGGTGCGTGACCAGCTGAACGAAAACGGCAAGGGTTTCTTCTACGAACCGAACTACGAAACCAGCACTTACGGCCTGATGAGCTGCTGCAACGTAAAGAACATCAATGCCATTGTGCGTGCGAAGAGCCGCTACATTCTGTTCGGGACCCGCTATGAGGGCCTGAGTGATTCCGAAAAGCGCAACAAGTACCTGATTATGGGTTACATGCGCATCGATAAGATCAAGGACGTGCGTACCCGCCACATCCAGCGTTTCATGTCCAATCCCGAACTGCAGGAACCGGAATGCATGCAGATGGAACACAACTGGGCAGTCTACGGCCCGATGCGTTTTGTCTCGATGGACGATTCCTTCCTCGTGACCGACGAAATCCTCAAGGAATGGGGTTACAAGGGCCACGCGAGCCGCCAGCTCAAGGCCGTGTTCCAGAAGGAACATCTGGACCAGATTCTTTCGTACCTGGATTCCAAGGAAGACAAGATTGACGAATACATCGCGATTGTCGATGAATTCAAGGAAGCCCTCGAAGAAGGCGAATAACGGAGCGTTTTGACGCAACGAAAAAAGCGGGCTTAGACGCAAAAAAAGCGGGCTAAGCCCGCTTTTTTTGATGTGTGATGTGAAATGTGTAATGAGTGATGTGTCATTTCAAATTACACATCTCACAATCAACATTATCTTGCCGCCTTCATGGTAGAAGCCTTCGTCTTCACGATGTACAAGCCTTGGTGCAGATCGAGGCGGAGGGAGCCGTCTGCATTGAGTGCTTGATTCTTGATGCCCGTCCAGAGCAGGTTGCCGTTCAGGTCGAACACCTTGGCTTCCATGTTCAGGTCGCTTGCGGCAAAGTTCGTGCGCATGCCCTTGATGGCGTCGGAGCCGCCGCAGCCGGTTGCAACAATCTTTGCAATGTAGATGCCGGCGTTATCGCTGTTGAACGAGAGCTGCGTGGAGCCGAAGGGGGCTCCGGTCGAGTCGATTTCGTTGTCGAGCGGTACCGAGACCTCGGCCCAGGAGCCCGCGGGCGCAGTGTTGCCGTACTGGTAGCTGCTCCAAGTGCTGCCGCCCGCACCGCCGATGTTCACGGAGGCGTCTTCGGTGTCGATGCTACGCATGGTGAACACGAGTTCCTTGCAGACGGAGAGCGGGCTCTTGATGGCGGCTTCGTCCGGGAGCTTGAAGAGGGCGTGCTGGTAGCCGCAGTCATCCTGGGCGCAGCCGGCGAGCGGAACCTTTACATATTTTGAAATGCCGTCGAGCGCGGTCGTCTCGAAGGTGACTGCGCCGAGCGTCTCGTCGCTCTTCCAGCCGGCGGCAGAAGATTCCTTGCTGTAGTCTACGATGACAAGCGAGTCGCCGAAGTTCTTGTTGGGATCTATGTATGGGTCGTCGATGGGGGAGTCTTCGCACTGGAGCGCAGCCGTATTGCTCGTGGTGAACACGACTGTCGTGATGGATTTTGCCGGAGCGTCGATGATGGCGCTAGCCGTGATGCTCTTGCTCTTGGCGCCGTTTTCGGTGGACTGCACCGCGGAAATCGGGGCGTAGCCGTTCACGGAGAGGTTCAGGTTCTGTGCCGAACCCTTGTTGATGGCGACGACGGTAATGGAGTCGCAGTCGGCGCTGCGGAAGGCGACCGCATACACATTGGAACCGTCAGCCGTGGAGCTCACCACGCGCCAACCCGGGTTCACGAACTTGGAGTAGTGGCGCATGGCGTGGTATTCGGGGTTGATGTAGAGCTTTGCTTCGGTACAGCTGCTCCAGCCATTACCCGGGCACACGCCGATGAGCTGCCCGTTCGGTTCGCCCCAGAAGAGTTCCCAGGCGATGTATGCGTTCAGCTTTCCGCTCGTGAAGCCAACCTGCATGATGTGGGCGAGGCCCAGCATGTCCTGTTCGCGAACCTCGTTTTCCATGGTGCAGAACTCGGTCATGATGATGGGCTTGGTGTCGCTCCCGTAGTTTTTCGCGATATTGGTCATGGCCTTGCGGAAGTTTTCGGGATTCAGGTAGTTCGTACCGGAATTGTCGTTTCCGTCGCCGGCGTGGTAAAGGTGGTAGGCGTAACCGTCGAGGTTATTGTTGTCGAGTGCCTTCACATACTTTTCGAAGTTGCTGTAGCCGATGCCGAGCGGTTCGGGGCCGATAATCTTCGGCGGGTTGGCAAGCGTCTTGATAGAATCGCGCACGGCCTGGAGCGCCTGCTTGTAGCCGGCAATTTCACCTTCGTTGGGGTCGAACAGAGTCTCTTCGTAATCGGCTTCCATGTCGGGTTCGTTCTGCAGGCTGATGTAGTCCGGAGTGATTCCCGCGGTGGCGTATGCCTGGAGGCTCTTCTTCCACCAGCTGGCGAATTCGCTATAGACAAACTTGCCGTACGGGTCGCTGCTGGATGTCTTGAGCGTGTTCTGGGTCTTTATTTTTTGACCGTTCACTTTGCCGTTCACGTCGCCGCTCGGCTTGAGGCGACCCGGTGCAGACCAGCTGGACATCTCGATTTTGAGACGGTTGCCGAGGCGTTCCTTGCCAGCCTTCACGATGGCGGCATCGTCAGCGATACTGGTCGATTCGTCTTGCTTCCAGTTGCCGATGCGAAGCAGGGAGAGGTTAAGCCCGGTGAAAGCCGTATCGTAGAAGTCCTTCTGCATCGAAGAACTCATGGCGGTAATCCAGCTCTGGTAATAGGCTGCGCCCGCGCCGAAGCCGACGATTTTTTGTGCCGTGGTGGCGGGGTCTACTGTGATGCTTGCTGCGGAGGCTATTGATGCTGCCGCAAGGGCGGTTGTAATGATTGTCCTTTTCATATTCACATCCTTTGTTACCAACCAATCAACCAACCCAGAAAAATGTGTAATGTGGAGTGTGTGATGTGTAATGTGAGTCAATAATTTCGCACTTCACATCCAACATCCCACATCTGTTAATACGCTCCCTCGCCCTTGAACACGACCTTGAACGTCTTGAGGATGAGTTTCAGGTCTTCGCCGAGCTTCCCGTCGCGACGGATATAGTCGTTGTCGAGGCGCATCTGCCCTTCGAACGAGATGTTGCTGCGCCCGCTGACCTGCCAGATGCAGGTGAGGCCAGGCGTTACGGAGAGGCGCATGCGGTGCCACGGTTCGTATTCTTCCACTTCGGAAGGAATAGGCGGGCGCGGTCCCACGATGGACATGTCTCCCTTGATGATGTTCACCAGCTGGGGGAGTTCATCGAGACTGAACTTGCGGAGTATGCGGCCGAACGGGTAGATGCGCGGGTCGTTCTTCATCTTGAACGTCTTTCCGCCCGTCTCGTTCTGGGCCATAAGTTCTTTCTTGCGTTCTTCGGCATCTACGTACATGCTGCGGAACTTGTACATGGTGAATAGCCTGCCGTTCTTGCCGACGCGCGTCTGCCTGAAGATGACGGGACCCTTGTGGTCGCTAATCTTTACTGCGAGGGCGCAGAACAGGAGCAGCGGTGAAAGCACCACCAGAGCGAGACTCGAGCAGGAGACGTCGACAAGGCGCTTGATGATGTGGCGGAAGCGGATCTTGTGCGGGTGTTCCCAGATGTGGTCCAGGTTCAGGCGTTCGAGCGAGAAGAACCTGCCGTTCGTGCTGTTGAAATCCTTGATTTTGTCCGCGAGTTCCAGGTTGTCCTTTTCTTGGTAGCCGGTGTAGAAATAAGCTTCGAAAATAGGCCTTTTGGGATTGATGCGGAGCGTCTGGATGAGGCCCGCGTCGTTCAGCTTGTGCAGGATTTCTTTGCGGATGGATTCGAGAGTCGAAAGGTCGGAATTCAAAAGGATGATGCCAAGCCCGCTTCCGTCGGAGAGGTAGCCCATGACATCGATGAACCTGAGGTGCGAGAACATGGTAAGAATACTGATGCGCCATGTGTTCTCGACTGTTCTGCTCGGACTTCCCCATCCGAAGAAGTCGTACTGGTGGGCGTACATCTTGATGTACAGGAAGGGCTTGCGCGTCCGGTTCGCCCGCAAGAATTCCTCGTTAAGGCGTGTCCTGAAGAGCCTTGCCGGGTAGACAATGTTCTTTAGTTTCTGCTCGTCTAGAATCGAGCCGATTGCCGGATTGACGGATTCTTGTTCCATGACATTAAATATAGTAATTCCTATATTTACACCCGAAAAATTTAAAAATGGAGACGCATTATGCTGCGTATTGGACTTATTGGTACTGGAACCGTCGGTGGCGGTGTCATTCAGATTCTTGAACAGAAGATTGCCGAGTACAAGGAAAAGCTCGGTGTCGAACTCGAACTCGCCTGCATCTGCGCGAAGTCCGAAGAAGAAGTCGCCCCGTACAAGGCGAAGGGCTACAAGGTTTCGACCAACGCCGACGAAATGATTGCAAGCGACGACATCGATGTGCTCGTGGAACTTGCCGGTGGCTACAACATGCCGCGCAAGTGGATCCTTGCGGCTCTCAATGCCGGTAAGCACGTGGTGACCGCGAACAAGGCGCTCCTTGCAAAGTACGGCCACGAGATTTTCCCGCTTGCAGCCGAAAAGGGCCTGCATGTCCTGTTCGAAGCCGCGGTTGGCGGTGGCATTCCCATTATCCGCAGCCTTCAGGAAGGTTTGCTCGGCTCTACGGTGGAACACCTGAGCTGCATCATCAACGGTACCTGCAACTACATCCTGAGCCGCATGGCCGACGAAGGCCTCGACTTCGATGTCGTGCTGAAGGACGCCCAGAAGCTCGGCTTTGCCGAAGCCGACCCGACCTTCGATATCGAAGGCATCGACTCCGCCCACAAGACGGCCCTGCTTGCTAGCCTCTGCAGCGGCAAGCGCGTGGATTTCGAGAAGATCCATGTGACCGGCATTTCCAAGATTACTGCCCAGGATATCGCGTTCGCCAAGGAACTCGGCTGCTGCGTGAAGCTTCTCGGCATTTACCACCGCGACGGCGACCGCGTGGATGCCCGCGTCCATCCGTGCTTTGTCTCTAACGAGAACCTGCTTTCGAACGTGAACGGCGTGATCAACGCGGTTTACCTCAAGTGCGACAACCTTGGCGAAACGGTCCAGACCGGTGCCGGTGCTGGCCGCCTCCCGACAGCCTCTGCCGTGGTAGCCGACCTCGTTTCCCTGGCCCGCTCCGTGGATCAGGGATCCCGCAAGGCGCTCCCGATGGGCTGGTTCAACGTCGACAATTCCGCTACGCTGGTGCCTATCTCCGAGACGAGTGCCCGCTACTACCTGCGCTTTACCTCCCGCGATGCTTGCGGCGTGCTGGCGAAGATTACGAGCGTCCTTGCCGAGAACAACATCTCCATCGAGACGATTATCCAGAAGAACGTGAAGGATCCGGGCAAGGTTTCCATCGTGGTCATTACCGAAAAAACGCAGGACTGCAAGGCCTCGAAGGCGGTGGACGCCATCGACGCCCTGCCCGAAATCGTCGAAAAGAGCCAGGTTATCCGCTTCCTCGCATAGCGGGTAGCCTTTTTGGCCTGTTTTTTTGTAGTTTGATTCTATTATGATACGCGCCGCCACATTGGAACGCATCCTCGTTATCCTTTCGGATTTCGTGGCGCTTTCCATATGCTTTATGCTCGCTTTTTGGGTGCAGTTCCATAGCGGGTGGATTGCCGACAAGTATGACCCGACCAAGCTGTTCGCGGATTATGCCCACATGGGGCTTTTTCTCAATATCGCTTGGCTCGTGCTCTTTACTTGTGCAGGGCTTTACCGTTCATGGCTCCTGATGTCGCGAACGCACCAGATTTTGCGGGTGTTGCGCGGTGTCATTATCGGGATTGTCCTTATTATCGTATGCCTTTTCGGTTCGGAGTTCATCTCCAAGTTCTCGGCCAACATGCCGTTGAGCGAAGGCTACCTGTATGGTTCCCGTTTCCCGTGGATATTCATTTACGGTGGCCTTGCGATGGTGCTTGTCGCAAGCTTCAGGATGTTTATCTACCTGTGCCTGCGCGGACTCTTGCGCCTTGGTTACGGTGCGAATAACATTCTGGTGCTTGGTGCTACCGAGGCTGGCCGCAAGGTTGCCGAAGACCTCAAGAATACTCCGGAGCGTGGCCAGCGTGTTGTCGGTTTCGTGGATGAACGTTTCCAGGTGATGGATCGCGAATTTGCCGGCTTCCCTGTATTGGGTAAGTATTCAGACTTGTCGACTCTCGTGAAAAAGTACCATGTGACCGGTATTGTCATTGCGCACGAAAGTTCTTCGCCGCAAGAGATTATGCGCGTGCTCGTGTGGATTTGCGAGATGGCGTTGCACATCTATATTGTTCCGGAACTTTACCCCGTGGTGAACGGACGGTTCAAGGCGAATCTCGTGTATGGCTTCGAACTGCAGGAATTGTTTGCTTTCACGATGCCCCCGTGGCAGGTGCGCGTGAAGCGCATCATGGATTTGGTCGTGGGCGGGTTTATCGGTTTGGCGTCTTTCCCGCTGTGGATTTTTGCTGCCATCGCCATCAAGTTGCAGGATGGCGGCCCGGTCTTCTATTCCCAGGAGCGCATCGGCCTGTACGGCAAGCCGTTTACGGTTTACAAGTTCCGCACCATGAGGACCGATGCCGAAAAGTTCGGCGCCCAGTGGGCAACCAAGGATGACCCGCGCGTAACGAAGATTGGCAAGTTCCTGCGCAAGACCCGCATCGATGAACTTCCGCAGATTTTGTGCGTGCTGAAGGGCGACATGAGCATGGTGGGACCGCGTCCCGAGCGTGCAGTGTTCATCAGCAAGCTTCGCGAAGAAATTCCGTTCTATATCAGCCGCCTCAAGATGAAACCTGGCCTTACCGGCTGGGCGCAGGTGCGGCACCATTACGATACCAGCACGGAGGACGTGAAAATCAAGTTGCAGTACGACATGTACTACTACGAGAACATGAGCCTGCTGTTGGATTTCCAGATTCTTGTGCGGACGGTCTATGTTGTATTGACCGGTAAAGGAGCACAATAGCGATGTGAGATGACGAATGTGGAATGATTGATGAAAAATATTTCACATTACACATTTTGACAACAGGAAGTTAAGTTATGTATGGAGATTGCTCAACACCCGTTTTCCCTGTAGAAGATGCTCTCACGATGATCCGCTTGGCGCTTGCCGAAGACGTGCGTACGGGCGATGTCACCAGCGAATGGACTATCCCTGCCGATCAGAAGCAGCATGCTCGCCTGATTGCCAAGGAAGACGGCGTGCTCGCCGGCCTCCCGGTCATCGAACTCGTGTTCCAGGAACTGAAGGCCAGCGTGAAGGTGACGCTCCACAAGAAAGACGGCGATGTCGTCAAGAAGGGCGACCTGATTGCCGAAATGGACGGCACGACGCATGAACTTCTGACTGGCGAACGCACTCTCCTGAACTTTATCCAGCAGCTTTCGGGCGTGGCGACTGTCGCGCATACCTTCCAGGAAGCCCTGAAGGGCGGCAAGACCAAGGTGCTCGATACGCGCAAGACCGTTCCCGGTTTCCGCACGCTGCAGAAGTATGCCGTGCGCGTGGGTGGCGGTTCCAACCACCGTATGGGGCTCTTCGACATGGTGCTCGTGAAGGACAACCACATCGCCGCCGCGGGTGGCGTGCTCCAGGCGCTCGAGGTCGTGAAGAAGAACAACAAGCAGAACTTGATGGTCGAGATGGAAGTCGAAAACTTCGACCAGCTGCGCGCTCTTTTGAACAAGGGTGTGGACGTCATCATGCTCGACAACATGAGCAACGAGATGATGGCCGAGGCCCTGAAGATTATCAAGGAAAGCGGTGATCCGTGCCTGGTGGAAGGCTCCGGCAACATGACGCTCGAACGCGCGAAGGAAATCGCGACGCTCGGCCTCGACTACATTTCGGTCGGTGCGCTCACGCACAGCGTTAAAGCGCTCGATATTTCGATGCGAATCTAGTGGAATAAAACCACCAAGGGCTTGTTTTTTTATATTCCTTGCAAACCCAAGGAGTGTTTTATGGAACAACAGGCTGTTGAGTTTGTATCCTACTTTCATGGAACGTTCTGGGCACTTGTGCCCTCGGTCGTGGCGATTGTCCTTGCCTTAATTACCAAGGAAGTCTACTCGTCCCTGTTCTTGGGCGTATTGATGGGCGGCCTGCTCATTAGTGAAGGTAATTTCCCGCATTTTCTGGAAGCCGTGTTCAAGAACGGTATGATCAAGCAGGTGTCTGACCCGTGGAACGTGGGCATTCTCTTTTTCCTTGTAGTTCTGGGTGCTATGGTTGCCTTGATGAATAAATCCGGTGGCGCGGCCGCTTTCGGAGAATGGGCGGGGCAGCATATCAAGTCCAAGATGGGGGTTCAGCTTGCGACGGTTATCTTGGGCCTCTTAATCTTTGTGGATGACTACTTCAACTGCCTCACGGTGGGTAGCGTGATGCGCCCTGTTACGGACAAATTCAAGGTGAGTCACGAAAAACTTGCGTACTTGATCGATGCTACGGCAGCACCGATATGTATTATTGCGCCGATTAGTTCGTGGGCTGCAGCGGTGACCGGTTTTGTCGAAGGTGAAGACGGCCTTGGGTTGTTCGTAAAATCGATACCCTATAATTTTTATGCGCTATTGACCATTATCGCCTTGTTTTCGCTGATTCTTTTGAAGGTGGATTTTGGCCCGATGAAGAAATATGAGACTGCGGCAGAAAAACTTGCTGCGCAGACGCAGTCCTTGAAGCGCGAAGATTCGCGTGGAACGGTTCTTGATTTGATTTTCCCGATTGTCGTCTTGGTTGTCCTGTGCGTGGCCGGATTAGTTTATACGGGAGGATACTTCTCGAGCGGCATGGCGCATAAGGGTTTTGTCGATGCATTTGGGGCGAGCGATGCCTCGGTGGGTCTTGTAATCGGTAGTTTTGGCGCATTCGTTGTGACGGTGATTTGGTACTTGGGGCGCCGTGTTATGAAGTTGGGTAAGTGCCTGGAATGCGTGCCCGAAGGCTTCAAGTCGATGGTTCCCGCAATCCTGATTCTTGTGCTTGCCTGGAGCCTGAAGGGCGTTACCGACACGCTCGGTGCAAAAGATTTTGTGGCGGGTCTCATCTCGGGAAGTGCTGTGGGCTTTATGAACTTGATGCCGGCCATCATCTTCCTTATCGGTGTGGGGCTCGCGTTCTCGACGGGAACTTCGTGGGGGACGTTCGGCATCTTGATTCCGATTGTGGTTGCGGCTTTTTCGGGTATCGATCCGAATTTGATGGTTATTTCTATTTCGGCATGCATGGCGGGTGCCGTCTGTGGCGACCATATATCTCCGATTTCCGATACGACGATTATGGCGAGTGCCGGTGCGGGCTGTAACCATGTGAATCACGTGAATACGCAGCTGCCCTATGCGCTTTCCGTTGCGGGCGTGAGCTTTATCTGCTATCTTGTTGTCGGTTTTACGCGGAGTGCGGCCCTTTCGCTGGCGATAGGCTTTGCGATTATTGTTGTGGGAGTCCTTATCATTAAGAAGATACGGGCTTGAT
This sequence comes from Fibrobacter succinogenes, assembly GCA_902762305.1. GTDB lineage: Bacteria > Fibrobacterota > Fibrobacteria > Fibrobacterales > Fibrobacteraceae > Fibrobacter > Fibrobacter succinogenes_I. The sequence goes on along the minus strand of CACWNW010000001.1, from coordinate 224,655 downwards.
TTGCGCAATCACGATGGCGACCATCATGATTGCACAGCCGCAAATCTCGCGGGCTGAAAGCTGTTCCCCCAGGATTGCCCAGCCCGCAAGGACGGCGAATACCGATTCCAGGCTCATCGTGAGCGAGGCGATGGTGGGGTTGATTTTGTCCTGAGCGACAATTTGCAGCGTGTAGGCGATACCGCTGGAACATAGGGCGGCAAATGCAAGGCCCGCTATTGCATAAGGGTTCCCGAAGGCTGCGATTACGGTGCCGAAGTCCATTGCCGGAAATTTCAGGTCGAATACAATCATCAGGGGGGCCGTCAATACGCCGATGGTCAGGAACTGGATTGCCGAGACACGAATCGGATCCACGTGATTTACGAACTTGTCAATGACAAGGATGTGGAATGAGAAGGCGAGCGCGCATAGGAGCGAAACGCTGTCTGAAAGTTCGATTGAAAAGCCGTCCTTGACGCAGAGCAGGTATAGCCCTGCTGTCGTGATGGCGATACAGATCCATGTCTTGATGGATGTGCGTTTGCCCAGGAATAAACTTACGACAGGCACAAGTACGATGTAGCATGCGGTGAGGAACCCTGATTTCCCGGCGGGAGTCCCGAGGAACATCCCGAGTTGCTGCAGGTTCATTGCGGTGCAGAGTGCAAGCCCGCAAAAGAATCCCGCTTTCCAGTGCAGCCATGATTCTTTGCGGTTGCGCGGCCTGCGGGGGCTCTTGCCGAACGCATCGAGAATCTTGAAGATTAGGGCCAGGAATCCTGTGGCGATAAAGCAGCGGATGCACGAGAAAGCGAATGGCCCGAAAGCGTTCCCTTCGATTTGGGCGACAAAGCCCGATCCCCAGATTGCGGCTGTCAGGATGAGCAGGAATGTGTAGCCTAAATTAGCCATAGAAGCATATATAGCAATCATTTGCGTTCTCAAATTTCTATCTTTTGCCGCAAAATAGTGATTTGCGCATGAAGAAGAATTTGAAAAAGTCGGATACGATATCTTTCGCGGTGGATGTGGGTAACTCCCACACGGTTTTGGGTATTTTTAAGGGCGACAAGGTGGTGGACCACTGGAGGCTTACCACCCGCAAGGAGACGACGAGCGACGAGGTGATGAACCGTATTGGCGGTCTCGTCCGTTTTTCCAAGATTAAGCCGTCGGAAATTACACATGTGGGCCTCTCTACGGTGGTGCCCGCTCTGGAACGCCCCTGGATCAAGGCTTTGCAGGCGCTCCTCAAACGCCCCGTGCAGGTGGTGAGTTCCAGAAATTGCCTGGGCTGCCCGATCGCCTACCCGAACCCGGCCTCGCTCGGTGCCGACCGCCTTTGCAACGTGATTGCGCTGCGGGACCGCGGCTACAAGGATGCCATCGTGGTGGATATGGGTACGGCGACGACGTTTGATGTGATGAAGGATGGTGGCTTTGCCGGCGGTATCATTATCCCGGGAATCAGCGCCAGCTTGGATGTGCTGACCGAGAAGGCGGCGCGCCTGATGCCGGTGAGTATCGAATGGCCCGACCATGTGATTGCGAATAATACTGACGATGCCATCCGTGCTGGGTTGCTGTACGGGTTCATGGCAGAGCTCGAATCTCTGGTCGAAAAAATCAAGGCCGAGATGGGCAAGAAGAAGGTTCCTGTTTTCGCTACGGGCGGATGGGGCCAGATGGTCATGGGGCATAGCAAGGTTATCGATACTTACGATCCTTATTTGACTCTGAACGGCGTGCGTCTCGTGGCTCTCCGCGGGAACGGTGCTGCCGAAATAGACCGTGAATCTGATGACGAATAGTTCGCTTGCGCTCAAGAAGCGAGGCGGTGTTCGGGACGTGCTTGTGGTGGCGCTCCCGATGCTCCTCTCGATGTCGTTCGATACGTTCATGACGTTTATCGACCGCCTCTTCCTTTCTAAACTCGGGCCTGCCGAGATGAATGCTGCCCTCGGCGCCGGCGCGGTACAGCTTGCGCTTACGATGTTTTTCACGGGGGCGGTGAGCTACACGACGGCAATGGTGGCGCAGCGCCTGGGGGCGAAACAGCGCTGGGATTGCGCTCGCGTGTTCATGCAGGCGGTTTACCTTTCGCTCGCCTGTGTTCCGCTGCTTTACTTGACAATCCCGGTGGGGCATTTTGTATTCGGGCTCGAGCACCTGCCGGCAGACCAGCTGGAGTACCAGAAGACCTATTTCAATATATTGATGCTTGGCGGGATAATCACCCTGGTGCGCAATGCGGCTCCGTGCTTCTTTAGCGGTATCGGTGAAACCAAGATTGTGATGCAGGCGGCGTTCGTGGGCATGGTTGTGAACGTGGTCTGCAACTTCGTGCTGATTTTCGGCTTGGGACCGGTTCCTGCTTTAGGTATCGCGGGGGCTGCCTACGGCACCCTGATCGGGAATGCGGTCTCGACGATTATATTGTTCGCGAAATTTTTCAGTAAGTCGTGCCATAGGCGGTTCCGCACGCGCAATGCGTTTGCGTTCAGCTGGCCACTTTGCCGTGAACTCTTGCGGAAGGGGATCCCGTCGGGTGTCGAGATGTTTCTGAATATGGCGGCGTTCCAGTTGCTTATCCTGATGTTCCATGCGCTCGGCCCCGAGGCGGCGACGGCATCGTCGGTGATGTTCAACTGGGACATGGTGGCGTATGTGCCGCTCATGGGGTTGGAGGTGGCCTCGACAAGCCTCGTGGGGCGTTATGTGGGCGCGAAGAACGGTGCGGCTGCGAACAGGTCCACTTATTCGGGGCTTCGCTTGGGGTGGGGCTATTCGGTGATAATCGGCGTGCTGTTCGTCTTCTTGCCGGGCGTGCTTACGGATGTCTTCCAGCCCGATGCCATGGAGGCTTCGGCGGAAGCGCTTGCCATTTTTGCCGATGCGAGGCCGATGGGCATATTCATGCTGCGCTTTGCTGCTCTCTACATTTTTGTCGAGGTGCTCCTGGTCATCTATGCGGGTGCCTTGCGCGGTGCGGGTGACACATTTTGGGTGATGGTAGCAAGTGCCGTGATGAACTGGTTTGTCGCCCTCGCGCTGTATGTCGCCGCCTACGTGTTCGAACTGCCGGCGCATTACGCCTGGATTGCCGTTGTCGCCGTTTACAGTACGGTGCCGCTCATTTTCTGGCGGCGCTGGAAGAGCGGAAAATGGCGCAAGCATGTGCTGGAAAGCGCGTCGTAGATTTCCTGAAATTTTCTTTCTATATTGTACCATATGAAAGTAGTTTTTATGGGAACGCCGGAATTCGCGGCTTGCTTCTTGAAGCATCTTAAGGAATCTGATGGTATTGACGTGGTGGCTGTTGTCACCCAGCCCGACAGGCCCGCAGGTCGCGGGCGCGTATTGACGCCTCCGCCGGTCAAGCAGCTTGCACTTGAATACGGGCTTCCTGTGTTGCAGCCGCTCGATTTGAAGGCTCCCGAATTTGAGGCCGATTTGCGTTCGTTCGGGGCCGACCTGTTTGTTGTTGTCGCTTATTCCATTTTGCCGAAGAACATTCTCGCGGTTGCGAAATTCGGTGCGGTGAATGTGCACGGGAGCATGCTGCCCAAGTACCGCGGTGCGGCTCCGGTCCAGCGCGCGATTGCCGATGGCCTTCCCGAGACGGGGGTTACGGTTTTCCGCCTCGACGAGAAGATGGACCATGGCCCGATTCTTTCGCAGAAGGTCGTGAAAATCGACCACCAGGATACGACCGCGAGCCTGCTCGAGAAGATGGTCGCTCCCGGTTGCGAGGCGCTCGACGAAGCTATCGCGCAATTGGAAAATGGCTGCGAGAAGGACCTGACGCAGGACCATGCGCAGGCTTCCGGTGCACCCAAGCTCAAGAAAGAAGAAGGCCGCATCGATTTTGCGCTGCCGGCAATTGTCATCCATAACCGTATCCGCGCCTTCAATCCGTGGCCGGGTGGATATGCGACGCTTTCGGGCCGTACGGTTTACCTGCGCAAGACGGATGTGGTCGGCGTGGGGACTTGCAAGGCTCTTCCGGGCGTATCGAATCTTGCTCCGGGATCCATAGAATTTAAGGAAAACCGCCTGTTCGTCGGTACGGGAGAGGGAATCCTCGAAGTCCTCGAAATCCAGGCCGAAGGCAAGAAGCCGATGCCTGTCGCAGACTTTATGCGCGGAATCCAGAAGCGCGAGGGGCTTGCGTTTTGCTGACGGAACGTGAAGAGGCCTACCGCGTTCTTCTGCTGTGGCAGAAGGAAGGAACTTTCATCAAGGAAAGCGGTATTCCTCCGTTTGCGATGGAGGTGGCGCTCGGCGTTTGCCGCAGGCACCTCTACCTTCAATATTTTATAAAGTCTCTCGTGAAGAGAATGCCCTCGGTGGAAGTCTGCACCATATTGGAGATGGGGCTCTTCCAGATGTTCTTCATGGACGTGCCGGACTATGCGGCTATTGATTCCTGTGTGGAACTTGCGAAGTCCGCGAACCTGGGCGAAGGAGCCGTGCGGCTTACGAATGCCGTGTTGCGTTCTGCCCGCAGATCGGGCGTGCCCGCGCTCCCGTCGCAGCGTGTGCGTCGCGTGAGTATAGAAAACTCGATTCCCGAATGGCTGGTGCGCCGCTGGTTCGACGTCTATGGCGGCGACCGCGCCGAAAGCATTGCGCGCTCGACCCTCGAACGCCCTGCGGAATGGATTCGTGTGAACCTGCAGAAAATTAGCGCTCCCGTGCTTGCCGAAAAAATCGGCATAACGGGTTCGAGCATCCTGTACGATCGCTTTATCGAGATTCCCCGCGATGTGGGTGTGAAGGTGCTGCTTGCCTTGCCCGAATTCTCGGCGGGGATGTTCTCGTTCCAGAACCCTTCCGCATACGATGTCGTGAAGCTTCTGGATGCAAGGCCCGGCATGAAGGTTTGGGATGCCTGCGCGGCTCCCGGCGGGAAATCGGCGCTGATGGCGGAGATGGACCCGACTCTGGATATCCTTGCGAGCGATTCCTCGGAATTCAGGCTCGAGAAGATGAAGGATTTGATGGACCGTCTCGGCCTATCGAACGTGCGGCTTGAAAGCATTGATGCTCTTTCGCCTCTCGCCGGTGTCGAGCATGCGGATGCTTTCGCGTCTAAGTTTGACCGCATCCTTCTCGATGTCCCGTGCAGCAACATGGGCGTGATTGCGCGGAGGCCCGAGTCGGTTTACCGCCTGACGCCCGAATCTATTACGGAACTTACGAATTTGCAGTACGGCATCCTTGAACATGCTTCGGAGATGCTCAAGCAGGATGGCCGCCTGGTGTATGCCACATGCAGCCCCGATCCGGCTGAAACGACTCAGGTTGTCAACAGGTTTGTCAAGGCCCATCCCGAATTTGTGAAGGTAGGGGATCCGGTGCTGCCCGGCAGCAGGGATGCCCGATTCGATGGCTTTTTTGCACAGGCTCTGGAGCGAAAGAAATCATGAAACCGATAAGAACTCTTTTTGCCGCGCTCTTGCTTGCCGCGGTAGCATGGGCGCAGAACGCCGCGCCGGATTCCACGCAGTCTTCTGAACTGGTGACGTCGAAGCCGGCGGCCGATTCCGCGAAAGCTCCTGTGGATACGCTTGCGTACGCTTTCCACAAGGCCTATATCTCTATCGAGGGCGGCGAGATGTATCCGTTCGGTGATCTCGTGGATGCCGTCGAAAATTCGTTTTACGGCGGTATCGGATTCCGCTACAGCTACTGGCCCGATTTCGACGGGTTTATTCATTTCAATTATGCCTATGTAAAGGTCCGTGCCGAGGGTATCCCTTTCCCGGGCGTACACCAGTTTGTGGGCCGCATCGGGCTTGACTGGCACTGGCGCCTGTTGCGCCCGCTTGCGATTGGCGCCGGATTCACCTGCAATTGGACTCGTGCCGATTCTGACGAAGAAGATAAATACTATGAAGGCCGTGGGGGCATGCTTCTTGACAACGAGACGGAGTTCGGGTGGTTTGCCCGAGTCAATATGCCGTTTACGAGTTTCAAGGGGATTACGGCGGGCCTGAACGTGCTGTGGGAACAGCTCTGGACTCTGCCTGAACGTTCCAACACGCTGACGGTGGGCTTCTATCTCGAAAGGAGAATCTGGTAATGAAGAATTCTCTTTTTTGCATGGCTGCAGTCCTTGCTTTCGTTCCGTTCTGCGGGGTTTCCCATGCGGCAATTGATGCCGAAATGGAAGGCATGGAGGCGGTGAGCCGTGACGACGGTACGTTCCTTATCGGTAGCCCAACCTACCAGTTCGACCGCATTCTCGGTGCAGGCGGCATTCACAGCGAAAGCGAACTCTGGACACCCCAGAAGTTGCGCCAGCGGCTCCTTTTCAACCGCATGTCCATTACGCCTTCGTGGGCTCCGTTCGAACCTTCGGTATGGGTGAAGACGGGCAACGAACTCGGCGACATGATTTATCAGGATGTAATTACCGAGTACGGAAGGCCCGAGAACCGCACTCCGATTCTTGAAGGTGGCTTCAGGACGCCTTCGTTCAAGGGTTTCTGGGCGACAGCCCGCGGTTTCCAGGACGACCATTACGCTGCGCGTACGGCAAGCTACCGCAAGAAAATCGTAGAAGACGAATTTGCGTTCTTCGGTGCGAACTACCCGATGTTCAGTTCCGTTTATGCTGGGCTCGGCTACACGAATGATTTCGTTAATGCCTCCGTGCTCGTAGGCGAGGAATACCTCTGGGAATACATGGAGTCTTCGCGCTGGATGCCCGTGCACATGAAACCGCGCATCGAAGCGCGTGCGGACTTCTGGAATTTCTCGTTAACAGCCGCATTCGAGGACGCCCTGTACCAGAATGTGCTGCGGGGAGAAAACGGCGAACGCAAGGAAGTGAACGGATCTCTGCTTTACAGGTGCGGGGATGCCTGCGAGAAGGGCATGCTTCAGCTTTCTGCGGGTATTGCATTCCGGTTTGTCGATGACGAAGGGACGGTATATACCGAATTGGACGACAATCATGTGGTGTGGCCGTTCATGCAGCTGCGAATCGCTCCTTTCAACTGGCTCAAGGCCGATGTCATGTTCGGTATGAACGATGCGGATTGGCTCGTGCAGGACAGCGTCGAGATTTCGCTTCCGTTGGCGGTGAAGAATTTGGGAGTGCTGGTCGGTTTCAAGAATATCTCGGGTACGCGCCTGAATCCGCTTGCCGATGACAGGGAATTTTTCGCGATGGGCAATGTGGAGAGCGTGATAGAGCTTTCTCCCGATGGCCAGATGACGCTCTTTCAGGGCTACCTTTCCTTCGCCGATACGGTGGCATCTTTCTCTTTTGGCGGACGTGCTTCGTTCTGGGCCGAGAAAGGTGCGGAAACGTTCGATGTGGACGGGTTTGTGGAGGATAGGGAATACGAATTTCGTTATGGCAACGTGTCTCGCATCGATTCCTGGATAAAGGGTGTGACTGGTGAATTCTGGCTGGATGTCTGGCTCGGAGACATGTTCAAGTTCCGTGCATTGACGGGCTTCGAAAGGATTGACGGTGATGACCAACGCTTCGAAGTAACTCCGGCAGAATACTTCGTCGCTTTTACGGGCGACTGGCTTATTCGCAAGAGTTTCCGTGTGTCGCATTCGCTTCGCTACAGGAGCGATGCAAGATGGAATCTACGCAGCAGCGACCCGATGGTGGTCAAGGGCGATTGGTTCTGGGATGCGACATTCGAACAGATGTTCCCCAAGTATGGACTATCTTTTACAGGCTCCTTAATCCATGTGTTGGCGGATGAAGTGATTCAGGTTCCAGGGGCGGACTACGACAGGGTTCGAATCGTCTGCTACATCAGAAAAACTTTCTGACACGTAATAAAAATATAGGATTTATGTGCTCTAGAAAAAATAAAATTCTAGGCAATCTTTTCTATATTCGTGACAATTCCATAATATAGGGAATTGTCTGGTTAGTTGGTGAATAAAGGAGTTTTCGCGTGAATCATCTGATTCCTCGCATGCTGTTGCATCTTGCATGCTGCTGCATTATCGTAATTTTGGTGTGTTCGTTTCTTTCAACCTAAGCAAGAGCCAATTTCAAAGCCTTTAGGCTGAAACTATTGGCAAAAACATCTTTTGCAGCAGCTCTAGAAACCCATGTGAAGTTGCCTGTTGGTGCCTTATAATTGAGTTTTATGTGGAGCACGTTGCATTCTATCTTGTGGATGGTTATCCCGTGCCGGAAGGTGCCGCAATCCTCTACGGAAGCGACCCTGTCGCTATCGATGTAGCGTTCGGCCTGCTGGGGAATGCCCGTGGTGGCGTTTCTCGGCGTCTCGAAATGGGGTAGGGCGAGTTGCCCGCGCAAGAAGGCTTGGCCCTCGGAGACGGCAAGTATCTTGCCGTCGGCGCTTTCTATGACAAGCGCCGTGCCGTGCCATTCCTTCTGTATGCGTTTCTTTTTCGGCGGGAATTCTTCTGCGCGCCCTTCGCGGTATGCACGGCACCCGAGGGCAAGCGGGCATGCCATGCAATCGGGGGTCTTGGACTTGCATACGGTGCGCCCGAGTTCCATCAGGGCCTCGTTGTGCATGTAGGCTTTCGGGCTGTCTGCAATATTGCGTGACAGTTCCCAGTAGGTTTCCGCAGCCTTCCCTTCGGGCAAAAAGTCGAGGGCGTAGAACCGCGAAAAGATGCGCACCAGGTTCCCGTCCAGGATTGCCTCCTTCTGGTGGAATGCGAGGCTGAGGATTGCGCCTGCGGTGTACGCGCCTATTCCCGGCAGGGATTCGAGCTCCTTGCGGGTGCTGGGCATCGGTGCCTTCGCAGAATCCGCGCCCTTGAATTTCTGCGGCTCGGTTTTTGCGCTCTTGGAACTCGTTCTGCTCTGATTCTGCGGCTCGGTTTTTGCGCTCTTGGAACTCGTTCCGCTCTGATTCTGCGGCTCGGTTTTTGCGCCGGATTCATAAAGCATCTTGGCGGTTTTCAGGATGTTCCTGGCGCGGCTGTAGTAGCCGAGCCCCTGCCAATACTTGAAAACTTCTTCTTCGCTTGCCTTTGCGAGCGTCTCTACGTCAGGGAAGCGTTTCATCCAGCGGATGAAATAATCCATCACGGTCGAAACTTGCGTCTGCTGGAGCATCGTCTCGCTGATCCATACCGCATATGGATCGCGTGGTGCGTCAAGTTCTGCGGGCCTCCACGGGAGTGTCGCCGCGTTCTTCTTGAACCAGGCACGCAGATGCTTCAGGATATTCTCGTCCATAAAGGTTTATTTACATAGACGCGCTGTATGGCATGGGGCGTACCTACAGCTTGTAAAATTCGCGTTTGATTTGGCGGAAGTAATCGAATTGCACCTTTGTCGAATTTTCGAGGGTGTAATGCATGCTGCGCTTGTGGGCGTCCTTGCGCATTTGCTCGTAGACTTCGGGCTGTTCCAGCTTGAGCGTGCGGCATTCTTCCAGGGCGTCGAGCCATTTGGTCTTTTCAATCGGGAGGATGCGCCCGCAGGAATCGTCCTTCACGATGCTGCGCGGGCCGCCGTAATTGCTCACGATGGCGGGGGTGCCGGTGGACATGGCTTCCACCACCACGTTTCCGAAGGTGTCCGTGGTGCTCGGGAACAGGAAAAAGTCCGCGTCGGCGTAGAGGCCGGCAAGAGTTTCTCCGCCCTGCTCACCTGCGAAATGCACGCTGTCGTCGCCTTCGAAATATTTCTTGATTTCTTCCAGGTACCAGCCGTAGCCGACGTACATGAGTTCGACGTCCTTGTGCTTGGCGGCGAATTTCTTCCACACGCCGTTCAAGAATTCCAGGTTCTTTTCTTTCGAGATTCGCCCGATGAAGGCGAACCTTACGGGGCGCTTTTCGCGCGTGTCCCCGTATTTTTCCCAAGTACCCTTCCCGCGCAGTTCGGGCGAGAACCGCTCCAACGGGAGACCGCGCGGGAGAATCTTCACCTGTTTCGCAGGAACGTGGAGCTGCTTTGTGAGGATGTCGGCGTAGTCATCGCAGGGGCTCACGACAGGCCTTGCAAGCCAGTAGAATATGCGCATGAGCCATAGCACATACACGTGCATCCACTTTGCCTTCACGAGAGTCTTTGCGTAGGTCGGGACGTCGGTACGGTAGTGGCTGAAAACCTTGATGCCGGCGATACGTGCGCAGAAGCAGATAAGCCATGCGCCGGGGCTCGGGGTCTCGAGTTCGATGAGGTCAATGGGATAGCGCTTGAGCAGGCGCAGGGCCGGGCTGATGCGCGGGATGGCGAGTTCGCTGTTCGCATACCCGAGCTGCTCCATGCTGAACATGCGCGGAAGCAATATGCAGTAGCTGTTTTCGATGACACCGCAGGGCCGCGTGTTGAATGCGCTTCCGGCGAGGAAGGCCTTCATGCCGTGTGTGCGCATGTATGGAATCACGTTCCTCAGGTTGTTCGCAATCCCGTTGGTTTCGTCCAGGTTGTCGGAATAGAACAGGATGCGGACGTCATCGGGAGCGCGCTTGCTGCGTTCTTTTTTCAGATAGCGGCGCAGCTTGAGGAGTGCCGGCAGGTTGTAAAATATGGTGAGAAATACGACTGGCGGTATCCAGCAGGTACGCAGGTTTCCAGGAGGCCTGTGCTTCATGCCGAAGCACTTGCGGAACGTACTCGTGACCGTACGCCCGTATATTGCGGGGCGCGAGTCCAGACTGTCTGTCGCCTTAAGCTTTGTTGAACTTGACGCAGTCTTCATACTTCACTCCTTTGCCACCGAAGAGGTCGAGTGCCGATCCGATGGTGAGGTCGATTTTTCCGCCAGAGATGTCCTTGACATGTTGCAGGTCTTCCAGTGACTTTGCGCCGCCTGCGTATGTCACTGGAACGGGACTGTTCTTTGCAAGGAATGCGATGAGTTCGTCGTCCATTCCTTGCTGTTTGCCTTCTACGTCGGCTGCGTGCACCAGAAATTCGTCACAGCTGCTTGCAAGGTCTTCGAGCGTGTCTTTTGTAATTTCCACGTCAATGAGCGTCTGCCAGCGGTTCGTGGCGATATTCCAGCGGGGCGGTTCTCCCGGAGCCGATGTGCGCTTGCAGCTAAGGTCGAGTACCAGATGCTTTTTTCCAACCGTGTTGACAAGGCTCTCGAGGCGGTTGCGGTCGAGTTTTCCTTCGGGAAAAATCCAGCTCGTGACGATTACGTGGCTCGCTCCCGCATCGATGTATTCCTTCGCGTTGTTGGCGGTGATTCCGCCTCCGACTTGGAGTCCGCCCGGGTAAGCCGCGAGTGCCGCCTTGGCTGCGTCAATGTTGCCCTTGCCGAGCATGATGACGTGCCCGCCTCTGATGCCGTCTTTTTTATAGAGGGTGGCAAACCACGCTGCGGAACGGTCTGTCTCGAAGTTCGTCTTGAGTCCGACTCCGCTGTCGTTCAGTGAACTTCCGACAATCTGCTTGACCTTGCCGTCGTGCAGGTCTATGCAAGGACGAAACTTGGTCATCAGTCCTTGGCTCCTGTTACGGTCCAGTCGAGTTTTTTTCCGTGGCTTGCATCGCTACGCCCGCGGTAGAAGAGGATTTCGCCGCCTGCGGCAATTTTCATCGCCTTCTTGGCGAACCACCCGTCCACCTTGTCCAGGAGCGAGGCCTTCTGGTAGGTCTTGTTCACGGGGAACTTGAGCGCCGGGGACTTGTCCTTCCATTCGATGGAAATTTCTTTTTTGGGGAATTTCTTTCCGCGGTAATCGTCTTCGCCGTCCTTGATGCTTTCGGGAACGACAATCTTGGAGCCTTCACCGCTGTTGTAGAGCGCATACCCGAACAGTCCGCCTTTTTCTGCGATGGAAATCCTCCCGGCGTATAGCGGTGAGCGAGTGTTCGTGCTGAAATTCAGGGAACGCACGGCGATGTCGGTCGCCTGCACGGTTTGCCAGGTCTGGTCCATGTAGGCGTATCCCTTCACGGAAATCGTGTCGTCGTTGTAGCCGATTCGGCCCGTGACGCGACCGTAGGGAATATGGATGTACTGAGCGAATTTTTCGCTGCCGACTTTCCAGATGCCGTCACCCAGGACTTTGCCCTGTTCGGCGCTGTCGAAAGTGAGGTCGAGGAAAAATTTTCCGTTCTTGTCTGCGGTGAAATAGACGCGGTGGCCCTTGCCGGGCTTATTTTCCATTGCGTATTCGCCCTTGATGTCGATGGTCGTTTTTTCCTTGATCGCCTTGAGGCGTTCAGGCGGGTACTGGCGCCCGACGGCGTAGCTCTTGCCTTTGAAATTCCAGAAGCTCATGTCGCAGCCGATTTTTTTGCCCGAACCGGGAATATAGAGTGTGGAATAGTTGACAAATGCGCGTGTGCCGTTGTCGAATACGAACTGGTAACTCCAGGTCTCGTTGAATTCCTTGGCGTTGGAATGGTGGGGCATGAAGTCGTCCGCGGTGAGGTTGCGCGCACTACCCGCAGGGGCGGTGACATCGCCAGCCCAGGTGGCAGCGACAAGGGTTGCTAAACAGGCAATGATAATTTTATAGAAGTTTTTTTGCATCGTTATAAAAGTAGAAATATCGTTTTACAGGGGGAGGTCCTTGCCCATGCCGTTCTTGAGCTCCGTCCGACGGCGAACCACCATCTCGTTGAAGATGTCGGTGAGACTATCCTCTATGCTAATCATGGGTTTCCAGCCGAGTGCATTGATTTTTGTCGGGTCGCCGACCAGCAGGGGAATGTCGTTCGTGCGTTCGTATGCGGGGTCGAAACGGAAGTCGACACTCACGCCGGCGATGTCCACCAGCATGTCAACGAGTTCGCGGAACGTGTATGATTTGCCACTGCATATGTTGTATACCTGGCCCGATTCCGAAGTCTTCAGAATCTGGATCATCGCACGGGCCACGTCGCGCACGTCTACTACGTCGCGGCTGATGTCGAGACTACCGGAATAGATGACGGGTTCGGCGTGGTAATACTTGATTTTCACTAGCTGGTAGGTAATGGAAGGAATCGCGAAACGCCTGCTGTGGTGCGGGCCCGTAAAATGGAATGGGCGTACGGCCACGATGTGCATATCGTTTGCGTTGCGGAACTGGTTCCCGAGAATTTCCATGCAGGCCTTCGATGTGGCGTAAGGCGTGAGGGGGTTCGGGAGGTCGGTTTCCTTGTGGAGGTAGGTGAGGTGCTGTTCCGTGCGTCCGTAGATTTCGCTCGAACTCAGGAGCATCACTTTCGCCTTGGGTACAATCTGGCGCACCGCTTCCAGGAGCGTCTGTGTACCGAGCAGGTTCACGTTGAGAGTTTCGTAGGGCTTCTTGTAGCTGAGGCCCACTGATGATTGGCTTGCCAGATGGTAGATGTTCGTAGGCTGCACCTTTTGCATCATGTCAAGAACTTCCTTGAAGTTCAGCATGTCGCCGGTGAGGTAGTTGACTCCTTCCACCTTTTGCCAGGGCTGCGGCTGTTCGTCGCTAAAACTGTATAGGTCGCGTTCTGTGCCTATTAGGTTCGACAGAATATGGAAGCCGAGGGCTCCCGTTCCTCCAGTGACCAGTATGCTCATCTAACCCCCTTTCCTCGGATAGCATCCCAGGATTTGTTGATGATTTCCTTGTCCACGTTGACGATTTTCTGGACTTTCCCGATTTTTTCGGGGAGAATGTAGACGCGCGTTCCCTTTTCGGCCTTCTTGTCGACACCCATGGCGTTCCATGCCTTTTCGTTGTCGATGTCGAATACCTTCGGGAATCCGAGCGCGTCGAGAAGTGTGTTTTGGCGCAGTTCAGCTCCTTGGTCGAGCATGCCGAGCGATACGGCGACCCTTGCGGCGACGCGCATGCCGAGCGACACGGCGATGCCGTGGCTGAACATGTTGTAGTTCGTGATTTTTTCGATGGCATGCCCGAAGGTGTGGCCGTAGTTGAGGATGGCGCGGAGGCCGGACTCCTTTTCGTCGATGCCGACGACTTCGGCTTTAATCTGGCAGCTGCGGAAAATCATGTGTCGGAGCACTTCGGAATCGCGCTCCTTTATTTTGTCGGTATTCTGTTCCAGATAACTGAAGAAATCCTCGTCGTAGATGACGCCGTACTTGACGATTTCGGCAAGGCCTGCGAGGTATTCCGTGTCGTTGAGCGTCGAAAGTACGGAGAGGTCGCAGACGACGGCCTTCGGCTGGTAGAATGCGCCGATCATGTTCTTGCCTTCGGGGTGGTTTACGGCCACCTTTCCGCCCACAGAACTGTCGACCATGCTGAGGAGTGTCGTCGGGAACTGGATGAACGGGATTCCGCGCTGGTAAGTGGCGGCACCGAAGCCCGCCATGTCGCCTACGACGCCGCCACTGAACTGCAACAGGCAGCTCTTGCGCGTGTAGCCGCGGTGGAGCATGAAGCTGAAAAGCTGGTTCAGGTTATGGAGCGTCTTGTTGCGCTCGCCTGCCTGGAACTTGAAAATCGGGCAGCGTCCCGCTTGGCCGCGGAGCATGTTCAACATGTTCCCCTGCGCCTTTGCGATGGTCGTGTCGGTGCAGACCAAGAAGTCGTGCGTGGGCGAGAGGCGCAGGCCCTCGAGCAGCGCCGACGAATCGGGTACGATGTTCTCGCCGATGAATATGGGGTAGCGTCCGCCGCTGCTCGGGCACACGTCCAGCGCGTGGCTCTTCCAGAACCGGAGCATGCGCAAAATGTGCTCGATGACATGCGTCTCGGAGGCGTCGTTCGTGCTTTCGACGCTGAAGTCCGCATGTGCATAGTTCTTTTCGCGCTCCTTGAGCATCACCTTGATTTTCTCGAGGCGTTCCTCGTCGCTTAGGTTCGCGAGCAGGGGGCGCGTATTTTTGCGTCCGATGCGTTCCGAAAGGATTTCGGGCTTGGCCCACAGGCGGATGAGTATACCGGATTCGCGAATGACCTTGAGGTTCTCTTCGCGGTTCAGTGCACCGCCTCCGAGCGACACGACCTGCGGGTTCTCGTTGCGCGCGATTTCTGCGATGACTGCGGATTCCATTTCTCGGAATTTCGCTTCGCCTTCGGTCTCGAATATTTCACTGATGCTTTTGCCGGCACGTTCGACAATCACTGCGTCGGTATCGACAAACGGGCGTCCGAGACGATCTGCCATGGCCCTGCCGGTACGGCTCTTGCCGCTTGCCATGAAGCCGGTGAAAAAGATATGCTGTCTCATTTTATCCTTGCATCCCTTTGCGCATAATCGACGCGAGTTCTGAATTCTGTTTGTTTGCGGTTTCGGTGGGGAACCATTTGCGGAAACTTTCGATTCCCTGGTGTACGAGCATCCCTTCGCCGGTTACAATCTTGCTGCCTTTAGTTGCGGCCATTTGCAAAAGCTTCGTCTGCACGGGAGTGTACACGATGTCGCATACGACCTGGCCTGCATGGAGGCTTTCTTCCGGGAGTGGACTTTCGTCTATGTTCGGAGTCATGCCCACGGATGTCGCGTTGATGATGATGTCCTGTTCGGCGGAAACTTTTGTGAAGTCACCGAAGGTTATTGCCTGGACGGTTGCGCCTTTCCCGGCTTTTGCGAAAAGTTCATTCAGGCTGTTGGCGAGAGCCTCTCCCTTCTCGATGCTCCGGCATACGATGGTGAGCGTGTTTCCCTGTTCTACGAGCGTGTAGGCGATTGCCTTCGCTGCACCGCCGTTCCCGAGAAGGGCCACCTTCCTGTTGTTTACGCATACCCCGTTTTCTTCGAGGTTCCGGATGCAGCCGTAAGGGTCGGTTGTCGTCCCGCAAAGAGTTCCGCCGTTTTTTCCGTCTTTCCAGTAGAGCGTGTTGACACTTCCCGTGAACCGGCTTATCTCGCTGAGCTCGTCTATGAGCCTCGGTTCGCCGTTGTTGCTAGAAAACTGTGTCTTGTACGGGATGGTTACGTTTGCTCCGCGAAAACCCATGGAGCGGAATCCACGAATGGCGTCCGCAAAATTTTCCGGTTCAGGGGAGTAGGGAAGATAAGCAGCGTTTATACCTAACGCTTCGAAGAGTGCGTTATGCATGGCGGGCGACTTGCTGTGTGCAACAGGGTGCCCGAAAATGCAAAGCGTTTCCGTTTTGCCGTCGAAATGAGTCAATTTAACCTCGTTTGTCCGCCCACCTGGGGCTGAACTATTGATTACACTATAAAAGATATATAATGTTTTACACCGAAAAGTTGTGCCTGGCCTGTAAATAAGATTTAACGGGAGTTGTTATTTTTCTTACAACGCGAAGCGTGAGCGACGTAGGCTGTTGCTGCATATAGAAATAGGAATGTGACTGAGCTTTTTTTCTATCTTGGCGCTCTTTCAGAGCGCATTGGGCATCTACGATGCCATGCGGCAGCATTTCGGCCATAGGTAATGTAAACATTACCTGCGGCATTCAATTTGCACGCATTTAGCTCGGCTCGGCAATGCCAAAACAACGAGTTGTTTGACGTCTATGACGTAAGTGGCGGCGGTTCGAAAATGCAAAAACATGTTTTTGCGCTTTCTCACCTTGCTCACTTTTGTCGCTGCGCTCGCCTTTTGCTAAATTTTCCGCGTAAAAAATCAAAAGGTTCAATTATGGAAATTCCCGAATCCTCGAATTTTGTACAGGACATCATCGTCAACGATCTTAAGACGGGCAAGCGCACCAAGGTGCATACCCGTTTCCCGCCGGAGCCGAACGGCTACATCCACATCGGACATGCGAAGTCCATTTGCCTGAACTTCGGTACGGCGAATAAGTACAAGGATTTCGGCGGCATCACGAACTTGCGCTTCGACGACACGAACCCCACCAAGGAAGACGTGGAATACGTCGACTCCATTCGCGAAGACGTGAAGTGGCTCGGTTTTGAATGGAAGGGCGGCGAATACTTCGCCAGCGACTACTACGACCAGATTTACGCCTTTGCCGAAAAGCTTATCGAGATGGGCAAGGCTTACGTGGAAGACCTGACCCGCGACGAGATGCAGGAATACCGCGGCAACGACGCCGGCAAGCCGAGCCGTCCGAGCCCCTACCGCGACCGCAGCGTCGAAGAGAACATGAAGCTCTTCCGCGAGATGCGCGACGGCAAGTATGCCGACGGCGAGAAGTGCCTCCGTGCGAAGGTCGACCTCGCGAGCCCGAACATGAACATGCGCGACCCGGTCATCTACCGCATCAAGCATTGCACGCACCACCGCACCGGCGACAAGTGGTGCATCTACCCGATGTACGACTTTGCGCACCCGCTCAGCGACTGGATTGAAGGCATCACGCACTCCATCTGTACGCTGGAATTCGAAGCGCATCGCCCGCTGTACGACTGGTTCCTGATCGAGCTCGGTCTCGACAACCGTCCGCAGCAGATTGAATTTGCCCGCCTGAACCTGACCTACACCATGATGAGCAAGCGCAAGCTCCTCGAACTGGTGGAAACGAAGGCCGTGATGGGCTGGAACGACCCGCGTATGCCCACAGTCTGCGGTTACCGCCGCCGTGGCTTCACGCCGAGTTCCATACGCGAGTTCTGCGACCGCATCGGCGTTTCCAAGGCCGACTCCATGGTCGACGTGAACCTCCTGTACTTCTGCATCCGCGAAGAACTGAACAAGACGGCGAACCGCGTGATGGCCGTGATTGACCCGGTGAAGCTCGTGATTGACAACTGGGAAGACGGTAAGGTCGAGATGATTGAAGTCGAGAACAACCCGAACGACGAAACCGCCGGCAAGCGCCAGGTCCCGTTTGGCAAGGAACTCTACATCGAGGCCGACGACTTCATGGAAGAACCGCCCAAGAAGTACTTCCGCCTCAAGCCGGATGGAGAAGTCCGCCTGAAGGGCGCCTACTTCGTGACCTGCAAGAGCGTCGAGAAGGACGCCAACGGCAAGGTGACGGTCATCCACTGCGAATACGACCCGCAGAGCAAGGGTGGCGAGACTCCCGATGGCCGCAAGGTCAAGGGCACCATCCACTGGGTTTCTGCGGCCCATGCCGTGGACGCCGAAGTGCGCCTCATCAATAACTTGTTCACGCTCGAAGATCCGGCTGCGGTTCCCGAGGGCGAAGACTGGCACGACTACCTGAACCCGGATTCCATGGTCATCAAGCAGGCTAAGGTGGAACCGAGCCTCGCCGACGCCAAGCTGGAAGACCGCTTCCAGTTCATGCGCCAGGGCTACTTCTGCCTTGACAGCGAAGATTCCAAGCCGGGCCACCTGGTGTTCAACCGCACCGTTGACTTAAAAGACAGTTTTGCTAAGCAAGTCGCGAAGTAATTCGAATTACAATCAGGTAGATTGTTTCAACATTTGAATTTTTCGCAATACTTTAAAATAAGGGACGCCCTTGCGGACGTCCCTCTTGCTTTGCAAGGAGTGGAATTCTATCGGCTGAGCATCTTCCCGTTGAGGGTTGCAATCCAGTGCTGGTTGCGAGCGGCGCGCGGAATCTGGAACGATTGCATGCCAGAAGAAATCTCTCCATCAACACTTTGCACGGTGATCTTGTTGCCTGCGACCGTGTAGGAATTGAGGCGGGTAACGCTCAGGTGGGGCTGGAATCCGATTGGGGGAGGATCGTCCTCTTCTACCTTGTCGTAGTAACCCCAGTCGTCGATAATGAGCGGTTCAGTCACGATGGGGGTGGAAGGCTCGTGGAAATTCACCTGTTGGTCAATCCATGCGAATCTTTGCTTCACGTACTTGCGCAGGTGCTCGATTTCGGCATCCCACGTGGGTTCGTTGTAGTAGTTCATCTTCATGCCCATGCAACCCATGTTCCAGCTGCCCGGGTTCCAACTGCCTGGGTTCCAGCTGTTATTGTTTCCGGATTCCATCGGGTCGGCGTCGCAGGTGCCGCTAGACTGCCCTAAGTTCGGCCAGCGCTGGAAATTGCGGTCGGCGGCATTCTTGAGGACTGTCTTGAGGGAGTCTATGAAGTGGTCGATGTTCTTGGTGTGCCAAACGCCACTGCGCAGTTCCGCCCAGCGGGCCTTGTACTTCTGCTGGAACTTGCTGTCTTTCCAGATGTTCTGTATCCACTTGGCGACAAACCATTCGTTCATGCCGAATGCGAATCCTCCGTCACCTGCGCTCTGCGGAATGCGCCAGCCTTCTGCCTTTTCGCCGCCCACGCGCTGGTAGGCTCCGAAGGCGAGGTTGAAGTCCCACGGGGCACCGAGCTGCAACTTGCCGCCCTTGCTGTCCTTGTCCTTGAACATGTAGAAACTGCAGATGTAGGCGTCGGTATTGTTGGTGATGTCTTCGTGCATTATGTAGTCGACCGCGGCATCGATATCGAGAATGTCCAGGCATCCGCTGCTGTTGATGTCGCCGTTGTCGCACTTCTGCTCGATGGAGTTGAAGAAGTTCTGGATATACTGCTGCTGCTCCCTAGTGGTGTTTTCCTTTTTCGGAGAACGCATCACGACGGGGGAGCCGTCTTTGCTCTTGAAGCCTTCCTTGTCGAGGCCCTGCGTGGAGTTATTTTCCACCTTGTCGATGCTCAGCACGTAACCGCCGGTCACGTCGTCGCCGCTGATATCTTCTTCCTTGAGCTTCGCAATATGCACGCGTGCCTTGGCTCGCTTGATTTTTTCGAGCAGCAGGTAAACGCCCTTGTATTGCCCGTTCAGGTAGAGCTCAAAGAACTTGAAGCGTGAACTGTAACGCCCCGTACGCTGGTAGAACCAGTAGGCGAGCGCGTTTCGGATGAGCGTCTTGTCTACATACGGGCCATGGAACACCCAGTCGGCGCTCTTCGGCATGCCGAGGACCTTGAAACTCGTATCGTGGCAGGCCGTGTCGGCGACGTTCGTGCAGGCGCGCGCCTTGAGTTCGATGCCGTAGCCTTTCTTCGGGAAGTCGGCGGAGGTCTGCCCGCGGATCTTGATGCCGATATTCATGAGCTCGCCCTTTGCACTGTCGGCAACGCTGTTCGTGCCCTTGTCCAAAATGCGCATGGTGCCGGGAATCTTGTCGGCTCCCTTCTCGAGCGCCTTGCCGTTCTGCGTGTTCACGATGATGAGCGGCAGGTCGTATGTCTGTGCGAATAACGGAACTACCATGGCAAGAAAAATGCCATAGAAGAAAAATTTTGATTTTTTGGGCATATTTTTCTCCTTCACAAAATACCAAAGTGTAATTTATATTCTTTGCTCCCAAAAGAGTTGCTAATTATGAATTGAACGTTGTAATGTATGACAACTGCAAAAAACATCGAAATTTCGCAAATTTGGCCGATTCTAAGCAAAAATGCCATAAAAAAGATGGCCTTTTTGCCGTTTTTTTGAAAGATTTTCTTAACGGTTCATCATCTTGCCGTTGAGGGTCGCTATCCAGGCCTTGTTCCGCGCATTGGCCGGAATTTTCAAGATTGTAAGTCCCTTCTTGATCCGTGTCTTGTACAGGACGACGCCATTCAGGTCGATGAGGGCGAATGTTCCTCCCAAAGACGTCTGGACCTCAATATTGTTGCCGTTTATGTCGAAGAAGTTCGTCGGGGAGAGCCTACCGAATTCCTTCAAGCGGATGGGCGGAACAGTATCATCCGGAATAGTATCGTCCGGAATAGTATCCTTCTGCCAGTGCGGCTCGTGGATTTCCGGGTCGACAGGCGCGGTTACGACGGGATTTGTGGGTTCCGTAAAACCGAGTTGCTTGTCCATCCAGGCTATTCTTTCTTTTGTTTTTTTGCGGAGGTGTTCGAATTCGCCGTCCCAAGTATCGGCATTGAATCCGCCTATAGGTACTCCAGTACCTAGTATTTGGGATTCACGGCAGTATTTTATGGGGAGCGGGTCTCCATCATAGGAACTGCTTCCTTTTCCTAAGTTTGGCCAGCGTTTAAAGTTCCTTTCTGCGGCATCTTTCAGATGCGCTTTCATGGAGTCCAAATAGGCGTCCATGGTCTTGGTGTGCCAAACGCCGCTGCGGAGTTCCGCCCATCGTTTTTTCATTTCGGTCTGGAAAACGCTATCCTTCCACATTTCCAAAAGCCATCTTATGGGTTGGACGCCTCCTAAACCAATGTTTTTATAAGCGCGATCAATTTGCCAACCTTCAACAAAACAGTTTTCTAACGTTGGTAAAGAAGTCGAATCTTCTTTGTTAATTTCGTAATTTTCTGGGTGGGTGTTGTTACATAGAGTTATTTCGAAACCCCACGGTGGACCTAAGGTTATTTTGCCTGTGGTCTTGTTGCCATGCTTATCTGTTTCGTCCTTTGGTTTGTACATGAAAAAGTTGTACGCAAAATAGGGGTCTGCGTTGGTAGTGAGTTCTAGATGCAAGATATAATCTGCTGCGGAAACTATATCCACGTATTTTTCGTATCCGCTCCCGCTTTTATCGCCTTTATATAATGAATCGAGTTCGCCTAAATAATTTTGTATGTATTCTTTCTGCTCGTTTGTGATTTTTTTCTTTCTAGGGTAAATCAAAACGATGTTATGGCCATCGGATGTTTTGAAGTCTCTTATGGTATTATCTATTGGTTCCCCAGCTCCGGTTCGGCTCCATTTTTTGTCAAATTCCCAAATGTAGCCACCGGTAAGGTTCTCGCCTTCGGTGTCCGTTTTTTGGAGTTCACTTACGTTGACGCGGTATTTGCCTCGCTTGATTCTTTCGGTAAGTACGTAAACGCCGCGATAGGCTCCGTTGATGTATAAATCGAAATGTTTAGTGCGTGGGCTGTAACGGCCTGTTTGCCGGAAGAGCCAGTGTCCAAACGAGTTCCTGACCATGCTTTTATCGACATATGGCCCGAGCAAAGCCCAGTCATCGGAAGGAGGGAGGCCGAGCAAGCCTACGTTCATGTCTTTGCCCGTTGAATCGTAGAATTCGATGGTGTAGTTTGACTTGGGCTGTGTTGCAGATGATTTCCCGCGGACTTTAATGCCAATGTTGTATTGCGTGGCTTTGGAGCTATCGGCGACGTTGTTTGTTTTGGCGTCCAGGACTTTTATTGTGGCGGGCAGTTTTTCGGTAACATTGTAGTCGAGGCATTGTTGTTTGGTGTCTATAAATATGATGGGCAAATCGTATGTTTGCGCAAAAGCAGCGGTTGCCATGAGCAACGCTGCTATGCAAAACATTTTTATTTGATGTGACATTTTCTCCTCAACCCAATTTCTTATCTCTTAGCGGTTCAACATTTTGCCGTTGAGTGTCGCTATCCATGCCTTGTTCCGTGCTTTGGCCGGAATCTTCAGGGTCGTGAGTCCCTTGCCGATGCGGGTCTTGTACAGGACAACGCCATTTAGGTCGATGAGGGCGAAAGTGCCGCCCAAGCTCGTCTGGATTTCAAGACGGTCGCCGTTCACGTTAAAGAAGTTCATCGGAGACAGCCTGCTGAAATCGTCCCGGAATGCCGGCGGCGGCGGGTCAATTGCTGCGGTATCCTTCTCCCAATGGGGCCAATGGATTTCGGGGTCTACAGGTCCGGTTACAACGGGATTTGCCGGTTCCGTAAATCCGAACTTTTGGTCCATCCAGGCCATTCTATCTTTCATTTTTGCGCGGAGGTGTTCCACTTCGCCGTCCCAGGTATTGGCGTTGTTGCCGCCCATGCCCATGCCGTAGCCGCCCCCCTGGCTGCTGCAGTATTTCATCGGCTCCGGATCTGGATCGTTCTGGCCACTATTTTTGCCCAAGTTCGGCCAGCGCTTGAAGTTTCTGTCGGCAGCCTTCGTCAAGTACGTCTTCATGGAATCCAAGTAGGCGTCCATGACCTTGGTGTGCCACACACCGCTGCGGAGTTCCGCCCAGCGCTTCTTCATTTCGTCCTGGTAATCACTTCTCTTCCACAAACCAATAAGCCAGTTGGGAGCCTTGAGCGAACCCATGCCGCCGCCGCCCCAGCCGCCACCCCAGCCGCCGCCACCGCCGCCGCCTTTGCTTTCAATCTGCCATTTGTTACCGCTGCCGCCCATCATGCCGCCATTGCTCATGGCCAAGTTGAAGTCCCACGGCGGGCCAAGGGTCACCTTGCCTTCGGTGTATACGCCTTCTTTGTTGGTCTTGTTCTTGGGTTTGTGCAAGAAGAAACTGCACCAGTAAGAGTCTCCATTATTGGTGATTTCCTGATGTAGCACGTAGTCCACGGCGGAACCGAGATCGACGTATTTCTCGAACCCGTCTCCGTTCTTGCCGTTCTTGAACAGCGCTTCGAGATCGTTCAGGTACTTCTTTAGGTACTCTTCCTGCTGTTTTTGGATATTTGCCTTCTTGGGGTAGTGCAGAATCACGTTCAGACCGTCGGAGGTGTTGAATCCTTCGGCTTCGATGCCGCCCGTTTTTTGGTCACCGGCGCCGCCTGTATTGGTTCCCGTTTTGTCGAATGCCCAAATGTAGCCGCCGGTAAGGCTATCGCCGGCGATATCGTCTTCTTTAAGCTTGCTCACGTTCACGCGGTATTTGCCGCGCTTGATTTTTTCGACCATTACGTACACGCCGCGGTATACGCCGTTGATGTAGAGGTCGAAATGCTTGGTGCGCGGGGCGTAGCGACCTGCCTGCCTAAAGAGCCAGTAGGCGAGGGCGTTGCGTAACATGCTCTTGTCGACGTAGGGGCCATGGAATACCCAGTCGTCGGAGGGCGGGAGCCCGAACATGCTCGCGTCCATTCCTTCGCCCTTTTCGTTGCGGACTTCGACGCTGTAGCCGGGCTTGGGGAACATGGCGGATGACTGACCGCGAACCTTGATGCCGATGTTGTAGAATGCGCCCTTGGCGCTGTCGGCTACGTTATTCGTCTGCCCGTCCAGTACCTTCATGGTATTGCTTGGTGTCAACAAAAATGATGGGCAAGTCGTATGTTTGTGCGAATGCAAATGAAGCTAGGCAGAATGCTAGCGGTAAAATAAGTTTTTTGGGTTGGCGAATCATATTTACTCCTAATGCCAATGTACAGATAAAAAATAAGTTCAAAAGGCTAGTTTGTTCCGTATAAATTTTTTTTTGTGTTGTAGAGCCATTCTGGCTTTTTTTAGAGAAAATGGTTAAATTGCGCTGATTTTATGGAAAAGCGTTAAATCGGGCTTGGAAGGGTTGTTGTTCTAAAAAAGGGTGAGGGACGATATGTTCCGTTTTTTGCAAAAACAAATCGAAAAATAAAAAAGAGACGTCCCGAAGGTCGCCTCTTTTTTTTCTATCAAGAAACTTTAGCGGTTCATCATTTTGCCGTCGAGAGTCGCTATCCAGGCTTTGTTCTGAGCCTTGGCCGGAATCTTGAGGGTCGTAATGCCTTTCTTGATTTGGGTCTTGAACAAGGTGACTCCGTTCAGATCGATAAGGGCGAATTTTCCGCCCAGATCCGTATGGATTTCAAGGCTGCTGCTGTTCAAGACATAGAAGTTGGTCGGGGACAATCTGCTGAAATCATCCATGCCAACATCCATTATGTAGCCGTGGTGGTGGTGAGAACCGGTGTCCGGCGGCGTGACCGTTTGCTTGGAGGAATCCTTGGCGGCCTCCTCCTTTTCCCAATCAGGAACATGGATTATCGGTTCTAACACGATGGCTTGGGCTGGTTCGGTAAATCCGAGTTGCTGGTCCATCCAGGCCATTCTTTCTTTCATCTTCTTGCGGAGATGTTCGAATTCTCCGTCCCAGGTCGTTGCGTTGTAGCCGCCCATGGGCATACCGCCCATGCCCCACATTCCGCCTTGCTGTCCTCCGCCTTGGTTGCAGAATTTCATTGGCTCTGGATCGTTGTCGCCCTGACCACTAGATTTACCCAAGTTCGGCCAGCGTTTGAAGTTTCTGTCGGCAGCGCTCTTCAAGTACGTTTTCATGGAATCCAGATACTTGTCCATGGTCTTGGTGTGCCACACGCCACTGCGGAGTTCCGCCCAGCGTTTTTTGAGTTCACTTTGGTAGTGGCTGTCCTTCCACATGCCAAGTAGCCAGTTCGGAGCCTTCAAGGAACTGCCCATCATCTGGCCACTCTTCATGCTGTTTTCAATTTGCCATCCGTTGCCTGAGCTGGAGAAGCCTCCCATGCCGCCGCCGAAGCCGCCACCGAAGCCGCCGCCCCACATGCCACCGCCCTGGTTCCAGCCACCCTGACCACCTTGGCCTCCGCCGTTTTCAGGCTGGGAGCCGTTGCTCATGGCGAGGTTGAAGTCCCAAGCCGGGCCGAGCGTTACTTTGCCTTCGGTCTTGACGCCGTTCGAGTCTATCTTGTCCTTGGGTTTGTGCAA
Organism: Fibrobacter succinogenes; assembly: GCA_902762305.1. GTDB lineage: Bacteria > Fibrobacterota > Fibrobacteria > Fibrobacterales > Fibrobacteraceae > Fibrobacter > Fibrobacter succinogenes_I. The sequence continues at coordinate 199,586 of CACWNW010000001.1, read as the reverse complement.
GAAGAAACTGCACCAGTAGGAGTCCGCGTTGTTGGTCACTTCTTCGTGCAACACGTAGTCCAGCGCAGAAGTCATATCGACGTATTTTTCATACCCCTGACCGTTCTTGCCGTTCTTGAACAGGCCTTCAAGGTCGTTCAAGTACTTTTTCAGGTAGTTTTCCTGCTCTTTCTTGATGTTTTCTTTCTTGGGATAGTGCAAAATGACGTTCAAACCGTCGGAGGTGCTGAAACCTTCCTTTTCGATGGGGCCACTGCCTGCGCCACCCGTGTTGGTGCCCGTCTTGTCGAATGCCCAAATATAGCCGCCAGTCACTTCTTCGCCGCTAATGTCTGTTTCTTTGAGCTTGCTGACATTGACGCGGTATTTGTCACGCTTGATTTTTTCGAGAAGCACATAGACTCCGCGATAGACCCCGTTGATGTACAGGTCGAAATGCTTGCTACGCGGGCTGTAATGGCCAGCCTGCCTAAAGAGCCAGTGTGCAAGTGCGTTACGCACCAAGCTCTTGTCAACATACGGACCATGGAAAACCCAGTCGTCGGAAGGTGGCAGCCCGAACAGGCTTACATCCTTGCCTTCTCCCTTTTCGTCACGTACTTCCACGCCGTACCCAGGCTTGGGGAACAAAGCCGAGGATTGTCCACGAACTTTTATGCCAATATCGTAACGTGTTCCTTTGGCACTATCAGCCACGTTATTCGTCTTTCCGTCCAGTACTTTCATTGTGGCCGGAATTTTTTCTGTGACTTTGCTGTCTAGGCATTTGCCTTTAGTGTCAACGAAAACGATCGGTAAGTCGTACGTTTGTGCAAAAGCATTCGCTGACAGGGCGAATGCTAACCCATAAGAAAATAGCAATGTCTTCGATAATCGCGACATATTTGCCTCCTGTATCCAATACCTGTTATAAATCTATATGTTATGGCAAATATGCATATGTTAATTGTCGTTTACGCGTTGTTTTGGCTTACAACTAAAAAAAATCAAAAAAAATGTTTTTTTTGCAACCAAAGTGGAATTTCAGGCATCAAATTGATGTATTTTAAGGAAACGAAGGAGGTTCCTCATGAACGCAAACGAAACAAAAAGTTCCAAAATTTGGTTGGTCGCCATTTTTGCGGTGTTCTTCTGTATGCCGTGCGTAATACACGCCCAAGAGGGGTTTTCTCGAGCAGAACTGGACACGCTGGTGGCCAACATAGCGCTGTACCCAGACCCGCTTCTGGTTCAGGTACTTTCGGCATCAACCTATGGAGAACAGATTGCTCCGGCAGCCCAGTGGGCTGAAGAACACAAGCATCTGAAAGGCAAGGACCTTTCGGTTGCGCTTGAACGCGCGAAGCTCCCGTACGATGCTAGCGTGCAGGCGCTTATCCCGTTCCCGCAAGTGTTGACGATGATGGCCGATTATGGTGGCTGGACAGACCAGCTGGGCTATGCGGTCGTCATGCAGAAAAACGACGTGATGGCGGCTATCCAGCGCCTGCGTCATACGGCATCGAAGTTCGGGCACTTGAGGAGCGACCAGTACGTGAAGGTCTCGAATGGAGACAACATAACAATCACGCCTGTGCGCACGGAATACGTCTACGTGCCGGTCTACAATCCCCACTATGTCTACTACCGCTATTACGACGGATATACCACCGTTACGTATACGCCTGGCGTATGGCTTGGCAGCTGGTTTGGATTCTGGGGCTGGGGTGCATGCTGGTTCGATTGGCATTCCCGTGCTATCTACGTGCGTCGCGCTCACTGGCATCCGCGTTGGCATTACCCGCGTTACCCGCACCGCTATGTACATTCGCCGCGTCGCTATGCGCCGCCACCGCGCCGCCACCATGTAGCGCCTCCTCCTCCGCATCGCCACCATGCGGCGCCCCCTCCTCCGCGTAGGGAACACCGCGCCGTGCCGGTAGGTCACAATCCTCCGCCACCTCCTTCGAAACAGCACTATGAACCCCAGCCGAAGAGTGGCTTCAACGTGAAGCGCACCGAAGCTCCGAGGCAGGCATCTTCGTGGCCGGAACCGAGGAACTACAGGTCTGAGCCGCAGCCCGCTCCTCGCTCGACTTCGCAGTCTGTATCCAGGTCCCAGTTCGAAGAAGATGGTGCAAACATTAATTCGCGTAACAGCAGCCGCAGGGACGACGACAGATCCCGTGACAATCGCAGTTCCCGCGATGGTTTCGGTTCCCGCTCGTCACATGGCTCGCATGCCGGTGCCGGCAGGGTAATCCAGCGTCGTTAATTACTTTATCTCGAATTTTGCGCGCTCGATGCGGGCCGCGATTCCCGATAGGGTCTGGATGAGTCCCGCATAGTCCTGCACAGGATAACGTTCTAGAACTACCCCGTTGTTTTCGGGGTAGTTTTCTGTTTCTAGGAAATAGATTCCGTACAGGAGGGGGATTACCTCGTTCAGCGTCTTGTCGAAGGAGGCTCCACCGTGTTTCGGGGATTTTGCGCTTTCGCCCGATGCATCGGCGGGCGTGGCCTGCAGGCGCTCGAGCGTCTTGCGGATTTCCTGCTCGCATTGGGCCGCCAGTTTCTCGGGACGCGGCGAGAATCCCGAAAGCGGCTTGATACCGCAGAGTGGCACGTTGCGGTTGGCGATGTGCAAGTATTCCAGCGGGCTGTTGTCTAGCGAATGTATGATTTCTGCAGGACTGTAGAAATTTGCAAATTGCAGGTTCTCCCTGCTGGCCCGCTTCTGGAACGCTGCGAGCTTTTCTATTTCGGCGGGGGAGTTGTCCTTGAGGATGAAACTGATGGTCCAGGGCGATTTGAGGGCGTCGAACCCTTCCATGAGGCACTGGCCGGAAATGAATGCCGATATGAGGTTGTCGCCGAAGGTGTTCCTGAAAATTTCGGGCCACTGCGACTTTTCGATTTCGCTTACGCTCAGGAGTTTCTTCATGTTGTCGAAGAACCCGAACCGCCTTCCTCTGCTTCCGAGAGCGATGAGCAGGCCGAATACGACTGCGATGAAAATCCACCCGCGGATGGACATTGGCTCTTCTTTGGGGAGTTCCTTCTCGTCGATATCTATTGCGGTTCCGTTGCTGTCGGTGAGGGTGAAGGCGAGCTTTGCCGCAAGGGTAAGCAGGCCGTCGCCGTATCGTTCCTGGCGGAATGCGGGCACGAGGATTTCCTGGTCGAGTTTCTTGATTGTCGCATCGTCGAGGATTCCGCTTGCCGATCCCTTGGTCACGATGAATTTGCGCCTCTGCTTCTGTGCGACGAAAATCAGGATTTCCCCGTCTAGGCCGGCATCCGCTTTCCATTTTTCGGCAATGTCCGAAGCGTATTGGGAAGCCACCCTCTCTCCGATGTCGTCGAGCAGTACGGCATCTATGGAAATGCCTGTTTCTTTCGCTATTTCCATCGAGAGGTTGTCGAAAAATTCCAGCTGCTGGGCCGGAACTACGCGGTTTTCGTCGTAGACGTGGCTTTTCTCTGGGCGCGAAGGGAGCCCGAACGCCGTGGATGTGAAGGCGAACGCTATTGCTAGAAGTATTTTGGTGCTCTGAAACACTTTGTGGATGTCTGTCACGATGTTTTTGCTGGCTCTAGGGAGCCTCTATAAGTTATTTTTTCCTGTTTTGTATGTAATTTCGCTTTTTTTTGTATTCCAAAATATAATATCTAGAAATTTTTTTTGCAAAATATTACACTTTTTTGTTTTTGCATATATACATTTATCTGTGGTTGTTCCATGTAAGTTTCCTAGGAGTAATGTTTGGAGAAGGAACATGAGTGAAAAATGGATTTGGCTGCCGGATTGGGCGTCTGATTTGTCCCTATGGGAAGACGATCTGACGGATGCGGATGCATCTGCCAAGCACATTTTTATACCTTACGAAAAAATGGCGCCCCATCTTGACGATGTTTATGCCATTGACGGGGTTTCCAAGGCGAATACCGTAGTCGGGTGGGGGCTGGGCGCCTTTATCCTGCTGCTTAGCGCATCGAAGCGCCCCGCGAACCAGAAGTGGATTCTGCTTTCGCCTTTTGCGAATTTCTGCGACGAGGAAGGCCCGTGGAATTCCGAGAACCTGTTGTTCAAGGCGCGCGAAATGCATTCCTCGCTCGATGTGGGCCTCAAGGCGTTCAAGGAGCAGTTCGATGACGAGTTCAGCGACTGGCCCGAGGAATGGCTTGATGCGGCAAGGAAGATGGACGCGACGCTGCTTGCGGACGGCCTCAAGTTCCTCGCTGCCCAGAGGATCGAGAATGTTGTCGAGAACAGCGAAGATATCCAGGTGCTTTTCGGGCGCATGGACCAGGACGTGACTCCGGCGATGACGCTCAGGCTGAAGGAGTTCCTGCCGAAGGCGACCTTCAAGGAACGCCCCAAGTCCGGACACTGGCCCCCCATGATGCTTTTCTAAAAAACAACTGCATTTTTGGTCCCGCCTGGCGATGCTTTGGCGGGATTGTTTTATATTTGCCGCGATAGATTCATTTGGAGAATTTGATGGCAATTGTAGATGCAAGTGTACTGGATAGGGAACTGAACCCGGAACAAGCTGCCGCTGCCAAGAAGATTGACGGGCCGATGCTTATTCTTGCGGGCGCAGGTTCGGGAAAGACCCGTGCCATCACTTACAAGATTGCGCACCTCGTATCACAATATCAGGTAGAGCCGAGGAATATCCTTGCCGTGACATTCACGAACAAGGCGGCCCGTGAGATGACCGCGCGTATCCAGAAGTTGCTCGATTGCAACATGCGTTTCCCGTGGATGGGTACATTCCACTCGGTTTGCCTGCGCCTGCTCAAGAAAAGCCTTGCTATGGAAACCGTTGCGCAGGCCATGGGCGGATCCTGGTACGACGCGAACTTTTCGATATACGATGACGACGACCAAAAACGCTTGCTGAAACAGATTCTCAAGGAAGATCTCGGTGATGACTGCGATGCTGCCGAAATCAAGCGTGTGCACGGTGCGATTTCGCGCTACAAGAATACGGTCCTTTACGAGCACGGGTCTGCGGTCTTGCAGACACCGGAAGTGGCGATGGGACGTGCGGAATTTGCCGACGATGAACGTCGCGCCGGTTACTATGCGGAATACCAGAAGCGCCTTCGTGAGTCGAATGCCATGGACTTCGACGATCTCCTGTTCAATACCGTACTCCTGTTGCAGAAGGTTCCGAGTATCACGAACCAGCTGAAGCAGGTGTTCCAGTACGTGGTGGTCGACGAATATCAGGATACGAACGACGTGCAGTACGAACTGCTGAAACTCCTGATAAACGACGACAAGAACGTGACCGTGGTGGGCGATGACGACCAGAGTATTTACGGCTGGCGTGGTGCCAATATCAAGATTATCCGCAACTTCCACCGGGATTTCGCGCCTGTTACCATCGTGAAGCTGGAACGCAACTATCGTTCGACGAGCAACATTGTGAAGGGGGCGGGTTCCGTGATTGCGCATAACGTGCGCCCTCTCGAAATGGAGAAGAAGGTGTTCTCCAAGGAGGAGGCGGGTGACCCTATACGCGTGCGCCACATGGAAGACGACCGCTCCGAGGCGCAGCAGATTGCGAACTGCATTATGGCTGCCGGTAGCGAAGGCTATGCGAAGACGGCAATCTTTTACCGTACCAACGCGCAGTCCCGCGTGATAGAGAAGGCGTTGAACGATTGCAGGATTCCTTCGGTGATTTTTGGCGGTACGCGATTCTGGGACCGCAAGGAAATCAAGGACATTCTTGCTTATTTGCGCTTGCTTGCAAACGAGAAGGACGATGCGGCTCACCTGCGCGTAATCAATACGCCGTCGCGTGCCATAGGCAAGACTACGGTGGAGACCGTGCTTGCGCGAGTCCGGAACGGCGAAGGCACCTTCTGGCAGATGCTTGTGGCCGAAGCTAACGGCACAGGGCGCACCGCCCCGAAGCTCAAGGGCTTTACCGACCTTGTCCAGAGTTGGAAGGACTTGATTGCAGCGGGCGAGACTCCGCTCCCGATTCTTGCGGAACGCATCATCTCCGATACGGGGTACAAGGATTTCTTGCGCAAGGAAGATGAACTTACCGCCGACGAGCGTATTGCGAACATCGATGAAATGGTGAACGCCATCCGCGAATTCGACGAGGAACATCCGGACGCGACTCTCGATTCGTTTATCCAGGATATATCGCTCTTGACCGATGCCGACAAGAAGGTGGATGATTCCATGGGTGCGGTGACGCTCATGACTATCCACATGGCGAAGGGCCTGGAGTTCAATACGGTGCATATCGCCGGTTGCGACGAAGGCATATTCCCGCTTATTCGGGAATCTTCCATGCTTACGGCTTCCGAATCGCGTGAACAGCTCGAAGAAGAACGCCGCCTGTTCTATGTGGGCTGTACCCGAGCCGAGAAGAAACTTTATCTGTACCATGCGGAACGCAGGTTCTTCCAGGGTACAATTCGGCCGTTCGCTCCTTCGCGCTTCCTCAAGGAACTGGACCCATCTGTGGTGGAGTTCACTCCGTGCATCAGTGGCGATTCCCTGAATAGTTTTTCGGGCGGGGCCTTCCCGCGCTACAACAAGGCTCCCGACTTTGTCCGCCGTGCGATGGCGTCGTCGAACCGCGGCTCTTCGGGTAGCTACTCTTCGGGTGGTTATTCTTCGGGCGGCTCTTCGTTCGGAGGTTCTTATCCTAGGCAGTCCGTGCCGGCGTCTATCCGCAAGAACGACCAGCGCATCGTTTATAGGAATCCGATCAAGGTCGCCCCTCCGGTGAAGCCTGCCGTGCCGAGCGGCCCGCGCGTCGTTTACGATGAATACAGCGGGAATCCTTACCATCCGGGAGTTCGGGTGCGCCATTCCAAGTATGGCGTAGGGACGATTATCAAGTGCTACGGTACGGGGGACAATGCCCGCGTGGATGTCCGCTTCAACGGTGACAACGCCATAAGGACGATTATCCTCAAGTATGCTGCCCTGCAGATTGTGGGGTAATGGATAATTGATGATTGATAATGGATGATGGAGGATGTGGGGTGAGTAATTTGTCATTACACTCTCTTCATTGCACATTTTGCTATATTATCTCCCGTAAATAGCGAGGTTTTTATGCTCGAACGTGAAGAAGTTTTGAAATTGGCGAAGCTCTCGAGGCTCGAAGTCGCGGAAGGCGATATCGATTCCGTGAAGGGGCACTTGGACAAGATGCTTGACCACATGGAAGCACTCAAGTCGCTCGACTTGTCGAACGTCGAACCGATGACTGGTGTCGAGAACGGTGCGACTATCTTGCGCGAAGACGTCCCGGTGCAGGGATTCACGCTGGAACAGGCTTTCGCGAATGCGCCCGCAGTGGAGAACGACCACTTCGCCATTCCGAAGGTCATCGGCGGCTAGTCCCCGCGTACAAACGCCAAAAACGGCCTTATTGAATTTATGACTGCAGTACACTGCATAGTACCCGCACGTATGGGGTCTTCTCGGTTTCCTGGGAAGCCCCTTTTTAAGTTATGCGGTAAGGAAATGATTGTCCGGACTCTCGAAAGGGCCCGGCTTGCGGAATGTTTTGAGCGCATCGTGTGTGCGACCGACAGCGAACAGATTGCCGAGGTCGTGTCTAGGGCGGGTTTCGAGTTCCTGCTCACCGGCCCTGCGAATACGGGGTCTGACCGTGTGGCCGAGGCCGCCCGGGCCTTGGACCTCGACCTTGTGGTGAACCTTCAGGGGGATGAGCCCCTGGTGGAACCCGATGTGCTTGTCGATGTCGCACACGAGCTTGCGGCGCACCCGGACTGCTGGGTGAGTGTCGCATGCCCCCTTGCCCCTTCGGATGCCGAACTTGCGACCGTGGTGAAAGTCCTGGTCAAAGACGGCTTTGCCATAGACTTTACCCGCCACGTGGAGCTCAGTGATGCTCCGCGATGGTTCCAGCACCAGGGAATATATGCGTATTCCCGTGTGGCGCGGGACGAATTTTCTGCTCTGCCGCAGAACGCAGTGGAAAAAGAACGTTCGCTGGAACAGATGCGCATTATGGGCATACGCCCGATACGCATGGTCATGAGCCGCTATCCGTCGGTGTCGGTGGATGTCCCTTCCGATGCAGCCGCGGTAGAAGCGCTCATCAACAAACAATCGCTTGAAAACAAGTGGGGATAAGATGATTGATCGCATGCGCGGGCATGTCCCGCAAATCCCTGGACTTCGTTTTCGTTACGTTTATCCGGTCTTCCTCTCCTTCAACCAGGTGAGGGGGCCCGATGAACTCTGCTGAACGAAAAGTCCTTCACGTTGCCTTGGCCCTGTTCTTGGTGGGAATCCTGGTGAGATTCCTGCCGTGGGGGCTGCCTTCCGTCGATTTCGTGGACATCGGGGAGCGCCCGAGGAGGGTGGAATCGCCGCCTTTACAGTCCAAGTTGGAATATGTGGCCCGCGATACTTCGGAGACCATGGAGACGGATGAAAGTGTAACTGAAAATTTACAGAAAAGGAAGGACAAAAAGCCCCGGAAAAAGAAGGCCGTGGTCCGCTTTCCCTTGCATATCAATACTGCGACGGCGGACGAACTTTGCGCGTTGAAGGGGGTCGGTCCCAAGCTTGCGGAGAAAATTATCGCCTTCCGGGAGCAGCACGGACCCTTTGCCGGGCCTGCGAGCCTGCAAAAAGTGCCTGGAATTGGCAAGAAAAAATTGGAGGGCATGTTACAATGGGTGATTTTTGATTAGTTTTATACTATCAAAATCTTCATAAGTCGTTGAGTATATGAGTGATACGAAATTGTACCTAGGTATTGAGGTTGGCGATGTCTCCCTGAAGGTCGCCCTTTTGGACGGTGCCGAAAAGCGCGTCTTGAAGACTGCCGTGCTGCAGACGGAAACCAGCCCTATCGATGACATCTACACGTTCGAGACGGTCCTCCAGGGCTGGATGGACGAATGTCATCTCGAAGAGATCGAGGCCATCTCCGTGACGGTCCCCGCCTTCAGGTCCATTGTCCGCCAGGTGTTCGTACCGGCCGAAGCCGTCGCGAATATCGACGATTATGTGCAGTGGTACCTCGGACTCATTACCAATGGCGACAAGGGTTCCTATATCATCGACTACAAGATCCTGGGCGGCGATTCCTCCGTCGGGCAGACCGTTCTGCTTATTGCGGTCCGGCGTGAATGGGTCGATGCCCTGCGCAAGGGCTTCCGCAGCAAGAACCTCGTCCCGAAGGGGATGGAAGTGGATGTGCTGTCGCTGATGAACCTGATGGACGTCGCGGAAGGGGTCAAGAAAGAACTGGAATGCGTCATCAAGGCCGACTACTTCGGCGTTACGCTGCTGTGGCTCAGCAAGGACAACATGCATGCCTTGCGCTGCGTCTCGACGCTCTCCCTGGTGAATGCCTCGATGGAAGAAGCTGCTTCTATCCTTGCCGATGGTATCGTCGAACAGATGAAGCTTGCGAAGGAACAGAACGCCGTGCCGGAAGTGAAGCAGGTACACCTCTGTGGCGAAATGGCCATGGAACCCCTGTTTGTTCAGAAATTGCGTGAAAAGTTTGCCGATAGCTGCCAGATTGCGCTTATGGATTCTTTCTCCAAACTCAGACTGCCGGTCGACGAGGCCGATTCTGCCGCCGTGCTTAATTGCGCTGGGGCTATCGGAACTGCGCTTGGCGTGATGGAGGGTGTATGATTCGATTGAATTTGATGGAGGCCGCTGAACGCGTTATCGTTACCGATGTCGTTACGCCGGTGCGAGTTACTGACGTTTCGTCGCAGGTCAATACCTCCAAGAAGAAGACTCTTCTTGTTATTGTTACGATACTCGTTATCTTTGGAATCTTCAGCTGCATCATCAGCGCGTTTGGTGTTCCGAAGCCCTTGCAGGGAATTCTGCCCAGCCAGTACCTTGCTCTCATTGGTGCCGATGATCCGAGCCGCAGTGCCTTGGCCCTGAGTAACGGACAGCAGACTTCTGCCGGTGGTTCGCTCGAAGCACAGGCCGCTGCCGCCGAAGAAGCTATCAAGCGTCGCAACGCCTTGTCGGTGGACCAGGTGGTGGGCGAGGTCAAGCCGCAGGTGCTGTTCAACACCAAGCGCGAAGACTACAACTCCTTCCTCCCGATGGAAAAGATTTCGTACCAGCGCGCTGCAATCAACCAGTTCTTTACGTTCCTCACGACGGCGACTCCGGACGATGTCGGCTTCTCCGACTGCGTGTTTCAGTCCCCGAACTACTTCTACGTGCGTGGCGTTTCGGCCAAGCCCACTTCTCAGCGAACCTTCCTGGAACGCGTGAAGGCTGTGAGTTCGGATTTCCGTACGCCGCCCCTGCCCGAGAACGCTCCGGCGACCGACATTACCGCGTTTGGCTTGTTTAACGTGAACAACGTGAACAAGGCTGCGGTTTCGACCTTTGTGAATGCGAAGGATATCGTCGAGGAAATCAAGGCGTTCAAGACTTTGGCTGCAGCGAACAAGGTAACGATCAGCGGTTTCGACAAGCCCGCAATCGAAGAATTTGGCGTGTACAAGCGCTTTACCTATCAGGTGTCGACTATGGCCGATTTCCCGGAACTCCAGTCCATGATGGCCGCCCTGGATGCATCTCCTGTGCGCATTGGCGTCACGAAGGCGGAACTCAAGCTCGTGAAGAGGAACTTGAATACCGTCATGACATTGGTGATGTTCGTCGCTCCGTAATATGCCTATTCGCATTACCGGCGGTTTGCTTCGGGGGCGCAACGTCCCCTCTCCTGATACTTCCAAGACCAGGCCTACGGGCTCTCGTACGCGCGAGGCCCTCTTCAATATTTTGCAGGGTGTGGAAGGTTTTCGTGTGCTCGACCTTTTCGCGGGTACGGGTATCATGGGAATCGAAGCCATAAGTCGCGGTGCGGCCACCGTAGTCGCTGTCGAGATGGCGCATGCGCAGGCCCGTCTCGTTTTGCAGGCGTACAAGGCTTTCTCCCTAGAAAAGCAACTTACTTTGTTCGAAAAGAACGCCCTGACGCTGGAAAAGGAATCCCTTTGCTCGGAAGGCGGGTTCGACCTGATTTACGCGGACCCTCCCTTCAAGGATATGGAATACCCTGACCTGCGCAAGTATTGGGAATGGCTTAATCCGGGTGGCGTCGCTGTATTCGAGGCCCCGAGCCGCAATCTGCCCGCATGGGTGAAAGAGGCTTCCGAAGCGGGACTGGTGCAGGTTCGCCGTTACGGGGAATCCTCGCTCGTTATTTATCGCGCCTGAGCCTTCCTTGAATAGTCGTTGTGATTGAAGGCCGATGCCAATGACCAATGACTAATGACCAACAACTAATAGCTATATTTACGGCATGCAGAAGATTGCCGTGATCGCGGGGTCGTTCGACCCGTTTACCGTAGGCCACCTGGATATAGTCCGGCGGGCATCCAGCCTGTTCGATGAACTGTGGGTGCTGTTGGCGGTGAACGCGTCCAAGAAGTATCTTTTTGACGAGACTGCGCGCATCGAAATGGTGCGGGCGGCAGTTGCATCGATTCCGAACGTGAAGGTGGACTGCTATGACGGCCTTACCGTGGACTTCATGAAGCGTGTCGGAGCGAAGTTCCTGGTGCGTGGCATCCGCGGTGCTGCCGATGTAGATTACGAGCAGACCGTCGCGTGGAACAACAGGTTGCTGTATCCGGAATGCGAGACTTTGTTCTTGTCGAGCGTGCCGGAGCACTTGATGGTGAGCAGTTCCGTGGTGCGCGAACTCCTGAAGTCGGGAATCGCGCGTGACGAAGAGGGCCTCGGGCTGCTCGCGAAGTATGTGCCGGAAAGCATTGTGCCGATGATTGTAAAGAAATAGGACACGAATGCCTTTCTGGACCTTATCCTCTAGTAATTAGGAATTATATGAGACCTTTTCAATTCTTACCTAAAGTCCTGCGAGTCTTGCTGATTGTCAATGCCGTCATTTTCGGGCTCGCTTTTGTGGGCGGGACACTGCTCGGCTTGCACTTAAATTTGCCCGGACTGGGCGATGGAAATATCCGCGACTACATTGCCTACCTGGGCGCCTTCTGGCCTTTTGCGCCGGAGCAGGCTTGGCGATTCGTGACCTACATGTTCGTGCATGTGGATTTCTGGCATTTCGTTTTCAACATGCTGATGCTCTGGATGTTCGGCAGCGAGGTCGCCGACATGATGGGAAGCCGTCATTTTACGGCGATGTACATGTTCTGCGGGATTTTTGCGGCGGTATTCAGCCTGGCGATGTACCTGATGGGGCTTACTAGCGCCCCGATAATCGGTGCCTCCGGTGCCTTGATGGGGATATTCGTCGCATATTACAAGTTCTTCCCGAACAGGATGCTCCTGATGTTCTTCTTTTTCCCGATGCGCATCAAGTATGCGATGTGGTTCATGGTGGCCGTTGATGTGCTGATGGCGCATTCCAGCGACGGCATTGCGCACTTCGCGCACTTGGGCGGTGTCGTGGGCGGATTCCTGTACATGTGGATTTATGAACATGGTTTTGGCCGCACTCTGGGCGGCATTGCCGACAAGGTGGAAAGTAGCGTGCGTCGAGCCCGCCGCCCGAAGTTCCGCCTGCACGTTGGCGGAAAGCGTGCTGAGGATGTTTCGGCTGCGGACGAAGAAACTGGTGCGAGTACGGAATCGCGCGAGCCGGATGAACCGCTGGAAGGCGAAGTCTTCTTCGTGGACGAGCAGAAGCGCATGGATGAAATTCTCAAGAAGGTTAGCCGTGACGGCATAAATTCCTTGACGGATACGGAACGTAAATTCCTGTTGCAGGCGGGCGAAAGGTTGCGTCGTCGCAGGGGCGGATTGTAATTCAAATCATTTTTTGGAGGTTGTCTGATGAAGAAAGTTTTAGGTATGGGCGCAGCCCTCGTTGATATTCTCGCGAATGTGGATGACGCATGGATTGAATCGCAGGGCGTGCAGAAGGGCGGTATGAACATGGTGGATTGGCCGCAGATGGAAAAGTTCCTCGCGGCGCTCCAGAATCCGCTGCGCGTGCCGGGCGGCTCTACCTGCAATACGATGGTCGGGCTTTCGCGCCTGGGCGGCAAGGCCGCGTTTATCTCGAAGGTCGGCGACGACGAACTCGGGAAGATTTTCCGCGAGCACCTGGAACGTAACGGCGTGGAATCGAAGCTCGGGATGAGCGATGCCGCTACGGGTTGCGTGTTCTCTGCGGTGACACCCGATGCTCAGCGTTCCATGTGGACATACCTCGGGGCATCCGACTTCCTTGGTAGCGATGACTTTGTGCCTGCCCTCTACGACGGCGTGGGCCTCTTGTATGCGGAAGGCTACCGCGCGTTCAATGCGGACTGCTTCAAGAAGTCGTTCACATTGGCCCGCAGTCTGGGTGTGGAAACCGCGCTCGATTTCAGCAGCTTCGGTGTGGTGGAGGCCTGCCGCAAACTGTTCGACGAACTCTTTGCGGAGAGTATGATCGACATCATTATCGCGAACGAGGACGAGGCTTATGCCTACGCGGGCGTGAAGGAAGAAGCCGCTCTCGACGTTCTTGCGCAGAAGGCAAAGGTCGCCGTGGTGAAGATTGGCAAGCGTGGTGCCCTTATCGCCAAGGACGGCAAGGTGACGCGCGTGCAGGCTGGCCCCGCGAAGGCCATCGATACGACGGGCGCAGGCGACCTGTGGGCGTCGGGATTCCTGTACGGCTACATGAACGGCTGGGACATGGAACGCAGTGGCAACCTCGGTAGCGTCGTCAGCAACGAGGTGGTGCAGGTGATGGGCGCCCAGATTCCCGAAGACGGCTGGAAGCGCATTCTCGCTGCCCGCGGGTAAGGTTCCACGGCTGCGTTCGCGGGTTTTATTTGCTGCGAACAGGCTTTTTTAGGCGTTTTTTACGCATGGTACAGGCCTAATGCTCTTTTTGTGGGTGAGAGGCCTGTACTTTTCTGCATTTGAGTAAAATCACACCTCGGTGCAGTAGTAAAAAGATATATTTAGGGGGTAAATGGAGGTCGTATGAAAAAGTTGACTGCTCTTGCCATATTTGCCATTGCGTCTTTCGCTTTTGCCGGAGACGGTACGGCAATTCGCAATGTGTGCGATTCGCTTGCACTGGGTGAACAGCCTATGGTTGAACTTGTGCCCAATTATATCGATGAATATAACTGGTACGGCAATCCGCATAACGGAGTCAAGGATTCTTCGACCTTCACTCGGCATGAGTCCTACCAGACGATTGAACTCAAGACGGATAACTTTACGAAGAGGCTTCCTCTTTTGGTTCAGGCGAAATGCAGTGAATCGGACATGATGACGGTCGAGTATGCGACTTGGAACAACAGCAAGAAATGGGTGAAAAAGTCTGCCGATAATTACGCGACATACATTTTCGATATTCATGCATTGTCAATGCCGGGGCACGATACTACAAATACGTACAACCTGCTGGCGTATGTCCCGAATCAGTTACCCAGCGATTATTCCTTTAATTCGGAAGAACTCCTGTTCTCGACAACGTTTGAATTTGCTTTTGAATGGTGGTTTGCGGCTGTGCACTATTTGGAGGTTCTCGACAATCGGGAAGGTTACTGGCATGGACGCAATCACTATGGAAGTTCCGCCGGCAACGATTCCCTAAAGGTTGTTCGTGCGGCTCTCAATGCGGCGGCCGTTCCCGATTCGATTAGTTCGGTCCGCATCCAGGTAGTCAAGGTTGTGCTCGTGGATTCCCGCAAGCCGCTTGCTCCCGAATCTTCGTCTTCTAGCGTCACGAGCAGCTCTTCTGCCGACCCGGTGTCTAGCTCGGTAACCGAGAGCAGCTCCTCTTCGAAGCCTGTGTCGAGTTCTTCGTCTAAGCCGGCGAGCAGTTCCTCTGTTGTTGTAAGCAGCTCGTCTCAGCCGTCTTCTTCGAGCAAGACTCCGGACTCTTCGTCGAGCGTGGTGCCGAGTTCCTCGTCCAAACAGGAAAGCAGTTCCTCTTCGAAGCCTGTGTCGAGCTCCAGCGAGGGCAAGAGTTCTTCTTCTGCGGCTCCTGGATCTTCCAGCGTGGGCAAGAGCTCCTCTTCTGAAGCTCCCAAATCTTCTAGCGAAGGTTCGAAGCCGAAATCCTCTTCGTCCAAGAAGCAGGAAAGCAGTTCTTCGGGAAGCGACCGCATAATGGTTTTGGGTGGTGAGGATGCTTCCAGATATGTGGTGCAGGTTCGCCGTCTTGATGGTACCATTGCCAAGGATTCGAGAAAACTCGGCCCCGGCGTCTACTATGTGAAGTATTCTGACGGTACTTGGCAGAAAAAAGCCCTGCTCTTGAAATAGTTACTTTGCTATATTGAGGGCATGAAGAAGTTCCTTGCCCTTGTTATTTCCGTTGCCGCGATTGCGTTCGCGGCAGAAACAGCGCCTGTGCCTGCGTCTGCGGATCCCGCAGTGGATGCGTCCGTCGAGCAGGTTCCCGTGGACGTGATGCAAGAGGAACTCAGCGTGCGCGACAGCGTGATGCAGCTCCGCGACAGCCTTTGTACGGTGGAGAAGGACTCGCTCCGTAAGGCGGTTGTTGTCGAAGAAGCCAAGTGTGCAAACTGGGAACAGAGTTACCAGACAATGAAGGCGGACAACGAGGTCTGCGCAAAAGCTTTGGGTGTAGCGCTCGGCGTTAACGAAAAGAGTAAGGAAAATGCCGACGAAGAGAAGAAAAAAGCTGCAATGATGGGCGGGACGTCGTTTCTGAGTGGTATCGGAATAGGACTCTTGATAATGTGGCTAATCATGAAGTAATTAGGATTTGTACATGAATCGATATGCCACTATTTCTTTTGGCCTGCTTTTGAGTGCGGGCTTTTGTTTTGCAAAGCAGAATGCGGTCTCTGCCGGCCCGTTCCAGTTCGGGAACGTGCTGACCCCGCTTGCGACGGTCTCGTTGAAGACTGCCGAAATTTCGGCGTTTATGCCGGGCAAGAATATGTTGTTCGTTGTGGGCGGCGAAAAGATGGTCGAGGTGGTGGACCTGAGCAATCCAGGACTTCCGAAGAAGGTCGCCGAAACGCAGGTTCCCGGGAATGCGTCCAGCGTGACGGTCCATGGCGACCTTGTGGCGGTAAGCCTGCTCGAAGACGAGGAGTGGCGTGACGGCCAGGTGCAGGTGATGCGCTATACGGACAGCCTGGAAACCATCGGGGTGTACAGGGTGTGTAGCCAGCCCGACATGCTTACGTTTACTCCCGATGGCAAGAAACTTCTGGTGGCCTGCGAAGGCTCGCCGAGCGCGGATTTTGCGGAAGACCCCGAGGGCGGTATCGCTATTTTGTCTGTGAAAAATGCGAACAATGTGGAACTTTGGAAAAAAGCGGAACTGACTGTGGCCCGCTTCAACAGGCTCGATACGGCGGCGTTGAAGAAGGCGGGTGTCCGTGCCCCCGGTGTGCAGGGGTTTGTCCGCTCGTTGGAACCGGAATACATTACGGTATCGAAGGATTCCAGGTGGGCCTGGGTCTCGTTGCAAGAGAACAACGCCATCGCCAAGGTGGATGTTGCGGCAAAGAAGATTTCGAAGGTATTCCCGCTCGGCTATATTGACCACTCGCAATCCGGCAGCATGCTCGATGCCGTTAGCGATGGTGTGATTGAAATGAAGAATTACCCGCTGCGGGGCTTGCGCCAGCCCGATGGAATAGCCTCCTTTGCTATCGGGGACAAGTACTATGTGCTGACGGCGAACGAGGGCGCCCCCGTGAACGATTACAAGGCGTGGACGGATGTGACGACCCCGCTGATGCTTGCGGAGCAGGGCAGGCTTGACCCTAGCGTGTTTACGGATTCGCTCCTGAATGAGCTGAAGGATTTGTCCGTAAGCAACCTGGAACACTGCAATGCGGGGCGCCGCACCCATGTGGCCGAAAAATGCCCTTACATGTACACCTTCGGTTCGCGTTCCGTGAGCATTTTTGACGGTGAGAAGGGCACGCTTGTGTGGGACTCCCACGAAATGTTCGAACGCATCTTGGCGAAAATCGCACCGGAATATTTCAACTGGAATTCCAAGAAGAACAAGGTCAAGATGGACAAGCGCAGTTCCGACAAGGGCTGCGAACCCGAAAACGTGACTGTGGGCGAGGTGGGCTACAAGCGCTACGCCTTTGTGGGGCTCGAACGCACGAGCGGAATTGCCGTGGTCGATGTTACCGATATTGAGCAGGGCAATCTTGTCAAGGTGCGCTCTCCGGAAGAATACAGGGGGCCCAAGGTGGTCGACTATTACCTAGACCCGCTGGACCGCGGCCCGGAGGGAATCCTCTTTATTCCGGCGGACAAGAGCCCGCTTGTCGACCAGGCTCTGCTTGTCGTGGGTTACGAATACAGCAAGACGCTCACGATTTACCAGGTGAAATAACCAGATTGTCGTTCTGGACAAGATGAAAAAAACGCCGGGCTTTAGCTCGGCGTTTAATGCTTGGATCCTATCGGTCGCGTTGCTCCCTCCAGGATGACAATTCGGGGGTTATCCCAGCAGCTCTTCCTTGCTGATGGCCTTGAAGTTCGTTGCCTTCAGGGCTTCGATGGCCTTGTCCACGTCCTGGAAGCGCAGAATCATGATGTTGCTGCCGTTCAGGGTGGAGGGGTAGGCGTACATGTAGTCGATCTGCTGGCTGCCAACTGCGGTGGAGAGTAGTTCGGCGAGGCCGCCGATGGCCGCATTCACGGGGCAGGCTACCACGTCGGTGATGGTGGCGCTGAGGCCCGCCTTGGCGAGCACGTCAACTGCCTTTTCCGGGTTACTGACGATGAGGCGGATGAGGCCAAATTCGCCCGAGTCGGCAAGCGTGAGCGAAAGCAGGTTCACGCCGGCGTCGGCGAGGGAACGGCACACGGCCTGGAGACGGCCCGGACGGTTCGATACGAAAACGGATACTTGCGGAATCTTCATTTTTATACTCCTATTTTAAAACTTTTAGTTAGGAATAAAGAGTGTGATGTGAAATGTGAGATGTTAAATGATTCATTTCTCATTCCACATTACACATTCCACATTGCGCCATCGGCGCTACATCTTCTTCCTGTTGTCGATGACGCGCTTTGCCTTGCCTTCGCTACGCGGCAGCGAATCGGGTTCGCAGAGCGTAACGATCACGGAAATGCCGAGAATCTGTTCGATGGAGTGCTTGAACTTCTTGTTCAGCTGTTCCATGGCGCTCATGGAATCGCTCACCATGTCGCGGGAAACTTCCACCTTGACTTCGAGCGTGTCCATGTTGTTCTTGGTGTCGAGCACAATCTGGTAGTGCGGCAAAGCCTTCTCTGCGCGGAGGAGAGCCGTCTCGATCTGGCTCGGGAACACGTTCACGCCGCGCATGATGATCATGTCGTCGCTGCGGCGGCCAATGCGGCGGATGCGGCGGATGGTTCGGCCGCACTTGCACTTCGTCTTCTCGATAGCGGTAATGTCGCGGGTGCGGTAGCGGATGATGGGCATCGCGCGCTTGCTGAGCGTAGAGAGCACGAGTTCGCCTTCTTCGCCGTCCGGCAGCGGTTCCAGCGTTTCGGGGTCGACGATTTCGGGGTAGAAGTGGTCTTCGAAGATGTGGATGCCGTCGCGGCACTCGCATTCGCAACCCACGCCCGGGCCCACGATTTCGGAAAGGCCGTAGATGTCGTAAGCCTTGATGCCGGTCTTTTCTTCGATGTAGTCGCGCATGCCGTCGCTCCACGGTTCTGCACCGAAGATACCGCGCTTCACCTTCAGGTCGCGGATGTTGACGCCCATCTTTTCGGCAACGTCGATGATACGGACAAAGTAGCTGGGCGTTCCGCCTACCGCGGTAACACCGAAATCCTTCATGAGCATCACCTGGCGTTCGGTATTGCCGCCGCTGATGGGGATGACGGTTGCGCCGAGGGCTTCAAAGCCGCCGTGGATGCCGAGACCGCCGGTGAACAGGCCGTAGCCGTAGAAGTTCTGCACGATGTCGGTGCTGCGGAAGCCACAAGCGAGGAGACCACGCTTCACGACCTGGGCCCACACGTCCATGTCTTCTTTGGTATAGCCTACGACGATGGGCTTGCCGGTGGTGCCGGAACTTGCGTGCAGACGCACGACTTCGCTCATGTCGACGGCGAACAGGCCGTACGGGTAGGTGTCACGCAGGTCCTTCTTCATGGTGAAGGGGAGCTTGGCGACGTCCTTGAGAGTCTTGATGTCTTCGGGCTTGAGGCCCTTCTCGTCCATGCGTTCACGGAAGAGCGGAACTTTCTCGTAGGCGAGCTTTACGGTGGCGCGCATACGCTGCAGCTGCAGGTCGCGCAATTTTTCTTCGGGCATGAAGTCCAGCGCCATTTCGGGCAGGACCTTGTTTTCTTCGTCATTCCAGGCGGTTGAACGCATATAATCCTCTAATGGGAGTGAGTTAAAATTTAACGGAAAGAATTTAGTCTTTTTATGGAGTGAAAGAAAGAAAAAAATTCTAAAAGTTTTCGCCGTCGCCGTATTTTTTATCTCCGGCAGGTCTTTTTTTACAAACGCTGTAAAGTTGCCGTACTATGTGCGTTTTTCAGCAATCCCGATTGGGCGGAAGTTTCCAATTTTTGTATTTTTGTGCGGTATTTTAAGTTTTTTATGATTCTATAGGTAGGTTTACTCTGCGTTCCCGAATTGTAATTCTGATACTCGCCTTTGCCGGTTTGATGCACGCCCAGTTGCTGGATATGTCCCAAATGCCTACGGACTACATGGCCGAAAATACGGTCCGCAAGGTTAAAGTCGAAGGCAACGTGAACATGGACCAACGTTCGGTCCTAAGCCGCATAGGTATCCGTGACGGCCAGACTTATTCTCCGTCGGCCCTGTCCGATAAGGTGCAGGAATCCGTTGCCGCCCTCTACAAGTCCGGCCTCTTTGACGACGTGTCGGCCTGGGTCGATTATGTGGACAACAGTACCGAGGTGGACCTCATTTTCAAGATCAAGGAACTGCCGGCGCTCGATACCGCCATTCTGGACGGCTGCGACGAAATTTCCGAGGACGACCTGCGCCTCAAGTTGCGTTTGATTCCCGGACAGGTTTACAGCAAGAGCCAGCTCGAACGCGACCGCCAGGCGATGATCGACCACTACCATTCCGAAGGCTTCCTGCTGGCCGAAGTTGGCTACCGCGAGACTCCAGTCGACGACAACAAGAACCAGGTGACCTTCATTATCCGCGAAGGCGAGAAGGTCAAGGTGCGCCGCATCGAAATCGAGGGCAACGACAATGTGCCTTACGAGGATATCACGGATCACATGCTCACGAAGGTGGACCAGTGGTATGGCGGTGGCGAGTTCAAGGAAAACGTGTTCGAGGCCGACCGCGATACGGTGCTTAACGCTATCCGCCATTTCGGTTTCCTGGATGCCGAACTTACGGACTACCGCGCCGAATACCTGCCGGACTCCAGCTGCCTGTTCTACTTGGGACGTATGGTGCCGGTCGGGGAACGCCTCCAGCCGCTTTACGACCAGTTGAACCGTGCCATGTCTGACCCCACGTCGGCCATGTACAAGATGGCGGGCAAGCCCACCATGCAGGTCTCGCACTTCTTCCGCCGGACGAGGGAAGCCGCCAGCCACAGTTACGTCACGCGTCCTCTCCCGCAGGTCAAGGAAGAAGAAGACGCCCTGAAGCTTTTGAACGACATTATCCGCTATGAGGATTCCCGCAAGGAATTGCTCAATATCGTGAAGGGGAACAAGTTCAACAATCCGAAGATTGATTCGCTCAAGAAAATCAAGAAGCTCTCGGAATACGACGAGAAGCTCTTGGTGCGCTACATCATCGAAGAGATGTTCCCGCTTTTGAACAAGTACGACAACATCAAGACCTCGAGTGCCATCTGCATCCACATCGGCATGGTGGAAGGCCGCCGTTACTACATGGGCAGTGTGCACTTCTCCGGCAATGAGGTGCTGAACGACAAGGTCCTGAACTATGCCTTCCGCCTCGACAGCGGTTCCGTGTTCGACCAGTACTTGTACGAAGCTTCCCGCAAGGCTTTGATTGATGTGTACCGCGAAGACGGTTACCTGTTTGCCCAGTTCGACGAAGAACGTACGTTCGAGAACGACTCCGTGGTGAACCTCACGTACCGCATGCGCGAAGGCTTGCCGGCAAGCATCCACAAGGTCTACATCCACGGCAACACGAAGACCAACGAGAAGGTCATCCGCCGTGAAGTGCGCCTGTACCCGGGCGACACCTACCGCCAGTCCGCATTGGAACGCAGCTTCCGCGAAATCATGCAGCTCAACTACTTCGACATGGTTGTTCCCGATATCAAGATCCATAGCGAACAGGAAGTCGATCTCGACTTCACCGTGCAGGAGAAGGAAGCGGGGACCGGCCAGTTCAGTCTGGGCGTGTCGTACAGCGAGAGCGACGGTCTTGTGGGTACGGCAAGTATCTCCATCCCGAACTGCTGTATGGGTGACGGTCAGGCGGCTAGCCTGAATGTGGAATACGGTGCCGACAAGAAGAGCGCCTCCATCAGCTTCCAGGAACCCTGGCTCCTGGACAAGCCGATTACCCTCGGTGCAAGCCTGAGCTACACCTGGTGGAACATGGAAGATTACGGCGACCCGAACATCACCCGTTACGGTGGCTCTGTGTATGTGGGTAAGCGCCTCAAGTGGCCCGATGACTACTTCTACGGTCAGGTCGGTTACAGCTGGCTCATGAACAAGCAGGGCCCGAACATCGACGACAGCTACGTGGTCTACACCGGTATCGAATCTGCCATCAACTTCCGCATCGTGCGTGACGACAAGAACCTGCCGCAGTTCCCGACGGAAGGCTCCCGCTATGTGCTCGACGTGCAGGTGGCCGACAACTTGCTCTTCAGTGACTTTAGCTTCATTAAGACGGAACTTACCATCAAGTGGTGGTTCCCGCTGTTCAGCGACCGCCTCGCGATTGCGCTTACCAACGAATACGGCGTCATTTTCGGCGACCAGCTGCAATACCGCACGCTCTACACGATGGGCGGCGTGATGGGTTACGAAGGTACCATGCGCGGTTACAGCTCGGGCTCTATCGGCTACCGCCGCCTGGGCCGCAGCTACCAGTACATCGGTGCTGAACTCCAGCTGGGAATCGTGCCGCAGACGTTCTACCTGTTGCCGTTCTTCTTCGATGCGGGTAACGTGTTCGGTGAACGCTATGACCCCAAGACGAAGGTGGCTAAGCCGAGCAGGAACCCGCTCAGCGAATGGGATCCGACAAGCCTCAAGAAGGACATCGGTTTCGGTTTCCGCGTAGTGGTGCCGATGCTCGGTATTATCGGGTTCGACTTTGCCTGGCCGCTCGATGTGGGTGAGACTTACACTGGCCTGCAGCGCAACAAGGTGGGCGATATGGAATTCAACTTTGTCATCGGTCAGGGATTCTAGGGAATTAGGAGGCTCTATGATTCGTAAGTTTCTAATCGTTTTGATGATGGTGTTCGCAAGCGCGGCCTTTGCCGAAGACGGCCTTCGTATCGCGCATGTGGACTCCAAGCTCATCTTTGACGGCTACAAGGGCACGAAGAAGGCCCAGGAAGAATATGACCGCCAGGTGGCCAAGTGGGAACAGCAGGCGAACCTGTTGCAGAAGGAACTTTCCGCTATCAAGGAAAAACTCGACAAGCAGATGCTGATGCTCAGTGACGAGAAGAAGCGCGAGCTTGAAGCGGAATACAACAAGAAAGATACCGAACTCAAGACGTTCATCGACCGCGTGTACGGCCGTAAGGGCGAACTCATCACGCAGAACGAGAAGGTGAGTGCGCCGATTATCCAGCTTATCCGCAAGGCGATTAACGAGATTGCCCTACAGGAAGGCTACGACATGGTCGTGGACCGCGCGACTGGTTCCGTTCTCTTCTGGAAGAAGGAAAACGACCTTACGAGCAAGGTTCTTGATTATCTGAACAATCGTTAACGATATGGATGCGTCATCCTGGGCTGAGTGCGAAGCGCGAAGTCGAAGGATCTAAACATTTGTAACCCCCTCTGGAGCCCCTATGGCCGAAAATAAAGCAGAAAAATTCGTTTTCTACATGTACAAGATGACCAAGTCGTACCCGCCTAACAAGGAGGTGCTGAAGGACATTTCCCTCAGTTTCTACTACGGCGCAAAGATTGGCATCATCGGCCAGAACGGTGCCGGTAAGTCTACGCTGCTCCGCATCATGGCGGGCATTGACAAGGAATTCCAGGGCGAAGCCTGGATCGAGCCGGGCCGCACCGCGGGTTACCTGCCGCAGGAACCGCAGCTCGACCCGAACTTGACCGTCAAGGAAAACGTGATGCAGGCTGTGGCCAAGAAGCAGGCCGTGCTCGACCGCTTCAACGAAATTTCCATGAAGTTCGCCGAACCCATGGAAGATGACGAGATGAACAAGCTCCTCGACGAACAGGCGAAGCTCCAGGACATCATCGACGCGCAGGACTTGTGGAGCCTTGACCGCAATATCGAAATTGCAATGGACGCTCTCCGCTGCCCGCCGGGCGACTGGCCGGTGACGAACCTTTCCGGTGGTGAAAAGCGTCGCGTGGCCCTCTGCCGCCTGCTCCTCGAAGAACCGGATTTGCTGTTGCTCGACGAACCGACGAACCACCTGGATGCCGAAACGGTTGCCTGGCTCGAACGCCACCTCCGCGAATACAAGGGCTCCGTGATTCTCGTGACGCACGACCGTTACTTCCTCGACAACGTGACGAACTGGATTCTGGAAATCGACCGCGGCCGCGGCATTCCTTGGGAAGGCAATTACGCCCAGTGGCTTGACCAGAAGCTCGAACGCCTCCGTGGCGAAGAGAAGGGCGAGTCCGACAGGCAGAAGCGTTTGGCCCGCGAACAGGAATGGGTCAAGCAGAGCCCGAAGGCGCGCCAGGCCAAGAGCAAGGCCCGTCTCAAGGCTTACGAAGAATTGCTTGCCGAAGATTCCCGCGAGCAGATCAAGGTGGCGCAAATCCACATTGCCAACGGCAAGCGCTTGGGCGATATCGTCATCCAGGCGGAACACTTGCAGAAGGCCTTTGGCGACAAGGTGCTGTTCGACGACTTGAACTTCAACCTGCCGCGCTCCGGCATCGTGGGCATTATCGGCCCCAACGGTGCCGGTAAGACGACTTTGTTCAAGATGATTACGGGCCAGGAAAAGCCCGATGGCGGTACGCTCAAGATTGGTGAAACCGTCGAAATCATCAGTATGGAACAGGGCCGTGACAGCCTCGACGATTCCAAGACCGTGTGGGAAGAAATTACCGGCGGTAACGACGAAATCATGGTGGGTGACCGCAAGATGAATGGCCGCGCTTACTGCGGACTTTTCAACTTCACGGGCGCTGCTCAGCAGAAAAAGCTCACGACGCTTTCGGGCGGTGAACGCAACCGCGTGCTCATGGCGAAGAACCTGCAGAAGCCGGGTAACCTGTTGTTCCTCGACGAACCGACGAACGACTTGGACATCGAAACGTTGCAGGCTCTGGAACAGGCAATTCTCAAGTTCGCTGGCTGCGCCGTGATTATTTCGCATGACCGCTGGTTCCTGGACCGCATCGCCACGCACATCCTCGCTTACGAAGGCGACTCGAAGGTGGTGTGGTTCGAAGGCAACTGGAGCGAATACGAAGCCGACCGCCGCAAGCGCCTCGGCGAAGATGCCGACAACCCGAAGCCGATTAAGTACAAGACTCTTACGAGACAATAATTAAAAAAGGCGGCCTTGAGCCGCCATTTTCGTATCATTGCTATCCGGCCTCAGTGTCGGCAATCTCCTTTTTATCATTTTTTATAAACAAAGTGCTTAAAAAATGATTATATTATTTAATGAGGGATGAGTAAAATAGAAGGAAATTCCTATGAAGAAATCGTTTGTCTTTGGCGCGGTTCTTGCCTTGGCGCTCGCAGCTTGTGGCGATGACTCGCCTTCATCCTCAAATTCTGTAGATCCAGAACTTGAAAGTTCGAGCTCTGTAGACGAAACTCCGTCTTCTTCGTCGGAAAAATCTTCTTCGTCATCAAAGAAAAGCAAGGACTCTTCTTCGTCCAATAAAGTCTCCGAATCCTCTTCTTCAGTAGAGCAGGAAAGTTCTTCATCGGAAAAAGTTCAATCGTCTTCGGAAGCCGTTGAAGAGTCGTCTAGCTCGCAGTCGGCCGATACGACGGCTGTGAACAGCAGCTCGTCTACAGAAGAGGCTTCTTCGTCTTCTGGGCCACAAGAATTGGATGTCGAGGTGTCGACAAGGTGTTTTGCGGATTATCCGATGGGGAAGGTCCCGACGCCTGCCACCAAGGCGTATATGCAGCCGGATTCGAACGGAAGATACTCGGGCACGCTGTATTATGTTGTAGATAACTGTAGTAGGCTAGGAGGCACCCTATCCAAGACGATGTCTGGGGACACCTTGGTCATGAAATTTGTTGATGAGGAGGCTAGTGCCAATTGTCTCTGCTGGTCTGATTTCGCTATAAGTTATGGATCTGAGCTTGAAAATATCAAGTATATTGATTACACTGTTTATGCCAAGCATAGTACTTACGAAGTTGTGCATGAGCCGGATCCGGGCAAACCGTTCATGCCAGGATCTTCGAGTTCAGGGGGCGGTAGAGATTTGCTATCGAGTGCGCAGACACAACGGTCTTCGTCAAGCTCGTACTGACCGCATCCTGCTGCATCGCTAAAACTCAATCTTTTCCGGGAACGCTTCTTTTCGCATGATTCCCCACATCTTGTCGATGTAAGAGAGCGTGTAGAACTGCTCGTAGTAGTGGTAGTAAAAGGCTCCCTTCATGGTCGTGGAATAGACGCCGTATTCTTTTGTCAGGAAACCGAGTTTCTGTGCTAGCCAGAAATCAAAACTGTACATTTTCTGGAGCGGGACACCAAAGAACTGCTCGAATTTCTTTTCGTCCAGTTGCATGCTGTAAAGCGTCCAGAATAGGTAATACACCATCCTCTGCCTTGGCGTGAAGCGGATGGTTAAAGATGTCGGCAGCTTATCGCTGTCAATCCTCTTGCAGTATTCCTCTACGGAGAAGGTATTTATCTTGAATTGCTTTTGAAGGAGCGTCGTGGCGGAGCATCCGAACCCGAGGAAACTGTCACGGGTCATGGAGGAATATTTGGCTTCTTTCTTGTTCGAGAATGTCCAGATGGAACTGCGGTGGTATCCCTTCTCGTTGAAGTAGGCGGTAATTCGGTCCAGCAGCTCCTTTTTCTGCTTTTTCGGCATCGTTTTCACTTTGCTCTTGGTAAAGGAAAAGTCGATGAACGGGTAAATCGCAACATGGTTTGCGCCGCTTTCGAATGCGGTATCCACGTCCGCCTTGATGTCTTCGTAAGTCTGGTCGGGGAGTGCGAAGATGAAGTCCATCGAAACCGTTTCGAATTCCACGGCGCTCAGGGCTTCCTTTAATTTGTTTGCATCGACTTTCTTTCGCCCGAGAATGTTCTGGTATTTCTCCTGGAACGATTGGATGCCTATGCTGAGTTTTGTAACGCCCGCATTTTTCAGCCTTTGGAGTGTTTCGACATTCACGTTGTCGGGGTGCAGTTCGACGCCGACGCCTTCGGTCACGGTAAAATGTTCCTGAATCGCTTCTATGATTTCGCCGATTCTATCTGCGATTAGGGCAGGTGTGCCGCCGCCAAAATACAGGCTGGTCGTTTCTTTCTTGCCTTTGTATTGACCGCCGACCTTATGGATTTCCCTTATCAGCGCGTCTATGTAGCGGTCGCACAGTTCCTTGTTATAGATAGTCTTGCAATAGGGGCAGAATGTGCAGATGCTCTTGCAGAAAGGGATATGGACGTAGAGACCGAGATTCTCGCATTCCTCGAAGGGGAGAAAATCATCGTATTCGTTCTTGAATAAAAAAGGCTTAAAGGATCGGGTCAGCCACGCTCTAGTTAAGGTCGTTCTCAAACTCATTCAAAAAACTCTCGTTGGCCTACACGTACTTGAGGTATGTCCTTACCGCTTCGAATGCGATTCTTAAATTGCCCCTGAAAAGCAGGGTGTATTCCGCGACAAAGAAGTAGCCGCATTCTTCGCAAAGTCCCGGAACGTCGATGCACCTTCCGCATACCGAAATCTTGCCGTCTTCGATGACCAGGCACTGGTAGCATGGGGTGGGGAAGCTGTTGTTGACGAGGTACGGGAGGGAGGCCTTGAGATTGAATATCGGGTACCCTTTGTCCATCATCTGTAAGATGGTGTCTGCAATCTTCTGCTTTTCGTCTTTGGACAGGAATAGGTTTCTCGTATCGGGATAAGGCGTGTGGAAATTGAACGAGACCGCCCTCACGTTTTTCGTATCCTTCGCAATCTGGCAGACATCCCGCACGGCATCCTTGTTTATCTGGTTGATGGCCATGTAGAAGCAGATGTTGTCTGCGGTGGCGTTCTTGACATTCTCCATGATGGTGTCGAATGTATTGCCTCTGATGGCATTGTGGCGTTCCCTGTCGCCGTCAAGGCTTAGCAGAATCAGGTCCGCCTCGGGCAAGTCGATGGGCTGTGTTCCGTTCGTGACCACGTTGACAATCATGAAGCCCATTCTTTTGGCTTCGATGACCAGGTCCCTGACGGTCAAATCGCCGTCTCTCCACAAGAACGTCTCGCCGCCGCAGAAGAATAGGATTCGGGCGCCCATGTCGTACAGGGTCTGCATCTCCTTTTTGATCTGGGTGTAGGGATGCATTATCGAAGTGATGTTGTTGACGGAGCAGTGCTTGCATTTCAGGTTGCAGCGGTCGGTTACAATGACGGTGCCTAGAATCGGATCTTTCTTTTTGAAAAGGACTGTCTTGAGCCAAAAATTTGCGAAATAAAAGAACGACGATACTTTCATTAGATGAAAACCCCTTTAATTCCCAAAGAATCCCTTTGGATTATATTTTTGAATATACCAAATTCCAGTTGATTAAACAAATGGCTATTTCGCCACGACATCGGTCCTGGCAATTCTGTCACCGATTCGTTTTTTTGTGAAAACGAAAGTGAGAATTTCAATCCAGTTCAATAGCCAGGGAATGTTGCGCAGAATTCTTCTGCCGGCCGATACGGGTTCCCCTGTTTCGGCATCGACGATCTTTAGCTTCATTGCCATTTTCCCGATGCTTCCGCAGCTCGGAAGATCGCGGAAGACTAGGTAGAGCATGGCGATTAAAGAGGAGAGAAGTGCCCTAATCATGGTGTCTTGCGGAGACATGGGTGCGCCGCCCTGCATAGAGGGCAGAATGATGAGAATCATGAACGGAATGTTGTTTATCATTGCCGTAATGAGAAAGTCTATGAAAAATGCCGTAAATCTTTTTGAATCCATAATTTTGTCCTAGTAATGGAGGTAAATGTAAAATTCTTGCCTGAAAATGTTGACTGTTATATGATGCCGTTGAACGGCTTGTTTTTTGCGATGTTCTTTGCGACCTCGAGCATTCCGTCTCCGGCAAGGTCGAGTGCCGCGGCTTCCTTGAAGTCGAGCTTGACGTTGGCCTTGTTTGCCGCAATGACAGCCTGAACTGTGCGGAGTACGTTGCCTCCGGCGAGGTAATGCGCTTCAAGTAGGTCTAATTCGATAGGGAAGCCTTCGCTGCGGCCGAGGACGTACGCTTCAATGATGGTCTGTACTGGAACCTTGCGCAGTCTCATGCTGACAAGTCTGGAATAACTCACATTTACGTTGGAGTGCAAGGCCTTGATCCATTGGAAGAGTACTTGCAGAAAGAACAAACCGATGACGGTGATGATAAAGACTATTGCGACGATGACGATTCTGTTGATGTACTGGACTTCCACAAATTTTCTCCGGTATGAAGTTACTTCTTTAATATACCTTTATTTTTGTGGAATAGCTGAAGGAAACTCCCTCTCTGCTCATAATTATTTAGGATTTATAGGGAACTTCGTAGCCGTGTTTACGTAACAGCGTTACATAATCCTTGTCTTGCAAGCGAGCTTCAGACTTTTTGATAAAGTTTGGCTTTTTCTTCAGCAAACTCTCAATCGTTATTATCACGCTTGATACGAATGCCGTTGTAGTACAAAAAAGGAGGCCGCACAAAATATAGCGGGATGAAACCGGAATATTTAAAATCAGTATCAGCAATGCCACCGAAACGACAAACGAAATAACATTTACCTTTATGGAAATATGCCTTACATTCCAATTGCCGAAACTGCGATCCAAGGCGGGTTCCAAACGCCCGTAATCAATCTGTTCCGTACCGCACTTGGAGCAGATGAACAACGGGCTGCCG
Source organism: Fibrobacter succinogenes (assembly GCA_902762305.1). GTDB lineage: Bacteria > Fibrobacterota > Fibrobacteria > Fibrobacterales > Fibrobacteraceae > Fibrobacter > Fibrobacter succinogenes_I. The sequence goes on along the minus strand of CACWNW010000001.1, from coordinate 170,375 downwards.
TACATCGGTGAATTTCTTTCGTAAGGATATTTTTGGGGCGTTCCGCATTTTCTGCAGCGCCAGTCTTTTTCGATAATTTCTATGGCCTGTTCGCTAGGTGTATCGTGCGTGCTTTCTCGCTGGTGGACATCCTGGATGTATGACTTGATTGCGTTGCGCTTTAGGAACGCGTAAGCCAGTATCCCACCCCAAAAAGAGAGCGAGCTCCATAACAAGACATCTCCATGGTTGGGGCTTTTAAAAAGATTTTTAGCAATAATGTAAGCAACAATGGGAAGTATAATGCCGCAAGGCGCTGCCACCGCTAAGAGTGAACTGCCTAAAAGATTGATTACTGCTCCCAGTGGTAGAGATTTGGTGCTTTCAACCCATTTTTTTAGGGTGTTGAATACCGGGAAAATCACCAGTCCCCAAAGAAAGTCTATCACACATAGAATTGCAATCATGTTTTCCTACGGCTCATAAAGAAGGGCGAAGATTCGCTTCATGGTGTTAATGGGTGCCTAGAATTCCCTCGACTATCGCCAAACCCGTGTAAAGTGCGCCAAAAATAATACCCCATTTTTCGCGGCGGCGGTAATCTTGCGCATTGTAATTGGGCGCTTCGCTTTGCATTTTCTTTGCGCCGACAAGTCCCAACGCACAGGAGCGGGCGACAATATAACCGAGGCAAAGCGGCAGGGCAAGTAACGGATGTTCCTTATAATCCCAGAGACCTCCAACAAATTTATATCCTACGACAAATATGAGGTTTACTGCCAGCAAAACGGCAAAGAAGGAGGCCCCCTTCAATTCCTTCATGTGCACAATCCATGATACGATGGGACCGCCGAGGGCTGCGCTCCACATGAACCGGCCCGCCGGATGTTCGCTATTGTTTTTTTTCGATTCGATGTCCCTATTTTCCTTGTGTTCCATTGTTTTCCTGCGGCTCATAAAGAGCATTTATAAGAAGAAATCATGATGGAAGTCATATTCCACCATTTCCAAATCATCGTGCAGCAGCTCCTCAAACATTTTTAACACGTCAATCGAGCTTTCTGCTAATTCTAAACCATTTTCTTTTGCATCGCCTTCGACATATTGTTTCAGGTCTTCTGCTGTTTCCCGCAGCTTATCCTTATAAACTGGGCTGTTGGTCTGCTTCAAAAAGAGCATTGCCGTAGCTTGTGGACAAGGACAGGTGATATCAAAAGGCAAGTCATTCCGCTTTTTTGTTGCAATTTCCTTAGCCACCTCATCTATATTAGAATATTGGTCAACAAAAGGAAAAATATCCTCATTCAATATAGTCTGAACCTTGCCTAACAACATTTCAATATGCTCTGGCTTGGTGATTTTTAATTGACAATCCTCTAATTTCTTCATAAAAGAACACACAATAGTAGAAGAAGGCTCGCCACTGATAAAACGATATTTATTCAGGAAAGGTGTTCTCTCCTTTTCAATGCTTTTAAAAGAAATAGAAACTCCGAATACATCTATAATAAACACGTCTTCATAACCTGAATAACCTAACATAACAGACGTTTTAACGCCAGCTTTTCGATCGGTCTTGTAATATTCAAAAGCACGCCATATCTTTTTTGTACGGAAGTCTCTCACATCAAGACGTTCCATCCCTTTCTTGAATTCATCTAAAGACACGGCCATAATCGTTTTTCTCCTAAAGTCTGAATAAATATACCCTTTTTGCATCGGTTCCGCAAGCGAAAAACGGATTTATGTTGGCTGCAGCGGGTGGAAGCCCTTGTGACTGTTAGTCCCTGCGGGTTTCCTTTGGGATGCTTTTTGAGGTTCATGAAGAGCCGTTATAAATCTAAGCTTAATTTCATTCAATTCCACAGATGCTGTTGAATTTAATTTTATGGATTTTTTAAATCTTCGAGAAATTCGCGGAGCTTCTTGTCCTGATATCCCTTTATAATTTCGAGTACGTTTCCACCGGCAAGGTCCATGGTTGCGGCTTGCTTGAAGTCAAGCTTGATGAGTGAGTCTTTTGCATAGATGAGTGCATGGACAACATTTAGTACATTGCCTCCGGCAAGGCAATGGGCTTCAAGTGTTTTTATGTCAATAGGGATACCGGCTTTGCAACTGTAGATGTACGCTTCGACGATTGTTTCTAGCGGAACTCTACGGAGCCACATACCGATAAGCTGGAAGATGCTTATTTTGGCGTTGGAAAATTTGCACTGGAGCCAGGGAGAGAAAATTTTCTTGAGAAAAAAGCTTGTGCAACCAAGGAAGATGAGGGAACTCGCTATGATGATTGTAATGATGATATTGTCGTTCATTTTGTTCTCTTGAAAATATCTTGTTTTGAATATATGCTATTTTAAGGGATTGTGCAAGCGAAAAACGATTAATGTTGGCTGCGGCGGGTGGAGACCCTTGTGACTGTTGACATTTTTTGACGGTTGTTTTATATATATTTGCGTGAGGAGTCTTTTATGGAATCAATGTGTGTAGGTGCGATAGTTGTGCTAGTGATAGAGGCTGTGGCTTTTGCTTTCGGCTTCTTATGGGCTTTTGTGTGGCTTGTGTTTTTGAAGCCTGCTGGCCGTTTTCTGCATAAGGCTCGTCTTTTGACCCCCGTGTCATTTGCGTTGGTGATGCTTGTTTCGTTTTGGCTGATGTACAATGACTTGTTGAGCGGAGCTTTGGCTGTCTGGTCTTTTGTTGGAGGCGTTCTCGCTTTGTGTGGGCTGATTGCCTGGTTTGTTTTCGATGTTCTTGCAGGGCTGCGGAATGATTGATTTCCTCCAATAAATATATTGATTCTATAGTTAGTGGAGTAAATTCACTGAAAAACGTCTAAAAATGTATTGACAAAAGTGTAAATACAGATTATATTTACAATGAAAATCGGAAAGCATGGACTTGAAAAGGCTGACGAAAGGAGCATCTACCCTGAGATGATGTTTCGCATCCTCCAGGGAAAGTTCGTGTCGGCGCCGTCAAATCACGACGAGGAGGCCGAACTCATCACTGGAAAGTGGGATGGAAAGCTCTGGACAATCGTCGCGAACAGGAATACGGGAAAGGTAATCACAGCCCGAAGGGCGCATGGAAAGGAGATAAGGCTCTATGAAGAAAAGCATGGACGTTGATTTCTACAAGAAACATGACTTCGGTGACGAAATGCGCGAGGCTGTGGATTCCGGACGCGGTTTCGTCGGAGAGAACATGACTCCCGACCAGTTTTTTGCCATGGCACGGGCCAGGAGCGAGGCAAGGAAGGCCGAGAAGGCGTCAAAGGCCGTCACTATACGCATTCCCGTGCGCGTAATTGAGGGCTACAAGAAGAAGGCTGCGTCTGATGGCGTGGGCTACCAGACGCTAATGAACGAAGTTCTAGAAGCAGCCCTCGGCTAGGATCCATTTTCTGAATATACTTTTATTTATTCGGTTCCGCAAGCGACAAATGGATTAATGTTGGCTTCGGCGGGTGGAAGCCCTTGTGACTGTTAGTCCCTGCGGGCTTCCTTTGAAATGCTTTTGAGGCTTGTAAAGATCCCCTATAAGTATACCTTCCTTAATATACCCATTTTGCATTGGTTCCGCAAGCGGTTGGGTGCTGAAAAACAAAAAGGATTGATATATGGGGCTATGGTTATTTTTTTTTGTGTGTGGAGTATTTGTTATTGACATTTTTTGACGTTTGCTTTATATATATTTTGTGCGAGGAGTCTTTTATGGAATTGATGTGCGGTGACCCTATGAGGCAAAGAGTTCAAAAATATAAATGGGTTTTCTCTCGGCTCATAAAGAGCCTCTATAAGATAAAAAGCTGTTTTTACGTGATTTGTTTATTTTTGGCATGATTTTTGTATATATATGTGTAGGAAGGCTTAAAATGAAAATGGTAAATGACATGAAGATGGGCGTTGTTAGAAAGGTCGCCTCGAAACGCAAAATAGTTTTTGTTTGCGTTGTTGTTCCTGTTTTGCTTTTTTTGTGCGGGGTACTTTCTCCGGTTTGGACGGATAATTTTGGAGTGTATCTTTTTTGTTTGTTGCCTTTTTATGCTTATACGTACACTATTGAAAGTGTTTTTGTCGAAGGTCCTGCGCTGTTTAGGACGGAAAGAGGTCTTTATGCTTCTAAAATGTGGGTTGCGGGAATCGCTATTACAGTAGTTCTTTCTATAGTTGGAGCGTTTTTTCTTGGTGATTCTGAATCTGTTTATTATGGCCCGTGTCTGATTTTGGCGTTTAATATTCCTGTATCTATTGTTTATGTTGTAATTGGTGCTTTTTCGGATTCTGTTCGGTATGCAAGGCCTCTTCGGCATTTTGTTGCATAAAAACATGTTCCATAAATGGGAACTTTTTGTATCGTTTTGGCGATAAAAAGGTGTATTTTTAACTATGGAGGTGATGTATGAATTTTGAAACGTTTGATAAAAAATTTTCGAAAGTCGAGAATCTGGTATGTCCTCCTTTCGTTATCGCTATGAAGATGGCGATGGCTTTTTTTACTGGGGCTGCAATCCCGTTGTTCATTGATATGTTTTTCATTTAATTTTTTTTATCGCAAACAAAAAGAGGCCCTTTTCGGGGCCTTTTGGGTGTTTTCTCGGCTCATAAGAGCCTCTATAAATTTACCTCCCTAATATACCCAATTTCATCTAGTTCCACAAGCGATAATAAATGTTTTTACTGCGCCTTAGCCCACTTTTGACGCGAATAAATCTATCTTTTCTCCTGAACCCATGCTCCACGTTTTTAGACACGAAATCCGCTTGATTTTCAGGGACCCGCGATTCTGGATTCCGTTCATCATCCCGCCGGTGATTCTCGCGGCGAGCCAGGCGATTGCGGTTTCGCGTTACGGCGGGCAGATTATGCAGGGCATGGAAGGCTACATGATGCTCCTGCTCGGTTGCCTCATGGCCCCGATGGGTTCCCCTCTTGCGGGCGATTCCTTTGCGGGTGAACGCGAGCGCAATTCCCTCGAACTCCTTCAGCTTTCTCCGATCGCTCCTTCGAAACTGTTCTGGGGCAAGCTCCTGGCGGTGGTGCCGTTCCCGCTCGTATTCGCGCTTCTGGCGCAACTCGGTTACTGGATCTCGCATCCGGAAATTTCGCGGACGGAAGCGCTTGCTTCCATCTTGGGGGCCGTTTCCGCGACGCTTCTTACGACCTCGTTCTCGCTGCTGCTTTCGCTTCGAGTAAAGACGGTACGCGCGGCGACGCACCTTTCGCTGTTCGTCGTGGTTCCGCTCCTCTTGCTGGTGCAGCTTTTCCATGAGGTGTTCTTGGGCGGGCTTTTTATTCCCGCGGTTACCGTAATCGTTTGCCTTGTTCTGAGCGCGCTTACGGCAGTCTTAAGCATGCGCAAGTTCGTGAGCATGTAACCGCGCAAAAAGTTTGCTGCGTTTTTCGGCGAAATTTCAAAAAAATCGCACCGCTTGTTTTTCCGGATACCTTTTTTGTAGATTATTCTCAATCCGGTTTTTCGGGTTGTGTCGGCTGTCGTGTGACGCCCTTTACTTATATATCGTAAAAATCTAGGAGGCCTTGTGCCTCGCAAAAACATGGACGGGAGCCGCGGCTGTTTTATGCCGGCGGTTGCAAGCATCGTCCTATTCCTTCTGCTATGTCTCGGGCGCGCCTGGAGCGAAGAGCGCCTTTTGCCGGACAAGGTTTCGCTCGATTTCGTGGACGCGAGCCTGCAGGATGTCGCGCGCTCGGTGTCGCTTGCCTACGGCGTGCCCGTGCTCGTAGATGCCGACGCGGAAGCCCGGGTGACGTTCCACCTCGATGGGGTGGGACTTCTGGAGGGCCTCACGTCGCTGTGCTCTACCCTCGGGCTCGAACTCGTTCGCGACGGGACGGTCTTCCATATTCGCAAGGAGCGGGCGCGCGGGGAGAATTATTTCGACGTCAGGGATTCGCTGGTGTCGATTGACGTGCGGGAGCGCGACGTCCGCGAGTTTATCCGGGACTTTTCCGCGAATACGGGCTTGAACGTGGTCGCTTCCCCGGAGGTCGCGGGCCTTGTGAGCGGCAGGCTTGACGCGGTCCCGCCAGGGACGGCGTTGCGTGTTCTGCTTGAATCGCATGGCTTCCGTGTGCGTCGCGATGCGGAATGCTTCCGGGTGGAGCGGCCTCGCAATATGCCCGCGGGTGCGGGTGGCTCGGGTACGAACGGCACGGCTTCCGCAAGTTCCGTGCCGGATATCGTTCAGGACGATTCGCTCTATTCCGTGGAACTGGACGGCACTCCGCTGGATGTGTTCCTCAAGGAGTGTGCGCGTGTGGCGAACCTCAATCTGGTCCAGTATGGCGAAGTGCACGAGTCTTTGCAGATGCGGTTTGACCGCGTGCCGCTTGCGCACCTCTTGCAGTCGCTCTTTCGCGGGAGCCGCTACACCTATGCGCTGGACTCGAATACTTTGTTTGTAGCGGAGCGCGGTGCGAAGAATGTGCTTTCGCGTACGGAATTGTACCCGCTGAAAGAGGCTGCTCCGGAACAGCTCATGGCGCAGCTTTCCAAGCTTTTGCTCGGCTCGGGGCTTGTCGTGTCGGAGGTGAAGGAGCAGAACGCGCTGATGCTCCGCGGGTCGCCTTCCGAAATCGCGGATGCTGTCGCAATCCTCGAGCGGCTCGACAAGGCGCCCATGCAGGTGACGATATCGTGCGTGATTGTGGAATTCAAACGCGGGCGGAACTTCGAGATTGGCCTGCATAGCGGGGCTACGCGCAAGACGGGCGAGAACGACCTGGGGGTGCGCGGGTTCATGGATTTCCTGGGCAAGGACGTTTCGGGTTCGGGCGCGTTCGGGAAAATCGGGATTCTCCCGGCGCGTTTCGAGATGGAGCTTGCCGCGATGGAAGAGAACAACAGGGCCGAAATTCTGGCGCGCCCGCGGCTTACGACGTTGAACGGCTCGAAGGCGGAACTGAACGTGACGAACACGGTGTATTACCTTGTGAGCCAGGTCTCCGCGGACGGTTACCCGATTACGGACTACCGCTCGTTCAATGACGGCATCTCGCTGGAAATTACCCCGACGGTTACGCAGGGCGGGAGCATCACGCTGAACATTTCGCCCGAAATCAAGACGGCGGGGCGTTCGAGCGGCGACGGCCCTCGCGATATCAGCACGCGCAACCTGAAGACGAAAGTCGCATTGAAAAGCGGCGAGACGCTCTGCTTGGGCGGGCTCGTACGGAAAGGCAAATCCGAAGTCCGGAACGCGGTCCCGTTCCTCGGGAGCATCCCGTTTATCGGCCGGCTGTTCAGTTACGTGAGCGAGGTCGACGACGAGAGCGAGCTGGCTATCTTCATCACGCCCGAGGTGAAGTTCTGATGTGGGTGCGGGTTGCTTTTGCGGATGCTCGGCTGTGGACCTGGGAGGTGGTGACGGGGTTCGACGGCGTGCTGGACCCGGTTACGCTTCGCAGGCGGTATGCCGAGGATTTTCCGCCAGTTGCACAGTCCTGTTCGGGTGGGGAGTGCGCGGCGCACGTGTTCCGGGAAATGGTGAGCTTCAACTGCACGGACGGGCGAAGGCACCGTTACCTGGTGATGCGCCCGGAAGCCGATGTGGCGGAATTCCGCAGGCGTTACGACCGCGTATTGCCCCGCATGGCGATGCTCTATGGCTGCGCCGATAAAATGATGCGCGAGGGTGCGGACGGCGGGAATGCCTGTTGCGGGGGCGGCCTGCGGGAATGTGGCGGAAACGGCCGGTTCGCGTTTTTGGATAACGGCTGGCTCTATATTCTCGTGTTCTTTGAAGGCCGGCTTTGCCACTGGAGCGAGGAACCGCGCCATGACATGGAAACGGCGCAGGAGAGGATTGCGCGTTTTGACGAGTTCTTGAAGCGGGACGGCCTTTTCTCCAGGGCGGAAGCCTGGACAAGACAGCTGCTTTGCCTCGATGAAAGCGGTGCGCGCGAGCGGCGCGAATGGGGGCGGCGGGCCGTTAAAGATCCGTTCTGGAAAGCGGTGGACCTTGACGAATGCGCTGGCCTGAAGCCCCGTGCGAAAAGGAAAATTGCCCTGCTTGCCTTGGCCGGGATGGCTTTCGCGTTTGCGGGCGGTGCGAACTTCTTTGACAATAGGATTGCATATACGAGGCCGGCTCCGGATTTGTCTCCGGTACCGGAATCTGTATTTGGGACTCCATACGAAACGGAACCGGTTGAGAAATTTTATGAAGAAAAGCCGCACGAGCGCTCCGTACGTACAAGTGAACGTTCTGCCCGGCAAGAAGAAGCGGCAAACGATGCTGCAGTACAATGTACAGCGCTTGGCATGAAACTGTATGGCGTGGTCGAGGGGCGCCTGGTGCAGGCGAGCGTTGACGGGGGAGAGCGCGTTTGGCTCCGCGTAGGCGATTCCGTCGGGGCTTATGTGCTTGCCGCCATCGGGAAGGACAAAATTTCGCTCGTGTGCGGCGATACCCGCATGGAGGTGTTCAATGGGCAATAAACGTGGGTTTGCGCTTCCTTTCATTCTGGCGATTATCCTTGCGCTGACGATACTCTATGCGGGCCTACTGTGGGCGACAGGAGGGCTTTCGCGGCAGACTGCCCGCTATGTCGCGAGCGTGCAGGCGGTCTACGATGCTGAATCGGCCATCATTGCGGCCCTTTCGGGATTCCCGGACGGGCATTTCGCGGGTCTGCCGCACGTGGCGAGAGACGGTGACGGCCTGTGGGGTCGCATGTGCACCCCGCTGGAAGCTGCGGGCGATGTGCCTGCGGGTGGCAAGGGGATAGGGAAGGAGCATGCCCGCGGGAGCGGCAAGCGAATTTGTGCGGAATACGGGACGCGGTATACGCGCAGGCGCTTTGAGGAATGGTTCGCCGCCCTCGCCGCCTACCGTACGGACCTGCGGGAGCGCATCCTCTCCACGCCTAGGCTCCGCGCCGTCTCCGGCAACAGGCGCTTCTTCCGGCTCGATTCCTCCGTCGCGTTGCATGTAAGCGACGGCGACCTTACGCTCGATTTCGATACGCATGTCCCTTCTGCGGCCTTCCTGGTCGATGGCTCCGTGAACGTGAAGGGGCGTGCCCGATTCGATACCTTGCGCATCTTTGCGGATGGCGACATCCGCCTCGGCGGGGAAGTTTCCGCTACCCGCCTGGAGGTGTATTCCGGCGGGTCTATCGAGGTGTTTTCCCGCTTCCGCTTTTCGGGAATGCTTGCTGCGCGCCGGGAAATCCTGTTGCGCGACCGTGTGCGCGCCGGGTTCCCGAGCGTGGCTGTTGCCATCGGTTCCGGGGACTGCAGCGTGACGCTTGCAGGGCACGCCGCGTTCGCGGGCGTGCTCGCGGCACCGGGCGGAAATGTGGTGCTCGATACTCCCGACAGTCTTGCCGGTGCCGCGTTCCCCGGAACTGTGCGCGACTTGGCCCTAGCGCTCCTTCCCGCGTTCTTCGACGGGGAGAGCGTCGTCTTCCGGAGGGCCGCTCGGCAATGACCAGCAATAAGCAATCCGCCCCCTGCAATAAGCATTGCATGCCCAGCGATAAGCGCAAGGGCTTTACCCTGCTGGAGGTCCTCGTCGCGCTCGCCGTCCTTGCTGCCGGCGCGGTGGCGCTCGGGCACTACGCCGGTGCCTTCAACCGCGTCTCCTCCGCTGAAATCGCCCGTGCCGACTCCGCCGTTGCCGCAGTCGCTTACCTCGATTCCCTCGCGGCATCGCTCCCGCCTTGCGTCGATACGGTCTTGATGCGGGCAGATGCCCTCCCGGCCCCAAGGCCCTACCACGTTGTTTCTCCTATTAAAATCCGCGCTGTATACACCCCGGTTCCCGGACAAATCCTGCTCCAATGGGTCGAGGTTCGCTCCGGTAATTTTACGTTGAGGAGGCTTGTGCGATGCGCAAGGGTTTCACGCTGATGGAACTCATGGTGGCGCTCGCTACCGCCGGCATTCTCGTGTCCGTCGCCCTCGGCATGTACGGCTCGTTTTACCGCGGGTATGTCGCCAGCCGCGACGCCTACGCCGCCGCTACCTCCGAACGCCTGCTCCAGATGCAAAAAAGCATCCGCGAAATCCGCGGATGCCCAAATGCTAAACGTCTGTAGGTTTATGCTGCCTGCAGGGCTTCTTTCTCGGCCTTGCGGGCTTCCTTGCGGACCCTGTGCATCTCGAAGAGGTTGCTTATGTAGTGCATGAAGGAGAGCACGCCCACAGAGAGGAATCCGACTGCGTAGAGGGCGAGGAACGGTCCGATGATGAACTTCTGTGCGCCGATGTATTCGAGAAGACCGAAGATGCAGTAGACTCCGACACCCAGTTCGATGACGGCCTGCCACGGGAACTTCTGTGCGTAGTGGCTCTTTGCCTTCTTCTTGGAGCCGCCGCTCTTCGGGGTGCGGACGAAACTGCCCTTGGAACCGATTACTGCGGAGAACACTGCGCGGGAGTTGCTCACTGCGATGCCTACGCCAAGCGCCATGAGGATGGGGAGGCTGAGGAGGCGGATCTTCCAGCCGGTGTAGCCGGAGCAGCGCTGTGCCACGAAGTAAAGAACGGAAGGTGCGATAGCGGCGAGGAAGATAAAGCTGAAACCGACGGTGTAGCCCCAGTTCGGGATGTGCGCGACCGGGTCGAAGAATGCGAGCAGAGGCCAGGCGCAGAGTGCGGTAAAGAGCATGCAGGGGTGGATGGAGTAGTGCGTCGTGTGGAGGATGGCGCCAATCTTTACGCGGAGAGGAACCTTGGCCTTGAGCACGCGCGGCAGAATCTTGATGGCCGTCTGGATGGAGCCCTTTGCCCAGCGGAACTGTTGTGCCTTGAAGGCGTTGATGTCGTTGGGGAGTTCGGCCGGAACAATCACGTCGAACACGAATTTCATCTTCCAACCAGCGAGCTGAGAACGGTAAGAAAGGTCCATGTCTTCGGTCAGCGTATCGCCTTCCCAGCCGCCACCGCCGTAGATGGCCTGCTTGCGCCACACGCCTGCGGTACCGTTGAAGTTCATGAACAGCTTGCCCCAGCTACGGGCGGACTGTTCCACCACGAAGTGGCCGTCGATACCGATGGACTGGGCGAGCGTAAGACCGGATTCCGTGCGGTTCAGGTGGCCCCAGCGGCCCTGGACCAGGCCAATCTGGTCGTCCATCACCAGGTAGGGGATGGTCTTCAACAGGAAGTCCTTCTCGGGCACGAAGTCCGCGTCGAAGATGGCGAGGAAGTCGCCCTTCGCGACGGCCATGGCTTCCTTGAGGGCGCCGGCCTTGTATTCGGAACGGTTCGTGCGGTGGATGAGCTTGATGTCGTAGCCCTTGGCTGCAAGTTCTTCGACCTTCTTCTTGGCGACTTCGTAGCACTCGTCGGTGGAGTCGTCCAGCACCTGGATCTCGTGCTTGTCCTTCGGGTAGTCGATGGCGCACACCGCCTCGAGGAGACGTTCGACGCAGTTCGCTTCGTTGAAGATGGGAAGCTGGGTCGTGACCTGCGGGAGCTCGTTGATGGAGTGCTCTCGGTAGAACTTGAGAATCTTCTTGCGGTCGGAAAGCCGAGTATGGCGACTATTCTTTAAGAATAGGTATATGCTGTAGTAGCAACTGAACCCGTAAATCACCAATCCTACGCCGGCGATGACATAGACTACGAACATTGCGTAGAGAAGGAAAGTACTCATCGTTTTCGAAACCTTTGCATATTTGAATGCTTGGCGCCAAATATAGAAACCATTGGGCTACTTTGCCATATTTCGTTGCTATTTTTTATGCGAATTTTATGCGAAAAATGTTGATAAAAAAGACAATTTTTACAAAAATGCCCAATTTTGTGCCTTTTCTGACGAAGCGTTACTAAATTGTAAATTCAGGTAGAAAAAAATGGATGAACGGAAATCGGACAGTACGGACTCGCTCTGGCGATGGATGGATGCCAAACGCGGCGAACCTGGGTTTGAAGACGCCCTTCGGAGGCTCGTCTCGTTCGCGTGTGCCGAGTGGTTCCGGAGGACTCTCGGGACGGTCGTTTCGCCCGAAGAGGCTCTGTCGAGGGTGGTCGCCGCCCGCCTTCCTGACTATCCGGTCGGGGATTGGCTCGAGCATCCGGGCGACCATTGCGGGGAGATTGCCGGCTTCTGCGAGAACGCGAAGGCCGGACCACTGCCCGCGGGTCTGTCTGCGGATTTCCCCGACGTGCTGGATTTGCGGGGCGTCGTGTGCCCCGGGAACGCCGTGCGCTCCAGGCTTGTGATGGCGGGTTACCCGAGGGGACGCGTCCTCGAGATACGGCTCGACGACGGTTCTCCGGTCGAAAACGTCCCCGGAGCGCTGGTCGCGGACGGGTGCCGCATCGTCTCCCGCGAGAAAAAACAGGGTTTTTGGGCCGTTTTTGTGGTCAAACCAGACAATAAAGAGTAGATTATTGACGTGGAAAACAGGATACTTATAATAGGTGATGAACTTTTTGGAGAGCAGGGCGAGGTCGCCTCGCGCTGTGCCGAGATGCTCCTTTGCAGGGCGCCCAGCCGCCCTATGCAGTTTTCCATCAATGCCCCCACGCCGCTTTCCATACCGCAGCTCATCCAGCGCGCGGCATCCGACATCATCGGCAAGAAGGCGGGGCGCATCGTTCTCGGGCTCGGGCTCCGCGACCTGAGGAAGGAGACGTGCGACGGCGCGAAGACCGCTGAAAACTATGGGGACCTGTTGCGCGAACTTGTGAACAAGACGCAGTCCGGAATCATGGTGGTGACGATTCCCCCCGATTACCTGCCCGATGCGCGCGACCAGATAGATACTATAAATGATGCCGTCCGGGAATTCCCCCTCCAGTACCCCGACCGCGTGAAGGTGTTCGATTTTGCCGCCCATGCGGAAAACTTCAAGGAAAAGCAGCTCGAAAGGGGCAAGTTCGCCCGCAGCCTGTATTCGGAAGACGCCAAACCCACCTCTTTGTGCATAACCTTGCAGTCGCTGTTCCTCGAAGATTGTATATTGAAAGAGATTGAAGAATAAAAGGAGATAGCATGAGCCTCTTAGACGATCATTTTGCGCAGAAAATTGCGGCCCAGAGCAGGGCCTGGAACATGACACACGAACAGGGCAAGAAGGACCGCGGGTCCAGGCAGCCGGCAGAACCCAAGATGGGTATCTGCGACAAGTGCCACAGGGAGGCGCTCGTTCGCGCATTCCGTAGCCGCCAGACCGACAGGACCGACGGTGCGGCAAGCTTCGGCACGGTCATCAAGCATTACTGCGAGGATTGTGCTCCCAAGTCCCGCGCACAGAAGGACGCCGAAGTCCCGCAGCTCACGAGCAAGCAGGTGAAGAACCTGATGAAGAGCGCGAAGAAGGGCCTGCTGTAGGCCCTCCTGGTTCGATTTAGTTTGTACAGAAAGCACCTGCAGGCCTGCGGGTGTTTTTTTTGTACGGTGCGGCAATGTGATTATATATATTCATATTGAGCCTTATGAGATTCCGTGACGCATTATTCCCGATTGTCCTTGCGCTCTCTGCCGCCAGCAATGTTGCAGGGCAGTTCCCGCAGATGCTGTTTATTCGGGACACGCACCCGGAAAGCAGTTCCAGCGCAGGGATTACGGCGGCAGGGTGCCGTGCGGAAGATGCCGTGGTACAATGGGGGCGATTCTGGAATGGTATGGATAATGCCGTGCCTGCTGCTAACGATTCGTTGATGTGCTATAAAGGCTTCCAGGCTTTCTGCGACCTTAAGATTCATGGCGATACCGTCCAAATAAGGGTTACGTATCGTGAGTCAGGTGAATTCGATATGGTCCTGAATGAAGGCGTTGCGACAATACGTGAACGCCACCCCAAGTGCGGCAAGGCGAAACTGGCTGAATTGTGCGCGAACTATAAAAGCGATTCGACCAAGAGCAATGTCGTGTGCTCCGGCTCCGTCATAACGTACAACCTCGACGGAGATTTCAAGTGCATTGACAAAAAGGACTTCGCGGAAAAAATCGATATTCGCTATGTCTGTGACTATTGGATGGTCGCTAGAGACCCGTGGAATAAGTTAGAGCGCATTATAGATATAGAAGAGAAGCGATAAAAAACACCCTGCCGAAGCAGGGTGTTCCAAACTTGCGTTTGCAAGGAACTTACCTGGAGTAGTATTCCACGACGAGCTGTTCTTCGAGCTGGACCGGGATCTGTTCGCGGAGCGGGAGCTTCACGAGCGTACCTTCGATCTTGTTCGTGTCGACGCTCAGGTATTCAGGGGCGGCCGGAGCGTTGGCAGCGGCTTCCTTGATCTGGACGTGTTCCTTGGACTGCTCGCGGATAGCGATCACGTCGCCGGCCTTGATCTGGCGGGCCGGAGAGAAGCTACGGACGCCGTTCACGGTGAAGTGGCCGTGCGTAACGTACTGACGGGCAGCAAAGATTGTGCGGGCGAAACCCATGCGGTAGACGAGAGCGTCAAGACGGGTTTCAAGAAGAATCATCAGGTTGTCACCGGCAGAACCTTCACGACGGTTAGCTTCCTTGTATGCCTTGGCAAGCTGAGCTTCGGAAATGTTGTAGGTGAAACGGAGACGCTGCTTTTCGACCAACTGCTGCTTGTAAACGGAAGCAGACTTCTTGCGGTTCTGACCATGCTGGCCAGGAGCGAAGTTGCGGCGGTCGAGCGCCTTTTGAGTCTTCTGAGAAACGGCAATGCCCAGGGAGCGGGCGACCTTGCCTTTCGGTCCACGGAAGGAGGACATATTATACCTCTTTGAGGAAGCTCTTTGGTTCAACTTGCAAATTGGCAGAGCTTGGCGCGACTTGCAAGATTAGGCCCCAAAAATAGCAATTCTGGGGCGATTTTCAAGGCTTTTGCCCGTTTTTCGGGCAATTTAGCGCACGTTTATGGTCAAAGTGTCCCTCATGAGGGGGTCGGCCATGCTCTGCGCGATGAGCCGTGCGTCCTTGTCGGTGGCGTCGGACTGCGCGATGAGGTAGAACGAGGATATCTCCTGTTCACCCTTGCAGTTCTCGATCTGGCTCAGGTACGATGCGTTGCCGAGTACGGTCAGGTCTTCGCAGGGCACGAACCACTTGACGTTGGAACTCGTCTTGTAGGGGACGGTCTGGAAGGCGAACTCGGAGAGCACCACCGTGTCGCCGGCCTTGACGCGCTTGGTGGTGTAGGTCTCGTCCTTGGCCTCGTTGTAGAACTTGAGGGAGTCGAGCGACCCAGGCCTCTGGATGAACGTCCTGAGGGTGAGGTTCGAGTCGGTGAGGGCCTTGGAATTGAGCTGCAGGTAGCGCAGGTACACGGGGCCGTCCTTCTTGGCCTTGTAGCTGTGTTCGAGGCTGTTGATGGTACCGACGGAGTCGCCCTTCGCGTTGATGAGCCAGTAGGAGGCTCGCGGGGTGCCCTTGCATTCCATGTACTTGCAGTAGCCTTCCATCTCGTGGTACACGACCAGGGAGTCGCCCTTTTTGAGGTCGGCGAGCCACACGTAGTGGTCTTGCCGCAGGTAGTACTTGGTGGAATCGTTCGCGGGGCGCACGATGGTGAGCGTGTCGCCGGGGTACACGATGGAGTCGGGCTTCGCGAGGTATTCGCCCTGGTTCAGCCTGCGGAAGCGGGTTGCCGCCTCGAAGGTTGCGAACGGCCCCGAAATGAAACTCACGACGTTGCTCGGGTACAGCGAGAGCGTCCATTCGGTATTGGAGTTGGTGACGAGCAGCGTGTCGAGCGTATCGGCATCGGGGCTGTAGACGTGGTCGTTCTGGTCGAGGATTTCGAACTTGTTGATGCTGTAGCCCTGCACGGAGAGGTTCACGCTGAAGCCGGTCTCCACGTTGAACTTCACGTCAATCTTTTTCGGGGCCTCGCCGATGACGAGGATGCCGCGCACGGTGTCGCGCAGGTCGATGTCGACTTGCGCGGAATCTCCCGTATAGTTGTAGTAGGCGGTATCGACATCGGCCTTGATGCGCAGGTGCGCCGACGTGTCGAATTCAGCCGCGAGGTCCAGGTAATAGAAGTCGTCGTTGAATGCGACAAAGCTGTTGAGGAGCATGTCGGCGCCGGAACCCGGAATCATGTAGTCGCTATAGACGGAGTCCTTCTTCTTGGAATTGTACACGGGCATAAGCGTGCGGAGGTTCCCGCTCTTTTCGCCGCGGATGCGGAGCGTGTCGTTTTCCGTACCGCTGGTCGCCGCGAGCACGGTTATGCGCGTGCCCTTGGGGTAGTTGCCGAGGAACAGCGAGACGGTCGTGTTGGCGCTGTCGAGGCACAGGATGTCTTCGTGGCAGACCTTCTCGATGTAGGTGGAGTCCTTCGAATCCTCGTCGCTCGTGTCGCGCTCGACGGTGATGGTATCCCAGGTGGCGTATTCCATGTAGAAGTTCGTGGTGTCGCCTGCGACGAGCGTGTCGCTGTAGTTGATGTCGAGCCTCGTTGTAAGCGAGGAACTGGAACTGAACGAATCTTCGGCGTAACTCTCGTTGCCATCGGTGATGGACGAGGTGTTCGTGTGAGTGGGTTCGCTACAGGCTACAAGGAGCGCTGCCGGAATAAAGAATGTCGAAAGGAGTTTTTTCATGTTCGTACCGGTCAGATTGCTTTAGTTGAGGATGAAGAATTTCTGTTCGGCGGTGAATGCCTCGCCGATAATCTTGAGGGTGTACTTGCCCGTGGGGAACGCCTTCGCCTTGAACTTGAAGTTGGTCTTCTTTTCGCCGGCGAGTTCGCGGGCGGCGACCGTGAGCATGCGCTTGCCCGATTCGTTTATGATTTCGATTTGCACGAACTGCGGGTAGCCGACGGTGAGGTCGAAGTTGCAGTCCAGGTTCACGATGTCGATGTTCACCTTCGAGAGCGTGTAACCGCCGTCCATCGCCTCGCCGCCCACGGAACGGGAATTGTCGTAGTACCCGACGTAGAGCGCAGGCGCCGCATTCTTGCCCGCGTTCCTCGACTTGATGAACGTCTCGCCGGGGACGACTGCGGTGAGGATGAGCGTGTAGAGCCCGGAGGCGTGCTTCCTCTTGAAGAATTCGGTGAGCGTGGGGGTGCGCAGGAAGGCGCCGAGCGGGGCCTTCGGGTTGAGCGTGATAATCCCGAGGAAGTCCGCGTACTTGGTGTCTACGCCGCCGCCCGAGTTCTTGCGGATGTTGAACTGTCCGCCGGGCTGGTCGAGGTTCGCCGGAGCGTTCTCCCAGGTGAGTTCGTCGCTTCTCCAGTCGATGCCCAGCTTGTCTTCGCCGAATGTCGCGTCTTTAGCGGTTTCCTTGAGGCCGAATATGTTGAACTGTATCGGCTTCTTGATGGAGTCGGGATCGAATTCGAGCTTGAGGGCGGCGTCGAAGAGCGGGCCCGGAAGTGCGGACAGGTCGAACTTGAGGTAAATCTTTCCGGCGTCGTTCTTGTCGTGGGCTACGCGCAGGTTCTCGTCGGTGCTGTGCGGCGTGTAGTTGTCGAACTGCGAAATCCAGGCGTCCATGCCGCGGCCGCTCGGGATGTTGTCGCCGCTGTGGTCGAGCGTGGTGTAGCGCTTGTCGAACACGTACACCTTTCCGGTGTCCGTGCCCTCGATGTAGCCGTCGTTCGCCTTGAAGAGCACGTTGTAGCGCCCGCTTGCGGTAAACGTTACGTCGGTCTCGTATTCAAGGGAATCGGAGAATGTGACCTTTCCGGGGCCGGCGCCCTTCTTCCAGACCACGGGGACGCGGCAGAGTCCGTCTCCGCGGCCGTCGTCTTCTACGTTGCCGACCAGGTGCAGCTTGTTGGGCTGGACCAGGATGTTTTCCTTGGTGATGGTCGCCCTGGGCGGCTCGTTCTGGCCCTGCTTGGGCGCATAGCCGGTATAGAGCGCCATCATGGAACCGCCCGTTTCGTTGTGGGGGAGCTCCGAGTTCTTGAGGGTGTAGACCTTCGAGCCCTGGCGGGATTCCTCGACAATCTTCGAGTAGGGGTTCCCGCGGGTGAGCGTCTCCTTGAGCCCGATGATGGAAATGCTCGAGTTGTCGTTGATGAACATCGGGTTGTTCTTCGCCTTGTCGCTGGCGATGACGTTCACGCCCAAAAGTTCTGCCGAGCCCTTGTTGAAGTTGTGGAGGATGGTGTTGCCGTCTTTCGCGGTGAGGCCGAGAATCCAGATGGTACCGCCGTTGTTCGAAATCTTCGGGCCCTTGGTGTCGCCCATCATGGTAACCTGGCGGCCCCACAGGCGCTGCTGGTTCGTCCGTATCGTGCCCACGGCGACGTCTTCCATAAAGATATCGCCCGTGGAGAAGTCGTCGGACTCGTAGGACTTGAGGTACATGTTCTTGAGGATGAGGGTGCGCTTGGAGCGGTTCGTGATGCCGCTCGCGAACGTGGAGAAGCGCTCGATGGTGAGGTCTACGAATGCGCCGTCCTCGATGATGAACTTGCCCTTGCCGTCGATCTTGCCTTCGGTACCGATAAGCCTGTGGATGCGGTTACGCAGGTAGATGTCGCGGTTGATGGTCCAGCGGCCTCCCGGCGGGAAGAATATCGTTTCGGCGCCATCGTCGATAGCGTCCTGGATTGCCTTGGAGTCGTCCGAGCCGTCGTTCGCCTTGCCGCCGTATTCGCCGGTGATGGAGGTCCAGTACATGGACTTCTGCTCGGTGTTGTTCGGGGTCTCGGTGGCGGCGAGCTTCATCGATGTCTTGGGGCTGTGGCAGAGCTGGTGGTTTGCCTGCGTGGCGAATTCGACAATCTCGGTGTTGGAGACATTTTCGTTGTAGGCTTTGCGGGTGCTCTTGATCTTGGACTTGTATTTGCTTACCACGACGGAACGCGCGAATAGCTGGCCTTCGTTCACGATGGCGGTAATCGGCTTGGCGCCCTTCTTGCCCGGGTCGTATTCGAGGGTGCCGTCCACGAGGACCATCGAAGCGTCTTGCCCGTGGTTGTAGACCGCGGTAGAGCTGCCCTTGACGCGCAATGCGCGGATGGAGAGCATCTGGCCGTCGTTGTCCAGGCCGAATTTCTTCTGCCCGCTGAGGGTCACGTGCTCGAATGTCATGCTGTTCGATTTGCCCGCGGCGTAGATACCCACGTCGAAACCGTCGACTTCCACGTTCTTGATGAGCAGCGGGCCGATGTTCTCGGTGAAGCCCACGTCGATGCCGATGACGCCCGAGCTGTCGCCCGAGGTGACCTTCACGTTGTTGATGGTGCCCTGCACGGAGGCGTTGAAGCGGATACCGATGGCGCCGGGGTTCTTCTTGCCGGTGCGGAGCGTGAGGTCGCGGATGGAGTTCCTCTGTCTCGGGTTCGGGCCGTCACCTGTGTAGATGACCGCCTGCGGGAAATCCGGGTTCTCGAATCCAGGGACGTCGTCTTGGAGGGCGATGATGGTTCCGCCCATGCTTTCGCCCTGGAGGATGGTGCGCCGGTAATCCTTGTCGGGCTTGTTCGCGGAAGGCCACTGGAGGGCCGAGGTAATCTTGTAGATGCCGTGCGGGAGGTAGATGATGTAGTCACCGTCCGGGTGGTCGCTCAGGGCTTTCTGGATTGCTTCGGTATCATCGTTTTTGCCGTCGCCCTTGGCGTTGTAGGGGTCTTCCTTCACGTTGACGACCTCGGAACCCATGGGGAACTCCACCTGGGCGTAGGCAAACAGGGCGGTCGAGCAGACTATAGTTACAAAAGAGCGCAAAGAAACCATTGAAACCTCGTTCGGGGTACCATACACAATTAAATTACCTTTTTTTTACGTATGTGGGACTGCTTTATATAGAAATAACCGGTTTATTGGTTGAAATATCACACTAACTAAAAAAAGGAGCCAGGCAATGCAAGTGTGTACACTTTCGCTGCCTGGCTTTTGGGGTTGGTTTGGAGTACTTACAACAATAGCAAATAATTTCGGGATTGGTAAGGTTGTTTGCAAAAATATTTTTGCCGTGTGACGGGGCTCACTTTTGCGATTTTGGCCTTATTTCCCGTTTATTTGTAATAATACTTGAGCCCGTTGGGGAATTCCAGCACCTGCATACCGCTCGTGTTCACTTCCCCGACGGAGGTTACGGAGCCGCCGTAGACGATCATGCTGCCCGAGCCCTTGGGGGTGAACGCCGCGTCGGCGCTTCCGTAGGCCGAGCCCGCCGTGTACGAGACCTTCCCGCAGTTCGGGTATTCCTCGGTCTGGTTCCCGAATCCGAGCAGCACCCCGCCCGTGATGGTGAACCCGTTGTCGGTGTCGATGAGGCCGCCGGCCATGTTGGTGGAGCATCCGCTGCTGCTGCCGCTGCCGGGCCTTCCTCCGCCCATGCCGCCGCTGCTGCTGGGAATCTCGAGGATGACCACGCCGCCGCTCTGCTTCGCCGTGCCGTTTGCGTCGAGTACGTCGATGTCGTTGCCCGAGGCGCTGATGTAGTGGTAGCCGCCGGTGATGACGATGTAACCCTTGGAACTGCTCTGCATGCCGCCCATGCCCATGCCCCAGCCGCCTTGGTTGCCGCCCGTGCTGGTGGAGCCGTCGGCAGAACCGCCTGCGGCGTTCCAGCCGTCGTCGGTGCCGTAGGTCGCAGTGACGCCGCCTTCCGCGAAGATGTAGAACGCTTCCATGCCTTCGCCAGCCTTCTCGACGTTCACGGTGGAGCCGGCCAGGTGGAGCGCGGAGTCGGCGTGGATGCCGTCATCGCCTGCGTTGACCTTGACGTTGCCGCCGGTCAGGACTACGTTCATGTCGCTGTGGATGCCGTCGCCGCTGGTCGCGTTGATGGTGATGTTGCCCTTTTCGATGTCGACAAGTTCCTTGCCCTTGAGGCCGTGGTTTTTCGCGGAAACGTTCACGATGGTCTCGCCGCGGAAACGCAGGTCGTTGCTGGAATGGATGCCGTTGTTGTAGTTGCCCTTCACGGTGAGGGTGCCTTCGCCTTTGATGGTGAGGTCGTCTTTCGCGTAGATGCAGGCGCCCGTGGTGTCGGTTTTCGTTTCGCCGTTCGCATTCACGTAGCTATGCGTCTTGGTGCGGGTGCTCGCGTCGGTGAAGGTGTTTTCGGTGCCGCTTTTTGCGACGACGAAAACCTTGCTTGCCATCTGCACGTAGATGGGGGCGTCTGCGTTGTTGGTGAGCGCAAGCCCGCGCAGGTTCAGGTAGACCCCGCTATCGCTCTTGGGGGAGTACACGCGGATTTGCGCGTCGCTGCCCGTGTAGGTTCCGCTGAAGTTGTATTCGCCCGTGCAGGTGATGACGACCTCGCCGCCGTTCACTTCGACGCAGCCGTTGTTCTTCGTGATGGTCGCGCCGGAGGCCGTGTACGTGATGGCGGGAGCGTTGCCGTCGGAAGCCTTGTTTGTTGCGCTTGTGGTGGCGCTGCTTGCCGGCGAAACCATGCTCGACGAGGAGCTGCCGGCAGGTGACGAGCCCGTGTCGGTGTCGTTACCGGCGGAAGACTGCGTTGCAGGATTATTGCTGGGAGATGTTCCCGAACTGGAATTCGGTAGGCCGATAATTCCGTCTGCATCTATCCAGAAAATGAGATCGCCTGTCGCATCGAAACACAGGATCGTTTCGCCGTCTTCGGCGTAGTGGCCCGTGTACTCTTCGGAGAGGCACATCTTCTTTGTGGATTCTTCTTGGAGCGGCTTATCTGTCTCGCTGTTTTCGCTTGCCTGCACGCCCGATGGTTCGTCGGAACAGGCGGTGAGTGCGAATGCGAATGCGGAGATAAACGCCAAACACTTTTGAGTTCTTGTTTTCATGATAACATCCTTAGACCAAATGAAACCCCGTGGGGCTTATGTGAAAAAGATATTTAGATTGAATGGCTTTTTTGGGCTGTTTTGTGAATCTTTAAAAAAAAATTTTTCGGGAAATCGGGGGCTTTGGTTCCGTTTGGGACGAAAGTGGCCGAAAACAATCTTGTTGAAAAAATGACAACGGATGAAAAAGCTAAATTGTGTTTATGATTCTTGAAAAATCACGTACGCTTTTTTTCGCGGCGGCATTCCTGTCGCTGATTCCCTTGCAGGCGTTTGCCGCATCTCCGGTTGTCGGGACCGAACGCGCCCGTGGCCTGCGCACGCTCGAGACTGCCCCGATGCTCTTCGAATACCACAGGCAGACTGTGGGCGATGAGCGTCAGTTCTTTACCTACCCGCGGCGCGATACCACGTTTATCAAGCGCTTCGTGAATACCGAGGGAAAGGCGCTGCTCTATTACGACAACCTGCGGGGAGGAGCAATTTCCGGGCACGGGCTTGAGCTGCAGTGCCATGAGGGTGATACTTCCTGCGTCAAGAATCTCGAAGCCCTTCGTGCGGGGCAACTCCCGAAGTTCGCGATTGCGACGAGTATCGTCGGCGGTATCGATTACCGCGGCGGGGAATATATCAACGACATAGACAACCGCAGGAGCGATAATCTTGGCGATACCATATGGCCGGGTATCGATGGCGGTATCTACCTGCGCGGCTATGCGGATTCGCTTGAGTTCGTGCTCGACGCCCGCATTTACGACGAAGGACACTCCGCGAAAAAGTCGAGGTCGTGGGACCACGAATTTTTGGAAGTGCAGAAAGAAGAAAATAATTCCGGCGTGGAATATACGAGCTATGCGCGCTACCGTACGCATTTCGCGTTCAACTACGACTGGATTCGCGTTGACCTTGCCCGCGACGTGCTCCACTGGGGCCCGGGCTATTACAACAACTTGTCTTTGAACCAGTTCGCGCTTCCGTACAACATGCTTTCTGTGGACTTGCAGTTCGGACCGCTCCGCGTTTTCAGCTTCTATGGCGACTTGCGAATTGTCAACAACAGCATGAGCATGGACAACAAGGAAGAACGCAACGTGTTCGGCCATCGCTATGAACTTGCGATTGGGAACGGAACGTTCGGCATCAGCGAGCTCACGGTGCTTTACGATAACCTGAAGCCTTGGCTTATTGTGCCGACGGTTCCGCTGTTCATGGAAAAGGGAAACTACAGCGAAAATACCAACAACGGTTCTCTCGCGTTTGACATCAACTATCGCCTGTTCAACACGGCGAGAATTTATACGGAATTTTTCCTCGACGATATGGAATCTCCGATCAGTCTCATAAAGAACGACAACATCGAAGCCAAGTGGGCTTGGATGGCGGGTTTCCAGGCGGGTCACAACTTCTATTTGAAGGGACACCTGCTCGAAGTGGGAACGCTTGCTGAATACGCCCGCGTCGAACCCTACGTGTATTCGCATTTCGAGAAGAACACGGCGCAGATTGCGCATCTCGGTTACCCGCTCGGGAACCAGGGCGGCCCCAACAGCCAGACGATTGACTGGAACGTGTATGCGCGTTTGGACAAGCACATCTTTGCGTCTCTTCGCAATACCTGGTTCTGGAAGGGAACGGATTACGGTAGCGCCGTGAACGACACGACTCCGCGCCGTAACCACATGAAGACTCCCAAGAAGTTCCTTGACGGAGCGAAGATGCAGTACTCGCTTACGCCCTCGATTAGCTACGAAGGACAGTACGTAAGCTTCATGGGCGAAATTACTTTGTTCGATGACCGCAAGGCTTATTTGCGCGCCGGATTCAAGTGGTAGTGCTATGAAGAAGCCTGAATTGCTTGCTCCGGCTGGCGACCTCACGCGCATGAAGTATGCGTATGCTTATGGTGCGGATGCCGTATATGCGGGGCAGCCCGCGTTCAGCCTGCGTTCGCGCGAAAACGGGTTCAAGAACCTGGACGACCTTGCCGAAGGTATCGCATACGCGCGCTCCCTCGGGAAGAAGTTTTATCTCACGAGCAACGTGATTCCCCGCAACGTGAAGGTGGAGGCATTCCAGAAGGCGCTTCTGCAGGCGATTGAACTTAAGCCCGATGCTCTGATTGTTGCAGACCCTGGCTTTGTGGGTTGGCTCCGGAAGGAACGCCCCGATGTGGAAATACACCTTTCCGTACAAGCGAACACCACGAATTACCTTGCCGCGAAATTCTGGTACGATTTGGGTGTGCGTCGCATTATATTGAGCCGCGAGCTTCGTTTGTCTGAAATTTTGGAGATAAAGGAAAAACTGCCCGGACTGGAACTGGAGGTGTTCGTTCACGGTGCAGTTTGTATGGCTATGTCTGGACGTTGTATGCTGAGCAACTGGGTCACGCATCGCGATGCCAATCAGGGCGCATGCGATAATAGCTGCCGCATGCCTTACAGGCTCTATGCGAATTCCGGTCCGCAGGCCGATGACTACCGCGAACACGAAGGTGAATTTACTCTCCAGCGTACCGACCGCCCTGAACTTCCGCCTGTCGCTCTTGACGAAGATACCTGGGGCACGTACTTCATGAGCAGTCGCGATTTGTGTGCGCTCGATGTCGTTCCTTCGCTTGTACAGGGCGGCTTGGATTCGTTCAAGATAGAGGGCCGCACACGTTCGGTGTACTACCTCAGTCAGGTGGTGCGTGCCTACCGTATGACGATTGATGCAACAGTGCATGCGCTTGAATCGGGTGCGGAGTGCTCGCCGGAACTTGTTCCACAGGAGTCTCGTCGTGCAATTGATTTTGTAGATGGCCGTGGGTTTATGCCGGGCTTCCTCAAAGGCCCCTTGCCGCAGAACTACGAGTCTACGCACGTCGCAGCGCAGGGCGGGTGCGTCGCCGCGCAGATTCTAGACTACGATTCCGCATCGAATTCTTTCCGCGTGAACGTGAAAAATCCTTTCACGATGGATGACTCTCTCGAACTGATGACGCCTTCGGGAATGGTGCCTTGCGAGGTGTCGGGCCTTCTCGATTTTCGTGGTGCGGCTGCGGACAAGTTGAACCCTGGCACAGAGGGAAGAGTCGTTGTGCAAGGTGATGTGTTTAAAAACACAGAAAATATGGAATTTGGCTTCTTTGTAAGAAACATCACTGCAAAAAATGCTGCAAATACGTAGATTTGTAGCATGGCTGTTGATGAAGCGACAAAAAAGCAAGACGAGCTTGAACTTTACCAGATTGACGATGCGGCTATAGTGCCTTTTTTTAGGGATCATTTGGACGATTTGAAAAAGTTCGTTGATTCCCATAAAGACGCTAACCTCTCGCTTCTGGAGCTTTTAAAGCAGTTTATTCGCACATACCGTCTTCCGTTTAATATGCACCGTTATATGGAAGTACAGCGAACGTTTATACAACAGACATTGCGCAGCCAACTCGAAAACAGGCAGGCGGCCGTGAGCAACTGGATTCAGGAGCACGCCGGGCGCCATCGCGACCGCATGATTCAATTGCAGTGCCTGTACCTCGAACGCATCAAGGATTCGCTGATTCCGCAGGTGACCGAATTGCTGGAACACCGCATAGAAACGCTAAAAACAAGGGAATCTAATCACGACAATTCCCAGAACGCTTCCTAAATTCCTGATGCGCGGAATTTAAAGTTATATTTCCACCAGAAACATTTTTCTGGTGGATTTTTTATGAAGATTTTCTATGGGCTTTGTGCCGTCGCGATTTCTTTCGGGTTGAACGCCTGCGCTTCGGGTGATTCTCCGAAGCCTGCGACGGAATCAACGGAAGTGCCTGCGGGTGTGACGGCGTTGCCACCGGTTGCTCCTCCCGTGAGTGTGGTTAAGGTGAAACTCGCTGATGCTGTAGGTGAGGATGCGGACAAGCAGGTGCGCGTGGTCGACAAGCCGACGCTTGCAGCGCTTGATTTTGCCGCCTATTACGATAATCCGATTCGCCTTGCGGGCAAGGATGAAAAGCCTGAAAATTACAAGGGTGTGATGGCTGGTGCGAAGCTGGCCGAATATCCGTTCCCGATACTCGAATCGGTTTCGGAATCCGAACCCGCGATTGTTGCGGGCCGCCAGCCGTTGGCGTGGGAACCGCTTTCCAAGATTCTCTATGCGCAGACGGGCGACGATTCGCTTGCGATGGCCTTGAATGCTGTCGAGGCGGTCAAGTGGGGTGAACCCGAGGTTTTCCGCGCTTTCCAGACGGTAAGCCGCCTTTGGGGCGTTCCGATGAGCGATGGTTCCGTGGAATGGTGGGCCGAAGTGACTCCTGCTCCGTGGACGGGACGAGCTGCATTCTATGGAAAGTTGAAGTTCGCGTCGCATGGCGAGACTGCCGAGGTGCTCAACTATTACATTACGGAAGAGATGAATCTTGAAGATGCGATGAATTGGGCGCGGACGCTTTCTTCTTACTGGTACCCGACGCTCAATACCGATTTGGAACAGCATACGCCGGGCGATTTCTGGCCTGTTGGTTCCAAGAACCAGCCGTTTGCCGTGATGCGCGGAAACCCGATGGGAAAACCGATGTGGGTTGCGTTCGTGGTTCCTGCATTTGTCCTTACGGAAGAACAGCTCCGTGCGAAGGCTGTCGCCGATTCGCTTGCTGCTGCGGGCGAGGTAATCCCGGTTGAACGCCACCTCGATACGACTTCGGATGTGCGCCTGCAGACGCTTGCCTCCATGCAGGATGCCTGCCCGGAAACTGATGCGACGCGCAAGTTCCGTGCAGAACTCGAGAAGAAACTCGCGAAACTCCCGAAGGAACAGAACGCCTGGTCCAATGCGGGATCGAAGCCCGAAGAAAACTTCCTGTGGTTCCGCCGCAACGCGAATTACCTCGTCGCGGGTGACATTGCCTCGCAGGATAGCCTGCACAACCCGCTCCCGCGCATGGTGGAACTCAAGCAGTATCTCGATTCCCTCGGGATTCAGCTGCTCGTGATTCCTGTTCCCGTGAAGGAAGAGGTATATGCGGACAAGCTTATTCCTGGAACGCCTGCGGATGCGTGCGTGAACGTGAACGGCCAGAAGTTTATCCGCCAGATGCTCGAAGCGGGTATCGACGTGATGGATTTGTACCCTGCCCTGAAGGCGGCGCGCGCGGGCGACGAGCCTCCGCATTTCAGTTACCAGCGCTACGATACGCACTGGGCGCTCCCCGGCATGCTTGCCGCGATGGAACAGATTGCGACACGCGTGACGCAGTACAGCTGGTATGCGGAATCGGGCGCTCAGCCCGGGAGCCTAGCCATGAAGGACACTGTCGTGCAGCGTGAAGGCGACCTGGTGGCGCACCTGCCCGATGCCGAGAAGGCCAAGTACACGGCCGATACGCTTGCTGGCATGAAGATTTACAAGGGCGAGAACGCCTACAAAGGCGGGAAGAACGCTCCGATACTCCTGATGGGCGATTCGTTCACGGGTGTGTTCGAGTCTGTTGACCAGAAGAGCGGCGGGCCGGGTTCCCTGCTTGCCTATGCGACTGGCCTTGACGTGCAGGTGCTTACCAGCTGGGGCGGCGGCCCTGGCATTTACCACCGCATGATGAAAATGAAGAAGGACATGCAGAGCAAGCGGCTCGTTGTCTATATGATGACTGCTCGTGACTTCTGGCAATCCCCGATGGAATGGGATGCGCTGAAATAGAACGCGCCGAGGTAGAATGTTTGCCCGTCTCCATACCCTGTTCTCGCGGTATTTCTGGCCGATTTTCCTGGTGCTCCTTTCGGCTGCGCTCGCGCTTGTCTTGTGGACGGTGCGTCCGGAAAATGTGACGTATGCGGCGATGGCGTGTACCTTCGAGGAAAGGGACCCGTGGTGTGTCGATTCGATGCCCGCATGGCGCGAGGGTCTTGCTTTCTATGATTCCAGCTTGTCTGTAACGCACGATACCCTCGCGACGCTGAAGGCGCTCCTGTGGGATTTCTGGGCCATAGAGTTTGCCGGGGCGGGAGAGGGCGCCGTGGCGCACGACGCCGTGCTCCCGCTGCGCGTCCTCGAGACGCGCCGCTCCGGCTGCCTCGGGCTTGCTTGGCTTGCGATGATGGCGGCCGAAGCTCGGCAAATTCCCCTGCAGGTAATCCTCCTGCCGGGGCACGTGTTTTTGCGCTATGGCAAGGATGACGGGCGCGCGCAGGTCGGATTTGCGCCGAAAACGGTGAACTTGGAACCCAATAGGCGCGGCTACTCGTATACCGATGACGAATACCGAAAAAAATATCGCGATGGCAACTGGAGCGGTCTCGAATTCAAACCTCTTGGTGCAAAGGAACTTGCGGGCCTTGCCGCTTTCGATATCGGGAACCTCTACCTGGATTCCGATGCGGGTAGCGCTCTGCGCTGGTACAGGCTCGCTGCTGACCTTTTCCCGGCCTATCCGGGTATCCGCGCCAACCAGGAAATCGCGAAGGGGCGCCTCCCGGACCGATTGTGAGGGCTTTGCTTGCGGTCCGTGACAGCGGCGGTTCCTGTTTTTTTTAAATTTGCCCAAATGGTGCGAAGTCTTCTATTGATAATCCTGGCACTTATTGCGGGATGTTCTAATTCGGAGTCCGTCAACTCTATCAATAACTACGAGCCTTTTTCCCTTGATGAAGGGATGGTTCTTGTGCATGCATCGGACAAGAGTGTTGAACTCGGGACGGATGATATTGCTGCCCAGCCTACGGTGAGACCTTCCATGCGCGTGGAGTTCTCGTACGATTTTTATATAGGTAAGCGCGAGGTGACTCTCGGCGAGTACGGAAAGGTGTTCGGAATCCAATATGATTCCCTCCTGGTGAATTTGCCTGTATCTAACGTTACTTTTTTTGATGCGGTTTTGTATGCGAACGCCTTGAGCAAGAAGAATGGGCTGGATACGGTATATACTTATACGAAGGCGGTGGTGGACGCTGAAGGGCATTGCGTGTCTATGCTCGATTTTTCTACCCGCTTTGATGTCAATGCGTTCAGGCTCCCGACCGAGGCGGAATGGATGCTGGTCGCAACCCACAACTGGAACAAGGTTTGTGATGAAAAATCGAAAACTCCCTGCGATTTTAAGGGCGGGGTCAAGGAATGGGTGAACGACTGGCTCGGTGGTTACAGGGATACGACTGTAGAGAATTATGTCGGAATATTCGGTGGCGGATTCCTCAATACGAGAATCCTGAAAGGAGGTTCCTTCAGGGACGACCCTGTGGATGTCCATGTGTACGACCGGAGCGATGTCTATCCCGTGACTGCTGACCTTAGGATGGATTATATCGGCTTCCGTATTGTGTACGGAGCCATCCCGAATCCGACCATGACGGATTATAGGGGCTATGTAGTCCATGACGATGTGGATGTAGTGATTACTTCGGATGAATTCCGCTCGATGTTCGGGACGATGAAGGGAAAACTAGTTTTTAGGAACGAGACCTCGGGAAACCTCATGTACGTCAATTTTGTCAGCGGCGATCCCGTTGTGCACGAAATTGTCGATACCATGGAGGTCTACCATCCGACCATATCTCCCGATGGCAGGTATGTGGCTTTCTGCAATCGGCCGGAAGGTGTCTCGGGCAGGTCCACTGTTTTTGTCCGTTCGTTGGATCTGTCAAGGGAAATAGTGAAAGTCTTTAGAGGGAATTTCGCGGCGATTCCCCGTTGGCGAGTCCTTGATAGCGGTGATACCGTAATTGTTTATGTGGATAATGCCGGAAATAACAAGGATGCTGCTACATTCCGTGCGTCTTCGACCTGGCAGGTGGTTTTCTGGAACGTAGCCTTCAGGCAAAAGTCTAAGCTTCTTGATGGTGCGTATCACGGTGGAATTAGCGAAGATTGGCGCCTGGCGGTTACCAGTGCTAGGCAGCTGCGTGCAAAGCGTGCTGAACCCGGCAAGACGCTCCTCGAAAAATCCAAGGATGAACTATGGTATGGCGGCGAACAGGCATGCAATGCGAGCCTTTCGCAGGATGGGACCAAGCGTACGCTGTTCCTGGATTTCGGCGGAGAAACGGGCCGGAAATTTACCGGGAAAAAATATGGTACGCACGAGATGCTTCTCGTGGCTGACAGTCTCGGGAATCTTATACAGGGGGTGCCATCGCCATCGTCGTACTCGTTCGACCATACGGAATGGACTCAACGCAAGGATGTTGCAATTGCGACGCTTGTGGACAAGAACGGGGCTCATGGCCGGATAGTCGCTGTCAATTTGAAGGATTCGTCAATTGTGGACCTTGTAAAGGGAACCGATATCACGTATCCTGATTTGTGGATGGGGAAAAGTCCCGTGAGCGAAGGGAATGATTCCTTGGCGTTTGATAGCGCGGGTGTCTACATGTATGCTGGCGGAAGCAGGGAAATGTCCCTATACCGTTATAAGCTCGAATTGCTATGGCGGTACCGCGACTCCGCCGATGTGGTGATTCTCGGTTCTTCGCGCTCGTTGTCTGCGGCTGATCCGATGGTCATGTCGCATTATTTCGCGGTGAACCTGGCACAGACTCCGAATTCCATGGCTGTTACGCGGGCCCTTTTTGATCGCTATGTTCTTGACAATGTGGTCAATTTGCGTTATGTCGTCCTTTCCCTAGATATAGATTTCTGGTGGAAAGATTCGACCTCGCATAATTTCTTTTATGAAAACTACAAGTTCTATCCGGGATTCGTCTATGACGAAAACCACAACTACTGGAAGGATAATCGCGACGCTAAGATATTGCAGTATACCGAAGCTTCCGTGGG
Source organism: Fibrobacter succinogenes (assembly GCA_902762305.1). GTDB lineage: Bacteria > Fibrobacterota > Fibrobacteria > Fibrobacterales > Fibrobacteraceae > Fibrobacter > Fibrobacter succinogenes_I. The sequence goes on along the minus strand of CACWNW010000001.1, from coordinate 140,000 downwards.
TTGCGAGGATGAAGACCAGATAATGTACCACCGGGGACTTTTTTCATCGTCGGGAATAGGCTGGTTGGAAAAGCCCACTATCCTGGAGGACAGTGCCTGGATGTATACATATCCTGGACGTTTCGAAGCGAATCTGGACATTCTGGAAGAAATTGTGAAAGTCGCTGCCGAACGTGGAATCGGGATTATTGGTGTCATTTACCCGCAAAATCCGAATTACGCAAAAACGGGGGCGTTTGGCCGGTACGGAATTATACGTAGCGAGGCTCCGGAACTTATTGGCAGGATTGCTGCGCTCGAAAAGAAGTACGGAAATTTCCACTTGATGGATGAAAATAAGATGGGCAAGCACGATTACACCTCGTCGATGGCTGAAAATGATGACCACCTCAACAATTTCGGTGCTAGAATCTTCTCGCTCAGGCTTGATTCGCTGCTTGTAAAACTGGATTCGAAATGAACTGGATTGCGGTCCCGCTTTGCGTGCTTCTCTTTGCGCTGTTCCCTTTGACGGATACGGACATTTGGTGGCATTTGGCGTGTGCTCGCGAGTGGGTGGTGACGTGGAGCCCCGTCCGTGAAGGACTCCCGAATATTCACGAATATTTCCAGCATGTTGTTTACGCCGTGTATTGCATAGGTGGCGCTCCGCTGCTCGTGGCTTTCAAGGCTTTCCTGTGGGGCTCCGTATTTGCGCTGTTCCTGTATCCTGCGGGTTTGCGCAATCGTGTTAAACCTGTTGTAGTGGCGATTGCGGCATTTTTTTTGTTTGTATTCCGTTTCCAGATGGAAATGCGACCGGTTGTATTTACGCTCCTGTTCCTCAGTGTGTACTGGAATGTCGTGCCGTGGCTGCTTGCGCGGTTTGTTTCGGGCGATAAGCATGCCGCGAACAGTGTAAAGACCTACCTTGTGGCGCTGGCTCTGCTTTTGCTGCAGTGGCTCTGGTGTAAGTTCCAGGGGCTATACATCCTGGGCCCTCTCTTTGCGCTCCTGTGCCTTGCGCATACATTGTACAGGAATAGGTCCGCGCTGCAAAAATGCCAGATGGTAGCGCCTGCCGTATTTGTGGCGCTGCTTTTTGCGATGCCTTTTTTACATGGAGAAGGCGTGCGCCTGTTCCTTTACCCGTTCGGCCTTCTGGACCGGCTGCTCGGCATTTCTCTTTCTGCTGCCATTTTTGCAAGCGAGATTGCGGAGAACCGTAGCCCGCTTACCATTCTCCTTGCTGGCGAAAATGTTCTTGCATGTGCGCTGATGGTTGTTCTCGCTTTTTTCGGTGCGGTGTATTCCGTCGTGAGGCTAGCCCGATGCCGCGATGAATTGGTGCTTTGGTCAACGTTGCTCGTGACATCGGTGATGGCGCTTGTGGCCGAAAGGAATTTCGTATTGTTCCTTCCGATATTCCTTTTCGCCTTTATATATCATCCCGCATCTTTCATTTCACATTCCACATCCCACATCCCACATTTTTTCAGTTCTAAGATTTGCCAAATAATTTCTATAGTAATCCTTGCCTGCTTGCTTGGGTTCTGGGCGAAGTCGCTTACCGCGTACGATAAGCATATGGTCGCCTACCAGCGTGTGCCTGTGGGGGCCGCCGTCTGGATGAAGGAGAACCCGCATTCGGGCCGGCTGTTCAACGATGACCGTGCCGGCGGGTACCTCGCGTTCGTGAATCCCGCGGATTCTATCTATATCGACGGGCGCTTCATCCTCAAGACGGCGGAATTCTTTGAGCGGTATATGCGCTATTCCGAAGACCCGGAGCTGTTCCTTGCCGATGCTGATTCTCTGGGCATTGACCGCGCGGTCTTTCCGCTGCGTTTTTATGCCCGCTGGGACAGGCTCCTGGAGCGCCTCCGCGAATCCACAAAATGGGCCGTTGCCTATGTTGATGGAAACTTTATTGTTTTCGCGAGAAAATAATATTTAAACCTTACATAACTTTCGTACTGTCAATGAGTTACGCCTCCTTATTGACAAAAAATGCCCCAAATTGACGCAAAAAAGCCAATTTTGTTAAATTTTATGCTTTTTTGTTCACTATCTGTTCTGTCAAGGGATGGTTTAAAATTTTTCTGTTGATATGTTGTGGTTTTTACTGGGAAGATTATTTGATTCTTACGTGACTATAATCCCCAAAAATGGGGGTTGATTCGGTAATAAAATTTTTTTTTAAGAAAAAAGCCTTTTTTGCGCTGTTTTTAGAAAAATTTTTTTGAACCTGCTTCGGGGGTGATTTTTGCCGGGCCCCTTTATCTAATTTTTTAACCCAACCTTTAGTAGCCCCTCTTGCTCTTTTTGGTTTATTGTGGATAATACGATTGCTTTATTGAATTTGTCGACTTCGCCCTGGCAGTCCGTGAAAGACTATATGCTGTCGCAGGGTGAATTCAGCTCTTTTGGGATGCAGTTCCTCGAGACGATTGAGTTCGAGGGCATGTCCGGCGGGATAGCTTGGCTTTCTGTTCCCGACAAGTTCCGTGAAACCTGGCTCAACAGCCATTACGGCGATCTCCTGCGCAAGGCCTTTTCTTCTGTACTCGGTTCCGCTTTCGAAGATTATAAGGTGCGGCTCCGTGCCGTTTCCGAACCCGTTCCGGAGATGAAATTCCCGAGTCCCGTGCCCGCCGTGGTGAAACAGGCCGCAAAGCAGGCCGCCCAGGTGAAGCGCGTTAAGAAGAAGGCCGTTCTCGGTTCCCCGATGTATGCGGGCTATACTTTCGAGAACTTTGTCGAAGGTTCCTGCAATTCCCTCGCGCTCAAGGCGTGCCTCACCGTGGTCGAAAATCCCGGAGACCTTCCGATGAACCCGCTCCTTGTATATGGAGCCTCGGGCCTCGGCAAGACCCACTTGCTCCAGGCGGTGGCGGCAAGGCTTTTGGCCAAGAATCCGGAAATGCGTGTCGTGTACCGCCAGGCTTACGACTTCTTGCGCGATACGATGTCCATTGTCGAGGCTTCTGTCGCGAAGCAGTGGGCGAAGCGCGATGAGCTGAAGGAAAAGTTCAGGCAACTTTATTCGGAATGCGATTTGCTGCTGATTGACGATATCCAGCTGCTCAAGAGCGGTGTCTACAGCCAGGAAATCCTTGCCAAGATGATAAACAGCCTGCGCAACAGCGGCAAACAGGTCATCCTTTCGTGCGACCGCCATCCGGCTTCGTTCAAGAAGCTTGCCGCGGGCGAGAAACCCTCCAGGGATGCCTCCGTCCCGCAGCTGACTTCGGTCCTCCTGAACCATCTCGAAAACTGTGTCGCGGTCGGCATGGACGAGCCCGACTTGAATACGCGTATGGGTGTTATCCGCCTGAAGTCCGAACGCCTGCCGTTTGCAAGCGACGACCGCGAAGAAATTTGCAGGTTCCTTTCCATACCTCCGCGCGCCAACTTCCGCCTCATCGAAGGCGTGCTCAACTGGCTCGATGCGATGCACAGCCTGAACGGTGTGGAATTGAACCTGCACAGCATTAAGCAGCTCCTTGTCTCCCCGCAGAACGACGGCGCGACGCTCACGCTCAAGTGCATCAGCGAGACGGTCGCCGCCTCCTTCAATGTCGATGCGGTCGTGCTTTCTTCGAAGCGCCAGGACAAGGGCGCCTCTATCCCGCGCAAGATTGCCATGTTCCTCTGCCGTGAACTCACTACGGAGACGGAACAGGAAGTGGGAAAGATTTTCAATCGCGATTACTCCACGGTGATCGCCGCCATTCGCTCCCTGATTGCCATGATGGACAAGGATGCAGCCCTTGCGAGGCGCGTCAGGGACATCCGTTACATGCTGGAAACCTGATGAAGGCGCTTGTGACGGGAGGTGCAGGCGTCGTAGGGAGGGCGCTCTGCCGGGAACTTCTGAAACGCGGTGTGTGTGTTCGCGTTCTTTCGCTCCCGGGCGATTCACTGGTGCAGTCGCTTCCGCCCGGCGTAGAAGTGGCCTATGGCAATGTCGCGGATTATAAATCCATTCGCCCCGCTTTCGACGGCGTGGACTGCGTGTTCCACCTGGCGGCGATTCTCCTTTCGAACGATGCTCGGGCTTTCAAGAAAATAAACGCGGGCGGTACGCGGAATGTGGTTTCGGCCTGCCAGGACGCGGGCATCCGCAGGCTCCTCTATGTATCGAGTATTTCGGTCACTTATCCGGTGCTTACTCCCTATGGTGCGAGCAAGCGGGCGGGGGAGGCTGCGGTCAAGGAATCCGGGCTGGAATGGACTATCGTGCGGCCGACCCTCGTGATTGGCGACGGCGGCGGTGTGGAATTCCGTATGTTTGCCGATTTCGTGTGCAGGTTCCCGATTTACCCGATGCCCGGCGGCGGAGTTGCGAAGAAGCGCCCGGTACGTAGTGTCGATTTGGTGAAGGGTATCGCCGCCGCGGGGCTTTCGCGCGATGCGGTGGGCAAGACGTATGCGCTTGCCGGGCCCGAGGTGATGACCATGGCCGAGATGGCGCGTCGCGTGCTTTGCCAGGCGGGCCTCCGGCATAAGATGCTGAGCGTCCCCTGGTGGCTAGCCAAGCGGCTTGCCGTGTTCAAGAACCGCATCGGCGGCCGTCGCGTTTCTGCCGAGCAGGCGCTCGCCGGATTCCTATATGATGCCGTTCCGGACATAGAAAGTGCAAAAAAAGACCTCGATTATCACCCTGAGCCTGCTTTATAGGCGTTTTTTTGCATTTTTCTTGTTTTTTTGCGGTGAAAGGAGTTATATTCCTTAAAAAAAGGATATTGCATGAAACGTTCATTCATTCTTGCCGGTTGCGCGGCTCTCGCGCTTTCTCTCGGTGCCTGCGGCGACGCCACCTCGTCTGATGCTTCCGACGACTTGCTGTCTTCTGCCGGAGATACCGAAAAGTCCTCTTCCTCGAAGGCAGAGGATAAATCATCCTCGTCCGCCAAGAGGGATATTCCCGAAGGTGCGCGTGTCGCCACCCTCGACGACCTCGAGAGGAACATGGAACTCTCCGGCTTCTTCGGTGGTACGGCCTACCTCGCCACGGGCACGAAAATCGGCCTTTTCTCCATCTGGGTTCCCGATACGGCGTGGATTTCTGTTCCCTCCGATTTCAAGGATGGCGTAATCGAGTTTTCTCGGGGGACCATCGCGGCAATCGATGCCAAGGGTGTCGTGGATTCCATGAAGGCGCTTGTCCCTAGTGAATCCAATAAGAATCCGGGCCGCTCTATCGGGTTCATCGTGAACGAGGACGACCAGTTGCAGTATACGCTTGATGGCAAGACTTACAAGGATGTGAAGGAAACCTCCGTCAAGACGACGACGAGCATCATTTCGAAGGGTGAGGATCTCGCCGGGAAGCAGCTCGAGTGCGAGCCGGATTCTGGCGCAAAGGAAGTTTACTCGTTCTATGATGGCCGCTACATTGTGGAGACCAAGGATGACAAGAACGGTACCTGGTCTGCCGGCTACTACGACATCCACCGCGGCAAGCTCCTGATGCATACGCTGTTCTACCCGCAACCCACGTATTCGATGTTCACGGCTACGGTGAGCAACAAATATGGAATCGACTTCTCTACGGGCAAGTCGCTCACGTGTAAGGTGTCTGAACTGAAATACGGCAAGGTTTCTGCGAAGAACTTGGCGCAGGAATGGGACGTGTCGGTCGACGGGCTCGACTGGATGTTCAAACTCAAGGATGACAAGACGTTTGAACTCGAGGCCAAGAAAGGCGTAGATCCGAAACTGAAGAGGAACGGTACGTGGGACGTGTATGGGGACAACCTCATGCTCAAGTTTACTGCCTGCTCGGATAAGGGCTGCACCCCGTCGGTCAAGGGCGTAGTCTCGGATCTCGACCCCAAGAAGGGGTTCAAGTACGCGCATAGCGATCCCGACGAACCGAACATTCCGAAGGAATGGGAAGTTCCTATATACGAGTAAAATGGCGCCCTATGCCAGAACTTGAAAAAAACGTTGCGGGAGTTGAGCCTGCGACGTTTTTTATATTTCTGTAGAAAAAAAGAAGGTCCTATGAAGGTTTATTTAGTCCAGATGGAAGTTGCTCCGGGAAAACCGGAAGAGAATGTCAAGAAGATGAAGGCTGCGGTCGCTCGCGCCAAGAAGGCCGGTGCCGATATCGTGCTTTTCCCTGAGTATGCGATGACGGGGGATTATTTTAGGCTGGGCTCGATGCAGGATGAAATCGGGTTCCAGATCAAGGAACGCGATGCGGACGTGATGCTCGAAAAGCTTTCGAAGGGTATCGAGATTCTCGTGGGTACGAGCGCCATGCTCGACGAATGCATGTACAACCACTATGTCAATGGCTACATGGACGGCTGGGACAACGATTTCGAGGTCGTCTCTGATTATCAGGAATTCTCGGTCCTCAAGGAAGAGGATGTCGACGAGTTCTGCTCGGATTTCGTGAAGGAAAACAAGAAGGCCATCGTCTATATGGGTGCCGTCGGTACGGAAAATTCCGGCAAGAACATCTACGCGCTCGATGGCGGTTGCCGCGTGTACGACAAGACGGGCAAGGTTGTCTACCGCATGCCGCAGTTCCGTGAATGCGAGGCGCTGCTGGATATTACGAAGGGCCGCGTGAAGTTTGTTTCGGGCGAGAAGTCTGTGAAGCCTGCCGAACCGATTGCTGTGTTGCACGATGCGCTTGTGTACATGATTCGCGAGAACCTGAAGAAGTTCCATATCGAACGTATGGTCATCGGTGCGAGCGGCGGTATCGATAGCGCCGTCTCTGCTGTGCTGTATGCGGAAGCGATTGGCGCGAAGAATGTGTACCTCGTGAACATGCCGACGCGCTTCAATTCCGATACCACGAAGAATGCAGCCCGCGACTTGGCGAAGAACCTGAAGACGCCCTACATGGTGGCCCCGATTTCGGACATGCTGAACGCGGTGTGCGAAAGCCTCGGCAAGTGCAAGTTCGAACGCAGCGACAAGAAAATCAAGGTCGAGGGCCTTGCGTACGAAAACCTGCAGGCGCGAACCCGTTCTTCTTCCGTGCTGCTTTCTGTCGCGTCGGTGCTCGGCGCGGGTGTCACCTGCAACGGCAACAAGAGCGAGGCTACGGCCGGCTACTGCACGCTCTACGGCGATACATGCGGTGTGATGTGTGCACTCGGTGACCTCTGGAAAACCCAGGTGTACGAACTGGCCCGCTACATTAACCGCAAAAAAGAAATTATCCCGAAGGCTTCCATCGACGTGCCTGCGAGTGCGGAACTCAGCGAGGCGATGAATGTGGACGAAGGCAAGGGCGACCCGATCAAGTACCCATACCACGACAGGCTTTTCGCTTACTGGGTGGACCAGAACCACGGCCTGGACGAGACGGAGAGTCTGCTCGAGAAGGGTACGCTCTGCAAGGAAATCGGTGCCGACCCGAAGTATTTCAAGAAACTTTTCAAGACCAAGGACGAAGCGCTCGAGGACATGCGTGCATGGCACAGGCGCTTCCGCGGGCTTGCGCTTGCAAAACGCATCCAGTTTCCGCCGATTCTTTCGGTGAGCGGGATGGCGTTTGGTGGTGAATACCGCGAAAGCCAGGGCGTGTAGTTCTTTAACCTGATAGGAGTGCTATGATTAGACGATTGATGGATTCGCTGGATTCCGTGCTGCTCGGCAAGCATGAATCCGTTGAAATGCTCGTGATGGCACTCCTTGCCGACGGTCACGTGCTCATAGAGGATGTCCCAGGAACCGGGAAGACGACGCTTGCGAAGGCGCTCGCCGTGGCCATAGGGGCAGACTTTGCCCGCATCCAGTTCACGCCCGACCTGCTGCCAGCCGACGTTACGGGGGGCGCCGTGTACAGGGCGAATACCGGCGAGTTCGAAATCCGCAGGGGTCCGGTGTTCACGCAGGTGCTCTTGGCCGACGAGATCAACCGTGCATCGCCCCGCACGCAGAGTGCGCTCTTGGAAGCGATGGAAGAACGCCAGGTGAGTTTGGAGGGCGAGGCCCACAGGCTGCCTGAACTTTTCTTTGTGCTTGCGACGGAAAACCCGGTGGAGTTCCACGGGGTTTTCCCGCTGCCCGAGGCGCAGATGGACCGCTTCATGGTGCGGCTTTCCATCGGGTACCCGACGCTCGATACCGAACTGCAGATTTTGCACGAGCATAGGGATGGCGCGCCACTCCAGCGGCTCACTGCGGTAACGAGCGTGCAGGAGATTCTTGCTGCCCGCGAGGATGTCCGCAAGGTGCATATCGACGAGGCGCTCGAACGCTATGCGGTTCAGCTCGTGCAGGCGACCCGCAGTGACGCGGGCGTGCGGCTTGCGGCAAGCCCCCGCGCCGGCCTCAACTTGGTCAAGATGGCCCGCGCGAGTGCTTACGTTGCAGGCCGGGACTTCGTGAATCCGGACGACATCCAGAAGGTCTTCTATCCGGTCATGGAACACCGCGTGTTCCCGAAGGATGCCGCACGGGACGCAAGCCGGCAGATACTTGCCGAAATCCTCCGCCAGGTGAATATACCGAAATAGAATAGCGGGGAACTATGCGACGATTCATCAGCTGGTTCCTGGGTGCGATTCCCCGTGCGCCCAAGCGTGCGGGACTGTTGATGCGCTTCTACTACGTGTGGAGGGAGTATTTCACGTACCCGGGCCGCGCTTGCGCCGCCCTGTTCCTCTTCTCGATTTTCGCAGGAGCCTTTGCGGGCTTCTGGGCCGCCTGGGTATTTTCGGGCGTAGCGTTCCTCTTCATCCTCTCGCTGGTCCCGTCGCTCTTCCTCACGGCGAAAAAGACGAAGATTTCGGGTTCCATTTCGCGCATCGAGCATGCCACCGAGGGCGACAGGGCCTACGTCTCGGTGCGCCTCCAGGCCGGAACCGCGATAGATTGCGTGTGGGCATCGTGCTCCCGCATGGACCCGTCGCTCGATGGCGAAAACTCTCCGGAGCTCTGCGGGATTCCCGCGGGCGGTACCGGCGAACTTCGGGCGAGCATCCGCACCAAGTTTCGGGGCGCCTACCGCATCCCGAATGTTTCGCTCACGGTTCCCGAAATCAAGGGCATGCTCTGCAATCCGTTCAGGGTGGGAGAGGCGGAAATCCTCGTGTACCCGCGTCCTAAAAAGCTTGTCGCCTTCCCGTTCTTGACGGCGGGCCAGAGCGGGCTTGCGTTCGTGCCGCTCCTGATGAGCAACTTTATGCGCGGGCTCGATTTCGCGGGTGTGCGCGAATACCGCGAGGGCGATTCCCTGCGCGACTTGTACTACAGGGCTTTTGCGCGTTACGGGAGGCCGTTCACCAAGGAGTTCGAGGGCGAACGCGGCGCGGGTGTGGTGCTCGTGCTCGATACGCGCGCACGGAACCTGCACGAAAAGTCCCTGCTGGAACCGTTGATCCGGCTTGCGGCTGGCATCGGGATGTGGCTCCTGGACCGCGGCATCCTCGGGCGTCTCTTTGTGTGTGATGACGAGTTCTCGCTGGCCGGGACCGATGGCGCGAGCGTATTGCTTGAAACTCTTGCCCGCATACCCCGCGCGGAGATTTATACCCGCGGAGATGCCCGCGATAAACAGTGGTCGCCCGCGGCGCGCCCGATGGGGCCTGTGCTCCGTGTGGGGCTCTTTGCGGTCAAGGACCCGCTGGTCCACAAGCAGGTCGTGGTGAGCGATTCGGCGCAGGATGGCGCTGACGATGTGCTGTATGTTCCCGTCGAAAATCTGGATGCGGGAGAGGTCTCGCTGTGAGAAAATTCTCCTTCCGCGAAATATCGAAGACGCTGCTTCTCTGTACGGCATCGCTGAACCTGGGGTTCTCATCGGGATTACTCTGGCTTGGGTTCGCGTTTGCCGCAGCCTTCGTTATTCTCCTTTTCCGTTACGACGTGGCGCGCGTTCCCATGTACCGCAAGTCCATTGCCTATGGGCTTATCGTTCCCTTCGCCTTCTGGTGGGTGTTGAGCCCTGAGGTGGAGTACGGGGTGTCTCCCTGGCTCGTGTTCATTCCCGCTTATTATCTGCTCTCGCTTGCGTACCTGCAGAAGCGGAGTCTAGGTAACGGCGGTTACGATGTGTTCGTGCTGTTCAACGGCGTGGCGGTGCTTCTGCTGAGTTGTTACCAGGCCCGCGCTGCGGGAGTCGGGGCTAATTTTGTGGCGTTGCTGTTGCTTGTCCATGCCTACGGAAGGCCCGGGGTTAAGTTGTGGAAACAGGCTCTGTTCCTGCTCCTGTTCGCGTGCTTCACGGCAATTTCGATTGGCGGATTCAGGTACTGGCGTTCTCACGGGCATTACCGTGCCGACAGGGCTGCTGACTATTTTGCCAAGCGACACCTGATGGGTTTTGACCCTGTGGTGGAACTCGGCTCGTTCGAATCCAACTTTGCGGGCAAGTACAATCGCGAGGTTGTCCTGCGCGTATGGGATACGCTCGCTCCGGCATACATGCGGGCCGCCGTGTACGAAAAATACGTGGGCGGCATCTGGAAACTCCCGGCGCACCGCGACCGCATGGTCTATGCTTCGCGCTACAAGGTGGATTACGCTGTGTTCGAAACACGCGATTCCGTGTCGTCTGCCGACAGTTCGCGCCCGGTGTGGGTGCAGTCTACGCTTGACAATTTCGGGTTCATTTTCGCCCCTTACAATGCCGTTGCGGTTGCCATGAAGAATGCGGATTCTGTGGAATATTTCAGGTCGAATATATTCAAACAGGGCGAAACCCGTCGTGGCGACTGGTTCTACTATATGCCGTTGCTGAGCGTCCCCACGGGGCCGTACGTCGTGGGTCCTGGAGATGATGATACACCGGACAGTTCCTACCTGCAGGTCTTTGTGCCTCTCGCAGGCTTCCTCGATACGGTCGCGATGGAAATGGGGCTCGATACGATTCCCGACGAGCCGGCTGTACTAAGACCGAATAGCTACTCTCGCGCAATAAGCGATTACTTCTTGCACCATTTTGCCTATTCCCTGCGCGTAGACGAATCCAAGGTGGATGCCACCAAACTGGGCGCGAAACCTGACCCGTTGCGCGTCTTCTGGGCGACCCGCTCCGGCTATTGCGAGTATTATGCGACGTTGTCTGTGCTCCTGTTGCGCCGTGGAGGGATCAAGGCGCGTTACGTGACGGGTTTTGCCCGCCCGGAGGTTGAGCTGGGGCGCCCGTATGCCATATTCCGCCGGAATTCCTCGCATGCGTGGGTCGAGTACTACGATGGTGGCCAGTGGAAACCTTTCGACCCGACGCCTCCGCTGTTCGTAGTGAAGGTGGAACGCCCCTCCTGGTTTGCCATGAAGCTCGAGGCAATCCGCGCACGAACTGCCCGCATTTTCCATGTGCTGCGTGACGGGGAATGGAGGACTATGCTGAGTGCCTGGCAAGATACCTCCCGCAACGTCCTTTCGAGCACGCTGTTCAACGTGATTCTTGCATTTGCAATCGTTGCGCTTGCGGTATTTTTCGTATTGAAAAAAATGCGTCGTCGCAGCAAGCGCCTCGATTACGAGGCTTCGGTCCTGCAACTTGTGCGCAAACTCGATTCTGCTGAAAAAATGCTGGCCTCGTTGGGCCTGCGCCGTAGTCCCGGCGAAACAGTTGCAGCTTTTGTCTGCCGCTGCCGCACATTTACTCCGCTAACGAAAAAAGGGCAGATGCTATTGCATCGTGCCCTGGAAATTCTCGATGAATACGAAAGTAAACGCTGGAAGCCCGCTTCGCGTTGAAGCTGACTTTTCAATCGTTTATTCGCCCGCGCGGACGAAGTATTCGGAGGAATTGGATTTCGTGAGATTGTCGGTCATGTCGTTTTCGTGGAAGACGACCGTGTTCAGGTTCAGGTTGCGTTCGGTGATGGTCGGCGTCAGTGTGTAGCTGCGGCCAGTTTCCAGACAGTCGGTACGGCCAATCTTCAGCTTGAGGACACTGCCCGTGATTTCCCATGTCCCGTAATTGTCTGTGCCGCCACAACCGTTGCTAGCCATTTCGGAGATACCGGCATTGTTCGTGAACACGAAATGGAATTTCCCGTCGTCGGTAAATTCGAGCGTACTCGGGGTGGTTCCGAAGTCGGTGAAAATCTGGCTTCCGTCCTTGCTCTGGATGGACTGCAGGTTCCACTGGCCGACAAGGCAGTCCTCGTTCAGGCCCTTGGCGCACATATCCGCACGGGACGGCTTGGATTCGTCACCGCCACAGGCGGAAAGAAGGCATACGCTTGCGGCCGCGATGGCCGTCATGATAATCTTTTTCATTGGATTCCTCCGGTAATTACATTGGGAATATAAATAAATGTTTGTTTTTGCGGTACGGTGGATTGTGAAAAATCAGTAAAAAACGACAAAAATACTGAAATACCACCTTTTTGTGTGTTGCGCTATGCTACAACAGATAATGGCTGTAGGGGCGGACGTCCAATTTTTTTTATCTATATTAATACTCAGGCAGAATTGGGTTTGTTCTGCTCTTATTTATGGAGAGATAAAATGAACATCAAAAAAATAATTCTGGCGGCTTGTGCTGCCTCGGCCGTGTATGCGGCCCCAGATCCAAATTTCCACATCTATCTCGCGTTTGGTCAGTCCAACATGGAAGGCCAGGGCAATATCGAAAACCAGGACAAGACGGTTGACGAGCGTTTCCAGATACTCTGGTCGGCGGACAACGGTTCCTGTTCCGGCAAGACGAAGGGGCAGTGGTCCACCGCGACACCGCCTCTCGCGCATTGCAACAACGCGAAGCTCGGCCCCACGGACTATTTCGGACGTACGATGGTCGAAAAGACTGATTCCAAGATCAGGGTGGGCGTTGTCGTGGTCGCAGTTGCTGGCTGCAGCATCCAGCTGTTCGACAAGAACAACTACCAGAACTATGTCAATTCCGTCAAGACATCGCAGAGCTGGATGACGGGCTATATCAACCAGTACGGCGGCAATCCCTATGGCCGCCTGGTCGAGACGGCCAAGAAGGCGCAGGAAGCGGGCGTCATCAAGGGCATTATCTTCCACCAGGGCGAAACGGATGCCGGTAACGGCAATTGGCCTTCTGCGGTCAAGAAGGTCTACGACAACATCATCAAGGACCTGGGTCTCGGTAGCGACATCCCATTCCTCGCGGGCGAAGTCTTGCGTAGCGGCGTGAGCAGCGGAGCCAACAACAATATCGCGAAGCTTCCGCAGCAGTCCAAGAATTTCTATGTCGTTTCTTCCGAAGGCTTCAACCAGGCCCTGGGCGATGGCCAGAACGTGCACTTCACCTCGCAGGAATACCGCGACTTCGGTAAGCGCTACGCCGAAAAGATGATCGAGGTCTTGGGTGACAAGATTAAGCCCGTGGCGACAGCGACCAGTTCCAGTTCCGTAGCCGAATCCAGTTCCGCCGTTGGGCCCACTTCGAGCGAAGTTGCTCCGAAAAGTTCCAGCAGCGTGACCGCTTCCAGTTCCAGCCATCATCACGTTCACCGTTCCAGTTCTTCGACCGAATCCATCGGTGCGGTCGCTGCGGCGTCTTCCGTTATCGGGAAGGCTGTCGTGAACTCGGGTCGCGTGACCGTTCCGGTCAAGGTGAACGGCAATACGGTGTCTGCGAAGGTGTTCAGCATGCAGGGCAAGATGCTGCTCGATTTCGGGAACAGCTATTCTGCTGGTTTACTCGGCTTCGATGCGTCAATGCTCCCGCAGGGCAGTTACATGCTGTCTGTCCAGGTCGGCTCCGTCCGTTCCATACAGAAGGTGCAAATTAAATAAGCCAGAATGATATCTGGATGAGAATGTGCCCGGGGTGGTTGTTTGCCCCGGGTATTTTTTATTCTACGGCGATGACGGTGAGCGTGTTGCCCGCAACCTTGAACTTGATGTTCTTGCTGGCGAAGGATAGCCCGTAAATCCTTTCGGGGTCGTCCTGGTAGTGCGGGCGCGGGTCCTGCCGCAAAATTTCGACGAGGGCATCGAACTTGCCTTCCGGTACCAGGCGCGCAATCTCGGGTGCGATTTCCACCTGCAGGCAGTCGTACCGGCGCGCTTCCGCAAATCCGCCCTTCGCTTCGGGGACGCTGTCGGCGTAGGGCAGGTAGGGTTTGATGTCGACGATGGGGGTGCCGTCCATGAGGTCGGCTCCGCTCACGATAATTTCAGGCCCCTCAGGCCCGTCCATGCGAACGTCTTCAATTTTCACGCAACTCATTGCGATGGGGTTCGGGCGGAAACTGCTCCTTGTGGCGAAAACCCCGAGCCTGGTGTTCCCTCCGAGGCGCGGTGGGCGCACAGTCGGGTGCCATGTGCCTCGCACGTTTTCCGAAAAAATCCAGATGAGCCACAGGTGGCTGAACCCTTCTAGCCCGCGGAGTGCGTCGGCGTTCCTGAATTCGGGCTCGAACCGTATGGTCGAACGCAACGAAGGGACAAGCCCGCTCTGGCGGGGTATCCCGAACTTTTCGGGGAAGTCGCTTTTTATGCGGGCGATGATTTTTAGGTTAAGGCTGTCCATGCCCTGAACTAGCTAGACATGGTGCCTTCGTCGAGGCCCATGACCGGCACGTACTTGATGGAACCATCCGCATGGACAATCACGGCGACGCCAGCGAGGAAGTTCAGCCAGCTCTTGTCTTCGTGGTGCTTCATTTCGAGCATCCTGTTTGTCGCGAAAATCGTGAGCGGGTAGAGCATCTGGTCGTGCGAAACGACGACGCTGATGCGGCTCTGCGGAACGACCTTGGCGAGGATGACTTCGTTCATGAACTGAGCTCCGCGTTCCATCAGGTCGTAGAAACCTTCGTTATAATTGACGGTCGGGTCGGGGTATTCGTTGTAGGCCCAGCGCGAAACGACGTCGTAGCTGCTAGAGACGGTAGCATTGTATTCTTCGACTTTGGCGTGGTCCTTCTCGAACCAGCCGCCGTTCAGTTCCTTGAGCGCGACATGCGAGAATTCGGTTTGCCCGCGGCCCTGGGCGATTGCCATGCTGGTCTGCATGGTGCGCGGAATCTCGGAATGCCAGTACTTGATTTCTTCGGTGCCCGCAATCTGCTTGCCGACGGTGATTGCCTGTTCGTATCCGAGGCCGGTAAGGACGCCGTCGACGTCGGTGCTGCTGGTGCGGTGGGCGTGGCGCAAGATGAATACGGCCTTGTCGGTGGGCTGCAGCGCTGCAAAAATCTTCTTGATGCCGACGAAGCTCGTGTAGGCGGCCGCGTTCGGGTCGAACGGGGAAGTGTCGCTGTCTTCGAGGATGTTGCCGACATATTCGCCGTTGCAGGTGAGCTTCACGCCCGAACCGAACGAAAGGGGCTCGGAGGTGCAGCCCATGTCGGGGAGGGCTACCGCGTCCGTGGTAAATTCAACCGGAACTTCGACTGTCGCGGAAGAAGCCGGGACGGCTGCCGAAGATGCGGGCGGAACCGTTTCGGAGGAACCAGGAACAGTCGCGGACGATGTCGGGAGTGCATCCGAGGAACCGGGGAGCGCTTCCGAAGAAAGTGCGGGCTGGCTACCGCCTTCGGGGGTGACGGGGTTGCCGGACTCGCTGTCACCGCATGCGGTGATGGAGAGTGCTGCAAACAGTGATATCGGAAGAAGTGCAATCTTTTTCATAGGGCTCCTCGTGGTGCATCTATAGTTCTCTTGAATATCTAATTATTTGGAGCGGAATTTACAAGTAAAAATTTGGCAAAAGGGGGCAAAAAACGCTTTTATGTGGCGTTCTTTACTTGTTTTTGTCCGAATACGACGCGTCGGCCATCTCGTTCCTGCGCTTGAGTTCCTTGTTCAGCGGCCAGTAGATGCATGCGAACAGCACGTAGCCGCACAGGAGCACAATCCAGTGGTTCAGGTGCAGGAATATCTCGAGGTAGCGCATCTCGGCGAACATGAACGGGCCCGCTATGAGGAACAGCGGAAGTTGCCGGCACTGGTCACCCAGCGAAAAGCGCGATTCGTAGCTCACGATGGAGTTCATCATTGGGAAGCTCGTGCAGAACCCGCCCATGAGCCTCTTTATGACCATGAGGCCCGCGACGACGCCCGCGATAGCGGGAGCCTTGATGTAGACGGGCAGGGGAGTCTTGTAGCGGACTCCGGACTTGTATTTTTGCTTCTGGAAGAGGATGACGCCCACGGTGAAGTCGAAGAGGCAGGCCCCGATGAAGAAGGCTTCCCCGTCCGGGATGCGGGGCATCAGGAAGGTCCCGAGCGCGACGAAGAAGGCCAGGCCGAGGGCGATGGAGGGGATTATGGGAACCTTTACCTTATAGTGAAGAATGCGTACGATGTGCACGTAAAGGAGGCACATGAAACCCGAGATGGCGTTCGCGGTGCCCATGGGGAGTCCGACGGCGATATAGGCGAATCCGCAGGGGATGGGGATGGTCGCCGCGACGGCCTTGAGCTGGGGGTCCTTGGTGTAGGCGCTGAAGACTCCGAGCGCCGTGACCATGAAAACGAGCAGCCAGTCGTAGAATTCGAAATGGAAATTGAGGTTTTCCAGCATGGAGTGTAAATTTAAACAAAATTTAGCGTTCTTTCTAGGATTTTCGTTATAGATTTCTTTATAAGGTCGTCGGATGCCGGCCAAAGGTTTAGTAGAAAGAGGTTTCAATGCTTACTATTCCAGCTTATTGGTTCCTGGTCCCGGTTGCAGCGTTGTTTGCGCTCGCCATGGCGTTTTTCTTTTACAGGTTCATGAAGCGGCAGCCCGACGGCAATGAGAAAATGAAGGCGATTGCGCATTTTGTGCGCGTAGGGGCGTTTGCCTACCTCCGGCGGCAATACAAGACAGTTTCCATCGTTTTTGCGGTGCTTTTCCTTATATTCGTGGTGCTTGCCGTCATGGGCATCCAGAACCCGTTCGTGCCGGTAGCCTTCCTTACGGGCGGCTTCTTCAGCGGGCTTTGCGGCTTTTTGGGCATGAAGACGGCGACGTACGCGAGTTCCCGCACGGCGAACGGTGCCATCAGCAGTTTGAACC
The DNA here is from genome assembly GCA_902762305.1 of Fibrobacter succinogenes. Taxonomy (GTDB): domain Bacteria; phylum Fibrobacterota; class Fibrobacteria; order Fibrobacterales; family Fibrobacteraceae; genus Fibrobacter; species Fibrobacter succinogenes_I. The sequence continues at coordinate 123,106 of CACWNW010000001.1, read as the reverse complement.
GCGGGCTTGTCATCGCGTTCCGTAGCGGAGCCGTGATGGGCCTTGTGGTGGTGGGCTTTGGCCTCCTGGATATTTCGGCTTGGTTCTTCTTGCTCAACTACATTTACGATAACAACGTGTGGAACTTTGGCGCCGATGTGGCATCCAAGCTCTCTCTCGGGGCGTGGACTGCCGACATGGTGAACAATGCAGAATGGGCGCATGCGAAGATGGTGGAAATCACCACGACCATGCTTACCTTCGGCATGGGCGCTTCCCTGCAGGCTCTCTTTGCCCGCGTGGGTGGAGGCATCTACACGAAGGCGGCCGATGTCGGCGCCGACCTTGTGGGCAAGGTCGAGGCGGGCATCCCCGAGGATGACCCGCGCAACCCGGCGACCATTGCGGATAACGTCGGTGACAACGTGGGGGATGTCGCCGGGATGGGCGCCGACCTTTACGAATCTTACTGCGGTTCCATTCTTTCTACGGCGGCCCTCGGGGCGGCTCTCCCGATGGGCGGTATCAAGCTCGTGATTGCCCCGATGGTGGTGGCTGCAATCGGCATATTGCTTTCGCTCGCGGGCATATTTGCGGTACGCACGAAGGAGACCGCCGATACGAAATCGCTTTTGCGTTCGCTCCTTACGGGTACGCTCGGTTCCTCCTTGCTTATACTTGTGGCGCTTCTTGTGCTTGTGAAGTTCGACTTCATCTCGATGGGAATCTTCGGTTCAGTACTTTCGGGCCTTGCTGCGGGTATCCTTATCGGGCAGTTTACCGAGCACTATACTTCCGATGCGTACAAGCCCACGCGCGGTATCGCGGGCCAGGCCAAGCTCGGTGCCGCAACGACGATTATCGACGGTATTTCTGTCGGCATGTTCTCCACGGGGCTCCCGGTGGTGACGATTGTGGTGGGTATCATTTCTGCGTTCGGGTGTGCTGGCGGATTTGGCGATATGGCAATGGGCCTTTACGGTGTGGGCTTTGCCGCGGTGGGCATGCTGAGTACGCTCGGCATCACGCTCGCGACCGATGCGTTCGGGCCGATTGCCGACAATGCGGGCGGTAACGCCGAGATGGCGGGCCTCGACCCTGAAGTGCGCGCCCGTACCGATGAACTCGACATGCTCGGGAATACCACGGCCGCGACGGGCAAGGGATTCGCGATCGGTTCTGCCGCCCTTACCGCGATGGCGCTTCTCGCTTCTTACGTAGAAGAAGTGAAGATTTGGCTCGGGCATCTCGCGACCTCTGCGGAGGGTGTGTGGAGGGTGGGCTCCGTCGCGTTTGCGAACGGCGCGAACGACCTTGCGAACGCGCTTTCGGGTATCGCGGGCGTCAAGTTCCTGGATGGCGGTACGCGTGCGATTGCCGAGAACGGTGACTTGCTCGGGTTGGTCGCGAGCAAGGTGAACTATGTGGATTTCATGCACATCTACAACTTGAATTTGATGAACCCCATGCTGCTTGGAGGCTTGTTCATCGGTGCGATGATGACGTTCGTGTTCTGCGCGCTTACTATCAAGGCCGTGGGGCGTGCCGCCAGCGCGATGGTGGAGGAGGTCCGCCGCCAGTTCCGCGAGATTCCCGGAATCATGGAAGGAACGGGCGAACCCGATTATGCACGTTGCGTGGAAATCTCGACGACGGGTGCCCAGCGCGAAATGATTTTGCCTTCGGTGCTTGCTGTGGTGGTGCCTGTGTTGGTTGGCCTGTTTATGGGCGTTGCCGGTGTGTTCGGGCTTTTGGCGGGCGGACTTGCGTGCGGCTTTGCGCTTGCGACGATGCTCAATAACGCGGGCGGTGCCTGGGATAATGCGAAGAAGTTTGTCGAGAAGGGCAACTATGGTGGCAAGGGTTCCGATACGCACAAGGCTGCCGTGGTGGGCGATACCGTGGGCGACCCGTTCAAGGATACCGCCGGGCCTTCGCTCAACATCCTCATCAAGCTCATGACCATGGTGAGCGTCGTGTTTGCCGGCGTCATCGTCCGCTTTGGCGATATGTTTTTTTAATGGTCATTAGTCAATAGTCATTGGTTATTAGTTATTAGTTACTGGCCGATTTCTGGGTAAAAACAGTAATCGGCCTGTTGACGTTTGAAATCAAAAAGTATAGTTTATGTACAGGAGGTCACTATGGCGAAGGAATTTCCGTCCAAAATCCTGATGCCGTTTTTGGCGACAATTGCCCTTGTCGCATTTTCTGCCTGTGGCGACAAAAACGCAACTGATCCCTTAACAGAAAATATATTTGGATCCCCCCTCTCCTTGGAAGTGGTGACTTTTGGTGAACTTCCCGATTGTAACGACATACGGGAGGGGATGGAGGCATATGTGGTGGAAAATTCTGCCACCTATGTGTGCTTGGACGAAAAATGGGTTAAGGAGAAAAGTAGTTCCTCTAGCAGGTCTTCCTCTAGCGTCACACCGCAGTCGAGCGATGGCGAGACAAGTGTGTCCAGTAGCAGTAAGGGAGATGGCGGCTTCGAGGCCGCCATGACGAGCAGCAGTGCAAAATCAAGTAGCAGTTCAGTGAATTCTTCGTCCAGCGTCACGCCGGAGTCGAGTTCAAGCGAGACGAGTGAGTCTAGCAGTAGTGTAAGTATTTTTAACCCGAAAATTTCGTATGGTGAACTGACCGATTCCCGCGATGGCCAGACCTACAGGACCGTGAAAATTGGCAATCAGGTGTGGATGGCGGAGAATCTGAACTACGAATCGGCAAATAGTTATTGCTATGGAGATTCCGCAAGTAGCTGCTCCAAGTTTGGCCGGCTCTACACTTGGTCTGCTGCTGTGGATGCTTGCCCGAGCGGGTGGCACTTGCCACGCTGGGCCGAATGGGATTCCTTGTTGACTACAGCTGTTTCAAACAAAGCTTACGCTGGTGTTGCGCTTAAGTCTAGTGCCGTTTGGAATCCTCTTCTTGTAGTCGGTTCATACTTTGACTATGTGCAAACTTATGATGATACGAATATTTCTGGTTTTTCTGCATTACCTGCTGGCGGTATGGACAATGGCAAATATGGCGGTGTGGGCGTTGAGGTTAATTTTTGGAATGCGTCGGAGTTCAACGACGATGAAACGTACGTGATGCGTTTGTACTATAGTGAAACGTATGAGTCTTGGTGGCGAGTGTCCAAGCAAAATGCTTATTCTGTCCGTTGTCTCCAGGGTGAAAAACTGTCATCCCTGTCTAGCGAGAGTCCATTCAACCCGAATGTTGAATATGGCGAGTTGACAGATTCCCGCGACGGTCGAACGTACAAGACCGTGAAAATTGGAGACCAGGTATGGATGGCGGAAAATCTCAATTTTGAAACGGCCTCTAGCCACTGCTTTATCGATTCTACGAAATTTTGCGAGAAATACGGCCGTCTTTATTGGTGGGCGGATGCGGTTGGCAAATCTGAGGAGGAATGCGGCTATGGGAAAACGTGCTCCCTGCCGTCGGGGAATATTCAGGGCGTTTGCCCGGATGGATGGCACTTGCCGAGCAAAACGGAATTTGAAACTCTATTGACTGCCGTCGGTGGGAATTCAAAGACCGGTTCGGCGCTCAAGTCTGCATTTGGCTGGTACTTGGGAGGCACTGGTACGAATGAGTCCGGTTTCTCTGCGCTTCCTGGGGAATACATGTTTGGTTCCTGGGGGGATCCTTGCTTCGATGATCATGAGGCGACCGTCGCAGGCTTTTGGAGTTCCACAGAGGAAAATCAAGAAGTGTACCATATGAGTGTGGAAGATAACCGCGATATTGCGAATCTGTCGACTGATGATAAAGCGTTCGGATTCTCCGTCCGCTGCGTCAAGGACTAATTCCATAATTCTGCACTTTATCGCCTGATATCGACCGCTGGGCGGTATTTTGCGTTATACCGCTATTTTGTCCCTATTTGAATGCTATATTAGGGAAAGATGAAAATTCTGTTCACAGACCTTGACGGTACGCTCCTGACCGATGACAAGCGCATCTCGGATACCGATATGCGCTCTATTCGCACGATGATTGATGCGGGACACAAGTTCGTGATGACAACGGGTCGGCCGCTCACGAGCGTGAAACAATTGGCGGAACAGTACGGGTTCCTGGAACCGGGATTCTTCCTTGTGAGTTTTAACGGCGGGCTCATCTACGATTGCGGCGAAAAGAAACCGATTCTCACGCGATACATTCCCGTCGACGAGGTCAAGGCCATCATGGATGCCGCGCACGCCCGCGGGATGCACGCGCACACCTACTCGGGCGACCTCGTTGTCTCGGAATACGAGACGGAACAGCTCAAGACTTACTGCCGCCTGATGAAGATGGATTACGTGGTGGTGAAGGACATTCGCGAGTATTACGGTGAGTTTGTGAATGTCGTGGTGAAGCCGCCCATCAAGGTGAACATCATTACGCCTTTCGAACATTCGGGCCTCGTAGATTTCCGCGCCGATATGCGCAAGACTACGGCGGGCAAGCTGTTCGACGTGTTCAGCAAGCCTGAAATGCTCGAGTTTTCGCATATGCAGAGCAACAAGGGCGATGCGGTGCGGTTTATGGCGGATTATTACAAGGTGTCTATTGCCGATACGATTGCCGTGGGCGACGAAGAAAACGATTGCCCCATGATAGAGGCGGCGGGTGTCGGTGTCGCGATGGCGAATGCTTCGCAGGTGGCGAAGGACATTGCCGACTACGTGACGGTAAGCGATAACAACCATTCGGGAATTACCGAGGTAATTGAGAAATTTGTAATGCAGCAGTAATTTTTTAGGGGAAAACGATGATTTTCGATAAGAAGGGAAAAATGATTTCGTTTAAAAAGCCTGTGTTCCTCGTGTTGCTTTCGCTCTTTGTTGTTGCCTGCTTTGACGATGAATCTGTCAAGCCGGATAACGAAGAGGACCCGTCTATACACGATATTGATGTCTATACTCAGGCAGAAAGCGCTTCGGAATATATGAATTCCAAGGTGAAATACGGTAAGTTGACTGATCCTCGTGACGGAAAGGTCTATAAGACGCTGAAAATCAAGAATAGCGTTTGGATGGCGGAAAACCTTAATTTCTCGGATAGCACGCTTGAACCCAACATTGAAGGCGGCAATTGGTGCTACGACAATGAAACTGATTTTTGCAATGTGGGCGGAAGGCTTTATTCTTGGACTGCGGCCATGAATATTTCTCCGACATTTAGGAATGGAGTAAAATACGAAACGTCGCCGCAATACCTTCACTCTGTTTTCCAGCAAGGCATTTGTCCTGATGGTTGGCATTTGCCGTCCCCCACGGAAATCCATGATTTGATGGATAGTAAGACGGCTTCGACTTTCAAGTCAACCAAGGGGTGGCGTGGCGATGGAAATGGCGACAATACATCTGGATATACCGTATTGCCGACTGGTTTCTATGCGAATGGAAAATTTTGCAATGCTGGCTTCGATAGCTATTTCTGGACTTCGGGAGAATATTCTTCTAACGAAGCTTTTGTTGCCTTGCATTCCTTTGATAGCGACAAGAATGTTACTGGGAATAGATTGAAACGGAATGGCTATTCTGTGCGCTGTGTGCAGGATTCCGTTGAAAATAAGGTGGAAACCTTGGATGATGAGGTCGATTCCCTGGATGTCTCGGGACTTATGGATCCCTCCAGTGTTGAAAAGGGAATGTTCGTGGATAAGCGCGATGGTCGTGAGTATGCAACTGTGAAGATAGGAACGCAGACCTGGATGGCTGAAAACCTGGCCTTTTTTGCAAGTGATTCCGAGTCGGTATGCTATTCGCGTGCGGATTCGATATGCAAGGTTTATGGCATGCTGTATACAAATACTTTTGCAGAAAACGGAGCGTGCCCTGCGGGCTGGCGCTTGCCTTCGAAGGTCGATTATGAGATGTTGCTGGAGCGGGTTGGCAAGACAACGAATGACGATGAGTCGGGATATACGCTCAAATCGAAGAATTATTGGGTGAATTACGTAAAGCCGCAGGATTCCTGGAGTGCCAATAAGAGGTGGTATGCGGGAACTTATAACGGGAGCGGCATCGATTATTACGGATTTGGTGTCTTGCCGGGAGGCCGCGGCTCGTTGGGGGCGGAAGTCGACTCGTTCTTTAACAGGGGTGAAGAGGCTTATCTTTGGCTTGCGTCCGATGGTGGCCCCCGCTACACGTTGCAGTTTAAAAACGGGAGCGTCGAGAGTAAATTCGTGTGGGTTCATGCGTCGTGGCTTGCTAGTGTCCGTTGCATCTTGGAGGAAAAGCCTGTTTATCACCATTGTAAAATCGATACTGCGGAATATGCAAAGCCTTCTTTCGATGGTGTTGATTCTTCTTTTACAGAAGACGGCCACCTGCAGGATTTGCGCGATGGACAGTCCTATAAGATTGTGACCATAGGGAAAAATACTTGGATGGCCGAAAACTTGAACATTGCCGTTGAGGGGTATAACGCCAAGTGCTACAAAATTGATGACGACGAATGCGATTCGCTGGGCATGTATTACACGTGGGATGTCGCTATGGATACGAAGAGCGTATTCTCGTCGATTGATGATTACTATTGCAAGTCTATCGAGGAACATCGCGGAATTTGTCCGAAGGGCTGGCATATTCCGACGGCTGCTGAATGGGGTGAACTTGTCGAAACTGTCGGGGATTCCTTGTCGGCGAATCTTGCTCTTAAATCGAGTGCAGGGTGGAGAGATGATGGAAACGGATTGGACAAATATGGCTTTTGCGTCTTGCCGGCAGGGCGCAATCCAGGAGGGAATTTTTTCACGTACAAGTATAGCGGGGCTTTTTTCTGGACGGGAACGGATGTATCAAGCGGCACCGCCCGGGGAATCTTTTTTGGTGGGGATGAGTTCTCGTTTATCGATGGCTACGGATACGACAAGGACCAGAGTTTTTCTGTGCGTTGCGTGAAGGATTCTGCGTTGCTGTCGGAAGCCGTAAAAATCGAGAAAATGGAACTGGCGCTTGTTCCCCCTTGTCGGGCTGGAAAGAAGGACAATTGTTCTTATGGCTCATTGAAGGACGAACGGGATAATCGTACCTACAAGACTGTGAAAATCGGAACGCAGACTTGGATGGCTGAAAATTTGGCGCTTGTCCACGAGGATTCCCCTGCGGAGGGATTCTATTACTGGAGTTCGGCCGTGGATACCAAGGGCGTATATAGCGACAATGCTGTGGGTTGCGAGGGTTCGTTGGCTTGCGGTATTAAGGCTCCAGTTCGGGGCTTATGTCCTGAAGGTTGGCATATACCCTCAATGCGTAATTGGAAAAAACTTTTTGCCGTTGTGGGTGGGCAAGGAGAAGCTTGGAATGCCCTTAAGTCGTCGGATGGCTGGATAGACAATGCTGGCATCGATGCGTACGGCTGGAATGCTGCGCCGGTGGGGTACTGGTATCGTGAGGATGGCTCGGTCCACAAGGAAGGCGGAGTCGTTCATTTCTGGTCGTGGGACTATAGTAACAGGGCAGAGCACGTGAGCTCGGGATTTTATGCGGATTCTTCTTCGGGAATTGAACTTCATTATTTGAATGACGATGTTGCCGCCTCCATTCGTTGCCTGAAGGATGAATGATTATGAAACTCCCTGGAATGAATTTTTTGCTGGCGTTTGCCTTTCTTGTTCTCCTTGTGTTGACTGCCTGTGCTGAGGACGATTATGTGGTAAGCGATGCTGTTTTGGAAGAGCAGGAAAAAGAAGGCCTGTTGCTGTATGCAAACGATTTGGAAGCTGATGAATACCGGAATCCGGAAATCGAATATGGCGAGATAACGGATGAACGGGACAATCATGTTTACAGGACTATTACCATAGCGGGAATAACTTGGATGGCGCAAAATCTGGAGTATGCGGACAGCGTGCAGACTCCGAACCTGAAGGGGAAATCCTGGTGCTATGAGGATAAGCCCGAAAACTGTAAAAAGGGCGGAAGACTTTACACATGGTCCGCTGTTGTCGATTATGATTCGACATACAAATTTTTTGAGTTGGAGAGGAGGGGAATTTGCCCGCAGGGGTTTTTCGTGCCCGGTTCGGCCGAGGTCCAGCATTTGCTCTATAACCAAAATCTGAAACCGTTTCAGTTGAGGTCGGTTGCTGGCTGGCTCGGAAATGGCTACAATACCGACGATATTGGCTTTTCGGCATTGCCCGCAGGGGCAAAAGTGAAGGGCAAGTATATTAATGGTGGTTCGAACGCCTATTTTTGGACGAATTATGCGAGCGCTGGCGGATTTGCCTACGTATTCAACATTCTTTACGAAAGAAACGAGTTTGATTTTAACGCACGTGACCTTGAAAATGCGTATTCCCTTCGCTGTGTGAAGGCTTCTAAAAAGGCTTCGTCGAGTAGTTCCAATGCTGTAGCGTCATCTTCAAGTTCGAGTCAGGTACCGTATTTCTTTAGCGAAATGACGGATAGCCGCGATAACGAGGTTTATAAGACTCTGGTTACGAAGGATCAGGAGTGGCTTGACGAAAATTTGCGGTTCAAGACGGATTCGGTAATATGTCATACGAACATGCTTGATATGTGCGATTCTTCTAATTGGTACTATTTATGGAAAGAGGCGGTGAATGCGTGCCCCGAAGGTTGGCATTTGCCCGATACTACGGAATGGAGAACCTTGGTAAATATGTTCGTATCTCTCCATAACGATGGGGAAGTTGACACGTTGGGATTTGACGATGTGGCGCTCCGTTCCTATAGAATGGACGGTGGCTATGGAAAGGATGGCTATGACCACTTTTGGACTGCCGATGAGGACGATACGCTTGCTGTGCAGGTAAGGCTTGGTTCTTCGTATGTGGCTTTTGACAAACAATCGAAGCGATTTGCACTTTCGGTGCGGTGCGTGAAGGATTGATTTTCTATAATTGTGCCAATGGAAGAAAAAAAGACTTACCGTGAAGTGATGCCGGGCGAACTCCCGTGCGAAGTGCCGGAATGTGACGGCGTGATGGTTGTCGACCCCGACAACAGTTACAAGCTCACCTGCGACAAGTGCGGGCACATTAAAGAGTGATTGATGATTGATAATTGATGATTGATAATTTTACATCATCCATTATCCATTATCAATTATCCATTGCCAAATGTCTTACCAGAGCTTGAACATTACATACCCAGAGCTTCCTGTCGTTGAACATAGGGAAGAGTTTTTCGAGATGCTCGAAAAGCATCAGGTGGTGATTGTCAAGGCGGACACCGGTTCGGGCAAGTCGACGCAGTTGCCGAAGTTCCTGCTGGAATGGTATGCTTGTAAAGAATGTCATTCTGGAGGGAGCGAAGCGACCGATAGAATCCAAGAGCGCATGGACCCTATCGCCGCACGGCGGCTCCCACCGCGGTGGCCATGCGCACTAGAGAGCGGAGCTCTAAGTGCTGTCCGCCAGGGTGACAAGGCTGGTTTTAAAATCGGTGTGACGGAGCCGAGGCGTTTGGCGGCGATTTCCATTGCAGACCGTCTGCGCGAAGAATTGAAGGACGAAACGCTCGTCTCTACGAAAATCCGCTTCTGGGAACAGGGCCAGAGCGATGCCCCCATCAAGGTGATGACGGACGGCATCCTGTTGCAGGAATTCCGCCGCGACAGGCTCTTTAGGCAGTATTCGGCCATCGTGATTGACGAGGCGCATGAACGCTCGCTGAACATCGACATTCTGCTTGGCATTTTCAAGACGGTTTTGCTAGAACGCCCGGAATTCAAGCTGATTGTGGCCTCCGCGACGCTTGACGCCAAGCTTTTCGAGGAATTCTACGACAACAGTTGCGTGCTCGAAGCCGAGGGAAGAACATTCCCTGTTGAAATCGAGTATTACTTTGGTACGGGAAACGTCATCCTGAGTGGAACGAAGGATCCAGACTCGAGGTCCCGCGACACCAGCGGCAAGGGCGATTCCGGCTTGCTCGACGAGGCCCGCGATGCGATTCTCGATTTGGAAACGCGCCACCGCGACCACCTGCTTTGTTTTTTACCGACGGAACGCGACATTCAAGATTTGGCGGGCGAGCTCGCACATGAATTGGACTTCGCGACCTTCGACATCCTGCCGCTTTACGGGCGCATGAGCCCCGATGAACAGCGCCGCATCTTTAGGCATACGGAAAAGACCCGCGTGGTGCTCGCGACGAACATCGCGGAAACTTCGCTCACGATTCCGGGAATCGCCTATGTGGTGGATACGGGTACGGCCCGCATTTCGCGGTACAACGCGCAGTCCCGAATCCAGGGGTTGCCTGTCGAGGACATCTCGAAGGCGAGTGCCCGGCAGCGCACAGGGCGTGCGGGGCGCGTAAAGCCCGGTGTTTGTATCCGCCTTTATTCTCCTGAGGATTTCGAGAAGCGAGACGAGTTTACGGAGCCGGAAATCCGGCGGAGTAATCTCGCGAACGTTGTCTTGCAACTGCGCAGCCTCGGGCTGGAACTCGAGAATTTCCCGTTCTTGCAGTCGCCGCCGCATTCGGCATTTCGTGGCGCGTACAAGACGCTTTTTGAACTCGGCGCGTTGACCGCCGATAATGCCAGCGGGCATGTGACCAAGCTCGGCCGCGAGATGACGCGCCTCCCGATGGACGTGGCGCTCTCGGCAGTGCTTTTGCGTGCGCGTGATGCCGGCGTGTTGCAGCCCGCATTGATTGTCTGTTCGGCATTGAGTATCCAGGACCCGCGTGTGGTACCGAGCGAAGAACCTGAACGCACCCGCATTCGCCAGCTGCACCGCAAGTTCGCGGGCCACAAGAGCGATTTCCTCACGTTTATTTGCATGTGGAACGCTTTCTGTGCCGAATGGGATGGCAAGACCTGGAACAAATTGCGCAAGTTCTGCGACAAGAACAGTCTGCATTTCTTACGTTGCCGCGAATGGATTGATTTGTACGAACAGTTCGGGCGCATCCTCGACGTGAAATTCGAGAATCGCGTGTGCCCGCTCGACAGTTTCCACCGCGACAACCTGCACATCGCCTTGCTTTCGGGATTCCTGGGCGGCATTGCGCTCCGCGATATCGAAAACGGTTGCTACCGCCTGGTGAGCGGGCGCGAGACGCACGTGTTCCCGGGCAGCGACCTTTACGGCAAGAGTGCGGAATGGCTATTCAGTGCCGAGGTGCGCGAGACGAGCCGCATTTTCCTCAACAAGGCCGCCGAAATCAAGCCGGAATGGATTATGCAGGTGGCGGAACCTTTCTGCACGCGTCGCTGGTATGCGCCTACGTGGAACCAGGAACGCGGTTTTGTGGAAGCGGTAGAAGAGGTGAGTTTCCGCGGGCTCGTGATTAGCCGTGGCCACCGCGTGGATTATGCCCGCGTGAATCCTGGGGAATGCGCCGAGATTTTCTGGCGCGAGGCCGTAGTGCTTGGTCAGATGGCGCGTCCGTTTGCCTTCATGACGCACAACGAGCGAGTCGTCGAGGATTTGCATGCGCTGGAAGCCCGCAAGCGCCAATTCGGGCTTGCCCCGAGCGAAGATGCCCTGGTGGATTACTATGTGCGCATTGCGCATGAGGTGAATTCCATCAAGACGCTCAAGGATTACATTCGCGAACATACCGACCAGTTCCTGAAATTCGATGCGAAGTTCTGGCTGGACCAGTTAGATACTGGTGTAGAGGGTGTCATTGCGAGCGAAGCGCGGCAATCTCTAGGCGATTTTTGGGGGAAGAATCCTCGGCACAAAAGGGAGAACCCCGACCAAGTCGGGGTTGACAAGAATCGTTCATCTCTAGGTGGTTCCCTCGAGCAGTTCCGCATTGAAGGTCTCGACGGTTCTAGCCGTATGCTGATGGGCGAGATGGTCTTCGATGCTATGCGCGACTGTGACGGTATCACGCTTGACCTGCCTTACGACATGCTCCCGCAGATGACGCCCGCGGTTCTTGCACTCTCGATTCACCAGTGGCGCGAATGGATGGCGGAATCAGTCATCCGCGAGATGCCCAAGGCCGCAAAAAAACAACTGGAAGGCCGCCGTACGTTTATCGATGACGCCTTCTGCGACAAACTTAAGGCGAATCCGCACAAGGCCCCGCTCTTCAGCCTCTACGAAGTCTTTGCCGAGATGAAGCAGCTCGATTGCGATATCCCGACGGTCACGCCCGAAAAGGAAAACCATCTGCGGATTCACGCGAGAATCTTCAAGCAGGGATTCCCGGAGAAGTTCCCCTGCGAAATCAATCCCGAGTGGGGGAGTTTCCGGCTCTTTGCGGCGGTTCGCCCCGTCCTGGTGACGTTCGGTATCGATTTTGCTCTCGGTGACATGCGTTTCGGCTGGCGGCTCGGCGAGTCTGCGCTGATGACGGATGAAGAATCCGCCTTTTGGCAAGATTTTCGCAAGCGCGTGGAAGGCCGTGCGCAGTCCAATTCTGGAAATCGTACGCAGTCCGATGCCGATTCCACACTTATCGTTGATCGCCTGAATATGCTCGAGACGGGCGGTCTCTATTCCGACGGTTTCAAGACGGCGCTTAAGTCGTGGGTCTTGAAGTCGCTTGTTGCCGACAACCTGGATGCAAACCGTTGCGTGCGTTTTTCGGGCCTCGAGTTTTCCCGCGGCAAGAAAATCCGCGACTTCAGGAACCTTGCCGCAAGCACCCGCAGTGAGGACGAAAAAATGCGCCTTGCGCTAGTGCGCGCTACCTACGAATCCGGCCTTCTCGGTGCCGAAGCTTTTGTAAAGTGTTGGAATATCCTCCGCGAATTCTCGGTGGCGATGCGCCAGGGCGGCGACCATGTGTTAAGGGAGATCCCCGCCTTCGCGGGGATGACAATTTCAAAAATAGTTGCGCTCTATTTGCCAGATCACAAGGATAATACTTTGTTTGAAAGACTGGCTGTGCTCGGCGCGGTCCAAACCGGCAATGACAAGGTTGACCTCTCCGTCAAGGACCTCCGCGAAAAGTTCCGGCCTTTCCTCAAGGCGCGCTTCATGAAGGACCACGAACTCAAAAACGCCCGCGAAATCCTTTCGAAGATGGAGCGCATGACGCAGGACGATGCGGAATATCCGGAACTCTACCTGCAGGCTTCGGCCATGCTCGAAGACTTTGAAATCCTCAAGTTCAAGCGCAAGGGCGACGATGCCGAAGAAGTCGTTGAAGACGATGCCTTGGCCAAGCTCAAGGGCCGCTTCGGCCGCCTGCGTTAGTCGCTCCCGCTCGTTTTTCGGGGCCTTTTTGTGGGCTGCCAGCCGCAAATTTTCTAAATTATGGGGCGATGAATTCCTTAGTTCGCATATTGTGCTCGTTATCGCTCCTTTTCTTGGTCGCGTGTAACGTTCCCTTTTTTGGCGGTGATGACCCCGTTATCGTCTCGGTCGGGTCTACCAAGCTCACGCAGTCGATGGTGCATAAACTTGTTCCGCAGTGGGATTCCTTGGATGACCGCTCCAAGCTCGCGTTCCTGGAACACTGGATGGAAGAAGAAGTTATTTACCAAGAAGCCATGGATGCGAAGATTATGAACGATACGGTTCTTTCGTCGCAAATCGAAAGTACCGTGCGCAAGATGGTCGTGGATTACTACCTGCAGACGTTCGCCGATACCATGATGGTGGGCGATGCGGAAAAGATTAGCTACTATCAGGAACATCGGGATTCTTACCTTCGCGGGAAGACGACCATTTCGGGGGCGATGCTCCGGTTCAAGACCTGGGCGAATGCTGATGCCTACTACCGCGAAATGAAGTCTCGCGTATTTAACAAGATTCCGACGGAACATCCGCTTGTCGTGGAAATCCTCCCGTTCGATACGGTCGATGTCTCTCCTGATTCCTGCCTCATTCACGATATCGTGACGTTCCCTGTGGGCAAGCTTTCTACCCCGCGTTTTTGCAGCGGAGGCATGAAGATTGCCGTGGTTACGGAAAGGCTCGATTCTGCCGAGGTTCGCCCGTACAAGGAAGTTGCCGAAGATGTGTCGAACCTGGTATGGCTTGAACACAAGAATATGGTTATGGAACGACTCAAGAAGGAATGGAAGATGAAACGCCCCATTTTTACGAAGTCGACCGTGTTTACTGAAAAGGAAAATCAATGAAGAAGTTTGGATTGTTGTTCTTTGCTCTGGGATCCCTGATTTCTACGGCGTTTGCTGCGCCCGTGCTGATGGAAGGCATTGCCGCGATTGTCGATGGCAAGCCTATCATGCGTTCGGAATTCCTGAACAATCTCTACCATTTCCAGGAGACTCCCGAAGGCTCCGCGATGAGCGAAGATCAGCAGAAGCAGTACGTGCTCGACAAGCTTATCGAAGAAAAGGTGCTCCTGAGCCGCATCGACCGCGATTCCATTGTCGTGAGCGATGCTGAAATCGACCAGCGTGTGACGGCTCACCTGACCCAGCTTGCGGCTAGCCAGAACGTAAACCTCGCGACGCTCGAGAAGGCTATCCGTTCGCAGCTCGGCGTGAGCATGGCGCAGTACCGCGACCAGCTTGCAAAGCAAATCCGCAGCCATGTGGAAGTCCAGCGTGTTCGCCAGCGCCATGTGGGTGCCGTGAGCCCGACCAAGAAAGAGGTCGACGCCTTCTATAAGGCCTACAAAGATTCGCTCCCGCGTCAGTACAACTGCGTGCAGCTCAGCCATATCCAGTTGAAGATTGAACCGGATTCCGCCATCGTGGATTCCGTGAAGCTCGTCGCCGAAGCCTTGGTGGACAGCTTGAACCACGGCATCAAATTTGAACTGCTGGCCAAGAACCATTCGCAGGATTCCTCGGCGGCGAAGGGCGGTGACCTCGGCTACTTCAGGCGCGGCCTCTTGGACCCGGCTTTCGAACGTACGCTCGACCAGCTGAAGAACGGCCAGTACGCGTCTACTCCGGTGAAGACGGACCGCGGTTGGCATATTGTCCGCGTGATTGGCCGTAAGGAAGACGGCGTGCGTTCGGCGCATATCTTGCTGCGCACGATTCCGACGGCGGCTGATTCTGCCCGCGTGCTGCATATTGCCGATTCGCTCAGGGCCGCTATCAAGACGAAGGACGATTTTGCTGCGGCAGCCAAGAAGTTCAGTACCGACAAGTCGAGCAATTTTGCCGGCGGCCTGCTCGGTTGGTTCCAGAAGAACGAGATGGAACCTGCCTATGTAGATCCTGTCGCGAACCTTAGTGTAGGCGAGGTCTCGGAACCTGTTGAAATCGACGGCTCGTATCACCTGTTCCGTCTTGACGATTCTCGCCAGATTCGTGAGTTCACGCTCGAAGAGGACTACGGCAAGATCGAGGCCATGGCGGCGACCCACCTCGAGAACGAGAAACTGAACGCGCTCCTCAAGAAGTGGCGCGAAGAGGTCCACATCGAAATCCGCATGACGGAGTAGTTTCGGGAAGGCGCTTGCCATGATTCACTTCACCCACGTGACGAAGTCCTACGAGGATAATTGGAAGGCGCTCAATAACATCACCTTCCGTATCAACAAGGGCGAGTTCGTGTTCCTGACGGGACATTCGGGTGCGGGCAAGTCGACCGTGCTGAAGTTAATTTATATGGACGAACGCCCGGATGCGGAACGCGGTGGCCAGGTGATGGTGAAATTCACCGGTGACTGCGTGTACGACAGCAAGAGTACGCCCGACGGTAAAATTCAGGCGTTCCGCCGCAAGATGGGCATCATTTTCCAGGATTTCAAGCTTTTGCCCGACAGAAACGTGTTCGAGAATGTGGCGCTTGCGCTGCGTATCGTGGGCACCCCGAGCAACAAGATTAATGCGGCTGTATTTGATGCTCTCGCGCTTGTGGGAATCAGCCAGAAGCGTTTCGCGATGCCTTACACGCTTTCGGGTGGTGAGCAGCAGCGTGTGGCGATTGCCCGCGCGATGGTGCACAACCCTTACGTGCTCCTGGCTGACGAACCGACTGGTAACCTTGACCCGAAAAACGCCGAAGAAGTCTTCAGCATCTTCAAGGAAATCAACGCCCGCGGTACAACCGTCGTGATGGCGACCCATAACCCGGACTTTTACCTAAACAGTCCGTTCCGTCGCTTGGTCCTTGATCACGGTGAACTCCTGACGAGAGACCTAATCTAGTGCTCCACAGATTATTGATTTGCCTGCTGCTCTGGGCGTCATTCTCTTTTGCTGACTCCGATTGGGACAGACACATTAAGCGCTTCGGTATGGGTGTCGATGTCGCGGTGTGGGATGACAAGTTTTTGGACATGACTGATTTTAGTTTTGTAGTATCCATGAGTGCTGACTTGACGGACAGGATACGTCTGAATTTCGATGCATTCAATTTCCATATGGTTTCCGATGAATCTGATTCCACGAGCCGCGTGACAGGGCTTGCAAGCCTCGTGTCGATAGCGACGTTCCCGTTTATTTTTTTTGATGAGGCGAATTCTATATTCGGCTTGCTTACGGCATTGAACCCGACTCTGGAGTTTTTCCTGTGGAAGAGGTTTGTGCCTGTATCTGTGGCGGCTGGATATAAGGCGGATTGGTTCCTGTTTAGCCCGGATATGAATTTCTATTTCAGACCGCATGTGGGTTTGAACGTGTATGCCGGTTTTGCTTTGATTTCTGCCTCGTACTCCTATATGGTCACGAATACGTACGATGCGGAACGGGGCTCCATGCTGAATCTCGGCTTGTTTTTCTCCTTTGGAATGCCTTGAGTCCCACTGTATACGGGGCCGTTTATTCCTGTAAACGGGATTTGTGCGAAAAAACGTGCCCTGTCGACATTAAAAATCTAAAATTAGGGCATGGAGTTCTGCGTCCGCTACAATCATGTCGGTTATGCCCCCAAGGGGCCGAAGTTTTTCTTGCTGGCGTGCAATGCTGCGGACAATCCTTTAAAGGAAATGCAGCCCTGGTTTGATGTTTTCGCAGAAAATGGCGAACGTGTGTATGGTGCTGCAATGGTCGAGAAGGGCCCTTGCACGTATACGGATGAATTTGTGTGGGAAGGGAATTTTTCTTCGCTTGAAAGCGGGGGCCGTTACCGCATATCCGTGATAGATACGAAGGGAAATGTCCTTGCCGAATCCAAGTTTTTCGAAGTCTCGGACAGGCTTGTGCTGGAGCAGCTTTCTTCTACGCTCAGGTCGTTCTATTTCCAGCGCAGCGGTGTGGAGTTGACTCCGGACCGTGCCGGAAAGTGGGCGAGGCCCGCTGCTCATCTGGATGACTGCATCGAGTTCCACCCGAGCATGGAACGTGTCGGGACGTGGAATGCACATGGCGGATGGTACGATGCGGGTGACTATGGCAAGTATATCGTGAATGGCGGTGTCTCGGTTGCATCGCTCCTGCTTGCTGCCGAATTTGCGGACGACCGTCGTGTGACTTTTAGCAATGCCGATTTTTTTGACGCGGGTTCTTTCCGCGCGAATTTGCTCGAAGAAGTACGGTTCGAACTGGAATTTTTCCTCCGCATGCAGGACGATGACGGCGGCGTGTTTTTCAAGGTGTCGCCGGTGCGCTGGGATGGTTTTGTTTCTCCGTCGCAGTCCGATGCCTTGCAGAAACGCCAGATTTTAGGCAAATCGACCACGTCGACATTGAATTTTGCCGGCGTACTCGCCCAGGCGCATCGCGTGTTTGCGAATGTCTATCCGTCTTTTGCGCAAAAGTGCCTGGATGCTTCGATTCGCGCTTACCGCTGGGCTGTCGAGAATCCCGATGTCACCTACCCGCACAATACCGAGGGTAGCGGCGGATATGGCGACGAGCGCTACGATGACGAGTTCTTCTGGGCGCGGGCGATGCTTTTCCGCGAGGTGTGCGGAAAGGTCAAGGTCTGTTCGGATTGCGATAGGGATGGCTGTGACCATTTCAGGAACCGCCTGCTTTCGGACATGGAAAAATGTCCGCCGGACTTGGGAATCACGTGGCGCGATACGCAGAACTTGGGCTGGATTGCGCTTGCCTTGCAGTCTGTGGACCCGGATTTGCAGGTCCGCGCCCGTAATACGTTGAAGGTCGTTGCCGACGAAATCGTGAAGCTTGCGTCCGAAGACCCGTACGGACTTTCTATCCGCAGGTTTATATGGGGCTCGAACGGCGAAATCGCGAACCATGCGCTTACGTTGTTCCTCGTGAATGAATGGTTCCCGTCTGCCGTTTATGTGGATTACGCGAAGCGGATGCTCGATTTCATTTTCGGGAAAAATCCGGTGAACTGCTGTTTTGTGACGGGCTCCGCCTGGAGTTCCCCGAAGTTCATTCATCACCGCATAAGCCATTCGGACGGTATCGAGGAACCGATTCCCGGGCTTGTCGTTGGCGGTATCAATGCCGACCGCCAGGATTTGCACCGTTTCGCCCATTATCCGGGCCCGCAGCCGGGTTTCTCTTACACGGATGAACGCTGTTCGTTTGCGAGCAACGAGGTGGCCATCAACTGGAATGCCCCGCTGGTTGCGGCCCTCAGTTTCTGCTGCTAGCAGGCTTTGTGCCCCATTATACGTCGATTTTTTGGATTTCGCCGGGTTTCAAGTCGCCCAATGTGTATTTGTCGAACTGGATGCGTATAAGCCGTATCACTTCGTAGCCGAGGTGGGCGAGCATGCGGCGGATTTCGCGGTTCTTGCCTTCGGATAAAGTAATTTCGAGCCAGCAGTTCTTCTCGCCTTCGCTATGGAGTTCGGCGCGCTCGGCGTGCATGAATTCTTCGCTTTCGCCGAAGACGCGGGGCGGGACTTTGAAGCCTTTTTCCATCTGTCCGAGCTCGGCGTCGGAGGGCTTGCCCGCGACCTGCACGCGGTAGATTTTGATGTGCTTCGTCGGGACTGGATCCTTCGCTCCGCTCAGGATGACGCTTTGGTCTTGTGGGTTTAACAATGCGTCGGCCCATTGCGTGTCGTTGGTGAACAGGAGCAGGCCTTCGCTCGCGGCATCGAGGCGGCCCACCGGCGATATGTGCGGCACGGGCTTCCCGGGGAACATCTTGGCGTATTGCTCGCGGAACAGGTCCATCACGGTCTTGCGGCTTTTCTCGTCGCTTGCGGTAGTGACGATGCCGCGCGGCTTGTTCATCGCGAAGTAGAACTTCTGGGCGGCCTCGACGGGCGTGCCGTCCACAGCGATTTCGTCGTTCTCGTAGGCGGGCGTATCGGGGTCGTGCACGATTTTGCCACGCAAAGAAACCCGGCCCTCGCGGACCAGGTTTTCTGCTATGCTACGGCTGCAAAAGCCGCGCTTGGATATAACGCGTGCAATCCCGTGAGGTTTTTCCTTCGCGGCTTGCGGGCGTTTATTCCAATTGCTTTTGTTATTGAAGTTCATAAAAAAAGAACGTCATCCTGAGCGTGAAAAGCGAAGGATCCATAAAATGCACTGGATGTTTCGCTTCGCTCAACATGACGTTTGGGCGGATTGTTTTATTCCGTCTAATTATTTGCCGAGATATGCCTTGATATTTTCGAGGCATTTCTTGTTCTGCGCTTCGGTGCCCACGGTAATGCGGAGCACGTCACCCATCGCAGGCTGCGGACGGATGATGGTGCCCTTCGCTTGCAGGAACTTGAACGCGTCCATCGGGTTACTGAAACCGCTCACGGCGATGAAGTTCGAGTGGCTGTCCACGTAGGCGAGGCCCAATTCGCGGAAACCGGCCTTGAGCTGTTCGAGGCCCTTCTTGTTGAGCTCGCGAACCTTGTTCACGTATTCCTGGTCGTCGATGGCGCCGATGGCGGCGGCCTGGGCGATGCTGTTCACGTTGAACGGTTCACGCACGCGGTTGATGAGGTTCACGATTTCGGGGCGGGTGATGCAGTAGCCCACGCGGAGGCCGGCGAGACCGTAGATCTTGCTGAACGTGCGGCAGCAGATGATGTTCCTGCCTTCGGCGATACGGCTCTTGAAATCCGGGACGAGTTCCGGAGTGTCTTCGATAAATTCGGTGTAGGCTTCGTCCATCACGAGCACGCAGGTCTCGGGGAGGCTGTCGGCGAAGTCGATGATTTCCTTGGCGGTGAGGTCGGAGCCCGTCGGGTTGTTCGGGTTCGCGAGGAACACGATGCGGGTCTTCTCGTTCACGGCGGCGCGCATGGCCTTGAGGTCGTAGTTGTAGGCCGGGGCCGGCATGTCGACTTCGATAATCTTTGCGTTCATCGCCATGGTGGCGAGCTTGTAGACGGCGAAGCTGTGCTTGCCCATGACGGCTTCGGTGCCGGGGCCGAGGAACACCTGGGCAATCATGTCCAAGAGCTCGTTGCTGCCGTTACCCACGGCAATCTGTTCGCGCTTCACGCCACGGAACTCTGCAATCTTTCCGATGAGGTCGTAGCTGCCGCCATCCGGGTAGAGGTTCACTTCTTCCAGGGCCTTGCGGGCTTCTGCCATGCCCTTCGGGCTCGGGCCGAACGGGTTCTCGTTGCTCGCGAGCTTGTCGATGTCTTTCGGGTCGAGGCCGAATTCGCGGGCGGTGTAGGCGATGGGCTTGCCGGTCACGTAGAGCGGCTGGTTCAAGATGTGCTTTTGTGCGAGTTCGTTAATATCCATGATAATAGTTCTTAGTTTTTAGTTTTAGAATTGCTGGTCACGGGATTTAGTCCCATGGTTGTTTTATGGTTTAAAGATAGCAAAAGCGGTTTAAAAAAGTATATTTACTGTATGAACAAATCTGTTTTCTGTGTTATTCTTGCAGGTCTCGTGGCTGCATTCCTTTCGGCGTGTACGGCAACGGGGGAGCCGGAAAATTCATGCCCTGATTATCGTGTGAGCATTTTGTGTGAAGCGTATGGGCCGGCTGATGAATGTGGCAATCCTACATGTGCCTCGCCAGATGTAATAGACAGCATCTACAAAGTTCAGGATAGTGTTGTCCGTGCATTGGTTTACGAGGCTGTTGAGGAATCCGGCCTGTATACGACCAAGGACTCTGTGGCAGCGTACTTGTGCAAGTTCGACAAACTGCCTGCAAATTATGTCGGCAAGGACGAGGGCATCGCTCTCTACGAATCGAAAACGGGCAACACGTTTGGAAAGTGGAATTTTAACCCTTGGAAAACAATCGGCGTGATGATTGGTGGCGACAAATTCGGTAACAACGAAGGCCTTTTACCCGAAGGTTCGTACCATGAGGCGGACGTGGATTACTCTGCCAAGAACCGCGGAACCAAACGGCTTATATATCAGCCGGACTGCGTAATCTACTATACCGCAGACCACTATGAGACTTTTACCCAGTTGAAAATAAAATAAAAATCAGGATGACACGAGGGAAGTTAAAAACTCCACCAGTTCGCGGTTGGTGAGGTCGTTCAGGGTGTCGGCTTCTTGGACGGAGTGCCGTTCATCGCCGGCAAAGTCGCGTGCGCGTTCCCCGCAGATGTCCACGCCGATGATCTTGTTGTCTTTTGCAAGGGCTTCGATAATCGCCTTCATGTGTTCAAGGCTGAGCGAACCTTGGTCCCAGTTGGTTGCGGCGTAGTCTGTCGAGAGGGCGTCCTTGTCGATACTGATGTAGAGTGGGTAAGAAGATGTGAGATGTGGAATGTGAGATGTGTGAGTGGAAATCTCGCTTTCGCGGATAATCATGACTTTGTCATGAGGCGGGATTTCCTCCACCAGATGGTCGGCAACTCCGATAAGCGTTACGCTCTGCACGAACTTGTTCTCTTCCAGCACCTTTTTGACCCAGCCTCCGCAACTGAGGATGTTCCCGAATCGCGGTTCCTGTATGTCGGGGTGGTGATCGAATACCACGAGCGAGAACGGTTCTTGGACCATGTCGGTCCAGATTTTGCTCATGTAGTGGTAATTCCCGTTGTCGAAGAAGTGGATTCCGTGTGCATCCGAGATGCCCGCATCTGCAATGCGCCTGCGGATTATTTCGATGGCCTCGTCGTCGCAGTAGCAGTCTGTACCCGGAATGTCGGCGCAGTCGATATAGTAGGTAGCATCGCGCCCGCGCAGCCCCTGCATAAAGGGCTGTTCGGCGTATACGCCCGTGAAATCCTGGATGATGCTGTTATTTTGCGACATGTCCCTAATATACAAAACAGGAAAAAAATGTTGGCTGTACGTTTTTTACTTGAACCGTTTGCAAAAGGAGCATTTCTGGCAGAACGGGTGCCGGAGTTCGCGCTTTTCGAACCCTTCGCGTATATTGCGTGCGGCAGGCGAGCCGAGAATTTCGGGCAGGCTCTGGTCGGCGATGTTCCCGAGGGCGATTTGCCCGCTGTAATCGAGGCAGCAGGCGACCACCCGGCCATCGTGCAGGATGGCTGCATGCGTATCGAGGGCATGGCAGGTCCCGGCGGGAAAAGTTCCTGCGTCACGCCGCAACCCCGTAGGGGCAAGGGCGTCCACTTGACCCACCGGCCATTCAAAGCGGGAATCTTCGTGGATGTACAGCCTTCCGGTAACGGGAAAACTTTTGTGCCTGCTGCAGAAATTGCCCGGCTGGACATCGGTCCCGAACGTTTCGTTTATGCGTGAAATTGCAAACGAATTCCAGTCCCCAGTGGCCGTGTCACCGATGTTCCATAGCCGCAGATTCACGTACATGTCCGGGCGTGCGGCAAGTGCAATCTTGCAGAAGTCGAGAACATTTTCGAGATGCCCGCGTGCTTCATCTGGCGGTAGTTCCGCATACGCATGCGTCGAGAAGTTCACTTGCCGTACGGCTGGGCAATTCAGTATGTGGTGTGCCGCCCGTGCAATAGTCGTGCCGTTCGTTACGAGCGTGAGCGAAAGGCCCGCGGTCTTGATTCCCTTGAGGAACAGCGCGAATCCCGGGTGAAGCGTCGGCTCGCCCAGAACATGCAGGTAGACGTTCTCGATTCCCGCTTCTACTGCGCCTGCGATGCACTGCTTGAAAAGCGTGCTCGACATGAAGTTTCGCGGCCCGCGCGTGTTAGCCCCAAGTGCATCCGTGTCCCGAGAGCTTTGCGACTTGCCCGAACCGGCCTCGTACTTGCAATCACTGCTGGGGCAAAAACTGCAACGCAAGTTGCAGGCGTCCGTGATTTCGATATAGAGGCTCTTCATTTTGCAAGTCCGGCGCTGTTTAAGTCAAACGATATATTTGACGCTGTTTAAATCAGGCAATGTCGCAGTTTAATCAATGCAATATGCTTTGTGCAGTCCAATAATTATGATATAATTATTTGCGGTTGTTTGCCACAGAAACTGTTACTTCCCGAGTGCTTTTTTCAATGCACGGATGGCATTCCCGCGGTGGCTTATCGCCTTTTTCTCCTCGAGTTCCATCTGCGCGAAGGTGCGCGTCTCGCCATCGGGGACAAACAGCGGGTCGTAGCCGAAACCCATGTCGCCTACGGGCGCGTGGTTGATGTTTCCGCGGCATTCGCCTTCGAAAATCTGCGGCTCGCTCACGACGAAGTCGCCCACCCGAGTTCCGACGCCGTTTGCTGTGTCGGATGGCTTGACTGTCTGGTACGAGAGTGCGCAGAAATAGCGTGCCCTGCGGTCTTCGATGCCTTCCAGCTTTTTCATCAGCTTGTCGTTGTTGGCGTCGTCATTCCCGTGGTCGCCGCAGTAGCGGGCGCTGTAGATTCCCGGTTCCCCGTTCAGGGCGAAAACTTCCAGGCCCGAGTCGTCGGCAAGTACGGTCGCCTCGATTCCGCGCTTGGCAAGCCATAGTGCGGTCGTGTTCGACTTGATGATGGCGTTTTCGGCAAATGTGTTGCCGTTTTCGATGATTTCCTCGTCGAATCCGATGTCCTTCAGGGTCTTGAATTCGTAGTGGTCCGTGCCCAAGATGTGGGCGAAATCCCTGATTTTCCCGGCGCTAGCCGTCGCGATAACAAATAAATGCTTCATTTTAGATGTCTCTCATCCCACATTCCACATCCCACATCCCACATTTCACATTTGTTAGTAGTGTTCCGGTTTCATGACGATGAGGATGGCATCGATGACGACTCCCACTCCGCAGAGGCCTAAAGTGCAGAGCCAGAGGATTCCTGTCCAGATTTTGCCTTCATAGAAGCGGTGCAGGCCCAGGTTCCCGAGCAAAATGCAGAGGGCGAGGGCAATCCATTTGTTGTGTTCACCTTGTGCTGGCATGGCGGCTCCTGTGTCTATAATGCTTGTTGTCATTCTAGTATGAATTTAGCAAATTCCAGAGATGGGGGAAATTGTTTTTTCTATTGTGATGTTGCTATATTGATGTGGGATTGGGGATGTCGCATTAAGGATGCCGGAATGAATTTTGAACGACTCTTTGTTTTGTTGCTGTTACTTGGGCTGGTCGCCTGTTCCAATTCAGGAACCGGGTCTCCGCAGGGAGTTTCGGAAACAAACATAAAGCCGGATACGCTTTCGGGAATGATGCTGATTTCGGCAACCAATTCGGCGGTGGTTCTTGGAACGGACAATGCTCAAGCCCGGAACAACGAGCGCCCAGAAATGAAGGCGAAATTCGGGTATGATTTTTTTATCGGGCGCCATGAGGTGACATGTGCCGAGTTCGATTCGCTGATGCACCCGTTTATGGGGCTTGCTCTTGCCTGTGAAAATGGAAATATCCCTGCGACGAATGTTTCGTTTTACGATATTGTCCTGTTTGCGAATGAACGCAGTAAGTCCGAAAACTTCGATACGGCATATACGTATTCTTCGATAAAGTTTGATTCCGAAGGCCATTGTTCTGGCCTGGAAGGATATGCTTTCCACCCTGAAGTCAATGCCTACCGCATTCCGACGGAAGCGGAATGGGTACTGGCGGCAAATGCGGGATGGAATCCGGCTAAAGGCTGGAATGCCGAAAACTCGGACTACCAACTACATGAGGTCTGCTCGGCTACAGGAAACGGTGAAGGCCTTTGCGATATGGCGGGGAATGCCATGGAATGGGTGAACGACTGGATGGGCCTTTTCCGCGATACTACGGTAACGAATTATGTTGGCGTTCCAGATGGAGGCTCGATTGGCGAACGTGTCGTGAAGGGCGGCAGCTACAGGAACCTGGCTGCTTCCGTTACGCTCTATGGTCGCGGGGACATATATACGGTGACGTCTTCGACCCGTGCAGACTATGTCGGCTTCCGTCTTGCTTTCGGCCGCATTCCCGATGCGGTATGGATGGATCGTAACGGCATGGTGAAGACATCGCAAATTGTGCCGATTGCAAATTCTTCGACTTTACGTGCCTTGACTAGGACGTATAAGATGAAGTTGGCGTTTCGCAACGATGTTACGGGAAACCTGGCTTACAAGGATTATTTGAACGGGGCCATGTCGGTTGTTGAAATTGCCGATACGCTTGATGTGTACCACCCGGAAATTTCCCCGGATGGCGAAAAAGTTGCTTTCTGCACCGGTCTCGAGGGTGTTTCGGGAAAGTCGGCGTTGTATGTGCGCGATTTGAATGCGGAGGGAACGAACCTCGTGAAGCTTGATGTGGAAAGAGCCGCAATCCCGCGCTGGCGCGTGCTCGAAAACGGAGATACGGTGATTGTCTACGTGAGCGATGCGGGCAACAACATGGACGATGTTGCTTTCAGGGCGACCTCCACGTGGCAGGTGCGCTTTGCGAACGGAGCCTTCGGAAAACCCGAAAAACTTTTTGACGGCGCGTACCATGGCGGCATCAGCGAAGATGGGACACTTGCCGTATCCGGTGCTAGACTTTTACGTGCCCGCGTGGCGGATTCCGGTTTGAACGTGATGGCGAATGCCCGCGATACGGTCTGGTACGACAGCGCACAGGCCTGCAATGCATCGCTCGCGAAGGATGGCAGCAAGCGCACGCTGTTCCTCGATTTCGGTGGAAAGGCTGGCCGCAAGTACGTCGGGGAAGATTATGGGACGCACGAACGCCTGCTTGTCGTGGACAGCACCGGAAAGTTGGTGCAGTCGGTTGCTTCGCCTGCCGGTTATTTTTTCGACCATAGCGAGTGGGTATCGGGCAGGAATTTGGCTGTTGCCACGCTTACGAATGCGGGTGGTGCGCATCAGAAGATTGTCCTGGTGAATTTTGCAGACAGCTCGGTAATTGACCTCTTGGAAGGCGATGAATTGTGGCATCCGTCCCTGTGGGCAAAAGCAGTTGTCTTGCCAGATGATGGCTCTCTGCTCGATTTGGATAGTGCCGGCGCTTACCTTTCTGATAATGACGAGTTGGATCAGGGTCGTTTCCGTATCAAGCTGGAAAAGTTCTGGAAGAGGCTTGGGGTTACCAAGGTGTTTCTTGCTGGCAGTTCCAGGATGGAAATGGGCGTAAATCCGGAACTTTATCCTGAATGGGAAATGCTCAATTTCGGTGTCACCAACATCGAACCGTCGAGAGATTTTTACTTTATCAAGAATTATGCGCTGAACCATCCCCAAAATTTGAAAGCTATTGCTGTCTCTATCGATTTGGATGGCTGGCATTGTGCCGATAATCGCTTGGCTTTGGCGTTTCTTGGCGGCCCGGGCTACGTTTACGATGCCAACCATGGTTTCTGGAAAGATGGTGTACCCAAGGGTTTTGTCGAGGCTGTCGAAAATGCGTTCCCAGCTTCTTTCGAAGAGACGAATAGCTTTTCGGAGAGGGGAGGCCTGTACCCTCCGTCGCGCGGATGGGGGGCTGAAGCCATCGAAATCCTGATGGATTCCGTTTTCTCGGAAAAGGAAAACGCATGTCTGGATGCCCGAATTGACGACCTGATGGACATTGTGGATATAGCCTCGGAGAAGGGAGCCTATGTAATTGGGATTATATTTCCCCAGGCTCCGCAGTACAGGAATACTGGCTCGTTCGGCCTGTACGGACTGCAGCGTAGCGTGGCTCTCAAGAAAATTGCCCGCCTGGATTCGCTGGCCAAGGCTAAACCCAATTTTGTCTTGATGGATGAGAATAAGATGGGAAATCACGATTATACCGACGAAATGGCTCAAAATCGTGATCATTTGAGCTACAAGGGTGCGGAGCAGATGACTTCACGCTTGGTTTCGGTATTAGACACATTGAAATAATTTTTGTTTTGGACTGTAATGAACTATCTTTTACTAGGATGAACCTATTTATTTGGTGTAAAGAATGATGCCTATGAATTATGTGACAAAAGTGTTTTTTGGGGGGCTGCTCGCTTTCGGATTATCCCAGGCGGCGGTTAATTTCCCGTTCCCGCAGAGCTCCAACTATGGCGGAAATGGCGTTGTTCTTTCGAACCAGGCCGAAGCGGCGACCCAGTTGAAGGCTGCGTTTGATTACTACTTGAGGGACAAGTACAAGGAAAACGAAAAATACGCCGCAATTGAAAAGGACCATGGCAGCAATACCTTCGTCTCCGAAGGAATCGGTTACGGCATGCTGATGATGGTCTACTTCAGCGACAACACGACGAGTTACCAGACCCAGTTCGATAAGTTGTGGGCCTTTTACAAGGCGGGTGTCAACGAGCATGGACTCATGAACTGGTCGTTTGGCGGATTGAACCCGTCGAACAACAAGGCCAATGCGGCGACCGATGCCGAAATGGATGTCGCGGCTGCCTTGATTATGGCATCGTACCAGTTCGGCGACGAGAAGTACTTGACCGAGGCTCGCACTCTCTTGAAGAATGTGAAGCAGTATGAGTTCGAAGAAAACGGGCTCCATAAGCCGGGCGATGCCTGGAACGACAAGAAGAACCCCTCGTACATCGCACCTGCCTACTACCGACTCTTTGCCAAGGTGGATACGGAAAATGCCGAGTTCTGGAATACGACTGCGATGAATGCCAACTATGCCTTGCTGGAGGCGAACTCTGCGGAATATTCCACGGGCCTTTTCGACAACTGGTCCGATGCTAAAGGAAAGGGTCTGGATGGAAACTATGGTTACGATGCTGCCCGCACTCCGTGGCGCTTGGCGCAGGACTTCTACTGGTTCGGTGAATCGAAAGCCAAGACGATGCTCGATAAACTCGGGACTTGGGTGAGCAGCAAGGCTGCGAAGGATATTCGTGGCAATATCAACCGTAATGGCAGTGCCGAAGGCTGGGCGGCACATAACAGCACGTTTGTCGCAACGCTGATGACCTCGTTGGTTACGGATGCTTCGCGTCAGGGTAAACTGGACGAATTTTGGAGTGAGGCTGTTTCTCTGGGTGAAGAAGCATATTTCGAGCAGTCCTTGAAAGTACTTTGTGGCCTTTTGGTTTCGGGCAATATGCCGAACTTCATGGATCCTCCCGCACCGCAGAGTTCAAGTTCTGCCGTGGAATCGAGTTCCAGCGCTGTCGGGCCCGAAAGCTCCAGCAGTGTCGTTGGCCCGCGAAGTTCCAGTTCGACAATTGCCATTGCGCAGGGTCGCATGCCTGTCGTACCTGCAATCCATTTGCGGGGGCGTACGCTTGAAGTTTCTGGCACAGGATCGGCGCGTGTAGACCTGTTCTCCGTATCGGGTGCTACTGTCGGTACCCTGTGGGAAGGCAAGGTCGGCGGCTCCGTGAAAATCTCCCTCGAGGGAATTCCGAGCGGGCTGTATGTGGTGAAGGTTAAGACATCTGGTGAGACAATCGTGCGCAGGATAAACGTGCGCTAAAACTAGTGAGGAAGTTTTATGAAGAATTTTTTCAAACCCCTGTTTAGCTTGATGCTGGTGGCATCTGCGTCTGCCGTTTTTGCCCAGCAGGGTGCCCCGACGGGTGCGGCAGTCGACCCGACCGCCGATGAACAGAAGGCGCTTTCTGCCCTCAAGGGTAAACTCGAAGGTGCGGTTGTCTGGGCGACAAGCCGTGCAAACAGCCATCACGATATCTGGATTATGAACGCCGACGGCACGAATGCGCGTGCCCTTACGAAGGGTGACAACGTGGACTGGTTCCCGAGGATTTCTCCGGATGGTTCCACGGTGCTCTTCAACCGCAGCAAGGGCGGCTGGGTTCCGGAAAACGATGCGAACTATCCTGAAAAGTGGGACCTGTGGATGGTTGATATTTCGGGCGAGAACGAGCGCAAGGTGGTGGACAATGCCACATGGGGCACATGGAGGCCCGATGGCAAGTCCATCGTGTTCAGCCGCGCAGGGAAAGTCTTTACGATGGACCTTTCGAGCAAGGCCGAGAAGATGGTTCTCGATGGCGAAAAGGCGTTCAACAAGTCCGGCGTGATTTTGCAGGAACCGAACATGAGCCCCGATGGCAAGCATGTGGCGATTACGCTGCGCGGCTCCATGCGCGAGACGGGTGTGTGGGACTTGGAAAAGTCCCAGTGGACCAAGTCCGGTGACGGCTGCCAGATTGACTGGAACTTTGACGGCAGCAAGATATACCGTGTGAACCCGACGGGTAACGGCGGTACTGCCGCTCCGAGCGAAATCCTGTGGTTCTCTGCCAAGGATGGCAAGCAAATCGAGAAGGTCGGCTTCTTCGGCATCCCGAAGAACGTGAAGCTCATGGATTTGCCGGGCCGCCGCAGCCATGAATACTTCCCGCGCCTTTCTCCCGATGGAAAGTGGCTCGTGTGGGGTGCGACTGACAAGGGCCACGACCACGATATCTTCGACTACGAACTTTATATCTGGAAGATTGGCGAACCGGTGGAAACCGCAACCCGCATTACGTACCATACCGGTAATGACCGCTGGCCCGATATCTGGTTCGGCAAGCTCCCCGTGAAGGAAACTCCTGTGAAGGCTGTCGAAACTGCGGCCCAGGCTGCAACTGCTGCCGTTGCTGCTGGCGTGAGCGAAGCCAAGATGGATGAACTCATTCAGGCAATTGACCGCCTGACCGAAGCTGTTAAGGCGCTTTCGAAGTAGCCGTAGAGACCATTACCGAATCGATGCGTTTGGAGATTATGAACGATCCAAACACATTCAGGTGGTCGTAATCGTAAGCGAGCCAGTCTTCGTAGTCGTGCGCGCCCATCTTGTTCTCGTCCATGAATGTGAAGTTTGAATAGGTGGAGTCGAGCTGGGCAATCTCGTCGAGGATTTTTATTGCTGTGCTCCTCCTCATGCCGTGCCTACCGAAAGCTCCGGTTCTTGCATATTCTGGACTTTGCGGGAATACGACCCCAATTATCTTGACGTCCCTTTCCTTCGCTGCAACGATGATTTCTTCGAGCTGCTGAAGCGCGAATCTGTACACGTTGTTGTCGCTCCAGGTGGAATCGTACAGGATTATGTTGGGGTTGTAGCCCCCGAAGGTCCAGGAATTTTCTTCCCTTCTCTTGATTGCTCCTTGGGAGTCGTAGAATCCCTGCAAAAACGCTTGTTCCGAAATCCGTTGCTTGCTGGCTTCTATAATATACGACACATTGCCTTTTTTCCAGAAGTCATGGTTTTTGTCGTAGATGAATCCAGGTATCGAAAGCGTGTTCTTGCTGACGTTGACTCCGGGTTTTTCTGACCACAGGTCCAGATCGAGGGAGAGCACGATGAATTTGAGTTTCTTGCAATGCGGGAAGATGTAGTTGCTCAACAGGTACTGATTGACATCCATGTCGTTTGGAATGGTTGCCATGTTGAACGTGTATCCGTAAGATATCATAATCGGGGAGAATCCCTGGCTGACTCGCGAGGACCCAAGGGCGATGACTTCGATGGAATCGCTTAGGGCCCAGAATGCCGTCATTTTTGTAGCAAGAAGATCGTTGTCGTTGTCGTTCCAGTAGGCCGCTGCGCTATCGGGATCGAGCGGGGACTTGGTGCCCTTGACTTCGTCAATCCATATGCTCGGATGCCACAGTTCGTCACCCTTGAGAAGTTCCAGAATCGAGGAATCGGCGAGATCGACCAGTACTAATTTTTCGTGTGTCCCGTTTGGTGTGGTGAGCATTGCTGTAATCAGGTTTTCGGAAACCCATTCGGTATGGTCGAACGAATAGCCCTTGGGTGCGGGGATGGCCTGAATCAGCTTTCCGGTGCTGTCCATGACTAGGATTCTTTCGTGAATCCCGTAATCCTTTCCCGCAAATTTTTGCCCTTCTTTGCTGCCGAAATCGAGGAACAGCGTCCGCTTGCTTCCGTCTTTCGACAAGCTGGCATTGCAAGCCTGTTCGGAGTTGTACCAGATGGTGTCCTTGCCGCTGGATGTTCTCGCTCGCAGGAGCGTGGAACCCGTTACTGCAAAATTCAGGTCGTCATCGACTCCACCATGGTAGGCTCCGTCAAAGAGTTTTTTCGGTTCTCCGAATTTCCCGTTAGAGAACGGGACCATCCATGTGGACTTGCTCTTGAACGAAGGTTCGTATTTGTTGTTGCTGGCCGATGTCACGTAGATGATGACGGTGTCCTTAGAATTCAGGACCTTCCAGCGGGGAATGGATGCGTTATCGACATCCAGCATGGTTAAATTATCCCCAATCTTGTTCAAATCACGCACGTAAACCTTTGATTTTGCGTTTACGCCTTCGGGGCTAGTACAGAAGGCAATTCGACTGCCATCTGGAGAAATTTCCGGATGGTAGGAATCTATGGTGTCGAAAATCTCTTGCGGGGCGAGAACGATGCTTGAGTAATCGATGTAGGCGAGATTCCCGGTAATGTCGTGCCGGAAGGCGACCCTGGTCTTGAAGGTTCCTGTTTTGCTGCGGATGCTGCCGATGCTTGCAATGCGGTAGGTCGGGAGATCAGACGATGTCATCTTTTCGTCGTACCATAGGGCTTCGGGAATTTTCCCGAAGGCGAGTCGGAATCCGAGGTAGTCGCTGGTTGTAGATGAAGTTACGGTGTAGACGTCTCCGCGGAGATGAAGGCTTATGTTCTTTGTGGCGGAGTTGTAATTCCCGCCTTTGATTACGCGTTCACCGAGAGAACCGCCGCTGTTTGCTCCGATAAAGTTTGTCAATGAGGTGTCTAGTATTGTACTGAGCCAGTCGTTCGCCCATTCGGATACGTTTCCCTCCATGTCGCAGACGCCGAACTTGTTTTGGCCGTTGCTGCATATGGGGTGCGGGGAGGACTTGGCGTTGCTTGCGTTCCAGCTGTTTTTTGTGTTCCAGCCGTTCTTCGCCACTAAAATCCATTCGGCCTCGGTGGGGAGGCGGTATGCGTTGACACTGGGCTGGAACGAGAGGCCTTCGATTTGAGTACAGTTGTTCTCGTTGCAAGAGACGGACTTGTAGGAATAGGCGGTATCGTAACCTTCGGATTTGCTTTTTTCGTTGGCGTAGAGAATGGCGTCTATGTAGGAGACGTTCGTTACCGGCAGCGAATCATTTTCGCAATCGCTGTTTTTCCGGAACTGCAAGTATTCCTTGCAGGTGACCTCGTGCTTTTCGATGTAAAAGTTGTAAGTGAAAGTGACCTTTATGGATTTTTCTTCGGTGGTATCGTTCTCCGTCTTTATATCCTTGATTTCGACGGACTTGTCTTCGGCTTTTATCTTGACGAATTCTTTGGAAAAGTCGCCCGTGATGGAAGTGTTCTCGGCGAAGGCGTAAAGCTCACTATTGGAACAGCTGATAGTGAGAAGAAAACACGGCAATAAGAATAGGAGGTATCGGGTTTTCATTGTTGGTGCCGCTATGGGGTATAGTCGCTTCGTATTTTGAAAGCCATGATGGCGAATGCTCCGGCGACGTTCATGCTCGCCTTTCTGCCTGCCATGGGGATTGTCACCTTCATGGTCGCTTCGGCCATGAGTTCGGGTGCAATTCCTAACTCCTCGTTCCCGAGGATGATGAGGCCTTTCTTGGGCCAAGAAACTTCGTTGATGCCGGGAATGTCTTCGCCTGTTTCTAGAGCGATAATCTCGTAGCCGTTTTCCTTGTGCCATTTGACGCAGTCGAACGGGCTATCCCAGCGCTTGATGGGAATCCATTCCTGGCAGCCGCGGGCGGCGCTCTTTACCGTCACGTGGTCGGGACCGGTGCTGTATCCGCTCAGGTGGACTCCCTCGAGTCCGAAGCAGTCTGTACTCCTGATGATAGAACCCACATTGAAGGCGCTGCGCAGGTTGTGGACGAGGACAGCGAACGGGATTGGTTTTTCGTTCGCGACTTCGCGGTCGCCGGGTTCCTGTTCCAGGTACACATCGCGTTCGAAACCGAGACCAGCGCGCATGCGGAACGTCTTGTACAGGTCTATCATTTGGGCCTGGTTCTTGCCGGTCAGGTGTTCCGATTCGGGGAGTTTCATCCATCCGGCATAAGTTTCGAAATCGCGCTTTGCACGGGGCACGTCGTCGCCCAGTTGCAAAATGATGACGCGCAGGAGTTCGGCCATGCGTTTTGCCTTGGACGTTTCCTTCATGGCGAGGAATTTCGGTTCGGTGTACATCGTACACCAAATATACAAATATGGTCTTCGGTTTCCAAAATAATCTATATTGTAAAAAGGTGTCTTTCTCGGAAAAAGGAATCTGAATGTCGCTTAAATGGTTAATCGTTCCTGCATTATTTTTGCTTGCTGCGTGCGGGCCCGATGTCGCATCGGGGTCGGATGACGGGAATCGAGACCTGAAGCATTTTAAGCTGCAGATGAATTCGCGTTCCATAGAGAAGGTTTTAGGAAGCAGCAAGTTTAAGGTTGTGTTCCGCAACGACGATGGAAACTATCTTGCCTTGCTGGACTATACCGGCACCTCCGTAACAAAAACGGTACTGGCCGAAGGGTGGAATGCGTTCCATCCGGTGTTTTCTCCGGATGGGGGCAAGATTGCTTTTTGCACTGCTTACGAGGGAGCTCCGTTTGGTTCGCGCCTTTATGTCGTGAATCTGGAAAATCCCGAAGAAATTGATTCGCTGGATGTGGAAAGCGCGGCAATTCCTAGGTGGTATGTTTTGCCTGATGGCGATACTGTGATAACCTATGTCGATTACGCCGGAGATAACATTGGCGAGAAATGGCCTTCGTCGGCGACATGGCAGGTTTCGTATAAAGGAAATAAGTTCGGCACCCCGAAAAAAATATTTGGCCGCAGTTATAACGGGGGCTTCGCTTACGATTTCTCCTTTGCCGTTACAGGAGCTTCGCACTTGTATTTCCATTGGGCGAAAGATGATGAAGACACCATCATCGACCGTTATAACGAGCAGCAGGTCTGCAATGTGTCGGTGTCCAGGGATTCCTCGAATTTGATTTCTTTTCTGGAAACGGCAGGAGATTTGGGTCGCGAATTGACTCATGATACTATAGGTGTTTGGCACCAGTACCTCTTTTACGAAGATGAAGCCGGGAATATCTTGAAGGCCATTATGGCGCCCGATATGCAGGTCTTTGACCATGTGGAATGGCTGCCCGGTATTCTGGTGCAGATTGGCGCTCTGACGACGTTGGAGGTAGGAAACCTGGACCTTGCTCTGATTGATTATGCTCAGTCAAAAGTGTACCGGTTTATTCATTCGGACAGCGTTTCCATGTGGCATCCCGATTTGTGGATAGCCCAGTAATCCGATTGCGGAATTTCGCCGTTTTGGAGCGAAAAATGCTTTCATTTTACTTAAAATTTAAAGAGTTTTTCTATATTTTTGAGCACATGCAGAACGCACGAAAACCGCGCATCCTCGTTACGAATGATGATGGGGTGAAAAGCGAAAAAATGCACGCCCTCGCAGGCGCTCTCTCCCAGTTGGGGGAGGTTTTCGTGTTCGCTCCCGAAGTGGAACAGAGCGGTGTTTCTCACGCCTTTACGGTCCGGCGCGCACTGCGCGTCCAGGAATTGCCTTCCGAGGGGGGCTACAAGCTGTTCTCGCTCGACGGGACCCCGGCCGATTGCACGAAGTTTGCCTTGGGGCATTATGCAGCCTATGGTTTGGGCGATACCTCGGGGCTTGGTTCGGGGCCTTTTGATGTGTGTTTTTCGGGCATTAATGCGGGCGAAAATTCCGGTGTCTCGTCGCTTTATTCGGGCACGGTCGCCGGCGCACGTGAGGCAGCCCTCTGGGGGGTGCCGGGTATCGCGCTTTCGCTGCGCGGTACAGAACAGGGAATGCTCCAGGTTGCAATCGATTTTGCCGCGAAGGTGGTCGAAAAGCGCCTGTTCGAAAAGATTCCTGCCGGAGTATTCTGGAACGTGAATTTCCCGAAGCCTGCCAGTGGTGCATTCAAGGGATTTCGGGCGACCCGTATGGCGCTCGGGATGTTTACCGACCATTATGCGCACGATGGTGAAATGTGGCAGCTCGACGGAGACAAGCTGTGGAACGAACAGCCCTCCGATAGTGACGACTTCCTGCTCGATAAGGGATATGCGACCATAACGCCGCACCGCATCGACCAGACGGACGAAGAAAGTTTTAAAGAAATAAATGCATTACTAGAGGAATAAGAAAGAATGTCAGAAGAATTGGTACCAGGATCGCAGTTCAAGAGCCTGATCGAACAGGACATGCAGGATAGCTACCTCCGCTATTCCATGAGCGTGATTGTCGCCCGTGCGCTCCCCGATGCACGCGACGGCTTCAAGCCGGTGCATCGTCGCGTGATGTTCAGTATGCACAAGTTGGGTGTTGTGCCCAACAAGTCTACCGTGAAGAGCGCCCGTATCGTGGGCGACGTGATTGGTAAGTACCACCCGCATGGCGACTCCGCCGTCTACGAGACCCTCGTCCGCATGGCGCAGGATTTCTCGCTGCGTTACCCGCTGGTCTTTGGCCAGGGAAACTTCGGTAACATCGACGGTGACGGTGCCGCTGCAATGCGTTACACCGAAGCGAAGATGAACAACGTGGGCGCCCTGATGCTCGAGGACCTCGAGAAGGATACCGTCGACATGGGCCCGAACTTCGACGAGACGCTCGATGAACCGCTGGTGCTGCCTTCTGCGCTCCCGAACATGCTGGTGAATGGTACTACGGGTATCGCCGTGGGTATGGCGACCTCGATGGCTCCGCATAACCTTCGTGAAATTGCTGCCGCAATCCATGCCGTGGCCGAGAATCCCGAACTTCCGGACGAAGAACTTTTGCAGTATGTGAAGGGCCCGGATTTCCCGACGGGTGCCATCATTTGCGGGCGTGCGGGCATCCGCGACGCCTACCTTACGGGCCACGGCCGCGTCCGCGTGCGCGCCCGTACCGACATCGAAGTCGATTCCAAGGGCAAGCCGCGCATCATCGTGACCGAAATCCCCTACATGGTGAACAAGTCTGAACTCTGCAAGAAGATTGCGGAACTCGTGCGCGAGAAGCGCGTCGACGGCATCACCGATATCCGCGATGAATCGGCGAAGGATATCCGCATCGTGATCGAACTACGCCGCGATGCAGTGGGTGAAGTTGTCCTGAATAATTTGTTCAAGTACACGCAGTTGCAGACGACGTTCAGCATCTACAACCTGGCGCTCGTGAACAACCTGCCTAAGCTCTTGACCCTCAAGGACTTGGTGCAGATTTACATCGACCACCGCCTCGATGTGGTGACCCGCGCTACCGAATTTGACTTGAAGAAGGCGAAGGCTCGCCTCCACATCATCGAAGGCTTGCGCATCGCGACCCAGAACATCGACGAGGTCGTTCAGATTATCAAGTCGAGCAAGACGACCGAAATCGCGAAGCAGAACTTGCAGGAACGCTTCAGCCTCGACGAAATCCAGTCGCAGGCTATCGTCGACATGCGACTCTCCCAGCTCACGGGCCTCAACCTCGAAAAGTTGGAAGCCGAGTACAACGAACTCAAGCTGACTGTCGCCGACTTGGAAGATATCCTCGCCAAGCGCGAACGCCGCATTGCGATTATCCTCAAGCGTCTCGACGAAATCGTGGACAAGTTCGGCGACGAACGCCGTACCACCATCGGCGAATCCGTCGATGACAGCGATTACGAAGACCTGATTGCCGAAGAGGAACAGGTGATTACCTTGAGCAAGGAAGGCTACATCAAGCGCCTCCCGATTGACACCTTCAAAACCCAGAGCCGTGGCGGCAAGGGCATTATCGGTGCCGGCCTCAAGGAAGAAGACGACGTCGACCAGATCTTTACCGCGAGCACGCACAGCTACCTGTTGGTGTTCACCAATAAGGGACGCGCCTACTGGACCAAGGTCTACCGCCTGCCCGAAGGCACGCGCAACGGCAAGGGCCGCCCGATTGTGAACTTTGTCGGCCTCACCGAAGGCGAAAAGGTCCAGGCGATTGTGCCCGTGCGCAAGTTCGGCGGCTACTTCTGCCTCGTGTTTGCGACCAAGAAGGGTATCATCAACAAGATGGACCTCACGCTGTTCAGCCGCCCGCGCAAGGCCGGCGTGAACGCCATTACCCTCGACGAGGGTGACGAACTCGTGAAGGTGCAGCTCGTGGGCATGACCGAAGAGGAATACAAGGCCTCGCTCAATGCGGGTGATGACTCCTCTGCCGAAGCCGATGCCACCGACGCTCCGGAAGTGGAAGGCGATGATTCCGAAGATTTGGAAGGCCGCCCGATTGCGAAGGACCTCCTGATGCTTGCGACCCGCAATGGCCAGGCCGTCACGTTCCCGATTACGTGCTTCCGCCCGATGGGCCGTGGCACTCACGGCGTGCGCGGTATCAAGCTTGCCGAAGGCGACGAGGTGATTTCGCTCCTGTGGCTCAAGGAAGGCAACAAGGTGCTCACCATTACCGAAAAGGGTTATGGCAAGCGCTCCGAACCGGGTACTTACCGCGTTACCCGTCGTGGAAGCAAGGGCGTGAAGAACCTGAACGTTACCGACAAGATCGGTCCGGCAGTGTTCGTGGACAGCGTCGCCGATGACTACGACTTGATTATCACGAGTAAGGAAGGCCAGGTCATCCGCATCAAGGCCGATTCCATCCGCCTTACGGGCCGCAATGCCCAGGGCGTGAAGGCGATTAGCCTGCGTGACGGCGACATGGTGCAAGACGCCACCGCGCTCCCGAGCGTGGAAGACATCGAGCATGACAGCGCCGAGGCGAAGGAGACCTTCGACCACGTGCAGGGTGTCGAGGTCGATGACGATTCCGTCGAGAAATCCGCTCCTGAGGCTCCTGCCGAAGAATAGCCTGCGTATTATATAGCGTGCAAAAAAGGCGTTTTCCACTCCGGAAACGCCTTTTTTTTGTTTTTTTGTCCTGAAAATGATTGCAGGGAAAGTAAAAAAAGTTGAAATTGTCAAAAATAAAATATATATATGTAAAAAAACTTACAAATCGGAGGGAAAAATGAATGTAAGGATTCTTGGGGCTTCGGCTCTTTGTGTGGCTTTCGCTGCTTCTGGCGCTTTTGCACAGGACTTCTGCAATGCGAGCCATGGTGGCACAAAAAAGACGGTGTCTTTCAGTGTAGGCGCAGGTTCGGACAAGGGCGAAACCGGCAATATCGGTGATTACCACTATGAACAGTGGACCAAGAGCGGCAGCGCTACTACGGACTTTTATACCGATGGCTCGTTCTCTTGCACGTTCACCAACACCGACGACTTTTTGTGCCGTGAAGGCCTTTTCTACGGGCAGAATAGCGGCAAGGACCCGTTCACGGTGGGCAATCTCGTTGCCGACTATAGCATGAAGACCTTTACCAACGACAAGTCGATTTCGTATGCCTATGCCGGTATTTACGGCTGGATGCAGAATCCGCTGATTGAATGGTACATCGTGGACAACTGGGGCCCGGCCTCCAGGCCGAATTGGCTTGGAACGTCGAAGGGCAAGGTTACTATTGACGGTGCCGAATATGAAATCTTCACGGCGAGTGCAAACAGAGCCACTATCGAAGGTTACAAGGCTTTCGACCAGATTTACAGCTTGAGAAGTACGGCCCGTAAATGTGGTACCATCAGCATTACGGAACATTTCAAGGCCTGGAAGAATAAGGGCATTGCCATCGGCAAGTCCCTGTACGAAGCCAAGATCCTGGGTGAAGCCGGCCAGTACCCCGAACAGCAGGGTGCCTCCGGCAAGATCGATTTTAACTACGCCAAGGTGTATGTCCAGAACGACCTGCCCAAGAGTTCTAGTTCTGTTGTGGCTTCTTCCAGCGCGGCTGCTCCGTCTTCCTCTTCTGTCGCTCCGGCATCCAGTGCGGTTGCGCCTCCGTCTTCCAGCGCGATCATGCCTGCTGGTTCCTCCAGCTCGACAATCGCTTTGCCCATGGTTGCCCGCATGGCCACGCAGGACCGCAACATGATGGTCTTCGACGTGCTTGGCAATTCGCTGGGTCAGGTGTTTGTTCCGGCAGGGACGAGCGTCAATAGCGCCCTTCTCGCCAAGTATGGCAAGGCTGGCGTCTATATGGTGAAGTACGGCGGAAAGGTCCAGACACTCACTGTAACGAAGTAATTTTTGCGGAAAACGCAGTTTTGTGACGTTGTTTTAAAGAACAACGTCATTTTCTTTTTGTGATGGCCCTTCGTGAGCGTGGTATTATATATTATGTATGTTAAAAATAATGAATGGTAGAAAATGAAGGGCAAAATGGTGAAATTTGGCGCATTTCTTGCTTTTTCGCTAGCCGCTTCCGCATATGCGGTCGATGCGTGTACAGTCGAAAATTCGTACCTTTCGGGGGAGGGACACCTCGTGTCGAATCCTCAGAGTGGTAGTGCTGGAACTGCGTATGATTACCAGTTGTGGTATGGCGATCCGGGTGCTTCCGGTAGCATGACCTTCTATCCAAACGGAATTTTCAAGGCCGAGTGGCAAGATACCCAGGATTTCTTGGCCCGTCTTGGGTTCAGCTTTAACGATAAGAATGGCGTGGACATCAAAACCAGATATTTTACCTTGGATTACAGGTATTCTAAGAATATTGTATCCGGAAGGGTCTTTGTCGGTGTTCACGGCTGGACGAAACAGCCGTTTAACGAATATTTCATTGTTGACGATTGGACGGGTACGATTGATGAATCGTTTGTCGGGCGGAAATTTGGCGAATTTGAGGTGGATGGCGCAAAATACGCGGTTCATGCCATTTTGCGCGAAGAAGGGGAGGCTTTTGGGGAATATACTCACTATATGCACATCTTTAGCATTCGCGAAACTCCGCGTGAGTGCGGCCATATAGATATTTCGGCCCATTTCAAAAAGTTTGACGAACTCTTTGCGGGGCAGACCGATAGCATTCCGAATGCTAAGGGAGTCCTCAAGAACGTCGCACTCAAATTTGGCAATTTGGACAATGTGATGGCCGCGGTCGAAGCCTTTGACAATGCCAAGGGCTCTATCGACTATGCCTATATTGAGTTTGGGACAAAACCTGCCGAGACCTCCTCCAGTTCCACGGGGCCTGAATCGAGTTCTGTCGCCGGCTCTTCCAGCTCTGTGGCTCCGGAATCGAGTTCTGTCGCCGAATCTTCTAGCTCTGTGGCGGAGTCCTCCAGCTCGACGTTGGCCTTGTCTGCGACTGCACGCGTTAGCATGTCCGACCGCAATTTGCTGGTTTTTGACGTGCAGGGCCGCGTGCTCGGTAAGGTGTTCGTACCTGCGGGTTCGACCATCGGCAGCGCCATCCTCGCGAGGTTCGGTGTCGCTGGTATTTACATGGTGAAGGTCGACGAAAAGCTTGGCTTGCTCTCCGTGAGCGAATAGGAACCGTCCCGTTGTTTTATATGGGGAGTTTACAAAAAACGCCTTTTTTGGCGTGTTTTTGACGTTGATGTTTACAACAACGCTTTGTTGTATCATATAGATAGTCGGATAATTTTTAAATATAAATTTGGTAATACGGGATATATAAGGAGTTATTATGAAAAAAAGCTATTTGGCTGTAATGGGCCTAACCGTATTGATGGGTTTTGCAACGTCTGCCTTCGCGGCAGATGCTTGTAATGATAACATGGGACATTCTGGCAATGGTACGCAAGTGAGTGGCAACAGGGTTGGTCCCATCAGTGGGACCCCTTGGGGCTACGAACAGTGGTACCAGGGTGGCAATGCCTCGATGACGTATTATAGCAATGGTACGTTCAAGGCTAACTGGAGTGGCTCGGGTGACTACTTGACTCGCGTGGGTTACCAGTACAATGGTAACGGCATTAGCCACAAGTCCAAGAATTTCGCAGTCGATTACAAGTACTCCAAGACTGGTAACGCCCAGTACGGGTACATTGGCGTGTACGGCTGGACCAAGAACCCCGAAACCGAATACTACATCGTTGACGACTGGTACAGCAAGCCGAGCGAAAACTATGTGGGTGAAAAGTTCGGCGAAATCACCGTCGACGGTGCCAAGTACACCATCCACGCGTTCCTCCGCCAGAGCGAACCCTCCAAGTCGGGTACTTCCACGTTCGTGCAGTTCTTCAGCATCCGCGAGACTCCGCGTCAGTGCGGCCATATCGACATTTCCGCTCACTTCAAGAAGTGGGACGAACTCTTCACCGGCCAGACCAAGCAGCTCCGCGGTTCGAAGGGTGGTGCTTCTGCTTCGCTCAAGTTCGGTAACGTGACCGAAGTTATGCTCATGACCGAAGCCGGTGGTAACGCTACGGGTTCCGTGGACTACACCTACTTCAACATGACTGATAATGCTCAGTCTACTCCGACAAGCTCTGCCAGCGCACCTAAGTCCAGCTCTTCTGTGGCAAAGTCCAGTTCTTCTCACGGTGGCACGGCTTCTGCTACGATTGACGCTTGTAAGGACAAGATGGGCCACGAAGGCCAGAGCAAGACGGACAATGGCCGCAATAACTCAAGCTCTACGGGCAATATCGGCTCCACTGGTTACCATTACGAAATCTGGTACCAGGGTGGCAACAACTCCATGACCTACTACGACAACGGAACCTACACCGCCAAATGGAGCGGCACAAACGATTTCCTTGCCCGCGTAGGTTTCAAGTACAACGAGGACAAGACTTACGATCAGGTTGGTCCCATCGATGCTTACTACAAGTGGAGCCACCAGGGCAGCGCAGGCGGTTACAACTACATCGGTATCTACGGCTGGACAGTTGACCCGCTCGTAGAATACTATATCGTGGACGACTGGTTCAACAAGCCGGGCGCAAACCTCCTCGGCCAGAGAAAGGGTGAATTCACGGTTGACGGCGATACCTACGAAATTTACCAGAATACCCGCTACAACGCCCCCTCTATCAAGGGCGACCAGACCTTCCCGCAGTACTTCAGCGTGCGTAAGAGTGCCCGTCAGTGTGGCCATATCGACATCACGGCTCACTTCAAGAAGTGGGAATCTATCGGCATGAGGATGGGCAAGATGTACGAAGCCAAGGTACTCGTAGAAGCGGGTGGTGGAACGGGTTCGTTCGATGTCACCTACTTCAAGATGTTCGACAAGGCACATCCGATGCCGGTTGCCGAAGTGCCCCGCTCTTCTGAATCCGCGAAGTCCAGTTCTTCTGTGACCCCGAAGTCCAGTGCCTCGATTCCGCGTTCCAGCAGTTCGACCATCGCTCTCCCGGCTGATGTTCGTCTGGACGCCTCTACCGGCACCTTCCAGGTGTTCGATATGCAGGGCCGCCATCTCGGTTCAGTCGAGTTTGATCCGTGCATGTCTGTGAACGACGTCCTGAAGGCTCGCTTCCAGAATTCTGGAGTTTACCTCCTGAAGCAGGGCAGCACGATGCATCGCGTCTCGGTGCGCTAATACGGAATTTTTGATTCCTTAAGGGAACACTCCGGTTCAAGCCGGGGTGTTTTTTATTGCCCGCACCGGGAACAGAATGGCTCCTTCGAAAAACTTTTTAAAAGCAATATTGTAAAAATATTTAAACAAAATTTTCAACGCTGGCGATTCTGCTCGAAAAGCGCAAAAAATTGCGTTTTTTGCGCAAAAATGGCGGATTACTAATTTGCCTGAAAAGGAACGGTTTTGCGGTGTTGTTTTTTGCAACAACACAAAAAATGGGGAATTTAGCCTGTTTTGGACGGTGGAAAGTATTTTCAGGGCAGATTTTATCAAGGAGCATATTTATGTTTAAAACAAATCTTTTTAAGGCTGGAGCCCTTTTGGCTTTCGGTCTCGTTACCTCTGTCTACGCAGTCGATGCCTGTAATGACGAAATGCCCAAGGCTCGTGGCAATGCCCACAGCGTGAACGGCAACTCTACGGGTTCCATCAGCGGAACAAGCTGGGGTTATGAACAGTGGTCTGCGGGTGGATCCAACTCCATGAAGTACTACGACAACGGTACTTTCGAAGCCCAGTGGAACAACAACAACGACTATCTGGCCCGCGTGGGTTTCCGCTACGGCGACAATGGTCCGGGTAAGAGTGTCGTTGGCATGCAGTACACTGCCGATTACAAGTACACCAAGACCGGTAACGCCCAGTACGGCTACATCGGTATCTATGGCTGGACTGTGAACCCGCAGGTCGAATACTACATCGTGGACGACTGGTTCAGCAAGCCGAGCGAACAGTATGTTGGCCCCAAGCAGGGCGAAATCACGGTTGATGGCGCTACTTACACCATCCATACTTACGTCCGTGACAATGAAGACTCCAAGACCGGAAAGTCTACCTTCTTGCAGATCTTCAGCATCCGCCAGACTCCGCGTCAGTGCGGCCATATCAGCATCCAGGCCCATTTCGACAAGTGGAACGAACTCTTCAAGGGCCAGACAGCTAGCCTTCCGGGCTCCAAGGGCGGCCAGAAGAGCATCCAGCTCAAGTTCGGTAACGTGACCGAAGTGATGCTCATGACCGAAGCTGGTGGCGGTGCTACCGGTTCTGTGAACTATACCTACTTTGACATGAGCGAAGACGGCCAGCCGCCTGAGCCGGAAAAGGAAATTCCGCGTCAGCCGTTCGGTGGCAAGGCTATCGCTGTCCCGGGTACGGTTGAAGCTGAAAACTTCGACGAAGGCAACTACGGCGTTACCTACTCCGGAACGCAGGGGGCCTCGGGTGAAGATGGCGACCATGAATACCGCGGCAAGGACTACGCTTCTGTAGATATCGTTGGTGGCGGTACCGGCAAGGCTATCGGTTACACGGCCAAGGACGAATGGCTCGAATACACCATTAATGTTGCCCAGGATGGCGAATACGATATCGAAGCCAACGTTTCTAACGGTACGGCTCCGGGTACGCTCGAACTCTCTCTCGACGGCAAGGCTCTCGCTTCGCTCTCCTTCACGGGTGTCGAAGGCGACTGGGATACCTACGAACTCGCTACGGGCAAGGCCACCCTCACCAAGGGTGAACATACCCTCCGCATTACGATTGCCAACGACAATACTAATGTGGACTACGTGAAGTTCACCCTGCCGGGTGCTGTCATTCCGCCGGATGACTCTATTCCGGATGCCATTGCCCAGGTGGTCCGCATGAACAATGTCGCAAGCACCGTCCAGGTGTTCGACATCACCGGTAAGTTCATGGGCAAGGTCGAACTCCTCCCGGGCAAGACCCTCTCTGAATCCATTGCCGCCAAGTTCCAGAAGTCTGGCGTGTACATGGTCAAGAGCGCAAACGGCATTAAGAAGGTCCGCGTGACCCAGCGCTAGTATTACTCTTTAGAGTGTTGAGGAAAACACCGTCTTATGGCGGTGTTTTTCCCTTTTTTATGCGGATTTCGGCACTTTGGCCCCTGTTGACCATGCCTGCCTTTAAAGTTATATTTACGCTGGAATGTAACGAACAACTGAGGTCCCCTCATGAAAAAGATTACGGCTCTTTCTGTTGCCTTCTTCGCGCTTTTCGCGATGGTTTCTACGGGCTTTGCCTACGACCTTACGGGTAGCGGTTACGATGCCGTACAGAAGGCGCGCCCGTCCATCGCGTTCGTCCTCACCACCTGGGAGAAGAAGGGTATCGTGACGACATCGCTCAACCAGAAGAGCGAATCCAATTCGAC
This sequence comes from Fibrobacter succinogenes, assembly GCA_902762305.1. Lineage (GTDB taxonomy): Bacteria > Fibrobacterota > Fibrobacteria > Fibrobacterales > Fibrobacteraceae > Fibrobacter > Fibrobacter succinogenes_I. Next base: position 78,587 of record CACWNW010000001.1, on the reverse strand, counting down.
TAGCGAGGAGGCCTCGGACGAGGAATCGGATGCCTCTGCGAGCAACGAGACCGTGCAGGTCGAAACGACTGTCGGTTCGTTTACCGAAGACGTGTGGAAGAAGGTGCCCGACAACCAGATTGTCGACAAGTTCCAGCAGCAGTTCGTGAAGTTGCAGTTCAACGTGAAGGCCTCTGACATGGCGCGCAAGATTGCGATTGCACCGAGCCTTTCGAAGACTGCGGTGAACCCGTCGGACCGTGCGGCGGTGCGCAAGTTCGCCGAGAAGGAAAACGTGAACTTTATTGCCCGCGGTGAAGTCGCCGTGCTCAAGTACCAGAGGGTGCGTGGCAACAAGATTAAGGCGTCCCTCCAGGTTGGCGTCGAAGTCATCGACGTGAATTCGGGCGAGGTGGTCGCCGCGTTCTCAAATGCGGTACACACTGTCGCGACCTCCGTGGAAGTCGCCCGCAATGGCGGCATCAACAAGGCGGCGATCGTCGCGGCCAGCACGCTTTCGGAACAGGTTATGGATGCCTGGATCAATACGGCCGATAACGGCTCGCAGTTCACGGTGGAGCTGCGCAAGATGAAATCCGCGCGTAGCCAGAAGATTCCATTCGAGAAGGCCTTGAAGTCGGTCGTCTCCATCAATTCGCAGACCCAGCCCCAAAAAGACGTAGTGACTTACGCCGTGACGTTCAAAGGCAGCAGGAGCGACCTCGGGATGGCGATTCTCGAGGCGGTTGGCGACAAGCCCGGCTTCGACGAGAAATCCTTCGAAGGCCCGCACGATATCGACGGCAAGGTCGTCTTCGAGTTCCTGAAGTGAGTACTGCAAGGAGTTTTGTCTTAATGAAGAAAATCTGGCTCCCCGCAATCGCCGCAGCCGCATTTGTGTTGGCTTCGTGTGCTGCGTCTGGCCCGCATGTGGATGCTTTCAAGCGCGCGCAGGCCGCCTACAACGACGGCAAGGACGACAAGGCGATTGAGGAGGCTCTCAAGGCCCTGAAGATAGAGCCCGATTACCGGCCCGCCATCGAGTTCTTGAACAAGACGTTCGACGACGTGATTTCTGCGAAGAACGATACGATTGCGATGTTCAAGAAGCGCAACGATCCGAACCCGAGACGCTGGGAAAAGATTGTGTTCATGGAGGAGCAGAAGGCGGAATACGCGAAACAGCTCAAGCTGATTGCCCGCCGAAACGACAAGATTAAACTGAGCGTGGAAGTCGACCCGTTCTCTATCCAGCTGGCACGCGACAGCGCTGCCGCCTCGCATTACGCCGCCGGTCTCGAGAAGATGAACGAGCGCGGGAAGGCCGCCCAGCAGGCAGCCGCCATTCACTTTCGCAAGGCGTTCACGTACCACGCTGATTATGAGGATTCCAGACAGCTCTATGCGGAATGCAAGAACCGCGGAACCATCCGCGTGGCGGTGGACAAGTTCACCAACGATTTCAGCGCCCGGATGGATGCGGCCCTGATTGCTGAATTGCAGAAGAACAAGGGAGCCTCGGAATTTTTGCAGTTCCTGACGCGAGCCGACCTCGACCGCGTTCTCGAAGAGCAGACGCTTGCGGCTTCGGGCGATTTCCAGAACAGCGAGGGCGAAAACATGATGGGCAAGCTCCGGAGCGCCGAATACCTCATTGCGGGTTCCATCGGTAAGGTGGTCTGTTCCGACGAGGAAGACGGGGTCGAACGCACCCGCATGGAAAAGCGCAATTCTGCCCGCGTGAAGGTCGGGAGCCACCAGGAGTGCGAAACGCTGGTGAGCGGCAAGCGCAGGTGCTTCAACGTGAATGAGTACGATGACGTGTATGCGGAAATCATTACGGATTCGCTCACGAAGAAGGCCGCAGTTACGGGTACCATCCAGATTCTCGACTTTGCTACGGGCGAAATCAAGAAGAAGGCCGACGTGCGTGTGGGCGTCTTGACTTCGGACATTGTTGCGGCCTGTTTCGGCGATCCGCGGGCTTACAAGCCCATTTGCAAGCGAACCGAGGTTACGCTCCGCCCCTGCAGCGAAATGCAGGACCAGATGACGAAAGATTTTGTGCGAAAAGCGGTCAAGGAAATCACCGATTTTACGAAAAATTTTTCTAATAGCCGGTAAATAAGTTATATTACGAAAAACAGTTTAACTAATCAAGGAGAAAATCCAGATGAAGAAAATGTTCATGATTCTCGCCTCGATGAGCCTCGTTTCTGCGATGGCCTTCGCCCAGGATGATTACGATTATGGTGATGGCTATGGTGATGATGGCTACGGCGCTTCCGAACCGGCTCCGGCTCCTCCCGTTGCTTACGATGAGGGCGCCTACGACCAGCCCAGCGCGCCTGCCGGCGAGCAGCTCTCCTCGGATGTAGAGTACAAGAACATGGATGCCAACCAGGCGCCTGCAGAACCGAAGGAACCTTCCTTCTTCGATACTCCGTTCAATATCGGCCTCCACATGGGTCTTGGCTTCACCATGCTGTCTTCTACCGAAATTTGCGGTACGGATACTGCCGGCACCAAGCAATGCACCAACTATGGTGACGACCTCTTCGGTGGTGCCTTCGAAATCGGTCTCGCCATGGCCTACAACATTGTCCCGAGCATCCGCCTGGGCGTGGTGGCCGAACCCTCTTTCGAGTTCAAGGTCTATAGCGCAAATCTCGGTTTGTACAGCATTGGTACAACCTACACTGGAACGGATGAATATGGCTGGGACTATACCTATGACTCCTACTACCTGAGCAATGTGACTCTGGATGCCATGATGTTTGCGCTCAAGGTGCCTGTGTTCCTCCGTTACTACCCGAAGAAGGACCTCTTCGTGCAGCTCGGTTTCAGCTTCGAGTTTAACCTCGGTACCTCCGTCAGCTATTCCGATGAAGATGGCAACGAAGTCAAGGGCATCGAACATCAGAACCTGAACTACAATGGTTCCGACAAGAACGTCTACAAGTTCTTCGACGTGAATTCCATGGTCGTGGCGCTCAACTTCGGTATGGGTACGACGCTGAATATGGGCCGTTACTTTGCCGATGCCGAAATCCGCTTTATCCTCGACATGACCCCGATGACCAAGTTCAACAGTGGTTTCCACGATTACACAATGAGAAAGTACGGGTATAAGTTCGGCGACAGCGAAGCCAAGGCCTGGCAGATTCAGCTTGTCCTGAAGCCCTGGTTCTAGTAACTGGCAGACAAACCGAAATTTTCGCCCCGCACATCAGCGGGGCTTTTTCTATAAAAAAATACCGGGCGGTTTTGCCGTCCGGTATCTTTCGTATAAACTAGCGATTACTTCTTGCCTTTCTTGGCCTTCTTGCCACTCTTCGGGGGATGGACAGCGATTTTCTTCACGCTGTTGTCCGCCTTCTCGGCAGCCTCGTAAACCGCCTGGGCCTGACGGAGAGCGTCGGTCGGGTCGATTTCGATAGCTTCGGAAGCTTCGTCCACGAGTTCGGCGAATTCGTCGTACCAGTCTGCGAAGATTTCGACTTCGAGGTGGTCGACACCTGGAACCGTGAGGCGTGCACCGCAGGCTTCGCCGATGCGGTCGAGGAACTTTGCCATCTGCGGCTTGAGGAGCGTGAGGTCGAGACCGTCGAGGTCCTCAGGTTCGAAGTAGACGGCGTCGACATCGCTGTCGTCGTCCTTGGCCTTCTTCTTGCCCTTCTTGCACTTGCAGTCTTCGCCGCACTGGCATTCGACATTCTCGTTGCCGTAGAGCGCCATGTATTCTTCATCGTCCATGCCGCTGTCGTAGTAGAACTCGTCGTCTTCGAGGTAGAGTTCTTCCACGAAGATTCCCTTTGCGCCGAGCGTCTTTGCCGCAGCGATGAATTCCTTGAGGTCGCCGCCGAAGTAGCGGGTCGATTCCGCTTCCTCGTTCAGGGTCTGAACGGGAATGGGGGAGAGTTTCTGCTTCTTGATGTAGTCGCAGATTTCGTCGATAATGGATTTCTTGGCCATAGTTTTATCTCCTATTTTAAACTTTAGGGGTCAGTAGTCATAGGTCATTAGCTTTTATAATCGCACCGTAGGCGCCTAACATCTAACTAGTAACCAACAACTATTGACTAATGACTAGACGTGATACTTCTTCAGGCTCGGGGCCTTTTCTTCGATAAGCTTCATGATGCGGGCGACAGCGTCGGCGCCGTTGGCCGTATCCTTCACGCTCACGAGCGGCTGGAACAGCGGGCTGTTGAACAGCGTGCCGAGCGGAATCGGGTTCTTGCGGCAGAACGTGATGTCGATGAAGTCGCGGGCGTCCTTCTGCAGATTGTGCGCCTTGTCCTTGTCGCCGGCCTGGAAAGCCTTGTACAGTTCGACGAAGGTCTTCGTGGCCTCGGGAATGTTACCCGAAGCGCTGATGAGGCCCGTGCCGCCCATTTCGAGCAGGTCGGCGAACAGACCGTCTTCACCGCTCATCACGGCGAAGTCCTTGCCCTTCGTTTCCTTGATCACGCGCATCGTGTCTTCGTGGAACTTTTCGCCGAAGCCGAACTCCACGGCCTGCTTGAGGCCGATGATGTTCTTGTCTTCGGCAAGTTCGATCAGGGTGTCGGGGTGCACGTAGCTGGAGGTGCGGCCCGGGACGTTATAGATAACGATCTTCGCGCCCGTCTCGCTGCTGAGCGTGCGGTAGTGCTTCAGGAGGCCTTCCTGCGGCGGGTTGTTGTAGTAGCCTGTCACGCAGAGGACTGCCACCGGGGCAATCTTCTGCACGTTCTCGATCATTTCGATGGATTCGCGGGTGCAGTTGGAACCGGCACCGGCAATCACGGGCACGCGGCCGTCCACGTAGTCGAGCGTAAACTTGATGACATCCAGGTGCTGCTGCGGAGAGACCGTCGCACTCTGACCCGTGGTCACGGCAGGGAGCACGCCACTTGCGCCGTTAGCAATCACGTCGTCAATCATCTGTCCCATCTTCTTGTAGTCGATGGAGTTGCGAAGGTTCTTGGGGTCGTCGTTCTTGAGCGGGGTGAACAACGCGGGGAAAACACCAGTAAGTTGAGAAGCGTTAGTAATCTGCATAGTGCCCAAAATATACAAAATGCAGAAAACGGCGTGTAAAATCTGCTGGGCACCTTGTGCTCCAAACGCCTGGTCTTTGCGGGCCAAGGAGGGTGTTGTCGTGAGCAAGCCGATTAAGGTTGGCAAGCGCACCATCACGCTCATCACGATTGAGCAAAATGTCATTTTTATGTATGTAATTCTTTTTTCTATTTTCGTGGCAAGGGCTTGATTTATGCGTCAAAAGAAAGAATCCCAGTGGAGTAACCGCGACTTACTTGAAGTGAAATGTGTCGTCGACGAGCAGGTGGGCGAGTTCCATTGTCGTCTGTGTGGCGAAGACCATCCGTATCCATACGATAAAAATTCATTGATGTTCGGAAGTCCCATTATAGTCTGCCCGCATTGCAAGGGAGAACAGCTTATATATGGCCGGCTGGAGCCCGCCTTGGATAAACGGTTTATTGCTCGCTGCGACTGGAAATTCCGTTTGATTATTTTGCTTGTTTTGTTGGCTGTTATGGTGTTGAGTTATGTGTTCTTTTGTCGATTCCCTTCATCCCAAGATAAGTTTGCTTATGCCTTTGCTTGTGCGTTATCTTATTCTTGCATCTCTATTTATGGGCTTCTGGATGTGTTGCGGAACGAAAAGAAATACGGAACCTTGAACATCCTGAAAAAGTCCAGGATGCGCATGAAGAACGAAGATTATGTCCGGATGCTTTTAAAACTCGGCTACGATGTCCCGAAGAAATTACGCCCCAAGCATTATGTCACGCCTCCGCTGTTCAAGCCGAAGCAAAAAACGGCTCAGTTGAATTGAGCCGTCTTTAAGTTAGATTCCCGCCGGAGTTTGCCCCACACTTGATGCGAGGCTTTGTATAGGGAAGGACGTTTTAGTTTTCTTTTAGCGAGTCTGAGGCTTGTCCGGCATTATTCTTGCCTTTAGATGGCCTGTCGAAACCGCCTGCATCTTCAAAACGTTTCTGGTCTTCGGCTGACATGTGGGCGACTTTATCTGCAATTGTGAGCGCCATGATACAAGCAGGCATAATACCTGAATCACACTTTTGGGAAAGGTCTTTCGCTATCTGGGCTAGAGCTTCCGGTGTTCTTGCGTAACCGCCAGCATTTTCGAACCGCAACTTGCCTTCGGGCGTCATGGCTGCGACTGTATCGATAAAAGAGAGGAATACGAAGCAGGAACGGATGTCTCCTGATTCACATTTTTGCGAAAGCTCTTTGGCTTCTTGAGCTTTCGCTTCTGGATAGTTGTCGCTGGCACCAAGTGAGAATGCGGATGCCACAGCGAGTGCAACAGCGAAACTCCGAAATTTCATAAGAAGCCCTCCGCTCAGGATGACAAACTATCGTTCCAGCTTGAAGAATACGGCCGCGAGTGGCGGAAGCTGGATGGATAGGCTCCACTGGCGGTTCTGCCAGGGAATGTCCTCTGTCCAGACTTCTCCGAAGTTCCCGACGTTGGAGCCGCCGTAAAGTTCGGAATCGGTATTGAAGATTTCTTTCCACTTGCCGTAGCTTGGGGCTCCGAGGCGGTAGTCGTTCCTGACAACCGGCGTGAAGTTGAATACGCACAGGATTTGGTTGCCGTGGTCGTCTTTGCGGACAAACGAAACGATGGAGTTGTCGGCGTCGTCGCACCAGATCCATTCGAACCCGGTGTAGTAGTGGTCGATTTCCCAGAAGGGAGCGTTTTCCTTGTACAGGTGGTTCAACACTTTCATCATCTGCAGGAGCTTGCCGTGGCTGTCCCAGCTGATGAGGTGCCAGTCGAGCGAGCGCTTCTCGTTCCATTCACGGAACTGCCCGAACTCGTTGCCCATGAAGTTGAGTTTCTTGCCGGGGTGCGCGTACTGGAAGGCGTAGGTGAGGCGCAGGTTCGCAAATTTCTGCCAGTTGTCGCCGGGCATCTTGCCGAGCATGGAGCCCTTGCCGTGCACCACTTCGTCGTGGCTGAACACCTGGATGAAGTTCTCGCTGTACGCATACACCATGCTGAACGTGAGCTGGTTGTGGTGATACTTGCGGTGAATGGGTTCGTGCTCGATGTAGGAGAGGAAGTCGTTCATCCAGCCCATGTTCCACTTGTAGTGGAAGCCCAGGCCGCCCTGCTCCGGCGGGCGCGTGATGCTCGGGAAGCTGGTGGATTCTTCGGCAATCAAGATGGCGTGCGGCGTGAGGCGGCCCATGATGCTGTTCAGGTGCTTGAGGAATTCGAGCGTATCGTAGTTGATGTTGCCGCCGTCCTTGTTCGGCACCCATTCGCCCGGACCCTTGCCGTAGTCGAGGTAGAGCATGGAGGCCACGGCGTCGACGCGCAGGCCGTCGCAGTGGAATTCCTTGAGCCAGTACATCGCGTTCGCGATGAGGAAGTTCTTGACTTCGTTGCGCCCGAGGTTAAAGATGTAGGTGCCCCAGTGCGGGTGTTCGCCCTGGCGCGGGTCGGCGTGCTCGTAGCAGGCGGTGCCGTCGAAGCGGCCGAGCGCATGCGCATCCTTCGGGAAGTGCGCCGGAACCCAGTCGAGAATCACGCCGATTTCGTTCTGGTGGCACAGGTCCACAAAGTGCCTGAACTGGTCGGGAGTACCGTAGCGGCTCGTGGGAGAGTAGTACCCGGTCACCTGGTAGCCCCAGGATTCGTCGAGCGGGTGTTCTGCGAGCGGCAGGAATTCCACGTGCGTGTAGCCCATCTTCTTGAGGTAGGGGATGAGCGTCTCGGAAAGTTCGTCCCAGTTGAGGAATCGGCCCGGGTTCGAAGGGTCGCGCCTCCAGGAGCCGGCATGCACTTCGTAGATGTTCATGGGCGAGCCGAATACTTTCGTGGCCCAGTGCGTCTTCATGTAGAGGTCGTCGCCCCATTCGTAGCCGTCGAGGTGCGTGGTGATGGATGCGGTGGCGGGGCGTACCTCGCTGAGTTTTGCGAGCGGGTCGACCTTCACGTGGAGGTTCCCGTCTGCTCCGTGGATTTCGAAACGATAAAGTTCGCCTTCACCGAGGTTCGGAATGAAAATTTCCCAGATGCCCGAACTGCCGAGCATGCGCATCATGTGGCGCCGTCCGTCCCAGCTGTTGAAGGTGCCGACGACAGAAACGGAACGCGCGTTGGGGGCCCACACGGCGAACTGGATACCCTTGAAACCCTGGTGTTCCACGAGGTTCGCGCCCAACTTGCGGTAGAGCTCGTAGTGCGTGCCCGAGGCTATCAGGTGCCTGTCGAATTCCGAAAGGACTGGCTGGAAAGCGTACGGGTCGGTAAGCTTGTACTTGTTGCCGTCGCCCTGCTTGATAACCAGGTTGTAGAAGAACGGCTCGTAGTCCATGTCGAGGACAGCCTCGAAGAATCCCGTGTCGCCAAGCTTCACGAAGTCGAATTCTACTTCACCGTCGCAGGATTCACCGCGTACGAAGGACGCCTGCGGTTGGTAAGTGCGGATGACCGTCTTGATTCCTTTGTCCGTCTCGAGCGGATGGATGCCAAGAATAGAAAACGGATCCTTTGTATTAAAATTCCAGATAGCCTGCATGTTTTCTGCGGTAAGGCTAGTAAAGTCGTTCCAATCCATACATTCTCACTTTTTTGTCATGTTCTTGATATATATATAAAAAAATGTGACGGGTAAAAACTAGGGGATTGAAATGAATAGTCTAAACAAGAACGGCGTCTGCATCGAAAAAGACAAGTGAATCTCGGAACTTTTCTAGATTGTGCCTACTGGAGGATAATATGGCTCTTGCAATGGAAGAAACGGTTAACCCGATGCAGTTTACGCAGGTGTTCAAGGTGACACCCGATATGATTGACGACAACCACCACTTCAACAACGTGTGGTCGGTCAAGTGGATACAGGATATCGCGATTGCACATTCCGATTCCGTGGGCGGAACGGAACTGATGAGGAACATCGGTGCCGGCTGGATGATTCATGTGCAGCATATCGAGTACAAGAACCAGGCGTTCTTGAACGATGAAATCCGCGGGACCACCTGGGTGGCTGCATACGGCCGCGTGGCGAGCCTGCGCAAGTGTCGTTTCGAGCGCATCTCCGACGGCAAGGTCATCTTTGAATCCGAGACGCAGTGGGTGCTCGTGGACCTGAACCGCGGCCGCCCCATGGCTATCTCCGACGAGATGAAGAAGCTGTACATCGAAGGGGTGTAGAAATCGGTTCTGGGTCCTTCGGCTGACGCCTCAGGATGACGCGGGCCAAGAATCCCTAGGATGACGCTGTTACCCTAATATTTTCTTCGCAAGGCGCTGGAGTCTCGCACGGAGGCTCTTGTCGCTTGCCTGGTGGTAGGGCGGGTAAAAGAACCGCATCGTATCGAAGGAACCCTGTTCCATTACGTTCCTTTCGTGGCTGAACGTCTTGAAACCGTAGTACCCGTGGTAATTCCCGGTGCCGCTCATGCCCACGCCCCCGAAGGGAACGGATAGGTTCTCGATTTGCAAAATGCAGTGGTTCACGCAGGTGGAACCCGACGAAGTATTCGACATGATGCGGTTGATGGTCGCATCGTCTTTCCCGAAGATATATAGGGCGAGCGGTTTGGGCCTGTTCTGGATAAACGAGATGGCTTCGTCCAGGGTGTCGTATGCGATAATCGGGAGGATCGGGCCGAATATTTCGGACTGCATGATGAGCATGTCGGGCTTGATGCCGGTAAGCACCGTCGCGGGCGTATAGCGGGCTTCTATGTCGCGTTCCTCGAATGTCGCGCCGATTACCGCGGTGGCTCCGTTCGCGAGCGCATCGTCTATGATTTCCTTGTGGTGCCGGACGGCTTCGCTTCGGATGGTATGCACGAAGTACTCGCACGACCTGCGCGCTTCTTCGGTTTCGCCGTACATCCTCTTTATGTTGTCTGCAACCCCTTTTGCAAGTTCGTTCACGAGATTGCGCGGGCAGAGCGCGTAGTCCGGTGCGACGCATGTCTGGCCTGCATTCAGGCACTTGCCCCACGCCAGTTTCTGTGCGGCGTCCTTGATGTTGACCTTGTCTACGATGATTGCGGGCGATTTGCCGCCCAGTTCCAGCGTGACGCCAGCATGGACCTTGGCCGCACATTCTGCAACGTGGGCTCCGATTTTCGGGCTCCCGGTGAAGAACATGTGGTCGAATGGCAGCGAAAGGAGTTCTTCCCCGAGGGTGACGCCTGTTCCCAGGATGACGGCGACTTCATCCTCTTCGAAGAGGTTTTCGAAAAGCGATTTCAGGAAGGCTCCCACATGGGGAGTCTTGTTGCTTGGCTTTGCAATGACTACGTTCCCGGCCGCGATTGCCGCGACGATGGGCGAGATGGAAAGCAGGAGCGGATAGTTCCAGGGCGACATGATGAGCACGCGGCCCATCGGCTCAAAATGGCTGCGGCATTTGTTTGTCGGAAAGTAGAACGTCCAGCTTGCGGACTTGTCTTCCATCCATTCCGGGAGGTTGTTTATGGCGTAGTCGATTTCTTCGAGGGTGGGGAATATTTCGCTAAGCCAGGCTTCCATCTTGGACTTGTGGAAGTCTGCCCAGACGGCATCGTAGAATTCCTGCTGGCGCTCAACGATGGCTTTGCGCAGCTTATGCAATTTGACAATGCGTTCCCTCGCAGTCGTGTTCGCGACTGCCCAACGCTTTTTGCCCTGTGCCTCGAAAAGGCTGTTTATTTCTTCGATGCTCATTACCTTACCCACGTCACACCGCAGTCGCGTAGCGACAAGTGTGTCTACTTTTATCGCTAGATATTATAGTAAAAGGAGTCGTCGTCCCGAACATCGTCATCCTGAACGAACCCTGAAGCGCCAAGCGCGATAGGGGTAGTGAAGGATTCCAGTTCAAATAATGATTTATGTTGAATGTGATGCTGGCCTGGATCCTTCGGCTGGCGCCTCAGGATGACGCATCACGAAGCGTCATCCGACAGAATGTTCGAGCTTGAGTGTGAGCAGTTGCCTTGCTTCGGTCGCGAATTCGCCTGGGAGTTCCTTGAACACGTCCTTGCAGAAACCGCCGACCATTGCTTGTATTGCGTCTTCGCGCTTGATGCCGCGGCTCTCGAAGTAGAAGAGTTGGTCTTCGCTGATGCGGCTGGTGGTTGCCTCGTGCTCGGTGGTGGAATTCGCGTTCGCGACGGTGATGTACGGGAACGTATGAGCCGCACTCTTGTCGCCCACGAGCATGCTGTCGCACTGCGTGTAGTTGCGTGCGCCCGTGGCCGACTTGCGGATGCTCACTTCGCCGCGGTAGGCGTTGCTTGAGTAGTCGGCGCTGATACCCTTGCTGATGATCGTGCTCTTGGTGTTCTTGCCGATGTGGATCATCTTGGTGCCGGTATCGGCCTGCATGTGCCCGTTGGTGAGGGCCACGCTGTAGAATTCACCGACGGAATTGTCGCCCAGCAGTACGCAGCTCGGGTACTTCCAGGTGATGGCAGAACCTGTTTCGACTTGCGTCCAGCTGATGCGGCTGTTCTTGCCGGCGCACTTGCCGCGCTTGGTCACGAAGTTGTACACGCCGCCTGCGCCCGTCTCGCGGTCGCCTGCGTACCAGTTCTGCACGGTGGAATACTTGATGCTGGCGTTGTCCTTTGCTACCAGTTCAACGATGGCGCTGTGCAACTGCTTGCTAGAATATTCCGGCGCGGTGCAGCCTTCCATGTAGCTCACGCTCGCGCCTTCGTCGGCGATAATCAGGGTGCGTTCGAACTGGCCTGCTTCCTTGTTGTTGATGCGGAAGTAGGTGGAAAGGTCCATCGGGCACTTGACTCCGGGCGGGATGTAGACGAAGCTTCCGTCACCGAAGACTGCGCTGTTGAGTGCCGCGAAGTAGTTGTCGCCAGCCGGGACTACGCTTCCCAGGTATTCCTCGATGAGTTCGGGGTATTCCTTGATGGCGTCGCTGATGGAGCAGAAGAGGATGCCCATTTCCATGAGCTTCTTCTTGTGGCTCGTATAAATACTGACGGAATCGAACACCGCATCCACGGCCACGTTGGCGAGTCGCTTCTGCTCGTCGAGCGGGATGCCGAGTTTTTCGAAGGTGGCCAGGAGTTCCGGGTCCACGTCCTCGATTTTCTCGTGGCTCTTCTTGGTCTTCGGGGCGGAGTAGTAGACGATGTCTTGCAGGTCCACCGGCGCGAAATTCAGTTCGCCCCAGTGCGGCTGCTCCATGGTCTTGAGTTTCTCGTAGGCCTTCAGGCGAAAATCGAGCATGAACTGCGGTTCGCCGCGGAGCTTCGATGCCCTGCGGATGATATCTTCGTTCAGGCCCTTCTCGAAGGCCTCGTTTTCGATATCCGTCACGAATCCGTATTTATAGTTTTCGCTCATTTTTACCTTTTTGGTGTTTCGATTGCGGCACAAATATAAAAAACTTTTATATTTTAAAGAAAAATACGGATGTTACATTATGAAAAAATCGTTCCAGAAATTTATTCTCGGCTTTGCGACTGCTACAGCCATTTTGTTTTCAGCCTGTGACAGTGGAAATTCGAATGGCTTGTCGCCGGTAGGTCCGGACTCCAGTGCCGGCAATCAGACCTTGAGTTCCTCGGTCCCGACATCTTCGGCCGTTGCTCCTGAATCGCAGGGAGCGAACCCCGAGGTATCGTCTTCGTCTATAGCGGTCACGCCCGAAAGCAGCACTACAGTTCCGGGCTCCTCGGCTTCGAACGAGGGGTACCAGGCTGGTACTCTCGAAGAAGAAATTGCGAAGGATGCCGCTTTTGTCGAGGCCAGTTCTGCAAATGGTACGCTTATTCCGGTGGCCGACTTGCTTGCATCTCTTCAGTCTACCGACCGTGTGATTTTCGTGTTGCGCCATGCGCGTCGCGGTAGCGGTACCGGTCGTGAAACCCAGCTCCATATGACAGGAAAGGACCAGGCTGCATCTCTTGGTGCGGCTATCGCTTCTGTCAATATGACGGATCCGATTTTCTATGCGCATTCCGACTTTGTTCGTACCCGTCAGACGGCTTTGTTCATCTATGCTGGCCGCGGGGGCGATACGACGCAGTTCGTAAGCACAATCGTGCCCAAGCTTGCTGGTGGCGGATATGTGAAAAACGATTCGCTGCTCGCTCTCCATGCCGAAGAGGATTTTGCAACGAACCAGCTTCAGACGTTTGCTAGCTGGATGTACAAGGGCCTCTACACGGATGCGTTCAACGACCTTACGGAAACGAGCGTTGCCCTGTTGACGCAGCACATTCTTCCGGCTTTCCCGCCGGAGTACCGCATCGGCATCATGATTTCTCATGACATGGTGGTGGCACCCCTTACGGCGTACTGCACCAAGCTGGCTGTCGACTTCAAGGCTTACGAAAGTCTCAAACAGTGGTGTGGCTTTGCTCAGGGCCTTGCCATCGTGATTGCCGCTGACGGCAGCCGTACCTATTACCCGGTAAACGGCTTGTACGGAGAATACGCCTATCTTGACGGGAATTCGTAATGAATGACAATCGCGAGGCCTTTGGCTCTAGGTTAGGGTTCATTCTAGTTTCTGCAGGCTGTGCCATCGGCCTGGGTAACGTGTGGCGGTTCCCGTTTATTACGGGGCAGTACGGCGGTGCTGCGTTTATTTTAATTTATCTGCTGTTTCTTGCGATTTTCGGTTTCCCGATCCTGGTGATGGAATTTACCGTGGGTCGCGCCTCCCAGCGGGGCGTAGGCAGGGCCTTCAAAGTGCTTGAAAAGCCTGGCCACAAGTGGCATTACGCGGGCATCCCGATGATTGCTGGCAACTACCTGCTCATGATGTTCTACACGACGGTCACGGGCTGGATGCTCTATTACTTCTACCGCATGGTGACCATGGGCGACCTCATGGGAATGGATCCTGCGCAGGTGGGCGCTGCATTCGGCGAGATGCTCGGCAACGGTCCGCTTCTGTGTTTCTGGATGGTTGTCGCTGTATCGCTGGGACTTTCGATCGTGGCACTTGGCTTGAGGAAGGGCGTCGAAGGTGTCACTAAGGTGATGATGTCCGCTTTGCTTATTATTATGCTCTTGCTCGTGGTGCGCGTGCTTACGCTACCGGGTGCGGGCGACGGTCTGGAATTCTACCTCAAGCCCGACTTCGCGAAACTGAAGGAGGCGGGTATTGGCAAGGTCGTGTTTGCCGCGCTTGGCCAGAGTTTCTTTACGCTCAGCCTGGGTATTGGCTCCATGACCATTTTCGGAAGCTACATCGGCAAGACGCATAGTCTCCCGAAGGAAGCGGCGAACATCTGCCTGCTCGATACGGCGGTAGCGCTCCTTGCTGGCCTCATCATTATCCCGAGCTGCTTTGCGTTTGGCGTGGAACCCGGTGCCGGTCCTGGCCTTATTTTTGCGACGCTCCCGAACGTGTTTGCGCAGATGCCCGCGGGCCGTATTTGCGGTGCTGCGTTCTTCCTGTTCCTCTCGTTTGCGGCGCTCTCTACGCTTGTCGCCGTGTTCGAGAACATCATTGCCTACTGGATTGATGCCCACGGGGTGGAACGCAGCCGTGCAGTGCGTTGGAATTTTATCGCCATCGTGCTCCTCTCACTTCCGTGTGCGCTCGGGTTCAATGTGCTTTCGGGCTTTGAACCCTTCGGTGCAGGCAGTTGCGTGCTCGACTTGGAAGATTTCCTCGTGTCCAATACGTTGTTGCCGCTGGGTGCACTCGTGTTTGTGCTTTTCTGTAACCACAGATTCGGTTGGAACCAGAAGAACTTTCTCACCGAGGCGAATTTCGGCAAGGGAATCCATTTCCCGACGAATCCCGTCCTCTGCTTCTATTTCAAGTGGATATTGCCCGCGGTGATTGTCTTTATCCTCGCGATGGGCTATATCGAGAAATTTGCGCCCGGGCTGTACGCACGTATATTTGGCTAGTTGCCGTGCGCACTTTCGATGACTTCGACGGTCAACTTGTTGAAGGCGATTTTGCCACCTTCCCGCAGTTCCAAGGCTGCACGGAAGGTGGTTTCGTTTTTCTTGAACGGCTCCAAAATAGGAGTCGTTTTTTCTTTTAGCAGTTTTTCGACTTCTTCGTCGCTGAATTTGCGCTGGTAGAATACCTGCGGGATGCCGTAGTTGCATTGCGGGCACACGTAGGCGCCGGTCTCGTTTGTGCCCTGCGGGCCGCCTTGCTGGGAAGTATTGACGCGGAAGCGCAGGTTGCCGCCGCATATGGGGCAGGGGAGGTCCCTGTGCTGGAACTCGAATACAGCTCGGCCTTTGTCGGCGCCTTCGCCCCACTTGAGGGCGGCCGCGAATTCGGAGCCCTTCTTGCTTTTGAAGCCTTGAATGAGCGGCGTGTGCCCGCTCGTGAATAGTGCCGCGATTTCTTTTGCGGTAAGCGTGTGGCCTGCGATTGTTTTGAATAGGGTGAAGTTGCAGGGCTCGCCGGACTGCGCGGCTCCCGTGCAGAATATCGCGTTCTTGTTTTCTTCAAGGATGCTCTCGCACAGCGGGCACTTGTAATCCGTTTTTTGCCCGTGGAATTTGCCGTCGCTCTCGAAGGCGAACTGGATGTTGAAATCTTTGTCGAGGGTGAGCTTGGCCGAGAATTCACTGCCTTTCTTGCTCTTGAAACCGGAAAGTGGTCCGACGGTTTCGCCGGCGAGGAGCGCCTTGACTTCGGAATGGGCGAGCATCTTGCCTGCCACGGTGTGCCCGAACCTGAAGCCACATTCCGCGTTGGGGCACACGTAGCCCCACGGGGCTACTTCGAGCGCGCCTCCGCATTTGGGGCAATTCAATTTTTCGGTCACGGTCTCGCGCTCGAACTGGCAGGCATAGCGGGCATGCAAGTCTGCAAAAAGTTGCTTGACATATTCCACGATGCCGTCACGGAATTCTACCGGCGAAAGGGTGCCTTTTTCGACCTGCGAGAGCTTGTACTCCCATTCGCCGGTCATCTCGGGCGATTTCACCTTCTCGTCCATCAAGGCGATGACTTCGCGCCCGCGGGCGGTACTGACCAGGTAATTCTTCTGCGCCTCGATGAATCCGCGCTTCTTGAGCGTCTCGATGATGCCCGCCTGCGTGGCTGGAGTGCCGAGCCCGCGGTCCTTCATGGCCTCGGCGAGTTCTTCGTTCTCGATCTGCTTGCCGGCGGTTTTCATCGCGGCAAGGAGGGTCGCCTCGGTGTAGTACTTGGGCTTGCTCTTCTTTTTCTTCTGCAGTTCCACGCTGTCGAAGGGGGAGGAATCGCCTACGTTCCATTCCGGGAAGGCTTCGACAAGGTTCGTGATATCGTCACCGTCACCCTTGCCCTCGGCGCCTCCGTCTGTCATCCCCGCCTCCGAGCGGGGATCTCCCTTTTTCTTTTTCTTGGCTTTTGCTTCTTCCTTGACGATGGCGCGGAATCCCAAGTCTTCGTTGCGCTTGAGCTTCAGACGGAACAAGTTCGGGACTGGGTCCTGCTCCTTCGAACCTAACGCGACTAAGGGGCTAAAGCCCCTAGTCTTGTATATCGCGGCTTCGCCGCTCAGGATGACGTCGCTGCTCAGGAGGATTTCCATCTCGCTCCATACATACGGCTTGAGCCATGCCTGCACGAAGCGTTCCTTCGCCAAGTCGTAAATCTTCTGCTCCATTTCGGGGAGCCCGTTCGGGGTTTCTCCTGTGGGGATGATGGCGAAGTGGTCGGTCACCTTGCTTGAGTTGATAAAGACGAAGTTCTCGCTTTCGCTGCGCATCACGCCTTTCTGTTCGGGGCTGGCTAGCCGCTGGGCTAGCGCGAAGGCTTCCTGCTTCATGGTATCGGGCAGGTACTGCGAGTCGGTACGCGGGTAGGTGAGGAGTTTCTTTTCGTAGAGGTTCTGTGCGCAGTCCAAGACTTGCTGGGCGCTGAACTTGAAACGCTTGTTGCCTTCTTTCTGCAGTTCCGTGAGGTCGAAGGGTTTCTGCGGGAACTGCTTCTTCTGCTGCGTGTCGATTTTTGCGATGGTCGCCGGTGCGGGCGGCTTGCAGCGCTCCACGACAGCATTCGCTTCCGCCTCTTTCTCGAAGACGGCGACTTTATCTTCTAATAGGTATTGTGCCTGGTACCCTTTCCACGTTCCGACGACGCTGTAGTAGTACAGTTCCTTGAACTGCTCCACGATGGTATCGCGTTCTACGACCAGGTTGAGTGTCGGCGTCTGCACGCGCCCTACCGAAATCATCTTCCCGCGACCCGCCGTGAGAGTGTAGGCACGCGTCGCATTGAGGCCCACCATCCAGTCGGCCCGCTGGCGCAGGCGTGCGGCGTAGCTCAGGTTTACGCGCTGCGTGGCGTCTTCCAGGTTCTTCCACGCCTTGTCCAAATCCTTCGCCACGTAACTGTTCACCCACAGGCGCTTGATGGTCTTTTGCTTGAATGATGGCGTGAAGTCGAGCACCAGGTCGAAAATCAGGTTACCTTCGCGGCCGGCGTCCGCGCCGTTCACGAGAACGTCGGCCTGCTCCATCATCTGGCGTACCACCGCGAGCTGTTTCTTGGTGCTCTCGATTTCCATCAGGCGGAATTTTTCGGGCAAAAGCGGAAGGTTCGAAAGCCGCCAGCCGCCTTCATAGCCGGGGTAGGCGTCGAGCGGCGCAAGCGTAATCAAGTGGCCCACGCACCAGGTGATGCAGTGGTTCTTGCCGATAAGGCATCCGTCGCCCTGCGTGAACTTCTCGCCCTCGATGCGCTCGAGCATCGGGCGGTAGTGCTGGTTTGCCACGGAGGGCTTTTCGGCGACGAGGAGAATCATTGCAAGGAAAATATAGTTTCTGCGGGCCCAGTTCACCCTATTTTGGTGGCGTATACGACATTTATTTTTCGCTCGCTTTATGACAGACGTTTTTGGGCTTTTCTATAATTTATCCCGCAAAAATTTTTAACAAGGATATTGTTATGGCAAAGATTGCTATTCTCGGTTACGGTAACCTGGGCCGCGGTGTGGAATGCGCCGTGAAGCAGGCTCCGGATATGGAACTGGTCGCCGTTTTCACGCGTCGTGACCCCGCTACGGTCAAGATCCAGACGGCGGGCGTTCCGGTGCTGAACGTCTCTGAAATGGAAGCCTGGAAAGGCAAGGTGGACCTGCTCATCATCTGTGGCGGCTCCGCTACCGACCTGCCGGTGCTCACCCCGAAGTACGCCGCCATGTTCAACGTGATCGATTCCTTCGACACCCACGCCAAGATTCCGCAGCATTTCGCCGCCGTCGACGCTGCCGCCAAGGCCGCCGGCAACATCGCGATGATTTCTGTGGGTTGGGACCCGGGCATGTTCAGCCTGAACCGCGTGTACGCCCAGTCCATTCTCCCGGAAGGCAAGGACTACACGTTCTGGGGCAAGGGCGTTTCTCAGGGCCACAGCGACGCTGTCCGCCGCATCAAGGGCGTGAAGAATGCGAAGCAGTACACCTGCCCGGTCGAAGCTGCTCTCGAAGCCGTGCGTAGCGGTTCCATGCCGGAACTCACCACGCGCCAGAAGCACACGCGCCTGGTTTACGTGGTTGCCGAAGAAGGTGCCGACAAGGCTTACATCGAAAACGCCATCAAGACGATGCCGAACTACTTCGATGAATACGACACCACGGTGAACTTCATCAGCGAAGAAGAATTCAACAAGAACCACAGCGGCCTCGCTCACGGCGGTTTCGTGATTCGTACCGGCAAGACCGGCATGAACTTGGAACACACCCACGTGATTGAATACAGCCTCAAGCTCGATTCCAACCCGGAATTCACGACGAGCGTTCTCGTGGCTTACGCCCGCGCGGCGCTCCGCATGAAGGCTAACGGAGTGACCGGTTGCAAGACCGTTCTCGACGTGCCGCCTGCATACCTCAGCACGCTCAGCGACGAAGACCTGCGCGCACACTGCTTGTAATGAGACCATTCGCGCTACGCACTGGAATTAAATTACTCCGGTAGGCGCTCACTCTTGCAACCGCCCCTGTTTGATAGCAGGGGCTTTGTTGCTCACGGCGACCGCTCGTAGTTTGTAATTGCTTGCTGATTGTTAGTGGTGAAAAAAGTCCCGCCATCGGTGGGATTTTTTTGCTGTTCTATGAAAATTTTATTTTCTTTGAATTCTACGAAAAAAGATTTTATATTACAGACGCAGTTAATTTATTCTATGTGCATGCTTTTGGGGAATATGAGAATCTATGAAATTGCGTAGAAACAAATTCACGACATTTATGCTGCTTGCGTATGCGTGGCTGTGCTGTTGCGGCATGGATTTTTGTGTGGATATGGACTTGTCCTATATTGAGCAGAGTATAGAAGCATTTGCACCGTCCGGGGTCGATTCCCTTGAAATGCGCGTGATGTTTAAGGATTCTTTGCTTGCCCAAGTGTATGATTGGCCTGAAAAGGATAGTGTAGGGGCAAACTTTTTTTATCGGGATGCTTGTGATTCTGTCCCCAAAAATAAAGTATGTAGCCTTGATGTGACAATTTCGTTCTATTGCGGGGACAAGAAAGTCGAATTGCCTACCTATACGGTGCGGTTTCAAATGGATAACTGGGGGGATGTTGATCAAGTATATTATGCCTTTGCCGAATATGATGAAAGAAAAATAAGCGGGAATTATTCAATCGAGGCTTTCTTGGCTCCCGAAGATACATCCTGCGGCAAGTTCGTGAACTATGCTGTCTTGAAGGAACAATGATGCTTCGTGTAATTCTTTTGATTCTTTGCCTTGTGGCAACTTCGATGGCGGGGACTATTGATGTAATCAAAAAAAAGCCAAGAAAAGAGTACCGCTTTCTTGATGATATATATCCGTATTTTGATGTGTCCATAGGGGCGATGTATTCTTCTTTTAAGTACGAAACAGCGTCGAGAAATGGGTTCTACTATGATAAGAAAAACGAAGAGATGATTTATTCCAGGAGTCTTCTATACGATATCTATTCTTCGGAAGGTTGGGGCCCATTGATAGATACGCGTGCCGGAATCTTGGTTGTGCGACGTATCGCCCTTTTTATTGATATTGGTGCCTTCTGGACGGTTGGCACATACGATTATAGCTACTATTCGATGGGTGGAGAATCTTTTTCAGAAGAGGATACGAGACTTAGGTTGCTTTTGGGGATTGGTTTTAGAATTTACCCCTTTACGACAATGGGCTTTTTTGTGGGGTCTTCGTATGAGATAATCTCCTTGTATGGCGATGGTGAAGCATGGAAGAAGTACGGAATGGCCTATTCCTCTGCGGAAAGAGGCCTCACGTTTGAAATAGGAGATTCCTGGAAAGTCTCGAAGC
This sequence comes from Fibrobacter succinogenes, assembly GCA_902762305.1. Taxonomy (GTDB): domain Bacteria; phylum Fibrobacterota; class Fibrobacteria; order Fibrobacterales; family Fibrobacteraceae; genus Fibrobacter; species Fibrobacter succinogenes_I. Next base: position 58,358 of record CACWNW010000001.1, on the reverse strand, counting down.
ATTATTCGGTGGGTTTGGCGATGAATTTTATGCTTGGCATGAACGGATCATGTAGAGAATCCGATGAACTTAAAGTCGGGAGAAATCCTGGCCGTGCCGATGACATCGTTTTCAATAGCGGACATGTCGGTTTTGTCTTGATGATTACTCGAATGTAGCCTCGACCTGCAAGGATTTTTTTCCTGGCTACAATAACTGCTGTTAGAGGGGTAATAAGTTATTTCCGGCTGAGTTCTAGCACGTAGTCGGCGTCGTTCACGAAGTCCTGCGCGTGTTCGATGGCGATGACGGTATGGCCCGCATCGGTGAGCCCGTGGATAAGCGCAAGCAGGTGTTCGATGTCTTTTTTGTGCAGGCCGCGCGCAGGCTCGTCGAAGAGGAACAGCGTGTTGGGCGCTTTTGCACGGGCGAGCGCGATGGAAAGGCGCAGGCGGGCGCGTTCGCCTCCGGAGAGGTGCGCTGTGGTTTGCCCGAGTCGCAGGTATCCAAGCCCCGTGTCGGCAAGTGGTTTTAGTTTGTCTACAAAAGGCTTGAGGTTCGCGAAAATCTTGCAGGCTTCCGAAATTTCCAGGTCGAGCACGTCGGCGATGGAAAGCGATTTGAAGCGCACCTCCAGGATTTCGTCCTTGAAACGGCGCCCGAGGCACACGGGGCATTCGGTTTCTTCGTAGCCTGCGCCGTCGTAAAGTACGCCTTCGCCCTTGCAGTTCTCGCAACGGCCGCCGGGAGCGTGCGTCGCGAATTTCGAGGCGGTGTAGCCGCGCACCTTGCTTTCGGGGAGCTTCGCGAACAAGTCGCGGAGTTGCGTGTTCAGGTTGATGGCGGACGCGACCGTACTGCGGCGGTTGCCGTGGAAGTCTCCGGTCGAAAGTATGGAGAGCGCCTGGATGCCGAGACGCTCGAACTCACCGGCGCTTGCGCGGGTGGCGATGTTCCTGAACAGGAGCGTGGACTTGCCGCTGCCGCTCTGGCCTGTGATGACGCTGAACTTTTGCACCGGGAATTCTGCCGAGACGGGCTTCATGTCGAACATCGAGAAGTCCTTGACGCTGATGGCTTTCTTTGTCATCCCCGGCGCCTTTGCTGTCATCCCCGCCTTGTGCGGGGATCTCCCTTTCTCATCTAACCCCTTAATCCACGTCCCCGTCGGCGATTGCGGATTTTCCAATACTTCCTTAGCGGGTCCTTGGAAAAGAATCGCTCCGCCTTTCTCGCCGGCGCCGGGCCCCATTTCGATAACCCAGTCCGCCTTCTTGATGATGAGCGGGTTGTGCTCTATTAGCACGAGCGTGTTCCCGCGGGACTGGACCTTCTTGAGGACTTTCCAGAGGGCTTCCACATCGCAGGCGTGTAGCCCGCTGGCCGGTTCGTCGAGGACGATCAGGAGCCCGTTCAGGTGCCCGGTCGAAAGGCTCGATAGCCTGAGCCTCTGGATTTCGCCACCCGAGAGGCTGTAGCCTGCGCGGCCCGCGGTGAGGTAGCCGATGCCGAGTTCGTTGATGGCCTGGATGCGGTCGATAAGCGCATTGAATGCGGGTTTCTGGTTCGCAAGAATTCTTTCGCCGAAAAGGTCGCGGACTTTTTTTTCGAGGGAGGCGAACGGAGTTTCCAGGATGTCTTTCCAGGTGGAACCGTCAATGGCTGAATGGAGTAGATTCTGCTTGAGGCGTAGCCCGTTGCATACGGGACATTCCTTTTCTCCGCTTTCGGATGCATCTCCGCGACCGGTACCTTCGGGCTCGATACTCCCGGTGCCGCCGCATTCGGGACATGCGCAAGCCCGCGAGTAGGGCGAAAGGTCTTCGGGTTCGAGCGGTCTTGTTTGCCCCGCCCCGTGGTCGGGGCAACGCGGCACCGTGCTGTAAAGCGAGCGCTTGCCGCCGTTATCGAGAATGAGTTCCCCGTGCGTGAGTTTCAGGACGCCATCGACGGCTTCGGCGATGCGGGTGCGCGTGTTCTCGCGGACAATAATGCGGTCCACGACGATGAAAAATTCCTGCGGAACAATCTTGCGTTCGGCTTCCGTGAGGTCGGCGAGCGAGTAGGTCACGCCGTCGGCCATCGCGCGGGTGAACCCCTGCGCCAGGAACACCGCCGAAAGTTTGTCGAGGCTCGCGCGGCTGGTGGGGAGGGGGGCGAAAAACTGCAGCTTGCTCCCTTGCGGCAGCCCCGCAATTTCCTTGATGATTTCTTCGCGGCTCGTGCTTTCCATGGGCTTGCCGCATATGGGGCAAGCGGGTTTTGCGAATCGCGCGAACAGTGCGCGCAATGTGCTGTCGCATTCCGAAAGGCTCAGTGCATACGATTTTGCGGGTGTTTCCCCGTGGCTTGCCCCGATGGCGAGGCTTGCCGGCAGTCCTTCCGCGCTATCCAGCGGGACAATCCTGCGGCCGCCCAGGAGTTCCGCGGCGAAGGGGGAGAGCGTCTCTAGGTAGCGCCGTTTCGATTCTCCGTGCAGCGTGTCGAGAACCAGCGTCGACTTGCCGCACCCGGAAGGCCCGCACACGACCGTAACGCCCCCCAGCGGGAACTGGGCGTCCACGTTCTTGAGGTTGTGCAGCCTGCAACCGCGTATGGAAATGAAACGATCCATTCTTTGGACGACTCCTATGACTGGCGCTTCACGAAACCGGCGACATGATTAACTAGATCCTTCGACTTCGCTCTACGGTATTCGTCATGTCGCCGCCCCTTTAGGGGCAAGGACATCCAATAACGCTATTCCCTGACGGTGAAGCGCAGTTCACCGAACGGCGTGCAGAAATCCAGGTTCTCGAGGTTGTTCTCTTCGATTCCCGTGAACATGCGGTATCCGCCGCCTATGGAAATCTCGAGCATCTTGGTGATGCGGTAGTTGAAGTGCACTGCCATGTCGGCGATGAAGAAGTAGTCTTCGGTTTCGTAGGCCTCGTCACCGGGTTCGAGCGCGCTCACGGAGCCGCCACCAGCCTGGATAGGCACAGAAACGGAGAACTTGTCGAAGCGCAGCGGGAACAGTTCTACGAAGCCACCGAAGGCCTTGTAGTTTATCAGCTGGTTGTGCTTCACCTTGTGGTTTTCCACGTCGCTCATGATGGACGAAACCCAGAGGCCGGACGAAAACAGCGGGTTGAAATCGATACCGATGCGGAGGTTCATGAAGATGGTGCCGTCGTCGGTAATCATCGAGTTGCCGCCGCCGATGCCGATGAGTGCGCGGATGCCGCCGCTCGATTTTTCGCTTGCGGGGGTAGCATCTCCCATGTCTTTGAGTTCGGCGAAACTCGAGGTCGCCGCGAAGAGCATGAATGTTGCCGCAAAGGCGAACTTCGCCAGGGCGCTAGTTGTTTTTTTCTGTGCGTTCAGCATTGTGGACATCCTCCAGTGTTGCCGTCCAGTTCCACTTCTTTTGTGAAGATTCCGGCCAGTAGCAGATGGTCCATACCAGGCTATTTGCACACAGGATGATGGACCATACGCCGAAAACGAGGAACAGGAACAGCGGAATAAAGGCTAGCGAACCGTAGAAGATGGACATGCGGGTGACCATCGCCGTCTGGATGAGCATGAGGATCTTCACGTAGATGTTGATGGCAATCCACGAGAAAATGGTTGCCATGAGCGAGACGCCGAACAGCTTGCGCTTGCGGTAGGGAGGGGGAACTCCCGTTTCGCGCTGCCTCAGGCTCCTTGCCGGGAGCGCATAGAGCATCAGGAAGATGAGCAGCATGCACGAGAAATGGAACGCGATATACCAGAAGGCGGTGATGATAATCTTGAGCAGTTCCGGCGAGAAGTGGAATCCGTCCACCACAATCATGGTGAGCACGTCTTGGACGTGGTTCACGAAACCGGCGAACATCCCGATGAAGCCTGCGAAAATGACCAGGAACGGGGTGTAGACCTGGATTTGACGGATGAGCGTTCTCGATGTCTTGACTTCCCACACGACGTTGAAGTTGGTCTCCAGGCTCCCGAACGCGAGGATGAACGTCACGAAAAGGCCGAGGGCGCCGATGAACCCGAGCTTTCCGATGGGGACGTGTTCGGCGTTCTTGACGATGTCGATTATCGGTTCCGTGGGCCAGTCCAGGTTGAGCACGTCGAGGACGATGGGCAGGTAGTCGCTCATGAAGTTGCCGAACCCGACGGCGAGCGTAATCGAGGTGAGCAGGATGAGCAGGGGGACGACTGCCACTAGCGTGGTGTAGGTGAGGCTTGCCGCACGGGTCATTCCGTGGTAGTACAGGAACGACTTGCCGGTTACGACAATGACCCTTACAAAAGCTGGGGACCGATCGGCTAGGGAGTCGAAGAGCCATTCCCAGGAAAAGTTTTTCCACCAGTTGGGCATAATTGGTGCGAAATTTAGAAAAAGGTTGAAGATTCCGGACGTTTTCTTGTGACTGACGCCACATTTTTACCGAATGGAATGTGTAAATGTAGACGTTTTATTTTTATTACAATTTGAAAATTGCTTGATAATGTGTAAAATTTAAACAAAATTGTTGACTTTTTATTGTAAAATAAATTATATTAAACGTGGTCCGGTTTTTATAGTTTGATATTAGATTAATATAGGGCCAGTTTGGACTTTTTTATGGGATTGATTATGAGTTCGTTCTGCACGAAAAAAATGGGAATTATGAGGTCGGCGCTTGGGGTGGCGCTTGTTTTCGGATTGTCGACCGCGGTTTTTGCGGCGGATCGCCAGATGGAAAGGCTTTCGCGTGGGCTTACGGTCGCGAACGTGGGTTCGGGTGTGCTCGTGAGCTGGCGCCTGCTTGGTACGGAATCTCCGGATACCGAGTTCAACCTGTACCGCGATGGCGAAAAAATCGCCACCATCGGCAAAACTGCCGGCACGAATTACCTCGACAAGAGCGGAAAGGCGACATCCAAGTACACGGTGGCTGCCGTGGTGGGCGGCAAGGAAGGCGAAAAGGCTGCTGCCGAAATTGTCTTTACCGATGCGAAAAAGGAAGGCAACGTCAATTTCCCCTACAAGGTTTTAAAGCTCGATGTCCCGAAATCGCAAAAGATGCCGGACGGCTCGACGTGTACCTACACCCCGAACGACATGAGCGTGGGTGATCTCGATGGCGACGGCCAGCTGGATTTGGTCCTCAAGTGGGATCCGAGCAATGCGCAGGACAACTCGAAGGATGGTTACACGGGCTCAGTCTTTGTGGACGGCATGAAGCTGGACGGCACCCGCCTCTGGAGAATTGACCTCGGCAAGAACATCCGCGCCGGAGCGCATTATACGCAGTTCATGGTCTACGATCTCGATGGCGACGGAGTCGCCGAAATCGTGATGAAGACTTCCGACGGCACTGTCGACGGCAAGGGAAAGGTGATTGGCGACGCAAGCAAGGATTACCGGACGTCTGGCGGCCGCATTATGAGCGGCAACGAGTACCTGACTGTGTTCAACGGGCGCACGGGTGAAGAAGTGACCACGATTGACTATTGGCCCAAGCGCAATATTACGAATTCCTGGGGCGACACCTACGGCAACCGCAGCGAACGCATGCTTGCGGCGGTGGCCTACCTTGACGGCGTGCATCCGAGCGTTATCATGAACCGCGGTTACTACACGATGGCCTACCTTGTCGCTTACGATTTTGACGGCAAGAACCTCAAGGAACGCTGGAAGCATACGTCCGACAGGTCTGGCCAGGGCCTATACGGCGAAGGCAACCACAACCTTTCTGTGGGTGACCTCGACGGCGACGGAAAGGACGAGATTGTCTTTGGAGCTGCGGCGCTCAATTCCGACGGGACGCTCCGTTACCGTACGGGCTTCGGTCACGGCGATGCCATGCACCTTTCGGACATGGATCCGGACAATCCGGGCCTGGAACTCTACGACGTGCACGAGGACAAGCAAAACAAGTATAGCGAGGAATACCGCGACAAGGACGGCAAGGTCCTCTGGGGGACGACCCAGACCGAGGCCGGGAACGTGGACAACGGTCGCGGCATGGCAGCCGATATCGATTCCACGAATCGCGGTTTCGAGATGTGGTCCGGTACCAGCAAGGGCGCCCGCTCCGTCAAGGGGAAGGTCGTCACCACGACGGGCCTTTCGCAGAATTTCCGTATCTACTTCGATGGAGACCTGCAGGACGAACTGATGGATGCTACCGGTAGTCCGACGGTGGAAAACGGCGGCAGTACCGGCGGAAAGATTGACAAGTACAATTCCGGCAAGAAGACTTTGGACCGCCTCTTCAGTTTCTACAGCGTGGAAGGCGCTTCGCTCAACAACTGGACCAAGGCGAATCCCTGCATCGTGGCCGACCTCTTTGGCGACTGGCGCGAGGAATTCATCGTGCGTTCTGGTTCCGACCCTTCGAAGGTCATTGTCTTCACGACTCCGTTTACCTCGCCCTATCGCGTTTATACGCTGATGCACGATTCGCATTACCGCGTCTCGATTGCCTGGCAGAACGTGGCCTACAACCAGCCGCCTCACTTGGGCTACTACCTGCCCGACGCTGTGAAGTCCCTCAAGCAGCCGGATATTTATGTGGTGGGCGAGGGCCCTGCCGTAATCGATACGACTCCGGTGGTGAACAACGGAAAATCTGAACTTGATGCCTCCACACCGAAGGATGGCGATGGCGTTACGGAAAAGAGTAACGAAGGCTTCCTCAAGAACGGCTATTACAACTTCACCAATTCGATTTCGAGTTATGGTACTTGGGAAATCTTCTCCAAGACCGCGGCCAAGACGACGCTCACGATTCGCTTTGCCAACGGCGGCAAGGATTCGCGCAACATGTCGCTGAACGTGAACGGTTCTTCTGTCGGTACGGTCAGTTTCCCCTCGACGGAAGCCTCCTGGACGACGTATTCCGAGGCGAAGGTCGACGTGAAGCTTGAAGCCGGCGTGAATACGTTTACGTTCAAGTCGCTCACGAGCGAAGGCGGCCCGAATTTCGACATGTTCACCTTCGGTATCGACGGCGTGGAACTCTACGACGGTACGCAGAAGTTGCCCGATGCCATCGTTGCCCCAGTTGTGGATTCCGGTGTCCGCTTTAACCCGGCGACGGGCGCGCTGTTCACCCCGAAGGCGGGCTTTGCCGAGGTATACCTCTACGACATGGCCGGCAATATGCGCCTGGGCGTTTCCCGGAACGTTTCGGCCGGGACGACTTCGATGGCGATTGACCGCAGCGTACTTTCGAAGGGCATGTATGTCGTGAAGGTCAAACTGAATGGCGCTTTGGCCGTAAGTCGAGTTGCCTCGTTTGCGAAATAGATTATCTTTGTTGGTTGGTGCTCAGGATGTTTCTGGAATAATCTTTTTCAGTTAAGGCATTGAATAAGTCTGGAGAAATTATGACAAAACATTCCCGTCTCGGTTTCCTTGCGGTTGTTCCGGCGCTGCTTTTGGCGCTGCCGCTCCAATCCTTCGCTCATCCCCGTCAGCTGGAGGCCATTGACCGCGGCCTGCTTGTCTCGAACGTAGGCAAGTCCGGCATGCTCGTCTCGTGGCGCCTGTTGGGTACGGAAGACCCCGGGACGGAATTCAACCTCTACCGCGACGGAGAAAAAATCGCCACCATCGGGAGCACTGCGGGTACCAACTACCTGGATTCTGCCGGCAAGGTTATGTCCAAGTATACGGTGGCTGCCGTAGTCGACGGCAAGGAAGGCGCGAAGAAGGGAGCCACGTTCGTCATGGATTCGACGGTGGTGTACAACGGACGCACCTTCCCGTATAAGGTGCTTAAGCTGGACCGTCCCGCAAGTCAGGTGATGCCTGATTCCGCAAATACGGTCTGCGGTTACTATCCGGACGACATGAGTGTCGGCGACTTGGATGGCGACGGTGAATATGAACTGATCGTGAAGTGGTTCCCGGACAATTTCAAGGACAATTCGCAGCAGATGGAAGGCTCGTATACGGGAACGGTTTTCCTCGATGCCTATAAACTCGACGGTACAAAGCTTTGGCGCATAAGCCTCGGCAAGAACATCCGCGGTGGTGTGCACTACACGCCTTTCCAGGTGTATGACTACGACGGTGACGGCAAGGCCGAAATTGTCATGAAGACCGGCGACGGAACCATTGACGGCAAGGGCAAGGTCATCGGGGATTCTACGAAGGATTACCGCAATAAGTCGGGGATTATTATTACGGGGCCGGAATACTTGACGGTGTTCAGGGGTAGCGATGGCGCCGAAATCACGACGATTGACTACCTCCCGTCGCGCGATATCAGAAATTTTGGCCCCTATGATTCGCTGGGTCTCAACTGGGGCGATACCTACGGTAACCGCTGCGACCGGTTCCTGTCGGCGACGGCTTATCTCGATGGCGTTCATCCGAGCTTGATTATTGCCCGCGGTTACTATACGGCGGCCTATGTGGTGGCTTATGACTTTGACGGCAAGAACTTGAAGCAACGCTGGTTCCACAAGTCTGAAACACCGGGCGAGGGGCTCTTTGGCCAGGGCAACCTCAATATCGTTGTCGGTGACCTGGATGGCGACGGCCTCGATGAGATTGTGTATGGGTCTGCTGCCCTGAATCACGACGGAACCCTCCGTTACTCGACTGGGCTTGGTTATGGCTATGCCGCCTATGTCGGCAATTTTGACCCGGATCACGCGGGCCTGGAAGTTTGGGCGATTCACTCGCATTTTGATAGTTCCCGCTATGTCGCTGAACTTCGCGACGACAAGGGTAAATTCCTGTTTGGTGACTTGTCTCCCATGCAGAAGGAAAATGGACGTGCCATGGCTGCCGATATCGATTCTACTAGCCGCGGTTACGAGTTGTGGTCTTATGTGCCGAAAGAAATGCATTCGGCCAAGGGAACGCCGATTAAGCTCTCCGATACCCTCGATCCGGAAGATCCCTATCTGGGGCGCGTGATTCCGACGAGCTTCAGGATTTATTTCGACGGCGACCTTCAGGACGAACTCCTGAGCGGCCCGATTGTGAGCAAGTTTAATCAGCAGAATAGGAAAATCGAAACCTATTTTGATGGCGAGACATCGCTTGGGTTGATTGGAAACCAGAGTGCGAAAAATTACCCGAACCTGGTGGCGGACCTCTTTGGCGACTGGCGTGAAGAAATGATTTTCCGTTCGGAAAGCGATTCTTCTAAGATATACATTTTCTCTACTCCGGTGACGACTCCGCACCGCCTTTACACGCTGATGCATGACGCCCAGTACCGTCAGGCAGTCGCATGGCAGAATACGGCGTACAACTTGCCGCCGCACCCGAGCTACTACCTGCCCGACATGGTCAAGAAGCTCACGAAGCCCGATGTCTATGCCGCAGGAGACAACGAATTCGCTGTTTATCCCGATGCCGTCCTTACCAAGATGGGGTCTGGCAAGGAAAAGCAGACTGTTACGTTGGGCGAAAAGATAAAATCGTTCGGCTATTACTACATGTTCTGTGATAGTGTCGAGACGGAAGGACTTCCGCCAGGATTGTCCGCGAGGGTAGACAGGGAGGAGCTCGCCCTGAAGATTTCGGGCAAGCCGTCCAAGGCGGGCAAGTTCGCGTTTACCGTGAAGACGGTGGGCCACAAGGCTGCTGGCGCTTCGGCCAAGGGCGAAATTGTTGTGAAGGATACGGTATCCGAATCCTTGCCGCTCGTGGTTTTCGAAGGAGAGGTCGATTATCGCCCAGCGACGGGAACGTTCTTCTCTCCGGTTGCGGGTTTTGCCGAAATTCAGTTTTACGATGTTTCCGGCACGATGCGTGCGTCCATTTCGCGCGACGTGACTGCTGGCGAAAGCAGGCTTGCGCTCGAACGTGGCACGCTTTCGGGTGGAATGTATGTCGTGAAGGTGAAGCTGGATGGAAAAACCATGCAGCGCGGGTTGTTTAGGATAAGAAACTGATGAATAGATAAAAGGGATATGGGATGTATGAATTGCTTCGCTAAAATCTGGCAGTCAGCCGTAATCGCTTCGATGTTTGTCGCTCCGCTTGCGCTGGCGAAGGTGACCATCTACATGTGTGGTGATTCCACCATGCAGGACTGGAATGCCGGTTATTACCCCAAGCAGGGGCAGGGCCAGGATTTCCATTTCTGGTTCGATGAGTCCAAGGCGGCGGTGGTGAATCGTGGCCAGGGCGGCATGTCGCTCGGTGGCGGTGGTAAGGCCAAGGATGGCAGCACTGCTGTCGGTTATTACGATATGTTCTTCAAGAAGGGCTGTTCCAACGGGAACTGCATTGCCGAAAAATTGCAGGCGGGAGATTATGTTGTCATCCAGTTCGGGATTAACGACATCAATTACAGTACCGAGGATTTTTTCAAGTCCAACATGAAAAAGATGGTCGACGATGTTCGTGCCAAGGGGGCGAACCCCATCATCATGAGCCCTATCCGTCGACTGTATTACGATTCCCCGACGCAGATTCATAACAGCTATCGCGGCTACCCGGCGCTTAACCAGCAACTAGCCAAAGACCTGAATGTTCCGTTCATCGACATGAGCGAGATGGTCGCGAACTATATGATTTCGGTGGGAGAACAGTATGCGGCCCAGTTCATTTTCAACTATGCGACGAGCGCGGAATACAGTACCATCCAGTCAGGTAAGGACCAGACGGACCAGGTCCACTTGCAGATGAACGGTGCGAACGCTTTCGGGCGTATCATTACCGAACAGATGCGTGCGCATTCCGATTCGGTGGTGAAAAAACTCGGTGACTACATGGCGCCCATGTACCAGGTGGCTGTCAAGGTAAGCCCCGAGGGAGCCGCCGAAGCGACATCGATAAATGCCTACTATCCGCAGGGTATGACCGTCATGCTCAAGACAATTCCGAAGAGCGGAAAGAAGTTCCTGGGATGGTACGACGGCAACGGCAACAAGGTCGGCGCTTCGAGCCGCTCCGAGGTGAAGTCCCCGTACATTCATACGTTCGTGATGGGGAATGCCGCGACTCAGTATACGGCCGTCTATGAAGGCGGTTCGGCGCAGAAATACGAAGGTGACGGGGCCGCCCTCAAGGCATTCCCGATAACGACTCCGAAGAGCCTCGACGACGTTACGTTCATTCCGTTCACTCCGATGGAAGGAACGGAACAGATTGATGTGAAGGTCGACAAGGATATCAAGAAGTTCTTTGACGCCTACAAGCCCGATACGGGAATCGGAACTTCGGATACCAACTGGGCGCATACGGGGCTCGGTTTCTTCAACGTGGCGAACGAGGTGAATTCCTTTGCAAGCTACAAGATGAAGTTCCCGGGTGCGGGCAACGTGACGCTTGCGGTGCGCTATGCGAACGGCGGAAATTCGAACCGCACGTTCAATGCTTATCTCGATCACGATTACATAGTGAACGCCCCGCCTACGGGTGGCTGGGAAAACTGGGATACCGCCTATGTGGTGATGGATGCGCCGCTTGGCGAAGCCGAACTCAAGTTTATTTCGCTTACGAGTGACGGCGCGCCGAATATTGATGCCTTCGGGTTTAGCATTGACGGCGTGTGCCGTGTGAGCGAAGGCTGCGCTGATACTATTGATGTTATGTTGCCCAGGCCTGTTGCTGCGGTGGGTACGGACTTGCGTGGCGGCATGCTAACGCTTTCGCATGATGCCGACGTGAGCGTATTCGACATGCGCGGCCGCCTGGTGGTTCGCAAGGCGATGGCTGCGGGCGAGGTGGACCTCTCTTCGCTCGTGCGTGCAAATGGCCTGTACCGCGTTGTGGTTCGTGATGGAAATTCGAAATTTGTAGCAACGTATGCGAAGGTGAGGTAATTATGAAGGGAATGTTGAAATTCCTCATCGCTGCTGCAGTGTTCGCGGGTGTCGCCGTGAGCGATTCTACCAGTTTTACGATTCACGTGGCGGGCGATTCGACCGTCCAGACGTACAAGGATAACGTTTATCCGCAGACGGGTTGGGGTCAGGTGATTGGATACTTCTTTGATGGTGCCCGCGTGAAGGTCAATAATGCCGCTCTCGGTGGGCGCAGTTCCCGCACTTTTATCGAGGAAGGCCGCCTGGACGGAATCATGAAAGCGGCGCAGAAGGGCGACTACTTGTTCGTGCAGTTCGGGCATAACGACCGCGATTACAGTAAGGCCGCTCGTTATGTTGAACCTTCTGAGTTTCCGGGTTACATCCAGCAGTTTGTGGATGCTGGGAAGAAGAAGGGCGTGAACGTCATTCTGGTTTCGCCGATGAACCTGAACGGTTCGCGAAATGTGTTCTCGACGGGTAACAACAACTACGATGCCCGCGGCATGATGCAGACGGTCGCGAAGAACAACAAGATTCCGTTTGTCGATCTGAATATGAAGTCGTACAACACGTACAACACGACGTACAAGAACATCCCGGATTACGTGACGCGCTACCTGTACAAGAAACTGGAGAAGGGCGAGTACCCGAACTTCCCGGACGGCGTAAATGACGGGACGACGCATTTCCAGGAGATGGGCTCGATGGGCCATGCTCAGATGATTTGCGAAGAGCTGGAAGAAAACCTCAAGAGCAACACGAATCTCTCTGCAGAAGCTAAGGCCGCGCTTACGACGCTTGTCTCCGCTATCAAGCCGCGCTACACCATCAAGGTGCAGACTAACCTTTCGAATTACAACGGGCTCATTACGCAGACGCAGTATTTCCCGGCGGGTTCCCCGATGACGCTCCGCGTGACGCCCAACGGTCAGACGTTTGAAAAGTGGGTGGACGACGACTGCAACGAACTTTCGACCAAGCAGATTTATTACGGCTTCAAGACGAAGGCCCGTGACATCACCTACACGGCCATGTTCAAGGGCGGCTCCGAATGCAAGAAGATTGACCACGGCTCCGAAGGGGAAGGTGGCGACGGCCCGAATTCTTCGAGTTCCGGCGGCCCGCAGTCTTCCAGTTCCATCGACCAGAAACTTTGCTTTGACGGTGTGGCCGATACGGTGTGGCGTTCCCCGATAGACATGTCGAGGCCCGAACTGGGCGACGGCACGACGGACTCGAACCACGAGGGATTTACTGGCCAGGGATTTTTCAATCTCGAAAACAGCGCCTACAGTACGGCTACGTACAACGTGACCTCCGACCAGTCGGCATCCAATGCGCGCATGATGGTGCGCTACGCCTTTGACGGTGCTTCCAATCGGGACATGAAGATTACGGTAGACAATGGTACCTACGATGTCGCGTTCCCGCCGACGGGCGGCTGGACGAAATGGGATACGGTCTATGTCGAGGACGTGTGGTTGGATGCGCTTGATTTCAAGGTGAAACTCGCTTCGACGACATCGGATGGCGGCCCGAATGTGGATATGATTGCCTTCGACATCAAAGGCGTGTACCGCACCGGATGCAAGCCTGCGAAGGTGATGAATGACCCGGATACGTCGATTTACCGCATCGCACCGTCCCGGAATTTTAAGGTGAAGCCGACTGCGGGCAAGTCGTTCAATGTGCTCGGCAGCGAGGTGCCGGCATCTGAGTTGCGACGCAGGTTCCCTGCCGTAAAGACTTTTGTCCATTGATTCTGGGGGAGGGGTTGTGCGTTTGGTTACGGTATTTTCAATGTGGACTTTTTTATAGCGTTTATTGTGGACTAATTTGCTATATTCCAATAAAAACAAGAAATAGGCGAATTTTGCAATATGATTAATCTTTTTGAATATCTGAATTATCGCGAATTTTTACGGGATGCCTACGAGGAGCGCCATGCGACGGACTGGCGCTTCAGTCATCGCTATATAGCCGACCGTGCCGGGTTCGATGGTTCGATGTTCAACAAGATTTTGCAGGGGAAGCGCAACCTTACCGAGCGTATGGTGAGTGTCTTTGCCGAGATTTTCTGCCGCGATATGCGGGAGAGGACGTATTTCGCCAACATGGTGGCCTTCAACCAGGCGAAAACCCATTCCGAGAGCCGCCAGTACCTTGAAAAGCTTGTAGCGACAAAGGAGTGCAAGGTCGAAGATTTGGCGAAGGACCAGTTCGAGTATTTTGACCACTGGTACCATGCCGTTATCCGTGAACTGGTGACGTTCTACCCCTACGTGGGCGACGATGCCGCCCTCGGGCTCATGGTGCGCCCGCCGATTACGGCTTCGCAGGTGCGTTCCTCGATTGCGCTCCTGGAACGCCTCTCGATGATCAAGAAGAATCCCGAGACCGGTTTTTACGAGCAGACGCAGGGGCTCATTTCCAGCGGTTCCGAATCGTTCAGCACGGCGGTGAATTCGTATATCCAGCAGAACCTGGATGTAGCCCAGACGGCGATGGACCGTTTCGACAAGACGGAACGCAATCTCTCGACGCTCGCCTTTGCCTGCGACGAGACGACGTATGGCGAACTAGTAGAAATGGTGCGGCGCTTCCGTAGGGAAGTTCTTGCCAAGGTATCGCAGTGCGAAAAGCCCAATCGTGTTTTCCAGCTGGGGATGCAGCTGTTCCCACTTTCGGACCCGTATCCGCCCCCGCAGAGGCGAGGCCGCAAGAGGCGTATCCGCGGGCAGGAGGCTCTGGACCAGAAACAGCCCGAAGGCGGCGAGGATGCCGGGGAGGTGGAACATGTCTAGGCATGCTTTTATTCCGGCGTCAATCGCCATGCTGCTTGCGCTTGCCGCGTGCAGTAACGACGGAAAGGTTGCCGGCGGTACCGAGGCCGAATCGACGATTGCCCTGCAGGTCCAGCTTGCGGACGGCACTCCGGCGGCAAATGCCCGCGTGCGCGTGCTCCCAGGCGATTATCTGAGCGATGGCGTTACAGATGCGGAGTGGACTGCTTCCGACGGGAACGGCTTTGTGGAAATGACTGCGGAACCGGGTGACTATGCGGTGGAAGTCCGTAACGTGAAGGGCTCCGTTGCCTCGGGCGCGGTGCTGAACATTTCGCTCGATACGAATTCCTCGAAGGTCGATACCGTGAAGCTCGGAGAACTTTCTACTATCGAGGGTTTCGTTTTCTTGGGCAAGAGCGCTCCCGTGATTCGCGTCGCCGGGCTTGACCGCTATGTGGTTCCCGACAGCACGGGGCACTTTGTTATCGATTCTCTCCCGTTGGGTGATTTTAAGGTCAATTTTGCCGATACGCTGGTAAACAATTCCGTCACGCTGGAGTTCGCTCCGGGCGATACGTTGTATGTAGACTGCACGGATTCGGAATCGGAAATCAAGGTGTTCAAGCAGCGCGAAGCGGATTCGAGCAAGTATCCTGCGAAGGACTGGAGCGAGCATGCGGCGTTGCTCTCGCAGATAGAGGGCTATGCCGTCGGTACTCTCGGTGCCGCGGGCGTTACTGATAGTCTGGGGAATATCTCCGAGGCGGAAGGTGAAATTTGCATCGTGACGACTACGAGGGACTACCTGATTGTCGAAGATACGACGGATGTGGATTCCTCGGGCGTCGCCGCGACGAAGGCCGTAATCGCTCCGGGTTCGCTGCGTGACTGCGCCTACCGCGAAGGCCCCACGTGGGTGCTGTTCAAGGAGAGCGGAACGTACAACCTGCAGTCCCCGCTCCGCCTCAAGAAAGACAAGACTTTTGACGGTCGTGGCCGCGATGTGCGCATTGCGGGCATGGGCGTGCTGACCGATGGCTCGAGCAACCTCATTTTCGAGAACATCACGTTTACCGCTCCTGCGATTACGGTGCTGGACACGAGTTCCCGCAGGGCGCTCTCCATCCATAACGGCACGCACAACGTGTGGGTGGACCACTGCACCTTCGAGGAATACCCGCTGGTGGAACTCGACGTGAAGCGCGGCTCCTACGGGGTGACCATCTCCTGGTCACGTTTCGAGAATGCGCAGACGGGCGTGCTCTTCGGGCTTGCGGGCGATATCATCAAGGATACCGCGCAGAGCCTTACGGCGCACCACAATTACTTCGCCGGCCTGAGCGACGACGGCATCCTCTCGCATGGGGGAGATCTGCATGCCTACAACAACTTCTTCGACGGCGTCGAGAAGTCGGGCGTGGTCTGCTCGGATTCGGCCCGCTGCCTTGTCGAAAACAACATCTTCAACAACGAGATGCCCGTGACGCTCTACCGCTGGTATAACGAGGACGGCTCTCCGGTGGATTCGACTGTCGGCTTTGTCTCGATGAAGGGCAACCTGCTTACGACAGGCGGCGAAGCCCTTGACGGCGACGCCCTGGGCTACAAGCCCGATTATAAGTACAGTGCCGATATCGCCGATGCGGACAATGCCTGGTTCGTGAAAATCGATAGCGGGGCTCGGTAGCAGGTCGATTTCGGTCGCGTTTAGCTTTTTTTACTATATTTGGGCCGTACAAAATCCCAAGGAGTAGCTAAATGCTCAAATCTACACTGCAACAGACCGATCCGGAAATCTACAACATCATCCAGGAAGAAGCCGAACGCCAGGAATATGGCATCGAACTCATCGCTTCCGAAAACTACACCTCCAAGGCCGTCATGGAAGCCATGGGTTCTGTGCTGACCAACAAGTACAGCGAAGGTTACGTGGGCAAGCGCTACTACGGTGGTAACGAGGTCATCGACAAGATGGAAGCTCTCGCCATCGAACGTTGCAAGAAGCTCTTTGGTTGCGACCACGTGAACATCCAGCCGCTGTCCGGTTCTCCGGCCAACGCTGCCGTGTACTTCGCCGTCCTCAAACCGGGCGACAAGGTCCTCGGCCTCAAGCTCGATCACGGTGGACACCTTTCTCACGGCCATCCGGTGAACTTCTCCGGCATGCTCTACAACTTCGTGCAGTACGAAGTCGATAAGGAAACTGGCCGCATCGACATGGACAAGGTCCGCGAAATCGCTCTCCGCGAAAAGCCGAAGATGATTCTCGCCGGTTTCTCTGCCTACAGCCGCAACCTCGACTGGAAGCGCTTCAAGGAAATCGCCGACGAAGTCGGCGCCCTCACCATGGCTGACATTTCTCACATTGCCGGTCTCATTGCCGGTAAGGCTATCGAATCTCCGGTGCCGTACTTCTATCATCATGTGCAAGGACCGCACCATCCAGAAGATGGTGAAGGGCGAACTCAAGGAAGTTTCTTTGGCCAAGGAAATCGACAAGGGCGTGTTCCCGGGCATGCAGGGTGGTCCGCATGACCACGTGAACGCCGGTAAGGCCGTTGCATTCCTCGAAGCTCTGCAGCCGGAATTCCAGACCTACGCCAAGAACGTCATCAAGAACGCTCAGGCTCTCTGCGCCGAAATGCAGAAGCTCGGCTACAAGGTCATTAGTGATGGTACCGACAACCACCTCATCGTGGTCGACATGACCTCCAAGGGCGTTTCCGGTAAGGAAGCCGAAGTGGCTATGGAAAAGGTCGGCATCTCCTGCAGCCGTTCTACGATTCCGTTCGATCCGCGCAAGCCGATGGATCCGTCCGGTGTCCGTCTCGGTACTGCCGCTATCACGACTCGTGGCTTCGATGAAGAAGACTCCCGCGAAGTGGCTCGCATCATCGACCGCTGCGTGAAGGCTAAGGACGACGATGCCGCTCTCGCCAAGATCCGCGAAGAAATCGTGGCTCTCTGCAAGAAGCACCCGCTTTATAAGTAACCGCTCGTTCGTCATTTAGGGCATTGAAACCTCCGGTTTCTCACTCGCTCTCGCAACCGCCCTCGGTTAACACCCGAGGGCTTTGTTGCTCACAATCGTAACCGCTCGCGCGCAATAAACGAGCGCGGCTGTTAATAGAAATTTGCCCCGGCACACCGCCGGGGCTTTTTGCCTTTGGCAAGGAAAATGTATATTCATAGAATTCACAAGGATTTTCTATGAAACGTTCTTTTGCCATCTTTGTGTTGCTTGCGTTGTCGTTTGCGACGGACGCTTTTTGCGGCGTCTTGATCGATTCTCGCGATGGTCAGACCTACAGAACGGTGAAAATAGGCAATCAGGTTTGGATGGCGGAGAACTTGAATTACGAGACAGCAAATTCCTACTGCTACAAGGATAGCGTGTCCAACTGCACCAAGTATGGTCGCCTTTACACTTGGGCTGCTGCGAAAGCCGCCTGTCCGAGCGGCTGGCATTTGCCGACAGAGGTCGAATTTAAAGAGCTAGTTGCTACTGTTGGCGGTTCTAGTACAGCAGGCAAGATGCTCAAGTCTACTAGCGGCTGGGATGACGATGAAGGGGAAAGCGGCAATGGTACGGATGCCTACTTGTTCACGGCGTTGCCTGCTGGCGAATGGTCCGACAACGGTGGGATTTACCGTGATGAGGGCCTTTATGCGTTCTTCTGGGGTTCTACTGATGATGGTATCGCGTACAGTATGAACTTGCACTACCACGACGACATTGCAGGCCTGGGTTACGGCCACAAGGACACCGGACACTCTGTCCGTTGTATCAAAGGTTTAGAGGTGAAAAAGAGAACGACGCTCGTAGGGATTTATATATTATTCTGTCAATATATAATGTGGTGTCTAAAATACCTTTTTTGACCAAATAGGCTAAAGTAAATCGGCCCTCGGCACTTGCCGAGGGCGTTTTGCTATGGTTGCAAAATGGTTGCTTTATTTGAGGAATATTTCCTTGAAATCGTCCTTCATGGATACTAGGGTCCATCCGTAAAGTTTGGCAGTATCTGCCCAGTTTTTGGATGCTTTTTTCTCTGTGTTATATTTGTATTCTCTTTTATCATCATCATGCCAGATGAGAATTGCCTTGTGTTTTGCAGAACTGTCGCCCATGGCCATGTTGAGCATGGAGAAGTCCCCGTCGGTGTTGCCGCCGCTGAAAATGGGCGGCTTGCCGATATGCCTGTAGATGTTTATGACCTTCTGCATCTTGATGCTGGTGATAAGTGTGTCTCCTTTGCGGGCGACCTGGTCTCTGATTTGGAAAATGTAGTTTGGATTGTTTGTGGAATCTCCGACGGCATCGAGCATCCAGTCAGAGCCGATGAGGTTTATCCTGTCCAGCTGGAGGCCGTATTCGGGATATTTTTCCTTGAGGGCCTTTATGCAGCCCCAGAGACCGGTCCTGTCGGCGCCCGACACGACGAACACCTTGAATCCGTTCTTTTGGAGTTCGTGGAACAGTTCCAGCATGGGCTTGTAGAACATGTCGACGTACTGATATCCGCGGAATCTACTCGAGTCCTTGACGTCCGTCAACATGAACCGGTAGGCAATCTCGGCGATGCTGTCTTCTGGGAGCTTGTCGAAGGCTCTCATTTTCAGGGTGTCGAGCGTCTTGTAATCGCCTTCTTGCATGCCTCCGGCGGACTCGACTCGACTTAAAAAGCTATCCAGCTCCTGGTTCAGCGAGATGCTGTCCGGCATGTTTTTGTGGATATGGTATTCCAGGATGAGAACGTCCATTGCGAACGGCTGTTCCAGAAGGAAGGTGCCATCCATGTCGAATGTTGCAATCCTGTCTTCGGGAGGAACGAACTCGCTTGACATAGAATCCGTTATTGTATCTAGGTAGTTCTGGATTTCGGTTGTTATCTTCCCTTTCCATGACGGCAAATCTACGACCACCTTTGAATTCTGTGGTGTAACGTTTTTGGGAGGACAGGTCATGTGGTGACCTGCGATGCAGCCAACCCCGATTAGTGCGGCGGCTACAATTGCGTTCGTTATGTTTTTGTTCATGTTTAGTTCTCCTTGGTATCGGGGGTTGAAACGAAACGGGCGATGTAGTTTGCCTGTTGGTCTAGGTTCATCGAGATGAAGGGGGCTTGCCAACCACCGACACGGACAACGATGTCGCGGTAATTGGGCAGTTCTTTTCGTGCAATTTCCTTCTGGTCTTCGCTACCGTAGAGCAAGTCCTTCGAAAGTTCGTACATGCGCTGGAATACCTTGACTTTGCCCAGGGCGAGAGTCATCATGCAGCCGTTGTTGCTGATGAATGCGTCGACAATCGACTGGACGTCGGCGGCATCGATGCCGCTTTCGTTGATGCACAGGTCGGTGATGGCGCCTGCCGACATCTTGTTCATGGGCAACTGCGAGAAAGTCTTGAACACGTTCGCAAGCCCGTTCTTGATGGTGCCCGGTGCAGGAGAGAAATTCGCAATCAGGGGGTCGTTGAGGCCGCGGTTTGTCGTGGCGACAACACCGAGTCCCTGCTGCGGATATTGTCCGAAGGTGCCGCAGCCGGCGGTAAACCTCAGGCAGAAATCCTTGCCGAACCTCCTCTTGAAGCAGCTTCCGCTGTAGCCGGCAATCTGCCTCAGTCGCCTGATTTGGTTGGTGTATTCCGGAGATTCGCCCTTGAGCGAGTCCAGGAATACCTTCTCGGAGAATTCCTTAGACTTATCCACGATTTCGACCAGGGAATTCAGGACGAAATTGCCGATTTCCTTGATTTCGTTGGATGCATCGCCAAACTTCGCGCAGTTGTAGTCGAAGTCGTTCTTGATTTGGTTCCAGAGTTCCTGGCGTTCGAAATCGGTTTTCAGGGGAACCTTGAAGTTGTGGACCATCGCCGTCTTGACTTCTTCGATGTCGTACATCTGTTTGTCGAAGACGAATTTTTTGAATGCGGCGATGATGTTGATTGTGTCGGGAACGCCCGTCAGGATGACGCCTGCGATGTTCATTCCGGTGCCACCCCACGATTTGTCGCGCCCGCGTTCCATGCATTGGCCGAGCACGGCGGAGAACAGCGGGGAAGGCGTGACGAATTCATCCATGGTGTAGCAGGCGTACATGGTGAATGCTGCCTGGTCGATGAAGAACTGCATGTACTTCTTGAAGCTTGCCTGGAATTCTTTGTAGGTGTGGACCTGCGCGGAACGGAAGCTCACTTTGCTTCCGCGGAGCATGCCGTCGTTCGTATCCAGCACGGCGCCCTGGTTGATGGCACACTGGAACATGTTTAGGCAGCTGATCATCTGGAATGTCCAGTCGCATTCTCCGTTCAGGATAGGTTCCCAGCAGCCGTCGACGCAGTAGTCATTCGCTAGCTTTTTGACTTTCTTGTGCCCTTTTTCGCTGGTTTCGTATTTGTCCAGGACCTCGTGGATGGCGGGGACGAGTACGTTGTCGTTCAGTATGCCGGGAAGGTTCTTTGTCTGGTGCAGGCATTTCGCTACGGATTCGCGCAGTTCCTGCGAAGTGTAATCGCCCATTCGCACGTAGATGCCCGGTGTGGAGAGATTTACGTTTGCGAAAGCATTGAGGATAAGGTGGGTCATGTCGTTTTCGGCGTCGTTGCCGCTTGGGGTGAGGCCACCGATGATGATGTTCTGCAGGAAGTTGTTTACGCCGGCACGCTGGTCGAGGTAATAGGGGTGCACGCCGAGGGCGGCATTGTTGTCCATATGGTCCTGCTCTACCAGGAATTCCGTGGTGAGGTTCAGGCGGCCCGCGCACTTGATGATGAAGCATTCGAAAAGCTCGGTTGCCTTCGCCCTGAAGGCCTGCTTGCTCTGGTCATTGCGGCAGTTTTCATAGTCCTTCTTGTAGAAACTGTAAAGGGACTGGTCCAGGCGCCCGAGGGAAATCAGGTTCATGCTGGCATGCATCGCAAGGTGGAAAAAGTAGACGCACTGGAGCGCTTCGTGGAACGTCTTCGGCTTCTGGCTAGTGAGTTTGTTGCAGATGGTGGCAATTTCATGGAGCTCGGCTTTCCTGGTCTTGTCGGATGTTTTCTTCCATTCTTTATTTGCGAGATCGGAGAAGCGTTCCATATATTTGGAAACGGCTTTGCAACTTATCGAGACACTTTTGTAAAAGTCGCACTTGGTGACGAGCTCGTTGTGCTTGGCCGTCAGCTGTACATTCTCGGAATTTTGCATGATGGATATGGTAACCATCTTGCTGATATGCCTGTAGAAGGCAGGGTGCTTCTTTTGGAAGTCCTTGTATTCTTTTTGGGCTTCCTTCAATTTATGGTTCGCTTCCTTGATGATGCCCAAGATACCCTTGGAAAGGAGCTTGTCGTAATTGACTGTGTTGTGCCCGAGGATGGAAAGTTCCGTCTTGTTGGTGTACGAGGCAGCGCGCTTTTCTTCTTCGCTCAGGTAGTTCGGGAAAACCTTCCCGAGCCCGTTGGATGCCATCGGCATGACGCCGACGATGAGTTCCCCGTCTTCGATTTCGTACGTGTGGGTGTGCTTGCTGACTTCGGGGTCGGTCATGCTATGGAGCATGGTGTCGATGGCGATAGCCTTGCGCACGATGACGGGCTTTTCGAAGTAGGCCTTGTCGTTCTTGATACCATTTTCTTTAAAGGCTATTTTTTGCGATTTCTTGAAATCGTCTTCGCAGAACCATTCGCCGGAACGGTCCGTCAGGGCCCTGTCCTTCAAGCTGCTCAGCAGTTTCTTGACACGATTGGTGGAGGGGATAAATTCAGTCATGGGTTCTCCTTATTTTTGACTGTGAGATTGCGTGATTTGAAAAATTCGCAGGCTTTTTGAAATTGCCTGTCGGATGGGATACTGGAAGCCTGTTCCAGTTTGCAGGGAATGCCCGAGAGCGTGTAGAATAGCTCCATGCTCGGGTTGCATCGCAAAATTTCGACATCCGTTATGCCGGTCGCTTCCATTATGGAGGCGAATCGTTCCAGGTGGATGTCCTCTGTTGTCCTGGAGGCGATAAGCGGGTAGCGCGCGAAAATCTTCTGGCAGTGGCCCGCTACAACCTTGATGTTCCGTATTATGATGTCGTCGTTCCTGAAATTCGCCTGCCCGAAGCTCGTGTCTCGAAGGCCCGCAAGCCAGAAATCCACGCAGTCCTTTACGGATTCGTAAGCCTGTGGCGGGAGCGTGAAGGACGATTCGACGCAAGTGGATATGCCGTCCCGTTTGCAGAGCAGGAGCAGTTCACGTGCTTCTTCCTTTTGGAGGAGCGCTTCTCCGCCGCTCAGGGTGATGCCGCCGTTCCTCTTGAACATGTCGAGCTGCGGCTTGATTTTAGTATAGAGTTCTTTGACCGAAATCTCGGTTGTCGGGAGGCTCAGCGTCCCGTCCATGGAATTTTCGATGGAGTTGGGACAAACTGTAATACATTTACCACACTTTGTGCATTTGGAGCGGTCTATAAGATGCTGGCCGTGTGCAATGTGGTGGACTCCCTGGGGGCAGGCCTTGACACATTGACCGCAGAGTGTACATTTTTTTGCCTGGAAAAGAAGCGGGGCGCTTTTCATGTCCCAGGAGTGCGGGGAATGGCACCACGGGCACCTTAAATGGCAACCTTGAAGGTACAAAACGACCCTGTTTCCGGGTCCGTCTTCCTTTGTATGCCATCCGATATTGAATAAACGAATCATTGAAATTGTTACTTTGGTCTTATTTGTTTGTTGCAAAGGTATATTTCGGGGGTATTATTTTTCAATAACCCGAAAGGATTAATCATGGACGGGTGGGGACGGTACGCTCGAAAAGTTGGCGTTTTTAGGGGTTATTCGGGAACCGATGCGTCTTTTTGGCTTGGTTTAGGGGATTTATAATCTATCTTTGGCTTAAATAAATGATACGAGGTTTTATGCAGTCCTGGACTGAAATCAAGAAGATAGAGAACCCCACCGAAGAACAGCAGCTCGAAGCGGTGAAGCTGAACTGGTATGCCATCAGCCTGATAGAAAATCCGACGGTCGTGGTGCAGAAGGCGGCCTTCGCGCAGAACGTGCAGGCGATTCTCTACGTGAAGAACGGTCTTTGCGAAGACCTGAAGGTGGCGCTCAATGCGCTCGACGAGGCGTCGCTCCTCAATGCGGTGAATGGCGACCCGAACATCCTCAAGTTTGTTACAAATCCGGATTTGTTGAAGGCAGCTGTCCGCAATGACTGGAAAATCGTGAAGAAGATTGACAATGCGGGCGATGAACTCTGGGCCGAGGCTGTACGCGCAAGTGCCGATGCCATCAAGTTCGTGCCGTTCATGGGCGAAAAGATCCAGGCGGCTGTCGTGGAACGCGACTGGCGCGCCCTGCAAGATATCGTGCGTCCGTCGGCCGCCATCGTGGTCGCCGCCGTGAAGCAGGATTACCATGCCTTCGAGTTCGTGAGCATCAAGGACCGTACGGAACCGGTGCAGATTGCTGCCGTGCGTGCGGACTGGCGCTGCATCCAGTACCTGCAGCGCGCATCCGAGAAGGTGCAGATGGAGGCCGTGCGCCAGACGAAGGACGCGTTTGCCCTCATCAAGAATCCTGCCGAGGCGGTCAAGGAGTTCTGCAAGTAGTTTGCACGGAGTGTGCGCGATGGAATTGAACCCGCTGGTGAAAATTGAGGACGTCTCGTTCCGTTATCCGAAATCGGATGCGGATGCGCTTTTGGGCGTGACGCTCGAAATCCCGCGGGGGAGTTTCTTTGCGCTCCTGGGCCCGAACGGTGCCGGCAAGACGACGTTACTCCGCCTGCTGTGCGGGCGTTTCGCGAAATTCTCGGGAACGATTGAGCTTGCAGACGGTGTGCGCGGGCCAAAAGGTTTCTTGGACCCGCTTGCCTGCGGTATTTTGCTCGAGAATCCGGGAATATACCCGAAACTTTCGATAAACGAATACGTGGATTACTTTGTCGGTTTTTATGCGGCCCGTATCCCGACGTGGAATGAGACCGAGGCTCGCGAACGCATTGCCCGCATGGCGAAGCGCCTGGAGCTCCCGCCGCTTGGAACCCGTATGGGCAAGCTTTCGCTAGGCAACCGCCAGAAGGTGCAGTTGCTGCGTGCGATGGCGCCCGCACCGCGATTGCTGATTCTTGACGAGCCGGTGGCGAATCTCGACCCGATGTCGCGCGAGGCGGTTTGGGCGCTGCTTGCTGACTGGCGCAAGCAGGAAGGCGGTACGGCCATCGTTTGTTCGCATATTCTCGCCGAGATGGAAGAGGAAGCGACCGATTTCGCGATTATCGACCGCGGGCATTTGCTCAAGAGCGGGCGGGTCGCCGGCCTGGCATGTGAAACTGCGGCGTTCAAGATAGAGGTCCGCGGCAATACGCCGGCGGGAAATGTGCCTGAAAATCCGACTCCCGAAAAAATCCGCGCAGCCCTCGCCGCCGCCGGAATCGATGCTTGCGTGAACCGCGCCGGCACGGGGCTTTCTTCTCTCTATAAAAAGACCGTCAGATAATGTGTAATTAGTAATTACACATCCCACATCCCACATTGCGGCTTCGCCGCATTAGAACGTGTGCGACAGGTCGAATGCGAACCTGCCCCAGGCAAAACCTTCGGGGCTCCAGTTGCTCAAATCCTTCTTGAAGGCGTAATCCAGGCGGAACGTGAGGAACTGCCAGCGGTAGCGCAGGCCAAGCCCCAACGCTTCGCTCGTTTTTGCCTTGTAGACGTCCTTTTCGCTGTCCATCACGTGTGTCCAGTCGTAGAATTGCACAATCTGCCAGTGCCTCCAGCCCTTCCACGGGAACGCCCAGCGCAGTTCTTCGTTTATCCTGAAGTACATCGGGGTTAGGCCCGTGTTGATGACCTCGTTGCCTTCTTCGTCGGTGCTCGTGTAGCTTGCGTAGATGCTGCGGAATCGGTACCCGCGGACAGAACGGCTACCGCCCTGGTAGAATACTCGGGCGTCGTCTTCGAGGGCCTTCTCGAAGAACTTGCCGACGCTTCCGCTGATAGCTCCGTAGAATGTCCAGAAAAGCGGGTGGTACAGGTTTACGGTCGCTTCGCCATAGGTGTAGGGGTTGCCGATCATCTCGGGATTGTCGAGGGAGGCCGTCAAGTTGGTTCCCGCGCCAGCCGTGGGCGCGATGCGTATACCCTTTGTCGGGTTGAAGTAGTCGTCGGTGTAGTCGAAGGTGAGAGCGATTTCTGCCTTCAGCTTGAACATGTCGTTGTCATTCTTGCTCACGAAACGCGTATCGAGCGTGCCGCGGAATCGGATGTGGTCGGTAATGCCGAAGGTAAGGTCACCGCGGTTGATGATTTCGTAGCGCTCTTCCACGCTGTCGGGGTAGGCGGGCGGGTTGATTTTTTCGTGGTTGAAACTCAGGCGGTCTTCAAAGCGGATGGCGGTCGGGATGAACGAGAACGATGTCCCGAACAGGAGCGGGTTCGCGTAACCGAGCGAAATTTCCTGCTTGTTCTGTGCGAGCTGGAAGGTGGTGGAAAATTCGTTGAACGTGCCGAAGAAGTTCTTGTGCTTTGCGTACGCGAGTGCGCCGAACCCGTACATTTCTTCGAAGAACAGGCCGTAGCGCGCTTCGCCGGGAATGCGCTCGACGACATCCAGGTGGACGTCCGAAAGTCCGTCGGCCCTCAGGGAGTCGGTGAGCTTGATTTGTGTGAAGAGCTGCGTGGAAAGCAGTTTGGTCTTGAAGGAGATGTACTGGTTACCGTCGATGATTTCGCCCTTGGGCGTTTTCCATAGCGACGAGAGCCATGCCGTATCCGAAAGGCCCGCTTCTTGCCCCTTGCTGCCTTTTTCGGCGACTTTCAGCGTGGTGCTCCTTATGTTACCCATGGTGACGATTGCGCCCGGGTTCACGATGATTTCCACAATGATAATCTTGCGCGTCGTATCAATGAGTTCGCCGGGCATCACGTAGGTGTGCAGGTAGCCCGCCTTTCGGTAGGTCTGCTGGATGTACTGGATGTCTTCGGCGATGTCGTCTTGCGAGAAAATTCGGTCGGTGTTGTTCGTCTTCAGCTGTTTCTTGTTTATCTCGATTTTTGAACTGTCGGGCACGATGATGTTCGTGCCTCCGAACCGGTAACGCTCGCCTTCGCGCAGGAATATGGCATAACCGCGCTTGCGCTTGTTCTGCTCGTCGACTTCGCTCCTGACTTCGAGCTTCATGTCGAGGCTGAAGAATCCTTGCGAGTAGTAGAGCGCGCGGATGTTTTCGACGGCAAGGCCCATCATGAAGTCCTGCTTTGTCGTGTCGAGGTTCCCGAATTCGTCCGGAATTTCGAGCTGTTCCGTCAACTGGAAATTGGAGAACACCGCGTTCCCTTCGAACTTGACGTACCACGGGTTTTTCTCCGCCTCCTCGGCGAAGGCGAATGCGGTGAATAGCAGCAGGAAGGCTAGAAGTTTTTTCATTTCTTTGTCTCCTGCTTGTTATCTGGTGCGTCCTTGAGCGTCGAATTGGGCGAAACCGTCTCGCAGCGCCCGATGCCGAGCAGGCAGGGGTTCCAGAACCTGTATCCGTAATTGAAACCGATGTTCTTCTCGAGGCGGCTTTCGTTTCCGCCGGCACCGGTGTTGGTGAGGTATTGCTTCGAAATCAGGAGCCCGTTCAGGGAGAGTGACGGGTTGAGATGGTTCTTGTGCGAGAATTTTTTGTCCTTGAACACGGGGAGCGTGTAGTTCACGCCGAATTGCAGCGCCTGGTCGTATGTCGGGTTCTCGCTCTGGTCCTGCGTGTAGCCGAAGATGAGGCTCAGGTCCTTGACCCAGCGGTCGAGCGAAATCGGAATCTTGAAGTAGCTCGAGTCCTTGTCGCCCGTGGTATTGTTGCTGAACAGCATCACCTTCATGTCGATATCGCCGATGTATTCGCCGCCGAGCGTTTTGTTTGCCGTAGTCGACAGCACCTTGCCGATGGCCTTGCCCGCAAGCTTGTTCCAGTCGGTAGATTCGTCGTTGTTGTCGGCGATACACCCGAGGATGATGTTGTAGTAGGTGGCCGCCGCGCTCGATTCCGTACCGCAGTTGCTGCTGGGGGTCGGTTGCGGGTTCGTAATTGTGCCGGTGATGTCAAAGTTGATGGGACATGTCTCGTTTTCCTTGTCCCTGGAATCGTCGCAGTAGGGGAGTTCCTGCGAACTCGATACCTCGACTACGCCCTGCTGCCACGGGACGTCCATCCAGGAGATACTGAAGGAGTTCAGTTCGAATTCGTAAAGTTCCTGCACGCCGATGAACCCGTTGTTCGAGTTGATGACGTCGCCGCGCAATAGGGGCCTGTTCGTGTTGCCGAGCACCCAGATGTCGAACGTGAAGGGGAATGCGGCGAACGGGGTCACGATGGCGGTGGAATCACGTTGGGAGTCGTTCACGTGGACCATGAGGTTGATGGGGCTTGCCGTCGAAATCTTCGCTTCCTGGGCCTCACTCTTGCGCAGTCGCGTGATGAAGTTGTTGAACATCGTGAGGATGCGGTTCAGCGATGTGGGCGTAATCTGGAATTCAAGTTCTTTGTGGTAGACCATCTTGTCGACAACCACCTTGCCCGAAATGGAGTTGTTTTGCAGGCGGTCGCCGGTCGAACGCGGCATGGTGAAGTCGAGGTCGCTCTGCGCGAGCACTTCGCCTTCGCCGAAGGTCTCGTCGAAGAAATTGTACTGGATGTAGGGGAGGCTCACCGATACGACGAGTTCGTTGTCGTAATCGTTCAGCGAGCCGGAGACTTCCTTCACCATTATGGAATGCTGCCCAGACTTGAAGCTGAACTGCTCGGAGAAGATATCGAACTTTTCGAGCTTCAGGCTGTCGATGTTGTAGGCTGCGGAAGCGGTAATGGTTTCGCCTTCCTTGTTGCGTGTCAGGAGCTCGGTGATTTCGGCAATGCCGTTTTCTATGTGTCCCTTCACGCTGAACGGAATCTTGCGGCCCATCTTGGGCGGTTGGATGAATGTGGAGTCGGACCTGATTTCGGCGGTGATTCCCTTGAACCCTTCACGGATGTTTGAGGTGATGTCCACCTGCAAGTCGGTCTTGGTGACTTCGGCCGTAGTCCCCGGGATGAACCACGAACCCGTGACGTTCAGTTTGCCGCTGAAAATGAATGCCGAGTCTACGTCGCCTTCTAGCGTTATATCGCCGCCGTTGTCGGTGCTGTGGACCACGCTTATGTGGCGCTTGTTGTCGAAGATGTTGTTGATGATGACTTGCGAGGAGCCCGCCCATCCGCCGTTACCGATATTCACGTAGGCGTTCAGTTCCGTGCGGTCGCCCTCGGCGAACAGGTTCATCCTGTCGATTTTCAGGGCGCTTGGCGGAATCTTGCTCAAGCTCAGTTTCGTGAAGTCGATGTTGCCGAGCAGGCCCTTGCCTTCTTCGTAAGAGACGTCACCGTTCATGAACCCTTCGGAGAACGTCGTGTCGTTAAGCGGCTCGAGAAGGGTCGGAATGCTGAAGTCCTTTGCCGACGCCCAGGCGTGCACGACTTGTATGGGCAAAATTCCTGTGGGTTTGAAGTCCGGGTTGGAGTCGTTGGGCAAGATGAATACGGCTTCCGCTTCGACCCTGTTCTTGTCTTGCATGGCATGGAACTTGTCGATGAAAATGGAGTCTCCGTTCTGCCTGGCCTTGATGCGGGCGCGGAAGTCGAACGGCTGGTAGTTGCCGTCGGCGATGACGTCGACTTCGCCGGAGTTGTTCGTGAAGTTGTGGTGCCACATGCCGGTGACTTCGCCGTTCATTTCGTTGCCGAGCTTGATTTTTGCGAACGGTATGGTGCTCACGTCCACGCTGTCCGCAATCATCTGGATGGTAATGGAATCCGTCCAGGCGATGTAGGCGTAGGCATGTCCTCCGTGGCGCTGGGTCACGTCCCACGAGGTATGCGGGTCTTCGTCTTCCCACATCACGTCGCCGAAGAAGTCGAATGTTTCCTTCTCGGTGTAGATGATGCCGTTCGTGAATACGATTCCGTTCTCGTTGAGGTCGAGTTCCACTTCGAGGGAATCGGCCTTCATGTGGTAGGCGAATTCTATGTTCGGAATCTTCGCTTTCGCATGCATCACGCCGTTCCGGAACGAGCCATTGATGTTGAATCGGTTCGGGAGGGTGAGGTAACCGAAGTTCCAGTCCAGGGCCCAGGGCTCGTATGGCGAAATGTCGCCCGTGAACACGATGTCGACGTCCTTGCTCAGGTCGATAGTCGCATCGATTGCGGAACCCTGCCTTGTCTCGAGGCTCACGTCGATGCGGTCGCCTTCCTTGTGCGCTGAATGGATTTTTACATCGAGCGGCATCATCTGCGGTCCGAATTCGGAACTCATGTATTCGACGTACCCGGTGAGGTCGCCGTCAAGGTTCTTGTCCGCGTCGCCTTCGAGGTGGATGTGCCCGCCTTCGTCGTTGTTCAGGTCCGTCTCGAAGTGTATCCTTTCGTCGTCCCCTTTCAGGTTGATTATCGCATTGCATGCCATGAGGGGCCAGAACTCGCCAATCCTCGTCTTCAGGTTGAGGTTGTAGCGCGGCTTCTGCGTCTTGGGGTCCAGCTTCACGCTGCCCTTTACCTTCACGGCCCCGATGGTCGGGAGTTCGGGCGGGAGGTCCACCGGGATCCATTTCTTCGGATCCCTGATTTCCATGTCTATGCTTGTGCTTACTGCGGCGAGGTTGTCCTTGGGGAGGCTCACATCGAGGTCGATGGCGTCGTTGCCTGCGGCGAGCTTGCCCTTGACCTTCACGTTGTCGCCTCCGAAATCGGCCTGGATGTCGATGCTGGCCATTTCGCTGATGTAGTCGCCCTGTATGGAATCGAGCTTTACGGATGCCGCCTGCAGCCCTTCGCTCTTGGCCTTGAAGTTCTCGGCCTGCCAGTGCATTTGCTGCGGAGTATCCTTGTCTACGTCCACGCTGAGTTTCCCGACGGAAATTTCTGCGGGTATGTAGAACTTGAACTTGTCGGGAAATTTGAACGCTTCCTTCGGGTCTTGGCCTTGGGGGGCGCCGCCTTCCTGTGGCGTGCTGGGGGCGGTCTTGACCTGCACTTCGAGTTCGCCGAGCGCGACATTCGCGCCCCTCTTTTCGCTAAAGATGGAGACGTCCAGGCTGAAGTTGCGCACCGTGTAGGTATTCCCTCCCTGCTTCACGGTGACCGAATCCCAGGAATGCGTGAGCAGGCCCTTGATATTGTAGCCGTGGGGAATCACTTCGACATCGCCGTAGGTGTGGGGGGAGGAAAGGTACGTTGTTACGGCAATATACGCAAACCAGGCGCCCAGTGCGAGAACACCTACAACGACCGTCACGATTGCGGCGGTCAACGCGAATGTCGAAGTTCCTTTCTTCAACGGCCTAAATAATAGAAAATTATTGTCTTGGCCTGGAGCGGACGATTAATTTTGAGATGCTCCTAACTCCTTGATACTCAATGAGTTGGGACGCTTTACGGCTTGTGGGTTATTTCTTTCTTACAAAGTGCTCTTTTGTGTAGTGGTTTTTTGGCTGTTTTTTCTGTCGTATGCCGTTTATGCGGTATATTTCTCCGCCCTTGAGAATCAGGATTTCATGGTTATGGAGGAACACTTTCGCAGGGGCCAGCCTTGCATTTGGGCCACCATGGCGGTTATCCAAGGATTTTGCAAAACCCGCAGCTCCAATATCTGTCGAATCGGTGTTGTCGCGTTCAAGGGGCAAGAGCGGATAATCTGCGTCCGGGAGGCCGCCTGCGACAAGCCCATCTATTGCAACGGCCTCAAATGGCACATGATCCGGCGGTACGACCAGCATCAGTTCTGCAATATGCATGGAATTGTCCGTGGACGGCCACAAGTCATCGACCTCTATCTTGAGCTGGGTATATTTCCCCTGCTTCCAGAATACGTATTGCGGTGATTCGTTGTCCTTGAATGTTCCGGTGGCAAGCTCCTGGAATTCTTCGCCGTCGGTAGTTCCAGAAATTGTAAAATTACGCAAGAAACCATCCGTTGTTTCATCGCCTTGATACATAAGCCCCAAAGTTTCCTTTTCGGTCGATATTAAAAATTCAGCCGGGAATGTATTTACATTTGTAGAAATCCAAACCGTTGAAGGGTTCCAGTCTCGGAGATTTGGCACAGAACTCTTGGAATCAGTAGCAGGAAGTTTTTCAAAAGTGTAGTCACCGTTCAAAACGTGATCCACAGCAACAGTCGGATTCCCCGGCATGACAAACGCCCATTCATAACGCCCCTGCTCCGAAAGTTTCACGGTGTCTTCGACAACGACAAGTTCCTGCACCACGCTATCGCGGGCATAATCCTTGACGCTCAAGAACGAAAGCGTCCCTTCATCTTCGTAATCTTCCCTCTGAATGGTAAAGAAATACTTCAACGGCTTTCTCAAATCATATCCCGACGAAATGTCCGTAAGGTCATAACCGAATTCCATCTCTTCCGCATGTACGCCATCTTTCCATGTGCCAAGCATCGGACCTTTGAAGCCGTCATTCTTGAAATGGTACAGATATTCCGTTTTCGAGGGAGATTTTGCTGAAGTATCCCGCGAAATGCCTATAGAAAGCCGTATCTTTGAGCGGTTCCCGTATGACATGCGGATTTTCACGGTGCGTTTCGGGGCGTAGTCCTTGCGCAAATGGAAAATTTCAACGACTGGGGAGCGGCTTTCCGCATAGACGCTGTACGGAACGAGGAACCGCCCTTCATTCCCGAAGGAAAGTCCCCAACTGTTCTGCACAATCCATACGCCGCAATTTTCACCGATGCAAATGCTATCATTGTAACCCGCAATCGTCACCGAATGGTTTGTTGCCCCCGGGAGCGATGTCGCGACAATCCAAGGTTCATCCTTGATCTTGACGGTATCCAACGTCCAGGAATCAATATCGAAACTTGCAGCAGCAACGCCACCTGCGGCAAAAGTCGTATCGCCCCAGTGGTTGTAAAGCCAGCCCTTGAGCGAATCACGACCTTCGCTTGTAGCAAGCGAAATAAAGGTCACGCTGTCGATTCTATTGTGCATGGCTGCATGCCAACGCGAATAGCCCTGCATCCAGCCATAATCTTCGGGCACATTGCTTGAAGATTTTCCGTAGGTATTAGAATAAAGGATTCCGCCATAAGTAGCGGCATCGGGAATACCCACCTTTTGCGCAAGCAAGGCTTCGGACGCATGTCCGGATGCTACAACCTGCCACGTGAAATACGCGGGCAAAAGATTCGAGGAGTCCGCAGGAACTTTGTAATAGGCATTACGTTCGTAACCGAGCGACATGGTGATGCGAGAGATGGAAGCGCACGCGCCCGATTCCCCTTGATCGTAACCCCTGAAAAAATACGGCGTTTCTGAATTGTCTACCGTCGAAGGTAAATTCGAGGCAAAGGCGGAACAGCAAAGCAGCCCCAAAGACAATCCTAGAATATATCCATAATTCATTATAACCTCAAAAAGCCCCCTGCGTAGAGGGGGCTTAGCAAATTTGTTAGAACTGATTAATAGAGATCGTCATCATCTACAAAATCGTAGTGAATATTAAACTTGTAACCCGAATGGGGTTCGGGGCCGCAGGAGGATTCATCGCAAATACCGTCAGTGTCGTTGTATTTGATTCCCCCCTGACCAACAAGGAACCTATTCACGCCCTGTTTTGGAGCGTTGCCGCTTACACCATCTCCATTCAGGTCATCTGCCATTTGTGCATACGGCCAACTGATTCCTTGTTGAGCGAAATCACGTTCTGGCATTTGACTGCAATACATGAAAGAGTTGATGTCCAAATACAGCCCTTCACTGCCAATATTAAAGGTGTATGGACCTCCTTTTGGAATTTGATCTTCTCCGTTCGTTTTTCCATCTGCTAATGCTTGAGAATACCATATCACCGTTTCCTGGAAATCATTATATCCTGCATCGTAATCAAAAACATACCAAGAAACTAGTGCGCGCTTTCCAGTAAGGAGAGTAACAGTCGTAGTCAAGTCTGTTCGACATTCATCCTCACCCTTATCATAGTACCAGTACTCAGAACCAACATCAGCAAATGTAATGTCCACTTTCAATCGGCCTACGCTACGCAAATGCTGGTCCGTACCCGTAGAGAACACCATGTCATCGCCTTCCTTTCCAAAGGCATATACGCGATAGGCATAATAAAGAGAACCAGCACCAACGGTATCGGCATAGCTGTTTTCTTCGGCATTTCTCATTGTGGGCACAAAACCGTTGTAAGCAACGCTGTCTGCCATTTTAACCTTGTTTTCAATTCTATCCGGCAAAGTAGCAGCACTGTCGCCACGCAAAATGACATAACCTTTCACGCGGCTATCCTTTGAACGGTCAAAGTTCACGATAATTTGTGAACGGCCTACATTTTTTCCAAGCGTCAAGTTCGTCGGAGGCATCAGCGCCGAAGTAATCGACAAAGTGTAGGTCTTGACAGTAGCCTCATCTTCAGATTTCACTTCCATTTTAACTCTCGTGGTATCCAGAATCAAGAGTTGTCCCGGGGTCTGGAAGGTGTAAACATTCTTGCCGCTTTCTACAGTCGGTGGCACATACTGCATAGTTTTACCCATTGTAAACCTCACCCATGCCACCCTTTTCGCATTGGGTACAACTTTAATAAAGGCGGACGGAGCTTGGACAAAGACATCAAAACTATCTTTATTCGCAAGAGCTGCGAAATCCTTGCTTAGCAGGGCCTTTACTCCAGCCTCCGACGGATCCGAGGCAAACACCTGGAGCATGGAGAGAGTAGCATCCTCAAACATCGCACGCTTGGTCGGTTCAGGGTCTTCCAAGTCATTCAAACCATCGCCATCCGTATCTGCATTCGCCGGATTTGTATAAATCTTTACAGTCGATTCGCCCTTGGTCCATCCGTTGATTTCATCGTAATCCGGCAAGCCGTCGCCATCAGAATCCACCTTTTTGTCATCCGTTCCGAACAAGTGTTCTTTCGGAAGAGGAACCCCGTCGTGATCCTGGTCCTTGCTGTATAAGATATGCACGGCATCTCCTGCACCTACGAAAACCTTTTCCAGGTCATAGGAACCATGGACGAATGCATACGATTCCATGGTGTTGAGTCCCTTTTTAATATCCGCAGCACGCTGGACAGTAACATACCACATGGCACTATCGGCCAAGTTGAACTTATATCCATCAATAGAGGCTAGTCCATAAAGTTTTTTCTTTGAAGGGCCTTCAACAGAATCTTGCTTGAAATTCACGTGGGCATTGCGCAACAAATCCGCAATGGAAGTCTGTGCATACATGTCGTCGGTCCCCTTGTGATCGAGATTATAACGGTAATTCGTTGCAACCTGATACCTTACCGATGTGTTACCGGTACTCCCAGGACCATAATCGATGGTGATGTCCGTAGTCTTGGCAGCAACCTTCGTGTATGCGGTCGTGAAATCATTGGAGCCACCATCCATAGTGATTTTCGGTGACGATGAACCAAGCACGATGGAGTTCGCATTGTAAATAAAGTCCTCGATTTGCTCGACCTTCATTTCTTTATTGCAGAAATTCGCCTCGACTGATGCACCCGGCTTGAGCGTGACTTCGCTCCAACCACCTTCGCGTTCCAAGTCGGCAAGGATTTTCAATGTTGCAGTATCTTTAATGTCAAAAGTAGAAGCAGACAGTTTTAACGCCTCGATGGTAAATGCAATGTCCGACGTGTTCTTGAGTTCCACCTGCATGCAGAGGGTTGCTCCGCTCACTTCGCTACCTTCGGACTTTTCCTTGGCAATGGCCTTTTCGTAGCTTTCGGTAACGCTTTTTTCTTCGGAAGAACCCCAGGTCATACCCGTGGAACTGGTATAGCTACCGTTGTAACCGACCGTAACACTCCCAACCCATTTAGCAAGTACGGCATTCGATTCCGTGCCCAATTCCCAGCCTTGAGTCGTTGAAACTTCCCAAGCATGCATAATATCTGCGCTGCGTGTTTGCTCATAACTCGTTGAATTCGTCTTGGAAACTTCCGAACCGTTCGTTACAGTTTCGCTTTCTGTTTTCCCGGTCGAAGTCGTCACATTGAGGCTTATGCTAGGCGATTTTTTTAAGGTCACCCTAAGCGACGGCACATCGGCAATACGCGGGTTGAACTTGGTCGGGTTCGTGGGCGAATACATGCCATCGGCAAGTTCCTCGCCATCGCTCCAGCCATCGCCATCCGTATCATTAGAATTCGGGTTCGTATCGTATTTGTAGATTTCCTCAAGATCGGTAAGGCCATCGCCATCCGTGTCCTTTTCGGAATCCGTTTCAATAATCTCAATGTTCTTGATTTCAGAAAGCTTGAACGTATGGCTACCCGCCGCGACGCCTTCGCCTACCGTCACGATCATCGTTTCCTTGCTCTTGTCCTTGAGCGTAAACTCCATGCGGTCCATATCCGAAAGTTTAATAGCCTGTTTGGCCTTTCCCGAAATGTTCATCTCTTTCTTTTCAGCTTTTCCGGAAAAAGTCAGGCTGTCAATAGTCGTCAAATTCAGGCTTACCGCTGCATTTTTCTCGCCATCTTTATATACATTGATAACGCCCGCCATGCTGAACGGAGCCAAAGCCATAAGAAGGGCAGAAATTTTTTGAATCGTTTTCATTGTATCCTCCTTACTGCTTCACATTGATTTTGAAAGTTCTAAGCTGAGAACTCATTTGGACATGCACCACATAGAAACCGGAATAAAGACCGGGGTGGAGTACGTTCTCGCCCTTCACGAGACTTGCGTTGCGGTAAACGCAATTTCCTAGGGCGTCAAAAATCCGGACTACCGAGCGGCCTTCCGGGACGATTATGGACAAGCTTGATGTTTGGCGATTCCAAGTTGCCGATGCCCCTAACGTAATCATCGGCTCGGGAATAGACTGTATTTTGGAAGAATCGTTCTTGTCTGCTTCGAACGTTATTTTCGACACGGTTTCCACCCAGAAGCGCTCGGTGGTGCCGTCCGCCTTGGTGACTTTGATAAGGTGCGTTTTCCCGGCCATGGCTAAGGCAGTTAAAACGAGCATGAGTAACACAATTTTTTTCATTTTTTACTCCTAAATATTGGTGTTTCTATAGTCTATTCGACCATCCGTTTCATTAGTTGATGGTTTTTGCTTTTTTACTCATTAATTTGTATGAAAATTTTTGTTTACTTGTTTTGCGGAGGTTGCCGTCAACACAAAACTTTCAGTTGTAGGCAGTTTCATTGATGGATTTGAAAGATTTCCTGTGTTGGAGGCTTCTTTTTGATTATTTTTCTTTTAGAGACTTATCAAAGGAGTTCCCTATGGCTTTCGATTCAAATTCCGAAAATCAAATCGGCGATGTGGCTCCTGCCGCGAGTATCCAGAAGCATCCCGCCGGCAAGTTCATGTGGAGCATGGCACTTGGTGGGCCGCTCATCTCGTGGATAGTGCACCACCGGGAAACAATGAATAGCCAGTACGGCTTCTTCTGGCCGATGTTTGCGTGGTCCATCGTGCTCAATATCCCTTGCATCGTCCTTTCCTGCCTTGGGACGGTATTTGAGCCGGAAAAAACGATTGGTATCTTTATGATACTTAATTGGGTGTGGTATATCGCGGAAATTGTCTTCATGGGAAGGCTCGGTGCCGGCAAGATAACGGACTGTGTTCCCGATTACAATCCGGCTGATTACAAACGCCGCGAACTTATAGGCACTGTTGTCGGTGCCGCATTGATCATTCTTGGCTTTTGCACTATTGTCTTGGCGGCAGTTGTTGCCGCTGCGGCAGAGATGCCCTGAACCTGCTTTTTGGGGTGCTTTTTGCGTTCGGCGAAGCGTTCGTGAATTTGCATTTGACTATATTTAAGCGGGTTTTAAGCTTTTTTACGAGGATTTGATGAATAAAAAATTTCTTTTTATCAGTTCCCTTTGCTGTGCCGCCCTGATGGGCTGCAATGGAATCGGTGCGAGCGAAGACAAGATTGCTCGGGTCGATACCGAAATTGTCTACGCCGAGGACTTGGACCTCGAGATTAAGATTTCGGGGGAGGATCGTTCTTCCGAGGGGCAAATCGCTAGCAATCTTATCTCGAAAGCTGCCTTGGTCTCGAAGGCCCTGAAGGATTTCCCTGAACTCGGAAGCCGCTGGGAAGCCTATTCGAAGAACCTCGAAGACCGCCTGCTCACGCTCGTGTACCAGCGCTACTATTCCATGGAATGCCTCACGTTCTCCGATGCGGACCTGCGCAATTATTTCAATACGCACAAGAGTGAATTCGCGAAGGATTCCAGCGAAGTGGAGTTCATCGATGTCCGTGGGAAGGTGGCCGAGCATCTGCTCATTTCGCGTGAGGCTGAAAAATTCAAGGAGGCGGGCGGCGATACTGCAAACTTCCTTCGCCAATACAGGCGCAACCTGATGGAAACCACCATCAAGGAAGTCAACGAGAAGTTCCCGGTCGTAATCGAGAAGATTGTCCCGCCGAATGTTGAAACATACTACGAGAGCCACAAGGAAGAATTCAAGACGGCTCCGGCATTTGAAGTTTACCATGTGCAGATGGCGGATTCCGCCGCGCTTGCAAAGCTGTTCCAGACTCCCGTGAACGATCTTGAACAGTTCAAGGCTCTGGCCGAAAAGTACAGCGAGAACAAGGAAACGGCTGCAAAGGGCGGTTATGTGGGGAAGGTGAAGGATGGCTTCGCACTCCCGTACGGCATCGGCTTCGTCAACGGCCTGCGTGAGGCGTTCTCGGGTAAGCCCGAGGGTACGGTTTCTCCGGTCCTTGCGGCATCGATGACTCCCGGTCGCCACGTGTTCTACCTCGTGAAGGAGTTCCCGCCCGAGGTTAAGCCTTTCGACCGCGTGAAGGGTGATGTCGAAAACCGCATGCTGAATGGCGTCTTCCTGGAACTGGATTCCAGCTATGTGCTTATCTCCAAGAACGGAAAGCCCTTCTTTACCGAAGGCGACTTCTTGAAGATTCTTGCCGAAGAACCGGGTATGCCGAAAAACAACCGCTCCAGGGATCGCATTGTGCATAGCCTTGCCGAAAGTGCGTCTTTCGCCGACGAAGCTCGTAGCCTCAAGCTCGACCGCTCGTGGGAATTCCGTGCATTCCTGCGCATGACCCGCAACAACTACATCCTTGCTCATTACGCCGAAATGGCGCCCCAGAAGGATATGCTTCCGGAGGATTCCCTGAAGGCGTTCTTCGACAAGAATGGCAACCCGCTTCGCCCGCGTCTCAGTTTCGAGGATTCGAAGGAAGACATAAACGACTACATCAGGTTCC
Source organism: Fibrobacter succinogenes (assembly GCA_902762305.1). Lineage (GTDB taxonomy): Bacteria > Fibrobacterota > Fibrobacteria > Fibrobacterales > Fibrobacteraceae > Fibrobacter > Fibrobacter succinogenes_I. The sequence goes on along the minus strand of CACWNW010000001.1, from coordinate 19,603 downwards.
CCGAGAACATCCTGAAGCACGAATTCTACTTCAATGGCCTGCTCTACAAGGGCAAGGAAATCGAGGATGTCCGCAAACAGTTGATTTCTAGCAAGTTGAGCGGCTTCCGCGCTGCACGTAAGGAACGTCGCGAAGCCGATATTCTGGCTGCTGCAGATGTTCGCCTGTTCAGGAGCGACTTGTCGGTGAATACGCTGGCGACACCGGCCGATATTGCACGTAGTGCCGATTCGCTTTACAAGATGCGTGCCTACGAAGCCTCGTTGGCGATGTGGAAGAAACTCCGTGACCGCTACCCGGAAAACGACTCGCTCTTCGCTCTGGCTACGCTCCAGGTTGCGCAGGTTGAATCCGAGGCCGAACGGTTCTCTATGGCCGAAGCCGAATATTACACGTTCTACAAGATGTGGCCTAAGTCTCCGGATGCCGAGAAGGCTATGTTCAGCCGCGGGTTTGTCTTGAACGAGAACTTGCACAACGATTCCCTCGCACTCCAGGTCCTAGAGGAATTCCAGAAGACCTACCCCAATAGCGAAATGGGGAAGGACGTGACCTGGCTCATCGACAACATCAAGTCCGGCGGAAAGCTCGCCGAAGAGCTGATGAAGAAGATTGAATCTGAGGAGTAGTCACTAGTCAATAGTCATTGGTCACTAGTTTCTGGTTTGGCGGCGTAGCCGCGATTATTAAGTCTAACAACTAATGACTAATGACCAAAGACCCTCAAAAAATCTATATTTCGCACATCTTTAACCAAAAGGTACCTACTATGGAAATGACATTTGCAATGATCAAGCCCAATGCCGTCAAGTCCGGCCTCGTGGGCCGCATTATCGACCGCTATATCAGTGCCGGTCTCTCTGTCTGCGCCGTGAAGATGCACCAGATGACCTCCGAAGACGCTCGCGGTTTCTACGCCGAACACGTGGAAAAGCCGTTCTTCCCGGAACTCGAAGCCTACATGACCAAGGGCCCGTCCGTGATGCTCGCCCTCGGCGGCGAAAATGCCATTGCCAAGGTTCGCGCCATCAACGGTGCTACCAATCCGGCCAAGGCGGAACCCGGTACCCTCCGCTACGACTTTGCCCCTTCCATGACTGAAAACGTCGTGCACAGCTCCGACAGCCCCGAGTCTGCCAAGCGTGAACTTGACTTCTGGTTCAAGGAAGACGAACGCTACGCTTACGAAATGCCTTCCCTCAAGGCTTGCTGCGTCCTCTAAGTTTCAAAAATAACCCTCTCAAGGAGACACAACTCAATGCAATGGATCGTCAAGTATCTTACCTCTTCCATCGGTAAGAAGCAGATCATGGGATGCACGGGCGCCTTTTTGGCTCTGTTCATCTTGGGCCACATGTGTGGTAACTTCCAGCTCCTGAACTTCGACCAGGCGTCGGCACAGGCATCGTACAATGCCTACACCGAGTTCCTGACCGGGTTCAACCCGCTCCACTTTCCGGTGAAGCTGATTTACCTTGTCGAGCTCGTGCTCGTGGGCGCCTTCGCCCTCCACATCTTCCTCGCGGTGACGCTGAAGATTGAGAACAAGAAGGCCCGCGGCGGAATCGAATACGAAGTCAGTGCTCGCAAGGGCAAGAAGACTTTCGCGACCTTCACCATGATCTGGTCTGGCCTCTTCATCGTCGGCTTCCTCATCCAGCACCTCATGATGCTCAAGTTCGGCGAACACTACCTCTACGTGAATGCCGAAGGTGAGATTGTCCGTGACATGTGGCTCACCACGATCCAGATGTTCGCGAACCCGGCATGGGCCGCCTTCTACGTGATCAGCATGTTCGTTATCGGCATGCACCTCTTCCACGCCATTTCTTCTGCGTTCCAGACCATGGGTATCGCTCACCAGAAGTGGACTCCGATTATCGACGTCTGCGGTATCGTCTACAGCGTCGTTGTGGCCCTCGGCTTCGGCATTACCGCGATTGCCGCCTTCTACCTGGGCAACCAGCCGGGTACGCAGGCCCTCATCGAAAAGTCTCGCGCCCTCCAGCCGCAGTATGAACAGATGAAGAAGGAAAAGGAAGCCGCCAAGACTTCTTACGTGATTCCTTCTGTCGGCACCGTCGAAGTTTCTTTTAACGCTTAATTTTAAGGAGCCCACTAATGATTCTTGATTCTAAAATCCCCGGTGGTTCCATCGAAGAAAAGTGGACCAAGCATAAGTTCGAACTCAAGCTCGTGAACCCCGCCAACAAGCGTAAGTTCACGGTGATCGTGGTTGGTACTGGCCTTGCCGGTGCTTCTGCCGCCGCATCCCTCGCCGAACTTGGTTACAATGTCAAGTCTTTCTGCATCCAGGATAGCCCCCGTCGCGCACACTCCATTGCTGCCCAGGGTGGTATCAACGCTGCCAAGAACTACAAGAACGACGGCGACTCCGTTTACCGTCTGTTCTACGATACCGTGAAGGGCGGTGACTTCCGCGCTCGCGAAGCCAACGTGCACCGCTTGGCCGAAAACTCCAACCTCATCATCGACCAGTGCGTCGCCCAGGGTGTTCCGTTCGGCCGTGAATACGGTGGCCTCCTCGACAACCGCTCCTTCGGTGGTACGCAGGTTTCCCGTACGTTCTACGCTCGCGGTCAGACGGGTCAGCAGCTCTTGCTCGGTGCCTACCAGGCCCTCATGCGCCAGGTTGCCGCCGGTAAGGTGAAGATGTTCCCGCGTCGTGAAATGATGGACCTCGTCGTTATCGACGGCAAGGCTCGCGGTATCATCGTCCGTAACCTCATTACTGGCGAACTCGAAAGCCACGTGGGTGACGCTGTGTGCCTCTGCACCGGTGGTTACGGTAACGTCTACTACCTTTCTACTAACGCCCAGGGTTCCAACGTGACGGCTGCTTTCCGTGCCTACAAGCGCGGCGCCCTGTTCGCTAACCCCTGCTACACGCAGATTCACCCGACTTGCATTCCTCGCCACGGCGACCTGCAGTCCAAGCTCACTTTGATGAGCGAATCTCTCCGTAACGACGGCCGTATTTGGGTTCCGCGCAAGGCGGGCGATACCCGCAGCCCGGACCAGATTCCGGAAGAAGATCGTTACTACTACCTCGAAGAAAAGTACCCGAGCTTCGGTAACCTCGTCCCGCGTGACGTGGCTTCCCGTAACGCCAAGCAGGTTTGCGACGCCGGCCTCGGCGTGGGCAACACCAAGCAGGCTGTGTACCTCGACTTCGCCGACGCTATCCAGCGCATGGGCGTTGCCGGCGTGTCTGCCAAGTACGGCAACCTCTTCCAGATGTACGAGAAGATCACCGACGAAGACCCGTACAAGGTCCCGATGCGCATCTTCCCGGCCATCCACTACACGATGGGCGGCCTCTGGGTTGACTACGACTTGATGTCTACCATCCCGGGTTGCTTCGTCCTCGGTGAAGCCAACTTCTCCGACCACGGTGCAAACCGCCTCGGTGCTTCTGCTCTTATGCAGGGCCTCTCCGACGGTTACTTCGTGATTCCGTTCACCATCGGCGGTTACTTCGCTGGCACCAAGCTCGAGAAGGTTTCCGAATCCGATGCCGCCTTCGAAGACTGCAAGAAGCAGACCGAAGAACGCATCCACAAGCTCCTCTCCGTCAAGGGTCACCGCACGGTTAACGAGTTCCACCGTGAACTCGGTAACATCATGTGGGAATACGTGGGCATGGCTCGTAACGAGGCCGGCCTCAAGACCGCTCTCGAAAAGATTCCGGCCCTCCGCCAGGAATTCTGGGAAGACGTGAACGTCGTCGGTTCCGAAGGTTCCTTCAACCAGAACCTCGAACGTGCCGGCCGCGTCGCCGACTTCCTCGAGTTTGCCGAAGTCCTCACTCTCGACGCCCTGCACCGCAAGGAATCTTGCGGCGGCCACTTCCGTGAAGAAAGCCAGACTCCGGAAGGCGAAGCCAAGCGCGACGACGAGAACTTCTGCTACGTCGGTGCTTGGGAGTACAAGGGCGATGGTGTCGCTCCGGAACTCTCCAAGGAACCCCTTACCTTTGATAATGTCCACCTTGCAACTAGGAGCTACAAATAATGAGCGGACTGAATTTGACTTTGAAGATTTGGCGCCAGAAGGATGCCAAGACCAAGGGACAGTTCGAAACTGTCAAGATCAACGACGTTTCTCCGGACATGTCTTTCCTCGAGATGCTCGACATCGTGAACGAAGAACAGATGAAGCAGGGCAAGGAAGGCTTCGCTTTCGACCACGACTGCCGCGAAGGTATTTGCGGTATGTGCTCGCTGGTCATCAACGGTATGCCGCACGGCCCCGACCATGCGACCACCACCTGTCAGCTTCACATGCGCAAGTTCAAGGATGGCGACACCATCGTGATCGAACCGTGGCGCGCCGCCGCATTCCCGGTTATCCGTGACTGCGCCGTCGACCGTACCGCTTTCGACCGCATCATCCAGGCTGGCGGCTTCGTTTCCGTCAACACGGGTGCTGCTCCTGAAGCTTCTACGATTCCGGTTCCCAAGGCTGATGCCGACCGCGCCTTTGACGCTGCCGCCTGTATCGGTTGCGGTGCCTGCGTGGCCGCCTGTAAGAACGCATCCGCTATGTTGTTCGTATCTGCCAAGGTTTCTCACCTCAGCTTCTTGCCCCAGGGCAAGGTTGAAGCAAAGAAGCGCGTCTTGGCCATGGTCGCCCAGATGGACAAGGAAGGTTTCGGCAACTGCACGAACCTTTACGAATGCCAGGCCGCCTGCCCGAAGGGTATCACCGTGGATTACATCGCCAAGATGAACCGCGAATACCTCGGCGCTACCGTGACCTACGCCGAAAAGGTTTATGGTAAGGACTAATGTGAAATGTGTGATGTGGAATGACTAATTAATTTCACTTCACATTACACATCTCTAATTTCACATTTGCAAAAAGGGACCGCAGCGATGCGGCCCTTTTTGCTTGTATTACTTGGGGGTTATGGTCCTTCGTGCTTAGTGGCGGGATGTTGTTGTGGACATTGCTGCGCTTTTTCGGTGCTGCGCGATGTTTTTTCGGCGTTTTGGCTGTATCTTGCGGTGTTTTGGCTGTATCTTGTGGTGTTTTGGCTGACCAAAAGCCTGTTTTTGGAATTTTAGTCAGCCAGAATATTAAGTTGTATGTAACATTGAGGTGCGGGATGGCTGACTAAATTGGTGTTTTTGTGAAAATGGTCCGCCATGTATTGCGAAATTAGCCGGCGAACACCCGCCAGACCGATGGTTTGTAAACTCCTGGTTGCGCTTTAGACGAAAACTTTGTTACTTTGTTTGAAAAGTGGCTGACCAACTTCTCGATTTTGGGGTTTTGGTCAGCCATTTTTCCTGTTTTGCGCTTTCCTTCTGCCTTCTTTCCGCTTTTGGTTTGCGTTTTTGCGCACTTCCCGCATTCAGACTTCTCCACGCGCTTTCCACGCGCTTTTCACGTGCGAGTTCCCACCCGCGCATTTTGCCTGCGTAGGTGCGGTCACCCGCATCCGTGTTTGCTTCTGCAAATCACCTGCAGGTCAAAATTCGGCCTTCGCGAGTGCGCTGAAATTGCGGCCTTTTTCCGGCATTACGGACTTGAGGCGCGAAAGGTGGTTGCGCACATCGGCATCGAGGATGTTGTCGGCGCGAATCACGAGGCTGTATTTCGCGAGTGCGAGTTTCCAACGAATTTCCAGCACGGCTCCCGCAGTGATGTAACCGGGGGTCGGCTCTTCGTAACGATCTACGAAGTTCTGCGCAAGCGCGAAGTCGCAGTAGGCGGAGGCTTGCAGGTGATCCCAGATGTAGCCCAATTCTCCGTGGAACTTGAATGGGGGAATCTGAGGCATGTCGCCCCAGTCACCGTCGCGGAAAATGCCGCGCACGTAGCTCGCCGCCGCGGAGGCACGGAGGCCCAGCTCTGCCGTTGTCTGTACCGAGGCGCTTGCGCCAAAGAGCAGGGCCTCGTCGCCCCGCACTTGGTATATGGGCAGAAGTTGCGACCAGTTCGTGTCCCCGGATGCTCGCGGGGCGAGGTGGTTCAAGAACCACGTGCCGTGCGCGGCCGCTCGCCACGAAAGCAGTTCCCCGTAGGAGCGGTATTCTATTTCCGTTCCATATCCGCTTTCGGCGTCGAGCTTGTGGTTTCCGCGTTCGTAGGTATAGGCCGCTAGGTGCGGCCCCTGATTGTAAAGTTCCTCGATGGTCGGGGCCCGCGTCGTCCGAAATATATCGAGCGTCAGGAACTTGCCGATGCCGACCCTCTGCGAAAATTCCGCGTCAAATGCCCATAGTGCGAAATTCCTGTCTTCGATGGCATCCTTGTCGACGACAACGCTTTCTTGCGGGCGGAAAAACTCTCCACCGAGCCTTCCCGAAAAAGTCATCTCGAGGCCGCGCCACCCACCCGCACTGGCGACCGCGAAGAGCGATGCCCCGTAGGAGCGGGTCGGTGGCGTGAACACGTAGCCTCCCATCTTTACCGAGCGGCTGTCGAGTTCCGCTCCGAATCGCAGCCCGAAAAGGGAACCCAAATTCGTCATGGATTTTTCTATCCGTAAATTTTCCTGGTTCACGGCGAACTCGGCCCCCACGGATTCATCCTCATATTCCTTGTGGTGGTAGCGGTTTATGCGGGCCGTTATATCCAGCGTATCGCCGGAGCGGTTCGCCGGCAAGTAGAGTCCGCGAACCGTGAGGTCGCGCTTCCACAGGTCGATATCCACTCCGTCTGGGTGCCCGCCGATGAAACCGCCGGGAATCCCGTATGCGCTTTCGAACCAGCGGTACGATGCACCGAACCTGAAACGCCCCAGCGCGTAGGCGGCACCGACGCTGCCTCCTGTGTTTTCTATGTCCGTGTTTTCGAGCGTCCCTTCGGGTGTTTCCATGTCACGCATGCGCCGTCCCGAAAGTTCTCCCTTGACCGAGAATCCCATCGCATACGCATTCGCACCGACGGCTGTCGCGATTCCCGGTTGTCCGCTTTCTGCATACCACGCCACGTAACCGTGAAAAATCGAATCGCTGAAGGGAATGTCCTTGCGTTCGACTTGCACGACGCCGCCTGCAGCTGAGTAGGAATGCAATAAAATGTTTGGCCCGCGCAGTACGCGCAGTTTTTGCGCCGTAAGCACTTCCGATGCTACGGCATGGTCCGGCGACGTGGCGCTCATGTCGCCGCAGAAGGAGCCGTCTTCCGTCACTTCTACGTGGCTCCCCGAAAGTCCCTTGATTACTGGCCGCGCCGCAGCCGGCCCCATCGAACGGATGGCCACGTCGGGCTCGTTCCTGATAGTTTCCGCGATGGTCGTCGAAATCTCGCGTTCGAGCACGGCTCCTTTCAAATCCTCATCTTCGCGCAGTCCCTCCAGCAGGGCCTGCTTCGGGCTTTCCGCCTCTATTGTTGAACTCCCCAAATCCTGTACAAATTCTTGGGCAAAAGAATGAAGGTGGCCTCCCAGCAGGAGGCTCCCCATGGTAGCCCTGAAAAGGCTAGTCTTCATCTTCGTCTTCCTGGAACGGGCATTCGTCCGCCTTCAGGGATTTGTCTACGACGATACGGATTTCCGGCGTGCGCGCATCGGCATGGCCGTGGTGGTTGACCTTCAGGATCAATGTCGTTTCGCCTTCCTTGATGCCCTTGAGGTGGAATCCCCAGCCGCCTTCCCAGTGGATGTCGAGAAGCTTGCTGTCGCCGACTTCCCAGCCGAGGGAGTGCTCGTCGTCGCTCGGGCCTGCGACTTCTTTCTTGTTTTCGTCGAGGAACTTTATGCTGATGTGTTCGCTCATGCAGTTCGCGTTCACCTTGAGCACTTCGAGGCTAGTATCGGCCTTGCCGCGATAGACGCTGTAGGCGAGTTCCCAGTTGGGCCAGTAAAGGTTCCAGCCTTCGACTTCGAAGTGTTCGTGCTGGTCGGTAGAGGTGCTGTTGTTGTCGCCGCAGGCGGCGAAGAATGCGCAAAGAACGGAACTGAGAAGGGCAACGGAAAGGGTCTTGATAAATTTCATTTTTTACTCGTTTGTTGAATATGCCGCTGTGCTGGCGGCTATGGGGTGCAACATTCCAGTCCGCGTTGATAGAAGCGGAATGCCTGAAAACGCCCGGCGGAACTTCGCTAGGCAAAAAGCAGGATGTTGCGGTTTGAGTTTTTACAGGCTAGGCGAAAATCGCGGGCGGCCCGCGCGGCCTGTAAAAATGGAAATGCGGGTTGGCCTTGCGGGTGCATTCCGCGCCGGCAAGCGTGAAGAGAACCGCCCAGAAAACGGCGATTTGCGGTGTATAGTCGTGATAATCCAGGCCATCTTGCACCAGGGCGCAAATCGGGCAGTCTTCGTGCCCGTCGAAATCGTCGTGATGGTGTTGCGCGACCGAAAGCAGTCCCGCAATCAGCAAGATGACGATTATTGCCCTAGATACTTTCACCATGAATTACTCGTTCGACATTTTTGCGTTGCGGATGATGGGGTAGGCATCGTCCCCGTCTTCTGCCATTTCAAAATCGCCGGTGATTTCGATTTTCGTTCCTTCGTCCGGAAATTCGTCTGGGAACTTGCGTTTTTTGGCGGGTTCGAAGGCTAGCCCTTGCGAGCAGCAGGCGAGCGCATCCGCAATCACGCAACCGAAAAACCGTTTCTTGGTTTCCTGGTCGTAGTAACTCGAAAAGACGCCCTTCATCCTGATGCGCTTCCCGATGAACTTCGTGGGTTCGTTCACCATCTTGAATACATACGCATACACCATGGTGCTGCTCATTCGGGTGAGGTCGATGTCGATTTTCTTGGATGCATTCCCGCCGGAATCCTTCGCGGAGGCGTTCAGGGCGAACAGGAGCACGGCAATAAATGCGATTGCTGTTTTCTTGAAATATTTGGACAAATTAATTACCGCCGTTTCGTGCAATACCTATCAGGTAGAATAGACCGAAAACTACGATATCCGCCGCCACGATGGTAGAACCCACGGGGGTCCCTGCGAGAATGGCAATCACGATGCCGATGAGTGAGCAAATCACGGATATGGTGGCCGCAGCGACCGTCACCGAGAAAAAGCTCTTGAATACGCGCATGGCCGAAAGCGCCGGGAAAACCACGAGGGCCGACACCAGGAGCGCACCCACAAGGTTCATGGCAAGCACGATGATGATAGCGACAATGACGGCAATCAGCAGGTTGAAAATCGTTGTGTTGACGCCCGTGGCACGTGCGAAATTCTCGTCGAAGGTGATGGTGAATATCTTATTGTAAAACAGGACAAAGCAGAAAATGACTATGCAAGAGAGTATGATGCACAGGTAGACTTCTTCTGCCTTCAAAGTGAGAATCGAAGTGGAACCGAAAAGCGTTGTGCAGACATCGCCCGAGATGTTTGCCGAAGTTGAAAAGATGTTCATCAGCAGGTAACCGATGGCAAGCGCTCCGACCGATACCATGGCGACTGCGGCATCGCCCTTGATGCGTGCATTTTTCCCGGTGCAGAGCAAGAGTATCGCTACAGCTATGGTTACGGGCAAAATCAGCAGCATATTGTTCGTAAGCTTTAGCACCGATGCAATAGCGAGTGCGCCGAAGGCCACGTGCGAAAGGCCGTCACCGATATAGGAGTAGCGCTTGAGTACGAGCGTCACGCCCAAAAGCGAAGAACAGAGCGAAACGAGCACGCCTACGATAATCGCGTACTGCACGAAAGGGAAGTCCAAGTAGAACGAAATTTTTTCAATAATTTCTGGCATGGTTATTTCCCCTTCACAGAAATTTGGTCGAAGTTCATCACGCGCGTGGCATCGCTCAGGGCGGAGTCCACATCGTGTGTCACCATGACGATAGTTATCCCTTTCTTGTGCAGGTCCTTGATGACACGGTACATCGTTTCTGAGGATTCGGGATCGAGGCCGGTGACGGGTTCATCGAGGAGGAGCAGGCGCTCGGCTGCACAGAGGGCCCGGGCCAAGAGCACGCGCTGCTTTTGGCCACCCGAAAGTTCGCGGAAGCAAGACTTGCGCAAACTTTCGGTGCGGGTCAGCGCCATGCATTCCATGGCGCGGTCCCGCTGGGCCCGTCCATAAAACGGCAACAGGCGGTACTTGCCCTGGAATGCGGATAGTACGATTTCTTCTACCGAAGCGGGAAAATCCTTCTGAACGAGCGTCATCTGCGGCAGGTAACCGATCTCGCTGCGCTTGAGCCCTTCACAGAATTCAATATCTCCGGACTTAGGCTTGAGCAAGCCTGCAATGCCCCGCAAGAATGTAGTCTTGCCGGAACCGTTGCGGCCGATGATGCAGAGGTAGTCCCCGACGTTCACGTCGTAATCCAGATCGCGGACCAGGTCCTTGCTTCCGTAGCCGATAGTCAGCTGTCGGCATTTTATCAGAGGGATGAGTTCGTTCATAATCGTTCTTTCTTGCTTATTTCAAAGCCTGTTTCAATACTTCCAGGTTGTCGCGCATGATGGAGAGGTAATCGACGCCGGCCTTTATCTGTTCGTCCGTCACCGATTGCATAGAGTTGAGCGTCAAGACCTGCGCGTTCTTGGAGTTCTTGCTTGCTTCGAGAATGGCTCGGGCGATTTTCCCGTTGCTCCCGTCAATCGTGAAGATGGCGGGCAGTTGTAGAGAATCCATCTTCCCCGCAAGGAACGCAACCGTTTCAAAGCTCGCCTCGCTCTCGGCGGAACAGCCAACAAACGCGGCATAATACTTAATACCATAATCGTCCACCAGATAGCGAAACGGGAAACGGTCTCCGAACAGGACTGTCTTTTGCGAGGCCCCTGCAAGGGCTTCTGTGAAGTTCGCCTCCAGTTCGCGGATTTTCGAGATGTACGCGTCGGTGTTCGCCTTGTAGGTTTCGGCGTTGGCTGGGTCGAGTTGCGCGATGGATTCCGCGATGTTCTTCACCAGTATTTCCGCGTTCTTCAGCGAGAGCCATATGTGCTCGTCGTTTTCGGGCGCTTCGGCGTGTTCGTGATGTTCTTCGTGCTCGTGTTCTTCGGCATGTTCTTCATGCTCGTCACCGTGTTCGTGGTGATGCTCTTCCTCGGCCTGCATGCCCTCCACGACTTCCTCTTCCTTGACGCGTTCACCGAGTGCCTTCATTAGGTTCAATGCGATACGCCCTTCTTTCGGGGTAGCCTCAAGAGCCTTCTCAATCCATTCGTCAGACTCGCCGCCCACGTAAACGACAAGGTCGGCCTTGGCGATGGCCGCGATGTCCTGTGCCGAGGGCTTGTAACTGTGAAGGTCGGTACCGTTCTTGATGAGCAGTTTCAGGTCAACTGCATCGGCATGCTCGCCGATCACGTTCTTCAGCCAGTCGTACTGCGGGTAGATGGTCGCGACGACGGAAATCTTTTTCGGTGCGGAATCCTTTTTCCCGGATTCCGTGTTGCAGGCGGTCAGCATGAATGCTAACGCAAAAAACAATATTGCAATGGATGCAACTTTTTTCATATAAAGGTCCTTGTCCGTATGGACTGCAGTTTTGGTGTTGTTGGGCGGCGCTTGCCGCTAGGTTGTTGATTTGATGGCGGTGCCGGTTAATTCAACAACAGGACCTTTTGCGAAACAAGGGTGGCTCGGCACGTATCGAGAACCTTGATGCGGGGGAGCTTGAAAAAGACTCCGCTCAGGGCAAGTTCGAAAGGCTCGACAACCAGTTCCGTGCAAACCGAGATAAACTCTAGGCAGCGGTGGATGTGGTGGCAGACGTGGCAGTGTTCGCCGTGGCAATGGTGTTCCAGGTGCCGCGACACGTAAAGCGATGCGAGCAGAACCAGCAGCCTGTCGAACAGTTCCTTAGCCATGGCGCACGCGCCTCCGGGAACACTCGGCGCAGCGGCCGAGCAGGACGGATTGTTGCTGGTCCAGTTCGAACCCCTTGATGCGCTGTACCGAGAGGAGCAGCATCTTGAGGGCCGGGCCATCGAGGTGGAAGAACTTGCCGCAAATCTTGCAGACGAGGTGCATCTTGGCCTCGCACCTGCCTGGGCCCGTGTATCGGTACTGGAGTTCCTTGTTCTCTTCGGCACCGACAATCTGCACGAGGCCCGCCTTCTCGAGGCGCGAAAGGTTGCGGTAGATGGTACTGAGCGAGACGGAAGGCAAGTTTTTGGCGATATCGGACGCCTTGAAAATTCGGTCCGGATTTTCGACCATGTAGTCCATGATAATCTGCCGTGTCTGGGTCTTGTATTCCATTTCGCCTCTTTGAATGGACCGCACCGTCCCTGCCGGAACGAATTTGCAATTCATTCGCAAATTCAAATATAGCATAAAAAAGCCGCAGCGTCAATGCTGCGGGCAGTTTGTTCCCGTGTGAAACGGCTAGAACAGCATCTTCACGCCGATGCCGATGAGGATTATGCCGGCGATAATCTCGGGTATCTTCGTCTTGAAACGCTTTGCGGCGTGCATGCCGATTTCGTACCCGATAACGCCCATGGCGAAACTCGCGAAAGCGATGGCTGATGTGGCAAATACCATGTCTGCGTTCACGAACGCGAAGGAGATTCCTACGGCGAAGGCGTCGATGCTTGTCGCGACCGAAAGCAGCAGGATGTTTGCGATGGTGAGGTTCTTTGCCGCGATTTGCTCGCCTTCTTCTTCGCCTCTGTCCCCGCGGATGGCGCCCCATATCATGCGTGCGCCCAGAATGCAGAGGATGGTGCAGGCGATGGGGGTGGCGACGGAACTGAACCAGCGTTCGGCGAAACTCCCGAGGAAGTACCCGATGAGCGTCATTCCGCCCTGGAATACTCCGAAACTCACTGCCTGGAGCATCGCGCGGCTATAGCGGATACCCGACTTGGAAAGCCCGGTGGCAATGGCGACCGCGAAGCAGTCCATGGCCTCGACGATGGCGACGATGATAATTTCTACAAAACCCATTTTTCGAAATTTTTCTGTTTGCGAGCGCAAAAATAGAAAAACTGGGCTTCATCAGGTGTTTTTTGTCACTTTTTTGGCTTCATTCTGTGCTCTTTAGGCTTTTATTGCGGAAAAAGATTATTTTGGATGGAAAGGATTCGCGGAGGTTCCCGATGAAACTGAATAGCATTCTGCCTATGGCCTTGTTGCTCGGCTGTTCCTTGGCGCTTGCCCAGGCCGAAAATATGGTGCAAGGGACGCTGGTCGAGCGGGATGGCGTGCAATATCTGGTTGTGCCCGCGAAGGACGGTGGACAGCCTGTCTATTACGAAGTCCAGACTCCGGTCGATGAATCTGCCGTGGGGACCCAGCAGGTTTTCTATGTCGAAAACGCGCCGGCAGCGCCCGCGCAAGAGCCGACCATTACCTACGACGATGCGCGGGCGGTTCAGCCCGAGCCGGAAAAGAAGGAATCCTGGAAGCAGGCCTGGCGGAAACGTCGCCATAATGTCTCCTTTTTTGCCGGTTTTTTCCCGGTTACCGCTCTACTAGACATGATTGCCCTAGATGACGACGGAGGGGATGAGGATGCCGGATTCGTCGCGTATTCTATCGGCTATGGCTATGAACTCTTTTACCTGATCGAAACTGGCATCATGATCGACTATACGACGGTTGCTGCGCGACCGGTAGTTTCCATTATTCCGAGATTCAAGTTGAACTACCTGAATTTTAAATTTGTCAGGTTGTATTCCTATTTCGGCGTGGGCGCTATAATCTGGAGCGAAGGAGCCATGTTCATGTTCAATGGCGCTATACTGGGTCTTGAACTGGGCTCGCCTTTCTCCGCTTTCGCCGAATTCGGCTGGGGGCAGGTCGGCATGTTTACGGTCGGCTTGAAGTTCGCGTTCTAGCGCTATTGCCTGTCGAACTTCTCGAGTGTCACTTCGCGTTCGTTTTCCGAGACGATTTCGATACTAATCTTGTGTGTGATGTCGCCCGTTTCGCCCTCGAGGCGTTCGGGCCATTCTATTAGGCTGATTCCCTTCGCGAGGTAGTCGTGGTCGAACCCGACTTCGTAAAGTTCGGTGCCGGGTTCGAGGCGGTACAGGTCGAAGTGGAAGATAGTCGGGTCGTTCGGGTATTCGTGGAGGATGGTGTAGGTGGGGGAGCAGACTGCGCCCTCGAAGCCGAGACCCTTGCAGATGCCGCGGCTCATCACTGTCTTGCCAGCGCCGAGGTTCCCGTATAGCGCGACCATGTCGCCCGCCTTGAGCGACTTGCCGAATTCCTCTGCCCACGCTAACGTCTCTTCTTCGCTTTTAAAAATCATTACATCCTTCCCGCAACAAACATCTTGCATCTAGCAATAAACATCCCGCAACCCGAAGCACTAATAACTAATGACCAATGACTAATGACCAACTACAGTTTGTCTTTAAACTGTTCGTACGTGAACTTGTGCAGCAGGTGGAATTTGCCGTCCATGTCGAACTTGCCGATGCTCGGGTGCCTTACCCCGTTGAAGAACGTGGTCTTCACCATGGTGTAGTGGATCATGTCCTCGAAGATGATGCGGTCGCCGATCTTGAGCGGTTCGTCGAACGAGAAATCGCCGAGCTGGTCGCCGGCCAGGCAGGAACAGCCTGTTAATTTGTATGTAAACTTCTTTTCGCCGGGCATTCCGGAGCCCGTGACCATAGGCCTGTAGGGCATCTCGAGGCAGTCGGGCATGTGCGCGCTGACCGAGACGTTCAGGACCGCGATGTCCACTTCGTTATGCACGATGTCTTCGACCGTGGCCACAAGTTCGCCCGTCTGCCACCCGACGGCCTCTCCCGGTTCCATGATGACCTGCACGCCCGGGTGCCTCTGCATGAATCCTTTGAGGATGCGGACGAGCTCGTCCCTGTGGTAGTCCTTGCGCGTGATGTGGTGCCCGCCTCCGAAGTTCACCCACTTCATCTGGTCGATGTACTTGCCGAAGTGCTTCTCGAAAGCCGCCAGCACGCCTTCCAGGGCGTCGGCGTCCTGCTCGCACAGGGCATGGAAGTGCAGCCCCTCGATCCCGTCCAAGAGTTCCGGTTTGAATTCTTTTTCGGTGACCCCGAGTCTGGAATATTTGCCGCACGGGTTGTACAGGTCGGTCTCGACGGTCGAGAACTCGGGATTCACGCGGATGCCGGCGCTGACCCCCGCCTTAAGTGTCTTGTCCTTGAAGCGCTCCCACTGGCTGAAGCTGTTGAAGCTGATGTGGTCGGCCAGCGAAAGAATCTCGTCGATTTCGTCGTCGGAATAGACGGGCGCGAATACGTGGACTTCCTTACCCATCTCCTCGCGTGCAAGTCGGGCCTCGTTGAGGCTCGATGCGGTCGCCCCGCGGAGGTACTTCCCGATGAGGGGGAACGACCTCCAGAAACTGTACCCCTTGAGGGCGCAGATGATGTGGACTCCGGTCTTTTTCTGGATTTCGTCCAGAATTTCCATGTTTTTGACGAGCCTTTTTTCGTCCAGGACGAAGCAGGGACTGGGTACTTGGGTGTAATCGAGCATGCGACAAATATAAAATTGTTGACTTGTTTTGTGTAGTATGCATTTTTTTGTCGTTTTTTGGGATGTGCGGGCATTTTTTTTTACCCTTTAACTAAATTTAAGACGATGATTTTGTCTATACACAAGTGTTTTTTCGCAGCGTTTGTATCCCTCGCTTTTGTAGGGGTCTCTTTTGCACAGTCCTCCCAGCAGCCGGTTGATTCCGTCGTTGCTCCGCGAGGTTCCCAGGCAACTCTCGACGAGATGATCCAGCACAAACTGGACTCCCTCGACCGCACTAACCAGTCCAACGTCCCGAAGGCCAATTCGGACAGCATCGCCAAGGCGAAAGCCGACAGCGTTCGCAAGATGATCCAGGCGGGCAAGTACGTCCAGCGTGCCAAGTACGACAAGAGCAACTTCGACCACTGGAAGGTCGACACGGTCTTCCAGAAGAAGGTCAAGGAACTGGTCTACGGCGTGTGGCGCACTCCGATCGTTGCCCACGGCCATGCGTTCCGTGACGCTGAACTTACGTTCGGCATGAACGACACCCTCTATGGTGTTACCCGTACTTATTCCGACTCCGGCCGTTACCAGATGACGGGCGAGTATGCCTACAAGGCCCGCTACCGTTTCGATAACGACACCTCCATGGTGAGCCGTGAAGTGTTCCGCGACCGTCAGGTCATCCGTTGGGACTACGTGACCTTCAAGGTTTCCGGCGATTCGCTTCGCTACAACCTGAAGAAGCTCGAGTTCCGCGACCTGAACGATAACTGGTTGAACGCCCTCCAGGGCTTCGACAACGTTCCGGCGGAATACTACATCCGCGACAAGAAAGCTTCCGAAGAATTGCGGAAGAAGGATAAGTCGAAAAACAAGAAGAAATAGGGTCGCGTATGAGACGCACCGCAGTCTGCTTCGGAATAGTCCTCCTTGGCGTTCTGGTGTTTTTTGCGTGGACTTTGGTGTCCGGTCCGGTGGATGTTTCCCTGCGCGATCTGGCACTGGCGGTGTTCTCGCCGGATGAGGCGGAACCTTTTCACACCAAAATTTTATGGGAGCTGCGCTTCCCGCGTGCCGTGGCCGCGGTGCTTGCCGGCATTGCGCTTTCGGTCTCGGGCCTCTGCCTGCAGACCGTTTTCCGTAACCCGCTCTGCGGGCCTTACGTTCTGGGCATCAGCAGCGGGGCGAGTCTAGGGGTCGCGGTCGCGCTTCTCGCCGGCTTCGGTTTCGGCGCACTCGGCGTCCTCGGGGCGGCCTCCGTCGGGGCGATTCTTGTGACGCAGATCATCCTCGTCCTCGCATCGAGGTTCAGGAACAGTTCCGTACTCCTTGTGGCGGGCCTTCTCGTCGGGTACTTCGTGAACGCGCTCGTGAACGTGCTAGTGTCGGGCGCCGACGCCGAAAGCCTGCAGGTCTACGTGTCGTGGGGTCTCGGCAGTTTCGGGCGACTCACGCTCGGCGCCGTTCCCGGTTTTGCGATCGCGGTCCTGGTCGGGCTTGCGCTGGTGGTTTGCTCCATGCGCTACCTGAACGCCATCCATATGGGCGACGACTTCGCCCGCGGGCTCGGCGTCCGCGTCGGGCTCTCGCGCATCTGCGTGCTGCTCGGTTCGAGCGTGCTTGCTGGAGCGGCGACTGCGTACTGTGGCCCGGTGGCCTTTATCGGCATTGCCGTCCCGCACTTGGCCTTCATGCTTTTCCGGACGACGAACCATCGCGTGCTCTTGCCCGGGGCTTCGCTGTGCGGTGCGCTACTTGCGCTTGTCGCAGGGCTTTCCCCCGTGTCGGTCCCGCTCAATGCTGTGCTGAGCATTATCGGCGTTCCTGTTATTTTGTATGTACTCCTGCGCGGTAACCGTAACGGGAGGGGCTTATGATTCTCGAAGCGTCCCGTTTGCAGTTCGGCTATGCGGGCGTGCAGAACGCGTTTGCCGCCGAATTCGATTTTGGCCTGGAGGCGGGCGAGGTCGTCGCGCTGATGGGCGAGAACGGTTGCGGCAAGAGCACCCTGCTGAAGGTCTTTGCCGGTTTGCTGCCTCCGCTTGCGGGTAAGGTCGAAATTTGCGGCAAGGATGTCTACGACCGCAAGGATGGCTGGAACCTGCTTGAACTTTCAAGGAAGGTCTCGCTCGTTCGCATGGGCGTGCAGCCTCCCGACCGCATGACGGTGCGTGAATTCGTTGGGCTTGGCCGTACGCCGTATTCTGGAATTCTCGATGGCCGCAGTGCCGAGGACGAACGCATCATCGACGATGCGATGGCGCTCCTGGATGTGACGCGTTTTGCAAGGCGCCCGGTCGCGGAACTGAGTGACGGCGAACGTACCCGCGTGTACCTTGCCGAGGCCGTGGCCCAGCAGGTCGACGTGATGCTGCTGGACGAACCGAATGCCTTCCTGGATATTCCGCGTAGCCATGCGCTGTTCCGTACCCTGAGGGAACTGGCCGCGTCGCGCAAGATGGGCGTTGTCGTCTCGACGCATTCTATCGAGTATGCCGAAAAGTATGCCGACCGCATCATGGTCGTGAATGGCGGACTTGTGCGCGTGGCGCCTGCCGGCAGCGCGCGTGCCGAAGGCCTGCTGGACTGGGCCTGCATCGGCTAGCGGATTTTCTTTACATCGATGCCGAGGCGCGAAAGCCTGTTGTAGAGCGTGGTGCGCAGCATCCCGAGTTTTTCTGCCGCAAGGCTGATTGACCCGCCGCATTCCTGGATTTTCGATTTCAGGAATGCGATTTCCTGCTGTTGCTGCATTTCCTGGAACGCGTCAAAACTGTTTATCCCGGAAAGGGAATTGCCTTGGATTTGGTGGATCGGGTGCGAGGCCATTTCCTCGATTTGCAGGTCGTCTGCCGTAATGGTGCCGGGATCGGTGAAGCAGAGCGTGCGTTGGATGACGTTCTCGAGTTCGCGGATGTTTCCTGGCCAGTCATGGGCTTCGAGTTTCTTGAGGGCTTCGGGCGAAAGCGTGTACGGTTCGCCCGCGGGTGCGTACTGGCGGATAAAGTAGTTGGCCAGATCCTCGACGTCTTCCTTGCGTTCGCGCAGGGGCGATAGCGATACCGGGATGACGTTCAGTCGGTAGAAGAGGTCTTCGCGGAAGCGCTTCTCGCGGATTTCTTCGCGCAGGTCGCGGTTCGTTGCCGCAATGATGCGCACGTCGATATGGCGCGTCTTGTTCGCTCCGATGGGGCGGATTTCGTGATTCTGGATGACGCGCAGCAGTTTGACCTGGGCGTGCAGGGGCATGTCGCCGATTTCGTCTAGGAATATGGCGCCGCCGTTCGCGTCTTCAAAGAGCCCGATGCGTTCGTTCTGCGCTCCGGTGAACGCGCCGCGCGTATGCCCGAAGAGCTCGCTTTCGAAAAGCGAGTCGGGAATGGCGCTGCAGTTCACGACGACGAACTTGTCGTACATGCAGGCGATGGCGCGGGCCACAAGGTCCTTGCCGACTCCGGATTCGCCCTGGATGAGCACCGGGCCGGTATGCAGGATGGCGCGCTCGACCGTCTTGCGGAGCTTCTTCATCGATTCGCTTTTGCCCACGAGGTGGCTCATGCGCTCGGTGAAAATGCGGCGCGCGCTCTGGATTTCCTTGAGCTTAGTAATCTTGCTCATCAGGTGCAGGCGCAGTGCCTCGACCGAGAGCAGGATGTCGTAGAGGTTTCCGGGAATTTCCGCGTACGCTTCCGGATTTTCGGCGTAGGCGAGGATCATCGCGTCGGGGGCGAGCGTACGCACGCGGGCGAGCGCGGCGACACTTTCGCCCTTGAATGAATCCAGGTCCCAGATGACGATTGACGCGATTTGATTTCGCGGGGTGGCGTCGCTATGCGTCTCTACCGAGTAGTCCACGGAAGAAAGAACGTCCAGGATGAACGAGGACGTGTCTGTTTCTTTTGTGAAAAAATCGATAGAGGACATGGTTAATGAATCAGGTCACTAGTCATTGGTCAATGGTCATTGGCTTTTTCATAATCGCGGCTACGCCGCCTAATTTAAAACTAACAACTAATAACTAATGACCAATGACTAACTTTTTATTTCCCTAATTCCTTAGAGCGTTCGGTTCCGGCGACTACGGCCTTGATGAGGCTCGAGCGGAATGCGCCTTCTTCGAGGGCGTCCACGCCTGCAATCGTCGTGCCGGCGGGCGAGCAGACCATCGCGCAGAGGTCGCTCGGGCTCTTGCCCGACTGCTTCACGAGCTCGACGCTGCCTTCGATGGTCCCGAGG